>JALUGO010000030.1 GCA_027051905.1 Desulfurobacteriaceae bacterium | reverse complement strand
TCAGGTTTGTCTGAACCGTTTGAACGATTGCATACTCAAGGTTTTCAATGTTGTAAACGGCATCTTCAGGCTTAACAACCGTAAAGTAGCAAACGGCGTCAATCCGAACAACAACGTTGTCTTTCGTGATTACTTCCTGCTTTGGAATGTCAAGAACCTGCTCCTTAAGGCTCACCTTTGCCCTTATCCTGTCTATAAAGGGAACGATGAAGTGAAGACCTGCCGTTAAAGTCCTGTGGTATTTTCCGAGCCTCTCAACAATCCAGGCCTCCTTCTGAGGAACGATCTTCACTGAAGCCGCTATTAGAATGATGAGGAAGACTAAAAGGACTATCAGCAGAGGGATAATGTTTTCCAAAGGCCACCTCCTTTTGCCGTATTATACAATTGCCCCAGCCAAAAAGGATTAAAGGAGGAAAGAGGTATGAGACCTGTTAGAGCTCTCATCTCCGTTTCAGATAAAACGGGAGTTGTTGAGTTTGCAAAAGCCCTTTCAGAGCTTGGAGTTGAGATAGTTTCAACAGGAGGAACGGCAAAGCTCCTTAAAGAGAGTGGAATTCCTGTTCGGGAAATTTCAGACCTTACAGGTTTCCCGGAAATAATGGAGGGAAGAGTTAAAACGCTCCACCCGAAAGTCCACGGCGGGATACTTGCAGACAGATCTAAGGACGAGCACCTTCAGGCGATGAAAGAGCTTGAGATAGAGCCGATAGACATGGTTGTCGTTAACCTTTATCCCTTTAAAGAGACAGTTGCCCGTGGAGCAGACCTTGACGAGATAATTGAGAACATAGACATCGGCGGGCCAACGATGGTTAGGGCTGCAGCTAAGAACTTTAAGCACGTTGCGATCGTCACAGACCCTTCAGACTACAGCAAAATTATTGAGGAGCTCAAAAACACCGGAGAGATTTCACTTAAAACCCGCTTCTACCTTGCAAGGAAAGCCTTTAATCTTACAGCCCACTACGACGCCCTCATCTCAGACTTCCTCTTCAGCATAGATGAAGAAGGAAAGCCCGTTTCCTGCAGGGAGCTCCGCAACCCTCTAACAATCACATTTGAGAAAGTTCAGGACCTTAGATACGGAGAGAACCCCCACCAGAGAGGAGCTTTCTACAGAGAAGTTTTCGTTAAAGAACCCTGCGTAACAAGGGCTGAAAAGCTCCACGGAGAGAAAGAGCTCTCCTTCAACAACATCTACGACTTAGACGGAGCTCTCAACTTAGTCTTAGAGTTTGACCCTGAAAAAGAGGGAACAGCCTGTGCAATCATAAAGCACGCAAACCCCTGCGGAGTAGCCCTTGGAGAAACCCCAGAAGAGGCCTACGAGAAAGCCCTAAAAGTTGATCCTCTCTCAGCCTTCGGCGGAATCATCGCCTTCAACACAAAGGTTTCCCCTGAAGCTGCAAAGCTAATAACAGAGAGGTTCTACGAGTGCATAATCGCTCCAGACTACGACGAGGAAGCCCTTGAGATTCTCAAAACAAAGAAGAACTTGAGGGTTCTAACAACAAAAGGTTTAACGGGAATTGAGAGAAGAGGTCAGGACTCACCCTTTGACTACAGGAGAGTTGTTGGAGGTCTTTTGGTTCAGGACAGAGACCTGATAACCGTTGACCCCGAAAAGCTAAAAGTTGTAACAGACAGAGAGCCCACAGAGAAAGAGTGGGAAGACCTCCTCTTTGCCTTCAAGGTCGTTAAGTGGGTGAAGTCAAACTCTGTCGTTTACGCAAAAGACAAAGTGGCAGTTGGAATTGGAGTAGGCCAGACATCCCGGGTTGACTCGGCCCGCTGCGCAGCAGAAAAGGCAAAGCTGATGGGATTAGACCTCTCTGGCTCTGTTCTTGCTTCTGAGGCATTCTTCCCCTTCAGAGACAGCATAGACGAGGCTGCAAAGGTTGGAGTAACAGCAGTTATCCAGCCCGGAGGCTCAATAAGGGACAAGGAGGTTATAGAGGCGGCAAACGAGCACGGAATGGCAATGGTGTTCACAGGAATAAGGCATTTCAGACATTAGTTATGCATTAAACCCGTACACCCTCTTGACATAAAACAGAATACGGTTTATATTTCCTCCCAGCAAAGCTCCCCGGTAGCTCAGCTGGTAGAGCGGGTGGCTGTTAACCACCAGGTCGCTGGTTCGAGCCCGGCCCGGGGAGCCATTTTTATTTTAGACGCAAAAGACTAAAACGTCATACCGTAAACAAAGACCAAAAAAAACCAAAAAGAAAATTGCCTACCTTGCTATTACTTTACTGTAAATGAATCTTCCGCAGTATGGACACTTTGTTTTTCCAGCCTCAAGTTTTTTCAAAAGCTCCTTATACTCTGCAGGAGAAAACGCCATTCCACAACCCTCACAGGCACCAGAAGAAATATCTGCAAAGACAAGACCGTTAAACTTATCTTTAAGCTTCTCAAACCGCTGAAGTTCTTCCGGAGGAATGTTCGACTTAAGCTTATCAATCTCCCCTTCTACTTTTGCTATTTTCCTTTTCTGCCTATCAACTTCAACAGAGAGCTCATCTATCTCTTTAAGAATACTTTGAACATGAGGTTCTATTTCCTTTTTTAACCTTAAATACGCCTCTGAAAGTGCCTCAGCTTCTGCTTCTAACCTTGTAACCTCCTGTTTTGCCTTAATTATTTCATCCTCACTTTTAGCAATCTGTCTGAGAATCTGTTTAAATTCACTTCTATTCCTTGCCCTTCCCTTCTGCCTTTTCAGTTCTTCCACTCTCTCTCGCTTGTAAGATATAAAACTCTTCAAATCCTCCAATTCCTTCTTTTTCTCCTCCAGCTTTTTAGCAGCAGACTCCAGTTTAGACTCAAGCTTCCTTAATGTCTTTTCTTTCTCTTCCTTCTTCCTCAGAAGTTCTTTTAGCTTCGTATTAAGCCTGAGAAGTTCTACTTCTCTATTCTGAACCTCAAGAAGTTTTTCGTCTAACATCCTAAATTACCTCAAAGGGAGATTTTTCAGGCAGGAGTATAAAATCTACCTGAGGAAACGTGCTTTCAAGTAGTTTCTTCAACTTTCTGTAAAAGAGCCTCTCCGTTCCGAAGTGCCCCATATCGAAAACTGTAAGCCCGAGGTCTTTGGCTTTCATGGCATCGTGATACTTAACATCCCCGGTTATGTAAAGATCAACCCTTCCTGCAACAGCATCGATAAATGACGCCCCACTGCCTGAACAGACCGCAACCGTTGAAACCGGTTGAGAAGAGTGGTAGTTAACCACTCTGAAGACATCGGCAGGGAAGAACTCCTTTAACTTCTGGAAGAGCTCTTCCTGAGAAACCTCTTCCAGCAGTTTACCAATCAGGCCGTAAGGGGGCTTCTGGACTATTGGCTCTGTTTCACGGAGGTCTAAAAACTCCGATATGATGGCAGTAGGGCCAAAGGGGGAAACGTCAAGGTTTGTGTGGAGGGCATAGAGGGAGATTGAGTTCCTAACTAGCTCAAGGAGCAGGTTCTGGGGGTAGAGGTAAGGAGAGAAGACTTTTAAGCCTGAAATCGTTAAAGGATGATGGGTTATTATCAGGTCTAAAGACTCTTTTTTCGCAGCGGATATAACTTCCTGTGAAACTGAAAGGGCAAAGCCCGCTCTTTTTACTTCCTGGTCATCCCACCCAACCTGAAGGCCGGAGTTGTCCCAGCTATCCTGGAGCTCAAGGGGAACAGTGGATTCGAGAAAAGCTATTATTTCTCTTAGCTTTACCATATCTACTCTCCTCAAAGGTGGTAGAATTCTACAAAATTGAAAGGAGAAGTAAACAATGGCGTATAAAGACCTCAGAGACTTTATCAGGAAACTCAAGGAAGAAGGGGAGCTGAAGGAGATAGATTACCCGGTAAGCTCCTACCTTGAGATAACGGAGATTGCAGACAGAACCGTTAAAGCCGGAGGACCAGCCCTGCTGTTTAAAAACGTTGACGGAGGAGAGATCCCGGTTGCAATAAACCTCTTTGCAAGCTACAAGAGGATGTCTCTTGCCCTTGAAGACGACCCGGATTCAGTAGGAAAAAGGGCAGCAAAACTCTTAAAGCCGGAAAAACCGACCGGGTTTATCGATAAACTCAAAAAACTGGTAGAGCTGAAAAAGATAGCAGACATCTTCCCAAAAGAGGTAAAGAGGGAAAAAGCTCCCTGTAAAGAGGTTATCGTTAAAGATCCCGACCTCTCAAAGTTTCCCATCCTCTTCTGCTGGCCGAAGGACGGAGGAAGGTTCATAACGCTGCCCCTGGTCTTTACAAAAGACCCGGAAACGGGAGAGAGAAACTGCGGGATGTATAGGCTCCACGTCTACTCCAAAAACACAACGGGAATGCACTGGCACTGGCACAAGGTTGGAGCAAAGCACTTCTGGAAGGCCAAAAGGATGGGGATAAAGAGGTTCCCTGTTGCAGTTGCCATCGGCTCTGACCCTGCCGTTATCTATTCGGCAACAGCTCCCCTTCCTGAAGACGTTGATGAGATGGTCTTTGCCGGCTTTATAAGGGGAAAACCGGTTGAGATGGTAAAGTGTGAAACTGTTGACCTTGAGGTTCCGGCAAACGCAGAAATAGTCTTAGAGGGCTACGTAGATACAGAAGAGTTCCGGTTTGAAGGTCCTTTTGGAGACCATACCGGATACTACTCACTGCCGGACTTCTACCCAGTTTTCCACATTACTTGCATAACCCACAGGAGAGACCCCATCTACCCGGCAACGATAGTCGGGAAGCCCCCGATGGAGGACTGCTACATCGGGAAAGCAACCGAGAGGATATTCCTGTATCTCTTAAAAACCCAGCTTCCTGAAATTGTTGATATGTGCCTTCCCATAGAAGGAGTATTCCACAACTTTGCCTTTATCTCGATAGACAAACGCTATCCGGGACACGCCAGGAAAGTCATATCAGCCCTTTGGGGAATGGGGCAGATGAGCTTTACAAAGAACATTGTGATTTTTGACAGAGATACGAACGTCCACGACATAGGAGAGGTTATCTGGCGGTGGGGAAACAACGTTGACCCCAAGAGGGACATAATGTTCACAGAAGGCCCCGTTGACGCTTTAGACCACACATCTCCCATTCCTTTCTACGGCAGCAAGATGGGAGTGGATGCAACGAGAAAGTGGAAGAGTGAAGGGTTTGAGAGAGACTGGCCGCCAGACATAGAGATGGATCCGGAAGTAAAGAAAAAGGTTGACAAAATTTGGGATAAGTTAGGACTCCCCTCCCCTCCAGAGAAGAAAAATCCCTGGAGCTGGGGAGTTTAACCGGAAATTAGATATTGACAAACCTGCTAAATTACCCATATAATGACTGTTGGTCAAGAACTAAGAATAAGCTACGTCTTAATTGTGCGGGGGCTCTGCCCCCTCTTTTAGGTAAGGTCTGAGAGATCTATCTCTTCCCTCACACAGCAGTATCTCTTACCCCCCAGCCTTCCAACTATGCCGGACTGGGTTTGAAGGAGCTCCGGCCGGTAGTGAACGGCAACAACCTCTCCCACGAAAACGTCCATGGGTGTTGCTCCCAACCGTAAATGTTCCTTAAGAACACACTCAAGGGCTGCCGGAACGCCCTTTACCCTGGGAGGTTTCACAAGTTCAGAAGGTTCAAGCTCAACGTTCAGCTCCTCTGCCTCACTTACGTCGGGAGGGAAGTCCTTTCCGGAGAGGTGCATCTTCTCCAGGAACTTCTTTGAAACTACGTTTACAACAAACTCTTTCGTTTCAAGGATGTTCCTTGCCGTATCTTTAAGGGAACCGTCCTTTCTTTTACCGACAGAGACGAAAAGAAGGGGTGGCTTTGTCGTTATGGCGTTGAAGAATGAGAAAGGAGCGAGGTTAACAACTCCCCTCTCTGAAACCGTTGTTATCCAGGCGATAGGCCTTGGAACAACAGTGTTAAATATGAGCTTACTGATAAGCTGCTGTGGAGATTCTGAAACGATAACCGTCTCCACTAAGCAACCTCCTCCTTTTTCAGAACTTTTACGTGAAAGGTTAGAGGAACTCCTGCAAGGGGGTGGTTGTGGTCTATCGTTACGGTCTCCTCGTTAAAGTCAACAACCCTTACCAGAAAGGTCTGACCGTCTGGAGTTGTTCCCTGAAGGGTTTGACCCCTTTCAAGCTCTATTCCCTGGAACATGTGGCGGGGAAGAGTCTCCACAAGCTCTTTTCTTCTCTCCCCGTAGGCCTCAGAGGGCTGGAGCGTAAACGTCTTCTCTTCTCCCTCCTCCATCTGAGAGACTTCCCTTTCAAACCCGGGAATTACCTCTTCCATTCCCGTTGTGAAGGTGAAGGGTTCTCTTCCATCGGTAGTGTCGATTACAGCTCCGTCGGGGGCTGTAAGGGTGTAGTCAACGGTGTAGCGGAACTTCTTCATGTTCTCTCCTTTTTCAGTTATTTAAAACCCCACTATACTACATATTGGCCTTATAGAAAACCTCCATTGCCGCTTTTACAGAGTCTCCAAAGTTAAACTTATCGTAGCCGAGTTCTTTCAGTGCAAGCTCTACAACTTCAAGGCCGGTTAAAACGTCAAACATATCAACGTATCCCATGTGGGAGAGGCGGAAGATTTTGCCCTTTAAGTGCTCCTGACCGCCGGCTATGGTTATTCCATACTTCTCCCTGGCTATTTTTACGATGTCCTGACCGTTTATACCCTCAGGGGAGAGGACTGCAGTTACGCCGTTTGCAGGGCTGTTTGAGAGGAACTCCAGCCCTAAAGCCCTCACTCCAGCCCTCGTGGCCTCTGCAAGGAGGGCGTGGCGCTCTGCAACGCTTTCAATTCCCTCTTCAACGATCATCTTCAGCGCCTCGTTAAGGGCAACAACCAGATTGGTGGCAGTTGTGTAGGCGGTTTGGCCTTTCCCCTGCTGTTTCAGTTCTTTTCTCAGGTTGAAGTAGTAAGTTTTAGGGGTTTCAACAAGCCTGTTTACTGCCCTTTCGTTAAGGGTTATGACGGCAAGGCCAGGAGGGGTCATGAGGGCTTTCTGCGAACCTGTGATGGCAACGTCTATTCCCCACTCGTCTGTCGGTATGTCGTAAACGCCGTAGGCGGTTATTCCGTCGGCTATCAGCAGGGCTTCGGGGTAGCTCTTGAGGAGTTCCCCTATCCCCTTAACATCGTGAAACGTTCCCGTTGAAGTTTCACATATCTGGACTAAAACTCCCCTAACGCCGGGGTTCTCAAAGAGAGCTCTCTCTACATCCTCAAGGTTCACGGCCTTTCCCCACTTAACGTTCACAACTATCGGGTTTACGCCGTGGGTTCTGCAGAGCTCCTCCCACCTCTGGCCGAACTTGCCGCCAACAACAACAACGGCGCTGTCTCCCGGGTTAAAGAGGTTGGCAACGGCAGCTTCCATCGCCCCTGTTCCGGAAGAGGTAAGTATCAGAACTTCTCCCTCTGTTCTCATCACTTTTCTAAGGAGCTCCCTCGTTTCAAGGAAAATCTCCTTAAACTCCGGAGACCTGTGGTAGAGGGTAGGACGGGAAAGGGCTTCAAGAACCCTCTCCGGAACCATCGTGGGGCCGGGGGTGAGAAGTCTTTTCTTTATCGGCTTCAAGGCAACCTCCTAAGCAAGGACTTTTAAGAACTTCATAATTATCGTCTTTTCCCCGTAGTTGGCAAAGAAGGCGGTAACTTTTGCGCTCTCTCCCATCCCCTCAACTCTTTTAACAACTCCCTTTCCAAACTTTTTGTGAAAAACGATTTTTGGAGTTTTCCTCTTTCTGGGCTTAAGAGAATCAGACTCAACAGTCTGCCGGTTTTTTTCTGAACGCCTCTCTACCTCTCTAATCAGATGGGAAGGTATCTCTGAAACGAAGCGGGACGGCCTCATGGAACGGTAGCTACCGAATAAACGGCGGCTCTTAGAGTAGGAGAGGAACAGCTGTTTTTTAGCCCTCGTTATGGCAACGTAGAAGAGACGCCTCTCCTCCTCAATCTCCTGGCTCGTTTCAGACGACTTAACGTGGGGAAATGTTCCCTCCTCAAGGCCGGTCACAAACACAACAGGGAACTCAAGCCCCTTTGAGGCGTGAACAGTCATGAGGGTTACTCTGGAGCTCTCCTCAAGCTCGTCCTGGTCAGAGGAGAGAGTAAGCGACGAGATAAACTCCAGGTAGAGCTCTTCTCCCCGAAGAGAACTCCTCTCCGCAAACTCCTGAACTGTGTTCCCGAGCTCGTTTACGTTTTCAAGCCTCTGCTCCCATTCTTCAGGATACTCGCTCCTGAGAAACTCCTTGTAGCCGGTTGCGTTGACGATAAACTTCACAAAGTCGTATGGAGGGAGCTCCTCTATCTTCTCCCTGAGGATTCTGAGGGTTTCAAGGAGCTCCCCAACAGCTCTCCTTTGCTTTTCCATCCTCAGCTGAGAAGAGAGCTCAGAGAGCGCCCTCTCCCAGGACTTCTCTTTCTCCACAATTTTCCTCAGCTTCTCCTCAACGGCACTGCCAAGCCCCCTCCTGGGAGTGTTGAGAACTCTGAAGAGGGAGATAACGTCGGAGTCAAAAACGGCAAGCCTCAAGTAGGCCAGTATATCCTTAACCTCCTTTCTCTCGTAGAATTTCACGCCTCCAACTATCTGGTATGGAATACCCTCCCTTCTGAGGGCGTCCTCAAAAACCCTTGAGAGGGCGTTCGTCCGGTAGAAAACGGCTATGTCTGAAGGTTTTAACCCTTTCTCTAAGAGCTTCTTTACCGTTCTGGCAACAAAGAGAGCTTCCTCAAGGTCTGTCTCCGCCCTGAAGAGGCCTATTGGTTGCCCCTTAGGGTTGTCTGTGTAGAGACGCTTCCCCTTTCTGAGCCTGTTGTTTTCAATAACGGCGTTTGCCGCCTCCAAAATCGTTCCGGAACACCTGTAATTCTTCTCAAGCTTTATAACCTTTGCGTTTTTGAAGTCCCTCTCAAAGGAGAGAATGTTGTCTATGTTTGCTCCTCTCCAGGTATAGATACACTGGTCTTCGTCTCCAACGACGCAGATGTTTCCCTTTTCCTCTGTTAAGGCCCTGGCAATCTCATACTGAATCCTGTTTGTGTCCTGATACTCGTCTATCAGAACATACTGGAAAAACCGGGAGTAGCGCTCTTTCAGGTCGGGATGGGAAAGGAGCTCCCTCCCAAAGAGCAGCAGGTCGTCAAAGTCTAAGGCGTTCATCTCTTTCAGCTTTCGGTTGTATAGCTCGTAAATGGAAGAGAGCCTATCGTAGTAAATTTCTGCTGACTCCAGAGAGAAAGTGCCGTTCTTGACGTTGCTGATGATGGAAGCCACCGCAGAGGGGCTGTATCGCTCTGAATCCAGGTTCAGCTCTTTAACCACCTCTTTTAAAAGCCTCTTTTTATCCTCAGTATCTAAAATAACAAAGTTGGGTTTAAAACCGAGTCTTGTGGCGTGGCTCCTTAAAAGCCTTACGCAGAAGGAATGAAACGTTGAAACCAGAACAGGAACCTCACTACCCAAAAGCCCCTCAACCCTCTCCCTCATTTCCCTGGCAGCCTTGTTTGTAAAGGTTATCGCAAGGATCCTTTCGGGGGAGAGGTGGAGCTCCTTCACCATATAGGCTATTTTGTAAGTGATGACCCTCGTTTTCCCGGAACCTGCACCTGCAAGTATTAAAAGAGGAGAGTCAAAATAGAGAACGGCTTCCTTTTGCTTTTCATTCAGAGAAGATAACAGTCTTTCCACACCAACCTCTAAACGGCAAATTCAGCTGAAATTATATCCATCAAGCTTAACTACACCAGAAGAATAAACAAAATTTAAACTAATGGAATAGGTTGTTGGTTAGAATACATATCAACAAAAACTTTCGCTATAGAAAAGAACATTAGAGGGGGTTATATGGAAAAACTTATATCGATAAGTGCATGCAAACAGGATGACGAGCTTATTAAGCTACTTTCGGAAATAGAATCCATAGACAACTTTTCAATACATTTAAACCTGTTCCATCTGAGCAGCAAAGTTACCGAAAACCCCCTCACTGATGCATTTATAGTAAGCAGCAGGCTGATAAACTCACTATTCCTAGAAGAAATCAAAGAAAAACCCATTATTATCATACGGAACGAAAATAAAACTCAACTTAAATCAAACAATAATGTATTTCTCGTATGTAAAGATAAATGTTCGTTAGAATCCATTCTGAAGGCTCTGATAAGAAGTTCCTACAACGTCAAAATAAAGCTCGACGACAATACCATCGTTAAACTCACTTATAAGGTTCCCGATTCCAGAGTTGAGCTCATAAAAAAACAGAAGGTAGAAAAAGGAGAGCAAATCTCCTATAGAGGAGCCCTAGTTTTAAGGGAACTCTTTGACAGACCAGAAGAGGTGGTTGGCTTTGACAGCTTCTTGAAGCTGGGCATAAAAGAGGAGAGTTTGCCAGTTTACATATCCACTTTAAGGAAAACACTGAAGAAAGTAGCACCTGAACTTGAAATAAAGAGTTACAGATCGAAAGGTTATGCCCTCATCAGGGCTTGTAAACAATAGTAGATATAGCATGCTTATAGGCAAGTATGTTTCCCATGTAGTTCCTCAACTTAAGGCAGAACCTGTCAAAACCCTTCAGTTTCCCCTCAACTTTACTTCCGTTACGAAAGTAAACTGTCACCCTCTTACCAAGGGCTGAGCGGAGCTCCCTGCTCTGAACACCTCCCATTGTAGAGCAGGCTATAACCTTGTAGCCCTGGTTCACTTTCTCCTCAACTTCCTTTGCCTGCTCCTCAGTCAAAACTGGAGGAAGAAGAGAAGCAATCATAGAAGCAGGCCTGACTATCAGCTCCTCGTCCAATTCCTCGTAAACAACATCTCCAGAAGATTTCAAAAGCTGAAGAAGAGGTTTTATCTGTTCAGGCTTTACGAAAAGCTCCTCTGCCAGCTCCTCTACGCTTCCTCTGAACTCTCCTCGCTCCTCAAGAAGCTCAATAAGAGCTATCTGTGCCTCTTCAAGAGTTCTATATCTCTTCATAGTCTATTCCACATCAAACAGTATGGTCGCAACTGCGTGTTTGTAAACCAGAGATTTACCTTTTGGGGCAGTCATGGCAAGGGTAAAGTTGTCAAAGTCAAGAAGCTTCCCTTCAAGTCTTGTTCCGCTAATCAGGAAAACAGTAACATCTTTTCCAAGAAGAGAGGTTAGAACAGTATCCTGGAGGGATTTCTTTTTCTCCTTCTTCTTCTTTTCTGAACTCTGCTGAACCTCTTTTTCCTCCTCCATCTTTTCCTCCTTCACAGGTTCAGCATCAGTTTCTTTATTTTCCCCGGTAAACCTTATTATTAGACCTTTTCCTCTTTTTGTTTCAGATCTGAGAAAACCCTCATCCTCAAGCTCTTTTAGAACCTTTTTAATAAGATAAGGAGAAGCTCCCGTAAGGCTTGAAAGTTCCTCAAGGGTTCCACTGTATTCCCCAAACTCTGTAAGATATTCTCTAAGCCAAATTTTAACTTTTTCTGACTTTGACGAATTTGACATTCTTCCTCCAGAAACTGATTTAAAAATTCAACTAATCGAGAACAGGTAGTATCTCCTCTTCAAGGGTTCTTGTATTAAAAGTCCCTCTTTTGAACTGTTCAGTGCCTAAAAGTTTAAGATGAAAAGGCACAGTGTTTTTAAGCTCTCCTTCAATAACAAACTCAGATAAAGCTCTTTTCCCTCTCTCTATAGCCTCTTCTCTATTTTCTCCCCAAACAATGAGCTTGGCAAGAAGAGAGTCGTAGTATACAGGAACCTCATAGCCCTCATAAATGTGAGTATCTACTCTAACTCCAAATCCACCAGGAAGAAGAAGTTTCTCTATCTTTCCGGGAACCGGTTTAAAGTTCTGAGAGTAATCTTCACAGGTTATTCTGAATTCTATTGCGTGACCTTCCATTTTTACTTGACTTAAATCAAGTCTCTCTCCTGCAGCAACCCGCAGTTGAAGGGATATAAGGTCTTTGCCGGTAACCATTTCTGTAACGGGATGTTCCACCTGTATACGGGTATTCATCTCTATAAAGTAAAAGTTTTTATCTTTATCGACTAAAAATTCAACTGTTCCCGCACCCTCATAGTTTATATATGAGGTCAGTCTCCTGGCGGCTTTAGAAAGCTCACGCCTCAGCTCCTCATCAACAAACGGAGAAGGAGCTTCTTCCACAACTTTCTGGTGCCTTCGCTGGAGGGAACACTCCCTCTCTCCAAAAGTATAGACGTTACCGTGAGCATCTGCAATTACCTGAACCTCAATGTGCCTGGGTTCCTCTATAAACTTCTCAACGTAAACTTCTCCGTTTCCAAAAGCTGCCTCGGCCTCAGCCATTGCTGTTGCTATAAGGGTTTCAGCCTCTTCCATGGATGTTATAAGCCTCATTCCCCTTCCACCACCGCCGTGGGCAGCCTTTACAAGGGCAGGAACCCCAATTCTTTCTACTTCCCTCAGGGCTTCCTGCACGCTTCTGCAGACTCCACTTCCCGGAACCACCGGAACGCCGGCTTCCTGAGCAATCTTCCTTGCTTTTGCCTTATCCCCCATTACCAGCATAGTTTCAGGGGATGGGCCGATAAACTTTATTCCACAGGCGTTGCAGATTTCGGCAAACCCGGGATTTTCAGAGAGAAAGCCGTAGCCGGGATGGATGGCATCCGCTCCGGAAAGCTCGGCAGCAGCAATTATCGCCGGAATGTTCAGGTAGCTCTGCTGGGGCTGAGGTCCTCCTATACAGACCGACTCGTCTGCAAGGTAAACATGGAGAGAATCTCGGTCGGCCGTTGAGTAAACGGCAACGGTTTTTATACCAAGCTCTCTGCAGGTTCTTATTATCCTGACGGCTATTTCGCCTCTGTTGGCTATCAGAACTTTTCTAAACATAACCTTTCCTACTTGGGCTCTATGTAGAAGAGGGGCTGGCCAAACTCAACGGGCTGGCCGTTTTCAACAAGGATCTTCCTTACTATTCCGGAAACTTCAGACTCAATCTCGTTCATAACTTTGAGGGCTTCAATTATACAGAGGGTCTGGCCTTTTTCAACGTAGTCTCCCTCTTTTACGAAAGGCTCAGCACCAGGAGCCGGAGCCCTGTAAAAGGTTCCAACCATCGGAGATTCAACAACGTAGTAATTGTCTTTTTCTTCCTCTTTTACCTCTTCCTGCAAGGAGGGTTGAGGGGTTTCGGAAATCTCCTGAGAAACTGCAGCAGATCCCTTTTCCCTGTTGAACCTAACCTTTAACTTCAAGCCCTCGGTCTCTATTTCAAGCTCCTCTACCGACGAGCTCTCAAGGCTCCTGAGGAGCTCCCTCACCTTCTCTATATCGGCCAACTGCTCCTCCTACTTTACGTTTACCCTCTCTATATATTCACCTGTTTCGGGGTTTACCCTCACGTAGTCCCCAACGTTGATAAACATGGGAACCTGAACAACGGCACCGGTTTCAAGGGTTGCAGGCTTTGTAACGTTTGAAACGGTATCTCCCTTAAAGCCGGGCTCGGTATCCACAACCTGAAGAACTATGCTCTTGGGCAGCTTAACGGAAATGGCCTCACCCTTGTAAAACTGAACCATTACAGGAGTGTTCTCTTTCAGGAAACCTGCTTTTTCTCCGAGGGAGGCGGCAGGAACACCAACCTGCTCGTAGGTTTTATTGTCCATAAAGTAGTAGAACTCACCGTCATTGTAGATGTATTCCATCTCCCTCTCTTCAAAATCGGCAAGCTCTAACTTTTCACCAACTTTATAGGTTTTTTCAACAACGTTCCCCGTTTTTAAGTTCTTAAGCTTTATTCTGGCAAAGGCCTGACCTTTACCTGGTTTAACATGCTGGTAATCTATGATTTCGTAAGGAGCCCCATCAATCTCTAATTTCATTCCCTTTGCAATCTGGTTTACGTCAATAGAAGCCACTTTTAGACCTCCTGGCCGTGTTTTGGGAAAATTATATCAGCAAAATATAAAGCTTACGGAGGAAATTTGAGGAAACTCCTGCTCTTTACGCTACCTTTTCTTTTTTCCTTTTCTACCTGTGGACACAGAGGCAGTCCGAAACCTCCACTTACAAAAATCCCCGCAACTCCCCAGGTTGAAAATCTGATTCAGGACTACGATAGACCTCTCATTAGCTGGAAGAAGGTAGAAACGTATCGGGATGGAAGAAAACTCCCCATGCCTGAAAAGGTTGAATACGCGGTTATTATCAACTTTGGAAAGAGAAAAGTAAAAACTGACAAGAACTACCTGATAGACAACCCCATCAGGCCGGGAGAGAAGAGATGTTACTCCGTTGCCTCTGTTTACGAAGGAGAGTGGAGCTCTCCCACAGAGCCGATATGCATAAAGGGAAAAGAACCAATATCTGAAATTCCCCTCTTTTCTCTGAAAGGAGAAGACGGAAGAGTAGTAATCGAGCTGAAAAACCCGAAACTGCCGGTTGAGGTCTTCAGAAACGCCAAACCTCCCTACATAAAGCCGGACGCAACTTTTTCGGGAAAAACCTTTGTAGACAGAAACGTAAAAAACGGAAAACCTTATACATACAGGCTGAGATTTGCCGATGGAGAACTGAAGGGAAAACTCTCTCAAGGGAAAACAGTTACTCCAGAAGACAGGGAGTCTCCACTTCCCCCTCCCCACGCCTACGTGATAAAAGGGAAAACGTGCACTGCGGTATGGGAGCCATCTCCGTCGGAAGATGTGGTCTACTACGAGGTAGTAGCAGGAAATTCAACTTTTAAGGTCTCCGGGATATACTTTAACATCCCCGAATGTTTTAAAAACGTTCAGGTAAAGGCAGTGGATAAAGCAGGAAACAGGTCAGAACCGGTAGAAGCGGAGGTAGTGAAATGAAAAAGGTAGCGGTTGTTATGGGAAGCAGGTCTGATATGCCGGTTATGGAAAGTTGCATGAAAACCCTAGACCAGTTTGGCATTCCCTACGACGTCAAAGTTCTCTCTGCCCACAGGACTATTGATGAAGTTCTCTCTTTCTGCGAAAGGGCAGAAGAGGAATACGACGTAATCATCGCCGCCGCAGGATACGCTGCCCACCTGGGAGGAGTGATAGCTGCGAAGACCACCCTTCCCGTAATCGGAGTTCCCCTCGACGCCTCTCCGCTGAAGGGAATCGACTCCCTCCTCTCAATCGTTCAGATGCCAGGAGGAATTCCCGTTGCAACGGTAACAATAGGAAAGGCGGGAGCAAAGAATGCAGCAGTTTTAGCGACCGAGATAATGGCCATTAAATACGAAGAGCTCCGCCAGAAGCTCAAAGAGTATAGAGAGGAAATGAGGAAAAAAGTTTTAGAGGGCTGATATGAAAGTTTACCCGCTCTGCCTCCCCTGTTTTCTCAATCAAGTAAGGAAGGCCGCAGAAGTTGCAGGCTTAAGCAGGGAAAAGACTATTGAGATTGAGAGGGAAGCTGCGAAGTTCCTCTACAAAGACCTCCAACCTGAAAAATCCCCTGGTCACAACGCCACGTTTATCCACAGGATTTTTAAGAAGATGTCGGGGGTTGAAGATCCCTACAAAACCCTGAAGGACAAATACAACTCCATAGCGTTGCGGCTCGAACCCCACCTGAGAAAGGAGTTCTACGAAAAGGCCGAAGACAGGCTTGCAGCGGCAATAAAGCTCGCAGCTCTTGGAAACGTTATAGATTTCGCAGTCCCAAACGCTTTTGACCTTGAAGAGGAGATAAGGAACTTCTTCAAAACCCCCTTTGCCTACTTTGATGAGGCAATCCTAGAGCGGTTTTTAGTTCCCGGAAAAACCGTTCTCTACGTTGCAGACAACGCAGGAGAAATAGTCTTTGACAAGTTCCTCATGGAGGAGCTGAAGGAGAGGGGGCTGAAGGTCGTCCTTGCGGTAAGAGGAGGCCCCATACTCAACGACGCAACGGTTGAGGACGCTGTTAAGACCGGAGCAAACGAGATTGCAGACGAGCTGATAACAACGGGAAAGGACTACATCGGCGTTGACTTTGAGTTTGCCTCAGAAGAGTTCAAAGAGGCGTGGGAAAAGGCGTTCTTCGTCATATCAAAGGGACAGGCGAACTTTGAAACGTTAGACGGAGTTGACAGAAAGGACATCTTCTTTATTCTGAAGGCAAAGTGTAAACCGGTTGCAGAAGAGCTCCGCTGCAACGTCGGAGACTTGATTTTCCTCTACAACAAACACCTCCTTGAGATGAAAGAGGAAAATGGAGAGGGTTAAGAAGGAGCTCCCAAGCGCCCCTCTGGTTGCAGACTTTATAAAGAGAGAAGAGATAGTCTGCTCTCCAACTGATACCCTCTACGGACTCATAGGGAGCTCCCTCTCCCGAAAAGTCTTTGAAGAGCTCTACAAACTGAAAAGGAGAAATCCCAAAAAGCCCCTGATAGTCCTCTTTGACTCCCTGAAAAGAGCAAAAGAGTTAGGCGTTGTGTTTCCCGAAGGGGTAAAGGAAAAACTGTCGGCCATTTTCCCCGAACGGCTTACGGTTGTTCTCCCCCTGAAGGAGAGCTCTCCGTTAAGGAGAATAACGGAAAAAGAAGATATAGCCATAAGGGTTCCAAAGGATGAATTCCTGCTAAAAGTTATAGAGCTCTCCCATCCCCTGTTTGCTCCAAGTGCAAACCCTGAAGGGGAAAAGCCCGCCGAGAACTGCTCCGAGTGTTATTCCTACTTTAAAGACAACATCTCCCTCTGCGTAGAGGGAAAATCTTCCGGAAAGCCCTCCACCCTGGTCTCACTCCTTGGCGGAAGGCCGGAGCTCCTAAGAGAGGGAGCTTTTCCTTTTGAGAAACTCCTGGAGGTATTCAGTGGAAAAACTTAAAGTGGTATTTATGGGAACGCCCGACTTTGCCGTTCCCTCCCTAAAGAAGCTGGTTGAGAAGGGATACGACGTTAAGCTGGTCATAACCCAGCCCGACAAACCGGCCGGAAGGGGTAAAAAGCTCACTCCACCCCCTGTAAAAGTGGCTGCAAAAGAACTGGGAATTCCCGTTTACCAGCCGGAAAGGGTAAAGGACAACGAGGAACTAAGGGGAAAACTTCTGAGCATAAACCCCGATTTAATCGTCGTTGCCGCTTACGGGAAGATTCTCCCTGAGTGGCTCCTGAACATTCCCAAATACGGAACGATAAACGTTCACGCATCCCTCCTCCCCAGATACAGGGGAGCCTCCCCCATCCAGTGGGCACTCCTCAACGGAGAGGAGGAAACGGGAGTAACGATAATGAAGGTAATTCCGGAACTTGACGCAGGAGACATAATAAGCCAGAGAAGAGTGAAAATTGAAAGAGAAGACAACGCAAAGACTCTCCACGACAAACTGGCAGAAGTTGGAGCGGAGCTTCTTGTTGAAACCATCCCTCTTTACGTTTCCGGAAAGCTGAAACCGGTTCCCCAGAATGAGGAAGAGGCAACCTACTGTCCCCAGATTAAAAAGGAAATGGGAGAAATAGACTGGACAAGGAGTTCCCGCGAGATATTCAACCAGATAAGGGCGTTTACCCCCTGGCCATCTGCTTACACAACCTTTAGAGGAAAGCGGGTAAAAATTTTGAAGGCAGAACCCGTTGAAGGCAGCGGAAAACCGGGAGAGGTAATAGAGGCCGGCAGGGAGCTGATAGTTGCAACGGGAAAGGGAGCCCTCAGGGTAGAGAGACTGAGACCCGAGGGGAGGAAGGAGATTTCCGGAGAGGAGTTTGTAAGGGGATACAGGGTAAAGCCGGGAGACCTTTTCGGTTCATAAGGACTAAATTAAGCATATACAAATATTTTGCTCTTAAAACTTTTATGCAGAGGTTTACGATGAACCTTGAGAAGAGAGTCGAGGAGTTTAAGAAGAAGGCAAGGGCTTTAGGGTTGAAGGTAACACCCCAGAGGATTGCAGTATACAGGGCTATCGCCTCAAGGCACGACCACCCATCTGCAGAGGAGCTCTACGAAGAGCTGAAGGGAAAAATAGAGGGAATTTCCCTCACAACAGTTTACAGAACCCTCTCAAGCCTTGAGACGGTAGGCCTTGTTCAGAGAGTTCCAACGCTGAAGGACAAGGTCAGATACGACGCAAGGGTAGAACCCCACAGCCACTTTATCTGTATGAAGTGCGGTAGGATCTACGACATAGACGTTATTCCCCAGGTAAACCGAAAAGAGATAGAATCTGTTGGAGAGCCCGTAAGCTGCACGGCAATCTGCCACGGAATCTGTAAAGAGTGCAGGAGTGAAGAAGTATAAGCTGTTAATGGATCCCGTTTACGAGGAGTTTATTCTGATTGAGAGGGGGTCTCCCGTTGAGAGGGTTTTGAGGAGTTCCCCCCTCCAGCGCCTCAGGTATATCCGCCAGTTGGGGCCCTGCTACCTCATCTATCCGGGAGCCGAGCACACACGTTTCCAGCACTCCCTGGGAGTCTACTGGCTGGTTGAGAAGACCTTTAACTACCTCAGGATGAACGGCTACGCTTTCTCTGAAGATGTGGAGCTCCCCGTAAAACTTGCAGCCCTCACCCACGACCTTGGCCACTCTCCATTCTCCCATGCCCTTGAGGGATACATACTTCCCGTAAAACACGAAGAGCTAACCCTTAAAGCACTTGAAAAGGTTGAATCGGAAATCGGTATAGAAAAGGAACTCTTAGAGGAAACAAAAAAGATTCTCAGGAAAGAACACAACCAGCCCTTTACTTACCAGTTAGTCTCAAGCCAGTTAGACTGCGACAGACTCGACTACCTGAGAAGGGATGCGTTCTACACGGGAGTCTCCTTTGGAAGGATAGACACAAACAGGATACTGGTCTCAGCAAGGGTTGAGAACGGCGAGCTTGTGTGGAGCTCCAAAGGGTTCAACGCCCTTGAATCCTACGTTATGTCAAGGTATCAGATGTACTGGACGGTTTACTTCCACAAGGTAAACCTCTCGGCTCAGGTTCTCCTCCAGAAGATAGTTAGAAGAATGAGGGAGCTCCTTTTAAGCGGAGAAGAACTGCCAATAGACAAGAGTCTTAAAAAGTGCCTGAAAGATGGCAGCCCGGAGGAGTTCTTCAACCTTACAGACGGCCACATAATCTGCTCCATCTACGCCCTCCAGAACCACAAAGATGCCGTAATTTCAGACCTCTCAAGGCGGTTTGTAAGGAGAGAGCTTTTCAGAACCGTTGAGGTAAAACCGGCAGACCTTTTAGAACTTAAAGAAAAGGTTGAAAAGGCCGGATTCTCTCCAGACTACTACTTTGAAGTTATTGAACCATCAAAAGTTGCCTACTCCTACTACTCTCCCAAAGGGACAGAGGTAATAAAGGTAAAGGTTGGAGAGAAAATTGAAGAGCTCTCCAACGTGGCTCCAACAGACGCAATAAAAGCCCTCTCAAGGGAGGTCTCAAAAACCTACGCAGTTGTTCCCTCTGAAGTTTTACAGTAAAGGTTCACTATCCTCTCAACAATCTTTGTGGTAGAGATGTCAAACCTGAAGGGAATTCTCTTAACCTCTTTTGCAAATTCTCTTCCCACAATCTTTTCAAGAGGCCAGTCTGCCCCCTTAACAAGAACATCCGGCTTTACAATTTCAATCACCCTCAAGGGTGTTTCATCTTCAAAGATAAAAACGCAGTCAACGGCCTTTAAACCCTCAAGAACTCTTGCCCTATAATCCTCTGGAACTATCGGCCGTTTTTCCCCCTTAATTCGCCTTACAGACTCATCGCTGTTCATTCCAACAATCAGGAAGTCCCCAAAAGATTTTGCCTCCTCCAGATAGTCAACGTGGCCGGCGTGAATGATGTCAAAACAGCCGTTTGTAAAGACAATCCGTTTTCCCTTTTTCCTCAACCCCTCAACAAGAGAGGAGAGTTCCCTCAAATCCCTCAAGACCATAATTCCCTCCTTAATCGGCTAAAATTCTCTACCAGAAAACTTATAAATCAAAGGAGGAAATGATGGTTCTCTCTTTTGGAGAAGTTCCACAGCCACACGAGATTGTAAACATTGCCTACGCCTTTGCTCAGCAGAAGCAGAAGAACTGGTTTAACGGGGAGCTCCCCATTGACCCTGTAATGAGAGTTGTAAGCATGTTAGAACAACAGGCACAGCAACTCCAGGCAGATGGCGTAAAGAACATCAAGATTTCGATTTTGGAAGGAACAGACAAAGACGGCGACAAGGTAATCAACGTCTGGGGAATGGGAACAATCATCAAACTGAAGGGAAAAGAAATCGAGTTTAAAGGAGGAGAGTAGATGAAGATAGGAGTCATTGGTGGGAGCGGCCTTTACGATATAGAAGGACTAACAGACGTTAAAGAGATAAGGCTCGAAACTCCCTTTGGGGAGCCCTCAGACGCCTACATCTACGGCAGACTGGGCAACAAAGAGGTCTACTTCCTCCCACGCCACGGCAGAGGCCACGTCTACCTCCCATCTGAAGTTCCTTACAGGGCAAACATCTACGGCTTCAAAATGCTCGGAGTTGACTGCATAATCTCTGTCAGCGCCGTCGGTTCAATGAAGGAAGAGATCAAACCGGGAGACTTCGTAATAGTCACCCAGTATTTCGATAGAACAAAAAACAGACCATCAACCTTTTTCGGAAACGGCATCGTTGCCCACATCCCCTTTGACACTCCAACCTGCCCTCTCCTTAATGAAATCATCTACAACGCCTGTATAGAAGAGGGAATTCCCGTCCACAGAGAGGGAACCTACATCTGCATCGAAGGCCCTCAATTCTCAACAAAGGCTGAATCCAAAATCTACAGGAGCTGGGGAGTTGATGTTATAGGAATGACCAATATCCCAGAGGCGAAGCTTGCAAGGGAGGCTGAAATCCCCTACTCTGCGGTAGCCCTTGCAACAGACTACGACGTCTGGAAAGAGGGAGAGGAGGTCAACGTAGAAAAAGTCCTTGCAACAATGGCTAGGAACGTTGAAAACGCCAAAAAGATGATAAAGAGAGTTGTTGAAACCCTGAAGCCTGAAGACCTTGCAAACTCCCCGGCAAGAACAGCCCTCGTTGGAGCCATCCAGACAAAACCGGAATACATCTCAGAAGAAACCAAGAAAAGACTCTGGCTGCTTCTTAAAGACAGGATTTAACCCTTTGGGCGGGGTTTCCCGCCCTAATTAAAGGGGGAACCTATCTTGAAAATTGGGTTTATCTGCACCGGAAACTCTGCAAGAAGCCAGATGGCTGAAGGGTTTGGTAAGTTCTACACCAGGAAATTAAAGAAAAACGTTGAGATTTTCTCCGCCGGTTCAGAGCCTGCTGGATACATCCACCCTCTGGCAGTAAAGGTTATGGCAGAAAAAGGAATAGACATATCAGGTCAGAGGTCAAAGAGCCTTGAGGAGATACCTTTCAATCAGCTTGACCTGATAGTAACCCTGTGTGGAGATGCTGCAGAGAAGTGCCCTACTATTCCCGGAGTAAAAACTTTCCATTGGAACCTGCCTGACCCCGCAAAGGCAGAAGGAACTGAAGAGGAAAAACTCAAAGTATTCCGACAGGTGAGAAATAAGATAGAAGAGAGGGTGAGGGAGCTCCTTCTCTCCCTCTAAATCCTCACCCATACTCCCCTTTCTTTTAGATATTTTTTAAGTTCTGGAATTGAAATCTCCCTGAAGTGGAAAACAGAGGCGGCAAGAACGGCATCGGCCTTACCCTCTGTTAACCCCTCGTAGAAGTGTTCAGGCTTTCCTGCTCCACCTGAAGCAATAACAGGAACGGAAACGGCCTCAGAGATAGCCCTTGTAAGCTCTATGTCGTAACCTGCTTTTGTTCCATCTCTATCCATAGAAGTGAGGAGGATTTCACCAGCTCCCCTGTCAACAACCTCCTTTGCCCACTCAACTGCGTCTATACCGGTAGGCGTTCTTCCGCCGTGGATGTAAACTTCCCAGCTCTCTCCCTTTCTCTTTGCGTCAATTGCAACAACGATACACTGAGAACCAAAGAGCTTTGCTCCCTCAGTTATGAGTTCCGGGTTCTTAACTGCAGCGGTGTTTATTGAAACCTTATCAGCTCCGGCATTTAACAGGTTCCTTATATCCTCAACGGTTCTCACTCCTCCACCAACAGTTAAAGGCATGAAGACCTCTTCTGCAGTTCTCTTAACAACGTCAATCATTATTCCCCTTTTCTCATAGCTAGCCGTAATGTCTAAGAAAACAAGCTCATCTGCTCCCTGCTCGTCGTAAACTTTAGCGTTCTCAACAGGGTCTCCTGCATCTATTAGGTTAACGAAGTTAACTCCCTTAACAACCCTTCCTTCTTTTACATCTAAACAGGGAATAATCCTTTTAGCAAGCATGAAAACACCTCATCTTAATTTATTTCTCAAGCATACATATAGTATACTACCAATACTAAAATCCCTAAAACAAAGTTAGCTGAGAGTTATGGAAAAGAGAAAGGTTGAAAAATTAGTAATCAAAAACTTTAAATCAATCAGAGAAGCTGAAATAGAACTTAGAAATATCAATATCCTTATTGGTGCCAACGGAGTTGGTAAGTCTAATTTCATATCATTTTTTAGGATGTTAAATGCTTTTGTAGAACAGGAGTTCCAAAAGCACGTAAGAAAAGAAGGAGGAGCCAACAATCTGCTTTACTTCGGGAGAAAATATTCTGAATACATCGAGAGTAAAGTTTTCTTCAGTCCAAACGTATATGAATTCAGACTAATACCCGACAATCAAGATAACTTATTCTTTGAATATGAAAGAGTAGGTTTCTATACAAGCCAAGGTTATTGGGATTATGATGATATAGGAAAAAACGAGTATGAAAGTAAACTTCCGGAAGCTGCTAAAGAAACAGGAAAGGTAGGTGGACCCAGTAAATCGTATTACGTATTTAACTCCATGAAAACGTGGAAAGTATATCATTTTCACGATACTAGCAATGAATCACCGATGAGAAGAGCATGTAATATAAACGACAATAGATTTTTCAGAGAAAACGCTTCGAATCTACCGGCATTTCTATATTTACTCCAAAAACGATATGAGAATAATTTTAAACAAATAGAAAGAAATTTAAGAAAGGTTGCTCCCTTCTTTGAAAAATTTGTATTAGAACCCGACAGAATTGATAATGAAAGAATAAGATTAGAATGGAAACACCGAGACTCAGATGAATATTTCAATGCATCTCATCTATCAGATGGAACACTAAGAATGCTTTGTTTGTTAACTTTACTTCTTCAACCCGAAGAATTTTTACCTTCAACCATTCTCATAGATGAACCAGAACTGGGACTTCATCCAGCAGCTATAAAGCTGTTTTCTGAAATTGTTAAGACTATATCTCCTAAAACTCAAATAATAATGTCAACACAATCTGCAACTCTAATAAGCCATTTTGAACCTGAAGACATAATAGTAGTTGACGTTGAAGACAATCAATCTGTTTTTAGAAGACTTAAAAAAGAAGATCTTGAAGACTGGCTTCAAGAATACTCCTTAGGAGAACTGTGGGAAAAAAATATTTTAGGAGGGAGACCCTAAAAGTTGTGCCGGATAATTTATGTAATTGTTGAAGGGCAAACAGAAGAACAATTCATCAAAAAAATACTTTCCAACTACTTCTTGGAGTTTCAAATATATTTCAAACCAATTATCATAGAAACAAGCAGAACTCCTCATCAAAAACACAAAGGTGGATTTGTCAACTATAATCATATAAAGAAAGATATACAAAAAGTAATAAAAATGGCGACTGCTATAAAGTTACTACTCTGATAGATTTTTACAAAATCCCTTCAAACTTTCCTGGAAAAGAAAATATGCCTTCCGGAGGCATATATGAAAAAGTACATCACTTAGAGAATTGCTGGTTCAAAGATATCAATGATTCCAAGTTTATACCCTATATCCAGATTCACGAGTTTGAAGCCCTCTTATTTTCAGACATTATAGGTTTTGAAGAAGTTTTTCCAAATAAAAAAGAAGAATTCTTAGATATAATTCGTAAGTTCCCAAATCCAGAGCTTATTAACGACAACCCAGAAACAGCACCATCAAAAAGGATAGAATCAATTTTAAAACCAAACAAGTATAGTAAACCTCTTCATGGAATAGATATAGCAGAAATATTAGGTATTGAAAAAATGATAGAAAAATGCCCTCACTTTAGAGAATGGATAGACAAACTCAAAAACTCTTAAAAGGCAACGGGGAATACCCGCTGCCAAAAGTTTATTTCTTATTCAGATAATCTTCTACTCTTTTAATTGAACAGAGTTTTCCGCACATTGTGCAGGTTTTTTCGTCTTCCTGGGGAGCTCTCTCTTCCCTATACCTGCGGGCAGTTTCAGGGTCTATTGCAAGTTCAAACTGCCTCTCCCAGTCTAATGCTTCTCTCGCCTTCGCCATTTCAATATCCCAATCAATAGCTCCGGGAACACCTTTAACGATGTCTGCAGCGTGGCCAGCGATTCTTGCAGCGATTACGCCCTGCTTAACGTCTTCGACGTCTGGCAAGGCCAGGTGTTCAGCTGGGGTTAGATAGCAAAGGAAATCGGCTCCTGCCTTTGCAGCTATTGCTCCTCCAATTGCTCCGGTTATGTGGTCGTAGCCGGGAGCTATATCTGTAACGATGGGACCTAAAACGTAGAAGGGAGCTCCGTGGCAGAGCCTTTTCTGAAGCAGGATGTTTGCCTCAACCTGGTCAAGGGGAACGTGGCCGGGGCCTTCAACCATAGCTTGAACGTCGGCCTCCCTTGCCCTGTCAACGAGCTCTCCAAGGGTTATGAGCTCCTCAATCTGGCACCTATCTGTTGCGTCGGCTATACATCCGGGGCGCATTCCATCGCCTAAAGAAAGGGTTACATCATACTTCTTTGCAATCTCTAAAAGTCTATCGTAGTGCTCGTATAAGGGGTTTTCCCTATCATTGTAGACCATCCACTCGGCCATGAGAGCTCCACCCCGGGAGACGATGTTCATTATCCTTCCCTCGTTCCTGAGCCTCTCAAGCGAAGAGAGAGTTACACCGCAGTGGACGGTTATGAAGTCAACGCCATCCTGGCAGTGTTTCTCTATTACGTTAAAGAGGTCGTCTACCGTCATCTTCCCGATAAATCCATACCTTTCAGCAGCTTCCTTTGCAGCCTGGTAGATAGGAACGGTTCCAACCATAACCGGAGAGTTTTTCAGAATTGCCCTTCTTGTCTCATCTATGAACTTTCCAGTTGAAAGGTCCATAACGGCATCTGTTCCATACTTCAGAGCAACTCTAAGCTTTTCAAGTTCGAGCTCTATGTCCTCAATATCGCCAGAGGTTCCTATGTTAACGTTAACCTTTGTCTTAAGTCCTTTCCCGATGGCTCTGGGAGTAAAGTCCTCCCTCTCCCTATGGTAAATGTTTGCAGGGATAACTATCGTCCCTTCTATAAGGCCGTTAACTATATAGTCAACGTCCCTTTTCTCATACTCTGCACAGAACTCAACCTCTTTTGGAACTATTCCCTTCTTAACAAGTTCAACAAGTGTAGCCATTATTCCTCCTTATTGGATTTAAGCCTTTCAGCAATTTCTCTGGCAACCTTTTTGCCAGACATCAGCATACCGCCAAAAACCGGTCCCATCCTGTGTGAACCGCAGGTTGCGTTTGCAGCCATTCCGCTTACAAAGATACCGGGGAAAACTTCTTTTGAATTTTTGACCGTGTCTTCCTCACCAACTGAAGCCCACAGGGGTTTCTCTCCAACAACGCAGCCGGTTTCCGTATTCAGCTTAATTCCGGCCTTCCTTTGAAGTGTTGAAACGACTGTTGCGTCGTGGCCTGTTGCGTCAACAACGAACTTAGAGGTTACCACAAGAGGGTCAACCATCAGATGGTTCATATCAACTGTCGTCCAGTTGATAACAAGGCCGCAGACCCTATACTGGCCGTTTACCTGTTTCAGAACAACGTCTTCAGCAGTTACTCCGTTAAAAACTGTTGCTCCAGCTTTTACAGCTTTAGAGGCTATCGTCGTTACGGATTCAACGGCGTCTGCAAGGTAGTAGCCCGGCTTATATTCCCTGTAGTTAACGCCAAACTCGTCCAGAACTTCTCTTCCCATCTCCTGAACGACAATTTCGTTAAAGAACATAGCTCCAGCCCACATTCCACCACCTATTGAGAGCTTCCTCTCAAAGATGGCCACTTTAAAACCTTCCTTTGCAAGGTAGTAACCTGCAACAAGACCTGAAGGACCTCCTCCAACAATGGCAACATCTAATTCAAGGTTTTTCTTCAGTTTTTCCATGAAAGAGGAGATGATGGCCTCTGAGATGACAACTTCGCTGAGGTTCTGCATATTGCCTCCTTATTGGGATTTCTACCACGAGGGAGGCTGTAAGGAGGGGGAGATTGACTCTCGCCGCTCCCTACGCCGGCATTACCCGGATCAGGTTCCAGGGGTTCCTGCCAGAAGAGGCAGGTCTCAGGAGCCCAGCTCCACCCCCGCGGCAGTTTTAATTCTATACTTGTTGAGAACGGTTTTCAATTAGGTAGAGTTTCTCTGCTTCTGGAGGTAGGTTAGAGCAAGGTAAGCTTCTACTGCCACTCCCACAGGAAGGGCATCTTCGTCTATGTCAAACCTGGAGTTGTGGAGTGGATAGACTATTCCCTTTTCCTCGTTTCTTACTCCCAGCCTTATAAATGTTCCGGGAACGTGCTGGAGGTAAACCGAGAAGTCCTCCCCTCCCATTGTAGGCCTTTCAAGGATTACGACTTTCTCTTTCCCAAGGAGCTCCCCCATCTTTTCAATGGCAAACTTTGTGGTTTCCGGGTGGTTTATGAGAGGAGGCGTTCCCTCTTCAAATTTGAAGGAATACTCTCCTCCGTAGGCCGACGTGATTCCGGAGAGAGCCCTCTCTATCAGCTCTGGAATTTTTTCCCTTACCTCGTTTGATAGAGTTCTTATCGTTCCGTCAAACTCAACCTCATCTGGAATGATGTTCTCTGCAAACCCTCCCTGAATCTTCCCAATGGTGAGAACTGCGGGCTCTAAGGGGTCTAAGTATCGGCTCACTATGTGGTGGAGGGCGTTTATTGACTGGGCGGCCATTATTACAGGGTCAACTCCCTGGTGGGGACGGGAAGCGTGGGTACTCTTTCCGATAATTTTTACTCTAAAAACGTCTGATGAAGCAAGGAAGGGACCTTTCTTCGTTCCCACATAACCGGCGGGGAGCTCCGGGAACACGTGGAGGGCAAAAATGGCCGAAACCTTTGGGTTTTCAAGAACTCCGTGTTCAACAAGCCACTTTGCTCCCTTACAGTCGTGTCTCTCCTCGCAGGGCTGGAATATGAGTTTAACGTTTCCCTTCAGATGTTCTTTCATCTGGCAGAGAACCTTTGCAGCTCCAAGGAGCATTGCCGTGTGGGCGTCGTGGCCGCAGGAGTGCATAACACCTTTAACTCTTGAAGCGTAAGGCTTTCCTGTCTTCTCCTCCGTTGGTAGGGCATCCATATCTGCCCTTAGAGCAACCGTTTCTCCCTCTTCCTCTCCCTTGATAATCCCAACGACAGCCGTAGAGTCTGCAAAGTCCTCTATTACCTCGTCAACGCCAAACTCCCTCAGTTTATCGGCGACAAACTCTGCGGTGTTGAATTCCCTGCCAGAGAGCTCCGGATACATGTGAATGTGCCTTCTCCAGGCAACAACCTCACTCTTAATGTTCTGCGACAAATGCCACACATTATCCCTCAACACCTTCAACCTCCAGATAAAGCGTATAACCACAGCTAGACTGCATCTTCCGACAGAAACTATAAGGAAGTATAATTTACATCGAATCTTTAATTATCAAAACGGATGAGTGAGTAATCCTTAACCGGAGGTATTCGAAATTATGCTCGATGAAGCCGAAATAAAGGAAATTTTTTTAAAAGCTGACGCATTTTTGACAGGGCACTTCCTCCTCTCAAGCGGTCTGCACAGTCCATACTATCTTCAGTGTGCAAAGGTTCTTCAGTATCCGGAGTATGCAGAAATCCTATGCAGAGAACTGGCAAGGAGAATAAAAGAAACAGGAATCGAGTACGACCTCGTCATAGCTCCAGCAATAGGAGGAATTATCGTTTCCTACGAAACGGCAAGGCACCTTGGCGTTAGAGGAATTTTTGCAGAAAGGGTGGAAGGAAAACTAACACTCAGAAGGGGATTCGAGATAAAGAAGGGCGAAAGAGCCGTTGTTGTTGAAGATGTGGTAACAACGGGAAAATCCACAAAAGAGACGATGGAAGTTGTTAAGGAACACGGAGGCACAGTTGTTGCCGTAGGAAGTCTGGTTGACAGAAGCGGTGGAAACGTTGACTTTGGAGTTCCTTTCCAAACCTTATGGAGGCTTGAAGTCCCTGTGTATCAGCCAGAAAACTGCCCTTTGTGTAAAGAAGGCAAAGAACCTCTTGTAAAACCAGGAAGCAGAAATATTCCCCTGAAATAGGTGAGTAATGAAGATTTTCAAGCCTTTTGAAGTTATAAGAGAAGAGCTCGAAAAGGCTGAAGAGTTCTCTAGAAAACTCCTCTCAAGCAAGGTTTCCCTGGTTCTAAAAGCCGGCGGTTACATCTTAGACAGCGGCGGAAAACGGGTAAGACCGGGACTTACTATTATTTCGGGGATGATAACAGGAGCTCCCTTAGACAGACTTATTCCCGTTGCAACGGTTATGGAATACATGCATACTGCTACTCTCCTTCACGACGATATAGTTGATGGGGCAAAACTGAGGCGTGGAAAACCATCGGCAAACGAAGTTTTTGGTAACGACGTAGCAGTTTTAGTTGGAGACTACATGTTTGCCAAAGCCATCTACGTCCTGGCCGTTTACGGTGGAGAAGAGGT
This sequence comes from Desulfurobacteriaceae bacterium, assembly GCA_027051905.1. GTDB lineage: Bacteria > Aquificota > Aquificia > Desulfurobacteriales > Desulfurobacteriaceae > Balnearium. The sequence goes on along the minus strand of JALUGO010000030.1, from coordinate 234,481 downwards.
GCTTAAAGTAGCCTCTCAAACGGTTCAGGACATGGCAGAGGGGGAGCTCCTCCAGCTCGAAAGGATAGGGAACCTCTCAATAAATGAGGAAGACTACTTTGACGTTATCTACAGGAAAACAGCTTCTCTTCTTGCAACCTGCTGCGAATGTGGAGCGATACTGGGTAAAGCAGATAAAAACACAAGAACTGCACTGAGAAAATACGGAGAGTTTATCGGCTACGCATTTCAGCTTGTTGACGACGCATTTGACTACATATCAGATTCACAAACAATAGGAAAACCTGCCGGTAACGACATAAGGGAAGGTAAGGTTACCTACCCTCTACTTTCCATTATGGCTGAGCTTTCAGAAAGTGAAAAACAGGAAATTGAACAGGTCTTTACCAATCCCAATCCCTCCCAAGAAGAGATCACTTTTGTAAGAGAAATCGTTCTTGAAAAGGGAGGAGACAGAAAAACCTTCCAGCTGGCAAGGGATTACGTTGAAAGGGCAAAAGAAGAGTTGTCTGTGTTTAACGATTCGCCGTTTAAAAAGGCACTTTTTGAAATTGCAGACTTCATAGTCGAAAGAACATATTAACCAACCTCTACAAGGTCAAACTTTTCCCCAAAACGGAATCTCATAAGGTCTTTAAGGTCGTTTAAATCTTTAAGCTCCGGGTTGACTTTTATTAAATTCTCTGCTTCTTCCCTTGCGATTTTCAGAATTTCATAATCTCTTCTAAGGTCTGCAACTTTAAAGTCCCCCAGTCCAGACTGCCTGGTTCCAAATATCTCTCCGGGGCCTCTAAACTGGAGGTCTGCTTCTGCAATCTTAAAGCCGTCGTTTGTTGACTCAAGGACTCTAAGCCTCTTTATGGCATCCTCTCCAGCACTTCTTGAAGTTACGAGGAAACAGTAAGACTTCCTGTCTCCCCTTCCCACTCTTCCCCTCAACTGGTGGAGCTGTGCAAGTCCGAACCGTTCTGCGTGTTCAATAACCATTACCGTAGCTTCCGGGACATCAACTCCAACCTCTATAACAGTTGTTGAAACGAGAACTGAGAACTCACCCTTTTTGAACGCTTCCATTACAGCATCTTTCTCTTCCTGCTTCATTCTGCCGTGTAGAAGGGCAACTTTGTGGGGCTTTAGTTTTTCGCTCCAGTAGTGGAACATCTCAGTTGCGGCTTTCAGCTCCAACTTCTCAGACTCCTCAATAAGCGGGTAAACGATGTAAACCCTGTTTCCCTTATCTATCTCCTTTTTCAGGAAATCCACAAGCGTGCTCCTTTCATCCTCAAAGATTATCTTCGTCTTTATTGGTTTTCTTCCAGCAGGAAGCTCGTCTATCACCGAAACGTCAAGATCTCCGTAGGCAGTCATTGCAAGGGTTCTGGGAATGGGGGTTGCCGTCATAACCAAAACATCTGGCATTCTTCCCTTTTTCTTGAGCTCAACCCTCTGCTTTACGCCAAAGCGGTGCTGCTCGTCTATAACTGCAAGGCCGAGGTTTTTAAACTCAACCCCCTCCTGTATGAGGGCGTGGGTTCCAACAACGACCTGGATGAAACCCTCCTTTATAGCTCTGTAAACGGTTTCCTTCTGTTTTTTTGTCATACTTCCCGTTAAAAGCCCAACCCTTACGCCGTAAGGAGAGAGAAACTCCTCAAACTTTTTAAAGTGCTGGTTCGCAAGAATTTCTGTTGGAGCCATTACGGCCGTCTGATAACCGCTCTTTGCGGCAAAGAATGCAGCAGCGGCTGCAACAACAGTTTTTCCGCTTCCCACGTCTCCCTGAACCAGTCTGTTCATGGGTTCAGGCTTTCTCATATCTTCAACTATCTCTTTTAAAACCCGCTCCTGTGCGTTTGTGAGCTTAAAGGGAAGGGCCTTTTTAAACTCCTCTATCAGTTCTTCTGAAACGGGAAAGGCTATTCCCTTCTCCCTCTTTATCTTCTGCCTGTGGAGTGCAAGTGCCAACTGAAAGAGAAAGAGTTCGTCAAAAATTACCCTTCTCTGTGCCGGAGTCTTGAAGGAGAGAAGCTCCTCAACCTTCTCGTCATAGGGAAAGTGGACTCTCCAGAAGGCATCGGCAGCTTCCGGGAAGTTATGTCTTTTAAGAATTTCTGAGGGAAGATACTCCGGAAGGAACGGAAGGACTTTTTTAACAACCGTTTGAACGTCCCTTCTGATTGTAGACTGTTTTAACCCCTCTGCTGAGTGGTAAACCGGAAGAACTGTTCCCAGCTTTTCGAGTTTTCCCTTTGCAGGATCAAAGATCTCAATCTCAGGATGAACCATTGTGAAGCCAGTGGAGCTCCTCTTAACCTGCCCGTAGGCCAGAACTTCTTTTTTCAGCTCCTTTGCTTTACCGAAAAGGGTTCTGTAATAACCGAAAACCTTTTCCTGGAGAAAAAGGAGGGTTAAAGCTCCTGTTTTATCGTATAGAACAACCTTTAAGAGCTTTTTCTTCTTTTTGCTGGTCTGAACCTCGGAAATACTTACAACCTGCCCCTTAACCAATACGTTTTCTCCCGGTTTCAGGTAGGCCATTGGAGTAATTGTCGATCTGTCTTCATACCTGAAGGGCAGGTAGTAGATAACGTCTAAAGCGGTCTCTATCCCTAACTTTTTGAGCCTTTTGAGCCTGCTCTTATCCACTCTTTTAATAGAGTCAACACTCTCTAAAAATGTCTCTATATCTTCAAAAAACGACTTTATTGGGTATCGCCTCTGCCTCTTTTTCAGCTTCTCAGAAGCAGCTATTATTCTCTCTTTTGGAATCTCCTCTCTTCGGGCTTTTTCTATCTCTTCGAGAGAGAACTTAAGGGTAAAAACGGAATGGAGCTCCGCAAACAGCCGTTTCCGTCTCTCCTCACTTAGAGAGTTATAACTCTCCAGAACTTTAAGAACTTTTTGAACCCACGCCCTTCTCTTCCGATCTAAATGGGGAGAAAGATCTTTCAGGAGTTTAGACAACACCAAATCTGGGCCTTTAACCCTGTTGAAGTATTTGAAATTTTCCTTTGTGAGAAGGGAGAGGAGCTCCCTTATCCTCTTCAACGTCCTTTCCATCTGGGAAATTTTATAATAAGAGCAATCTCACCAAGCAAAGGAAGAGAGATGGAGAAAAAGAGGTTTCTTGCACTTCTGCTCATCTTTTCGTCGTGTGCGCTCCCTGCGAAAGAGAAGCCAAAGACCACTCCTCAAAAGGAGAAGAAAACGGTCAAGACTAAACAGCTGAAACCGGTTAAGTTCCAGCCAGACTACTCCTACTACTACATGCTCTACCTTAATTACCTCTCCAAAGGAGAGAACGAAAAAGCCCTGAAGGCAATAGAAAAGGCCTATCAGCTCAATAGAAACAACACAGAACTAGCCATTGAAGGAGCAAAACTAGCTGCCTCTCTGAGAAAGTTCAAAGAGGCCGAGCAGTTAATTTCTGATGCACTGAAAAGAGATCCGAAAAACGTTAAAGCCCTGAAACTAAAGGCAGGTATATGCATAGCCCAGGGAAATATAAAGTGCGCCGAGGAGCTCTACAGGAAAGTTCTCAGTATAAAGGCAGACAGAGATACCTATATCTTCCTCTCAAATCTCCTTATAAACCAGAAAAAGATTGACGAAGCGCTGAACATCCTTAAAGAAGGAAAAAAACAGTTTAAAAAAGATTATCTGATAGACTACTTTTTGGGTCAGGCCTACTACCTGAAGAAAGACTACAGGAAGGCCAAAGAGTATCTGGAGAAATCGGTATCTGAAAACCCGGAGTTTGAGAGTGCCTACCTGCTCCTTGGGAAGGTTTACCAGAAGTTGAAGCAGTATAAGAAGGCCGAAAAGTTCCTTAAAAAAGTTCTAAAGGAGAGCCCCGACAACATCTACGCCCTGAGGGAGCTCCTTCTAATCTACATAGCGGAGAACCGCCCTGAAAAGGCGCTGAAGGTCATAAACAGGCTTGTGGAGCTCCAGCCCTACAACTTGAAGCTCCTCTCGTGGGTTGCCGCAAACCTCTTTCAGATGAAGGAGTATAAAGAGGTAATCCCCATAATCGAGCGGATAACAAAGCTGAACCCCGACAATCCAAATGTCTACTTCATGTTAGGTCTTGCCTACGAGCTTTCAGGAAACCTCAAGAAGGCCGTTGAAGCCTATCAGAAATCACTCAGCTACTACCCGCAGAACCCAACCGTCATGGAAAGGCTCGCCCTTACCTACTACAAACTGAAGGAATACGAAAAAGCGGAAGAGCTCTACGAGAAACTGTGGGGAATCACCAACAACCCCGACTACCTGATAAAGGCAGCACTCCTTGAGGATAAGCTGGAAAACACAGAAGAGGCATACAACCTGCTCTCTATTTGGAAGGAACAGCTCAAAAACAACCCCGACTACCTCTTCTACCTGGCGTTTTTCGCCGACAAACTTGGTAAAGATAACGTTGCGGAGGAGAGCCTGAGGGAGCTCCTCAAAATCAGACCAACCCCAGACATCTACAACTACCTGGCCTACTTCTACGCCCTGAGAGGAAGGAACCTTGAAGAAGCCTTGAAACTCATAGACAAAGCCCTGAAGTCAAATCCCAACAGTCCGGCCTACTTAGACACGAAGGGCTGGATCCTCTTTAAAATGGGCAGATTTCAGGAAGCGTGTAGTTTCCTCAAAAAAGCAATAGAGCAGCGCCCTGAAGACGCCGTTATAGGCTACCACTACGGAATGTGTCTTCTGAAAACGGGAAAGCTGAAGGAGGCGGAAAGATACCTGCTAAAGGCCAGAGAAATAGTCAGAAAAAACCCGGAAGCAGAGTCTGAAGAGCCGGGAATCGGAGAGAAGATAGAAAAGGCCATTCAATTACTTGAAAAACTCAAAAAGAGTCAAGGAGGGAAAAAGTGAGCTGGACAATGCTACTGTGGGGGCTTGTGGTTTTCCTCGTTATAGCCCTGCCAACAATAACAGGTCTTATGAGAATTCTTTCAGCCCTCAAGTTTATAGAGAATGCAACTTCCGACAGGTTCAACCCGTTAAACGCCATAAAACCGGGAGGTTTCGCCTACGCCCTCACCTTTAGTTTCAAGATAACATTCATTACGGCAGTAATCCTGGACTACGTTGAGTATGTTAAACAGGTTTACTACATCGTCTCCCTCTACCTCTTCTTCCTGCTGATAGATTTCATCGTTCAGTATTCAGGAGAGGCTTTTAAAGTGCTGTCTCTCAACATCAAGAGTGCATTCGTGGGAGCATCCCTTCCAGTATTCACAATTTTTATCCTTAACTTCCTCATTCAGAGGAAACTAAAGAACGTTATTCCCAAAGAGATGGAAAATTACAGAAAGGGAGTTTCATCTCCTGCCCTCAAAACTTTTGACCAGAAGGGATAACCATGGAATTCAAAACGCTTAGAGTGGATTTAGACGAAAAGAGAGTTGTTTTCAAACCCTTTGAGAAAGAGGGAATCTACGGAGTTATAGACTACGGAATTTACCTCCACTCAGAGGTTTACAGAAGTTACCAGGTCTCCCCCTACGACAGCAGAAATGTCCTCGTGATGGGCATGGGACCTTTCGCAGGTTCCGTTCTTCCCGGTTCTCACAGGCTTACATTCTTCTTCCGCTCCCCTCTCTACGGAACCCTCTACCCATCAACGATGGGAGGAGCAGCCTACACGTTTTTAAAAACGGGAGTGGACATTCTGACAATAACGGGAAAGGCGGAAAAACCAGCGGTTATTGTTGTAGAGGGAGCTCCCAGCCACCTTTCACTCTCGGTTGACTACCTTGAGGAGGAAAAACTCCGGGAAGTGTGGAGGGGATACAGAGGAAAAGAGGGAGTTTACGGACTGAACCAGTATCTCCTGGAGCTCTACAGAGAGAGATTCTCAGGAAAAGAATTCCGGATAGCCTGCGTGGGACCTGCTGCCTACACAACAAACTACGGCGCCGTCTTCTCTCAGGCGATAAGAGACGGAAAGTTCGTTGAGGGAGCAGAGGATTGGGCAGCAAGGGGCGGCTCCGGTTCTGTCATGGCACAGGCACACAACGTTGTTGGAATTGTTTTTGGAGGAGAGTGGGAAGGCAAACGTTTCAAAGCCTTAGACCTTTCAAACTATGACTTTGTCAAAAAGCTCTTTTCAGAGGTTTACGATAAACCCCTATTCAAAGTAATTGCAGAAAAAACGGAGAAGTATCGCTACAACCCAAAGCTGAAAACGGGAGGAACCTTCGGAGGAGACTACCTTGCAGAGAGGGATAAAACCCCGGTTCTAAACTGGCAGATAGCCTACATAGACAGAGAAGAGAGGGAAAAGCTTTACAGAGTTATAGAAGAATACTACGTTGAAGTGTTTAACTCTGAAGCAATAGAAACAAAAAAGTGGACAACCTGCGGAGAACCTTGCCCCGCAGTGTGCAAAAAAGTGAGAGAAGGATATAAAACTGACTATGAGCCCTACAACGCAAATGGCCCTCTCTCTGGAAGTTTCTACCTGAAGGCCAGCGACCTTGCAGTTAAAACCGTCGACTCGATGGGATTTGATGCAATAGAGTTTGGAGGCGTCGCTGCCTGGGTTTTTGAGCTTATCGAAAGGAAGCTACTGAAACCTGAAGAGGTTGGTCTTGACGACAAGCCCGACTTCAACATCAAAGAAATTCTAAACAATCCTGTAAAGGCCAGCGAAAAGAACGCAAAACTCCTCTCACAGCTTGCCAGAAAAGTGGCCTTTGGAGAAGGCGAAATACCGAAACTCCTCGGAGAGGGAAAAAGAAGAGCGGCAAAAGTTCTCGACGAGAAGTTTGCAGACAGGCTTCCCCAAGGAAAGAGTTTCAGAGACTTTGCTGTTTACGTTCCTCTGGGAAAAGATGGAGAGGTCAACCCCACGATGTATTGGGCAATAGGGAACTTTATTCCTATTCCCGTTCAGGGAAAGTACTGGACTTACTACAAGTTTGGCGTCTTCCCTGAACCAGAAGAACTGGCAGAGAGAATGTTCGAGAGTGCAGTGGGAGAGTTCTGGTATGACAACGTCGGTTGGTGCAGGTTCCACAGGCGATGGATGAGAGCTCTCTCTGAAGTTTCCTGCGAGCTGTCTGAGAAAGGTGTGTGCAACGTTCCCGTAAAGTGGACAAAGTCCGTTTTAGAGCTCCTCTTCTTAAGGGCTTACGGAGAAAAGCTCAACGCAGAGGAACATGGAAGGAAGATACTGGCAAAACTTGCAGATTATGCCATCAAAGCCGGATACTACCCGGTATTTCCAGACTCTGAAAGGGTGTTGGACCTTATCGTTTCGGCAAGCAGGGAGTTTAACAGAAAAGACTGGGCAGAACGGTTCAGTCAGAATAAAATTAAGGCCGTAAGGGAATACGTCTCAAGGGCTTTAGAGAAATACAGCGAAATTTTAGGAGTAGAATGGAAAATTTAACGGAGGTTAAAGATGAAGCTGAGCTACCAGACTGAGATAAAGGGAAAAAAGGCCGAAGCTCTCATCACAGGAGTTTACGAAGGCCTTAAAGAGGTCGAGGAAAGCGAGAAAGGGAAGCTAAAGGCACTTGGATTCAAAGGAAAAGCCGGAGAGATTGCCGTTCTTCCTGGAGAAGCCTTTAGAAACGTTATCTTTGTTGGACTTGGAAAAAAGAGCGAACTGAAGGCAGACACAGTAAGGCTTGCAGCTGCAAAGGGAATAAAGGAGGCCAGAAAAAGAAGGGCAAAAAGAGTTGTATGTGAGCTTTTAGGAGCTGATAAACTGAATGAGGAAGCTGCAAAAGCTGTTGCCGAAGGGCTCAAGCTGGGAAGCTACGAGTTCAACAAGTATAAAAGCTCTGAGGAAGAGAAGTTTGAGGTTGAAAGGGTTTACGTTGCAGGAACGGAGGAGTTTAAAGAGGCTTTCAAGTTAGGAGAGATACTGGGAGAGGCCGCCAACTACACGAGAGCCTTTGTGAACGAGCCGGGAAATGTAATAACCCCGGAAGCCCTTGCAGAAGAGGCCAAAAAGCTGTCAAAGGAATACGGATTTGAGTGCACTATCTTCGACGAGAAGAAGTTAGAAAAGAACGAAATGGTTGGAATTCTTACCGTAGGAAGGGGCAGCAAAAATCCCCCAAGGTTTATACACATATCCTACAAACCCAAAAAGGCAAAGAAAAAAGTTGTTCTTGTAGGCAAAGGCGTAACCTTTGACAGCGGAGGACTCAACATAAAGCCAGAGCAGTTCATGAAAACGATGAAGTCTGATAAGGCAGGAGCCTGTGCAGTTCTTGGAATTATGAAGGCAGTGGGAGAGTTAAAGCCAGACGTTGAAGTCCACGGCCTTATACCAACCGTTGAAAACATGCCCGACGGAAAAGCTTACAGGCCAGACGACATAATCGTTTACAAAAACGGAAAGAGCGTTGAAGTCCACTCAACCGACGCTGAGGGAAGGCTCATCCTTGCCGATGCTCTCATCTACGGTTCAGAGCTTGAGCCAGACGTAATGATAGACATGGCTACCCTTACAGGAGCCTGCGTTGTGGCGCTGGGGAACTACACTTCCGGCCTCTTTACGGAAGATGAGAGGCTGGCCAGGGAGCTCCTCTCCCTCTCTGAAAAGAGTGGAGAAAAGATGTGGAGACTTCCTTTAGATGAAGACCTTAAAGAGGACATAAAAGGACAGTATGCGGATATCCAGAATGTCGGAAAGAGCCGCTACGGAGGAGCGATAACTGCAGCCCTATTCCTTCAGAACTTCGTTGATGGGAACAAAGTTAAATCTTGGGCTCACCTTGATATAGCTGGACCCGCATTCCTTTCAAGCCCGTGGAAATACTACTCTGCGGGAGCAACAGGCCAGCCTGTCAGAACCTTATCTGAGTTACTGCTGAAACTGAACCGTTAGAGTTATAGAAGTTGGTGCCCGGGGCGGGACTTGAACCCGCACGCCCGTAAGGGCAAGGGATTTTGAGTCCCTCGCGTCTGCCAGTTCCGCCACCCGGGCTTAAGTGTTGAGAGGGACTTAGTCCCCCTCAAACTCCCCTTTAAATTTGATTCTATAATATAGGCAAAATGCTTAGGAGATGAAAGATGAATTTAAGAGTGGGTTTTATCGGCGGTGGAAATATAGCAGAGGCCTTTATAGATGCTCTCGTCGGTGGGGAGTTTCTGCTTCCATCTCAGATAACTGTTTCAGACGTTAATGAAAATAGGCTGCAGTTCCTTTCTAAAAAGTATGGCGTGAAAACAAGTTTAAAGAACTTAGACGTTGTATCAAACAGCGACGTTATCTTCCTTGCGGTTAAACCTCAGGTTCTCTCTGCCGTTTTGAAAGAGATTTCAGAGGCAGTTTCTCCTGCTCAGATTGTTGTCTCAATGGCTGCTGGCTACCCTATCAGAAAGATTGAAGAGTTTTTGGGAGACGATAAGAAAATTATTAGGATTATGCCAAACATTTTAGTAAAGGTGAGGAGAGGAGTAATTGTCTACTGCGATAACTTCAGGCTTTTGGATGAAGAACAGAGGCTGATTAAGGAACTCCTCTCACCCTGCGGGAAAGTGGTTGACGTTGAAGAGAAGCTTTTTGACGCTGTAACGGCGGTTTCGGGGAGCTCCCCGGCCTTCTTCTTTATGGTAATTGAAGCCATGTGCGACGGAGCCGTAAGAGCAGGGCTTCCAAGGGATATTGCTAAAGAGCTCGTTGTTGAAACCCTTATAGGCTCTGCTGAAATGGCCAAAGGTGAGCACCCGGAAGTTTTAAAGGACGCCGTTACATCACCTGCTGGAACAACCATTGAAGGTGTTGCCAAGTTAGAGGAAAAGGGAGTAAGGAGCGCATTTATAGAGGCCGTTAAGGGAGCCTATGAGAGGTCTAAGGAAATAACGAAACTAATTGAAGAACTCTGATGTTTACCCTTCCCGAAAAGCGGTTCTACAGGGCTTTTCAGAGGCCGAAAGGCTTTAAAACCTTTAACGTTGTTGCCGGAGAGAGCGACCTTTGGATAGCCGTTCCTGAAGCTGAATACAGGGAAGGAATTGAAAAGGAAGTTCTGTCAACGCTTATCTCCATCAGAGAGCAGATAAAGACTTTTGGGGAGCAGAATCCTGAATTTCTTAAGTCTCTAACTCCCGTTAATCTTCCAGCCTTTGTTCCTGAAGTTGTGAGGGTTATGGGGGAAGCCTCTAAAAAAGTAGGTGTTGGTCCGATGGCAGGAGTTGCCAGCGCTGTTAACCTCTTTATAGGCAGAAAACTCACAGAGCTCGGATTTTCTCAGTTTATTATTGAGAACGGCGGAGATCTCTACCTGAAGGTTGAGAGGTCGATTGTTGTTTCTCTCTTCTCTAAAAACCCGAAATTTTCAGGGAAGTTAGGAGTGGAGCTCTCCCCGGGAGAGTGGGGCGTTTCAACATCTTCAAGTAAAATCGGCCACTCACTAAGCCTTGGAAGAACAGAGCTGGCAACGGTTGTTGGAAAAGAGCCGGTAGTTACAGACTGTAGTGCAACATACCTTGGAAACAGCAAAACGGTGGTTGAAGCGAAAAAAAGGGCAGAAGAACTGCTGAAAATAAACACAGGCGCCATTGTCCTCATAGAGGGAAAGTTTGTAATGGCCGGAGAGGTTAAACTTGTCCGCTTGACTCAAAAGTAGCTCCAAAGTATAACTTAATTGCAATATTTGAATTGTAAGAGAGGAGCGTTATGAGGATAAAGCTTGCGGCTCTTGTTCTTCTTCTTGCAGGAACGGTAAATGCCTTTGGAATAACGTTAGACGAAGCTGTAAAAACTGCCCTTGAGAAGAACAACCTTTTAAGGGCAAAGAGAGAAGAGGTTAAAGAGAAGTTCTACGACTACAGAATGGCAAAAGCCCGGCTGTTGCCAAAGGTTGACCTCTTCTCTGAATACAACAAAACGACAGACCCGCCCTACGCCATAATGAACAGAATGGAAGTAAAAAAACTTGACATGATGGGAACCAACTTCAACGACCCGGGAAAATCTCAGCTTTTTAGAACCGGTCTAAAGGTGGCAGTGCCCATCTGGATGGGCGGAAAGCTTAGAACCGCCGTTGATTTAACGAAAAAAGAGGTAAAAGCCACAAAAGAACAGCTCAAAAAAGACGAGAATACGGTTATTTACAACGTTGTAAAGGCTTACTACTCGGTTTTAACTGCAAAAGCCTTTGTTGAAACAGCTCGGCTTGCCGTAAGAGATGCAGAAAAACACCTGAAAGATGCTGAAACGGTTTACAAGGCAGGAATAGGCTTAAAGTCAGACGTTTTAAGGGCAAAGGTCTACTTAGAGCAGATGAAAGAGAACCTCGTAAAGGCCAAGAGCAACTACAACGTTGCACTGAGAGCTCTGTCTGTTGCAATGGGTGAGTTCCCACAAGGAGATATTTCTGTAGAGGGAGACCTTACTTATAAACCCTTTAACTTCAACCTTAACGAACTCATAAAGACGGCAATCAAAAACAGGCCGGAGCTGAAAGAGTTAAAGGTCAGGCTCTCTCAAACGAAAGATATGGAAAAACTGGCAAAGGCTGACTTCCTGCCCCAGATAGGAGCCTTTGGAGAGGTGTTTGCTGCAGACGATACAGCTCCCTGGAACAAGGAGAACTCCAGCTGGGTTGTTGGAGTTAGGGCTTCCATCAACCTTTTCAGCGGCGGTGAGAAACTCTACAGGCTGAGAAAGAGCAGGATTGCTCAGCTAAAGGTTAAGGAGTATGAGGAGAGGGCAAAGAAAGGGATAGCTTTTGAAGTCTCCAGAGCTTACTACAATCTTATCTCTGCAAAGAAAAGGGTTGACCTTGCGAGGGCTGCAATAGCCTCAGCTCAGGAGTCTTTAAGGATAGTTGAGAAGAGGTATAAGAACGGCCTTGCAACAATAACGGAGCTCCTTGACACCCAGACAGCCCTCAACCAGGCGCGGAGCAACTACGTAGCCGCCCTTTCAGCTTACAGGCAGGCCGTTGCAGAGGTTTACTACGCTGCCGGAATACTCCCCCAGCGCTACCACGACCTTGTTGAGTAACTTTTCTGCAGGGTATAGATTACTTACACTGGGAAGTATTTCGGGAGACCGGTTATGGGAGAAATCATCATAAAGGTTCCAGGAGACATTAACGAGGTTATAGAGGTTTCCGACTACTCGGTTGTTAACGAGATACTTAAGTTAAGAAAACATGTTCCAAGAAAGGGCTGGAAGGAAAAATTCAGTGAAAAAGAAAAAGAGCTATTGATGGATGACGTTTTTGCAGACGAAGATCTTAGCTGGTGGGAGTGGTGAAGGTTGAGCAGTATTCTATCTGGCTTGTGAATTTAGCCCCTACCGTTGGTTCAGAGATAAAAAAGACCAGGCCGGCTCTCGTAATCTCTCCGGGTGAGATGAACGAGGCGTTAAAAACGGTTATAGTAGCTCCGATGACAACTAAAGTCAGAGATTGGCCAACGAGGGTAAAAATAAATTTCCAGGGAAAAGAGAGAGAAATAGCCTTAGACCAGATAAGAACAATAGATAAAAGAAGACTTGTTAAGCAGTTAGGAAAGATAGATGTGCATAAAGCTTTAGAGGTAAAGGCTGTTTTAAGAGAGATGCTTATTGATTGATACCTCAAATAACAAAGTAGCAGATTAAAGCTATTGCTACAGCAAAGATGATATTCAGCAGAAAACCGACTCTTAGCATGTTTTCCTGTTTTATCTCTCCGGTTCCATAAACTATTGCGTTTGGTGGAGTTGCAACGGGAAGCATAAAGGCACACGAGGCGGCGATTCCTGCAGGGATTGCAAGTTCCTCAGCAGGAAGTCCCAGCCCTTTTGCCGCAGAGATGAGAATAGGAACAAAAATGGCGGCCGTTGCCGTGTTGCTCATGAGCTCTGTCATAAAAATCATAAAGAGAGTTACGGAAAGGACTAAAAAGAAGGAAGAAAGACCGCTTACAGTGTTAACAAAGACGTTTGCTATGAACTTGCTTGCTCCGGTTATTTTCAGGAAGTGGGAGAGGGTAATTCCGCCGCCAAACAGAATTAAGGTTCCCCAGTCTGTTCCATCCTCTATCTCTTTCCAGTTTACAAGTTTAAAGACGAAAAGGAGAACAACTGCAAGAACTGCAACGGCGGCGTCAAAATATTTGTGAACTCCTAAAAGGTGAGAGATGGGCTTGCTGAAGAGCCAGCCTAAAACCGTTATGAGAAAAACGGTTAGGACAAGAGCTCTCTCCCTGCTTATCTCCAGCTTCACTTCTTCAAAGGCAAGCCCCCCTTCAGTCTTTGGCCTGAAGTAGAGATAGAGAATGAGGAAAAGGAGAGGAAGCAGAATCAGAACCGTTGGAAGGCCAAACTTGAGCCAGTCTGTAAACCCCATTCCAAGGTCTGCGGCGGTTATTCCGTTGGGAGGGCTTCCAACAAGGGTTCCTATCCCTCCAACGCTTGCAGAGTAAGCAACCCCTAACAGGATAAAGTGTTTCAGTCTCCAGTCTTTCTCCTTAACAGCTCCTATTACTCCAAGGGCTAATGGAAGCATCATTGCCGTTGTTGAGGTGTTGCTTATCCACATTGAAACGAATGCCGTTGCCGTAAAGAGGAGAAAAGCCGATAAAAGGAAGGAGCCTTTTGAGAGGGAGACGATTTTGTAAGCTATGAGCCTGTCTAAGGAGTATTTGGTAAGGGCAGTTGCAAGGGCAAAACCGCCAAAGAAGAGGAAGATTATCGGGTGGGCAAAAGAGGAAAATGAGCCTTTAACTGAATCTACTCCTAAAAAAACTCCAAGAAGTGGAACAGAGAGGGCTGTAACAGGTAGAGGAAGTATCTCAAATATCCAGAAAACGGCAGCAAAGAGGAGGATGAAGAGCCCTTTTTTAACCTGAGGTTCAACTCCCGAAAAGAGGAGGAGTGCAGAGACCAGCAAAAAGAGAACAAGGCCGGCTACCCTTTTCATAGCTTCCTCACTTAACGGTTACAACCTTTAAAAGGTTCGTCGTTCCTGGAACTCCGGTGGGAGCTCCCGCCAGAACAATTATCCTGTCTCCTTTTTTGACCAGTTTTTTCTCTTTTGCAGCCTCTATTGACCTTGTGATGATTTTATCGGTTGACTCTGCCGGAACTGTTAAGAGAGGTTTAACTCCCCACACAAGGTTGAGCCGCCTGAAGGTTTCCCTGTCGTGAGTTACGGCATAGATGGGAACGGGAGGTCGGAACTTTGCCACTGCTAAGGCCGTTGCTCCGCTCCTTGTAAATGGAACGATGGCCTTTACTTTTACCTCCCTTGAGAGGTTGCAGGCCGACTTTGCCAGTGAGTCCTGAAGTGAGTCTGCCGGGAATTCTGAATACCTCTTGTATGGGTATATCTTCTCAGCCTCGGCGGCAACTTTTGCCATAGTTCTGATTACCTTAACCGGGTATTTGCCAACAGCGGTCTCCTCAGAGAGCATTAGGGCGTCTGTTCCGTCTAAAACGGCGTTTGCTATGTCTGTAACCTCAGCTCTTGTTGGAACAGGAAGGTCAACCATAGACTTGAGCATCTGGGTTGCAGTTATTACGGGCTTCCCCGCCTCGTTGGCCTTTCTTATGAGCTGTTTCTGTATCACCGGGACTTTTTCAACGGGGAGCTCCACCCCCAAATCTCCCCTTGCAACCATTATCCCGTCTGAAACTTGCAGTATTGAATCTATGTTCTTAACTGCTTCAGGCTTTTCAATCTTTGCAATTACAGGAATTTCTTTTCCCAGGCTCCTTAAAAGGTCCTTTAGCTCCAAAACGTCCTCAGCTTTCCTCACAAACGAGAGGGCTATAAGGTCAACCCCCGCCTCAACGCCGAACTTAACATCTTCTCTATCCTTTTCTGTTAAGGCAGGAACAGAGAGCTTCGTATGTGGAAGGTTTACTCCTTTGTGGGAAGTCAGAGGCCCACCAACCAGAACTTCGCAGATAATATCTTTGCCCTTTACTTCCTTTACTTTTAGACGGAAAGCTCCGTCTGCAAGGAGGATTGTCTCTCCCTTTTTAACCTCTTCGTGGAGTTTCGGGTAGTTTACCGTTATCTTCCCCTTTTCCGGCTTTCCCGTTGTGAGAACTACCCTGTTTCCCCTGTGGAGGAAGAGAGGTTCCTTTTCAAGCTTTCCTATCCTTATCTTCGGGCCGCACAGGTCCATCAGTATGGGCAGAGGTTTTCCTGTTTCTTTTTCAACTCTCCTTACAAGCTCTATCCTCTCTTTGTGCTCTTCCTGAGTTCCGTGGGACATGTTCAGCCGGACAACGTTGAGCCCTGCATCTACCATTCTTTTCAGAACTTTCAGGTCGGCTGAGGCGGGCCCCAGAGTCGCAACAATTTTTGTCTTCTTCTTCAAAGCTATGCTCCTTCAGGGTCTGTTATAGAATATTTTAACCCCTTGAGAGGGAGGAGGATTTGAAAAAGAGGCTCTTTGTTGGAACTCTTGTCTCAATTCCTGAGTTCAGAGAGGTTAAAAGATATGTAACTTCTTTAAAAATTGAGGGAAAGTGGGTGGAAGAGGAGAACCTCCACTTTACATACAGGTTTTTGGGAGATGTGGAAGAGGAGAAGATTCCCCAGATTGTCGGTTTTCTGAGGCAAAAGCTTAAGGGAGCTCCCGTTCCAAAAATTACCTACAGAGGCCTTGGAGTCTTCCCAAACATGGAAAGACCAAGGGTTCTCTGGATTGGAGTTGAATCTAAAGAGGTCAAAGAGGTAAAAGCCAGAGTTGACAGCGCTCTGATGCCCTTTGGATTTCCTTTAGAGGAGGGTTTCACTCCCCACGTTACACTTCTAAGGATAAAGAAGATGAGACACAGGGGGAAGTTCGGCTCGTATCTTTTCAAGATGAAAGAGTTTGTTTTTGCAGAGAGGGTAGAGCCGAAAGTTGCCCTGATTGAGAGCAGACTGACAGAAAAAGGACCCATCTACTCTGTTTTGGAGGAGTTCTGCCTTGGTTGAGCTAATAGTTCCCCCTGCAGTGGGAGCTCTCATCGGCTACTTCACAAACTACGTTGCCATAAAAATGCTCTTTCGCCCATACAGGGCTTACTACATTTTTGGAAAGAGAGTCCCCTTTACTCCAGGTCTTATCCCGTCTAAAAGGGAGCGGCTTGCTGATGCTATAGCGAAAGTTGTTAAAGAGAACCTTTTAACTGAGGAAACCCTCAGGAAACGCCTCAACGAGGAGAAGATAAGGGAGAGTTTAAGGCAGCTTGTTGAGAGCTTTCTGGAAAGTTTCAGGGAAAACTCCGGAGAGCTCCTCTCAGAGTTCTCATCCCGCTTTGGAGACAGAAAAGTGGGAGAGGTTTTCAGAGAGCTCTTAGACAGAGGAGCTGAAGAGGCTGTGAACTTCATCTTCAAACAGCTCCACGGGAAAAAGGTTGGAGAGGTTATCTCTCAGAGTTTAAAAACGGAATTTGAGAAATTTTTAGACGAGAAGATTGACCAGATAGTTGAATACTTTGCAGAGGAGTCAAAGAGGAGCGAGTTTCGGGATGTTGTTTATTCCCTCATAAAGGAGAACCTTTCAAGGCTCAGGGAATTCATCCCGTTCCTTACAGATGCAATGGTCTCATCGTTCAGCGAAAGGCTTACAAACCTTGCTGTTGATCTAATAGAAAAAACTTCAAATTCCCCAGACTTTAAGCTGAAAGTCTCAAAACTCATTTGGAGCAAAATTCAGGACTTAATGAACAGAGAGATTAATACTGAGAGTGAAGGGTTCAGAAAGTTCGGGAGTATTCTGGAAAGAGCTCTCTCTTCCTACGTTTCAAAGCTAAAGGAAAAAGAGCTCCGCCAGTTCCTTGAGGGAGAAACCTCTTTAAAGGTCTCTCAGCTTGTGGGGAAACTGATAACTGAGAACAGAGAAGCCCTCTCCTCTTTTATAACAGACGAGCTTTTAAAGGTTATTGAGAGGGAGCTCCCCGTAATTTTAGAGGCCGTAGACATAGAAGGACTTGTTCGTGAGAAGATAAACAGCCTTCCGATAGAGGAGGTTGAAGGGATAGTTTTAAAATTGATAGATGAGGAGCTCCGCTACATAACTTTGATGGGAGGAGTTCTTGGAGCTCTCATCGGGGCTGTTCAGATACTCATCGTTTAGGAGGGAGAATGATAAAGTTCGGAACAGACGGCTGGAGAGGGGTAATATCAAAGGACTTCACTTTTGAGAACCTTCAAAAAGTTGCAGTTGCCCACGGCCTTATGCTGAAGGAAGAGGGAGCTAAAAGGGTTGTTGTTGGCTACGATTTGAGGTTCCTCTCTGAAGAATATGGAAGGTTTGTTGCAGAAACTCTATCTGGAATGGGGTTTGACGTTGACCTTTCAAGCGGTTTCTGTCCAACTCCCGCCGTTTCTTACAACACGAAATACGGCAATTACGACAACGGAATCGTCATAACGGCTTCACACAACTACGGGAAATACAACGGCTATAAGGTTAAAGAGAGTTTCGGCGGAGCGGCTAGAACGGAAGTTACAAAGAAGATAGAGGCAAAGCTTCCAGAAGCTGAAAAATTGGAAAGGCCTGTAGGAGAGTTCAAAACAAAAGACCTTGTAACTCCTTACGTTGAGGGAATAAGGAAACAGGTAGAGCTCTCCCTCTTTAAGGAAAAGCCTGTAAAGATCGTCCACGACCCGATGTACGGAGCCCAGCAGGGGCTTATGTATAGAGCCCTCCTTGGAACAAAGGCTGAGCTTACAGAGATCCACGCTTACAGAGACCCTCTCTTTGGTGGAAAACACCCAGAACCAATAGTTGAAAAAAACATAACGGCTTTAATGGAGAAGGTAAGGGCTGTTAAGGCCGACATAGGAATTGCCCACGACGGAGACGGAGACAGGGTTGGAATAGTTGATGAAAACGGTCAATTCGTAAACTCCCAGATAGTCTACGCACTCCTCCTCCTCCACGTTGTGAGGAACAAAGGAAAGAGGGAAGGAGTTGTTGTTAAAACGGTAAGCACGGGCTATTTAGTAGACAGGGTCTGCAGGAAGTTGGGATTGGAGCTCCTTGAAGTTCCTGTCGGGTTTAAGAATATCAGCGAGGTAATCGTTAAGGAGAAAGTTCTCTTCGGAGGTGAGGAAAGCGGCGGTTACGCCCTTGTTGACTACCTTCCTGAAAGAGATGGCCTTTTAATGGGTCTCTTAATCGTTGAGAAAATGCTTGCAGAAGATAAGTCTGTTTCACAGATGGTTGAAGACCTCTTCAATGAATTTGGAACGGCCTACTACAAAAGGATTGATCTGCCGGTTTCAGAAGAGGAAAGGAAAGCCCTTGAGAAGCTCAAAGAGAACCCGCCGAAGGAGTGGAATGGACTGAAGGTCAGCAGAGTTTTAACAATTGACGGCGTTAAGATAATCTTTGAGAACGACTCCTGGATTCTCTTCAGGCCTTCTGGAACAGAACCTGTTTTCAGGGTTTACGCAGAAACTCCAGATGAGAAAACAACTGAGGAGCTTCTAAACTGGGGCGTAAACTTAGTTAAAACCAATTAGGAGGGAGAGATGGCAGAGGGATACAGCTACAGCGAAAGGCAGCCTCAGGTAATGAAAGACTACGTTTACGTTCTTGGAGAGGCTGTAAAGAAGGCGCCGGAGCTCCGGGGCGTTCCAACCGGCGTAAAAGGGTTGGACGACCTCTTCTTTAAAGTTGAGGTTGAGGATGGTAAGCCTGTCCGCAAACCACTTGGCGGAATTCCCGAATACGCCGTTGTAAACCTTACAGGAATGCCGGATACCGGAAAGAGCCTTATGGCCGAACAGTTCACAATAAAGCAGGCATCTCTTGGGCAGAAGGTCTGCTTCGTTACGGTTGAAAGCCCTGCAAACTTCGTTGCGGCGGGGCTGAAGGAGAGAGCTCTGGCAATGGGAGTAAACTTTGAGGAAATTGAGGACAACATCATACTGATAGATGCGGCCAGCAACTCAAGGCTCAGGGACGACATTCCCACAATGCTTGATACACTTGCCTACGTTTACAGAACTTACCACTGCCACCGAACGGTTATAGACTCAATTACAGGGCTTTACGAGGCAAAAGAGATGCTTGCCCGCTCAATCGTGAGGGCATTCTTCAACTTCATGAAGAAGTGGTATCAGACCGCCATCTTCGTCTCACAGAAAAGAAGCGGGCACGACGAGCTTTCTGCTGAAGCTGCCGGCGGATACGCCGTAGGCCACATTGTAGACTGCACAATGGTTCTCTCCAAAGAGATTCTCCTCTCTCCGTCAAGGGCAAGAGCTTTTAAAAAAGAACTCGGGGATATTTTAAGGCTTTTCAGGATAGACGGCTGCAGGCTCTGCGGCCACGATACAAGACTCCACCTCATGGAGATAACAGAGCTCGGCCTTGTTGAGATTAAAGAGCCACTTTTGAATACCTGAGGGGCAGGAAGTGAAGGTAGTTTCGGTTATTGGAGATGGGGGAGCTCCAGAGGGAAGCCCCCTCTACGAAACGGCAAGAAAGGTAGGGCAGCTTGTTGCCGAAAAGGGCTATGTTCTCGTTACCGGCGGGCTTTTCGGCGTTATGGAGGGAGCATCAAGGGGAACAAAAGAAAAGGGAGGGCTCACTATCGGAATACTTCCGCACTACGAAGGCCTATCAAACCCCTACGTGGACATTAAAATTCCTTCAGGAATGGGACACGCCAGAAACGTTATAGTTGTCTCATCAGCAAGTAAAATTGTAGTTGCAATAGGCGGAAACTACGGAACCTTAAGTGAACTGGCCTTTGCCCTTAAGCTAAACAAACAGGTAGTAGGATTCAAAACATGGAAAATTGAGGGAATTGAAAATTATGATGATGCTAAGGAGTTTCTTAGTCGTATTGATAATCTTCTTTAGCGGTTCTGCCCTCTGCTCTGTAAACATAAAGAACGAAACCATAAAAGCTGAACCCTCTCTGTATGATTTAATCCTTAAACTTGAAAACGACCTTAGAGAAAAGAGAAACAACTCTGAAATAGCCAAAGACATTACTCTCATAAAGGAAACTAAAAAGAAACTGCCTGTCTCTTATATTCCGGAGCTAAACTATCTTGTCAGCCAAGAAGTAGAAAAAGTTCCTCCTTCACAAATAACAACTCTCAAAAAACTAGTTTTCCACATTCCACCTTTAACCGCAGCACTAAAAGTTTTTATATTCCTTACTCTTCTCTTTACACTTCTAACTTACATCCAAAGCACCAACTTCCAACCAATTTTCAAAAGAGTCTCTACAGTTATTGGCACTACAATTCTTACAACATCCTTTATCATAGACAAAGCCATTCTCATTTTCTTCCTGAGCGGATTTGGTTTGGTCTTACTTCTGTCCCTCAAAAAAAATAAATGGAGCATCTATCTCTCAGGAGCCATCTTAACTCTTCTGTCACTTCAAACCCTATACGAAAACGCCAGTTTAAGACTAAAATCGGAAGAAACGTTCTACTCTATCAAAGTAGAAAGAGACGGCTATGTTCCGCACCACTTAATAGACAAGGTTCTTAAAGGAAACAGAGCTAAAGTGGAAAAGGTTACCTCTGACCTTGCCCTTGGAAAACTTTCATCCGTCCTGTTGTTAAAAGACGTAAAAGCAACCTCTCCTCTGGAGAAAGCTCTGATTCTTAATGACTACGGATATGCGGAATTCCTAAAAGGCAACTACCAGCAGGCTCTTCATTACTTCAAAACAGCCGACAAAATTTACCCAACAGTGCAGATAAAATACAACCTCTACTTATCCTACTCATCTCTACTAAAACTTGAAGACGCAAACAGACTAAAAAAAGAGCTACTCAACATGGGAATTCTTGTAGAAAAACTTCCTCCCATACCAATTCTCATACACGTTCCCGTTCCCACTCCAGGATTAACACTTCCAATCAACCTAACAGCCGGACTGTTACTCGGGTTAATTGCAGGCTTGATTTTCATCAAATTCCTAGTGGCAAATCCTGGGAATTTTGATCCAGACCTGCTACTTTTCCCCGGTACAAGGAGCTTTATAAACGACAATATTCGACCTTTTATTTTAATATCAATAATCATTTTTGCTGTCAACCTCTTTTTGGGCAGGATGGTATGCAGCGTATAAAAGGAAAGTTAAGCAGCCTGGAAGATCTGATTATTTTCATTGATAGATTGAAGGAAACCAGAGGTAAACTGGAACTCTATCTTCCCTTTAGAAATGAAGAAATAGTTATCTGCCATAACGGCATCAATTTCCTTCTTTCTTCAAGCAACTCTGAACTTCCAGAAAAGAAGGCCTTAAAAGTTTTTTTAGAAAAATGGTTTCTCAATGGCATTGAACCCGTTTTCGAGCTTTATGAGGGAGAAATATGTTCAGAAGGTTCTCCGATTTATGAAGAAGAACTATCTCAAATCCTAAACGATCCGTCTCTCCAGCTGGTAAGAGACATCCCCCACTACTTTGAAATAACAAAAATTGACGTCAGAAATGTCCCTTCTTTCCTGGTAGCCCACTGGAGAACCCAGCGTCCGGTTAACAGAGACGACGTTTACAAATACGGCTCTACCCTTTCTGACATAGTAAAATACATAGAAAATGGTTTACTAGAAATTAAACCTTTTGTAAACATAAAAAGTTTCCCTTACAAACTAAGACTTTTCCTGCAAGCTCTGGCGCTTATAACCGTTGCCTACATCTCGCTTCCTATTGGATACATGAAACTATCCTACTTTAAAGTGTTTGAAGCTGCAAACTGGGGTATAAAAGAAAAGTTGGTTGGCTACAAAACAAGAAAAGAGCTACCTGTGAAGGGCTGTTTCAAGACCAGATTCTATTTAATAGGAAATAAAGTGGTTAATCCTGGCATCGATGGCATTACAGGAACAGATGATGATATAAACTTCAAACTTCCAGAAAAAGGTTACATACCTGTTTTTGCTTTCCCGGTGAAATGATGAAAATTGTATTAGTTGGCTTTATGGGAAGTGGAAAATCAACCGTAGGAAAAATTCTTTCCAAAAAACTATCCATTCCCTTTAGAGATCTGGATTTCATTATCGTTAAGAATACAGGAATGAGTATCCCTGAAATCTTCCAAAATAAAGGGGAAACAGCGTTTAGAGAACTGGAAAGATCTTTTTTACTCTCTGAACTCTCCAGAAAAGCGAATTTTATTTTATCAACTGGTGGTGGAACTCCAGCATATAAAGACAACATGGAAAAGATAAACCAGTCTGGAATATCCATATTCCTATATGCAGACTTTGAAACTTTATACAGAAGAATTTCAGGCGACAAAAATAGACCTCTAGCCTCACTCAGTAAAAAAGAACTCAAAAAGCTTTATGAAAAAAGACTACCCTTTTACAAAAAAGCCCTCTTTACTGTCAATACTGCAGGAAAAACACCTGAAGAAGTTACAAACGAAATTCTCTCCCTTATACACGGCGAGAAAGGTAAATCCAACCAGTAAAAGCGAGGAAACCAGACATTAAAAAAAGCAACAGGTGAAAGTAAAAAGCAACCGTTAAAGCATATCCTCCCTTAAACCCTAAAAGGGCAAACCCTCCTACCAATCCAGCTTCATAAGTTCCAAATCCTCCTATGCTGTGGATAGGTAGAACGGTTGTCAGCTCTCCAAAAGTTGCAACGAAAGTGGTTTGAAAGAAGTTGAAGTCTAAGCTTCCAGCTTTCATAAAGAAATAGAAGGCTATAAACTTTGTAAGCCAGTTAAAAAAAGAATAAAAAAAAACAAGTCCTAAGTTTCTAACAGATTTAAATTCAGAAAAAAAGAAAAAAAGCGTAGAAGCAAAACCAAATCGTTTTTTTAAAACCTTTAAAAACTTGAAACTAATGATCATAGTTAGAAATATGACTCCAGTCAAAATTAGGGAAACCATAAGAAATCTTTTATCTTCTACAGCCACACCAAATGTAACTAAAGTAAATAAAATCGACAACGAAAGTAAATCAAAAAGCCTAGCAACTACAAGAGCTGCCGAAGAAATTATCCCCTCAATACCAAACAACTTTCTGAGAATTATTGGAAATGAAGCTTCTCCAGATCGAAAAGGAAGAAGATTATTAAAAAAAGTATGGACTGCCATAACTGCAGCAAGGTCTATCGTTTTTACACGGGAGAAGAAAATAGCAAATCTTTTTGCCCTGAAAAAATATGTAAGAGTATAAAAAAACAGACCAAGCATAACGTAGGTTACAGATAATTTCCGAAAAATTTCTCTCAAATGATGAAAAACTTCATACTCATAGAGGAAATAGAGGAAGATTATAAGAATTAAGAGTGAAATAATGAAACTACTCTTTTTCAATATTAAGGACTCTCCTTACAACATATGGTTTTTTATCCTGAGACTCAAAGTAAATCCTCATCAACATTTCACTTACAAGGCCTGTAGTAAACATCTGAATTCCAGCTAAAATAAACATAACCGAAATTATAAGAAGAGGTCTATGACCTATTGAATGTCCCAAAAGCTTTAAAATTATCAAATAAACAAAGGGAATAAAGCCTAAGATAAATAGAACTATTCCAAGAATACCAAAAAAATGTATGGGTTTCTGGAGAAACCTTTTCATAAACCAGATAAAGAAAAGGTCTGAAATAACTTTAAACGTTCTAGAAATACCGTATTTTGATTTCCCGTAAATCCGGGGATGATGCTCCACAGGTATTTCAATTATTTTGTCAATCGAGGTTACAGTTGAAGCAAGGGCAGGGATAAATCGGTGGAGCTCCCCATACAACCTAACGTTTTTTATAACTTCACTCCTGTAAGCCTTAAGTGTGCACCCGTAATCATGAATTTTTACCCCTGTTAACCTGCCAATCAACCAGTTAGCTATCTTCGAAGGAAGCTTCCTTGAAACCGCAGCATCTTTTCTATTTTTTCTCCAGCCACTTACAACATCATAACCTTCCTCAATCTTTTCAAGAAGCCGTGGAATATCCTTGGGATCATTCTGAAGATCACCATCCATTGTGATTATTACATCCCCAGTTGCATAGTCCATTCCAGCAACCATTGCAGGTGTCTGCCCAAAGTTTCTCGCAAATTCAATTACTTTAACCTTTTTATCTTTGTTCGCTATTTCTTCAAGTATTTTCCCGGTTTTATCGGTGCTACCATCATTTACAAATATTATTTCGTATTCATACGGAAGCCCATCAAGAACATTCTTCAACTTCTCGTAAAGTATAGGAACATTTTCCTCTTCATTAAAAACAGGAATTACAATAGAGATCTTCTTCTTAACCTCTACCATGAATCTTCTCCCCAGGATAGTTAGATATAACTACTACAGAATGATTAGGAAGTAACTCCTTTTTCCTCATCAACTCGTAAAACTTCGCCCCCTTTAACCTCTTTAATCTATTCTCTCTCGTTATTACAAGAACCGGTTTGCCTCCTTTAAGCAAATTCTTTACCTTGCTAACAGGAAGACTCTCCAACTTACCTAACCTATAGTAGTAAACTATCTCTGGACTTGAATAGTCCAAAAATACCACCTTACACTCTTTACACCCCTTTTTCATTTCAGCAACCTTTCTTGCAACGTAAGGTTTCGCCCTAAGAGGCTCCAAAGAAGAAAGTGTTACCCACTTAAACAGAATCATTCCTGCAATAAAGCCGGCCGTTATAGGTCTCAAAGCATCTCTACTCCAAACTGCCCACCAGACTCCCAGGAGGGGAAGCACTATAAATAGAAGTCCCTTAATTGGCCACTGTTTCATACTCCAGAAAACACCACCTGCAAGTGCCAACGTTGTAAAAAGAAAGGCTGTAAGATACAGAGGAAGTTTTGTATCCAAACGGAAAAGATACCAGGTAGTTATCACAGCAAAAGCAGGAAATGAAGGAAGCAGGTAGTGAGCCAGCTTAGTATGAGCTATCTGGAAAAACAGAAAAATAACGAAAAACCAGACAGTAGAATACTCCAGAATATTATCTCCCCATACCCTTTTCTCTTTAAAAATCCTATATACTGCAAAAGGAAAGAAAAGAGAATATGGAAGAAAAATCCAGAAATAGTTAGCTAAATAATACCACCATTCGGTTGGATGACCTGGTATCTTTCCTGTAAAGCGTTGAATATTGTGAAAAATTATGAAATCTTTGAAAAATTGATAGCCATGCTTATACAGAACTGCTCCATACCAGGGGAGAATAATGGCAAAGTAAATTGCAAACCCAGAAAACCACGGTATGGTTTTAAACGTTTTGGTTAAATCTCTTCGTAAAATTAGATAAACCACAGCTACAATACCGGGAAGAACCAGACCTACAGGTCCCTTAGTTAAAGTAGCCAATCCGGAAAAAAGGAATGCCAACCTGTAAAAGTTTGAACTCTTCCTATGATAACCCTCGAAAAAGAAAATGAGAGAAGCCGTAATAAAAAAAGTAAGAACTATATCTGGCATTGCTACAGAAGACATTATTATAAAATCCAGCAAAGAAAGGAGAACAAGGGAACTCCAGAATGCAAACTTTTCACTTTTCCACCTACATAGCCACCAATAAATCAGAAAAACCGTTAACAAGCCACAAAAGGAAACAAGAAACCTCCCCCCAAACTCTCCAACTCCGAAAACTTTATATCCGAGAACTATCAACCAATAGATAAGTATGGGCTTATCAAATCTATATTCATAGTTATAATACGGTGTTATGTAATCTCCAGTTTTTACCATTTCATAAGCAGCTTCAAGATACTTCGGTTCATCTTTGTCAAAAGCTGAATAAAAGCCGTTTGGGAAAACAAGAAGTATAAGGGAAAGGATCACAAGTATAAAAACGTTTTTCCTGTTCATATTCTCTACCTGTTGCCTAAATTTCTGGTGTTAGAAAGTATATCTCAAATGCTGAAAAGAGGTGTTATGAAAACATTTCGAAAACTGATGAAGTGTCCAAACTGCGGAAACGTTGGTGAGTTCGAATACCTGGGGTCTCGCGACGTTAACAAAAACGGAGAAGTTTCCGATATAATCGGTTCAGCTTCCATGTGGATAAGTTACTACAGATGCCCCAACTGTAACTACATTGACGTTGAATTCAGCCCCATTGGAGAAGAACCAGATGTCCCCCAAGAAGCCTTTCGAGAAGTTGGCGATAACAGAAGGGAAATGGGAAACTAGATTTTTAAAATGGTTTCTCTTACTACTTTTCCTATCTCTCTTGATTAACACATGGGTTTTTGTTTTAATCCACGAAGAACCCCGAAGAGGAATTATCACTCTAGAAATGTTACTCAAAAAAGATTTTCTTCAGCCTACAGTTCTCGGAATCCCTTACTTTAAAAAACCTCCCTTTCATGAATGGATAACCTCAGTTATCTCATTACTACTTGGAGGAGTTTCAGAGTTCTCCCTCAGACTACCTTCTGCAATTTCTGTTATTCTGACATCTATCGTCCTATTTTATATAAACAAACAGTTTTTTAAGGGAAAAATTGCCCTATTCAGTGCCATTATATACCCTACATTCTACATAGTCCTAATAGGTTACGGCTCAAAATGTGAACCCGATGCCCTCTTTTCTCTGCTAATTACCTTAGCCACCCTGGGATGGTTCTTTTTCTTTGAGAAGAAAAGAGAGTTCACAGCCTGGACTATTGGATACATGTTTACATCATTTGCACTTCTGACCAAAGGCCTTCCAGCTATCCAGTTTTATCTGTTCTTCGTTTTATCACATCTTTTGCTAAACAGAAAACTCAACAAACTATTTTCTATCCAACATTTTATAGGCGCCACATTGGGGCTTATCCCCTTCACTGCATGGATACTTGCCGTTAAAACAGATATTGCCATTAAAACCCTTTTATCAGAAATAGTTTCACGAGCTCCTGGAGCGGTTCCAGTGTCAAAGTTACTTAAAAGTTATTTTTCATTCCCAATTAGATTTTTCACAGCAACATTTCCCTGGTCTATTATTTTTGTATATTACGCATTCAGGAAGAAATTTCCTATTGTCCCTGAAAACAGAATACTAAAGGTTTTCGCTTTTGCCTTTTCACTTGATTTCTTACTATACTGGCTGTTCCCCGGAAGCAGACTCAGATACATGATGCCTGCCCTTCCGCTTTTTGCCACTTTACTTGGTTACTACCTGTCGAATCACACAATACTTCACAAAAGGGCTAAAGAAACAATTCGGTTCATAGCTGAGCTTATAGTTCCATTAGCAATCATTGTAGGTATTGTGGTATCAAAAAATCCTTCTCTAATTTTGAAATCCACACTGGAATTTCTAATTATTCTATACACCATATACTTCTTCTTCATTCCAAGGTTCAATTTCACTTACGTTGTTATTCTCGTAGCTACGCTTATGTTAATTCTTAGAGGATTTTACAGTTCCTATTATTACCCAATAGCCCAACAGAAATATCCATCAGTCAGAAAGGTAGCTCTCGAGATTGTCAAAGACTCTTCAGGTTATCCACTATACACCAGAACATCGTATCTTCAGCTATGTTTTTATGTCGAAAAAGGAAGAATGGAGATCTTAAAATTTTCCTCCTCTCCTCCTTATGACTCTTTATTCCTTTCTCAACAACCAATTGGAAACGTTCTAAAAGAATACAGCCTTGGAAATAAAAAGTTTTACCTCTGTTCCTTTGGAATTAAGAGCCTAACCCCTCAAGAAGCTGAGGAAGAACCAGAGAAGCACTCTCCCGGTAAACAAAATCACAGTAAGGTGAAATCGGCGTCTCCTGGGGGTTAACTTCCACAAGAAGAGCTCCATTCTTTTTTGCAATTAAAGGAATTGATGCAGCCGGCTGGACTACTCCTGAAGTGCCGACAACTATGAAAACGTCACAGTTTTCAGCGAAGGTAAATGCTCTACTTAAAGCCTCTTCTGGTAGGCTTTCACCAAACCACACAACACCGGGACCTACAATCTCCCCACAGTTGAGGCAGAAAGGGAGCTCCCCCTCATCAATTTTTCTGAAAATCTTTTCCTTTAGCCCGTTTTCTGAAATAGTTTTTAAAAACTCCTTTGAAGCAAAAGGGTAGATTTTTGAAAACTCCTCTGCCGGATAGAGTTTTCCACAGAACCTACACTTTCCGTCGAAAATGTGGCCGTGGAGCTCTACAAACTTTCTCCCTCCCGCCTCTCTGTGAAGTCCATCAACATTTTGGGTTATGTGCAGGAATTCCGGGAAGAGCTCTTCCATTTTGGCAATAGCGTAGTGGGAAGGGTTAGGTCTGGCGTTTGCAATAAGGTGCATCCTCCACAGATACCACTTCCAAACCAGCTTAGGATTCTGTGAAAAGGCTTCATAGGTTGCCAGTTCTGCTGGGCTAAACTTGTCCCACAGGCCGTCTTTTCCTCTAAAAGTCGGGATTCCACTTTCTGCGCTTAGTCCTGCTCCAGAGAAAACGCAAACCTGCTCTACACCTTTCAAAACATTCTGAAGTTCAAGCATTTTGGAGTTCCTCTAAAATTTACTTATATATCGCTCAGCACAAAACTTTGTTCTGGAATAACATCTACATTTCCAAGAACAAGAATATATTAATCAGTTCATCTATTGAGAGAAAGTTTAACAGTAAGTCCTCTGCAAAGTGGAAGTATAAAGAGAAACCCTCCTGAAATAGGAAAAAGCGGAAACCTTCATTTAACTTTCCTGTCGGCTGAGGTAGTCGTCAAGGTATTTGAGGAGCTGGTCGTTTACAGCTTCCCTGACATAGAGGTATGCTAACTTAGCTGTATCAAACTGCTCCATGTTTTTGAGCCCTCTGAGAATCTTCTGAAAGATCTTTATGTCTGGCACTCGCCCTTTTTTCATTGCTCTAAACGTTGTGTGAGTTACTCCTGTCATGTCCTGGAGTTTGTAGTAGCTTGGTTTCTCTTCCTGCTGGCGCATCTTCTCAAAGGCTTCTCCTAAAGTCTCAGGGAAGTCTGAAGTAAATTTCAGCCCGGTTTCCGATATGAATTCTTCTGCTTCGGTCAGGATGTTTCCAAGAAGTTGAGACAGAGCTGTGTAGACCAATTTCTCCTTTTCCTGTTTTGTGGCTGGCAGGGCTTCCATTATCCTGGGGAACACGTCGTAACCTTTCCTTATTGAAGGATGCCTTTCCAATCTGAATATCTGATGCAGATATGTTGGCGCAACGGGTTTGCCTCTTTTGTTTATCTCTGCTGCCAGCTGCATTACGTTCATGTTGTTTTTCTCTAAGACTCTTTTTAACCTCGCCCGGTAGTTCCTCTTTACTGCCATACCAACCTCCTTGTCTGGTTACAACACGGTTCATTAGTCAAATTATTCGCATTGCTGAGTTGTCAAGCGAAAACGCTTGTGTTCCAAAGGCTTGCGGGATTAAAGCAGGGAAAATATTATGAGCAGTTGGGATTGGCAGGGTTTAAACAGTCATAGTCTCCTCTAGCATTTGGTACTTTTGACACCGTCAAAGTTAATTTGACGCAAATTACTTGCACTGTCAATGTTTGGCACTGAAAAAGTTATAATCGTTCCTAAGTCCTGCAGGGAGGGGTGAAATGTTGCGTTTTCTACTCCTTGGGCTGATCCTCTTAATTTCTGGGTGTGGGGGACCATCGGTTGATTCCCTCTCTGAGAGAATAAAAGAAGGACTCAGTGCTGATGGTATTAACGTTTCTCAGCTTTTTGAGGTGAAAAAGAAAAACTTCTGGTTTCTAACTGAGAAACGGGTTGCAGACAGGGCGAGATATGTTGAGAATCTGAACCTTCCTCTTCAGCAGAAAGAGAGTTACTTAAATACGATTCTTTCTTCTTCTATCTATTCGGCTTCTGTTGTGAAGCTCAGGAGCTCCGGGGCGATATCCCTTTCTGTATCGGTTCAGGATCTGTCTCACAGGAGAGCCCTGCCTCTCGTGGCAAAATCACTGTTTGGGAAAAAGGCTTTTGTGTTTGTGAGGAATCAGATTCTTACCGGGCGGCACGCTCTCAGACCTGGAAGTTCAGCAAATCCCTACTTTCTGGCGACATCCCAGGGTAAACCCTTTCTCTGCAGGGTTTACCGTTTTAAACTAAGCTGCAGCTACATTTCGGGGTTCACAGATAACTTGGAGAAACAGCATCTCTCTGACGTCGTTGTGGATTTGAGGGACTGAGGAACTATTTCCTCCACTGTTCAAAAGGGTCAACAGCAGGAATGGATACTCCTGAGGAGGTAAGGAGTTTCTGTTTATACGCCTGTGCTATTAGCTGCTGAATGGCAGTCAGGCTGTTGCTTATCTCTTTTAGTAGAGTTATCTCCTCTCCGCTGTTGTCTGAAACAGTTTTTGGGGAGCTCCCTAAGGTCTATAAACTTCTTGATGACCTTTCCACACGATAGACAGTCTATCTCTACGGCGTATCCCGGGAAGTAGAAGTTAACCCTGAGCAATACCAGAAGGAAGAACTTACCCTCCTCTGTTAGCTCCTCTCGTTAAGTCCTGACCTGAAGTGTTCCTTATCAGGTAAGTCCCCCTCCTCGGCTGAGCTCCTTGTTTTTCTTTACCTTTCTGGGAATTAACCGATTTCTCTCCTGCCATGCTTCCTCCCTGATAGAAATAAAAAAGGGGACTAAGACCGACTGAGAGCCTTAGTCCCTTTGGGATATTTTAACGCAAATCATTTGCTAAGTAAAGAGGAATCATAGGGAAAATTACATCAGTAAGGAATTTAATGCAAAGGGTCTGTAGTTATGAGTTTTATCTTGGAATTTTTAAAGAAGATTAAAGGGTTTAATAGGTATGGGGTTATATTAATACTTTTAGCTGGTTTCTGTTGGCTTTTATTTTATGCCTGGAAGTTTAAAGTTCCTTTTATATTCTGGGAAGAGACTGGTTTTATAATAACCTACCTTGTTGCTGAAGTTATAATAATTTCTTTTTATTTACCCATAATTGTATTTTATTCTTTCTTAACTTACATGGAAACGCTGATGACGGGAAATAGAAAAAATGAAACAACAGAGTTTATCAATATTAAGGAAAACAGACTACTAAAAGTTTTGAGTACTCCTGTTCTAATTTATATCTTCCTTGCGATAGCTGTGTTATTTATTCTAACTAATCATTCTCTACTATTTACTCTTTTTTTCGGTCTTTCACTATCAACATTGCTTATATATTATGTCCTCCAGTATTTAATAGATAATAATAATGCGAATGTCGCAAAAAAAGATTTAGAGATTTTAATTGCCTTTTATATTCTACTTCTATTAAGTCTTGTACTTGGTTACATGGTAATTGATCAGGCTATTTCTGAATTTCTTCAGAAAATTCCACCCAAATTTAATAAATCTTCCATTAAGGAACCGTTTCTCCAAGGATTTTCGCTAATTATTGCGATGCTTGTTTTAGTTCTTTTGATTAACCCTATTAGTACTGTTAAAGGAATGATGAATATGAAAAATTTAAAGTTATCCGAGCTCGTTAATATATATGTGCTTTCCCTACTGGTAGTGATTGGTTTTTTTATGTATATATTTTATACACTCTGTTCCTTTTCTTCTACCGGTTCCTTTACGAATTTCAGGACTGGGATATGAGTGTGTAAGGATTTATTCATTAGATACTCCTCCAAGAGATGTCCTTATCTTATTAAATTCGGAAAATAAAGTTTTTTTTAAAGATGGAAATAAAACAATAGAAGTTCCAATATCCAGAATAAAGCGTATTACCTATTACTTGGATAAAGCTCCAGAGGAATGTACCAAATCTCAAACTTCCTCTCAATCCTCTCTTCAGCGGAAAGCCAACTCTCAATCCTCAGGGTCGCAGAGAACCTCAAAAGGCGATCATCAGAATCAGACTCAAGCTGGGAGAGGTCAGAAAGGTCTTCAAGGAAAACAGGAAAGAGGAGACCAGAGCAGTTTATCTTCCCGCCGTAGGAAAACCAGTGAATCAGCTGAGTCTGGAGAAAAGAGACGTCAGAGTAGAACTTACACCAGACATCAACCTGATACTGCAGGTCAACGGGAGTGAACTTTGCTATCTCGTAGTTTACATTTCCTTGCCTTGCAAGAACACCATACCAGAGTCTGATAAGGAAATTAAACTTTTCAAGATAAAGGCATAATCAAGACACAAACTTCACACTGAAATCGGATTAGGCGGGGAATCTGTTGATTTTCTTGGTGCCCGGGGCGGGATTTGAACCCGCACGGGCGTAAGCCCACAGGATCCTGAGTCCTGCGCGTCTGCCAATTCCGCCACCCGGGCTTTCTGCCATAGAAAATTTAGTCAATCTGGCAAAATTAACAACCACTTTTCTGTTAAGGAGGAGACCTTGAAGTTTGTTGGAGCTCACGTAAGTGCTGCCGGAGGAGTTTTTAACGCTCCATTAAACGCAAAAGAGATAGGAGCAAAAGCGTTTGCCCTTTTTACGAAGAATCAGCGGCAGTGGAAGGCAAGGCCGTTAACTGAAGAAGATGTAGAAAAGTTCAAGAAGAACCTTGAAGCTGTTGGTATTAAACCTGAGCACGTTCTTCCCCACGACAGCTACCTGATAAACCTTGGCAGCCCTGAGCCTGAGAAGAGGAAGAAATCGTTGGAGGCCTTTATAGACGAGGTAGAGAGGTGTTATCAGCTAGGGCTTAAATACCTCAACTTTCATCCGGGTAGCCATTTGAAGAAGGTTTCTGAAGAGGAGTGCTTGAAGATAGTTGCAGACTCCATAAACGAGGCCATTTCAAGAACCAAAGATGTTATTCTCGTTATCGAAAACACTGCCGGTCAGGGTTCAAACGTCGGTTACAGGTTTGAACACATCGCAAGGATTATTGAGCTTGTTGAGGATAAGTCCCGGATAGGCGTTTGTCTTGATACCTGCCATCTCTTTGCTGCCGGTTACGATATAAGAACCCGTGAGGCTTACGAAAAAACTATGAAAGAGTTTGACCAGATTGTTGGTTTCAAATACCTGAAGGGAATGCATCTGAACGATGCTAAGTCTCAGCTTGGAAGCCGTGTTGACAGGCACCACTCGATAGGTAAAGGGAACATCGGTTTAGATGCATTCCGTTTCATAATGAACGATCCTCGGCTTGATAACATTCCGTTGATCCTTGAAACGATAGATCCCTCAATCTGGAAAGAGGAGATAGAGCTTCTCTACTCCCTTGTTGAGTAGTTGCAGTTTCCCCTTGCGTGGCAGTAATTTGAATTAAAAGCCTTAAAGGAGGGAGAGATGGTTTTCAGAGATAGGCGCCACGCAGGGGAGCTCCTTGCCCGTGCAGTCTTAGAGAGGTTCAACGGAAACCTTGTGAACCCGGTTGTTGTTGCAATTCCGAGGGGAGGGGTTGTTGTTGCAGAGCCGGTTGCGGAGGAGCTGGGAGCTCCCATCGAACTTGTGATACCGAGGAAGATAGGAGCTCCCTTCAACGAAGAGTTTGCAGTTGGAGCCGTAACGGAAGACGGTTACGTTCTCCTGAACCCGTCCGTTCCTTTTGAATCCCTCGGTATAACTAAAGATTACATAGAGCGTAAAGCCCGTGAGGAGATTGCAGAGATTGAAAGGCGCAGAGATAGATATCTTTCAGGTTTTAAAAGAATTCCCCTGGAGGGAAGAGACGTTATCCTCGTTGACGATGGTATAGCGACAGGGTTGACCGTTAAAGCTGCAATTGCCTCTTTGAGGAGACTGAACCCCAACAGGATAATCCTTGCAGTTCCCGTTATGCCGGCAGACAGGGTTCCAGAGTTTAAAGAGCTTGTCGACGATTTGATAGTTCTCTACGCTCCCGAGTTCTTCCAAGCGGTAGGGCAGTTCTATCAGGATTTTTCTCAAACTTCAGATGAAGAGGTGATTGAGATTTTGAGGAGAAACAGGGAAATGGCGGGGGAATAACCCCGCCGTTTTTAAATTCCGCAGCCGGAACACCCGGAACAGCCGTGGCCGTGCTGCTTGGGTCCTTCAATTGCTTCCTGGAGTAGAGCGTTTACAGTTTCGAGCATCTGGCTGAAACGCTGGTTTGCCTCAAGGTATTCCTTTCCTACAGGGTGCTCTGCAAACTTGTTGAATGCCTCCTCAAGCTGCTGCATAGCTTCAGGGCTTCCAGACATCTGTGCCATCTGCTGGAGCCTCTGAACTTCGTTTAAGAGCTGGCTAGCCTCAGGATCCATTCTCAGTTTGGCCTCGGCAGCCCTGAAATTTGCAAGCTCTTCGCTCTCTGCAATTGCCTGAGCAAGCTCAGACGCCTTTTTGATTACTTCTGCAGACATACTGCCTCCTTTTGGTATTTTCATTCAATTTATGCAGAAATTCCTCCTAAACCACTTTTTCCTTGATAAGTTCCGGTTTTTTCACCTCTTCCTGAGAGAAGTTAAATGCTCTGAGGAACTTCTCCGAAAGAGCCTTAATATCCCCGCTGTTGTAGTAAATTTCCCCTATTGGTTCCCCTTTTTCCACTCTGTCTCCGATTTTCTTGAAGAATGCAAGACCTACCGAATAGTCTATCTGGTCTTCTGCCCTTTTTCTTCCTCCTCCCATCTCAACAATCAGCCATCCCAGCTGTTCGCCATCTATACCGGAAACGTAGCCACCGACGGGAGATTTAACAACGAACCGCTTTGCCCTTATCTCCGGGTAGGGGTTTCCCCCAAGGAATTCAACCCATTCGGTAAACCTCTTCAGGGCTTTACCGTTCTTTATTACCTCTTCCGCGTCAAACTTTCCTTTGTTAAAGGAGCCTTTTTCAGTTAACTCGTAGAGAAGACCGACCAAAGATGAGACGACTTCTAAAAGGTCTTCCTGAACTGTTCCGCTTAAAGCGTCTGCTGCCTCCCTTACTTCAAGGGCGTTTCCTGCAAAGAGCCCTAAAGGCTGGCTCATCTCTGTTATGAGAGCTCCCGCCCTTTTCCCGTAGAGCTTGCTGACCTGGACAAGCCCCTCTGCAAGGGCTTTTGCCTTTTCCATCGTTTTCATAAAGGCACCGCTACCAACCTTTACGTCGAAAACAATTGCCTCTGTATTTACTGCCAGCTTTTTACTGAGGATACTTGAAACTATGAGGGGAATGCTCTCAACCGTTGCCGTTGCGTCTCTCAGGGCGTAGATCTTCCTGTCTGCCGGAGCTATTTCAGGAGTTTGAGCAGAGATTGAAAAGCCAAACCTTTCGGTTACTTTTGAGATCTCATCGTCGGAGAGCTCCACTTTCATTCCTGTGCTTTCCAACTTATCTATTGTTCCCCCTGTGAACCCTAAAGCCCTGCCGGCAAGGAGGGGAGCTTTGAACCCGAGCTCTGCAAGGACGGGAGCTATTACAAGCGAAACCTTGTCCCCTATTCCCCCTGTGCTGTGTTTGTCAACGAGTGTTCCCTCTGCCCTTACCACAACCTGTTTTCCTGAGCGGAGCATTGAGTCTGTCAGGTAGAGGGTCTCGTTGTAGCTGAGTCCCTGAAAGAAGACTGCCATCAAGAGAGCAGCCATCTGGTAGTCGGGGGTTTCTCCTTTTGTATAGGAGTTCACAATAAACTCAATCTCTTCTTTAGAGAGCTCACCGCCATCTCTTTTCTTCTTTATTAACTCTTTAAAAAGCACGTTAACCTCTGAATCAGGTTAAGAGGAACATTGCCCTTACCATTCCGTTGACCAGCGGTATCAGAATCCAATTTAGCACAGGGCTGATTATGAGGATTATCAGGATTATGGGGCCGTAGGGTTCTATTTGCTTGTACTTGAGCCAGAGTTTTGGAGGAAGAAGAGCCTCAAGTATCTTTGACCCGTCTAAAGGTGGAACGGGAAGCAGGTTAAAGATGCCAAACGCAACGTTTATAAAGACTCCATACTTCAGCATCAGGAACAGCGGTTCGGAGATTGAGGGGGGCAGCGCTGTAAAGGGGAAATACTTCAGGAACAGAACGAAGAAGAATGCACTTATAAAGTTCGCAAAGGGGCCTGCAAAGGCCACCAAGATCTCTCCCGTTTTCCAGGAAGAGATGTTTCTGAAGTTTCTGGGATTTATTGGAACCGGTTTTGCCCAGCCAAAGTGAACAAGGAAGAGGGCAATAAAGCCGATTATGTCTATGTGGAGAAGGGGGTTAAGGGTTAATCTGCCTGCAAGTTTTGGGGTGTAGTCTCCAAGTTTGTAGGCAACGTAGGCGTGGGCAAACTCGTGGAACGTCATTGCCCACAGGATTCCAGGGAGAGCTATCAAAAAGTTAAGTATCCACTCCTGCAATTTCTCCTCCTAAATCTTTTCTTCTACAACTTCTCCGTATGGTTCGGTCTCTGTAAATATCTGTCCCTGAAACTTATAGAACTGGCAGCGGGGGTCAAGCCAGCAGTTTGGTGGAAGCCCTGCCTTTACGCATGTCTGGGCTAAAAACTCCTCTTCGTTCCAGCCCCACTCAACGGGAACCTGGGGCAGGAGCAGACCGCTTGCGTATCCGCAACGGACGATGAGGCCGTCTCTACCCACTTTTATGGCCTTAGGGAGCTCCTCCGGCGGAGCATCTATCGGCTGGGGCGGGGTTAAAACGGTTACCTCAAAGAGGAGTTTGGGGAGCTCCTCAACCCCAACCGGATAGAACCGGGGATCTCTCGTTGCGGCAGAAATTGCTGCATCTATCGTTGCAAGAACTAACGGCATTATCGGTTCGGGGTAGCCTATGCAGCCACGGAGCTCCTTTCGAGGGTAGGTTTTCAGCGTTACGAAAACGCCCCTTTTCTCAAAGAGCTCCGGCGGGGTATCTGGAGGCGGCTCTATCTTAACTCCTCTTCTCAAGTATTCTTCAACTGCAGCCCTTGCAAGTTTCACCAGGAACGTTCCCTTTTCGATGTCTAAGAGCATCTCTCCCTCCTCTCAGGTTTTCAATTTTAAATGTAGGAGGGAAGAGGCAGAATTTAAACTTTGAAGATGAACCTGAAGAGTGCCATACCGGAAAGGGTCGCAGTCAAACAGAGCGAGACGTTTAAAAAGATGTTCAGGAGTGCCTTAAACCAGAGCCCCTCCTGAAGAAGAACGGTTGTTTCGTAGCTAAAGGTTGAAAAAGTGGTGAGAGCCCCAAGGAAACCTGTTATAAAAAAGGCCTTCCACTGCGGGGCTATTACGTTTTCGAAGAAGAGGACTAAAAACCCGATAATGAAACTTCCAAGCACGTTAACAGTTAGGGTTCCAACGGGAAATGTGGTTCCGGCAAGTTTCTGGGCAAAACCGGCTATCAGAAACCTTGAGATGGCTCCGAAAAATCCTCCCAGTCCTACGAAGAGCCAGATCAACCTATACCTCTACCTCTTTGAGAAGTTGCTCGGTAATGATATCAAGGGCTCTCTTCCTGGTTTCGTCAAAGTCTATGTTCTCAATTACTGGAACATTCTTCTCTTTTGCCTTCTGGTAGATAAAGGCCTGAATCTTTCTTATGGCTTTAAAGTTTTTCAGATACTTCTTGCTGGTTCTTTGGGAACTCTTCTCCCTCGATGAGAACCTGCCCCTGTGGAGCTCCTCATCCAGCGTTGTTAAAACGATGTGAACAACGTAGGCTTTATCCTTAAACAGCTCTGCAACTCCGGGAATCAGATGGATTCCCTCAACGACAAGGCTCACGTTCTCCTTTATAGCTCTGTTTACTACCGCCTTTATTCCCGTCAGAACCTTCTCACTCTGGTCTAAGAATCCGTAGATAATCCTTTCCTCCTTAGGGGCTTCAGAAAGCTGCGGCAGAAACTCTCCGGCCTCGTATGAGGAGACGTGAAGCGAGGGAGTGAGCTCCTTTGAGATCATCTTTCTCATAACTTCCCTGATGGAGTCTGTTGAGGCAGTTCTGTTTATCTCAAGGGTTCCTGCAAGTTCTGCGGCAAGTCTTGATTTTCCAACTCCGGTTGCTCCCCCTATTAAGATGATTATCGGCTTTTCTAACTTCTTTGCCTTTCGCCACAGGAGGTATCTCTTTGCAAACTCCTCTCCAAGCCGTTTCTTCAGGAGTTTTGCAGTTAGCTCCCGGAGCTCCGCCCTCTTTACCCGAAACTTTCCCTTTTTTACAAGTGTGTCGTGAACCTCTTTGGCTATCTCAAAGGCCTCGTTTATGTCAACACCGGCAGACCTGATGGAGGCTGCAAGGATTCCCCTTGAAAAGGGAACGAAAGCCTTTCCACACTCCTCGCAGACCAGAACTTCCCTCTCGCTGACCAGAACCTTATACCTGTTTGCAACCTTCTTCCCGAACTTCTTTTTAAGAGTTTCATAGACCAGCTCTATGAGCTCCTCTGTCGATACCGTCCCCTTGAACTTTGATGCCACAGAGTCTGCAACCCTGTAGGCATCTTCAATAGAAAGCCCCACTTTCATTAAAGACCGTGCCAGAACGCCCTTTGAAAAGGGATACTTCTCCCCTGAGCTGTCTATCACGAACCGTTTTTTCTTCGCCATTTCCTCAGCTTCTCAACGTTTTTCAGGTGCTGATTATAGCTTCTGCTGAAAACGTGCCCGCCCTTGCCCGTGGCAACGAAGTAGAGGTAGTCAACGTCTGCCGGGTAGAGAGCTGCCTTTACAGATTCCAGTGAGGGATTGCAGATGGGAGCAGGTGGAAGTCCAGCTGTATAGTATGTGTTGAAAGGAGACGGAGTTTCCAGGTCTTTATACGTAAGCCTTTTAACCCTCTTTCCCTTTAGCTCCAAAGCGTAAATGACAGTCGGGTCGCACTGGAGTTTCATTCCCCTTATCAGCCTGTTGTAAATAACCGCAGCTATCAGAGGTCTCTCCTCAGGGATGGAGGTCTCCTTCTCAACAATTGATGCAACGGTAATAATCTGGTTGAGGTCTGGATTTTTAAGGGCTTTTCTCACTTTTGGAGGAGGAGAGTAGCTCTCAAAAAGTGGAAGAACAATCTCTTTAAACCGGCTAACCGCAACCTTAACGGCCTTTTTGCAGCCGTCCTTTTCGTTTATAAAGTAGGTATCGGGAAAGAGATAGCCGTCGAGGGCTGGAATCTGCAGTTTTTCGAGGAACTTTCTGTTTTGAGAGAGCTCTACAATCTCCCCTTTCCTGCATATTCCCCTTTGTGCCAGCAGGCTGTCTAAAAGGAAGACGTTTGAGCCGGGGGGGACTGTGAAACTTTTCAGGCAGGGAGCTTCCCTCTCAAGCTCTCTGAGGAGCTCCTCAGGGCTCAAGTTTCCTTCAATCCTGTAGCAGCCGGCTTTTGGTTTTATTCCCCAGTATCTTGCCCAGTAGTAGAGGAACTCCGGCCTCTCAATCACTCCTTTTCTGTGGAGAATTTCGACAATCTCCTTCAGGGAGGTTCCCCGCTCAATCCTCAGGCTCAGCTTTACCTCTCTCTTTTCCCTTATCTCGTGGTTGAAAATGTAGAAAAAGCCCAAAATCCCTGTAATAAAGGCCAGAATCAGGGTAATGAGGAGAAGAATAAAGACCCTCTTCAACGGAGTTTCTCCGAGGCGCAGATTAACCTCTGGATGGCCGTGAGGTTTGATAGAACCGCAAGGATTACTGTCGTCTCAGCAGGGTAGCCAATAATCAGGCCTAAAAGAAGCAGGATAACCCTTTCCGGCCTTTCAAAAATCCCGCTCCTGCACTCCGCTCCAAGGGATTCAGCCCTTGCCCTTGCGTAGCTTGTTGCGAAAGAGCCCGCTATGGAGAAGAGAGAGCCAAACAGCAGCAGCTCATTTCCCGTTGAGTGTCCCAGGTATAGAAGTCCCGACAGGGGGAAGAAATCGGCATACCTGTCTAAAAAGGAGTCTAAAAACGCTCCAAACCTGCTTGCTCTCTTCGTTGTTCTTGCAAGAATTCCGTCAAAAACGTCACACGCCCCGGAAAGGGCTAACAGAACTGTTCCCTGAAAGAGGTTCCCCAGTCCAAACAGAATGCCGGAGAGGGCTGATAGGAGAAACCCTGCAACGGTTATAGCGTTTGGAGAAATTCCTAAACTGCCAACATTCTCTGCAAACGGTTTCAGAATTTCCTGAGTTTTCTCTTTAAGGCCGGAAGAACTTAACATTTTTCTTTTCCCGATTTATACCCTGTTAGGCAGAAATTATAAGCTATAAAATTGGTTATTAGGGGGAAAGGGCATAACTTAACGGCAACAGAATCTGGAGGTAGAGATGGAGAAAGGACTTACAAGGGAAGAGCTCATTGAGATTATGGCTATCCTCATGGAGGAGGAGGGTTTTGAGCTTTACGAGCCTGAGGCAGAGGGAGAAGAGTATCTCCCCGACTTCCTGGCGGTTTTTGAGAACAAGGAGGGAGAGAGGCAGCAGATAGCTGTTCAGGTAGAGGACTGCCAGACCCTCCAAACGGAGGAGGCCGAAAAGAGGGCAAAAGCGATAGCCGAACACTGCAGGCGCTCCGGCGAAGGATTTATCTTCGTTGTTCCTATTGAGTGTGAAGATCTTGGAAATCAGAAATTTGAGGAGTGGGGACTGTCAGACGTTGCAGAGTTCGTTCCCATAGGGATTGAGTTTGAGGAGGAGGAAGAGTAGTTGGAGCGCTACTACTCCTACTCCCGCTACCTGAGGGAGCTCTTTGGAGAGAGAGTTTTCAGAGTAACGGTAGATGCCGGTTTTACCTGCCCCAACAGAGATGGAACCAAAGGAACGGGAGGTTGTATCTACTGTTATTCCGGCTCAGACTACGACGTTGAAAAGAGGAAGAAATCGGTTGAGGAGCAGATAGCACAGGGGATAGAAAGGGTAAGGAGGCGCTACGGAGCCGAGAAGTTCCTGGTCTACTTTCAGGCCTACACAAACACCTACGCCCCTCCCTCTCAGCTTAAACCCATCTACGACACTGTGAGAAAGT
Source organism: Desulfurobacteriaceae bacterium (assembly GCA_027051905.1). Taxonomy (GTDB): domain Bacteria; phylum Aquificota; class Aquificia; order Desulfurobacteriales; family Desulfurobacteriaceae; genus Balnearium. The sequence continues at coordinate 193,848 of JALUGO010000030.1, read as the reverse complement.
TTCCGGAAGTTGTTGGACTGATAGTTGGAACGCGGCCAGACTGTGTTCTGGATGAAACCTTAGAGCTCATAGCCTCTTATTCCGAAGACTACCTCGTCTGGATTGAGTATGGCCTTGAGAGCTCACACTTTAAATCCCTCAGATGGATGAACAGAGGCCACGGGGTTTCAGACTTTATTGACGCCGTTTTAAGGACGAGGAGATTTAAGGAAATAAACATTTGCGCCCACGTTATTTTAGGTCTGCCAACGGAAGACTACGAGGATATGATGGAAACGGCAGACTTTTTAGCCGCTCTAAGGCTCGACGGCGTTAAGATTCATCCACTTCACGTTATAAAGAACACAGAGCTTGAGAGGGTCTACCTTAAAGAGCGGTTTCCCGTTCTCTCACTTGAGGAGTATGTGGATTTAGTTGTTGACTTCATTGAGAGACTACCGGAAAAGACGGTAATTCAGCGAATTACAGGGGAAGCTCCAGAAGACCTTTTAATCGCTCCCTCCTGGTGCAGCCACAGGGAGAAGAACAGAGTTATAAATCTCATAAGGAAACGTTTTGAAGAGAGAGACACCCGCCAGGGAGCAAAGTGCAGGTTCAGGGAGGAAGTATGAAAGTAACGGGAAAGACGGCAGTTTACGGGATTTTCGGATACCCTGTTAAACACTCACTCTCCCCTTTAATGCAGAACGCTGCCTTTAGAGAGCTTGGAATAGATGCCGTTTACGTTCCTTTTGAGGTTCCTCCAGAGAGCCTCAAAGAGGCGGTTGATGGGGTAAGAGCCCTCGGTATAAAGGGTTTGAACGTTACCGTTCCCCACAAAGAAAGGATTGTTGAGTTCCTCGACTACCTCTCCGATGATGCGGAAATTCTCTCTGCTGTCAACACGGTTAAGAACGAAAACGGAAGGCTGACGGGATACAACACAGATGCTGAGGGTTTTTTAAGGTCTTTATTAGAGGAGGGGGTTGATCTTGAGGGGAAGAGAGCCCTCATGTTTGGAGCAGGAGGAGCTGCAAGGGCAGTGGGCTACGCCCTTTTAAAGGGAGGAGTAAAATTCCTGAACATCGTCAACAGGAATTTCCCCAGGGCAAAGGCGGTTGGGGAGCTCCTTGGCAAACGGGGAAACGTCCTGGTTTACCCCTTAAAGGAGTCAACGGTTGATATTCTCCTGAAAGACATTGACCTGATAGTCAATACAACCTCGGTGGGAATGAAACCAGAAGACCCCGTCCTTTTTGACTACTCAAAGATTCCAGAGGGAATAACCGTTATTGACATCATCTACAACCCTCCGGAGACCCCACTTCTGAAATCTGCAAGAAAGAAAGGTTGTAAAACGGTTAACGGCCTTGGAATGCTTGTCCATCAGGGGGCTGTTGCCTTTGAGATATGGACGGGAGAAAAGGCTCCCGTTGAGACGATGAGGGCGGTTTTAAAGAGGGAGCTCTACGGTGGAAATCCTTAAAGAGCTCATAAACTCGGAAGTCTGGAAACTCTACGAGCCCTACGTTGTTGCCCTCCTCTTGGGAGGGCTCATAGGGGTTGAAAGGGAGTTTAAAAAGCAAAGGGAGGGAAAGGCCTCTTTTGGAGGGGTGAGAACCTTTACTCTCATCTCACTCCTTGGGGCTCTTTCGGGAGCTCTCTCCCAGCACTTCGGTTTCCCCGTTGTCTACATCTCACTTTTAGGCCTAATCGTTCTAATCGGGATTTCTGAGTTTTTGGAGAGAGCTCCCGGCCTGACTTCTGAAATCTCGGGAGTGATTACCTACCTGATAGGTCTTCTCTGTCACACGGGAAACTACGAGCTTGCTGCTCTTATTACAATTTCTATTTTCTCCGTTCTCTCCTTCAAGGAGCAGATGCACAAGTTCGTTAAGCACTTAACCCTTGAAGACCTATACGCCTTTCTAAAGTTTGCAGCAGTTACTGTCGTTATCTATCCCCTCCTTCCAGACAGGAGTTTTTACGGCATAAACCCCAGAGAAGTCTGGACGATGGTCGTTATCATCTCATCAATAGACTTTTTAGGCTACATCCTCACGAAGTTTGCCGGAGAGAGGGGAGTTGTAATAGCAGGGCTCATAGGGGGGCTTGTCTCCAGCACTGCCGTTACTGCGACCTTTTCTCCCCTTGCGCGGTTGAACCCGGCTCTCGTAAGGGAATATGCCGCCGGGGTAGTCGGGGCTTCAGCAATAATGTTCCCCAGAATGACAGTCCTCGCTGCGATAGTCTCCCCTGCCTTTGCGAAGTTCCTGATAGTTCCCTCTTTAGTTGCCTTTGTTCTAGGCATTGCCTATGCCTACTGGCTTACAACTTCCTCTTCAAAGAGGCAGGCTCAGGTTAAGGTAAGCAACCCCTTTGAGCTCTCAACAGCCTTAAAATTTGGCCTCTTTTACGCCTTTATCCTCTTCCTCTCAAGAACGGCTCTAAACTACTTCGGAGATTTTGGCCTCTACGTTGTTTCAGCCATTTCCGGCCTTTCAGACGTAGACGCCATAACCCTTTCCGTCTCAAAGCTTTTCTCTTCCGGAAGTGTTGCTCTTATATCCGGAATTGTTGCTGTTCTCCTGGCGGCTTTCGTCAATACCGTTTTTAAGTGGTTCCTTACAGTTTCTATGGGAACAAAAGAGCTCTTTAAACAGTCAACTCCAGGATTTCTGCTCCTTGCGGTTGGGGAAGTGGCTGGAGTTGTTGTTCTCTATTTGATTGTTTAAGGGGAAAGCCCCCTGAATGTGGGGGCTTATTGGAGGGGGTAAACGTTTACAAACTTCTTGTTGCGCCTTGTCTCAAACTTTACAACGCCGTCAATAAGGGCAAAGAGGGTGTAGTCGCTTCCCATTCCAACGTTCTGGCCGGGGTGAATAGAAGTTCCCCTCTGACGAACGATGATGTTTCCAGCCTTAACTACCTGGCCGTCGTGTCTTTTAACTCCAAGCCTTTTTCCGATGGAGTCCCTACCGTTCTTGGTAGAACCCATACCTTTTTTATGTGCCATGGCAAACCTCCAATTAGCTTACGATTTCGTTAACCTGAATCTCAGTAAAGTGCTGACGGTGGCCATACTTTCTCTGGTAGTGCTTCTTGGCCTTATACTTGAAAACGATAATCTTCTTGCCCTTACCATGGCGAACAACAGTTGCCTTAACCTTTGCTCCTTTAGCTTCAGGGCCTACCTTTACCTCTCCGTTGTCTCCCCTTACCATCAGAGCTTCAAACTCTACCTCGGACCCTTCAGGTAGGTTGAGCTTCTCAACCTTTAAAACCTGACCGGGCTCCACAACATACTGCTTTCCGCCTGTCTTTATCACGGCATACATTACCGAACCTCCATAGGTGGTTAAAGTGGAGCATAATTTATACCAGCTCTGGCGAAAGGGTCAAGGTTTAAACTTCTAACTCCTCTATAAAGCTGTAGGAGCTCTGTGGAATTATGAGAGTTCTCCTTTTAGCTCCTTCTTTCTTTAGTCTTCTGTATTCGGAAACGTCTTCTTTAAATGCAAAGTAGCCTGAAGCTCTAACGTGGGCGTCGTTTACAAACTCAAGCTCCTCTGCAAACATAAAAGTCCCTTCTGCACAGCTTGGAGAGAAGACTATCAGGTAGATTTTCATTCCTTCCTCCCGGTTCTATCTTTCCTACTGAAATTTTAAGGAGAGAGAGCTTGAAAATCAAAAGCAGACCTGAGAACTTCAGGGTTGAAGAGATCCTGAACCAGCCGCTGAAAAACAAAGGCAGATACAGGGTTTACAGGCTCTACAAAAAGGGACTTGAAACCCTGCCTGTTTTAAAAAAAATAGCCCAAGAGAGCTCCCTCCCCTTTAGACTCATCTCCTACGGGGGAATCAAGGATAAGAACGCAGAGACCGTTCAGTTCATAAGCGTTCCGTCAAAGTTCCGCCTAAAGGAGATTTCCCTTCCAAACCTGAAGCTGAAAGAGGTCGGTTTTTTAAACGTTCCCGTTGAGAGGGCAATTTCTGGAAACAGGTTCAAGATACTGATTGAGGGAGTTAAGGAAGTTCCTGAAGAGAGGCTTAAGGTCTTAAAGAAATTTGGATTTCCAAACTACTACGGTGAGCAGAGGTTTACATCCGTTAGAAATGGAGAACTCTTCGTTCACCACCTGAAAGAGAGGGAAAAAGCCCTTCTGTTTCTGTTCAAGCCTGCCAGTTGGGAGAGCTCCCGCGAGAGAAAAGGCAAAAAAGCGTTTTTGAATGGAGACTACGCCACTGCCGAAAAGCTCCTCAGAGGCTGGAGGAGAAAAGTTGCTGCTTTTCTAAAAAAAGGAGGCACTCTGAAAGAGGCTTTTAAGCTGATACCTGAAGAGGAGCTGGAATTTCAGATGAACGTTCTCCAGTCTCTTCTCTTCAACGAAAAACTTAAAAACCTTATAGAAAATTCTGGAGTTAAAACAGCAAAGTTCAAGTACAGGGCCGGGGAACTCCTTTTTCCTTTAGAGAAAGTTGAGGTTCTGGGGGAGCTCCCCTCATACATCCCCGGCCTGAAAGTTTACAGTGATTTAGTTGAAAAACTTGGAATAGACGAACAAACGCTAAAATCTTACGTCCGATTCTTCCACCCATTTAAAAGAAAAACATTCGTAAAGCCCGGTGAAATTTCAGTTAGAAAAAATTTTAAAGGGCTTCTTTTCAAGTTCACCCTTCCTAAAGGAAGCTACGCCACAGTTCCCTTAAGGTTTCTCTTCAGTTCTACACCAGTACGGTAAGAATTTTTAGCTTAAAAATTTTTCCCAGAATTTTCTTTTACCACAAATTTTATCGGTCTTCTTTTTGTGCAAATAGTAATAACTCCCCCTATCTTCAACCAGTACTTCTACAGGAGGAGGATAACGAAATTTCTCTTTTTCCAGTAGATAACACTCAACTCCCTCTTTTGGATGTTTAACAGTTGGTACCTCTTCTATTAAAGAAAACACGTGTTTTAACTCTGAATAGCTTTTTGATTCCACATCTCCCATATATGTTTGAGGTATGGGAAGATCTATTTCTCTTTCTTCCGACAGTGTTTTGAAGAATTCTCTGGTGTACTTCAGAGGATCATCTGCCGAAACATTTACCTCATAGGGGTTTGTTTGAGCTAAAAAGTAGTAGAAAAGCGAGTTATCAAGTTTTTTCATAAGAGGTCTTAACTTTCCTTCCAGTTTCTTATGTTCCTTTAAAGCGAAGCTATATTCAAGGAAAAATACTCTTCTTGCTATTTCAGGAGGCAGGAAAAGAGAGACATTCATAGACATAACAGCAACTCCGTGCTGTTTGGGAATCCTAGTGTTTGAAACAGTTTTTACAATATTGTACAGCTTTCTATCCTTCAAATGACCTTCGTTAACCTCATTAACAAGCAAAGGAAAAACTCCTTTAGCAAAAGAAAGTCTTCCATCAAAATAGTATTCAAAAATATTTGCTTCCGATTTTCCTATACTACACTCCCATCCTTTTAGATTAAACTTTTTCGAGTATTCAATAGTTACAAACTCATTATGGGTTAGCATAGAAATAATAGAAAGTGTTAAACTCTTACCTGCTTTACTAGTGCCAGCAAGTATTCCAAAAACAGGGAAACTTTCGGGTAAATTTTCTTCTTTTTGCCTTACTACCCATAGATAACTTCCTGAAAAACTGAAAATAATGCTCTCCAATATGTTTTTCTCGGTTTCCTCTGTTCCCCCGTGTTCCCTAACAAAATTAAGAATTTCCTTTAGGAAGAATAAGTTATCTAAAGCCCGTTCTTTTTTATCTCCAGTAATTGTGAGTATTCCAGATAAAACCCATTTTCCTTTCTCAAAGGTTAGCGACTTTGTGATTTCATCCTGATCTTCATCAAGAACCTTTGATACCCTTTCTGCAGGAGATATCAATAAGCTCTCTTTTAGGGAAGTCATTTTAGAAATATTTGAGTAAATCTTATTCAACTTCTTTTTCTCTTCTTCTGCCTGAATTTTAAGAATCTTAGGATTTATACTTGTCATGAGATTTTTTATTGTTATTCCCATAGTTAGATTATAAAGTTTTTTAATAATTTCTAAATTTTCAGGGGTTAGATTCAAGTTTTCTATGTTAAGTGTAAGATTCTTTTTTTGTAGTTCACGATTAACTGATTTTGAATCGACAATCTCCTTTGAGGAATTCCATATTTGATCAAACACCTCTTCGTAAAATTCAACTAAATTAGGATCATCACTATACAAAACTTCTTCCTGCTGTTTTCCCGACCAGGCTGGAATTGAAAAGTTTAAACTTCCAAGAATTAATCTCTTTGTTCCATCTTTTTTCCGAAGTATGTAAAACTTTGAATGACTCTTAGGAAAATATTTAACTTCAAAATCAAGCCTCGGTACAACCTTGGAGATTTCGTCTCCCTCTTCAGTCAAGAGCCTAACTAAATTGAGCTCTTTAGTTTCCTTAAAATCTTCTGAAAGAGAAATTACAAGGTTTACTTTTGAAAATCCTATTTCATACAGTTTCCTAAGCATAGATAGGGAAGAAGAAAAAGTTACAGCTTTTAATTCTTTAAACCCATCCAATAAGCTAAGAGGTTCTACCTGATCTACAGTGTAATCCAGAATCTTAACAGCTCTTAATTTCTTATTCTTTTTTGACTTGCTTTGAGCAAATAAGTCCACAGCTAAATCCCAATCTTATTCGTCTAAATCATATCAAATTCCCCTGCAAAATCTCTCTCACGTACTAAAGTTAAAAAAGAACTAGGATTATAAGACTTTTCAAGAACCGGGGTATTTCAAAGTGACTTTTCCTACATTTCCCTGCAGTTGGATAACATTAGATTCTTTTCCTTGTGAAGATTTAGCATATTGGCGATAAGAAATCAGGAAAAATGCAGAGAATATTGAGTTAAGATGTGCAAGAAAGGCCCAAACATATTCTTCCTTAAGTTCTTTTATGCTCTTTTTATATTCCTGCCAGTAAAAATATGGTGTTAAGAGCTCTTTAAATTCTTCCTTTACTCCCTGCGGTGGTTCTATGCTTTTTAAAGCTTTATCAATTTCATCAAGTTTTATATGTTTAAACATATCTAAAATTGCTTTAAAGTATTCAGGGCGGGGCATTTCATTAAATAACTCAAAACCGGCATTTTTAACAGCTATGGAAAGGATGAACATCCCTACAAGTTTTCCTTCAGGAGCCTGATTTTCTTTTATTAGTCTGTATCCTAAAACGTTATAGTTGTTCACATGACATTCTACTATTCTTGAAAATCTGTACGGGTCTGTGTGCATAAGACAAAAAAGTCCTTTTCCAAATTCAGAATCTCTGTAATCTTCATCCCCGATAAGCAGAGCATCCGGGAAAAAAACAGCTATCTGTTTTAAATCCGGCTCAATATTGCTCAACTTTACCATTTCAACAAAGGCTTTAGTATCTTCAAAAGGATTTATCTTATCCATAACTCGGCCACTCCGTTAAGTCCCAAAAACATAACGTCGTTCATTCCCGAACGTGAAAGTATCTGGTCAATCTCTTTATCTAACCTGTCAATCGCCTGCTTTACCCTGTCCCACTTGAGCTGAGTGCAGTATTCTTCAGTTACTGCTCCTTTCCTGTCAATCTCGGCCGCTCTCACGCACTCCCTATACGCCTCAAGAAGCTCCGGAGCTCCGAGCCTGTATAACGCCGTCTGTATCCTGTCCTCTTCGGGAACGTAAGGGTTGAGACCGAAGACTTTTTTAACCATTAAGGCAAGCTCTTCATACTCTTTCGCTTTCTGCCTTGCGGCGTTGTAATACCTGTCAAAGTTTAACTCTACTTCCTGCTTCGCCCCCGCTATCTTTGCGTCTGTGTCTTTAAAGGTCGGCCACTTGCCCGGAGCTATAACCTTTTTGGTCGTGTTGGTCTGGTCGGGAGTTTTAGAAGCCTCCGTGTTCTGTTGTGTGGGTTGGGGGTCTTGCTCTTTTTGTTTATCAATAAGAGGCATAGTTAATCCTCCTTATCTTTTAAGAAAATTTTATGCTTTTATTTTTCTATGGCGTATTCTTAAAAGGAAATTCATATTCCGTAAGAATAACTTATCTTTGGTTGGTGTTGATACATATAGTCCCAAGTTACATGACTTGCTCCATTGAAATATTCTGAGGGAGCTATATGTTGATTAGGCTTCCAAAGATAGTCAAGTGCCCAATGGAGTTCCTTAAAAGTAGAATCATCATTTTTTGTTATTCCATACTTTTGAAAATGATAGGAAACAATATCTTTAGTTAATTGCTTGTAAAAATCTTCTTTCGTCAAATAGTAAGTTCTACTTAACAGTCCCGAATATATATCGTCTAATATTTCTAAACGTGTATATGTCATTTTGTCTTGAGGCATATACTTTTTTTTCCATTTTACATAAATATCTCTCAATTCATAATACAACTCATCACTTTTGGGTAATTCTTCCTTTACAATTCTCTCAATCTCATCATAATCCAACAACTCTGGATGGTTTTCTGACAAAGTTTTAAGTGCTTCCATCCATCCGTTGTCAATCTTTATCCCCGTCAAAATCCCTTTCACTAACACGAAAAACGCATTCGGCCCATACTTCACGAACGTGTTAGCGACGGTATCTGCGCACCACTGAGCCAGTCTCTCAAGGAGAGTAGGGTTTGCGTAGTTCCTGTCGTCAAACTGAGGGTAAACTTTCTCAATGGGTTCCTTGTATGCTCTCCAGAACTTCAAGAACCAGTCGTAGAGCTCCTCTCTTATCTGCTTCACGTCGTAGGCTATCTCAAGAGCACGCTTAGCGTAGTCAAGTTTCAAGTAAAAGTCCCGCCTTACTTCGTAGTCAAGCTTGACTCCCTCTCTGTTCTCCCACGCTCCGGCAGGCCATCTTCCCTCTTCAAAGTATTCTGCAAGAGCTTCAGGGTTCTTCACAAACTCGTTCCACATCCACACCTGCGGCCCAGACCAGATGTGCCTGAAGTTCGTGTATGGGTTGTGGTAAACCTTTCCGTTTATTTCAACTCCGCTGAGGCTGTATTCGTTCACGTCAGCCATTTCCCTATCCTCCTGTGCTGAAAAATCGGCTCTGTTTAAATTTTATATTCGCTTTTTAAAAAAGTGCAAGTTTTTTGAAAAAATTTTTGTGCCCGAATGGAAAATCAAGGAGAAAGAGAACAGTTTTCGGAGTTGTTTTTCAAATCATTAAGTCTTTCAAAGAAGTAGTCCAATAAGAGTTTTTTGAAGTATTCCTTAATTTCTCCCCACTTTTCTTCAACTTCAGGATAAGATTTTGTTTCTTCTGCTTCTTCAAAGTGAACAAGGGCTCTTATGAAAGAGAAAGGAACAAAAATACAGCCGTATTTTTCTCGGCACAGAGAGATTACGTTTTCAAGGTTCCAATCTTTTCTTTGAAGTAGAAATTGGAAGTCGTAAAAATCTTCCTTTTTCCCTCCTTGGAGTATAGCTACTGCTTTCATAGCCGCTACGTCCTCATCAGAAGCAAGGAGCAACGGAGAGAATCTTCTATCAAGAGGTCTGATGAGGCTGTAAGGATAGCAGGAAAAAGTGAACTTTACTCCGTTAATTTCAAACGCAGTCGTATCTTCCGGGTTGATAGTTTCTACGTTTATCTCAAAATTCCTCTTTTTTGCTTCTTTGAACGTTCGGTCTAACTTTTCACGGAATCCTTGCGGGATTTTAGGAGCGAAAAAGTTAAACTCTTCTAAACGCCTGTGGTTATACTTTAACGAAAGTGCCGCTCCGCCGGCAAGGTAGAATTCCTCAGTAAGGCCAGATTTGATAATGAAGTCTAAAGTTCTCCTTTGTAAGTCTGTCATATTCTTCATCGCTTATTCCCAGAATTACTTTCCAGAAAGACCTGTTTACCCTACTAAGTAAATGTAGGTTTTCTCTGTAGAGTTTCCTGAGTTTTTCTCTTCCGTAATCTCTATAAACCTCTATAGGGTCATCCCAGTTCATCCGCCTGACTATAAGAATGTCCCTGTTCCTCTCTCCATCCCAGCTGTATTTGAGTTCTTTTTCAAGGATACTCAGCTTTTCCATTTTCTCCTCTGTTTGAGGGTTCTCTCTTTAAATATACGCTCCTGACACGCCTGACACACGCAATACACGTTATACACACAAGCGTGTAAAAGCGTGTCAAATTCCATTTTCCTTTAAACTTATTGAAACACAAGGATTATCTATATATAGATATTTTCTATAATACACGCTTGACACGTTTAATATTTTCTATGTGTATTGAGATAGCTATTGTGTATCAATAGTTTAAGACACCCTGATACACGTTTTTGTAAAAAATTGTGTCAGAAAAAAGTCAAGGTTAAAACGTTATTGTAGATTTGGTTTAGATTGAGAGTGTTTTTTATTCAAAAACGTGTGTAGCGTGTATTTAGAATATTGAAATATTAAAAATTACAGTAAAAGGCGTGTAAATAATAGGATTCTTGATTAAAGCAATAGAGGAAAGTAAATTTTAGAGAGAAATCGGATTTTCGAGAACGTAAAAATGGGTAAAAGGAAACATTATCTAACAGGATTAGAAGCTCTCAACTACCACGGAGCAGACTGGCACTCTTTTGCGTTTGACTTTAACAGAGAATATCCGCCTCTTATTCGGGATTGGTGCGGAGATTACGGAATAGAGAAAAAAGAAGATAAGGAAATTGCCAATCCCGTAAGGGCTTTTCTTGACTACCTGCTCTATGAAATCAAGTTTGAAAAGAGAGTTCCCATCAAAAGAGTAAGCGATTTAGCCTTTTCAGACGAAGAAGAAAAGGAAATTTTGGAGCAGGTTAAGAAAAAACTTAAAAACTTCCTAAAAGGAAAAGATAGGAAAATTCTTGAGAAGTGGATTAGATACAACAGCGGAGAAGATTATGAATTTACGAATATCAGACTCCTTAAAAGAAAAGCTTGGAGAGAGAGAAGAAAGAAAACTGGATTTAATCTTAAAGATTTTAGAGAAAATGTCCGAAAAACCTTTAATCTTTAAAGGCGGAACGGCTTTAATATTGTTCTACGGCCTTGACAGAATATCTGAGGATTTGGATTTTGACTGCACGTATCCGATCAATATCAAGGGAATTGTAAAAAGCCTTGAATGTCTTGGAAGCATTTTTATTAAAAAGGACACTAATACTGTTAAAAGAATTGTTCTTACCGACAAATCTAGCGGAAGCAAAGTTAAGATAGAAATTTCCTTGAGAAACAACTATGTGCCCAAATATCCCTTAGAGAAAGTTCAGGGTAATTTAAAGATATACAACATAAACGATTTGTTTTTACAAAAACTTAAAGTTTTTGTAGAAAGAACAACAGCAAGGGATTTATACGACATTGCTTTTATATCAAACAGTTATTATTCGCAACTGGACTATGAATTAAAACTCAAGTTATTTGAACTGCTCGAGTCAGAAGATAGAATTTATGACCTTATTCCCGAATACGAAGAAGTGTTCAAATCAAGCTCAATTTTTGATGAAGTAAGTTTGCTCACATCTATTACAAGACTAATGGAGTTCTTCAAGAAAGTTAAAAGGGACTTTAGAAAATAATCAAGGAAGAAGCCACAGAAAGCAGAATTAAAATATTCTGCTTCTCTTTAAAGGAAATTATTTTTCATCACGAGTTCCTTCCTCTTTTATAAGAATCTACAAGCTTTTTCACACATTCTACTTCTCTTGAGGAAATTTCTTTAAGTGAAAGCATAGAAGTTAGAAAACACACCTCAAAAGCAGAGGGTTCCCCAATATGGGCAAGAACAAAAAGCCTCTTTTTATAGAAATCTAAAAAAGTTTCAAGATGATTCTTCATTTTATTCCAAAACGTAGGACTTGTATTTTTAATTAGCTCCTTAATAGAAATATCTCTTAAATATGAAATAGCCTTTAGAAACAGAATAGGTGCTACCTTTTTCTTATACCAGTTAATATTTGTAAAGAACAGTAATGCAAGCTTCTGTTTGTTGGAAAGCTTGAGTTTCTCTAACGTAAAAAGCGTTGCCACGGGAGAAATTTCAAAGTTAACTCCCGCATCTCTCATAACATCAAAGAACAGTTTAGAAAGAAGATATTTAGAAAACATAATCCTATTGTATAGTTCTTCAATCTCTTTTATGTGGTTGTATGGCTCTCTGAAAATTTTTAAAAAAGCTTTTCTCTCCTTTTCAGAAAGAATGAAATCATCGTTCTCCAGTTTTTCAATTACTTTATCAAATAAATCTGAAACTTCTCCTTTATCTAAAGCTTCAATTTCAGCTACCAGTCGGAGAGGTTGGATTATTCTTAAAGGTATTAATCTCCTCCAGTTGTCAGTTACCGCTGTTCTAATATCCTTAATTCCAAGTATAGTCTCATCTTTAAAAAAAACAATGCCTGCACGCACACTGGCTGATACAACACAATTCTGTAAAAGATTTAATTCATCTTTTTCATCTTCACTAAATTTATTTTCTTCATACACCATAATATCTGTTCTAAAAGGACAGTTTTCCAATACAATCTGCAGCGGACTTAAAGCAACCATAACTCTTTCCTTAATTAGTTTATATTATAAATCTCCTCCGCTTCATCTTTCTACATTCAAATGAATAAAGAGGAATAGCTACCTTTATTTCTTCACTTAAGATTGCAGGTATTTTCATAATTTTCCTTTTCCCTTGGAGAAACTCTACAACCATTAAGTTTCCAATTTTGAAATCCTCATAATTTGACGAAAAAAGAACGAGTTGTTTAGCTAATGTTTCTTTATCGGGGGGGAGCTCCTCTCCCCTCCTGAACGCTTCTACTAACTGCTTCATCTCTTCCGGATCAAGATTGTCAAGATCTATATCAAAGTTTTCTTTCAGCAATTCGTAGCGCTTATCCATTAATACCTCTCCTAATCTTAAGATTTAAATTTCAAAAAGCATATCTTCAGGAAACTCATCTTCAACTATATTAACCCTCTTCAAAATCCGTTTAAGAGTCTTTTTTTCAAAATTTCTCTTTAACCATCTGCTTGTAGTTTTATCTATCGCCTTTATAACTCCCTTTTCTATCAAATACTCTAAAAGTGTTTTCCCTTTTGAATCTCTCTTTCTCAGATGAGTTCCAATAACAGAATTTAAGATATGCTTTCGTTCTAATTTACCCTCTTCTTCCCTCAACATTTTCTCATAATAAGAAACAAGCTCTTTAACCAAACTATCGTTTACATGTTCTTTTACTTCCAACTCGGATATTTTCTTAGAATTAGACGATGAAAACGCCTCACCACTTATATTAGACTTGGTGAAGAAAATCTCTTCACAAGGCGGTTCAAAGGAAACAGCCCACCTGACAAAATTTCCATCCACAACTATTGGAAAAGAGCTGCCGCTTCTTAATTCTCTATTAATCGCTCTATTCACCTTGGAAACTATTTCTTTTAATCTCCGAGCTCCAAGATATTCCTTTCCGTTCAATTCTTCACAAATTCTGGCAATCTCTACGGAAGCTGTCGGCTCAACAACTACCAGCTTATCCTTTACCACTTCCGGAATGTCAAATTTCTGGAGCCCAACAATCTTAAGATAATCTTCAAATTCAAGCTCTTTGATTCTTACTTTAACATTAAGCCTGCCTTTAAGCTCAGGAATAAACTCATCGGGAGAATGCTCAGAGAAAGCCCCTGCAAGAATGAAAGTAATATGTGAAGTGTCAATTTGATCTCTACCATACTCGCCATTTTCCGACGTCACAACAGCACCTTCTATCATAGTGAGTATGAATTTTTGAAGTGGACGGTAAAAATAAGCTCCATCGTCTCTTTCTTTAATCAGTATCTTATCAATCTCATCAATAAATATTATACCAAACGGTTTTTCTCTAAAATCTTTAAAGTCAATACTATCTGGTTTTAACGTTTTAAAGCTCTCCTTTATCTCGTTCAAAACATAAATGGTATCTTTTATTGCATTTTTAATCTCTACTCTTGTGCCGTATTTTGAGAATATTTCCTCTATAACTTCTTCCTGTTCAAGAAAAACTGTAGCAGATAAAAACTCTAGTGCTATTTTATATTTCAAAAGTGGAATATCTAAGGATTTTAAAACTTCAACAGTTTTCCTATGGAAAAAGAATTTGTCTCTGTATTCATTTACTCTTTTACAGTGCTCTTCCGTTAAAATTCCCTTAAAATCAACAGTTGCAATTTCTTGAGGGTCTCTTCCACGATAACCCGTCAGAGTGTAATCGGCTATTGTAACTTTAACAAAAGGAACTTTTAAAACTATGCTCAATTTTCTTGACATTTCTGTTTTACCACTTCCCGTCGGCCCCATCAACAATATGTTATTAACCTTCTCCGACCTTCCAGAAGCATATGCTTCAAAGTTTTCGCATACAGCCAAAATTACAGACTCAATAGCTGCCTCCTGACCTATAATTAATCTGCTCAACTTTTTAGTTAAAATTTCACTTGCAAAAGCAAGCATAACCACCTCCTACGATTAGAATTAGTTTCATAATCAAGCTTTTAAAGGGGAAGCATTTAAATACTTCAAAAGTTTTCTCTTAAGGATTCTTCTTCCATCTACCATTAATTTCTCTAAGTTTTCCTCTTTAAGAAACTTCCTAAATGACTCATCAATAACAAGCTCCCCCACAATATTTCTCACAATATTTATGTTTAAAGTCTTCTTAGCAGGATTGTTATCTGATGGGAAAGTTTTAAACTCTGCCATCAGCAGTTTAAAGAAGTTTTCTATCTCTTTAACCGAAAATTCTTCTGGATTAAGACGAATTATTGCCACATCCGGCTTTGCAATGAAGATTTCCCGGTCTGTTTCAGGAGTCTCTTCACATATGAAAGCAACATTGAAATTAGTTTTCCTTGTTTATAGTAATGAGAATGTCGTTTCTCCGAATAGCTGGAGAGTCAAAAATCTGCTTCTTACTTACTCCATTCCATATCAACTTCTTCTCATCTTCATCAGCTACTTTATCTCCTTTCCTAAGATCTTCTAAAGTAACAAAAGAAGCTTTAAGTTGATTCATTCCAATCTTTATCATTGGTATATCAGGAGGGGAAACAGTTTTTGGAGGAACTTTCCTTGAAAGCGGTGAGTCTATGATCCGAAAAAGCTTTAGAGTCTCACCGGGAAATGGAAAAGTTTTAGTAAAAGTTAGCAAACCCCGATATAAATCACTTCCCCTTAAATGAAAAGATCTTAAATTTCTTGTATCAGTATTTCTTAATAGCTTTCTAAAAGTTTCTCCACTTACTAAAAGCAGATTTATCCCATTATCTAAGTAGAAAACCGTTGACGCCGCCTCTATCACTTTCAATTCTTCTAGTTCAGGTGTGCATTCAGGAGATACAATCAGAATGCCAAATTGAATTTTTGTTTCCTTTAATAAAAGGACAAAAGTATTTAAGGAAAGCAAATCTATCTTCTGTAAGTTTCTTAAAAGAGATTCTGACAGATACTCATTACTCTCTATAAACTCAGTTAAAAATTTGCAAGCAACTCCCGATGCAGCTAAAGGAACAAATAATATTTCGTTTGGTTTAAATTCCAGCGATATATATTTAGAGTCAAGAAGTTCTAATGCCTCCTCTATTTTAATTACATAAGTTTCTTTATTATCGGAATAGAGTTCAGGGAAAATTATTATTGGATAATTACCAGACCTCCAAACAATCTTTGATAAACTTTCTATTACCGATAAGGATATTTTTTCTTGTTCCTCCGACTCCAAACAACTTTCTAAGATTTCCTTAATTTCTTCTACTGAGGTTTCACCAGAAATGTTTTTTAGCCTTGCTGCTAAACATCTTTCTAAAATGGCTTTAATTTTTTCTTCTATACATTTTTCTGAAATAATTTCAGCTTGTTCTAATAAACATTTTTCCAAAATCTCTTTAACATCTTCAACCGAGCAGTTTTTGGAAACATCCCCAACTATTCGTGATAAGCATTCTTCAAAAACATTTTTCACTCTTTCTAATGAGCATGTCTTCAAGGTATGTTTAACCTCTTCCACTGTTCGCTTATAGTCTGAAATCAGATCTTTTTTCATATCTTCTCCTTTATTGAGTTCTAACCTCATAATACATCGGATCCTTTTTAAACAAAACCGTTGAAAATTCAACAGTTAATTAATGGGAATTCAAGAGCTCTTAAGTTACTAATTAAATGGGAATATTATGATCTCAAGTAGATTAGAAATTTCCCGGTATTCAGGACTTATAAAAAACCCTTAAGAAAAACAACCGTTGAATTTTTAACGGTAGTTTCAACTTAGAACCTTGATTTATTCTTCCGATACCCATCGTGCCCTCAACACTTTGCACCTTCCCCGTTCCCAGCCTTAGGGCTGGGAAACTTTTGTCAAGTTAAGACTCCCCCTTAGTCTATAATTCCTCTTCAGTAAAATCGTAAACTAAACAGCAATTTTTGGAGGTTTAGAAGTGTCAAAGTTTAAGGTTTTAATAACTGAACACATAGCGGATGCCGGGATAGAGCTCCTCAGGAACCAGCCGGACGTTGAGCTCACCTACGACCCGGAGCTCTTCAGGAACTTTGAGAAGATTTTAGAAATTATCCCAGAGTACGACGCCCTTATCACAAGGAGCGGGACGCCGGTTACGGAGGAGCTCCTTGAAAGGGGAATGAAACTGAAGGTTGTTGGAAGGGCTGGTGTTGGAGTTGACAACATAGACCTTGAGGCGGCCTCCCGCAGAGGCATTTTAGTAGTCAACGCTCCAACGGGAAACACTTTAGCTGCGACCGAGCACACAATGGGAATGATGATAGCCGCTGCAAGGCTTATTCCCTACGCCCACAAGTCTTTGAAAGAAGAGAGAAAGTGGGAAAGAAAAAAGTTTATGGGAGTTGAGCTTGCTGGTAAAACCCTTGGGATTATCGGTTTTGGCCGTATCGGTTCAAGGGTTGGAATAAGGGCTAAAGCTTTTGACATGAAGGTAATAGCCTACGACCCTTATATAAAGCGGGAAAAAGCTGAAAGGTTGGGAGTTGAGCTTGTTGACGAGCTTGATGAGCTCCTTAGGCGTTCCGACATCATAACCGTTCATACGCCTTTAACGGACGAAACCAGAAATATGATTACGAAAAAAGAAATAGAAAAGATGAAGGACGGCGTTATCCTCCTCAACATAGCAAGGGGAGGAATAATAAACGAAAAGGATTTATATGAAGCTCTTGTAAGTGGTAAAGTAAGAGCTGCTGCTGTTGACGTTTTCTCTAAGGAGCCGACAACCGACAACATTCTGCTGGACGCCCCCAACATTGTAGTCACTCCCCACATTGGGGCGAATACTTTTGAGTCTCAGACAAATGTTGCCGTGATAATTGCAAATCAGGTTCTTGCTGCTCTTAGAGGAGAAGAGGTTGAGTTTGCAGTTAACGCTCCATTTGAAGATACTGCAGCTGCTAAAGTTCTGAAGCCGTTTATGGATTTAGCAGAGAAGCTGGGGCTCTTTGCCGTGCAGGTTGCCTGCTCAAGGGCAAAAGAGATTGTTCTTGAGTTCAGAGGAGACCTTGGAGAGGACACAAAACCCCTTACAACTGCTTTCCTTAAAGGCTTTCTCCAGAAAGTTGTTGACATTCCTGTTAACCTCATAAACGCTCCGTTCCTTGCAAAAGAAAAGGGAATTTCAATAACGGAGGTTAAAAGGCCGGAAGGTGTTAACTTTAAGAGGTTGATAAGAGTTATTTGTAAAGGTAAAGACGAAGGAGAATTTACAGTTGCCGGAACTGTTATGGACGACACCTTCCCGAAAATTGTTGAGATTAATGGATTCCTCTTTGATCTTACTCCGGAAGGAAAGTTGCTCCTTATAAGGAACTTCGACGTTCCCGGGGTTATAGGGAAATTAGGGTCAATCCTTGGCAAATACAGCGTTAACATTGCCGGTTTCCAGCTTGGAAGGACCGAGAAAGGGAAAGAGGCCAAGGGAGTAATTCTGGTTGACGACGACGTTCCAGAAGAGGCTCTCAGGGAGATAAGGGAAATTCCGGAGATTCTGGAAGTTAAGCAAATAAATCTTTAGCAGATCTGTGGAAGCTCTTAGAGCTTCCACCTTTTACTCGAAGCTAAATTGTAGCTTTCTTTATGAGTTTCAGGATTTCCAGGATATCGTGTTTGTGCGATTTTGATAACATACCGAATATTTTAAAACACTCTCTGACAATGAATGCCTTAGATCTATCAAGTTCTAAAATGGCAACTTCATTCTGCCCTGCTGTTCTTCCTAAGAAAGTTTTCCCTTCTTTATCCTTCAAGCAAGAGACAGGAAAGCATATGTAAAGCATAGGCTGAATACCAACAGCTTTTTGTTTTTCTCTTATAGTTATTTCAGCAATAACTAAAAAACCGTTGTTAAAGTCGTAAATAAGGTGCGGATATTTAACTTCACTTTCCAGAAATACCAAATTGTTTAATTCCTTCTTTACAGGATTTGATTTATAAATCCTGTAAACGCTTTCAATAAGTTGTTCTTCTGGTATTTCCTCAACAAATTGAACAAGACTATCTATTTCATCTAATGTTATTACGCCCATCTTTGAAAAGTAATAAAAATATTCACTAAGTTCATACAGAATCTTCCTCTTCTTATTGTAGGCTGTAAAGGATAAAGAATCTGAATTTAGAGTGGACAAAGCAGCTCTTTTGGAGCTCAATTCTACATCATAACCAATTTGCCATTCTACATACATATTTCTATTAAACGGTTTCCTCCTTGTTGCTACCGGAATACCGAAATCTGTATAGCTACGTCTTTCTTTTATTCTGATTTTCCCGGTAGGTTTGGTAATAGGGATCTCGATCTTTATTTTTTTCTCAAAGCTGTCAACTTCCAGAATCTTCAACGTAATGCTCCTTTAATAGTTCTTTGAAATATTGTTTTATGTATATGATATCGTTGTCATAGCAATTTTGGTTTTGATAGTGCTTTGATAGAAATTCCCATTTTTTAAGAGCATAACTAATAAAATACTTCCTATATTTTTTAAATAGTTCCAGATTGATGAGTATGTCCATATTGCCAAAGTAGTAGGGAACAACATTAATGAAATCTTTAAATACATCCACATAAACGTAGAAATCTAACTGGTCAGGGTTTATTCTAACTGCATTTGATGTTGGTTTGTGGAGAAATGTTCTGTTTCTTTTAAGAGCATTTATATCTCGTAAAGTATAAAACAGCAAATCCCTTTCTCTTATGGTTTCTGACTTCCTGGGATATTTATTAATGTAGTTTCCAATGTAGTCATAATCTGACAATCTAAACACTTTACCTTCTATCGTTTTGAACTTGTAGTTCCTGATGTATTCGTAATCCATTCCTGTTCTGTTTTTTTCGTATAAAGCTATGATTATGGGAAATTCTGAGCTCTTTGATGTTTTTTTAAAAACTCTACTACTAATAATAACTCCATCTTTCAGTATGTAGTTTTCGTTGAACGGTTTTAAAAGGCGGAAATTTGCTCTTTTTATGAGGTAGGAAAGAGGATGTAAAATGCAAACATAATCGGCTTTTAGGTAATAGAAGAGTCTTAAAAAGGAAATTCCAATATCCCGTGTTTTTAGTTTTTCCTCAACTTGAAATTGAAGTCTTTTAACTCTCTTTTTTGCCTGAGATGTTGTATCGTTGTAAGGGGGATTTCCAATAATTATGAGCCTGTCTGAATCTTTTATACCATACGTTTCCCTGGAGAGTACGGTTAAAGCATTGTAATTAAAGTAAATCACATCACCGGTTATCAGTTTTGCTTTTTCAATGGCTTTTTTATCAATATCATTGCCAATTTTCTTTGCTATCGTTTTTTCTTTGAGAAAAGCTCCATAACCGCAGGCAGGATCAAAGACAACTGTGTTTGAGTTAATAAGAGGTCTTATGAAGTTCCATACTATTTCTACGTATTCATCGGAAGTATAAAAAGACCCTAAGTTTATAAGCTCTTCTTTCCTTAGGTGTATAGGGCTTTCAGTTTTTTCAGTGCCGATAGACATTTCTCTCCAGATATCAAATTTTATGTGGAATAACAAGATTTTACCTAAAAAAGTAGCGGGATTTTTCCTTTTCCTATCGCCTCTAAGCCCCGTTCTGTTATTTTCCTGCCCCTTGGGGTTCTTATCAGGAACCCCATCTCTATCAGGTAGGGTTCGTGGACGTTTTCTATCGTGTCAACGTCTTCTTTTAAAACGGTTGCCAGGGTGTTGAGCCCTACGGGGCCACCTTTAAATTTCTCGGCAATCGTTTCAAGGATCTTCCTGTCGAGTCTGTCTAAGCCGTAGGAGTCTATGCCGAGCTCTTTCAGAACGGTTTCTGCCTTTTCTCTGTCAACAACTTCCCATCCGTGAACGACTGCGTAGTCCCTTACCCTTTTTAGAACCTGAACCAGTATCCTGGGCGTTCCCCTTCCACAGCGGGCAAGGAGCTCCCTCCCCTCCTCGTCTATCCTCAGCCCCAACTTTCTGCTTACAGCCTCTGCAATCTTTACCATTTCCGGAACAGAGTAGAGCTCCAGCCTGCAGACGAGTCCAAATCGGGAGCGGAGAGGAGAAGTTAAGAGGTTCAGCCTTGTTGTTGCCCCTATGAGGGTAAATGGAGGAAGCTCTATCGTTATGGCAGTTGCCCGGGAGCTCCCCCCAACAACATCAACCTTAAAGTCTTCCATTGCTGAGTAGAGGGTCTCCTCAACTGCCCTGTTGAGCCTGTGGATTTCGTCTATGAATAGAACGTTTCCCTCGTTAAGGCTCATAAGGAGCCCCAGGAGGTCTCCCTTTCTCTCGATGGTTGGAGCTGCTACAACCTTTATCTCAGAGCCCATCTCGCTTGCGATTATGTGGGAAAGTGTGGTTTTTCCCGTTCCGGGAGGACCGTAGAAAAGGACGTGGTCTAACGGTTCTCCCCTCTTCTTTGCAGATTCAACGGCAACTTTCAAAAGCCTCTTTACCTGCTCCTGCCCTAAGAACTCATCGAAACTTTTCGGTCTTTCAATCAAAACCTGCTCCCCGAAAGGCGTTTAAGTGCTACTTTTACGGCTTCATTTATGCTCAGTCCATCTAAATTTATACCTTTCAGGGCTCTATTAATTTCAATCTTTTTGTAGCCTAAAGAGGTTAGAACCTCGTAAAGCTCTGAGGGTATTCTCTTCAGGCTCTCTTCTTCTATTTTGGGACGGAGCTCCCCGATTATCCTCTCAGAGAGCTTTTTACCGAGCCCGGGAATCCGGGATAGGGACTCGGCGTCTCCATTGGCTACCATTCTCTTAAACTCTTCCGGTTCCATGTGGGAAAGGATTGAAAGGGCAACCTTACTGCCAACTTTTGGAACCTTCACAAGCTCCCTGAATATCTGCCTCTCCTCTTCACTTTTGAAGCCGTAGAGGGTGGGTGTCCCCTCCGGCGGGATGATTAACTCTGTAAAGAGAGCAATCTCTTCCCCCTCTTCCACCTCACTTAGAAGAGAAAGGGGAACAAGAACTTTAAAGCCGACAGAACCGCACAATAGGGAAAGAGCATTTCCATATTTCCTGAAAACCGTTCCCTTCAGGTAGTCTATCATCAGTAGAACCTTAGAGAGTTAACGTTTCCTCTAACTGTAAAGTTGAACTTCTGGCCCGATAATTTTCCGCTTTTAACCCTTACGTTAACTTTCAGGTTCAGGTAAGAGCTGCTTACGTTTTTGGGGTTGTAGCTGAGTCCTCCCTTTATGGAAACTTTAGCGTCTTTTCCGTTCAAATTCCCCTTTATGGAGAGGTAGTTTTTAGACGAAACTGTGTAGCTCAGCTCTCCGTTTCCGAGGTCGAGCTCTTTAAACGAGAAAATGCCAAACTCTATGTCCTTTAGGTGAACGCCTGAAAGGAGGAATTTCCCCTTTCCTGCCACAATGTTTTTTTCCTTAAAATCAAGGGAACCTTTTCCGTCAACGTTTCCAGCCAACTTTACCTGAAGTTTCAGCGGGCACTTCTCAATTTTCAGACGGTTTACTTTAAACTTCAGTTTCTTTAAAGGATAGTTGAATTCTGCGCTGATTTTTCCCCCGCAGAGGGTTGCCTGTGCATTGAAGCTCTTAAGCCCTACCGGTTTTACCCTTACACTTTTCAGAACGAGACCTCGGAAAGGGAGCTCCGCAATCTCCACTTCTGGAGGGAAGTGGTTGAAGTGAAATCCCACAGGATTTAAACCTCTGTCTATCAGAGCTTTCTTAATGATTCTCTCAAAGGGAAACGTAAGGTAGAAGGAAATTGAGAATGAAACCAGGAAAACGGCGAAAAGGAAGAGTGCTTTTTTAGTCTTCACTGCTCCTCCTGTAGAAGAAGAGGGTAACTTTCCCCGAAACGAGGCCGTTTTCGTCGTAGTCAGATATGGAGATGCCGTCTGCCCTGAAGTAGTATGATCCGTTTTCTAGCTTCAGTATGAACCGGATGAGCCTGTTAAGCTCGACCTCTTTGAAGCTGACCGAGATTATCTCCTTCTGGCAGCCGTTCTTTTCCTCTCCCGGCAATACTTTGACCTCTTTCACTTTAAGTCCGACCATTCTGGCAACCGTTCTAACGAAAGACGGAGCGTCTAAGTTTTCTCCTTTTTTCAGTTTTCTTTCAACTGGAGCTAATTCTTTTTTTAAGCAAACAAGCTCTCTTACCTGAGGTTCCAGCTTTTTGAACTTCTTCTCGATAAGCGCCTTCCTCTTCTCGTAGCTACTTTTCAGGTTTTCAACGGGAACAATTACAGCTACAACGTAGAGGAAGAGGAGAATAAGAGGAATGCCTATCAGAACAACCTTTTTCTCCCTTTCTGAGAGAGAAGATATATAGTCTGTTATCTGCTCCTTAATGGAACTAATCTCCACTTCTTACCTCTGCCTTTACTGTAAATGAGATTCCAGAACCAGTTTTCCTCGTTGAAGAAACTGAAACTTTTTTGAAATAATTCCTGAGTTTTTCAGTAAACGTTTTAAGGGTTTTATCATTTTTTGCTCTGCCCTTTATTGTAAACTGCCTGGACGAAAGGCTCCCCTCAAGGTAAAGGACTTTTACTCCTTTAACAACCGACTTTGAAACCCCCTCAATGTAGTAGAGAATAGAGGGAGAGCCCAGTTTTAGAAATTCTTTCAGCTGTTTGTATTTCTCTGCTTCCTGAGGTATCTGTATTTCGGGAGCAAGGAGTTTCATTCCCAGAGCTTTTGAAAGTTCCTCTTTGAGCTCTCTTTTTTCAGTGTAGTAGTCCCTTTTGGCAGAGAGGTATTCTGTAAAAAGCCCTCCCGTAAACGCAATCAGCGACAGGACTGTCGCCGCTCCAATAAGAAGAAGCCTGTTCCTCTCCTTCAGAAGCTCCTCTGAGAAAATAGAAAGCCCCTTAAACGTAGCTTTACAGGGACTTTTCCTGAAGTTATACAGACCATAAGCGTTGAAGTAGATGGGAGTTTCTTCTCCAAAGGGCTCAAACTCCGGAACTGTAAATTTAACAGACTCCGACAGAATTCTTTTAAAATTTTCAGAGAAAGCTCCGCCTCCCGTTAAAAAAACGGTCTCTTTTGCCACCTCTTTTACAAACGAAAAAAGCTCCCCAGAGTTAACGTG
The DNA here is from genome assembly GCA_027051905.1 of Desulfurobacteriaceae bacterium. GTDB lineage: Bacteria > Aquificota > Aquificia > Desulfurobacteriales > Desulfurobacteriaceae > Balnearium. Next base: position 170,297 of record JALUGO010000030.1, on the reverse strand, counting down.
ATAATCAAAACTACCCCTGAAGATCTCTATTTTCTCAACAATCCCTTTTTCAACGTTAACTACAGCTACTTTTCTCTTTCCAGCGTCTATCAGCGTAAAGGTTTCAGATAATGAAAGACCAGCTGTTACTCCCCCCAGGATATCAACGGTTATCTGGGATTTTGAGAGGAGCTCCGAGGGAAGCCCCTCCAATTTTTCCCTCTTCTCAACAAAAATTAGAAACCGACATCCTGCGTTTTCCTTCTCCTTCCTGCAGAAGGCAACAGAGAGCTCCCTGGGATCAATCGAAAGATCTGCCGCAACATCATTAACTATGAGCTTTCTCAGCTTGCTCCCAGAACAAACAGGGTAAAAGGACTCTTTAACCAGAAGCTGGGAAGAAGAAAGTCCTACAGTAAAACTCCTACCACCTGGAATACCCGTTCCAAATCTACTCCCGTCAAACCACTTTACTTCTGAACTTCCGTAATCAACTCCTATCATTCAACAACCTTCCACTCCAGTATGGTCTTCCTTGTGGTATAAGCAACTATGTTAACCGTTGAACTGCCGTAAGAAGCAGTAACATCCATCCTGAAGTAATTACACTTAGTGGTAAGTAACGGCAGTATTTCGTAGTAAAGCTCTTTATCTATTCCTGGAAGCTCTTTAAGGTTTTCGAGCTTCTTTATAGGGCGTGCCTCAATTATACTATTGGCTCCTTCTTCGCTCATTCTGTCTGAAAGGGCAAGTAAAACTTTCTTAGGAGCTGAGTTAACGTTTATTCTGCCGTTACCATAAACTGTAACGTAAGAAGAAAGCTTTCTAAACGTTTTATCATCCACACCTTTTACGTAAAGGAGTTCCCCTATGCTCTTCATTAATACGTTAGACGGACTGTATCCCAGGGATTCGTAGTAGTCCTTTTCAGCTCCAAAGGGTGAAGGTTCACTATCTCTGTCTATCCAGTCTTTGATAGCGTCTACAAGCTCCCCCATTCCCAGCTCTTCAAACAATCTTTTCCCTACCGTGTAATAACGGGAATCTTCAAGTTTATTGACGTTTAACTTTCCACACTCGTCAGATATCCTGATGGAGATAAAAATTCCGCGGTAGTTGTAGAAAATTGGCTTTGCCCAATCATCCCCTTCTCCATCAAAATCGTCACTATCCTGTCTCAAAAACCTAAGAGCAATCTTAACTGCGGAAACAGCAGCGTGATAGGCCACCGTATAATCCTTTAACCCTTCAGTCTTTCTGTATGCCGAATTTGAAAGGTAGAAAACTGAAAAAAGAAAAGCCGCAACAGCGGCTACTATACTTAGAACCAGAAAAAGAACAACACCTCTACGCCTCTGAGAAGAACTCAACGACGTTTGCCTCGTTTGGAGCTGTTATTACTCCTTTTTCGGTGATTATTCCCGTAATGTTCTCGTGGGGAGTCACATCAAAGGCAGGGTTTTTCACTTTTGCCCCGTGGGGAGCTATACGACAGCTCTTGCAGTGACAGTAGAGAACCTCTTCGGGATTCCTCTCCTCTATGGGAATTTCAACACCGCTTGAAATGGAAAGGTCAAAGGTTGAGGTTGGAGCAGCTACATAAAAGGGAATTCCGTGCTCCTTTGCCAGAACAGACAGAGTGTAGGTTCCAATTTTGTTTGCGGTATCTCCGTTCCTTGCAATTCTGTCTGCCCCAACGATTATGCAGGTTATCTCCCCTAAAGACATGAACCAGCCGGCCATGTTGTCGGTTATCAGGTAGTAGGGAATTCCCTCCTGCTGAAGCTCCCACGCCGTAAGCCTTGCTCCCTGAAGGTAAGGGCGGGTTTCATCAACGTAAACCGTTACTTCTTTGCCCATCTCAACGGCTGCCCGAACAACTCCCAGAGCTGTTCCATAACCTGCGGTTGCAAGGGCTCCGGTGTTGCAGTGGGTCAGGATAACCTCCCGGGAGGAGAGGAGCTCCGCGCCGTAAAACCCTATCTTCCTGTTTGTCTCAACGTCCTGTCTCTCTATGTTTAAGGCTTCTGTTTCAAGGGCAACAATTATGTCCTCAACTTTTTCCCCTGCTTCTACTATTTTTTTCATTCTCTTCAACGCCCAGAAGAGGTTAACGGCAGTGGGTCTTGTTGCTGCAAGCCTGTTTATTATCAACTCAAGTTTTGCCTTAAAGTCAACGTAGCTCTTTACCTTTTCCCTCAGCTCCTTTGCTCCTAAAACAACGCCGTATGCGGCAACGACGCCGATGGCGGGAGCTCCCCTCACAACCATCTCCTCTATTGCCCTTGCGACGCACTCGTAAGTCTTACACTCAACCCACTCCTCTTTCAGGGGAAGTTTCCTTTGGTCGAGGAGTAGAAGGCTTTCTCCTGTCCACTTCAAAGGCCGTATGTCTTTTATCTTTCTCATCAGCCCTCCTCGCGCTTTTTAACTACCAGAACCGGGCATTTAGAGTTCTTTATAACTGCCTTTGCTGTGCTGCCCATTTCGAGGATTCTTTCTATCAGCCCTTTACCGTGATAGCCTATTACTATAACGTTAACCTTCTCCTCTTCGGCGACCCTTACTATTTCATCTTTCGGATCTCCAACAGTCATTACCCTTTTCACTCTGAATCCGTGGGAGCGGAGCTCCGCTTCTATTTCCTTCAGCATCTTTTCGTGGTTTTCCAAAATGGCCTTTTCAATCTCTGGAATGTGGGCGTAGATGGTTGCAACGTCTAAGGCAAAAGGATCTTCGAACTGTGGAAGTGAAAACTCCAGCGGATGGATAACGTGAAGAACAACAACCTCTTCAGCTCCAGCCTCTTTGAGTTTCTTAACGTAATCCTTTGCTATCTCTGCAAGCTCTGAGAAATCTGTTGGGTATAGAACCTTTCTAAAGAGGGGCATTGCATCCTCCAGAGAGTTTTAAGAAATCTTATCACTACTCTTTCCCCTTTGCCTCCTGCCACAAGGTTTCCATCTCGTCTAAAGACATCTCCTTAAGCTCTTTACCCTTATCTTTTGCTCTTTTCTCCATGTAGCGGAACCTCTTTTCAAACTTTTCGTTTGCACGCCTTAAAGCAATTTCCGGATGGACGCCTAAGAAACGGGCAAGGTTAACCGCCATAAAAAGAAAATCTCCAACTTCCTCCTCCAATTTCTCTCTATCCCCCCGCTTTAGCTCCTCCTCTATTTCAGAGAGCTCCTCAATCAGCTTCTCCTTTATACCTTCAAATCCCTCCCAGTCAAAACCGACCTTTGCCGCCTTCTTCTGGAGCTTGTAAGCCCTCTCCAAAGCCGGCATCGATTCGGGAATTCCATCAAGGAGCGACTCCTTCTTTTTTCCCTCTTTTTCCTTTAACTTCTCCCACTCTCTGTTTACGTCTTCAGCCGTTTTTATATCCTCCCTGTCTCCGAAAACGTGAGGATGCCTGTTAATCAGCTTTCTAACTATTGAATCAACTACATCCTCAATGTCAAAAACTCCTCTCTCCTTTGCTATCTGAGAGTGAAAAACAATCTGAAGCAACAGATCTCCAAGCTCCTCCCTGAGATCTTCATCTTTTCCCTTTTTCACCGCATCTATAACCTCGTAGGTCTCTTCCAGGAGGTAGGGAAGCAAACTTTCATGAGTCTGTTTTCTATCCCACGGGCAACCTTCAGGTGAGCGGAGCTTTTCCATCACATCTATCAGATCTCTAAATGAATATCTCTCCGACATCAAACACCTCTTTCTCTATTTTGCACAAAAATATACTATTACCAGTAGAGAAACTGGTAAATCAGACTTTTAAATATCTGTCAAGCAGATAGAAAAGCAAACCAAAGGAGGAAGTGTGGCAAATCAGCATACAACCAACATTAAGAATCTAAAAAGAATAGGGGAAACTTATAGTTTCTTACTACCTCAAGCCCAAAAACCTCTGGTTTCCATAATTATTCCCGCATTTAACGCAGAAAAATACCTAGTTAACTCCACCCTAAGCGCTGTAAATCAGACTTATAAAAATGTTGAAATAATAATAGTTGACAACGATTCGGCAGACAAAACTGCTGAAATAGCTCAGAAGCTGTCTTCTATCTACAAGAACGTTCGTCTATGCAAGGAAAAGAAAAAAGGTGCCGGAGCTGCCAGAAATAGAGGCGTTAAAGAAGCCAGAGGAGAATTTTTAATGTTCCTTGATGCAGACGACATTCTGCTTCCCTACGCCGTAGAACTCCAGGTTGCCACAGCATTAAAAGCCGGTAGTGAAATGGTTTATGGAGATTTTGGAATATTTAAAAACCACAAACACATAGAAATAAGGAAGATGATCGATGTAAGCAACAAAAGCCTGCCAGAAAAGCTGCTCATCCAGTTCCAGGGAAACGCATTTCCTATTGGAAGCATCCTCCTATCAAAAAGGAAGTTTGAAGAAGTAGGAGGTTTTGATACAGACCTTTCCCAAGCCGAAGACTTTGATCTCTGGAATAGGCTTATCCTATCGGGTGTGAAAATTTCAAAATCTCCCTTTCCCATTTACCTCTACAGGCTGCACTCCGATCAGACAACAAAAAACTTCGAACGTTTAAGTAAAGATGCAGATAAAGCTCTGATGAAACTGTGGAACTCTATTAACTCCGAACTTCCACATTTAATAAAAGAAGACTTCCTCGTAAACGTTATCAAAGGCTGTTTAATCAGATATGAAAACATTCCAGAAGTCACTGCCGAGCTGATAAGAAGACTTGAAAGACTGGCAGGAAGCAAAAAGCAGGTAAAGTTATTCAAAAAACTGTATCTGAGAAGATACAGCAGGAAAGTTTAAACTTGTAGAATAGTGAACTGCAAATTTCCAAAGGGAGCTAACTATGGGTATTAAAGTGTTCGACACAATGGAGAACAAAAAGAAGGCCTTTGTTCCTCTGGAAGGAAAAACCGTCAAGATGTATGTGTGCGGTCCCACCGTTTACGACCACGCCCACATAGGCCATGCAAGAAGCGCTGTTGTCTTTGACGTTATAAGGAGATGGTTTGAATACAGGGGTTATAGGGTTATCTACGTTAGGAACTACACAGATATTGACGATAAGATAATAAAGAGAGCTAAAGAGGAGGGAATAAGCTGGAAGAAGGTGGCTGAGAAATACATAGCTTCTTACGAAGAGGACATGAACGCCTTAAACGTTAAAGAGCCGACCTTCAAACCCAAAGTTACAGAACACATCAGAGAAATCATTGAGATGATAGACGGCCTTATTGAAAAAGGATACGCATACGAGGCCGGCGGAGATGTTTACTTCTCTGTTAAGAAGTTTCCGGAGTATGGAAAGCTCTCAAAGAGGAATATTGAGGAGCTCCGTGCCGGCGCCCGAATAGAACCGGGTGAGAACAAGAAAGACCCCCTTGACTTTGCCCTCTGGAAGAAGAGCAAGGAGGGAGAGCCCGGATGGGAGTCTCCGTGGGGAGTTGGAAGACCGGGCTGGCACATTGAATGTTCAGTTATGTCTATGAAGTATTTAGGCGAGACAATGGACATCCACGGAGGAGGGTTAGACCTCATCTTCCCCCACCACGAGAACGAGATTGCCCAGTCTGAAAGCTATACGGGGAAAACCTTTGCCCGCTACTGGGTTCACAACGGCTTTGTGATGGTTAACAAAGAGAAGATGAGCAAATCTTTAGGAAACTTCTTCACGATTAAGGAGATTCTTGAACGGTTCCCTCCTGATGTTTTAAGGCTATTTCTCCTTTCAACCCATTACAGGAGCCCCATCGATTTCTCTTTTGAGAGATTGGAGGATTCTGAGAGGGCTCTGAAAAGACTTATCAACTTTATTGATTCGCTTACTGCTGTTGAGTCCCTTGAGGTTGTGGAAGGAGAGGGGGAACCTATCTCCGTCTCCGGGTTTAGAGAGCTCTTTGAGTCTGCGATGGACGACGATTTTAATACGGCCAGAGCTTTGGGAGTTCTCTTTGAAGTTGTGAAGAAGGCGAACCTTTTAAAGGATAGGGCTCTTAGAGAGGGGAAAATAACGAAGACCGAGAAACTCTCCTTCAAAGAGGCTGTTGAGTTTGTTGAGAACGCACTTAAAACCCTCGGTTTCAGGTTAGAGAAGGAGAGGGAGAGTTCCCTTGAGGAAAAACTGATAGAGCTCCTTATTGAGGTGAGGAGGGAGCTCCGGAAGAAAAAGGAATTCCAGCTTGCTGACCTGATAAGGAACAGGCTAAAAGAGCTTGGAATTGCCCTTGAAGACCTACCAACAGGAACCATCTATAAGAGGCTGTAATGGGAATTTACGATAGAGACTACTACAGGGAAAGGAATAATAAAGGAAGCTGGAAGCAGTTTGTATTCAAAGCAACCTGGTGGTTGATTGTTCTTCTCTTTTTTGCCGCCTTTGTTGTCTATGTCCTTGCTATTTTCTCCAGGTAAACAAAAGGTAGTTGCCCGGCTACTGCCGGGCCTTCTGTTTGAGGTAGGCTTCTATGAACTGGTCTATCTCTCCGTCCATTACGGCGTTTACGTTTGACGTTTCAACTCCTGTTCTGTGGTCTTTTACCATCTGGTAGGGTTGGAAAACGTAGGAGCGTATTTGGTTTCCCCAGGCTATGCTTTTGTGTTCTCCCTTTGCCTCAGCTATCTTCTCCTCCCTCTTTCTCATTTCAAGTTCGTAGAGCCTTGCCTTTAGAATCTTCATAGCCCTCTGGCGGTTCTGTATCTGAGACCTCTCGCTCTGGCAGGTAACAACAATTCCTGTTGGAAGGTGTGTGATACGAACGGCTGAATCTGTTTTGTTTACGTGCTGACCGCCGGCACCGGAAGCTCTGTAGGTATCTACTCTAATGTCTTCATCTCTAATTTCAATTTCTACTTCGTCATCAATCTCCGGAACAACTATCACTCCGCTAAAAGAGGTGTGGCGGCGGGCATTGGCGTCAAAGGGTGAAATCCTCACAAGCCTGTGAGTTCCGTGTTCAGACTTTAAGAGGCCGTAGGCGTAAGGTCCCTTTATTAAAAGGGTTGCGCTCTTTATTCCGGCCTCTTCGTTCTCCTGAAGGTCAAGTATTTCAACTTCAAAGCCCTTTCTCTCTGCCCACCTAAGATACATTCTCATGAGCATTTCTGCCCAGTCGCAGGACTCTGTTCCTCCTGCACCTGCGTGTATCGTAACTATTGCGTTGTTTTTGTCATATTCCCCTGATAAAACTTTTTTGACTTCAAGCTCGTTGAGCTCCTTTTCTACCTCTTTAAGGTTGCTTTCCGCCTCTTTGAGGAGCTCCTCGTCTCCCTCTTCCTCTGCCATCTCTATGAGAACCTCTGAGTCCTCTAATTTCTGTTCAACAGATGAAAAGGCGTTTAGCTGAGCCTCTATCCTGTTTCTCTCCTGAGATAGCTTCTGGGCTTTCTGTGTGTCGTTCCAGAAGTCTGGAGATGACATCTCCTTTTCAATTTCAGAGAGCTCTCTCTTCATCCCCTCTATGTCAAAAATACCCCCTTATCTCTTGATACTTCTCCTTTAAACGTTTTACCTCTTCAGAAAGCTCCTGAACTTTCTCTATCATTCTGCTACCCCCTGATAATTTTCACCTGGAAATATAGGCTACCCTGTAGAGCCCTACAGTAATTCCACCGTTTGAGAAGTAGGTGAGGAGTTCCGCCTTCTCCCCAACTCTTCCTGCAAGTTTTCTATTTGGAGAGAGGAAGTAAAGCTCAACCTCTTTAAAGTGGCGGGTTGCCCAATCCCCAAGCCTTGAGTAAAGAGCTTCTATCTGCCTTTCTGGAAGCCTTACGCCGTAAGGTGGATTTGTAACGATTACGGCCTTTTCGTAGTAGATTTCAGGAAAAGAGAGATTTTTAAACTGAACAAAACCTGAAACTCCAGCTTTTTCAGAATTTTTAATAGAGCATTCAATGGCCTGGGGGTCTATGTCAAATCCTAAGATTGGAGCGTTTACCTCTTTTCTCCTTTGGTCTGCCTCTTTAAGGAGCTCCCTCCACAAGTTTTCATCAAAGTTCTTCCACTCCATAAAGGCGAACTTCCTGTTCCTCCCCGGCGGAACGTTTGCAGCAACAAAAGAAGCCTCTATGGGAATGGTTCCGGAGCCGCAGAAAGGGTCAATCAGCGGAACTTCTCCCCTCCAGCCGGAAAACAGAACCATTGCAGCAGCGAGGTTTTCCCGAAGAGGTGCCTCAACCTCGCAGACTCTGTAGCCCCGTTTATGAAGAGGAGCTCCCGAAGTGTTAACACTTATCGTGCAGATGTCGTTCTCAAACCGGACGATTACGCTTGTTCCCTCATCTTCATACTTTGCCGTCTTTGGCTTAAAGCCGAGTCTTTCTTTTATTGCCCTTAAAACCCTTTCCTCTATGGCCTTTGTGTGGTAGAGCTTTGAGTGTTTGGAAGTTGCCCGAACCTTTATCGGCAGGTTTTCAGTTATGTAGTTCTCCCAGCTGCACTTTGCCGCCTTCCGAACGAGCTCTGCAAAGTGCTTCGCCTTAAACCGGCAGAGCCTCAGCAGAACCCTGTTTGCGCTCCTGAGCCACAGGTTGGTTAAGTAAATCTCTTTTAAATCTCCCTCAAATTCAACGCCTCCGGGAACGACCTTTCCCTCTATTCCAAGCTCTTTCAGTTCTTCTGCTGTAATCTCCTCAAGCCCCGGCTGAGAAACTGCAAAGAGCTCCATCAAACCTCCTGAGTTATCCTCTCAACAACCCGTTTTACGGCTCCCCCCTTTAGTTTTGACTTTACATCTCTTTGAAGGAGCTCCCTCATCGTCTCCCTGTTTTCAAGAATTAGCTCAAAGGTGTGCCAAAGCTCTTCCCTGTTTACCCTGTTTTGAAGGAGCTCCGGCACAACCTCCTCTCCGGCTATGAGGTTTGGAAGCGAAACGTGGGAAAGCTTTACAATCCTTTTTGCAATGGCAAACGTCAGCGGGTTCAGTTTGTAAACAACAATGTGTGGAAGACCTGAAAGAGCAGCCTCTAAAGAGGCCGTTCCTGAGGCAACAACTCCTGCTTTAGCGTAGGCCATTAAACTGTATCGCCTGTTTTCCGGAATTAACCTAATATTTTTAGAACGGAAATCTCTAAAGAGCTCCTTAACGCTCTCTGCAACGGGAATCAGCCACTTCCCTCCAAAACTCTCTGCAAAGTCCTTTAGAGGTTCTAAAAGGTATTTAATTTCCGTAGGCCTGCTACCGGGAAGGAGTGCAAAGAAATCGCCGGTTAATCCAAACTCTTTCAAAAACTCCTCTCTTGAAACTTTAGGCTTAACAATATCAACAAGCGGATTCCCCACAAACTCTGCGTTTATTCCCAAACTCCTGTAAAATTTTTCCTCAAAGGGAAAAATGACAAAAACCCTGTCTGTGAACTTTCTGAGCTGTTCAGCTCTCCATCTTCCCCACGCCCAGAGCTTGGGAGGGATAAAGTAGAAAACTTTTACTCCCCTTTTCTTTGCCTCTTTCGCTATCTTAAGGTTGAAGCCGGGAAAGTCTATGAGGAGAACGGCGTCAGGTTTCTCCCTGTCAAGGAAAGAGGTAATTGCTCTTTTTCCTTTCAAAATCCCCGGAAGTTTTCCAAGAACTTCAAAAAGACCGAAAGCTATGAGCTTTTTAGAGTCGTAAATCCTTTCTGTTCCGGGAATCTCGTCTAAAAAGACGCCGAATATTTTGAAGTCTGGCGGGAGCTCCCTCACAACCTCCTTAGCATAGAGAAAACCGGAAAGCTCCCCCGTCACTATCAGTATTTTTTTCATATCTGCTTCAGGAAGTTCTCAATTATCTTTATTCCGTCTTCCGTAAGGATTGACTCCGGGTGGAACTGGACACCGAAGATGGGAAATTCCCTGTGCCTTATTCCCATTATCTCTTTATCGTCTTCGCTCTCTGCCGTTATTTCAAAAACCTCCGGTAGAGTCTTTCTGTCAATAACCAGGGAGTGATACCTTATGGCGGAAAACGGGTTTTTCATTCCCTCAAAGAGGAATTTTCCGTCGTGGTGAATGAGTGAAGCCTTTCCATGCATGAGCTTTTTAGCTCTTCTTATTCTTGCTCCAAAGGCAAAGCCGATTGACTGGTGGCCTAAACAGATTCCCAGGATCGGCAGCTTTCCTGCAAAGTGTCTTATAGCCTCAACAGAAATTCCTGCCTCCTTTGGAGTGCACGGCCCCGGAGAGATTACGAGGGCTTCAGGCTTCTTTCTCTCTATCTCGTCTACGGTTATCTTATCGTTCCTGTAAACCTCAATATTTGCTCCTAACTTTCCGAAATACTGAACGACGTTGTAGGTGAAAGAATCGTAGTTGTCTATCATCAGTATCATCGCTTACTCCTTAAGGGCTTTGCATATCTTTTCTCCCCATCCGGAGAGTGCAACTACATAATCTTTCTCAGGAAGTGGATTTAAGACTACGACTTTTCCGCCAATCTCCCTGGCAACGAGCTGTGGGGTTTTTCTGTCTGCAAAAGATTCACTTATAACTACTCCGGCTCTGGCTTTCTTTGCCTCCTCAACAACCTCTTTTATTCTGCCTGGAGTTACCTGTTCTTCCGGCGTTCTGGCTATCTCTATTACCTTGATTCCAAAGGTTTCAAGAAGAGGTTTCCAGACGGGATGGTAAATGACTACCGCTTTTGTTTTAGCTTCTTTCAGGCAGTTGTCGATTCTGCCTATCAGCTGGTCAATCATCGCTGCGTAATCTTCAGCCCTTTTCTTGTAGTAAGTTTCCCTCTTAGGGTAGAAGACTGTAAGTTTTTCTGCAACCTCAAAGTAAACCTCTTCCATTAGAACCGGGTTCATCCAGAGGTGGTATCCCGGCTTCTTAACAGCAGGGTATTTCCTTGAGAACAGCTCTCCCAGGTTAAGAACTTTGTTCCTATCGACTCCTTTAAGTGCCCAGTCGTCGAGCCCGAGGCCGTGAACAATGATAAGGGTAGCCTCTTTTTCTTTTTTAACGTCTGAGGGTTTGGGTTCGTACGTGTGTGGAGACTCTCCGCCTTTAAGGATGGAGTAGTATTCAAAATCCCTGCCCCCTAAATATTCCGCTACGCTTTTCCAGACCGGTAGGGAGGTTACAATGAGAGGTTTTTTGCCGCTCTCAGAGAGGCACCCGGCAATAAAAAGAACGGACAGGAGGGCAGCTATCAGCCTTAACATTCATACCTCCAGAGGTTTTGTTAATATCGGTAGTATATAATAAGCGCCAGCTTTAGAATTTGAAAGGTTTAGCCGGGGTTAAAGATGCTTAATAGGAAAAAGGCTATACTTGCCCTTGAGGATGGGACTTATTATGAGGGTTTTAGTTTTGGAGCTGAAGGAGAGACGGCAGGAGAGGTTGTTTTTACAACTTCCATGACGGGATACCAGGAGATAATAACCGACCCCTCCTTTAAAGGGCAGATAGTTACGATGACCTGCCCACTAATAGGAAACGTTGGGGCAAACAGGGAGGATGTTGAGTCTGATGGCCCAAAAGCTGAGGGTTTTATAGTAAAGGAGATATCCGAGATCTACTCAAACTGGAGGGCGGAGAAGTCTTTTGAGGACTACCTGAAAGAGTATGGCGTGGTGGGAATCTGCGAGGTGGATACCAGAGAACTGACGAAGAAGCTGAGAAGTGCAGGAACGATGAGGGGGGTTATCTCAACTGTTGACTTAGACGTTGACAGCCTTATTTCAAAAGCCCGTTCTATCCCTCCAATGGAAGGTTTGAACCTTGTAGATGAAGTTACCTGTAAAGAGCCTTACGAGTGGTCTCAGGGAACCTGGAGGCTTGGGGAAGGATACCCAGAGAGAAAGGATTTCAAATACTCCGTTGTAGTTCTGGACTTTGGGATCAGGTATAACATCCTGAGGAACCTGGTTGATGTTGGAATTAAGCCAATAGTCGTTCCAGCACATACGCCTCCAGAAGATATCCTGAAGATGAACCCGGACGGGATATTCCTTTCCTGCGGCCCCGGTGATCCGGCAGCTGTAACCTACGCCATAGAGACCATCAAATACCTGATAGCAACTTACAGGAAACCCATCTTCGGTATATGTCTGGGGCATCAGCTTACCGCTTTAGCCCTTGGAGCTTCCACCTACAAGCTGAAGTTTGGCCACAGGGGAGCAAACCAGCCGGTTAAGAATAAAAAAACAGGTAAAGTTGAGATAACAGCCCAGAACCACGGTTTTGCCGTTGATGAGTCAACGATTCCAGACGATCTGGAAGTTACCCATTACTCGCTGAACGATGGAACCGTTGAGGGGCTGAAACACAAAACAAAACCTCTGTTTACGGTTCAATACCATCCGGAGAGCTCCCCCGGCCCTCACGATTCGAGATACCTATTTAAAGAGTTTGAAAAACTAATATCTGACTACAGAGGCCGTTAAATACGGGTTTACCCGATAATTAAGGGCAGGAAAATGGTTTACGATGTTGGCGTTGTAGGGCTGGGGCCTGCTGGCGTTTCTGCCCTGAAGGCTTTAGAAGGAACGGGTCTCAGGGTTCTGGCGCTGGAAAAGGAGCCTGCATTTCCCAGGAAAAAGCCCTGTGCAGGAGGACTTACCCCCAAAGCCTATGAGATTCTAAAAAGGCTCTTTCCGGATGTTGATTCCGTTGTTAGGAAGAGGGTTAACAGGTTCCTGCTCTACTACGGAGAGCGCTCAACGGAGCTCCTTTCCGAAGAGATTTTAACCTACCTTACCCAGAGGGATGAGCTTGACGCCTTTCTCTTCAGCTCTTTAGACCACTCACAGTTTGACCTCCACCTGGGGGAAACTGCCCTTACGGTGGAAAAGGACATTGACAGCGTGGTTCTCCATACAACGAAAGACAGGTATAGGGTTAGAGTTCTTTTGGTTGCCAGCGGGGTTAACAGCAGAATTGCACGCCAGCTTGGGGTGAAGAGGGACATTGGCTATACCTACGAGTCCGACGTTGAAAGCGACAGGGAAGAGTTAATTATCGACTTTACAGATTTTGGCTGGGGATACTACTGGGCTTTTCCCAAAGGAGACGTCGTTACTACCGGGCTTGGGGAATTTAGAGACAGAAGGGTTATGTTAAACCTGAGAGGGCTTTTAGCGAAATTCAACAGGAAACACGGTTTTTCAGAAAGGAGGAGGTGGAGCTCCGGCTTCCCCATCCCAGCAGGCCGAAAGAAGAACGACGTTTACAGGCCGTTTGTTCTCTTCTTAGGGGATGCCGGAGGGCTGGTTGATCCAGTAACGGGAGAGGGAATCTACTACGCTGTAAAAAGTGGAGTAGTGGCAGCAGGAGTTGTAAAGCGGTTTTTTCTTAGCGGGGAAGAAAGCAAACTAAAGGAATATGAAACGGCGATAAACTCCCTTTTGGGAGAGGAGTTTCACTGGGCAAGGATTGTGGGAAGACTCTTTTTTTCGTTAAAAGGTTTAAATTTTTCAGTCATAAGTCGCTCTCAGGTTGTGGCCAGACTGACGGCAGACCTCCTCTCAGGTAGAATTTCCTACCGGGATAGTTTCTTTGCCTATCTAAGACATCTGCCGGGAGCTCTCATCGGGAGGTAGAATGCTTCAGGTCTCTATAAAAAAAGGAAAAGAAAAGCGAATTAAAGGTTTTCATCCGTGGATATACAAAAATGAGATTCTCTCCTACTCACGGAGGCCGAAGCCGGGGGAGCTCTGTGTTGTCAGAGACTACAAAGGCGCTTTTTTAGCAAAGGGCTACATAAACCCTGATAGCTACATAGCGATAAGGATCCTAACCTTTAAAAAAGAGGAGGAGATCGATTACGACTTTTTCGTTAGGAGGATTCAGGAAGCCCTCTCTTACAGGAGGGAGATCGTTCCTGAAAACTGCACAGCTTTCAGGCTCATCCACTCAGAAGCCGACTACCTGCCGGGGCTCGTAGTTGACTACTACGATGGCTACCTGGTCGTTCAGATAACAACCCTTGGAATGGAGATTCTGAAAGAGACAGTAATCAGAGCTCTGGTCAAGGTTGTTAAGCCCAAGGGTATTTACGAGAAGTCAACTGTCCAGACGAGGGAGCTTGAGGGGTTGTCCCTTGTTGAACAGCCCCTATACGGAGACATTCCGGAAAGGGTTGTAATCCTTGAAAACGGTATAAAGTTCAACGTTCAGATAGTTGGAGGCCAGAAAACCGGCTACTTCTTAGACCAGAGGGAGAACAAGCTCCTCTTTGCGAAAGAGTTTGTAAGTGAGGGGGACAGGGTTTTAGACGCTTTCTGCCACCTTGGAGGGTTTGGTATTCACGCTGCCGTTATAGGTAAAGCCGGAGAGGTTGTTGCCGTTGACAGCTCCCAGCTGGCCTTAGACCTTGCCAGGGAAAATGCAGAGTTAAACGGCGTTGCCGATAGGTTTGGGTTTGTAAAGGGAGATGCCTTTAAGGTTTTAAAAGCCATGTCTGAAAGGAGAGAGCTCTTTGACGCCATCGTTATAGATCCCCCGGCTTTTGCCAAAAGCAGAAAGGTTGTAGAGCAGGCAAAGAGGGGTTATAAGGAGCTCTTTTTGAGAGGACTGAAAATGCTGAAACCGGGAGGAAGTATCGTCGTCTGCTCTTGTTCCCACCACATCACTCCTCCCATTTTAGAAGAGATACTAACTTCAGCTGCCTTCGATACAAGAACTCCTTTAAAAGTTCTCTACACAACATACCAGGCCAAAGACCATCCGTTCGTTCTCCAGATTCCAGAGTCGAGGTATCTCAAGTGTATCTTTGCCAGGAAGTTCCCTTGGGAGGTTAAGTAAGTTGAGGATTAAAAAAGCAGTTATTCCTGTTGCAGGGCTCGGAACGAGGTTCCTGCCGGCAACGAAAGCCCAGCCAAAGGAGATGCTTCCCTTAGTCGATAAGCCGGTTATTCAGTATATAGTTGAGGAGGCCGTGGCTGCCGGCATAGAACAAATTATCTTCGTTACCGGAAGGCACAAAAGGGCAATTGAAGACCACTTCGACAGAAACCTTGAGCTTGAGAGAAACCTTGAGGAGAAGGGGAAGAGGGAGCTCCTTGAAACCGTCCGCAAAATCTCAGACCTTGCCGACTTTATCTACATAAGGCAGAAGGAGCCTCTTGGCTTGGGGCATGCAATTCTTACGGCTGAACCTGCTGTGGGAGATGAGCCCTTTGCCGTTCTCCTTGGCGACGATGTTATGGTTTCGGAAACTCCTGCTATAGGTCAGCTGCTGGAGGTTTACAACAGGTTTAAGTGTTCTGTAATCGGTCTTCAAAAGGTTCCAGAGGAAGACGTTGGAAAGTATGGAATTGTTGGCGGGAAAGAGGTTGACAGAAACGTTCTCAAGCTCGATGAGCTGGTTGAGAAGCCATCCGTTGAGGAAGCGCCCTCTAATCTTGCAATTGCCGGAAGGTATGTGCTGACTCCAGGCATTTTTGATGCCCTCAGGGAGACTCCCCCCGGAAGGGGAGGAGAGATACAGCTTACAGATGCCCTCCAGATACTCAACAACAGAGAGGTTATCTATGGTAGGATTTTAGAAGCTGCCCGTTACGACACAGGGAATAAACTGGGATTTCTTCAGGCAACTGTTGACTTTGCCCTTATGAGAGAGGACTTGAGGGAACCGTTCCTCGAGTTCCTTAAAAAGAGACTGAAAGAGGAGATGAGAAATGGCGGAGATGATAAATGAACCTATAAATCAGCCGAGTCTGCCTGAGGAGCTCCCCGTCCTCCCTCTAAGGGACGTTGTTGTCTTTCCCATGATGATAGCGCCCCTTTTTGTTGGGAGGCCGTTTTCACTGAATGCTGTGGAAGAAGCCCTTAAAGAGCACAAGCTCATATTCCTTGCAACCCAGAAGAACAAAGAGATAGAAGAACCCACAAGGGAAGACCTCTACGACTACGGGACCGTCGCCGTGATACTGAAAGCGATGAAGATGGGCGACGGTAGAGTGAAAATCCTGGTTCAGGGGCTTGGAAGGGCAAAAATAGAGGAGCTAAGAAGGGAAGATCACCTCTACAGAGCTCTTCTCCAGCATCTCATTGAGCCGGAATACAGGCCTCAGAGCATAGAGGAAGAGGCTTTAGTTAAACTCGTCAAGGATCAGCTGGAGCGTGTTGTTGCTCTGGGAAAGCAGATTCCCCCCGATATGGTTGCTATTCTGAGATCTATTGAAGACCCTGGAAGGCTTGCCGACCTGATTGCTGCCCAGTTAGACCTCTCAACGGAAGAGGCCATCGATCTCCTCTCAACGGTTGATCCCATAGAGAGGCTTAAAAAGGTCAGTGAGAAGTTAGAGCACGAGATAAAAGTTTTAGAGGTTCAGGAGCTCATAAGGGCGAAAGCCCGTGAGTCTATGGAAAAGGAGCAGAAGGAGTATTTCCTCAGACAGCAGCTCAAGGCCATAAGGAAGGAACTTGGAGAGGAAGAGGAGAAGAGTAAGGAGATCGAGGAGTATCGGGAGAAGATAAAGAAAGCTAAGATGCCTCCAGAAGTCGAGGAGGCTGTTCTGAAGGAGCTCTCCCGTCTTGAGAAGATGCACCCTGAGTCTGCTGAGGCTGCTGTTTTAAGGACATGGCTTGAGTGGATGATAGAGCTCCCCTGGTCTAAGAGAACCCGCGATAAGTTGGACATAGAGAGGGCAAGGCAGATTTTAGACGAAGACCATTACGACCTTGAAAAAGTGAAAAACAGGATACTTGAGTATTTAGCCGTTAAGTCGCTGATAAAGAAAAGGAAAAAGAAGGTAAAAGAGGTAAAACAGCCGACAATCTGTTTCGTTGGTCCTCCCGGAGTTGGAAAGACTTCTCTTGCCAGATCTATAGCCAGAGCTCTGGGAAGGAAGTTTGTCCGTATCTCCCTTGGAGGTGTAAGGGACGAAGCCGAGATCAGAGGACACAGGAGAACCTACGTTGGCGCAATGCCCGGAAAGATCATTCAGGCTCTCAGGAAGGCTGGAACGAAGAACCCTGTAATTCTCCTTGACGAAATAGACAAAATGGCCTCAGATTTCAGGGGAGATCCGGCTGCTGCACTCTTAGAGGTTTTAGACCCTGAGCAGAACAGGGAGTTTGTTGACAACTACATAAACCACCCCTTTGACCTCTCTGAAGTCCTCTTTATTGCAACTGCGAACACTCCCCACACAATTCCCGAACCCCTCTACGACAGGCTTGAGGTTCTCAACATCCCCGGCTACACCGAGTATGAGAAGCTCCAGATAGCCAAAAAATACATAGTTCCCAAGCAGATGAAGAACCACGCTTTAACAGAGAACGACATAGAGTTTACAGACTCTGCCCTCCTCCACATTATCCGCCACTACACAAGGGAGGCAGGAGTAAGGAACCTCGACAGGAGAATTGCCGCCATCTGCCGGAAGGTTGCCCTCTGGATAAGTGAGGGCAAGGAGAAGAAATACAGAATAACGAAGAAGATGGTTGAGAAGATATTAGGAGCTCCCAAGTTCATCCCAGAGCTTGAGCTGGGAGAAGACGAAGTTGGAGTTGCAACAGGCCTTGCCTGGACTCCGGTTGGCGGAGACGTTCTCTTCATTGAGACCATAGTTACGAAAGGTTCTGGAAGGCTCATTCTTACCGGAAGGCTTGGAGACGTTATGAAAGAGTCTGCCCAGGCCGCCCTTGGTTTCATAACGGCTAACGCTGCCAAATATAACATAAAGCACGATTTTGGGAAGATTGACATTCACGTTCACGTTCCGGCGGGAGCAATTCCGAAAGATGGCCCCTCTGCCGGTATAACCATTGCAACGGCAATGCTCTCTGCCCTTACGGGCAGAAAAGTTAGAAAGGAAGTTGCAATGACCGGGGAGATAACCCTTGGGGGTAAAGTTCTTCCCGTTGGAGGACTCAAAGAAAAGATACTCGCAGCCCTGAGGTATGGAGCCAAGAAGGTCATCCTCCCCGAGAAGAACAGACAGGAGGTAATGGAAGAGCTCCCCGAAGAGGCCAAGAAAAAGATAGAGCTCATCTTCGTTGACAGGATTGAGCCGGTCTTTGAGATAGCCCTTTACCCTGAGGAGAAGGGCAGGTCTAAGAGAAAGAGCAAAAAAAAGGAGAAAACTCGGGTGACCTCTTAGGGGGTTGCCCTTTTGTTTTCAAATCTCTCGGAGTTCCCCGTTCTCCATAGTAAACTTCTTCCAGCCCAATCTTTCCATGAGCTCTGCGTCGTGGGTTACGATAACGAGGGAGCTCCCCGTTTCCTCAAAGAACTCAACTAACTTGTTCCACCTCTTTCTGTCAAGCCCCGTTGTTGGTTCGTCTAAAAGAATTACTTCCGGCTCCATCGTTACAACGCAGGCAACAGAGACAATTCTCTTCTCTCCTCCCGAAAGTTTATATGTAGGTTTATCTCTGAGATGCTCTATCTCAAAGAACCTGAGGGTTCTGTTCACTATCTCACTGACCCTGCTGCGGCTTAGCCCTTTTACCAGCGGAGCAAAGGCCAGCTCCTCTTCAACTGTTGGAGCAAAGAGCTGGTCATCAGGGTTTTGAAACACATAACCTACGCTCTTTCTCAGAACGTTAAAATCCGATTCCGTTTTTAAACTGCTCCCTTTGAGCAGGATTTCCCCGGAAAACGGGACGAAACCCATAACTGTTTCTAAAAATGTCGTCTTTCCGGCACCATTTGGACCCGTTATAAAGATTTTTTCTCCCTTTCTAATGGAAAAGTTGACATTTTTTAAAATTTCCCTGTTTTCAATTTTCACTTTCAGGTTCTTTACAGATAGAATTTCCACACTGCAGCTCCCCAGTAGAGTGTAGTCAAGAACATGAACGCAAAGTCCAAAGATTTAAATTTAAAGTGCCTATAAACGGGAAAGTGGCCGTTGAAACCTCTGGAAATTAAAGCCTCATAGACCCTTTCCGATTTAAAGTAGCTCTTTACAAGAAGGTTTGCCATCAGGTAGGCGTAAGTTCTGTAAGTGTTGATGTCTGTTCTTGGAGTAAATCCCCTTGATTTTGCCGATTTATCCGCCAGCTGAAACTGTTCTTTAACGGTAAAGAGGTATCTGTAAAAGAAAAAAGCGAGCTGAAGGAGTTTGTTTGGAACTTTTAAGTGGTGAAGTGCGTGGAGAATATCGAACACAGACGAGGTTGTAAGGAGTAGGAGAGAGAGGAAAACGATGACTGTTGATTTGAAAAAGACCAGAATCCCCATGTAGGGGGAGCCCATGAGAACCTGAGTGATGACCACAAAAAGCAGAAAGAGGTCTGCAAAGAGCAGAAGCTTGAAAACTGTAATCAGTTTCCTGTAAACGGTAAAGGAAAAGAAAAGGACAAGGGGAATAAAGGCAGAAACCTGGAGCAGGTTGTCGGCAAGGGCAACCGTCCAGGATAGAATGAGGAAGATGAGTATCTTGGCTCTGGGGTCTAAGCGGCTGAGTAATCCCTCTCCGCTAAGGGGCGTTTCCACGGTTTCTCCCTCTGAAACAGTAGCCGAACATAAAAGCTCCAAATATGCCTGCTATCCAGCCAAGGCCTCCTATAACGTCTTTGTAGGATATGGAGTTTTCTTTCCCCTCGAGTTTGAGGAGTTCCCTGTGGATGGGACAGAGCTCCTCCCTCAAAACCTGCCTGATGGTTTCTTCATCTGCTGAAGCTCTGTTCTGGTTAACGTTTCCTTTTCTGCCGACAGATTTCTGTTTTTCAGCCCCTCCTTCAATACCTGTGCCCCCAACCGCAAAGTCCACTGTGGCTCTATGGCCAAGCTCTGCAAGAACGACCGCCCTATAACTGCCGGGCTTTTTCAGGCTGAAGTCAAACTCCCCCTCACGGTTGGTTTTTCCCGTTAAGACAACTTTTCCTGTTGCATCGTATACAGTTATTTTGGCGTTTTTTGCCGGCGTTCCATCGCTGAAGTAAGACACTATTGAGACGTTCCCGTCTTCAACATCCACAAAAGTAGATATCTTATGTGCAAAAGATTGGGCAGACAGGTAAAAAAGTAGAAGAAATACTAAAACAGTCAGCCGCTTCATCTCTAAACTCCCAGCTGAATATCGCTTTTTTTGAAGTAGAGAAAGACAAAGGCATTTACGAAAGACTCAACAACGGCAACAGGAACGTGGGCTAAAAATGCAAGCTTCGCCGTTTCTGTGAAGGAGCTCCCCACACTCACAAGCTCCAGGCTCAGGAAAGCTGCCGACAGGAAAACCCCTATGACTGCTGCAACAACTCCGGCAGTTATTAAGGAGGTTCTGCTCCTCATCTTCAAAAGATGTTTTACAGCGTAGTAGGCCACAACTCCGGGAAACGCCATGTTAAAGGTGTTAACACCTAAAACTGTTATACCTCCAAACTGGAAGAGGAGAGCCTGAAACAGGAGGGCAACGAAGAGGGCGGGGAAAACCGCCCAACCGAGGAGGGCACCGGCAAGGCCATTCAAAAGGAGATGGACGCTCGTTATTCCAACAGGAATGTGGATGAGGGAGGCTACGAAGAAAGCAGCTGAAAGCAGTGCCGTTTTGGGAACTTCTTTTCCTTCTATCGATTTAAGGCCAACGTAGAGACCTCCAGCAGTTAAAACCCAGCCGGCGACCAAACACCAACCTGGAAGAACTCCCTCTGAAATGTGCATTATTTCACTCCTTCAGGTTTTGGATACGCCTTTACCCACATTACTGCATCAAGCTCAACCGGGTAGAGTTTTCCATCTTTATACCTCTTCTTTCCTCCGTATCCGATGGCGGAAAATCCCCACCATCCTGCCCAAGGAATTGTGTATTCGAAATAGCCATCTTTATCGGTTCTTACTACCTGGGTTACAAAGGCATCTGCTGGAGCCTTTACACCTTCTGTGTTCAGATACTCGATCTCAACCCTTACGTTTGCCGCTGGTTTTCCGTTGAAGTAGACTCTACCCCTGAAAGTGTTTCCCTCCCACAGTCCAAATGGTCTCGTCAGAGGGACGATTTCAGCCTTTAAACCTATGGGTCTGCTCCAACCCTCTTCCATTCCAAAACCTTCAACCTCAATCTTTGTTATCTGCTGGATGAACTTCTCTTCCGCCGGCTCAAAGTAAGCGTCAGGAACAATAAAGAAACTGTATACTCCCGGTCTTTTAAGCCTGAAAGATGCTCTATACATGGAAACTTTTCTGTTTGAATCCTTTACTGCTGGAATTATCTCTTTTTTCCAGTGGATTTCCTCCCTGTGGCCATTTACCACAGCGCCACTTTCAAGAATCTTAAAAGGCATGTTTGGGCCACCTTCAAAGGGATGTGTAAATCGGGCTTCAATCTCTATTGTCGTTGCCCTGTTACCTTCTACGATGTCTGTTGACGGTTTTAAAAGCATGAAGTGGGCAAATGCAGCAGGAGATGTCAGAAGTGCCGTAACCACCGTTCCAGCAGCTAGTATCCTCCTCATGCTCCCTCCATTAGGTATTAAAACTTTCATTTAATTATATAGATTTGGTATGATTCTTCTCGAGAATTTTATTACAAAATTCCGGATATACGCAATAGTTAGTATGAACAGTTGACTGATGCTACAGCTATCTTTATATTCCTAAATTAGTTAGCATTTGCTAAAGAGGTTTGCATGATTCTAACTATTGTAGTAACACTTCTAGCCGTTACAGCTTTGGTGTTTCTCCTTCTGAAATTTCTGAGGAATCCCTGTGAGAGCTGTTCAGACAGAGAAATTTGCAGGAGGAGGGGACATGAAGAGAACGCTGCTGGTTCTTTCTGCCGTTCTGCTGGCTTCACAGGGAGCTCCCGCCCAGACCAACCAGGAAATTTTGAGGGAGCTCCAGCAGTTAAAAGCCCGTATCTCTCAATTAGAGCAGGCGTTAAAGGAAAAGAACGCTAAAGAGGAGCAGATAGAGAGAGAAGTTGCACAGATTAAGGAGAAACTCTCTGCCCTTGAAATCCATGGAGGAGTAAGGCTCTACTATCAGGGAGCCTCCGTTGACAGAATTGACGGAAAGAAGTTTTCAAACCCCAGCGGAACAGGCTACAACGCCGACCTTGAGCTCTCCTTCAGGCCAGACAGTGATGGAGAATTCTACATGAGGCTCCACTCAGGTTCGGGAACGGGAGCAGACAAACTCTTTGAAAAGGCTGAAGAACCCCTCTTTGCCAACCTCAACACTCTGGCAGACGACAACCCCGATAACGATGGAGAGTCCCGCCTTTTAGAAGCCTATTACAGCCGTTCCTTCCTAAACGGAAAGTTAAACCTGATTGTTGGAAAAACGGAACCCTTCATAATGATTGACGACAACGAATACGCCAACGACGAAACAACCCAGTTTGTGGGAAAACCCTTCGTCAACAATCCCATTTTAGATCCAGAAGACTCTTTTGCTCCCATGGTTGGTTTAACGTTTTTGCCAGCAGATGGGTTTGAGATAAGTGCCGTTGTTCAGAGTAACGACTCTGCCGGCATCACTTACAGCGGAGAAGAGTGGGTTCAAAAAGAAAAGAGTATCTACAACGACGTTTTCGACCAGCCATTTTATGCCGTTCAGCTCAAATATTCTCCAGAGTTTAATGGTCTTAAAGGGAACTACCGAATCTACTTCTGGAACGACTCTGCCGACCACATAAAAGTAGGAGAGCCTGTTAACAATCCATCTGTTAAACCGTCAACGGAAGATGGCTGGGGAGTTGGAGTCTCCTTCGACCAGCAGGTTGCGGAGAACGTTGGCCTCTTTTTCCGTGCGGCCTACGGAAACGACAACGTTTACGAGATTGAAAAGTTTGTATCCGTTGGAGCCAGCGTTAACGGTCTTTTATCTTCAAGACCAAACGATACTCTGGGAGTCGGTTTTGCTGCCCTCATTCCCAACGACAGACTCAAAAACGACGATACCGAATACCACTTTGAAACCTACTATAGACTTGCCATTTCTGAAAACTTCTTTGTTACTCCTGATCTCCAGTATGTCATTAACCCCCACGGGAACTCAAAAAACGACAATATATGGACAGGAATGTTAAGAACTGAGTTTACATTCTAAGAGAGCCCCCAGGGCTCTCTACTTAACTTACACTTTAAATTTGTTGAGAATCCTATACAGATCGTTGGCTTCCTTGTAAATTTCCTTAATCTTTTTCAGGGTTTCTTCAACAACTCCAACGTTTTCCTTTGAGTGCTTATCCATTTCCTGGATAAGACTTATAAGCTCTTCCAGATCCGCTATTATCTGCGAAGAAGTCTTAACTATTGTTCTCTGAACTTCTGCAGTTTCATCCATAGCTTCCGAAACTTTTTCCATTTCACTTATAACACCAGAAGAAACTGTTCTAAGATACTGATCATTCTCCCTATTTCTCGAACTGATATTTTCAGTTACCTCAGATATCGCCTCAATAATGTTGGTAAGAATCTGATTGATAGACTCTGTATTCTTCTGAATCTGTGCTGCAAGTTTCCGTATTTCATCAGCAACAACCGCAAAACCTTTACCACTCTCTCCAGCTCTAGCTGCTTCAATTGCAGCATTAAGCGCTAGCAAGTTTGTCTTTTCTGCAATATTCCGAATTATTCCAATAATATTCTCAATATCCTTTGCCCTTTTATTTAAATCTTGAAGTTCCTTTATGGAAACTTCATTTTCTTTGCTGGTATTTTCTACTATTCTTTTAAGTTCCTCTATACTTTCTTTAGCACTATCAAGCCCCTTAAGTGCTCTATTTATATCCTCCTGAGACTTTGAAAGCAATCCTTCGAATTCCTTAACAGGTGTAGAAACGTTAACAGCAAGCTCAGCAGCTTTTGCTATATCGTTAATCTCCTCTGTTATTTTTTTCTTCAGCAGCTCAGAATCCTTCCTCAATTCTTGTGCCACCCTAAGGTTATTTTCAGCTGAACTTCTCGCTCTCTTTACAATCTCTCTAACTTTATCAAGGAATGCATTAAAGTATTTAGAGGCCAAATTGATCTCATCCTGCTTATTAGGATCTACCTTCAACCTCTTAGTAAGATCCCCCTCTCCTTCTGATAGATCCTTGGTCATTTCTAAAAACTTGTTTAGAGGTTTCACAATATTAAACTTTACAAAGATAAGGAAAAGAACAACAAGAATTAAAAGCGACGCAACAGAAATAAGAAGTGCTCTATTTTCTCTGAGGGAAAGAAGTCCTGACATTATTTCTTTTTCTTCCATCTCTGCAATAATTGCCCAACGTTTTCCATAAACATCCATAGGTGCATAAGCTGCTATAGCTTTTTCTCCCAGCAAATCTACAGTTTCTATCACTCCTGACCTTCCATTTAAAGCCAGTTGAACTGCCTTATCTCTTAGCTCAAGAACGCCTATAGTCGTTTTAGCTTTCTTAACAATAGGATTATCAATCTTATCTATAAACCTCACGTTATTTTTAAGCTTAAAGTCAGATCCTACAAGGAGAACTTCTCCTGTTTCTCCCAGTCCCACTTCCTTAAACCTGTAGTTAAAGTTAACAATACTATCGATCTTATCTATAGGTAACTGGAAAGCCAACACTCCTGCTACGTTTCCATTCTCATCAAGAATAGCTGTGGCTATAAAAGCCGCAGGCTGATTGTAACTGGGTTCATAAGGAGAAAAATCGGAAAAGAATATTTTCTGCACCTCAGAGTTAACTGCTTTTCTAAAAACTTTTGCAAGCCCGGTATCCTTATAAGGTCCTGTATTAAGATTGGTAGCAAAGTCTTTTTCCTTAAATGCTGTGTAAACAATAGTTCCATTTCTATCTATCAGGAAAATGTCGTAAAGTCCGAAATATTTTAGTAACGAATTAAAATCTCTGTGATAACGGGAATGAACCTCCATATAGGAGCAGGGAAACTCCTCGCTTCTGTAAAGTAAATTTTTCTCACCAATTTTGTTTGGATTTTTAACAATAAATATATACTGAGCTATGAGAGCATTGGGATCTTTAGGGAGATAAAACTCAACCGGCTTAACCGGCCTGGTTCCAGGTATAGAGGTATTTATCCTGGAGAGGTAGTTTTTCCTATATTCCTCAATAAGCTCCTTCTTTACTTTAGAAAGGTCAAGTGGGACTTCCTTATAAAGAGAGTAAAATGCCTCTTTAAAAGAATTTAAAGCCTGTAATGTTGAAGAATTTTTTGCTTCTGAAAGGAGCAATCCCCCCATATAGTCAAAATAATCATCAATGTGCTGACTTTTGGCTTCCCTAATACTTGTAAGTTTTTGAGAAGCTACCTTAATGAGATTTTCCTTTGTGCTGGTATAGGATGAATATCCCAGTATCAAAGCAAGAACAAGTATTCCTAAAACTCCTGAAATAGCAACCTGCTTCCCAAGAGATAGCCTGCTTAAAAGCTTCAAATTTTCCCCGCTGAATGTAGAATCAACGTTTATTATAGCAGCAAGAAGTGCCCCGGTAAGGGCACAAAATCATTTGTTAACCTGAAACGTTCTTTATAGCGTTCATAATCATTTCTTTGGCAACAGAACTTCCCTTAAACTCCTTAACCTTTACCCACTTACCCGGCTCAAGGTCTTTATAGTGTTCGAAAAAGTGTTTAATTTCGTTAAGTGTAGCTTCCGGGAGATCCTCTACTTCCTTTACATCTTTAAAGGTCAGGTCTAACTTGTCAACTGGAACTGCAATAATCTTTTCATCCTTCCCGCTTTCGTCTTCCATAACAAGAACACCTATAGGCCTACACCTGATAACACTTCCCGGAACCACAGGCTGTCTTGAGATAACAAGAACGTCTATGGGATCTCCATCATCTGCTAAAGTGTTGGGAACAAAACCGTAGTTAGCCGGGTAGAACATGGGAGTGAAGAGAAAACGGTCAACAAACACTGCACCGCTCTCTTTATCCACCTCATATTTAACGTTTGAACCCTGGGGAATTTCAATAACAGCGTAGATATCCTCTGGAGGATTCTTACCGGCCGGTATCTTCTTTACATCCATATCAAACCTCCCTGTAGATTTTGGGAGGATTATACGATTTCTCGTCTTGTTTTTGCGACAGCTACAGCTGATGGATGAAGGTAAATAGCAACAAGGGCACCTAAAAATCCAGACAGAATCAGCAAGAAAACGATAGTGGATAGGCTTATACAATTAATAAAATTCTGACCATTGCTATAGGAATTAATAAAATTTGCCCTATCAGAGAGGAAAATATACAAAAACCATAGAACACCTACGATTATACTCCAGCCTCCAATGAATGCCTGAAACGAAGACATAACTCTCCAGATGGGGGCAAGATGCTTTCCAAGAGCAACGTCAAAGGAAGATACAGACAGTAAAAACATAGTTGATAGTGTCAAAAACATTAAAATTAAAGTAGCCATAAGGGTTAAAACGGGAACTTCTCCCATACTCCCTCCCAAAATCAGGCAGCCTGAAAATCACTTAATTTAATTAGCCCTGATATTATTTGTTCCTTTAACTTCTTCTCATCTGGACTAAGCTTTATCACATGATTTCCGCTATTTAAAAGAATTTCTTTAGACTCTTCATAATTTTTCTTTAAAGTAAAAATAGGATTCTCTACAAGAATAGCCTTTCTCTCTTCAAGAGGTTTATGAAATGCCTCCATATAGAGGTATTTACCTCCAATAGCAAAATGGTTTATATCCTTAAACAGATCATCTTTTTTGTAATAAATACTAACTTTTTCAGGATACTTCAGCAGTAATCTGAAAAGAGGATGCACATCTTTAGGATTTATCTCATCAAACTTTCCACTTTTTAACTTTCTGTAAGTTTCCTCAGTTACAGATATTACGGGACCAAGAACAAAAGTTATCTTATTCTCTGGAGCTTGTTTTAGAAAATCCTCAATAACAGGTTCCAACTGTGAATAAGTCTCAACGTTAGCTTCCCCTGCATGAACAAAGATCTCACCTTTAACATGGCTATAGATGTTCTTGAGACTCTCCTTTAACTCTGTTTCACTGAGTATGATTTTGTATTTCTGACGGGCAACCAGCCATACAAAAACAGTCAGGGCTAGAATAGAAAAAACAAATATAGCAACCATCAATTTCATGATTCCAGCATACCTCCCGTTTTTTTAGGCAGAATTTTATACCGCAAACAAAAAGAAATCTTTAAACGTCATTAAGTATAGTTGACGTTTACAAATAAAGTTAATATTATCTAACTAAAGGCACGTGGAGGCGAAATTTCATGAAGTTAACAGAAGTTCCTGAAGGAAAAACCGTTGAGGTGGTTGATATAAAAGGAGGAGTTGGAATAAGGAACAGGCTTGCAGCTATCGGGTTGTATCCGGGAGCTCCCATCAAAGTCATCAAATCCCCACCCGGCCCGATGATAGTGGAAGTGGCCGGTAGTAGAATAGCTCTCGGTAAAGGCATGGCTTCCAAAGTGGAGGTCATGGAATTATGAAAAGGAATGTAAAGGTAGCCCTTGTAGGGAATCCCAACGTTGGGAAAACAGCAATAATGAACGCTCTGGCAGGAACCAACGAAATGGTGGGAAACTGGCCAGGAGTCACTGTTAAAAAGAAGACCGGCAAATACCACTTTAGAGGCTTTGAGATAGAACTGATAGATCTACCTGGAATTTACAGCCTTACATCTTATTCGCTTGAAGAAAGAGTTACACGGAACTTCCTTCTAAGTGGAGAGTATGATGTTGTAGCCGATGTAATAGATGTAACACTGCTGGGAAGAAACCTCTACCTCACTCTGGAACTCTTAGATATGGGTATTAAACCGGTTATCGTTTTAAACAAAACAGACGAGTTAAATAAGCTACACTTCTCTATAGATGTCCAAAAACTTGAAAAAATCTTAAAACTTCCAGTTGTGACAGTATCTGCTACCAAAAAAGAAGGGTTAAACAATCTGTCAGAAACTTTTCTAAGAGTCGCCACAGGAGATATTAAGCCAGAAGGCTTTACTCCCATATATTCTGAAATACTTGAGGAAGCAATAGAGCTGTTAACTTTAAAACTTAAAAGTCAAGTTAAAAGTAACTTTCCGTTCAATTTGAGATGGATTTCTATAAAACTTCTCGAAAAAGATCCCGAAATTCTGAAATTAGTTGAAAGACAACTTCTAGAGTTCAACCTGATTTTAGAAGAAATTGAACAAATAGAAAAAGAAATACAAAATCGGTTTAACCTTGATCTGCCAACGTTTGTTTCAAAAGAAAGATTTCTTTTAGCTTCCAAGGTTGCCCGTGAGGTGATAGACAGTTCAGAAAAAGAAATTACTACAGAAACATTAAGCGATAAAATAGACAAACTGATTACTTACCCCTTTACGGGAATACCCATTTTCCTTCTCATAATGTGGCTTGTTTTTAAAATAACCTTTAGTCTCAGTGAACCATTCATAAACATAATCGATCAAATCTTCAGTAACTTTATTCCTGGCGTTGTCGAAAACCTCCTTAGTTTTCTTCCAAAACCAATAATTTCCCTGATAAACGACGGTATTCTTGCCGGTGTTGGAGCAGTAATAGTTTTCCTGCCTATACTGGGATTACTCTACTTCCTTATGTCCATTCTTGAAGATTCAGGTTATATGGCAAGGGCTGCTGCCCTGTGGGACAACTTTATGAAGATTTTCGGTTTAAGCGGAGCCTCTGTAATTCCCATGATACTGGGATTCGGTTGTAACGTTCCCGCAATTTACGCCACAAGGGCTATGAGATCTCCCTACCAGAAACTTATCACAATGGCCATAATTCCCTGGATCTCGTGCAGCGCCAGGCTTCCCGTTTACACCGTTTTCGTTGCTGCATTCTTTCAGGAGAATAGAACAGCCGTCATTCTCGGCCTCTACCTGACGGGGATAGCCCTTGCACTCTTCTTCTCGGCTTTAATGTCCAGATTCCTATACAGAACCGAGGAGGATGAGTTCTTCATAGAACTGCCCTCTTACAAACTCCCATCCTGGAACGTTGTAATAAACGAAACTTGGATAGAGGTTAAGGACTTCCTCCAGAAGGCAGGAACCGTAATATTTGCCGTCTCCGTTCTCATCTGGGCACTTGCCTCTCTACCTCCCGGCGTGGAGTATGCAGGGGAAAAAAGCTTTATAGGACAGATAGGAAAGACGATAGCTCCCCTCTTTCAACCGATAGGAATAGAGGACTGGAAACCTGTTGTGGCGTTAATATTTGGAGCTCTGGCAAAAGAAGTTGTTGTTGGAACCCTTGGAACCTTATACGGAACGGGAGAGTCTGGACTTGTTGAAGTTTTAAGAACTACGTTTAGCCCCGAAAGTGCTCTGGCGTTTATGGTATTTACACTTCTCTATACTCCGTGTGTGGCAACGATGGCCGCAATAAGACAGGAAAGCGGCAGCTGGAGGTTTACTCTTGGTGTTCTAGCAATAGATTTAACAACGGCCTGGATACTGGCATCTATAACTTACCACATAGCTGGAACCCTTTTCTAAACTCTACTTCAGGGAAAAAACTTGGCAAAGAAGAGAACTGTCTATGTCTGTCAGAAATGTGGATACAGAACTCCAAAGTGGGCTGGAAGGTGCCCCGAATGCGGGGAGTGGGGAAGTTTGGTTGAGGAAGTTGAAAGGACTGAGCCAAAACACCGCTCTTCCTGGGTGAAACACTCAACCTCTTCACCAGTTCCCGTAACTGCAGTTGGGAGCTCCCCCCACCACAGGGAAAAAACCGGAATAGCTGAGTTCGACAAAGTTTTAGGTGGTGGAGTGGTAAAGGGTTCCGTTTCCTTAATTTCTGGAGAACC
The DNA here is from genome assembly GCA_027051905.1 of Desulfurobacteriaceae bacterium. GTDB lineage: Bacteria > Aquificota > Aquificia > Desulfurobacteriales > Desulfurobacteriaceae > Balnearium. Next base: position 140,709 of record JALUGO010000030.1, on the reverse strand, counting down.
CGGAATAGGAAAATCAACTTTCCTTCTTCAGGTTGCAAGCCTTTTTGCTGAAAAGGGAAGGGTTCTCTACGTTACAGCTGAAGAATCTCTGGAACAGATAGCTCTCAGGGCAAAACGGTTAAAAGCCGAAAAGGAGAATCTATTTATCTATTCAGAAAACAACTTAGAAGAAATAGCCAAACAGGTGGAGGAGGTAAATCCCGTTCTAACCATCTATGACTCTATTCAAACCCTCTATCTTCCCTACATAGAGTCTGCAACAGGTTCTGTTTCACAGGTCAGGGAGTGTGCAGCATTCATAACGAACCTTTCAAAAAGAAAGGGAATAACCAGTTTTATAGTGGGGCACGTTACGAAAGAGGGAACAATCGCAGGCCCCAAGGTTCTGGAACACATAGTTGATGCTGTTTTTCAGTTTGAAGGAGACAGGGGATACAACTTCAGGATATTTAGAAGCATCAAAAACCGGTTTGGTTCAACGGGAGAGCTTGCGGTTTTCGAGATGACAGAAGAGGGACTCAAGGAAGTTCCCAACCCCTCTCAGTTTTTCCTGGAGGAGAGGCCTAAGGAGAAGGCAGGTTCTGTTGTATTTGCCGGAATGGAGGGAAGCAGGCCGATCCTTTTAGAGGTTCAGGCACTTGTAACCAGGGCTGTTTTCACAACTCCCCAGAGGAGGGCAAAGGGAATAAACGCAAATAGGCTCTCAATAATAGTTGCAACCATCGAGAAGGAGTTAGGAATTCCTCTTAGAAACTTTGACGTTTTTGTAAACGTCGTTGGCGGAGTGAATGTTGACGAACCCGCCGTTGACCTGCCGGTAGCTGCGGCAATTATCTCAAGCTACTTTGACAGACCGGTTAAGCCGGAAGTAGCCCTGTTTGGAGAGATAGGGTTAACGGGAGAAGTGAGAAGGGTAAGGCTTGAGGAGCTCCGCCAGAAAGAAGCAGAGAAGAACGGATTTGAAGTTGTTAAAGGGATAAAACACGTCGCTGAAATCCCCGAGAAGATTCTTGTTTAGTGGCGGAGGCGGATGGGAATCGAACCCACCACCCCGCTCTTAGCGGGGCCACCGGATTTGAAGTCCGGGGGGGACACCAGCCCCCGTCCGCCTCCAGAGGTGTAAATTTTTAGCGTAGAACCTTTCCCGTCAACCTCTTAACCAGACTTTCGCTGTTTCCGAAGCACTCTTCAACCTGCTGGACTGTAAGACCTGCTCCAACTCCAACAGTTATTGCAAAGCTCCTTGTAACAAGGTCTCCCGGGGAGTGGGCATCCGTGTTTATTACGAGGGGAGCTCCCACCTCAGTGGCGAGTTTTGCAACGTGGCCGTTTGTTATGCTGTGGCCCCTTCTGGTTGTAATCTCAAGGAAAACACCGTTCTCCTTCGCAAGTTCAACCTCTTCCCGTGTAATAAGACCGGGATGGGCAAGGATGTCGGCTTTCCCCTCAATTGCAGCCCTGTTGGTTCCCGGGGCAACAGGTTCAACAACCGTTTCACCGTGAACAACGACTATCTTTGCTCCAGCTTCTCTACACCTCTCTATAAGCTCAGGAATCTTAGCCGGTGGAACGTGTGTAATCTCAACACCGGGAATAATAACAACAGAGGTGTTCTCATTGAGAATCTCTAAGGTCTCGTATAGCCTCTCTAACAGGAACCTGTAGTTTGAAAAGTCTGCGTGGTCTGTTATGGCAATTGCCCTGTATCCGATGGCCTCTGCCCGGCGAACCAGCTCGCTGGGGAGGAGTTCCCCATCGCTGAAGAACGTATGGGTATGGAGATCTACCATTTTTAACCCTCTCAAGGATAAATTTAAAATCTATGAAAAGTATAACCGAACTCTACAGAACCCTGCTGAGAACTTACGGAAAACAGAACTGGTGGCCGGCAGAAACCCCATTTGAAGTGTGCGTAGGAGCTATTCTCACACAGAATACAAACTGGAACAATGTAGAAAAGGCAATAGAAAACCTGAAAAGAGAAAACCTGTTAACTCCAGAAAAGATAATTTCCTGCCCAGATGAAAAGCTCCAAAAACTGATAAGACCTGCCGGTTTCTTCAAACAGAAAAGCAGTTATCTTAAAAATTTAAGCAAATTCATAGTTGAAGAAGGAGGAATTGAAAACCTAAAAACCCAGGAAACGGGAACTTTAAGAAAAAGACTCCTGAACATAAAGGGAGTTGGAAAAGAAACTGCTGACTCAATCCTGCTATACGCCCTGGATAAACCATCATTTGTTGTAGATACCTACACAAAAAGGCTATTCTATCGTTTAAGAATAGTTAACAAAGAAAATGTAAGCTACGAGGAGCTCAAAAGTTCTGTAGAGAATACATTTCCACCAGAGAAAGAAAACCTGGAAATCTACAAAGAATTCCACGCACTGATAGTCAGGCATGCAAAGGAAAGGTGCAGAAAAACTCCAATATGCAGAAGCTGCCCTCTGGAAAAGAAATGTTTGGCCTGTGCTACAATAATGAAGCCTTAAAACTCTTTCAGGAAAATGCCAATGAGAGACCTGAGCTTCCTCAAACTACCCCAGGCGGGAACCAATACGGCAATCGTCTTTCTGCTTATCCTGGCAACATTCGTAACGTTCTTCATATTTCTTGGACTTCTTCGGGAGTTTCTGAGGAAGAAAAAACTCAAAAACTACTTCTTCAAAGAAGCATACGATAGAGGATTAACAGAAATTGAGGCACAGATACTATGGGAATACTCCATAAAGCTCGGAAGAGATCCTTTCCTTACACTGGAATTTAAAGCACCCTTTGAAAAAGTTGTAGATCTATACCTGACAACAGATCCCAATCCAAGTGAGAAACTGGTTCAGGACATGAGAATTAAACTGGGCTTTGATTACGTTCCATACTTTGTTCCCCTCGTTTCAACAAAAGATATTGAACTCTTCCAGCCCGCTAAACTTTACACGGAGTCCAGAGAGAGTTTCGAGATAGCGCTATTTGATAAAGACGAAAGGTTCATGTATTGGGCAGTAATTGACAAGAAAAGCATTCCTCGAATCAAAGGACAGAAGGCAACAATTTCATTTATAAGGAAAGGAGACGGAATTTATAAATTTGAAGAAATAGTTGAAGACATGTTCACAGAAAACGGGAAAACCATACTAAAAATACCCCATACATTTGAACTAACACGATACCAGAGGAGGGAATATAGCCGAATAGAGGTGGAAATACCTGCACAAGTTGGGATAATAATAAACGATGAAATCAAATGGCTATCGGGAGAGATAGTTGATATTTCCGCAGGAGGCGCAAAAGTTTGCATATCCCTAAGTGAAACACAGATGGAAATTCAGCCAATGACTGAAATTATTTTGAAATTTGAACTTGCAGGTAGGCATTTCAACCTAAAAGCAAATATTGTTAATATTTATCCTCGAAGACACACAACTTGTTACGGTGTTAAGTTTGAAGACATTAAACCGGATGACCAGAAGTTTATCTACGACTTTGTAAAGAAAGAACAGCAGAAACTGGCTCAACTTATGGTTAAAAATAGAGGATGAAGAGCATAAAAACTCTTCTAAAAGTTAAGGAACAGGAAATCTCCTCTGAAAGGAGGAAACTTCGGGAGATACTAAACAGGCTGGAAAACCTGAAGTTGAAGGAGAGGGAGCTCCGCCACCACCTGAACTCTCTAAAACGGGCAAAAGTGAACAGTCCCTTCGAGTTCGGGTTCCTCTGTGAATCGGGGAAAGCCATACTCAGGGAAATAGAGTCAGTAAAAGCAGAGATAGCCAGGGTTCAGGAAGAGGCCGAAAGACAGAAAGAAGTGGTAGCCCTGAAAAGGGGAGAACTGAAGGCTATAGAAAGATTTATAGAGAAGAAAAAACGGGAAAAGGAACAGAGAGATGAGCTCCTTTTAGAGAGGTTCATAAATGAGGTTTTTAATAGCCGCTTTAACTCTTAGTCTGATCGTTCCGGCAGCCGTAGGTCAGGAGCAGATAGAGAAAAAGGAAACCCAGAAGGAGATACAGAAACTCTTGAAGCTAAAAAAAGAGGTAGAAGCCCTTCTGGAGGAAAAGAGACAGCTGCTGAAAAAGATTGAGGAAGAGAAAAAGGCGTTAGAAAAAGCCAGGGAAGAGTTCAGGAAAGAGGTAGAAAAAGCCCGCTCCGAAAGATATAAGAAGCTAGCTCAGATATTCTCAAAGATGGATCCGGAGATGGCAGGGCAGAAGATATCTGCCATGACAGACCCGAAAGAGGCCGCATTCATCATCTACAACATGAAGAGCAGAACTGCTGGAGAAGTTATGAACTACGTTGATCCAAAAATGGTAGACCGTATCGTTCAGACTCTGACAAAACTCAGGGCATCTTTCCTTTCTGACGGTAAATCCTCGCAAGGATCTTAGCAACAACCCTGTAGAACTCCTCAGGTATGTAATCCCCCACCTCACAGGACTCGTAGAGGGTTCTTGCAAGTTCCGGATTCTCTTCAACGGGAACGTCGTTCTCAAAAGCTATCTCCTTTATTTTCAGCGCAACCTTATCAACTCCTTTGGCTACAACTTTAGGGGCGTGCATCTTGCCCCTCTCATACTTGAGGGCAACAGCGTAGTGGGTTGGGTTTGTGATAACAACGTCTGCCTTTGGAACCTCGGCCATCATCCTCTTCATAGCAATTTCCCTCTGACGGCGCCTTATGGCAGACTTTATCAGCGGATGACCCTCCTGCTGTTTCCTCTCCTCTTTAACCTCCTGCTTGCTCATCTTCAGGTTCTCTTCATACTCCCATCGGCGGTAGAGGAAGTCTAATCCCGCAATGGGAACTGAGAGAAGACCGAAAGTGAAGAAAAGGAGAACAGACGCTTTCGCAAGGAACTCAATCTGTTCGCCTAAAGGTATGAAGGAAAGGGAGTTGAAACCAGAAAGGATATGGACAACTGCAAAATATCCAACGGCAACAGCAACAGCGAGTTTTAGAGAGCTTTTCACCGTTTCAAACAGGGTTTTTAAAGAGAAAATCCTCTGAATACCGGTAATGGGATTAACGTTTGACAGCTTGGGAATTAGAGGTTTAAAAGTGAAGATAAAACCAAACTGAATAACGTTCCCGAAAATCCCGATAGTTAAAAGGAGCAGGAAAACGGGAAGTATGAGAAAGGCAAAAACGTAAACGGAAGTTATTAAAAGCGGTTTTAGATCAAGGTAGGCTGATTGGGATAGGACGTAGTAGAGGAGCTCCCTCAACTTACCGAAGGCAAAGGGAAGGTAGAAGATGAGCATCAGCGAAACAACTAAGAGGGATATGGCTATGGGAACATCCTGACTCTTTAGAACCTGACCCTCTTCCCGGGCTTTCTGACGCCGCCGCGGGGTCGCCTTTTCGGTTTTAGAAGGATCCTTTGCCAACTATCCTCCCAGAACTCTTAAAGCTGTCAGGAACTCCTCGATGAACCTTTCAACCAGCCCTCTGACGAAGAAGACCAGAGCGGAAAACCCCAGCGCAATGAGGAGTATACCCAAAAAGAGCTGAAGGGGCAGACCGACGATGAAAACGTTTATCTGTGGAATAAGCCTGTTAATGAGGGCAAGGGCAAGGTTAGTTATGAAGAGGGCTACCAGAAACGGAAAGGCCATTTTAAACGCCAGGAAGAAGAGGAGAGCTCCCTCCTTAACAAAAAACTTATAGAGGGGTTCAGAAAGGGAAAAAACGCCAACTGGAACAACCCTGAAACTCTCAAACAGTGCCCCTATGAAAACCCTGTAGGCTCCGGTAGAGAAAAAAACAGCGTAGAAGATCAGAACGAAGAAGCGCCCTAAAACAGAAACCATTCCAAAGCTAGGGTCGAACATGTTTACAACTGTCAGTCCCATAGTGTAGGAAATAAGTTCGGCTGCATAGATAACAACGCCGTAGAAGAGCATCGCAACGAGGGCAAGAAAGAAACCGATTAGAGCTTCCTTTATCACAAGGAAGAATAGCTCTACAAGTGAAAGTTGCGTAAGATCAACGGAGCCTCCGGCGTAGGGGAGAATAAAGAGGGTAAGTGCAAGAACGAAGAGAATCTTAACGTTGTGAGGAATAAACGGCGTTGAGAGAAATGGAAAAGCCAGAAAGAGAGAGGAGAGCCTTACAAGAATCAGGAGGAAGAGTCCAAAGTGGGAAGAAAGGTAGTTAACAAGTTCCGTCATTTCACCATCTGAAGAAGCAGTTGAAAATTCTCTTTCGTGTATTCAACCAATTTCATAAACATCCACCCACCGAAGATAAAAACGGAAATGAGGGCAGCCAGAATTTTTGGAATGAACGTCAGAGTCATCTCGTGTATTTGAGTAGCCGCCTGAAGAACGCTTATGGCCACCCCAACAACAAAGGTTGTTATGAGGACGGGAGCCCCCACAAGGAGCGCCACCTCCATCATCTTCTGCCCTAAAACGATAACCTGGTCAACCGTCATCTGTAGCTCAGCAGAATTGATTTGATAAGCAGCTCCCAGCCGCCGGAAACGACAAAAAGAATCAACTTAAACGGCAGGGAGAGCATCATAGGGGGAATCATCATCATTCCCATAGACATAAGTATACTTGCAACCAAAAGGTCTATAACCACAAATGGCAGGAAGACAACGAACACAAACTCAAAGGCCGTTTTTATCTCGCTGACCATAAAGGCGGGAATTAAGGTAAAGATAGATACTTCTTCAGGCGAAGTGGGTTTTTCGTTTCTTATGTCCAAAAAGAGTTTCAGGTCTTCTTTCCTGGTATTTCTGATCATAAACTCCTTCAGCGGAACAACAGCCCTCTCAACCGCCACAACGTCCGAAATCTCTCCGTTAAGGTAGGGTCTTAAAGCAACTTCATCTATCTTTTTAAAGGTTGGAGCCATCGTAAAGAAAGTGAGGAAGAGAGAAAGGGCAACGATTACCTGGTTGGGAGGGGTCTGGGGAGTTCCAAGAGCATGCCTTAGAAGAGAGAGTATTATGACTATTCTAGTAAAACTTGTAACTGTTATGAGAATAGATGGAGCAAGGGCTAAAACCGTAATGAGAAAGAGGATTTTCAGCGTTACATCCACCTGCCCCAGAGCATTTGCGATATCTGAAACTGTCTGGCCATAAGAGTTAACCGGAATCAACACCAGAGGCAGTAGAACTACTGCGGGTCTTCTCATAATTCCACTCTCTCAGAACCTTCATCTCTCCCTTCGAATGGTAGCAGAGAAACTCCCTGTCTTTAACCCGGAAGAAGATGAGGGAGCTCTCCTTGTCAAGGGGGTACCGATCTATAACTTCGATCTCCCCTTTTTTAGCCGGCTTTAGACGGAGATTAAACTTTAAAACAAGGTAGTAAACAGCTAAAAGAATAGCAATAAGGACAAGGGAGTTAAAGAGGAACTTCAGAGCCTCTTCAGACAAGATCAACCAACCTCAGGCTGATTTTGTCGTTTATAACAATAATCTCCCCTATGCCGAACTCCTGATCGTTCAGTTTCACATCAAGGTAATCTTCAAGTTTCTTATCGAAAACGATTAGATCCCCCTCCTTCAGTTTAAGGACTTTGGAGAGGGGGAGCTCCTTGCTCCCCAGAAGCAAAGAAATCTTTAACCTTATATCACCAAACCTTTTAAGCTCTTCCATCTTAACCTGTCTGAACTATGAATTCGGTAAAGTAAACGTTTTTTACACCACCCAGGGGTAGAATCGCATTAACCCTCTTCGCAATCTCCTCTTTCAGGAACTCTATTCCCTCTGGAGTCCTTATTTCGGAGCTCCTCTTGGTCAACAAAAGCGTAGTTATGGCGTCCTTTATCTGGGGTAGCCTTTTCTGCGCTTCCATCTGAACCTTCTGATCCTTCAACTCCAAAACGATAGAAACCTTTAAGTAGCGTTCTATGTCAGGATCCGCCAGGTTTACAACGAAAGTTCCTAAATCAAACATTACACCCACATTTTCAGTAGCCTTTATCTCCTCAATGATCTTCTCGGCCTGCTTCTCCCTGGTTTCAGCAGCCTTCTTCTTATCGAGAACTAGGAACTTATAAGCTGCCCCACCACCTCCTGCAGCTATTAAAAGAACAAGGAGCAGGAGAATAAGTTTCTTTTTACCTCCCCCTTTTGACTCCTCCTGCTCCTGGTTTACCTTCTCTTCCTCAGCCATCTACTACCTCTTGATGTTCATTGTCTCCTGAAGTATCTGATCATCAGTGGTAATAACCCTGGCGTTTGCCTGGTAAGAGCGCTGAGCAGTAATAAGATTTATAAACTCGTTAGCTATATCAACGTTAGACATTTCAAGCATTCCGCTCCTTACCTTTGAAATAACTCCTCCAGGCATAATAACAGGCGTATAGGTCTGAACGTTGGGGATATACAGCCAGCTTCCCTTCCTTACGAGCATCTCTTTATCTTTAAAAGTGGCTATAGCCAGCCTCGCTATATCTCTTACTCTACCGTTTGTATAAGTCGCCTTGATAACACCATCTTCACTAACAGCAACGGCCATAAGGTCTCCTTTACTGTTACCATCCTGCTCAGCATAGAACATGAAATCTGCAGCCACCTGTTTAAGGTCAAGAATGTTAAACGTAAGGGAAATAGGGGCTGCCCCGTTTTCCAGGTCAACAGGGGTGGTTGCAATTCTCTTGGGGTCTAAAGCGTTTGTGGACTCGTTTGTATCGTAGGTCTGATATCCGGAAACCGTTATAGAGTCGCTATTTCCATTGTGGGCAAGCTCCGATATGTAAACCTTACCGTTTGAGTAATCTACCGTTCCCCGCACATCACCTGTTTCTTTATCTATCAGCTTTCCTTTACCGTTATCTATAAGTGTTCTTGTGTTACTACCAACTGTGTAAGTTATCTCCCCAATACTACCAGGAACTATAGGAACGTTGGCAATTGTGAAAATTCCGTTATCGTCAGCATCCTCATTGTCTGTTTCACTACCATGAGACGTTACCGTCCCATAACCTTTTATAGCTGTATCGTCTATGGTTCCGTCCGTTTTAAACCTGATCTTGAGAAAGGCGTAGTTGTTTCCGTCTTTCGGGATCTCTATTGGCTTTCCATCTATCATTGCAAAAACCAGCCAGTAGGCCTCTCCTCCCTCCTCTTTATGGATGAAGTAGTAATCAAGATTGTGGGGATTACCGAGAGAATCGTAAACAGTAACGGTATTTACGTAGTTGTAAGTGTCAGAATTAGCCGGATTAAATATTGACTCATCCACATCTGCGGTATTGGGGTTATCTACTATAAACTTCGCTCTGGAATCAAGGTTACTGGGATCCTTGAAGGCAACGTAAGTTGTTGCCCTGGGATCCATACTCATAGGCACGTTGATGCTCCCCACCGCTCCGGCTAAGTTTCCGTTCTCGTCAAGCATCCATCCCTGAACCTTCATTCCAAGCATGTTGATCAGGTCACCGTTGGCATCAAGCCGAAACTGTCCGTTTCGGGTGTAATACGTTACTCCAGCACTGTCTTTAACCATAAAGAAACCTTCTCCATCAAGGGCCAGATCCAGAGGATTATTGGTATTTTTGAACGTTCCCTGGCTGAAGTCCTTAACAGTTGCGCTGATGAATGTTCCTCCACCTATCTCCTGGTTAACGGGAGCTCCATTCTTAAACGTAGTAAGACTCCTTGCAAGCAGATCCTCAAAGACTGCACTTTCTGCTTTAAAACCGACGGTATTAACGTTGGCTATGTTGTCTGAAATAATAGACAGCCACTTCGCATCTGCTGAAAGTCCGGTAAACGCTGTGTAAAAGGATTGAAGCATCTTAACCTCCTATCCCCATAACGTTTTCAAGAGGTATCTGTCCAAAAGAAGTCAACAGGTAAATCCCATCGTCATCTCTCCTAACACCGTCAACCATTGCATAACTGTCAACCTTTACATCTATCAACTCACCATTGCTATCTTTCGCGGTAACAGAAACGGTGTAGTAACCGTCCTCAAGGGAAGAGTTATCGATCTCCACCGGATAACTCCCCGCAGACAGACTTGAAAAAACCTGCTTCTCAACAACATTACCGTTAGCATCGAGAACAGAAACCTCAACGTAAGACGCCGGACTCTCCAGCTTGAAGTAGAACTTACCCTTACCGTTAGCCACATATGTCTCGTTTCCCTGGTAGAGGACTTTCTGACCTATAAAAGAAGTGGCGTAAAACAGCTCGGCCGATTTTAAGGAACTTTTTAAATCCTCAACACTGCTCTCAAAGGAGTTTAGAACCTCCATCTCTCTCAGTTTAACTGTATTGTTTATAAAATCTGTAATGTCCTCTGCCTGCAGGGGATCCTGCCACTGTATCGTGGCAAGAAGAACCTGAAGAAACTGTTCTCTACTCATTTCGGAGTTATCGTAGTCTGCACCAACAACTTTAACCTGTGAGTCATTATTCAAAAAGATGCCGTCCACAGCCATACCACTCTCCCTCCGTCAGTATAGAGTCTACCAAATCCTGAAGCTGCAAAAGGGAATCTTCAAGAGAAACCTTTTCGTCAATGCCTTGCCTTATAAAGTTTTCAATCTTTTTATGAGCATAAATAGAAAGATCTACTGTTGGTGAAGACCCCTTCTTGTAAAGCCCCAACTGTATGAGTTCCTGATTTTCTCTGTATATCCCTTCAAGCTTGAAAACAACCGATTGTTTTTTCAGAACTTCCTCAGAAAGGAGCTGGGGAGTTAAACGGCTTATGCTCTTCAAAATATCTATAGCAGGGAAAAAACGTCTATTTGCCATCTCCCTCGAAAGAACTATGTGACCGTCTAAAAGTCCAACCGATGCATCGGCAACAGGGTCTAAAGTAATCTCGTCTCCCTCAACCAGAACTGTGAACACTCCCGTTATGCTTCCTCCTTTAGAGAAGTTTCCAGCTCTTTCTATGAGCCTGGCAAGACCTGAGAAAACTGAAGGCGTATATCCTTTAGACGTTGGAGGTTCTCCTACAGAAAGTCCTATCTCCCTCTGAGCCATTGCAAATCTCGTAAGGGAATCAAGAAGAAGAAGAACGTCTTTACCCAAAGAGGAAAAGTATTCCGCCACTGCAAGGGCAGTGTGGGCTGCCCTTATTTTAGCTAGAGGTGGCATGTCGGAAGTTGCAACAACGACAACGGAACGGGAAAGTCCTTCTTTCCCAAGACAGTCCTCTAAAAACTCCTTTACCTCTCTTCCTCTCTCTCCAATCAGGGCAACGACGTTTACATCCGCTGATGTGAACCGGGAAATCATCCCAAGCAACGTGCTCTTTCCGACACCAGCACCTGCGAATATCCCCAGCCTCTGACCCTTTCCAACCGTGAAGAGGCTGTTTATAACCCTGATGCCAAGGTCTAAGGGTTCCCTTATCCTCTCCCTTTCAAGGGGATTCACGGGAACAGGTTTAAGAGGAACAAAATCGGTTGGGACAAAATCTTTCCCGTTAAGAATATTCCCGAAAGGATCAACAACTGCCCCAAGCAGAGACTCTCCAACGGGAAACTTCAAACCGGAAAGCTTCGCCTCAACCTCTGAACCAAGGGTTACACCTGAAGGGTCATCGTAAGCCATAAGAAGGGTCTTTCCTTCCTTAAACCCCACGACTTCGGCTTCTAAAGAGCCGTTAACCGTGCAGAAATCCCCTATGTGAACCCGGGGAAGTTTTGCCTCAATAACTGCTCCCTTTACACCTAAAACCCTGCCTTTAACCCTGTATTTAGGTAAGTTTTTTAATCTCTCTCTCAAGCTCTTCCCTCAAGAGTTTCAGCTTATCTTTCAGCTTAGTTTCAAGGGTAAACTCTTTAAAAATCAGCCGGAAATCGTTCTCACCAAGTTCTTCGTTCACTTTCACGTTGCTACCTTTTAACACATTCCCCAGTTCTCTACCCACCTCAACAGAAATAAGCTCTTCAGAAGTAAATGTTGAGAGAAGCTCCTCCAAACTTTTCTTCACGAAGGGAGCGTTCTCTGGAGAAATATAAAGAAACTCAAGTATCTCCACGAGACTGTCGGAAACCGTCTTAAGAAAGTCTCTCACAACTTCCTGCCCAGCTTCATCCAGCTGCCTAAGCAAGCTGTCAAGGTTCCGTTCCAGCCGGGAGAGTTTCTCTTCATACTCTTTTCTAAACTCTTCAATGGAAGTTTTCAGCTTTTCTTCAAGCTTTTTTCTCGTTTCTTCAACCCCGGCCTGAAAGCCCTCTCTGTAAGCTTCTTCTCTTACTCTCTCTACTTCAGCTTTAAACCTTGCCTGGAGCTTGAGGAGCTCCTGTCGGTAAACCGCCTCTACCTCTTCGACACTCCTTTCCCGTTTTTCACCACCACTTTCCTCACGCTTTTTTTCAACCTCAAGAAAAGAGGAAAAGTCTTCAAGGTCAATCATCTAAGACCCTCCTCTTTCAGCCACTTACTCACAATATTTGTAAGGAGCTCCGGATAATCCTTACCTATCTCAACTATCTTCAGGTAAACAGGATCCTGCTCAAGTCTGATCTCTTCAAGCTCCTCTTCGTGCTTCTTCCTGGCCTCCATCTCTGCCCTAATTGCCTCAGGGAGTTCTGTCTCAGAAGGTATTTCCTCCTCCTTTTTACCCTTCAACAGCTTAAAGGCAAGGGCACCCACAGCAAGAAGTCCTAAGAGAGCTCCGGCAAGGGCGTAGTAGAACCATCTGTTTTCCTTCTCCGGTTTACCCTGACTTACCAGAAGTCTCGCCTCGAACGGGACACTGGCCACTGTAACAACGTCTCCCCTTTTGGCATCGTACCCAATGGCACTTTTAACTATCTCCTCGTAAGTTTTAATTTCCTGAGGAGACCTTGGAACAAACTTATACTCAACAGAACCGTCTTTTGTTTTTACCCTCTCATACTTACCGTCCACCAGAACGCCAACGGTTATCCGTTTTATTCGAAAAACAGGGGTCAGGGACTCTTCAACGGTTTTAGAAACGTCGTAGTTGGTCGTAACGTCTTTCTTCTCCCTCTTAACAACCTCCTGGCCGGAACCTACATCCACAACGGGAGGGACATTGGTTGTTGTGCCGGGAGCTCCCTGAGGCTGCTTCTTTAACCCCGTCTCCTTCTCCTGAACTTTCCTCTGGCTGACAACCGCCGTCAAATCGGGGTTGTAGATCTCCTTCTTCGTCTGAACCTTACCCGTTTCAACCTCAACAGATGCCCTTACAACTACTTTGCTCCCTCCAAGAACCTGAGAGAGCATGGTCTGGACTTTTCTCTCTATGTCCTTCTCCAGTTTCCGCTTAATCTGGAGCTCCTTAGAAGCCCCTGTCTCATCCTTGCCTTCACTCAGAAGATCCGTGAGAACTCTTCCCCTGCTGTCCACAACCGTAACATTCTCAGGTTTAAGCCCTGGAACCGCGTGAGAAACAAGGAAGACAATGGCCTTTACCTGTTCCGGGGTCAAATCCCTCCCCGGCCAGAGATCAACAAGAACAGACGCCTTGGGCTCCTCAGAAGGCCTTACAAAAATGGAGTCTTTTGGAATGGCAATGTTTACCTTTACCTCCCTTACGGCATCTATCCTCTTTATGGTTCTCTCAAGCTCCCCCTCGAGGGCTCTTAGGTATTCAACGTTCTGCTGAAACTGGGTTATTCCTAACTTGGTCTGGTCAAATATCTCAAACCCAACAACCTTTCCGTGGGGAATTCCTTTTGCTGCAAGTTTCAGCCTTACATCGTAAACCTTATCCTTCGGAACCATAATTATCGAACCATCCCCCACCACCTTGTAGGGGATGTTCTCCTGCTGAAGAACAGAGAGGATCTCTCCAGCATCATCGGGACTCAAGTGAGTGTAAAGAACAGCATAGTCTTCCGAAGAACTCTTACTTACAACAATAAAAGTAAGAAACGAGAAAAGCGTAAGGGCACCAAGAACAAGAGCAATATTCCTTAGAGACGCCTTTTCCCTTAAAAAGACTTCCACTTTCTGCCTTATCTCTTCAAGGTTCAAGAATCCAGCCCCTCGTTAAACCTGCATCCTCATAATTTCCTGGTAGCTCTCAAGAGCCTTATTCCTTATTTCGGTGAGAAGTCTTAGAGAAAGATCGGCCTTCTCAATAATGAAAAGTGCCTCCTCCACATTCTTTACCTTACCCTCTGAAAGAGCCTTTTCAACTTCTCTGGCAGATAACTGCTGATCGTTTACCTCTTTAAGGAAATTTTCAAAGAGCCCTGAAAAAGCGCTTCTTTCCCTCCTTTCTCTCTTTTCCTGAACTCCCGGAAGAGAAAAGTGTGTATTTAACTCAACTTTCATATCGCCCCCTAAGCTCTGAGAATCTCAAGAGCATTCAGAATACTGTTTTTGTAGGTATTAAAAGCAGTCAGGTTGGCTTCGTAACTCCTTACAGCTGATATCATGTCAACCATTTCTTTTACCGGATCCACGTTCGGAAGTCTCACGTAACCGTTTTTATCGGCAAGGGGATTTGAAGGATCAAATTTCATACGAAATGGGGAAGGATCTTCAACGATCTTCTTAATCTTTACTCTATACACGGGAACATCTCCAGAGTTATCCAAAACAGCTTCAAACACAGGAATTTTTCTCCTGTATGGATTACCGTTTTCGTCTGTAGAATTAGCGTTTGAGAGGTTACTGGAGGCAACGTCCATCCTTATTCTCTGGACAAGCATGCCCGTAAGCGAAATTCCAAGTCCTTTAAATATCACAGCTACCTCCCCTGAATAACCAGCTTCATCTTACCTATCTCTTTCCTGAGAGCCTCGTTGATCATCCTTATCATAAGGTTGGTCTCTGCCAGTTTGGCCATCTCTTTATCGAGGTTTACCCGGTTACCGTCGTACCCTGAGTAATCTTCAGCATCAACAATCTTGAACTTCACACCAGGTTTAGATGGATCTATGTGGCGGGGATCTGTCTTCTTCAACCTAAGATTTTCCTCAAGCTCCTTCTCAAAAACGAGATCTTTCGGCTTGTAGTGAGGAGTATCAACGTTAGCAATGTTTCCTTGAATAACCTCTGAACGCCTGAAAAAGTAGGAAGCCCCTACTTCAAGGTCACTTAGCGGCTTGAACAGTTCCAATTTGCTCCTCCCCTAAAATGGCATCTTCATAAACCGTTCTGGCAAGGAGAGAAAAGCTGTCAACACAGTCTTTAATCTCTCTGTATCCCTCCTCTGCCTCCTTTAACCTTCTCAGCCTAACAGCTGAGATGGTCAGGTAACTCCCTATAAAGCAGTTTCTATAACCAGCCCTTGCCAGATCGTTCGCCACTTTTAAAACCAGACTATAACGCTCTTTTAAGAGGGCAGATTCCAGAAAACTATCAATAGCTGCCCTTACAACCGGGTCTTTGCCGTATAGCTTTAGAATTTCCTGCTTTCTATCCCTGTAAAACCTGAACCCAGAGTCAACGTTCCCCTGTTTTGAATAGGAGTATAGAACCACGGCTAATAATTTTACCGTCTTTTTCTTTTTACAGGCTTTAATGACTTTCTCCGGATCGGGAACGGCCCTTCCGGAAACAATACTTACCTCAGAGTATAAAAGATTGTAACGACAGGAATTTTTATCTCTCACCTTCCCAAGAACTTTTAAAGCCTGTGAAAAATCCTTATCGTCAAAAAGAGCTTCTGCCATGAGGAGCCTGCTGTCGTCATCATTCCAGCGGTTAACCATGTAGGAGAGGAGCCCCACCCTCAACCTTCTCTGGTTGCATCTTTTTAGATCTGAAGCAAACTTCAGAAGGATTTTCTTACCAAATATTTCCTGAAAGAAACGGGGATTTGCCCTATACAGGCTACACCCTTTTTCAGGTGGAAGTTTGTAGATGTATGGTTCCCACAGAAATCTCAAAAATTCCTTTTGTTCATACTTCACCTGCTGGGGAAATACCAGAGACACTTCCCAGAGAAGACGGCGGAAGACGTTTTCGGGAGCTCCCAGCTTAAAAACCAAATACCCAAGATCGGCAAGAGCATAAATCCCAACGTAAGTCGTTCTATAATTGACAAGAACATCAGCAATATAAGCTACCGGATCCTTAAACGCTTTATCTTCAGAGAGAAGTGCTCTATACTTTATCTGGGGGTTTTCCATCATCGGAATTATCTTTAACCTGGCAACGTAGGCTTCCTCCGATTCCGGATAGTCCCTGATTACTGAATAGTAGTAGATAAAGGCCAACTTCTCATTGCCCCTGCTCAGCTCAATATCTCCAAGCCTGAGAATGGCCTTACGTATAACAGAAGGATCCTTTGTAAGTGAGGCTATCCTCCTGAAAACCTGCTCTGCAAGAGTGAAGTTTTCCGTTCTGTATATATCCTCAGCTACCAGAAGATAATACTCAGGATTGTCTATGAGGAAATTCTCAAACCTCTTGTAGAGCTTAAAAAAGTGACGAAGAGCCTCCTTATACCTGCCTTCAGAAAAAAGGATAAGCCCCTTAAGAAATTCCACCTCTTTGCTTTCCTGAGAATTAAGCTTGGCCGTTGAAACCAGAATAAAGTACTCTTCAACTATATCCTTTCGTCTGCTCCAAACCGCCGTCCTTACAATACCGATAGTAGTATCTATCTTCTCCTGCTCCGTTTTGGCAGCAAGAAATGCAACTCTGTAAACAGCTAAAGCCTGCTCATAAAAAGAAAGGGCTTCGTATATACGGGCTTTTGTGTAGTAGTATTCCCAGGGAAGTTTCTTCTCTCCCTGAGATATAAAGTAAAGCTGAAGGTAGTTAAGTGCCTGCCAGAAATACTTTTTATTACCGGTTTTCCTTCCTATTGCGTAATAAGTCTTTGAGAGCATGAGGAGAGCCTTCGAGTAGTATTTGGAACCAGGCTTTAGAAGTTCAAGGAAATAGTCAAGAGCAGTAGAGTAAGAACCCACTGAATACTGCCTGACACCTTTCTGGAATAAAGATGCATCTTTATCAACCTTAAAAGCCACAGCAGTTGAGGAACTCAAGAAAAGGAAAAGAATTACCCAAAACCACCTCAAACCTTCAGCTCCAGTTTCCCATCCACTCTTTTGTCAGAATACGCGTAACGTTCCTTCTTCTGCCTCAACGTAATCTTACCGGGAATAAATCCAGAATTCTCTATGATAGAAGCGATATCCTTCATAACAGACGGATCCAGTCGAAGGTTCTCAAGGAAGCTTAAATTCAGGTTGAGAATTTTCCCCTGTGAAAAAATAGAAAGTTTAAAATCCCTGTCCGCATAGGAAAGATGAAAAACCGATTTTTCATCTTCCACCTGGTTACTTTTAGAAGTAAAATCTGCTCCTCCCTCAAAATTACCAAACTCTGATGAACCGTTAAAAGACCAGGAAAAAACACCAACCTGCAAGTAATCTGAGGAATAGTGGCCAAAACTCAAATGAGAACTATTTTCTCCACCTGACAATACCCTGTAAAACCGATAGCTTTCCCCATGTTGAAAGTTTGCAGCTGCATTCGATAATAGAGTAACAACTCCTGGCAAACCGCCGGAAGGTTGCTCAAAAAGGTGGACAGGAGGAGAGTTCCTCCTGTCCAACACTGCTCCCCGCTCTAAGGGAAGCTTGCCGGGGGGAAAGGGACTTCTTTTCTTCAAGAATTTCACAGTCTCAAATTCCTCCCTTTTAAGAATCAAACCACGCCTACTCCCAAAAATCCCGAAAAGCTCCAGACTTCTAAAGAACTTTTTATCCGTCACAGATGATAAATTGGATGTTGAAGTAGCCTCCCCATTTGTATAGAAATTTCTTCCTTCTATAGTTAAGTTTACACCTTTTTCCCTCACTGAAGAGTAATTTTCATTAACAATTGACCTTCTATGATGGCCCGTAAACTCCGAATACACAAACCCACTCTTAAGCTCAAACTTACCGCCTTCAGATCGAATTTTTCCAGAGTCCAACCCGGCGGAAATTCCACTACCGCCCTCCCCTAACTCCTTTCCAATCCAGGCATCATTCCCTTCAGTGAGTTTTTCAAATCCTAAACGTTCTGAATTCTTTCTTTCTATAACAACCAGATATTCACGCTTCTTAAATTTCTTAACCTGCTTAAGATCGAGCTTTTTCGAATAGAGATTCTCTGAAATTAAAGATGAATTGTTTTTCGATAAATTGTTCACCTTTATCCGTAATCCGCTTGGTTTTTTTTGCAATTTAGATAACTCAGAATCAGTGCCTTTATCAGTGCTTTTAGAGCTTTTAGAAGCTAAAGGTGGTTTGTTTAACCTAACTTGATTTTTATTCAACGGGCTGTATTCATCTACAGCCACCCTGTCAAGAACAGTTCGGAATTCTCTAAGAAGATCTTTATCTTTAACGTTCAAGCTTTGGGAAGTTACTTTCAAACGATTTATTTCTTTAACAGCAACAGATGATCTATTGTTTTTCTTTATTTTTTTTCCATAAAAATCAGAGAGAGCTGTATAATCAAAACTGGAGGACGACACACGGCTCTTTTTATCACGAGCTTTAGAATAGAGATTACTAAAGTATACATTGAAGAAATTAGAGGTCTCTACAGGAACAGAAGTATCTGCTGGAATTAACTCCTTTGATTTTTTTGACTTATCGTTGAAAAGGCTCTGTTCGCCTTCATTAGACTGCCCCGTAAAAACTTCCCTGAAATCTTTCTTATTTTTCAGACCAAGACTCTCAAATAACAATTTCTCAAAATTTACAGGTTTAAGATTTTTAGCCTCTTGCGATAAAACTTTTGAGTCGTAAGCCTTTAGAATAGCCAGCAGAACATTAAAAACACCCATTACCACCCCTTCCTGAAAACGCCTCCTCTCCAACTGCTTTAATTATATCTGAACCTCCACAAATTTCTTCAATTTTTTAATCGCTCCACTTTTAATCTGAGAAACTCTTGAAACAGACACACCGAGTATTTCACTTATCGATTTTAAGTCGAGCTCTTCCACAAAGATAAGTTGTAAAACAAGCTGCTCTTTCTCAGAAAGCCTTGAAATCGCTGAGGCAAGATTCTCTTTTGCCTCTCTTCTCAAAAGGAGATCCTCAGGGTCGGGTTCATCAGAAACAAGAAGATCTTTTAAAGCATAACGTTCTGAATTACCAAATAGCCTCTCTTCTAGAGATAAAAAAGCTACAACTTCATCTTTTACCTCGGAGATTTCGTTATTTTTGAGTTTTTCTCTGGCACTTCTTGGAAGAAAATCGAGCCTTCTCAGGTAATCAAGAATCTCTCCTCTTATTTTTATATAGGCATAAGTGGAAAACTTTGCCCTGTTCGAGTCATATCTGTCTATAGCCTTTATAAGACCTATAACTCCGGTATTTACAAGTTCATCAAAATCTACCACTCCTTCTGGTATTCGACGGTATATGCGGCTTGCCACCTTTTTAACCAGAGGTAGATGCTCCACAACCAGATCTTTCTTAGATTTTGTATACATCATATACCTTCCTTAAGGAACCTGAGAATCCTTTCCACAAAACTCTCCCTCCTCTCCGGAAAAACCTCTCCTGTTTCCAGCTGGGCTACACGTTTAAGTCCAATTGAAAATGCATCTGAAGGATAAGTGTGAACGGGAAGGGTCTTCCTCCTCGAAGACTCCCTTACTTTATGAGAAATAGGAAGAATGCCAGCAAGTTTCAATCGGAAGCCCAGAAATTTCCTAACAGAGGTATCCAACCTTTCAAATGTTTCAAATCCCTCGTTCTTAGAACGAGCCATATTAACAATAACTTTAAACGCACTGTAACCGTACAACTTATACATGCTCTTTATAAACGCATAAGCGTCTGTTAGAGCCGCAGGCTCAGGAGTTGTAATAACGTAAGTTTCAGTTGCGGCTCTGGAAAAATTTACCGTGAAACGTGAAAGACCAGCAGAGTTATCAAGAATTACAAAATCGTAATTTTCTACAACTCTGTCCAGCTGAAGAAGCAGGTTAGCAGATTCATAGGACTCCAGCTCTTCGAAAGATTCTATACCCGAAAAACCTAAAACTACATCAAAGTTGTATATACTTTGAATAACCTCGGAAAGGGAGCTCCCCCTCAAAACAGCTTTAAGATTCTTAGATGGGTCAAGTCCAAGAACAAGATGAACATTCCCAAGCCCTATATCACAGTCCAGGAGTAAAACCCTTTTGTTAAAGGAATTGGCAAGTATATAGGCAAAAGAGGTTGAAATGGTAGTCTTCCCCACACCTCCTTTCCCGCTGACAAAAGAGAGAACCTTACAGTTACTCTTCCTGTTTCTCTCTTTTATAAGCTCAAGCAATCTCTCAGCCTGCTTTTCCATTACTCTCCCAGTAAAAGGTCGGATACAACAGACGGGGTAAGCAGTTTAATATCTTCAGGAACTCTTTGACCTGTGCTGACGTAAGAAAGGGGGAGCTCCGACTTCACTCCAACGTTAACAATAACACCAGGCTGCGAGGACTCATCTACCTTGGTAAACAGGAGATAATCTACAGGAAAGAAACTCCTGTATCTGTTAACCACTTCCATAGCTTCTCTGGTATTGTAGTTGCAGGAAATCAGCAAAACATACTCAAGGGAAGACTCCACACCAGAAAGGGTAGCCTTTATCTCTCCTAACCGGAAGTAATCGTAATGACTCCGGCCAACGGTATCGATGAGTATTACATCAAGCTCCGACAGGTTATCAACAATCTCTTTTAGTTTCTTCTGGTCTGTAGCTACGTAAAATGGAACGTTGAGGATGGAAGCATAGATCCTGGCCTGCTGAGTTCCACCAACCTTGAAGGTATCTGTCGATATTACCCCTACTTTAAGTTCCTGTTCTATAACAAACTTGCTGGCTATTTTAAACAGGTTTGTCGTCTTACCCACACCTGTTGGACCAATAAAAGCAATTACCCTTGGCTTTTTACCCTCTACCTTAAAGTCACCTGTAAATTTCAACTTCTCACTACAGGCGTTTATAATGGCCTCTCTAAAAGTGTTGGTATTTAAATCCAGCTTTTCAGTTTCTATATCCAGACCGCAGGAAACTTTAACGAGTTCAACGGCAACTTCAGGCTCAACTCCCTTCCTTATAAGAAGATTGATAAGCTCAACGGCATCCCCTGTAAACTCCTCTATCTGGGTTATGGAACAGACAACTTTCTCTTTAAGATGTTCAGGAACTGCCGGAACCGGAGGCTGAGAAGGTATCTTTGAAACACTTTCCCTAATGTTAATGAGCAAGTTTTTCAACTCCTTTATCTCTTCTTCCAACCTCTCAACTTCCTGACTACTTTCTACGCTTTCAGACTTTCTAGTGACAAAAAGCCTATACTTTTTCTTCTTCAAAAAAGGAATAATCCCTGGAACCTTTTCCACCTCGTAGTAGAGAATATCTATCTCACCTAACTCCTTTTTGGCCTTCTCTATAAGGAGATCCAGATCCTCTCCTTCATAAACCTTCACGCTCATTTCCCGTCAACCACTCCAACAATATTTAGTTGAACTCCAGGCTCAACCTCGGCATACGATAGAACTGCTACGTTTGGTAAATAAGGTTCAAGAATCATCCTAACAAAACGTCTTACCGCTGGAGAAGTTAGTATAACAGGAACCGTATGTCTGCTCAGGAAGTGGCCAACACCCTCAGAGATGCTTTTAACAAGGTTCTGAACAAAAACAGGGTCAAGTGGAGGCAGATAACCTTCGTTCTCTTTCACTTTTTTCAGGATAAATTCCTCTGCTTCTGGAGAGAGAGAAAGAGCTGTTAGAACACCATCCTTTGCATAAAGGCTGGTAATGAGACGGGAAAGGGATTGTCTAACAAACTCTGTCAGGACATCTGGATCCTGGGTTTTTTCAAGGTTATCAGAAATCGACTCTATGATGGTAAGAAGGTCTTTAACGGGAACCCCCTCTTTAAGAAGGTTCTGAATAATCCTTGTAAGCAAACCGTAGGAAACCGGTTCCGGAACCATATCTCTAACAACAGGATAGCGGGAAGAAAGCTTTGTAACCATCTCTTTTATATCTGCCCTGCTGATTATCTCGTGGGCGTGTTTTTTGATAACCTCAGAGAGGTGAGTAACGATAACCGTTGGGATGTCAACAACCGTATAACCTAAAAGTTTTGCCCTGTCCTTTTCCTTCTCACTCACCCAGTATGCCGGCAGTCCAAAGGCTGGTTCCCGGGTTGGGGTTCCCTTAATTTCTCCCTTAACTCCTCCGGTATCTATGGCGAGGAACTTGCCGGGCTCAACTGTTCCCCGGGCTACTTCAACATCTCTGAGAAGTATCCTGTATTCGTTGGGTCTCAGCTCAAGGTTGTCCCTCAGATGGACGAGGGGAATGACTATTCCAAGCTCTTTAGCAAGCTGTTTTCTGAGGTTCTTTATCTTCTTGACTATTTCTCCGTTCTGGCTCTCATCTACGTAAGGAATAAGAGAGTAACCTATCTCAAGGGTTATAGGTTCAGGCTGGACGATCAGGTCTTCAGGGCTCTCCTCTTTCCCCTTTTCAACAATCTCTTTAGCCTTCTTCTGAGCCTCCTCTATCGCTTTCATGGACTCATACTTGTAAACCATGTAGCCAATTGACGCCACAAGGGCAGCAAGGAGAGAAAACGGCAGCGTTGGCATACCGGGAACGATACCTATAACCGCAAGGGAAAGGGCTGCCATGAAGAGAGGCTTGTGGTATTTGGTAAGCTGACTGAATATCTCGTGACCGAGGTCGGTTTCGGCGGCAGCCCTGGTAACCATGAGACCGGCAGCAGTCGAGGTAATTAGAGAGGGAATCTGAGAGACAAGGCCGTCTCCAACTGTAAGAATGGTAAAGGTTTTAAGAGCATCGGAAAAGCCCATATGGTGCTGAACCATACCTATAATCAGCCCGCCTATTATGTTGATGAGGGTTATGATGATTCCAGCTATGGCGTCTCCCCGGATGAACTTTGAAGCACCGTCCATCGCTCCGTAGAAGTCTGCTTCCCGGGCTATCTCCTCACGCCTCTTCCTTGCCTCCTCCTCGTCTATGAGGCCTGCGTTGAGGTCGGCATCTATGCTCATCTGCTTTCCGGGCATGGCATCGAGAACAAAGCGGGCAGCAACCTCAGAAATTCTTTCGGTTCCTTTTGTTACAACGATGTAGTTGATAATGACCAGAATTGCAAAGACGATAATTCCAACTACGTAGTTTCCTCCTACAACAAACTGGCCGAAAGCCTCTATAACGCTACCGGCTGCGTTGGCTCCCTCGTGCCCGTGAAGGAGTATCCGACGGGTTGTTGCAACGTTGAGGGAAAGGCGGAGAAGGGTTGCAAGGAGAAGGAGAGAGGGAAAAGAGGAGAGCTCCAGCGGGTGTTTCACGTAAACCGTCGTCATAAGGATAACGAGGGAGAACGTTATGCTGAACGTCAAGAGGATATCCAGGAAGAATGGAGGAATGGGAAGTATCATACTGGCAAGTATGGCCAGTATTAGGAGAACGAAGACGAAGTCGGAATACTTGTAGATTTTGGAGTAGTAGAGGGCAAGCGACTCCTTCATTAACTCTCCTCTCCCCTATAAACCCTGAGAGCTCTCTCAAACAGTGGTTCAACGTTCTTCCCGAGCTCTTCACCGATTCTCTGGGAGAGCTCCATGTAGAAGAGGTCGTAGTAAACTTTAGAAGAAAAACTGCCCTTAGGAGAGAAAAGCCCTCCGGGAAGGGACTTCTCCGCCTCCTTTAAAAACTGCCTTACGAGGTAAACCTCAAACTGCTTAACGGCCTCTTTTATGTCTTTTATCCTCTTTAGCTGGCTCAGTTCCCAGTAAACTTCCGCTTTTTTAATGCCGTCTACCATGGGAGCTCCCTACATAATAATCAGTTTCGCGTGAAGTTTCCCGGCAGCCTTTATCGCCTGGATTATGGCGATTAAATCTCCAGGAGAAACCCCTAACTGGTTCAGTGCCTTTACAAGATCTTTAAGGGAAGGAGAGGAAATTTCAAAAATCCTTCCGTGCTCCTCAACCACTTTCGTCTCAACCTGCTGAATAACTTTCGTCTCCCCTCCCGAAAGTGGAGGGGGCTGGGAAACTGCCGGCGTTCTGGTAACAGAAACGTAGATGTTCCCGTGGGAAACGTAAACCGGTGGGTCGATCTTAACGTCTCCGCTCATTATCACCGTTCCCGTCTTCTCGTAAATAACAACCGTAGGTTCCGGGTTGGTATCTACCTTCAGGTTGAGAACTTCGGAGATAAACTGCACCTTGTTAACACCGGGAGGGTAGTCAACCTCGACAGTTGCAGAGTCAACAGCCCTTGCAAGCCTCATTCCAAAGTGGTCGTTTATCCTGTCTGCAATCTCGCTGGCGACGGAGAAGTCTGGAGAGTTAAGAGTTAACGTCAACTTCTTCGTCTGAGACAGCTCAAAAGGTAGAGGTCTTTCAACTATACCCCCGTTGGGAATAATACCGGCAGTGGGAAAGTTCTTCTGGACTTTTCCACCTCTGTTGGATTCGCTATAACCGCCCCCCGTTGAAACGGGTCCCTGTGCAAAGGCGTATATCTTCCCGTCGGGGCCCATCAGCGGAGTTCTAATTAAAACTCCGTTGGCTATGCTCTTGGCATCTCCAAGGGAGGCAACCTCAACGTCAAACGTCATTCCAGGCTTTGCAAAGGGAGGAAGTTTTGCTGTAACTATAACGGCAGCGGCGTTCTTTGTCTTTATGGCCTTCGGATCAACGTAAATTCCCATTTTCCTCAGCATGTTGGCTATGCTCTGAAGGGTAAAGATGCTGGTTGTTCCATCTCCACTTCCGTTTAAACCAACGACAATTCCGTATCCCGTAAGGTAGTTTGGCCTTACCCCCTCAACGTTAACAAGGGTTCCAACCTTAACTTCAGCCCCTAAGGCTGAAACTGTAAACAGAAGAAAAAGAATGAGGACTCTCAGAACAGACATCTCTACCCCTAAAACGGCCAGATCTTCTCAAGGAGCCTTGCAAGCCAGCCGGGTCTCTGGGATTCGTTGAAGTAGCCCTTCCCGTTATACTCAACATACATGTCCGCAACTTTTGAAGAAGGAACAGTATTATCGGGACCGATATCACTGGGTCTAACAATACCAGAAATTTTCAACACCTGAACGTCATCGTTGATTCTAACTACTTTTTCACCAACGACGAAAAGGTCTCCGTTAGGATAGACCTTAACAACTCTTGCAGATATGGTAGCTATGAGTTTTGCTTTCCTACTGGTAACGGCTTTTCCATCGAAGCTCTTTGATGGAGAGGTCGAGAAACCGAGAAGAGGGTCTTTGCTCTTACCCGGAAAGGGCTTTCCAAAAACGGTAGGTTTATTGAGGTTCAGGTTGTAAGAGCTCTTCTTTGCCGTCCCCGTTTTTGAAGATCCGCTGCCAGAGAGGTTCTCATAAACGGCTATCGTTATAACATCTCCCACGTTGTGAGCTTTAGGATCGGAGAAGAGATTGTCGTATCCGGTAAAGAGGGAACCGGGAGAAACTCTGCTCTCCTGGGCAAGGGGTTTGGGCTCTTTAGGAAAAACGGAAATCCTCTTCTCCTCCGTTCCACAGGAAGAGAGGAGAAAGACTAATGAGAGACAAATTCCACAACACCACTTCCAACAACTCTGCATAGCAACACTTTTCCGGTAGAAGGGTTTTTCACCTTTATTATATTCCCCACAATGCCGTCCTGAAGGGCTATTCCAAGGAGCTCCACCCTTATCGCCCCATCCCTGTAAACAACTTTAACCGGCTGGTTCCTCTTAACTGCAAAGTTTGGAACTATCCCCCTATCGGTTATAACGTCCCCCGGAAGAAAGCTCTTCTTAGCAGTAGCCCCGATAACGGAAGAAAGGTTGTCAGTCCCTCCCCGGGCTTTACTCTCAACAACCTTTTTCAGCGAAACCATATCGGGAGTTATCTTCACACCCTTTGGTATGGGTCTTGTAGCAACCACAACTTTTACCTTTTTCTCAACTCTTATAGGCAGCCAGAACTTCTTTACGGTTTTACCGTTTACAGTTATCTCGTAAACCAGCCTTGCAGACCTGCTGCCAAGGCTATCAAGGTAGAGATGCTCTTCATAATTGCTGTATGGAAGTTTTACGCTTACGTCTGGAACAGACAGAACCTCATATTTGGGGTAGTTCCTTTGGAATAACTCTTCCACCAGTTTCTTTATATGCTTGCTGTTAATAATCTGGCAGTTTGAGATTACCTTTATCCTGTCAGGGCCTTTTACCCTTATCTCCTTTACAGAAACGCCGTTCTCCCTCAGGTAGCTGGCTATTGCCCTGGCAACGGTCTCTTTAGTTAAGGTCTTCTCTCTGCACGCAGGTGGAGCATCGGTTATAACGACACCTGAGAGGAGTTCCTTTTCTAGGGAGCTCCCCCTTATCTCGGAAACCTCACTCAGGAGAACTTTTCTGCCGGCAACTACGGAACTCTCTTTTAGCTCAACCTCTGCCCCGTAAGAGCAGAGAGAAAACAGGAACAGGAAAACAACGGAAAGCAAATTAACTCTTGAGGCTTGCAACAGTTCTAAGCATTTCATCAGCAGCAATTATTCCCTTAGAGTTGATCTCGTAAGCCCTCTGGGCAACTATCAGGTTAACCATCTCTTCCACAATGTTTACGTTTGAAGCCTCCAAAAAGCCCTGCGTGAGCTTTCCGAAACCGTCTGTATTGGGATCTCCTTCGATGGGCTCACCGGAAGCGTCAGTCTGAACGAAGAGGTTTCCACCTATCGCTTTCAGCCCGGCAGGGTTCATAAAGCGGTAGAGTTTTATCTGCCCTACCTCTTCAGTTACCTGTTGCCCCCCTGTATTCCTCACAACGTAAACCTTACCGTTTGGAGAAACAGAAATGCTTATAACAGTTTCAGGAGAGGAAATCTGTATATTGGGAGAGAGCTTATACCCTTCCGGAGTCACAAAATAACCTTCATCGTCAAGCTGGAAGTTACCGGCCCTTGTGTATGCCTCTCCACCTCCGGGGAGCTCTATCTTGAAGAAACCGTGCCCCTGAATGGCAATATCGAGGGGTTTATCGGTCTTAATCAAACTCCCCTGAGTAAAGATCTTGCTCACGTCTGAGAGCTTAACCCCAAGACCTATCTGGATTCCCGATGGAACCCTGTTCTCGTCGGAACTCATAACGCCGGGATCCCTTATATCCTGATAGATAAGGTCTTCAAAGTTTGCCCTGGACTTTTTGAATCCCACAGTGTTAACGTTCGCAATGTTGTTTGAGATAACATCAAGGTTCGTCTGCTGAGCCTCCATTCCGGAAGCGGACGTCCAGAGAGCCCTTAACATGGTTTCCTCCCCTAAACTTTTCCTATCTCGTTGCTCTTCAGGTTCATCTGATCAAGACTTCTTATAAGGTTCCCGTAGATCTCAAAACGCCTCTGCGCCTCTATGAGCTTCACCATCTCCTTTACGGGGTTGACGTTTGAGTCCTCTAAATAGCCCTGAAGGACGGCAGCGTCGGTAGCCTGGGGCTGACCAACCCCCTGATAGTAAGAGTTCCCCAAAGGCTTAACAGAGGTAAAATCCACAATTTTCAGAACTCCAGCCTTCCTGTCTCCGTCGTAAACAACACCATCTTCAGTAATGGTAATGCCCGTTTCAGAGGTCAGAACTATCTCCCTGCCGGAGATATCCAAAACAGGATTCCCGTTCTGGTCAACCAGTCTTCCGTTTGAATCGAGGAAAAAGTGGCCGTTCCGCGTATACACCTCTCCTGCCTTTGTTCTAACAGCAAAGAAGCCACTGCCCTTAAGGGCAACGTCAAGGGGATTGCCCGTTTTCCTCAAACTTCCCTGAGTAAGAATAACGTCTGTCTGCTTGAACCTGGGGAATACCAGCAGATTGTAACTGTCTCCTCTGTTGTTCGGGATATGCTGGGAGAACTCCTCCATCATAATTCGTTTAAATCCCGGAGTGTCAACGTTTGCAATGTTGTTTGTAATGATGTCTAGCTGCTCTTTAGACCTTTCTCCTCCTGCAGCTAAAACGTAAAGGGGTTGAAACGTTAAAGCCATGGCTACTCCTCAATCAGTTTCAGACGCTCTTCAGGGGTTATTATCTGAACTATCTCCACTCCGTAGTTATCCTCAACCTGATAGAGCCTGCCCTTGGCAATCAGCTTTCCGTTTATCTTTATGTCAACAGGCTCATCTACAAACTTGTCAAGCTCAACAACGCTGTTGGCGTGGAGCCTCAGTATCTCCTCAAGGGGCAGCTTCGTTGAACCTATCTCAACACTTATCTCAAGGGGAATGTCCTTTAAAAGCTCAAACTCCCCGCTGCAGCTCCCAGTAGGAACCTCTTCTCCTTTCTCCTCAGCCCCCCCCTCCTGCTGCTTCAAAGCCTCTTCCCACTCTTTTGCCAGGGCTTCCTGATCTTCACCACCCCCGCTCTCCTGCTGTTTTAAAGCCTCCTCCCACTCTTTAGCCAGCTCTTCCTGACTCTTCTCTCCCTCCTGCTGCTGCTTCAGAGCTTCCTCCCACTCCTTCGCCAGCTCCTCCTGATTCTTCTCCTCCTCTGCCATCCTCCTCTCCGTTTATAAAGTTGTAAACAAGGGCAGCATACCTATCCCTAACCTTACCCATCTTAGCAAAGAACTTGGGCTTATCCTCAACGTATAGTTTAAGAATATCCTCTTTGTTCACCCCTAAATCTATCCTGTCTCCAACCTTCCAGGAAAGTATCTCTCCAAGCGAGAAAACCTTACGGGCAAGCTCAAGGGATAACCTAAGCTCCGTTTTAAGGACTTTCTTCTGTAAGTGCTCCTCCCACACGGGGTCTTTTTCAACGAAAAGGGACTCTGAAAAGATGAGCTCCTTTATCGGCATAAAGAGCCCCTGAGGAAAGCAGAAGAAGAATGGAGCCTCGTAGCCGTCTATGTCCATACTGCACTCAACGACAATTACCTTCTCGTTCCCCGAAACTATCCTTGCAAGGGCGGGGTTAAGCTCAATGCCCCGAAGTTCCAGACTCACCGGGTAAACGTCCTGCCACACCTGTTCAAAGCTGTCAAGGGCAACCTTAACCAGATCCTGGATAACCCTCATCTCCAGCTTTGTAAACTCCCGCCCCTCTATCTTAAAGGGCTTTGCCGGCCCACCGAACATAACACTTATGATTACAAAAACGAGCCTCGAATCTAAAATAAAGAGAAAGTTCTCTTTAAACGGCCTCATAGAAACGATGCTGTAACTGGCCGGCATCGGAATCTTTACCATGAAAGACTGAAACCGGGTTATGTAGACCGACTCCTTTGTTATCATTCCTACCTGAGGAACCAGGCTCCTGATCCTCTCCCTGTAAATCTTGACCCACCGTTCAAAGAGTAGCTCAAGCCCAGGAACCCCTCCCTTCTTAATGTGCTCAACCTGATCAAAGTCAAATGGAGCTACTTTCTTCTCCTCTTTCTCCTCTTTTTTACCTCCGCCCAAAAGGGCATCTATCTCTTCCTGGGATAGGAATTCCTCAGACACGAAACCTCCTAAACGAGCTCTTCAGAGCCGCCGAGTTCTATCTTTCCTTCTTCTGCCAGTTTTTTGATTATAGCAATGACTTTCTTGCGAGCCCTTTCCACATCAGACTTCTTAACAGGCCCCAGAGCCTCAAGGTCTTCAAGGAACATCTGGGCAGCACGTTTAGACATGTTGGAGAGGAATTTGTCCATGATTTCCTGGGGAGCTCCCTTCAGTGCCAGAAGCAGGTCGTTCTTATCAACAGCCTTGAGGATCTCAATGATAGCCCTGTTGTCCAGTTTGATAATGTCTTCGAACTTGAACATCCTCTCTTCAATGGAGTCTGCAAGGGAAGGGTTCTCCTTCCTGATCTCATCCAGGAGCTCCTGAGCAACCTCCTTGGGCAGGTTGTTAACAATCTCAGCAGCTATATCAAGACCGCTGAGGGTCTGCTCTTTACCGGCACCTATACTTGCAAGCTCATCCTCAAGGGCTTCTGTAACAATTTTTAAAGTTTTCATTGAGATCTTCTCAAGCTGGGCAAGCCTCTTTATTACCTCTTCCTGAACGTTTGTAACGCCCAGCCTCTTGGGAAGATACTGAATAACCTCAGCCGCTTTCATGGGGGGAAGCTGGGAAAGAATAATTGCAATAATCTGAGGGTGTTCCTTCTCAATAAGTTTCGCTATAAACTTCGCGTCCATCTTCTTAAGCTCTTCAAAGACAACCTTCCCCGACTCTGAAAGCATAGTCTCTTCAAGGAGCTCCTGGAGTTTATCGGGGGGAAGCGCCTTCTCAAGGAGTCTTCTAAGCTCTTCGGGAGCCGTTCTGAGAGGAGCTATCTCCGAAAGCTCATCGTAAGCCTCTTTAAGAACGAGCTTGACCATATCCTTCTTTATCGTTCCAAGAGACAGAATAGTTTTTGCCACTTTTGTCAGTTCGTGCTCCCTGAGCTTCTTTATAACGTTTATTGAAATATCTTCAGGCAGGGAAAGAATAAGAATTGCTGCCTTCTGGGCACCCGTTATCCTTTCAGTTTTATGTCTTTCTTTCTGCGCCATAATTCAACTAACCCTTCTTGTGACTGAAGTATAAAGCCAATGCAAGCATCAGAACGCCAACGGCAAGGTAAAGTGTCTGAAGGGGCGTTTCATACTTTATGTGGATGGCATACTTGAAAAAGGTAACGATGAGAACCATCAAAACGACTTTAGCCAACTTCTCCTTAAGGTCGTCGAGGTTGTGGATGGCCAGAATCTTACTTGAGTTCTCATCATTCTCTGCCTCGTCTATCTTGCTAATAAACAGTTCATAAAGACCAAGGGCAAAGATGATCAAAACCGTTGCAATGAGGTATAGGTCTATAGCTCCAACGATGGCACTGACTAAAACTTCGTGTTCCTCTTTTGGAAGGTGGAATCCGTGGACAAAAAGGTTGTGGATAGGCTCGTAAATCTCGTAAGAGGCTACTATAAAGAGACCTAAAGAGGCAAGGAGGGAGAAAAGAACGGCTATTATAACCATCCATCTGGTTCGCCAGAGGAATGCCTCAAATAGGCGCTCAAGAACTTTCATCTTACAGTCCTCCAAGAACTGCATGCTCAACGTAGAAGAGAAGGATTGCCGTTATGACGGTAACGGCAGCAACGGGAGTTCCATACTTCATAAACCTGAAGAAGTCTATCTTATAGCCGTTTCTCTCTGCTATGTCGGCAGTTACGATGTTTGCAGACGCCCCTATGATTGTAAGGTTTCCTCCAAGACACGCTCCAAGGGAGAGAGACCACCACAGAGGATCCATAACGGAACCCATCTGGGCTTCCATACCTTTGAGGACGTAGGCCATAGACATGGTAAAGGGAATGTTGTCAACAAAACCGGAAATTAAAGCAGAGACAAAACCCACAAGGATTATTCCCTCGTGAATGTTGTCACCTATCGCCTCTATAAGCCACTTTGCAGCTACCTCAAATACCCCGTTAACCTCAAGGGCTCCAACAACCATAAAGAGCCCCATGAAGAAGATGAGGGTCGTCCACTCAACCTTTTCAAGTATCCAGGCCGGGGAGAGACCGCTGATGAGGGCAAGGATGGTTGCCATGAGCAGAGCGATGACTCCCGGTTCAAGCCCCATGTTGTGGCCAACGATAAAGAGGAGAATTGTTATGAGGAAAACTGTTACGGACTTCTTCATTAGCTTCTTATCGAGTAGCTTCTCATCAACTTTTCCAGAAAGTATCTCCTCAAGCTCTTCTGCCGTAGCCTGAGCCTTAAGGAACCCTCCCTTTGCCATCATAAAGTGCATAACGAGAAGTCCAAGTAGAAACGCCAGTATGGCATAAGGAGCAACCTCAACGAGGAAGTCGTTAAAGGTCTTTCCTGCAATGCTTCCTATGATGATGTTGGGAGGATCACCGATGAGGGTTGCTGTTCCACCTGTGTTTGAGGCCAAGACGATGGCTATAAGGTATGGAATTGGATTGAGTTTCAATCTCTCTGCAATGTTTATCATAACGGGAGCCATAAAGAGAACAGTTGTAACGTTATCGAGAAACGCAGAGAAGACGGCCGTAAGAATTGAGAAGACCCAGAGGACTCTCGTTGGAGAGCCCTTCGTTATCTGAACAGCCTTTGCCGCAACAAGGTGGAAGAAACCGCTTTTACCCATAACGGTGACAATGTTCATCATTCCAAAGAGCAGAAGAATTGTGTTCTGGTCTATAGACTCCCACGCCCTCTCCGGAGTTATAACGCCGATAACAAGGACAAGTGAAGCACCTATGAGAGCAGCTATCGTCCTGTGGAAGAACTTCTCAAGGAGAATCATGGCGTAGGTAAAGACAAAAAGGAAAACTGAGAGCTCCGCAAGCTCAGTCCTGGTAAGGTGAACGTGGAATGCCTCTAAAAGACCCCCTACTGCTGCGGCTTCTCCCGTTCCGTGCCCGTGCTCCATCACTCCTCCCAGCTCTTTATTAGCTCTAAAGCGGTCTTTATACCACTCTCCGTCACCTCTCCAGAGACCATAACGGAGAGTTCTCTCAGGAGTTCCTCTCCCTCAAGCTCCCGAACGTTAACAGAACCTTCAGAGTCCTTTTCCAGCTTAAAAACCTTATCGGCGGCAGCAACAACCTGAGGAGAGTGGCTGACTGCCAGAACCTGCTGTCTCCTAGATATCTCTCTGAGCTTTCCTGCAACTTTCCTTAGTATTTTACCCGACATACCTGCATCTATCTCGTCGAAAACCATCGTAATTTCCGGGAAATCTGTAAAACTGAGAACGGAAAGTAGAAACCGGGAGAGCTCCCCGCCGGAGATGGACTCAGAAAGGGGAGAGAGGGGAAGTTTCGGATTTCCAGAGAAGAGAAAGCTCACCCTCTCAAAGCCGGATGGAGACGGAGAGGGGAGCTCCTCAAAAACAACCTCAAAACGGGCGCTCTCAAGGCCAAGATCGGCAAAGGACTTTATAAGAAACTCTTTTAGCCTCTCAGCCCCCTCTCTTCTCCTCTCAGAAAGCTCCCTCCCGACCTCTGTAAGCTCCTTCTTTAACCTCTCAAGTTCCCTGTTAACCCTTTCAAACTCAAAAGAGAGGTTCTCAAGCCTTTCAAGTTTCTCTCTGGCACTCCTTAGAAATTCCTGAATTTCGTTGTAATCGGAACCGTATTTCCTCTTCAAGCGCTCAATCTGGTAAAGCCTTTCCTCAATCTCCTCTAAGGAGAGCTCCGTCTCCGGCGGCTCAAGCTTCTTCTCTATCTCTGAAACAACACTCTCAATCTCAAAGTAGATAGAGTTGAGCCTGTCTGCTATCTCAGGGAAGAGGGAACTCCTCTCAAACTCCCTGATGACCTCCGATAGCCTGTCTAAAACGGAACCCTCACACTCGTAAAGGAGGCAGAGGGATTTTGAGCGGAGCTCCCTTATCTGGTCAATTCTCTCCAGCTTCTCCTTTAAAGCCCTGAGTTCCTCTTCCTCCCCGGGCTTCAGGTCAACCCTCTCTATCTCTTCCACCTGGAAACGCAGAATGTCTATCTCTCTGTCCCTTATCCTCTCTTCCTCCTTCAAACGCTCAAGCTCAGAGAGAACTGATGTGTATTCAGAGTAGATTTCCCTGAACTTTGAGAGGAACTCCCCGTTTTTAGCAAAAGCATCAACAAGCTCAAGCTGAACAGACGGCTTTAGCAGGGTTATACCCTGCCTCTGAGACTGGAAAACGAAGAGTGGAGAGACAACCTCCTTTACTTTCTGCTGAGGAACCCTCATGCCGTTGATGAAATACCTCGAACGACCTCCGGAGATTTCCCTTCTTACGCAAAGCTCTTCATCCCTTTTCCTGAAAACCGCCTCAACAAACGTGCCGTCTGAAACAAAAGGGAACTTCTCTCCGGAAAGGAAGTTTATAGAGGAAAGGAGAAGAGACTTTCCCGTTCCCGTTTCTCCAACGATAACGTTTAAACCGCCGGAAAGCAGAAGTTCCCCGGAGATTGCACCGAACTGATGAAGGCGGAGCTCCTCAAGCATCCTAAGACTCTACAAGCCTCTTTATCTCTTTAAGCAGTTTATCCCTTCCCTCTCTGGTCTTTGAGGAAAAGGGAATTATCTCTACCGTTTCATCCCTGAAAACGTCCCTTATTTTCCTCTCAAGCTTTGACCTTTCAGACTTTTTAAGTTTATCCACCTTCGTTGCAACAACAACGTGCGGAATTCCGTAAAAGTCGAGCCATTCCTTCATCTGAATGTCCTTTTCTGTTGGCCCAACCCGTGAGTCAACGAGAAGAAAAACTCCTTTAAGCCTGTCTCTATCCCTCAGATACCCCTCTATCAGCTCCCTCCACCTCTTCTGCTCACTCAGGGGAACCTTAGCAAAACCGTATCCCGGAAGGTCAACCAGGAAAAAGCTGTCGTTGACAAGGTAGAAATTAACAGAGCGGGTCTTGCCGGGCTCGGAACTCACCTTTGCCAGCTTAAAGTTGTTCACTAGGGTATTCAGAAGGGAAGACTTGCCCACGTTGGAACGGCCAACAAAGGCCACCTCGTTGTAGGGAGTCTGCGGCAGGTCTTCAGGCTTATAGACCGTCCGGTAGAGGCTTACCTTCCGTATTTTCATTACCCCTCTTTGAGGAGCTGATCAACAGCTTTTCTGAAGAGGTTTTCGTAGGAAGGCATAAAACCTACCTCGTAGTAGCGGATAAAGCCGTTCTTGTCGATTATGAATGTCTGAGGGATAGAATCAAGGCCTGTGATTTTCCCGGCATACTCCTCCCACGCCTTATCAGAGGAAGGACCTACCGGGTAGCTTACCCCCATCTCTTCAACAAAAGGCTTGAGCTTTCCGGGAGGAGCTCCCGTATAGTCAACGGAAAGACCGATAACAACAACCTTCCCGTTGTAGTCTCTGTAAATCTTCTCAAGAACAGGCATCTCCGCCCTGCACGGAGGGCAGTAAGTTCCGAAAAACTGAACAATAACAACCTTCCCCTTGTAATCTGAAAGGTGATGAGTTTTACCGTTAACGTCTGTAAACATAAAGTCGTAAGCCTTCAATCCCTGACTTTCACTGCTTTTACCGCTAGAGCTTACAGAGCTCTTCTCAACAGGTTTCGCAGAGGTAGAGCTCTCCTTCTGACAGCCGGAAAGAGCAACGAGAGAGAAAACCAAAGCGGCGGTTAGAAGCTTCTTCATCTTACCCTTCCTTCTCCTCAAGGTATTTAGTTGCAGACATTGCAGCAACAGCTCCGTCGGCCGCTGCCGTCACAACCTGCTTCAGAGGTTTGTGCCTCACATCCCCGGCGGCAAAAAGACCGGGAGTTTTAGTTCTCATTTCATCATCGGTAATTATGAAACCCTGCTCCGTTGTATCAACCAGGTGTGCAACAGGAGCAACGTTTGGTTCGTTTCCGATAAAGATAAAAACGCCGTCAACGGGAAGCTGAGTCTCTTCTCCCGTTACGGTATCTTTCAGAGTAAGGGACTCAACGAAGTCCTTTCCGTTAATGGAGAGAACAACCTTGTTAAGAACGGGCTCTATCTTCTCGTTCCTCTTTACCCTGTCCTGAATTATCTTCACAGCCCTGAACTTATCACGCCTGTGGATCAGGTAAACCTTACTGGCAAACTTAGTAAGGTATAAGGCCTCTTCTAATGCAGAATCGCCTCCGCCTACAACCGCAACAACTCTGTCTTTAAAGAAGGCCCCATCGCAAACGGCACAGTAAGATACGCCCTTTCCTACAAACTCTGCCTCTCCAGGAACGTTGAGCTTCCTGGGAACAGAACCGGCTGCCCAGATGAGGGTCTTTCCCTTGAACTCCTCACCGCCGGCTTTAACGACAAAAACGTCTCCGTCTAAATCAACAGACTCAACGGGCTTTCCACTCTCAATCTTTGCCCCAAACTTCTCGGCGTGCTGTCTGAACTTCTCAGAAAGTTCAAAACCTGTAATGCCTTCAAAGAAGCCGGGATAGTTCTCTATTTCCTCCGTTATGAGAAGCTGTCCGCCGGGAAGCATCTGGTCGAGGACAAGGGTCTCAAGCTGCGAACGGCCGGCGTAGATGGCGGCAGCCAGCCCGGCCGGGCCGGCTCCTACTATCAGAACGTCTTTCACCATCAACTATTCCCCTAAAACGCGCTGGATCATGTTTTCAAAAACAGCTTTGGGCTGAAGACCAACCTTAACGTCTGCAACGTCTCCGTTGACAAAGAGCATAACGGTAGGAATACCCCTGATACCATACTGCATGGCAACCATGGGAAGCTCGTCAGTATTCACCTTTACAACCTTAACCTTCCCTGCATACTCCTCTGCAAGCTCGTCGATGGTAGGAGCAAGCATTCTACAGGGTCCACACCAGGGAGCCCAGAAGTCAACCAGAACAGGAATATCAGATTGAAGAACTTCCCTTTCAAACTCCTCAACAGTTCTAATCTCTTGAGCCATTATCAACCTCCTCTTTTAAAAGTTGCAGTATTTTAACAACTATCGGTTTCTCTATTCTGTAACAGGTCTTAACTCCGTCCTTCCGGTAGGAGATTATTCCGGCGGTTTTCAGTATGTTTATATGCTGGGAAACCGTCGGCTGGGGAACGCCAAGCTCCTGCCATATCTCTTTAACGCACTTTTCCCCGTCTGACAGATACTCAACTATCTTCACCCGGGTGGGATGGGCAAGGGCTTTAAAAACTTCAGCTAACTGCTCCTCCTTCCCCAAACTGCCTCCTCTTAAAGTTTGAGCGAATTCTATCATAGTTAATATATGATGATCCCAGCATATCCAACAACCTGACTGTAGTCTCCGGTAACATCTCCGGAAGTTCTATACATAACCAGCTCTGAACTCTTTGCCCCCAGAAGCTTTGCAGCGGTAATACCTACAGTGGCAGGAATCACACCGCACATCGAGATGTTGTAGCTGTGAACTCTTCTGTAAAGCTCCTCAGGGTCAAGGTTCAGTATTGCATCTATAGCAAGGGAATCAAGTTTCTCCGCCATCTGCTGCGAGACGTAGTGGGAGAAGTCTGTGCTTATGACTATAAGGGCATCCCGCTCTTCAAGAACCTCTGCAAGGGCTTCTCCTGCAGAGACACAGTCTGAGTAGGAAAGGTGCTGGAAGACAACGGGAACTATTGAGAGGTCTTCTCTGTAGCCGGAACAGTGCTGTAAAAACGGAACCTGAACCTCTAAAGAGTGCTCGTATATGTGGGCAGTGGTATCGGCCTCAAAAGGATAGCGTTCAACAAGTTCATAGGCTATCTCACGGTTTACAGGAACCTCCCCCAGGGGAGTAAGCCACACCCCTTCAGGAAATACAG
Organism: Desulfurobacteriaceae bacterium; assembly: GCA_027051905.1. Classification (GTDB taxonomy): domain Bacteria; phylum Aquificota; class Aquificia; order Desulfurobacteriales; family Desulfurobacteriaceae; genus Balnearium. Next base: position 103,545 of record JALUGO010000030.1, on the reverse strand, counting down.
AAGCAGGTTTTCCCAAACCTGTATGGTTGGGCCCCATAACAACGCAGTCTGCCGGTATCTCAACCCTGCTGTAAGCCTCCCCTGCAACCTTACCAGAGTAGATGTAGCCTGCGTGGGGAACGATGACAGCCTTCGCCTTAACTTTGGGGAGCTCCCTCCTGCAGAATGAGTCTAAAAAGAGGCGGAGCTCCTCAACCGTCCCCGGGTAGAACTGACCTGCAACAGCCGGATACCTTACCATCTCTCCCTCCTTAAATCCTTTGTCTTTCCGTTACTTAAATATAGGTTATCTTCTCAAACCAGCTTGCCAAACTATATTTAGTGTTGCAAACTCCCACAAGGAGTGGCCGATGAAGAGGATAATGTTTAAGTCGAAAATCCACAGGGCTACGGTAACGGGAGCCGATCTCAACTACGAGGGAAGCATAACCGTAGATAGCGAGCTCCTGAGACTGGCAGACATCTACCCGTATGAGAAGGTTGACATATACAACGTCACAAACGGCGAAAGGTTCTCAACCTACGTAATCCCCGGAGAGCCGGGAAGCGGCGAGATCTGCCTCAACGGAGCAGCAGCAAGGAAAGTTCAAAAGGGAGACGTGGTAATAATTGTAAGCTACTGCGAGCTCACAGAGGAAGAGATAAAGGAGTTCTCTCCAACCGTTGTTTTAGTAGATGAGGAGAACAGACCTGTTAAGGTAAGCAGAACTTCTGGAGGACTTTTGGTTTAGGAAATGGGGCGCGGAGCCCCGTAATTACCTCTCAATCTCTCCTGCAATAAACTTCTCAACAAGCTCTTTGGCCTTCCAGTCCGGATACTGAACCGGCGGATGCTTCATAGTGTAAGAGGAGATGGAGTAGAGAGGTCCTGAAATCCCCCTGTCCATCGCAAGCTTTGCACACCTTATGGCATCTATGGCAGAACCGGCGCTGTTTGGAGAGTCCTCAACGGAGAGCTTCAACTCTATATACATGGGGACATCGCCAAACAACCTTCCCTCAAGCCTTATGTAGGCGATCTTGTTGTCCTTTAACCAGGGAACGTAGTCGCTGGGGCCGATGTGGATGTTGTTGTCGTCGATGGGGTAGGGAATGAGTGAGCGAACGGCCTCCGTTTTTGAGACCTTTTTCGTCTTCAGCCTCTTCCTCTCAAGCATGTTGAGGAAGTCTGTATTTCCGCCGAAGTTGAGCTGGTAGGTTCTGTCTATCGAAACGCCCCTGTCGGCCATAAGGGTTGCAAGGACTCTGTGGGTTATCGTTGCTCCAACCTGAGACTTTATGTCATCACCAACTATTGGAAGCCCCTTCTCCTTAAACTTCTGTGCCCACTCCTCATCTGAAGCTATAAATACGGGAATACAGTTAACAAAGGCACAGCCTGCCTCCAACGCACACTGGGCGTAGTAACGGGTTGCTTCCTCTGAACCGACGGGCAGGTAGTTAACAACAACCTCAGCTCCGCTCTCCTTCAGAACCTTAACAACGTCAACGGGTTCCTTATCGGCAGGAACGAAACGCTGGTCTTCAGGGTAGTCGAGCATGTGTTCTGCAAAACCGTCCATTATGGGGCCCATCTGAACTTCAACGCCCATCTCAGGAACGTCGGGGCAGAAAACAGTCGTGCAGTTGGGCTTCTCAAAGATGGCCTTGCTGACGTCCTTACCAACTTTTCTGGCATCTATGTCAAAGGCCGCCACAACCTCTATATCCCAGGGTTTATAGCCCCCTATGTCGTAGTGCATAAGGCCAGAGATCTCTTCCTCTCCCTTATTCTGGTAGTAGTAAATTCCCTGAACCAAAGAACTTGCACAGTTTCCAACTCCAACTATCGCCAGCTTTACTTTTTTTGACATTTAGTCTCCTCCCGACCTATACTTTTTGGAGAGCTCCCTGAACTCCTTTATCCTCCTCTCAACGAGGTCTAAAATCGGCTCCATCTCATCAACTATTTTCGGGAAATTCTCAGCAAGAGATTCTACTACATCGTGAATAATCTTCTCCCTCTCCTCTTCGGTAAGGTAAGGTTTGCTCTTCAGGGCATCCTCTAAAAGCGCCATCTCAAGAAGCCCTAAAGTCAGGAGAAGCGGATTTATCTCTTCACTCTTAAACCGCTGCTTCAGGAACTCAATCACCTGATTATAGTTGCTGTCTGGCCTGCATTTTCCTATCTCAAGGTTGAGCCATAGGTCAACAGCCCTGCAGGCAAGTCCCTTAATGCCTCTCTCGTCTATCTCCATCTTACCTCTCTAACTCCATGAGTTTCACCTTGGCTATTCCGGCCTCCGGCGTTCCCGGATATTTCTGAATAACCTCCTGAAGAATCTCTTTAGCTTTATTTATATCTCCCATTCCCCTATAAGAGAGGGCAAGTTTAAGCATGGCAGCGGGAACCTTGTTTCCGTCGGGATACTTCTCTATAACCTGCTGGAAATATTTGGCTGCGGTTTCATAGTCGTTGTGGGAGTAGTAGATTTCCCCTATCCAGTAGAGGGCGTTATCTGCAAGGTCGCTGTCGGGATACTGCTGAACCAGCTGCTGGAAGAGCTGTTCCGCCTTATCAAAGTCTCCTGCTTCCATGGCATTAAAGGCCTGACGGTAGAGATCCTTCGCCCCCATCTGAACCACAGGCTGGGGTTTCTGGGAACTTTCCTGCTGCTGAACGGGAGCTCCCACCGTAACCTGAGAAACAACGCCTTTCAGCTGCTCAACCTCTTTTTTAAGGTCGTAGATGTTCTGCTCGTTTGTGGCAACTCTGTCCTCTACCTTTGAAACCCTCTCCTCAAGGCCGTTAACCTTCTTCTCGTTGAGGGAAACCCTGGCCTTCAGCGCCTCAATCTCGGCCTTCAGAGAAGAGATATCCGTGTTTGACTGCTGCCCAACCGTTGCACAACCAAAGGAGGCAATGGAAAGTAGAGCTATCCCAAGAAGTTTTCTCATCTACTCCTCCCCGAAATTAAGGTTTTTCCTATCAAGCTCCTCCTCACACTCCCTGACAAGCTCGTCTATGAGCTCCTTAACGCTATACATCCTGTTAACCCTTCCAACGTTGCTACCGGAAAAGACAAGACCCCTCTCAACGTCTCCGGAAACGGACTTAAGAAGAACGTCTGCAATACAGTATATAGAATCCTCGCCGGAGCAGGTTTTTAAACAGTTAAAGGGACACTTGTGGGGAATCTTTCCCTCCCTCTCAAGTCTTTCTGTAAAGGGATTTCTGACGGCATGGGCTGGCATTCCAACGGGGCTCTTTATGTAGATGGAATCCTCTGGCTTTGCCTGGATTATGTAGTCCTTAAACTCCTGTGCAGCATCACACTCGTAGGTTGCTATAAAACGGGTCGCTATCTGGACTCCTTTAGCCCCCATCTCAAAAGCCCTTGCCATGTCCTTTCCGTCGAAAATCCCACCGGCAGCTATAACGGGAATATTGACGGCCTCAACAATTGAGGGGAGAACGTCCCACAGACTCTCCATCGTTCCAAGGTGTCCCCCGGCCTCCCCGCTCTCAACGATAACGGCAGCTGCCCCCAACCTTTCTGAGAGCTTTGCTCCCTTAGGAGTTGCAACGATCTCTATAAGCGGCATGTCAAAGGTGTTACAGATTTTGAAAACATCCTTTCCGAAACCGGCTCCCTGAATTATCAGGTCTGCTCCGGCGTCTATGGCGGTCATCAGGAGCTCGTAGAAGTGGGTAAGGGCATACATTATGTTAACGCCGATTATCCCGTTGGGAGCAAGCTCTTTGGCCTTCCTTATCTCCTCTGCCAGCTCGTGGGCGTAGTGGTAGGGCTTTAAACCAACGCTCTCAACGTCTATTCCCTTACAGGTAGTCTTCATGGGCTTTGACCTGTCCTTCTCGTGGAGGAGAACAGCGGAAATTACCCCTATTCCGCCGGCGTTGGCAACAGCAGAAGCAAGCCTGTGTAGGGAGACTTTTGCCCCCATTCCGCCCTGAATAATGGGGTATTTAGGTTCAAGGTTTTTAATTTTCAGTTTTGGAAGTCTGCTCATCCAATCTCCTTTAAGATTTTCTCTATCTCATCACTATCTTCTGAAGATACAATTTTAAACCCTTTAGAGTAGAGAAGAGCAGCCGCAACGCCCATTCCATCCTTCAGGTCGTCGCTTTCAAAACGGTAGATCTTCCTGACGCCACAGGAGGGGCTCTTTTCCTTCAGAATGCAGGCTACACAGCTATCTCCAAGGAGCTCCGCCACGTAAAAAGCCTCGTAAGCTCCCCTAAGGAAGTTCTCAGTCACGTCCAGACCCGAACCGTCAACGGTCAGCACTCTGGACTTCCCCGACAGAACGGTAAGGCCGTCTCCCTCTGTTATCTTGGCAGGGGGTCTTGGGGTTGGAAGCCCTCCAAGCTGTTCCGGACAGACGGGAACAGCCACTCCCCTTTTAAAGAGCTCTACAACTTTTGGATCTCTGTTGTTTCCGCCGTTATACTTACAGTTGATGCCTAAAAGACACGCGCTAACAACTACCCTCTTCATCCTTTACAACAACCTCGTGGAACGGCTCCTGAGAGATCTTTTCTGCAACCCTTAAAATATCCTCAAATTCAACCTTTTCTATCTCCTTTAAAAACTCTTCGTCATAATTCCAGCCCCTTCCGAGAATCTCCCAGAACCCCGAATACCAGGCTTTCTTTCCCCTGGTTTCGTGGTCTAACAAGTAAGTTCCTCTGAAGTAGCGCCTGCTCCTCTCTAAAAGCTCCTCAGAGATTAGGGACGGAAGCCGGGAGAGGAGAGCGCGGAGCTCCCCTCTCACTGCCTCCTCCTTCTCAGGGGAAGTCCCTATGTAGACAAGGAGCCTTCCCGTGTTAACCCTTGAGGGGTAGATGGAACCAGTTGAGTAGGCAAAGCCCCTCTTCTCCCGGAGTTCCTGAAAGAGGATAGAACCAATCCCCTCACCCAAAACGGTATTGAGGAGCTTGTAAACTGGGTAGAGGGGCTCAGAAACGGCAGGGGCGTTCAGAGCTATCAGAACAAAGGTTTGAGCGGAACCCTTCCTCTGAACAAACTCCGTTTTCGTCTCCTCTATCAAAAGGCTAAACCTTTCCGTTTTAGCAGGTTTCAACGGGAGCTCCTCAAGCCTCTTCAAAACCCCATCAACTCCTTTAAGGTCTCCACAGAGGGAAACAACGGAACCCTCAGGGATGAAAGCTCTGCCGAACCAGTCTGAACAGTCCTCTAACCCTAAAGATGAGACGGTTTCAAGGCTTCCGTATGGCATTTTGCTGTAGGGAGCTCCCCAGTATGTCATCCTCATAACCGTTTCGTAGGCAAGGGTAAACGAGTTCTCCCTCTTTGCCCTTATGGAAGCAAGCAGAGAAGACTTCTCAACCTCAAAGCTCTCAACCTCAAACCCGGGGCTCTGAACGGTTTCCGTTAAAAGGGCTACGTAATCACCGGAAAAACGGGAAACCGCCTGAAATCTGAGCTGAGAGTAGTCTACTGAAACCTCCGGAGAGAACGGCGTTCCCATCTGCTCCTGAAGAGAGTAGAAACTCTCAGGGGAACGCTTTAAACTCCTCTTAAAGGCAGTCCTCAGTGTAAGGAGCGTTATCCCTTCAACGGGATCGGCAGACGATCCTCCCGGCATAAAGAGAGTTCCGGCAAGTATTTCAAAACCCTTTTCCTCTCTGAGTAGAACCTTCAGGCCGTTTGAGAGCCTAACCAGTTCAACCATCAGAAGTCCTCTAAGGCGGGAACTACCGGTAATCGGCCGTAGTCTGCCCCCTCAACAACAACCTTCCTCCCCTCTACCTTTACCCTTCCGTCAACAAACCACTTAACCGCCTGAGGGTATATCCTGTGCTCCCACTTCAGAACCTTTTCAGAGAGGGTATCGGGGGTATCCTCCGGGGAAACCGGCACAGCAACCTGAACAACTATTGGGCCTGTATCCACACCCTTATCAACTACGTGGACAGTAGCCCCGGAGATCTTCACGCCGTAGGTAACGGCCTGCCAGTGTGCCCTGAGCCCCGGAAAGGATGGGAGCAGCGAGGGATGGATGTTGAGGATTCTACCGGGAAACGCATCCACGAAAACCTCAGAGACGATTAGCTTATAGCCGGCCAGACAGACCAGCTCCACCTTCAGGTATTTAAGAATCTCCACAAGTCGCCTGTCGTAGTCCTCCCGACTGGGGAAAGAGTATGGGTCAACGAAGAGCCAGTTTATCCCTAATTTCTCAGCCCTCTCAACCGCTCCGGCGTTTCTCCTGTTAACGATAAGGGCAACAAGCTCCCCCTTTATCTTCCCATCGATAAAAGCCTTTGCAATGGCCTCAAAGTTGCTCCCCCTTCCACTGGCTAAAACGGCTACTCTCATACTATAACTACCTTCCCCTCCCCTTCTCTCACCTCACCTATCCTGTAAACCTCTTCGCCGGATTCTTTCAGCAGTGAAACAGCTCTGTCAGCATCCTCCGGCGAAACAACAACGGCATAGCCAACTCCCATGTTAAAGGTTCTGAACATCTCCTCTTCCGGAACGTTTCCTTTCTCCTGAATAAACCTGAAGATGGCGGGGACCTCCCAGGAACCATTCTTAACAACCGCATTAACGTTCTTCGGAAGAACCCTCACAAGGTTGCCGGGAATACCGCCACCGGTAATGTGAGCCATCCCCTTTACCTTTACCTCTTTCAGCAGGTTCAAAATGCTCTTTACGTAAATTCTTGTAGGAGTCAGAAGAACTTCGTAAACCTTACCTTTAAGTTCCTCAACGTAGTTGTCAACTTTAAACCCTAAAATCTCAAAGAAGAGCTTCCTCGCAAGGGAGTATCCGTTGCTGTGGATACCTGAGGAGGCAAGACCTAAAACCACGTCTCCCGGTCTTATCTCCTCTCCGGTTATGTAGTCCTTCCTCTCAACTATTCCAACCACAAAACCGGCAAGGTCATACTCCCCTTCGGGGTAAAAATCGGGCATCTCTGCCGTCTCCCCGCCTATCAGGGCACAGCCTGCAATCTCGCACCCCCTTGCAATTCCCTTAACGACGTCTGCTGCAACGTCAACTGAGAGCTTTCCAGTTGCAAAGTAGTCGAGGAAGAAGAGGGGCTTTGCTCCAACAGTCAGTATATCGTTAACGCACATGGCAACAAGGTCAATTCCGACCGTGTCGTGAACGTTTGCCATCTGGGCAACCTTGAGCTTCGTTCCCACCCCGTCGGTTCCGGAGACGAGAACAGGCTCCGAGTAGCCTTCCGGCAGGAGATATCCGGCCCCAAATCCCCCTATCCCCGCAAGAACGTTCTCATTAAAAGTCCTCTTTGCAAACGTTTTTATCCTGTCTACAAGCCTCTCTCCCGCCTCTATATCAACGCCTGCATCTTTATAAGTAAGGGGTTTCTTCATTCCATTTCCTCCCCGTAGTCTATTTTACCGTCAAAGAAAATTGGAACCTCATAGGCAAAGTGGCGCTTAGTCCACCCCTTTTCTCCTCCAAGCTCCCTCTCTATAAACTCCTCAAACCCCTTTACCTTTGAGTCAAGGGCATCAGCATAGGCAAGGGCAACCGCCTCAAGCGTTTTTGGCTTTTTAGGGGAACCATGCTCATACTGGCCGTGATGGGCGAGTATGCAGTGGAGGAGCTTCGTCTTCAGATCTTTCGGGAAACCTTCAATCTCAGCTATTTTAAAGGCCACCATCTCACAGCTCATGTAGAGATGCCCAAGGAGTATTCCTTCATTTGTCCTGTCTATGGCCGTCTCAACGCTATACTCGTAAACCTTTCCTATGTCGTGGAGGATTGCCGCAGCAATGAGGAGGTCTCTGTCTATGCTCTTATAACGCTTTGCAACTGTTTCGCAGATTTCGGTAACCCCTAAAGTGTGCTCTAAAAGGCCGCCTATGCAAGCATGATGGATGGTTTTACCGCCGGGAGCTTTCAGAAACTTCTCAACAAAATCATCGTCGTAGAAAAAGCTCTCAAGGAGCTTTCTGAGGTATTCATTCCTGACAGTTTCTACTATCTCAAGGAGACGGGTAAACTGCTCCTCTATTGAGAACCTGCTTTCAGAGATGAACTTCTGAGGGTCAAACTCTCCTTCCTGAGCAATCCTTACCATAGAGAGCTTGGGCTGGAGGTTGCCGTTGAAATACTCAACGTGCCCCTCAACAAAAACTACGTCCCCCTTTTTGAAAACGGTAAGGTCCGCATCCTTTGGGGGTTTCCACCAGAGAGCTTGAAAGGTTCCCGTCTTGTCTGAGAGAACAAGCCTGAGAAAGGGCTCTCCCGTCCTGTGTTTTCTTATTTCAACGTGTTCAACAACAAAATAGCCCGAGAGGGGAGCTCCCACCGGCAGCTTATAGATATCCCTTACAAACACGACCTCTCCCTGTAGGATAAGTAGAGGGAATTATAATCGATGGAGGGGGTTAAGGGAGCGGAGCTCCCCAACTAAAACCCAACTTTAGCGGCGTAAACGGCAGAGGCGTCAACAACGGGGTTGAGCCAGATACCGAAGACTATCAGCAGAACTGCCATAACGGTCAAAGGCAGGAGTATCCAGTTCTTATTCGGAGAGTCATTTACAGGCTTCTCTATTGTAGGCTCTTCCAGATACATCTGCTTTGCAATCCAGATGTAGTAGGCAACGGAAAACGCACTGTTGAGAAGACCGATAAGGGCTAACCAGGTCATTCCGGCATCAACGGCAGCCGTAAAGACGAAGACCTTGCTGATGAACCCTGCCATTGGGGGCACACCGGCAAGTGAGAGGAGGAATATAAGGAAGAGAGCTCCAAGGAGAGGCTCTCTCTTACCAAGCCCTTTATAGTCGTCCATAGTCCTCGCTCCCCACACAAAGAGGAGAACCGCAAAGCAGAGAAACGCGGCGGTCTTCATAAAGACGTATGCAACGGAGTGGTAAACAATACCGGTAACACTCAGAGGAACAGAAAGTGCGGCAAAGGCAACCAGCGTGTAGCCTGCATGGGCTACTGAAGAGTAGGCAAGAATCCTTGAAACCCTTTTCTGGGCAAGGGCTAAAAGGTTACCAACTGTCATTGTGAGGGCAGCGATAATTGCAAGTATGAGGGTAAAGTGGCCGGCAATAACGGGAATGGCCTCGTAAACAACCCTCATAAGGCCGATAAATGCAGCGCTCTTTGAGACACCAGTGAGGAGCGAAGCAACTCCAGGACAGGTTCCGTCGTAAACGTCAGGTCCCCAGAAGTGGAACGGGAAGGCCGTAATCTTGAAGCCAAACCCTGCAAATATGAAGACAGCAGCAAGGGCAACCAGAGGATCAGCAAAGAGGTTCTTCACAAGGGCTGAGAAGTCAAAGCTACCCGTCATTCCGTAGAGAAGAGAGATTCCAAAAAGCATAAGACCAACTGCTAAAGCTCCATTGAAGAAATACTTAACGCCGGCCTCAAAGGACTTATCGTCAAAGGCAAAGAGAACCATAAGGTATGTGGGCATAGTCATAAGCTCCATCGCAATAACGAGGGAGACGAAGTTGTTGGCGCTGATGAGGAGGAGAGCTCCCGCCGTAGAGATCATAAGGGCAGATATAAGTTCATTAACAAACTTGTCCTTCTCCGTTATCCAGTAGATAACGAGCATAACCATCCAGGAAGCCACTAAAATAAGGGCTCCTATCAGAATGGAAACCGGATCCGTCGTGTAGAAACCCTTCAGAACATTCCTTCCTCTGTCTGATATCAGAACCAGGAAGAGGGAAACGACGTAGCCGATGGAAGAGATGAGAGCTCCCTGAATCCCCGATATCCTGAAAAGCCTGTTAATAACGGGAAGAAACGCTCCCGTTAAGGCCAGAACCATTGTTGCTGCAAGGTAGTTAATGTTCACCGGTTACCCCCTACTGAAAAAGTTGTGCAAAAGTATTTACAACAGGGTTGTAAAGGTTGAAAACTAATGACGGAACAACGCCAACTATTATGAATGCCCCGATATACATAGCCAGTGGGATGTTTTCGACCATGGAGAGCTCTTTTAAAGACTTAAGGTTCTCAAACCCTTCCCTGAGGGGACCAAAAACAGCCCTCTGGAGCATCCACATAAAGAAACCAGCACCTAAAGCACTGGCAAGGGGAACGATAACCATCACCCATCCGTAGTAGTCAAAGGCGGCAAGCATAACCGTAAGCTCCCCAACGAAACCTGCAGTTCCTGGGAGTCCAACAGCTGCAAGAACTCCTATAACAAACATCGTCATAAGTCCGGGAATCTTCTTCATTATCCCGCCAAGCTCAGAGATATACCAGGTATGGGTCTTGTGGTGGATGTATCCGGCAATCATAAAGAGGAGGGAGATAACGAGGGCGTGACCCACCATCTCGTAAACGGCAGCTGAAATACCGGCAGCGGTAAGAGCAGAAAGCCCTAAGAGAACAAATCCCATGTGGTTGATACTGGAGTAGGCAACCATCCTCTTAATGTGGTCTTCAGCGAGGGCTCTGAAACCTGCATAGAAAATGGTAAGAACGGCAATAAAGGCCATAAGTGGAGCGAAGAACTTGCTGGTTTGAGGGAAGAGGAAAATCTCCCACCTTAAAAGACCGTAAGCTCCCATCTTCAGAAGAAGTCCGGCAAGGAACACAGAGATCGGGGAGGGGGCCTGAACGTGGGCGTCCGGGAGCCAGGTATGGAACGGAACAACCGGCATTTTAACGGCAAAACCGATAAACATCAGTATCCAGACAAGCTTGGCAATAGAAGGATCAAGCTGCACGTTCAGCAGTTTCTCAAACTCAAAGGTATGGGTAGAAAGGTAGAGAACGATGATTCCCAAGAGCAGGAAGATACTTGCAAGATGGGTATAGATGAAGAACTTCATTGCAGCGTAGATTCTGTTTTCGGCTCCCCATATACCTATGTGGAAGAACATGGGAACCAGGGTAAACTCCCAGAAGATGAAGAACCAGAGAAGGTTGAGCGAAACAAAGACACCAACCATCGGACCAAGGAAGATAAGTATCAGGAAGAAGTAGGCACCCGGTTTTTCGATGTTCCAGGAAGAGAGAGTAACGGTAATAGCGAGAAAGGCAACAATTGCCAGAAGAACCAGGGAAATTCCATCTACCGCAAGATGGAGATTAAAGTCAAAGGGAGGGTATATCCTGTAAAACTCGTGGAACGCAAAACCGTTCCCGGGATACTTTGCAATCAAGAAGGCTGTGCAGAACGCCAGGAATATACCAACAGCCAGGGAAAGGTATTTCGGAAAGTCCCTGTTGAACTTCTCTCCTATCCAGGCAAAGGGAGCTACCACAACAGGGAGCAGAATCATACTCAGCAGAACCATCCACTCCTCCTAAACAAAGAGAATAATTAGAGTAAGCACTAAAACACCGGCTACAAAGTAGGTGAGGTAGTCAACAACATCTCCAGTCTGAATCTTCCTGCACCTGTCCCAGCAGGCAAGGGAAAGTCTGGCCGTTCCGTTGACGGCTCCATCAACAACGTGGGTATCCACCCACTCAACCGCCTTGGCTATTGAACCGTAGAAGACGTGACGGCATATCCACTTAATAACAGCATCAACAAACCAGCCGTTGTATAGGAAGTCGTTAATAGCTTTACCAAGTGGATTAGCAAGGAATTTGGCTGTGCTGATAACTCTCTTGTAGTAGATGAGGAAGACAATACCAAAGAGGATGAACATAACAGTTAAGGTAGCAACCAGCAGGTTGATGAAGAACGGTTCGTGTATCTCCCCAAAGAGGAAGTGGATAATTTTCTCCTTGAAGAACGGAACAAGAATGGTAAGAACTGCAAGGACGTATAGAGGAACCAGCATCACCGGGTAGGCTTCCCTGGCCTTCTTCGAATACTCGGAAGGCTCTCCCGTAAAGACTACAAACCAGAGTCTGAAACCGTAAGCAACACAGAGAACAGCAGCGACAAAGGTAAGCCCGAAGATAACTGGATTTCCATACTCATAGGTAGCAGCAAGAATCCAGTCTTTACTGAAGAAACCGTTAAAGGGTGGAACGCCGGCGAGGGCTAAAATGCCCACAAGGAAGAGAAGTGCCGTTTGAGGCATGTATTTGTAAAGCCCTCCCAGTTTAAAGGCATCCTTCTGATGATGTGCCATGTGGATTACGGCACCTGCAGCAAGGAAGAGGAGGGCTTTAAAGATTGCATGGTTCATGAGGTGGAAAATTCCAGCCGCAGCTGAGCCGACTCCAAGGGCAACGAACATAAGCGCAAGGTGTTCCATAGTAGAGAATGCAAGGATCTTCTTGATTTCCGTGTGGGCGAGAGCTCCCGTGGCAGCGATGAAGGCAGAGAGAGCTCCAACAAACCCTACAACGATCAGAGCGTGGGAGTAGTCAAAGAACGGGAACATCCTTGCAACAAGGTAAACACCTGCGTTAACCATCGTAGCGGCGTGGATGAGAGCTGAAACGGTAGTAGGACCTTCCATAGCGTCTAAGAGCCACGGGAAGAGAGGAAACTGAGCAGACTTTCCAACAGCTCCTATGAAGATGAGGATGGAGATTAAAAGCCCCAACTTAACGCTGAACGCTCCAGCAAGGGCAAGGGCGTTCAGCTCCTGGAAATCTATGGTTCCAAGAAGAACCCAGGCAACGATTATACCTGCTAACATAAAGACATCACCAAAACGTGTCATCACAAAGGCTTTAAGAGCCGCCTCTGCAGCGCTCTTCTTCCAGTACCAGTAACCGATAAGGAGGTATGAACAGAGACCAACACCTTCCCAGAAGATGTAGAGTCCAACAAGGTTGGTGACGAAGACAAGACCTACCATAGATCCGATGAAGAAGAGCTTTTCAAAGTAATACCTGTGTGGAGACTCATCATCCTCCATGTAGCCTTTGGAGAAGACGATGTCTAAGAAACCGATTCCTGTGGCAATCAGAGCCATAACAACGGCAAGGCTGTCTACGTAAACTCCCAGGGGAACCTTAAACGACCCAAACGTAAACCAGTTAAACTTGTGAACTATTGGATGTTCACCCAGGTTAAACGCAACGTAGCAGGTCAGGACAAAGCCGGTTAAACCTGTAAGGGCTGCAACCCAGAAGGAATTCCACCTATCGGTGAACTTTCCGACAAGGAATGCAAGGATACTTCCAGCAAAGAATATCCCTATCGTTAAGTAGGTAATCCAGACCAACTTCTCCATCCTACCACCTCAGGTTCCTAATTTTTGAAGGAATAACCTCTCCAAACCGTTTGTAGAAGACGATAACTATCGCAAGACCAACGGCAGCCTCAAGGGCAGCAAGGCCTATAGTAAAGAAGGCAAATATCTCTCCATCAACGTTCCTCTGAGCTGTAAAAACGGCAAGGTTAAGGTTGGCAGCGTTTATGATCATTTCAATGGCAAAGAGCATTCTGATAACCGATCTCCTCGATAAAAGGCCATATACTCCAACCGCAAGGAGAGAAAATGACAGGAATAGATAGGCATGAACGTCTGCTTCAAGAAGCATTACTTAGCCTCCCTCTTCTTCGTAATAATCGCATTGGCCATGTAAAGGAGCGCCGACACGATAAAACCTAAGACTATAGTAAAGAATGAATACTTCTCCACAAAAACCGTTCCAAGAGTTTCTGTTGAAAAGGTCTTAAACGGAAACGTATCTATAGCGCTGAGGAAAGAGAAAGAAGTTCCCAGAATAAGAAGTAAAAGGCTGAGGACTATTGCCTTAACAGCTTTACCTCCGGGCTTTTTGTAACTCTCTCCTATCATCATGATGGCAAAGAGAACAAGAATCGTTACACCTCCAGCGTAGATGGCAAGCTGAACCCCACCAAGAACCGGCATGTTGAGACCGAAGTAGACAAGAGCAATTTCCGAAAGGAGAACTACAAAGGAGATGGCAGCCCAGAGTAGGGAGGTAGCCTCAAGGGCTATGATGGCACTACCTATAATAACTGCATAGATAATCCAGAAGTAAACGTTCCCCATTACTCCTCTCCTTTACTATCTTTCTGGGGTTTTGCTTGCTGCTCTTTTTCAGCCTTCGCATTCTCAGCAGACTTAGCCTGTTCTTTTTTCATATCAGCTTTTGCCTGTTGAGCCTGTTGTTTCTTCTTCAGAGCTTCCTGTTTCTTCTTTTCTATGAGCTCCTCCATTTTCTTCGCTTTCTCAATGGCCTCTTCAAGGTTTTCCGGTTCAAAGACATAATCCGTCAACTTATCCCAGGTAACGTCTTCAAGAATCATTGAGTAGTGGTCTGTAAGCTTTATCGCCTTCTCGGGCTTTGTAGGACAGGCATCCTCGCACAGACCACAGAACATACACTCATTAGCTCTGACTTTTGGAACGGCCCTGGGCTTTTTAACTCCCGTTGGAACCATTTCTATACAGTTAACGGGACACGCCCTTGAACACATACCACAGCCGATGCAAAGCTCTGCTTTTATGATATGTTTGCCTCGATAGTGGAGCTCCCTCCTTACCCCTTTATCCCACCAGATCTCAGTAGCCTTAGGGGCAAAGAGAGCTTTTGTGACCCTCAGAACTTTCTTTGTTGCCTCAAACGGTATCTTTAAAGCCTCTTTAGCTTCCATGCACCACCTCTCATCAGGAGATAAACATCTTTACAAGGATGATAAAGGCCAGGTTCAGCAGAGCCACAGGGGTTAAAACCTTCCAGCAGAACCTTAAGAGATGATCCATTCTGATACGGGGAGTTGAAGCCCTCACAACAAAGGTAAACAGGTAAAGGCCTGCAACCTTAATAAAGAACCAGAGAATCCCTGGCAGGATAGGCCCTTTGAATCCTCCCAGGAAGAGAACAACAGCAACAGAGTAAAGGGCAAAAAGCTCTACCAGCTTTGAAAGAACCAGAATCGCGTAGTTAAACCCTCCAAACTCCGTCAGAAAACCGTAAACGATCTCCTGCTCTGCTTCAGGTATGTCAAAGGGAGGCCTGTCTGTAACTATGAGGGTTGAAGTAACAAATATCAGAAATGCAGGAAGAAGAATAAGGAAACCCAAGAATGAGCTCTCCTGAACTATCTGAAGATGGTTAAGAGTTCCATAGAAAACTGCCGCTGCAAGAGCAGAAAGCCATAGAGGGATTTCACCAGAAATCATCTGGTTAACTACCCTCAGACCTCCAATAAATGAATACTTACTTTTAGAAGCCCAACCTGCGTAGAAGAAAACTGGAGGCATACCTGTAACAAGAGCAAGAACAACAAGAAGATCAAAACTGGTGCTTACAATGTAACTGTGTTCTGAGAAGGGAATAAAAGCTATAAGCATTGCCACCATAAGAAATGCCACAAAGGGGATAAGTGAAAACAAGATCTTGTTAGCCCTTCTCTGAATTATGAACTCCTTCTGAAGGAGTTTAAAAACGTCGGCAGTAGTCTGAAGCAGACCCCACTTACCAACGTAGTAAGGACCCGTCCTCAGGTGAACATCTGC
Source organism: Desulfurobacteriaceae bacterium (assembly GCA_027051905.1). Lineage (GTDB taxonomy): Bacteria > Aquificota > Aquificia > Desulfurobacteriales > Desulfurobacteriaceae > Balnearium. The sequence goes on along the minus strand of JALUGO010000030.1, from coordinate 88,149 downwards.
AAGTATCTTCCTCTCAAGGTAGAAAATCATCAGGAAAACTACCAGCAGAAAGACAAAACCCGGGAAAAATATCGCTTTAATCCAGGCTTCCATACTCAGCCTCCTACCTGTCTATATCGCCGTGGCACATGTAGAGTGAAGCAAAGATAACCGGAACGTCTGCAAGCTTAACGTTTTTCATCATCTCAGGCATTGCCCAGAGGTTGGCAAATGAGGGAGCTCTCATCTTCAGCCTGTATGGCCCCGTTCCTCCGTCACTTACGAGATGGAATCCGAAACAGCCCCTTGCCCACTCAACGTTAACGTAAGCCTCCCCAGGAGGAACCTTAACGGGGAACTTTGTTCTCCACTCTCCCTCAGGAAGCCCCTCTATGGCCTGCCTGATGATCTTCGCAGATTCAATGAGCTCTTCCCATATAACTAAATACCTTGCGTAGGCATCACCTTCTTCCTTGGTAACAACTCTGAAATCAAGCTCTCCGTAAGCAGCGTATGGGTAATCCTTCCTCATGTCTGAAGCGACTCCGGAAGCCCTCAGAGCAGGACCAGCAAGTCCTAAATCAATGGCTTTCTCCCTGGAAACAACTCCAATACCCCGTGAACGCAGCTTTAAAGTGGGGTTGTCTATGAAAACCTCTCCATATCTTGGAATAAACTCCTTCTCAAGGAAATCAACGGCTGTAACCATTTTCTCTATGAACTTTCCGGTTGGTTCATACCTCACGCCACCGGGGATAATGGAGGCAGTTGCGATCCTCTGCCCGGAGTAAACCTCAAAGGCATCAAGGAATTTCTCACGGGCTATAAGTGCCCACTGCATAGGGGTATGAACACCAAGGACGCCTATAAAGCTACCGAGACCAATAAGGTGACTTACTATTCTTCCACCTTCACACAGAATAGTCCTTACATAGTCTGCCTTTTTGGGAACTTTTACTCCCGCTATCTTCTCAGCAGCAATAGAGTAACCTGTCATCGTTCCGAAGTTATCTATGAAACAGGCCCTCTCAACGTTAACTATGGCGTTAATCCACGTTCTGTATTCAACCAGTTTCTCAAGAAGTCTGAGAACGTATCCGATGTCGGGGTCAACCTTTACAACCTCATCACCATCAACCCACACCTTGAGCCTCATGGGACCTGAGGCAGGATGCTGAACTCCCCAGTTCAGCTGGAGGAGTTTCTCCTGAAGAAGTCCTAAATCCTCTCCAGAGATCTCCTTCTTCTCTTCAACAACAAACGTGTATCCTGCCATAGATATGCTGTTTCCCATTACTTCTTCTCCTTAGAAGGCTTCCTGTGTTTCTTAAAGTCATAAGACTTTCTAAGAGGGAACCATCCCTCAGCCCACTCTGGGAGTATCATCACTTCAAGCCTTGGATTGCCAATAAACTCCACACCAAACATTTCCCACGCTTCTCTTTCGTGGGGTTGAAGAGGAGGGAATATGTCCGAAACTGTTGGAACTGTAAGGTCATCTTCGGGTAAGTTAACTCTTACCATAACAAACTTCTTATCTAAAACGTTCTCCAGAATGTAATTTACCTGAAACCCTTCCCCTTTTGGGGTGTAATCAACAACAGAAACAGTGTGAGGATAGTTAAAACCGTTACTCTTCAAAAACTTAACAACGTCCCTTAATCGGTTCTTTTCACAAACAACAAGAAGCATGTTTGTATCGTAACCTTCTGAATCAAGCCCAAACTCTGCCTTTAATTTCTCCTTTATCTCTTCCAGCATAGCTACTCCTTAATACTCTATTTCTTCCATACGGTTAGGATGCTTCTTGGCGGCGTTTTCCCTGTCTCTCATGATTATCTCTTTAAGCCTTAAGAAACCTTCAAGGGTCGCTTCAGGGTTTGGAGGACATCCGGCAACGAAAACATCAAAGGGGATATACTGAGAAACGTCAACAGCCACAAAGTCAGAATCCCAGTATGGACCTCCACCACCGGCACAGGCACCCATACCAAAAACGTATCTGGGTTCTGGCATCTGCTGGTAAACCCTCAGCAGAACAGGCAGAACTTTCCTTGAAACCAGACCCGTAACAATTATGAAGTCGGCCTGGCGGGGACTGGGAGTCATCATGAAACCGTATCTCTCCCAGTCAAAACGAGGGCTCATAAGGGCAAGAACTTCCAAGGAACAACAACCACTACAAAAGTGAACTCCCCACGGAGAGTTTGCTCTCGACCAGTCAAAGAACTTGAGTATCATCGTCTGTTTCCTCCAACCATTACGTAGGTAAGGGGAATCATCAACAGGAGAGAGAAGAGAACAAACACCCATCCAAACTTGGGATCACCCTTTCCAACGGAGTAGAGAACGAAAAATACGCCCGCAATATCCATTGCAATGAAGATAATGGCGTAGAAGTAATACTGGAAGTTAACGCTTGAAATGATCGGTTCAGGAGCAGGCAGACCACACTCGTAAGTGTCCTCCTTAACAGGATGAGGGTTCTTAGGTGCCACAGCAACAGACATTACCCAGAGGGTAAGTCCTGCAAGGGTCATAACCACAAGGAAGACTATAAAGCTGTATAACATTTCTTCTCTCCCACTCGCCTTTTTAGGTAATATTACCAAACTGTAAAAATTTTGTAAACAATCTGTAAAAACAGTGATTGAGAGTATTTTAAGATAAAAGAGACTGAAGGGTCAAGGATTACAAATTCTTTATCTTAACCAAACCTACCAGTAATATAGTCTTCCGTAAGTTTCTCTTTAGGTTTAACAAAGATTTCTTCTGTTTTATTAAACTCTATCAGTTCGCCCATATACATAAAAGCTGTATAGTCGGAAACCCTTGCTGCCTGTTGCATGTTGTGGGTAACAATGATCACCGTAAGCTTATCTCTAAAACTAACCACCAACTCCTCAATCTTTGCGGTTGAAATAGGGTCAAGGGCAGATGTGGGTTCGTCAAAGAGCAGAACTTCTGGTTCAACGGCTATCGCCCTTGCAATGCAGAGTCTCTGTTGCTGACCCCCTGAAAGAGCAGTAGCAGGTTTGTTCAGTTTATCCTTTACTTCGTCCCAGAGGGCGGCATCTTTCAGAGCTTTTTCAACTCTGTCTACAAGTTCTGTTTTGTTCTTTAAACCCTGAAGCCTCAAGCCGTAAGCAACGTTGTCGAAGATAGACATGGGAAATGCAGTCGGTTTCTGAAAAACCATTCCCACTCTTATCCTGAGCTTTATAACGTCGTAGTTGGGATCAAGGATGTTCTCTCCGTCAAGAAGAATTCTTCCCTCGTACCTGTTTCCCGGGTAGAGGTCGTGCATCCTGTTAAAACACCTGAGGAGAGTTGTTTTACCACAGCCTGAAGGGCCTATAAGAGCAGTAACTCTTTTTTCAGGAACCTTGAAGGAGATGTCTTTCAAAACCTGATGGTCACTGTAGAAGAACTTGAGATGGTCAACCACAATTTTTACAGGTTCCGAAGGCTCTATAACAAAGGCCATATCTCCTCCTACTTCTTGAACTTGTAGTGGGCAATAACTCTACCAAGGATGTTCGCTCCCAAAACGCCAAATGTGAGGATTATAGCTGCTGCCCAGGCAAGCTGCTGCCAGTATTTGTAGGGGCTCATTGCATAGTCATACATGGTCACGGTCAGAGAGGCCATGGGCTGGAACATGTTAAGAGTAAAGAAGTTGTTGTTGAACGATGTAAAGAGAAGAGGTGCTGTCTCTCCACCGATTCTTGCAACAGAGAGTATTACTCCTGTAACGATTCCGGTTATGGCTGCCCTGTAAACAACGTCTTTTATGACCTTGAACTTTGTGGCTCCAAGGGCGTAGGCGGCCTCCCGGAGCTCCGGCGGAACCATCCTCAACATATCGTCGGTAGTTCTCAGGATTATGGGAATCATCATTATTGCCAGGGAGATTGAACCAGCTATTCCCATGAAGTGGCCGGCAGGTTTAACCATGATTGCGTAGATAAAGGTTCCAACAACGATGGAAGGAACGCTCATAACGACGTCTGAAAGATCCCTTATAAAGTTTGCAATCCTGCTGTTTCCACCGTATTCAGAAAGGTATGTTCCGGCAAGTATCCCAAGTGGAATTCCAATAACAGTGGCTATCAAAACAATAAGAGTCTGGCCTACTATTGCGTGCTTTAAACCTCCTGTGTTGTCTCCAGGACCTGGAGGGTCTCCGACGAAAACCTCCCAGGAGAGAGAACCAAGCCCTTTGTAAAGGAGCGTTCCCAGGATCCAGAAGAGCCACATAAGGCCAAAAAGGGCAGCAAGTGTTGAAAGAACAAGAACTACACCGTTTACTATTTTCCTCCTCTTTACCGCGTCCAAAACCTACCTCTCAACCCTTTTAAGGAAGAGGAACTTGCCAATGGCTATAACGAGGAAACTCATAACGAACAGTATAAAGGCAAGGTAGAAGAGGCTGGAAAGGTAGATGTCGGAATCTGCCTCTGTAAACTCGTTTGCCAGAGTAACGGTAATTGAAGTTGCCGGCTCCAAGAGGGAGTGGGGAATTACAGGTTGATTACCCATAACAAAGGTTACTGCCATCGTTTCGCCTAAAGCTCTGCCAAGGGAGAGAATAATTCCTCCTATAACTCCCAACTTAGCATAGGGAATAACAACGTCTTTCATAACGTCCCACTTTGTTGCTCCAAGGGCGTAGGCAGACTCTTTCAGAACGTCTGGAACCATTTTAAAAGAGTCTCTGGAAATGGCAGCTGTGTAGGGGAGAATCATAATTGAGAGAACGATGGACGCCGTTAAAAGACCAATTCCCGGAGTGTATCCCTCAAACCACTGACCGATAACGGGAAGCTTACCTAAAGTTGCATGGATTACTGGCTGAAGATAGTCTCTCATAAAGGGAGCAAAGAAGAAGAGTCCCCACATTCCGTAGATGATACTGGGAATGGCAGCAAGGAGCTCTATTGCCACTCCAACGGGAGTTCTCAGGTAGTGGGGGGCAATTTCTGTAAGGAAAATGGCTATACCGACGGCAACAGGCACGGCTATGAGTATGGAGATGATAGTGCTGACGATGCTTCCGAAGATGGCGGGAGCTCCCCCAAACTTCTCCATGGGAGGATTCCACACCGTAGAAGTTATAAACTTCCAGACCCCAAAAGCCTCAATTGCCAGCCTCGATTCGCCGTAGAGAACAACTGCAAGGGCAATCAGAATGGCAACAACCAGAAAAGCTGAAATGGCCGCAATTTTGCCGAAAGTCCAGTCTGCCCAGAATCCACGGCTCCTAGCCATAAGAAAACTCCAACCGTTTATGCAGGCCAATTTTATAACAAGTCTACTTAATTGATAGAATTCTGCCGGAATTTAATCAGGAATGGCTTTTGAGCAGAATAGAGAAAGAGATTTCAGGAAAGCTAATTTCAATTTCCAGGCACCCTCGCCGTATGGCACAAGGAAGACTTCTCCATCATTGCCGTTGGAATAACTTTGAAGAAGTGGAGAAGCAAAATAAACTCAAAGGAGGATTAATGGCAACCGTTGCCGGCCTTTTAATATTTTATGCTAGGAATACTGCTCCTTATTGGAGTCTTACTCTGGAGTGTTGTCTGGACACCTAAAAAAGCCTAATCCTTCAAGGTCTTTTCTAAAAACTGTAAGAGGAGAATAAAATGGCTGTAAAACCGGGAGACTTTGTCCACCTTCACCTCCACTCCCAGTATTCAATCTTAGACGGAGCAATAAAGGTAAAAGACCTGGTAGATAAAGCCGCCGAGTTTGGAATGCCCGCCGTTGCCGTAACAGACCACGGGAACATGTTTGCCTCTTACGAGCTTTACAAAACATGTAAAGAAAGAGGAATAAAACCCATCATAGGACAGGAGTTCTACATAGCCAAAGGCTCCCGCTTTGACAGGGGCAAAGGAAAAGAGGGAGAGAAGGGAAGCTACCACCTCATCCTCCTTGCAAAGAACGACACAGGCCTCAAAAACCTCATGAAGCTCAGCTCCATCGGTTTCATCGAGGGTTTCTACTATAAACCCAGGATAGACAAAGAGGTTTTGGAGAAATACAGCGAAGGGCTCATAGCCCTCTCTGCCTGTATCCAGGGAGAAGTCCCTCTCCTCTACCTTACGGGAAAGGAAAAAGAGGCCATTGAGGCTGCCAAATGGTATAAGGAGCTCTTCGGAGACGATTTCTACCTGGAAATTCAATACCACGGGCTTAAAGACCAGGAAAGGGCAAACAGGTTCCTGATAGAGCTATCCAAAAAACTCGACATAGAGTTAGTTGCGACAAACGATGCCCACTACCTCAACAAAGAGGACTGGGAAGCCCACGACGTTCTCCTCTGCCTTCAGACCGGCAAGAAACTGGCAGACGAGAAGCGGATGAGGTTCCCCACAAAGGAGTTCTACTTCAAGAACGCCCAGGAGATGCTGGAGGTCTTCAGAGAAGTTCCTCAGGCAGTTTTCAACACTTTAAAAATTGCCGAAAAGGTAGAAGATACACTCGAAACGTTTGAAAACAGAGGCTATCTCCTCCCCAAATACGAAGTTCCAGAAGGCCACACCTACGAAAGCTACCTGAGAGAGCTTGCCGAGAAAGGGCTGGAAAGAAGGCTCCAGGAACAGGGAATAACCAACGGAGAGGAGAGACAGAAGTATTACGAAAGGCTGAACTACGAGCTGAAGATAATCAGCGACATGGGATTCCCCGGCTACTTCCTGATAGTCTGGGACTTTATCAACTGGGCAAAGAAAAACGGAATACCTGTTGGACCTGGAAGGGGTTCGGCAGCAGGCTCTCTTGTTGCCTACGCCATAGGAATTACAGACATAGACCCTCTTAAGTTCAACCTCCTGTTTGAGAGGTTTTTGAACCCTGAAAGGGTAACGATGCCCGACATCGACGTTGACATCTGTCAGGAGGGAAGGGACAGGGTTATTCAATACGTTCGGGAGAAATACGGAGAGGACAAGGTCTGCCAGATTATTACTTTTGGAACAATGAAAACAAAGATGGTTGTAAGAGATGTCGGAAGGGTTTTAGGAATACCTCCGAAGGAAGTTGACAAACTGGCAAAGCTCATTCCCAACGACGCAAAGTCAGTTGAGGACGCGGTAGAGAGAGCCCCCGAAATCAAAGACCTGATGGAGAAAGACCCGACAGTTGAGAGGCTTATAAAGATAGCCAAAAGGCTCCAGGGACTCGCCCGCCAGACGGGAGTTCACGCCGCCGGCGTTGTTATTGCCCCTGAAACACTTACAGACTACATCCCCCTTGCAAAGAGTAAAGACGGAGATATCACAACCCAGTATGACATGGGTCAGGTTGAGGCTTTAGGCCTCTTAAAGATGGACTTCTTAGGACTTAAAACCCTGACAATCATAGACAGGACGATAAAGCTCATCAAGGAAAGACACGGCGTTGAGATAGTTCCCACAAAACTGCCTTTAGACGACGAGAAGACCTTTAAGCTTCTCCAGGAAGGGAACACAATCGGCGTCTTCCAGCTTGAATCGAGGGGCATGAGAAACCTCATGAAGAGGCTCAAGCCCAGCGTCTTCGAGGATATTATCGCCCTTGTTGCACTCTACCGTCCAGGACCTTTAAACTCCGGAATGGCCGAGAGCTACATAAAGAGGAAACACGGAAAAGAGGAGGTTGACTACATCTTCCCGGAGCTTGAGCCGGTTCTGAAAGAGACTTACGGCCTCTTTATCTATCAGGAACAGATAATGCAGATAGCAAACATCCTTGCAGGATACTCACTTGGAGAAGCCGACCTCTTAAGGCGGGCAATGGGTAAAAAGAAGAAGGAGATAATGGAGGAGCAGAGGGGAATCTTCGTCTCAAGGGCCGTTGAGAGGGGATACCCGAAAGAGAAGATAGAGAAGCTCTTTGACGACATTGCAAAGTTTGCAGAATACGGTTTCAACAAGTCCCACTCTGCCGCTTACGGTTTCCTTGCCTACGTTACAGCCTACCTGAAGGCCCACTATCCGAAAGAGCTGATGGCAACAATGATGTCCATCGATTTTGACAAGACAGACGAAATCGTGAAGTTCATGAAGGACTGCAAGGAGAACGGAATTCCCGTCTTCCCGCCAGACGTTAATAAAAGCGGAGCCTACTTTGAAATTGAAGGAGAGGGAATAAGGTTTGGCCTTGCCGGAATCAAAGGGGTTGGAGAAAAGGCTGCCCTCCACATTGAAAAGGTAAGGAAAGAGGAAGGAGAGTTTAAAGACCTCTACGACTTCTGCCAGAGGGTTGACCTGAAAATTGTAAACAGGAAGGTTATTGAAGCCCTGATAAAGGCAGGAGCCTTTGACTCAACGGGAATTTCAAGGGCTGCAAACTACGAGGTTCTGGATAAGGCAATGAACGCAGCCCAGAGCATCCAGAAATCGAAAAACAAAGGACTTATGAGCCTTTTTGGAGATGAAACCACCGTTGTAAAGAAGGAGTTTCCTCAGGTTCCTGAGTGGAACGACAGGATAAAGTGGGAGTATGAACGGCAGGCGATAGGGTTCTACATCTCCGGGCATCCTCTGGAGGAATACAGGGGAGTGGTTGAGTTCAAGTTCAACTCCTCTTCGGAAAAAGAGGAGTGGAAGGACGGAGATGAAGTTTACCTGGCTGGGGCGATAACTGAGGTAAAGCTAAGAAGGACACAGAGGGGAGAACTCTGGGCTACGCTGGAGCTCACAGACCTTGACGGAACTGTATCCGTTCTTGTTTTCCCCAACATCTACAAAGAGGTTTCAGAACTCCTTACCGAAGGGAACCTGATTGCGATAAAGGGCCAGGTAAGGGAAGAAGAGGATAGTAAGAACGTTATAGCACGGGAGATAGTTTCGGTAAGGGATGCTGTTTCTGAACAGACGAGCGAAATAGTGATAACCCTCGACAGCGGGCAGATCTCGGAGGAAACGCTCTCAAATCTCAGGAGTTTCCTGGAGGAAAACTCCTCTCCAAACGGAAAACCCGTTGTTGTTGAGGCGGAGCTCCCCGACTGTTTTGTAAAATTGCAAATAGACCCCGACCTGCGATTACCCCTTGATGCCCATATTCTTAAAGGGCTCCAGGAAACACTACACCTGAAGAAAATCAAGGTTAACTGAGGTTGAAAAGATGGCCGGACTGCACGAGTTTGAAGTTCAGGTAGACAGACTCAGGAAAAAAATCGAGGAACTCAAAAGAATGGGAAAACACGACCCCGCAGTAATTGAAGAAATAGAGAGGAAGTTCCAGAAAAAGATAGAGGAGTTCTACAGCAACCTCTCCGCCTGGGACAGGGTTCAGATAGCCCGCCACCCAAACCGCCCCCACGCCGTTGACTACATAAGGGCAGTTTTTAAGGATTTCGTGGAGCTCCATGGCGACCGCCACTGCGGAGACGGAAAGGCGATAGTTGCAGGGTTTGCAAAGTTTGAAGGAGAGAGCGTCTGCGTAATAGGACAGGAAAAGGGAAGGGAAACAAAGGAAAAAATAGAGAGAAACTTCGGGATGCCCCTTCCCGAAGACTACAGAAAGGCTTTAAGGGTTATGAAGTTAGCCGAAAAGTTCAGAAAGCCCATTATCACTCTTGTTGATACCCCTGGAGCATTTCCCGGAATAGAGGCAGAAGAGCACGGTCAGTCTGAAGCCATTGCGAGAAATCTCTTTGAGATGTCAAAGCTGAATGTTCCGGTAATAAGCGTTGTCATTGGAGAGGGAGGAAGCGGGGGAGCCCTTGCAATTTCGGTTGCCAACAGGCTCTTAATGTTTGAAAACTCCATCTACTCTGTAATTTCACCGGAAGGGTGCGCTGCAATCCTGTGGCAGTCCCAGGATAAGGTAAAAGAAGCAGCAGAAGCCTTGAAACTAACGGCCGAAGAGCTTAAAAAACTGGGAATTATTGATGAGATAATACCGGAACCACTAGAGGGAGCTCACAAAGACTGGGAAACAACCTTTGAAAACTTTAGGACTTATGTAAAAAAACATCTCAACGAATTAACCAAACTCTCTACAGAAGAACTTTTAGAGGACAGATACCAGAAGTTCCGAAAGATCGGAATGGCTTAGCTCAGGTTCTCCGCACCCCCTCTTTTCACGCTCTGAATAAACGGAGACACGTTTCTTCTTCTACTGTAGTAGAAGAGATCAAGGATAAGCGACATAGCGAAAATTAACACTGTAGCAATAAATGTTACTTTACTGTGTTTGAACTGATATATTGCTATCTGCATCACAACAAATGTGATTACGATCAAATTAAAGAAAATTAGACCTCTCTTGCCCCCTACATACTCACACAGCTTTAAATGTGAAAGTATGACCCCTACATATAGAACTGCCGTGATGATACTCACCATCGAAGCAACAGACGTCAAGTTGAAAAACAGCGTGAAGATAAGCCCCAAACTACAGGTGAGGTAAAGGCCTAAGTGCTCTCCCATCCATCTCTTCTCAACAAGGTGACCAGGAAAGGGAATATAACCGTCTCTCATTAAAGCATAAGAAGCATTGGCACCGGTATAGATGGTTGCGTTGAGGGCTGATGAAATGCTTACAAGAGCCCCCACCGACAGCAGCAGAAAACCCAGCTTTCCCAGGGCTGGTTCTGCGGCAACTGCCAGAGCGTTTTCGGCGTATTTAACAATTTCGGAAGCGGGGAGAGCTCCCAGCGCAGCAATAGAAACTCCCACATAAACTGCCATAACCACAAAAATACTGAGGTAAATTGCCCTGGGAACGTTCTTCGAAGGGTTTTCTATGTTCTCACTTATGTTTGTTATCAGTCCAAATCCCATGTAGGAGAGGAAGAAGATTACAGATGCGTTGAGAATCCCCCTGAAGTAGCCGGAGTCAATGTGGGGTTTAAGGTAGCCAGGGTGGAGAACCGAAAGACCTGCTGCTATGAACGTAAGGAGTATCAGAAGTTTGAATAGAACTATCCAGAACTCAAGTTTCCCAACGGCCTGTGAACCTCCAAAAAAGCTGATTGCTCCAAATAGGGCAATCACCAGAACCTCCACGGCAGTGTGGAAGATCGGGTAGTTTAGGTGAATAAGTGGAAGGAAGTAGCCGGCAAAACTTATGGCAAAGAGGGCAATAGAGATAACATAGCTGAACCACATAAGAACAGAGAGGGCTCCCACTACCGGAGAGTTTCCGAATGCCCTCTGGATGAAGGCGATTGGACCTGCGTTAGAGATAAACTTCCTCCCCATGTGTGCGTAGGAGTATGCAACCATAAGGGCATAAATTCCGCTGAGAACAAACGAAAAAGGTAGTCCATTTCCTGCAATCTTCACCCCGTAGCCGAAGATGGAGAATATGCTGGCTCCGATCATCGTTCCAACTGCCATTGCGGCAGCCTGGATTAGGGTCAACTTCTTTCCACGGTTTTCCACAGTTTCCCTCTCAGGAGTTTTATTAGAATTTTAATAATCTAGAAAAAGGAGTCTTGATGAGGTTTTTTGTTACGCTCGTTCTAACGTTGCTTCTGTTTTCCTCTTATACCTCTTTTTCAGAAGAGAAACCGGTGGAAGCGTGGATTTCTTACAAGCAGGTAAACGGGAAGGTTGTTGAAGTTGTTAAAGTAAGAACCAATACCGGCAAGGTTTACGAGTTCTACCCCGGACTCCCTCCGGAAAAGATTCCAAAACCGGTTAACAAACTGCCTAGAAATACCTCAAGGAAACTTTTATACATCTCAATAGGATTCTTTCTCGGAGTTCTTGCTGGAACTGCGGGAATTTACATGAAATACAGGAAAACGTAGACGAGGAAACAGGAAGACCCTTAGCGGGCCTTCCTGATTAAAACCTCTTTTCTTCTTATTTCAGCTTCAATGGAGCTCCTGCTCTCTGCTTCCTCTTCGCTAAGTGAAGAGAGCTTCTCCCTGAGCTGGGAGATCTCCCTCTCCACCGCTTCAATATCAACCTCTCCGGGTTCGTAAATCTCCTGAACTCCAACTCTAACAGCGTCGGGTTCTATCTGAACAAACCCGTTGTAAACAAGTTTCCTTATTTCGTTTCCGTCCTTATCCTTACAGACAACAAATCCGGCGCCTATCGAATAAAACTCCGGCTGGTGACCCGGAAGGATACCGAGGTCGCCATCGTCCGTTTCAACGTAAACCTCTTTAGCCTCAGCCTCGAAGTGCTTACCCGTTGCCGAGGCCAGATGAAACTTCATCTCCGTTGGCAGTCCTTTCCTGGTAGCCATCTATCGTCTCCTCTATTTGCTCTGGGCTTCCTTCATAAGCTTTTCGCCTTTCTCTATTGCCTCGTCAATCGTTCCAACCATGTAGAACGCCTGCTCAGGCAGGTGGTCAAGCTCTCCGTTAACGATCATCTCAAATCCGCGGATTGTCTCCTCAACTGTTACATACTTACCAGGCATTCCCGTAAAGACCTCAGCAACGTGGAACGGCTGAGTGAGGAAGAGCTGGATTCTCCTTGCCCTGTGAACAACGAGCTTGTCTTCCTCTGAAAGCTCTTCCATACCGAGAATTGCGATGATCTCGAGGAGCTCCTTATACCTCTGGAGGTATCTCTGAACCTCCCTTGCGACCCTGTAGTGCCTCTCACCTACGATGTGCGGGTCAAGCATACGGGACGTTGACTCAAGGGGATCAACTGCCGGATAGATACCCTGCTCTGCAAGTGCCCTTGAGAGAACAGTTGTTGCGTCGAGGTGGGCAAAGAGTGTAAACGGAGCCGGGTCTGTAAAGTCGTCGGCAGGAACGTAGATGGCCTGAACGGACGTAATTGAACCCTTGTTCGTAGATGTAATACGCTCCTGAATGGCTCCAACCTCTGTCGCAAGGGTTGGCTGGTAACCAACCTCGGATGGAATCCTACCTAAAAGAGCAGAAACTTCGGAACCAGCCTGGATGAAACGGAACATATTGTCAACGAAGAACATCATGTCACGGCCTTCAACGTCACGGAAGTACTCGGCCATCGTAACACCGGTCATCGCAACGCGCCACCTGTTTCCAGGAGGCTCGTTCATCTGACCGTAAACGAGAACTGTATTCTCAAGAACGCCAGACTCCTGCATCTCAAGCCAGAGGTCTGTTCCCTCCCTGGTTCTCTCTCCGACTCCTGCAAAGACGGAGAAACCGCCGTGCTTCATTGCAACGTTGTGGATGAGCTCCATGAGGAGAACGGTCTTACCGACTCCAGCTCCTCCGAAGAGTCCCGTCTTACCACCTTTAGCGTAAGGCTCAAGGAGGTCAATAACCTTAATTCCCGTCTCAAATATCTCAGCAACAGTTTTCTGCTCTGTAAGTGGTGGAGCAGGTCTGTGAATAGGCCAGTATTCCTCAGCCTCAACAGGGCCCTTGTTGTCGATGGGCTTTCCAACAACGTTGAAGATCCTTCCCCTTGTTGCGTGACCAACGGGAACTTTGAGGTAATCGCCAGTATCTATAACCTCCATTCCCCTCTTAAGACCTTCAGTCGCTCCAAAGGCAACGCAGCGGACTCTGTTCTCTCCAAGGTGCTGGTGAACTTCAAGCATAAGGTCACCGGTTTCGATTTTACCGTCCCACGTAATCTGCTTAACGTTTGGAACTCTCAGTGCGTGGTAGATCTCAGGAAGCTTTCCATCGGGAAATTCAACGTCTATAACCGGTCCAACGATTTGAACTATCCTTCCTTTATGCTCTGCCATACCTATCCTCCCTATTTCATTGCTTCGATAGCGGTTGTAATCTCAATGAGCTCCTTCGTAATTGCAGCCTGCCTTGCCTTGTTGAAGGAGATTGTGAGCTTCCTTATCATGTCCTCTGCGTTCTTTGTGGCGTTGTCCATTGCCGTCATACGGGCTGCGTGTTCGCTGGTTTCAGACTCTTTGAGGGCTCTCAGAACAACGGCAGAAGTGTATGCTTTTATGGCCTCTTCAATTACGCTCTCGTCGGGGCCAACTGTGTATTCGGAAACGGGAGTCTCTTCGTCTGCTTCAACAGAGAGGGGCATTATCTTTTCAAAGGTTACTTCCTGCTTCAGTGCGTTGTAGAACTTGTTGTAAACCACGTAAACTTCATCAAAGTATTCTGACATGTATCCAAGATAGAGGTCTGAGGAAATCTCCCTGGCAAGGGGAAGACCTATCCTCCTGAAAATATCGGTAAATGTCTTACGGACGTGGAGCCCCGAGTATTTCGTGAAAAACTGGCTGGCCTTGTTGCCAACAGTTGTCAGGCTTATCTCTATTCCCTCTGACTGTTTCTCTCTGGCAAACCTGTTTACCCGCCTTATGATGTTGGCGTTAAAGGCACCGCAGAGGCCTTTATCGGAGGAAATTACAACCAGCTCAATCCTCTTAACAGGCCTTACCCTGAATATTGAGTGGATGGCAGGGTTACCCCTTCTGTATAGCCCTTCGGCAATTCCTTTCATTACTTCGGCGTAGGGGCGAACGTTGAAGAGGTCTTCCTGAGCCTTACGGAGTTTGGCAGCGGAAACCGCCTTCATGGCGGCGGTTATCCGCTTCGTTCCCTTGAGGCTCTTTATCTTAGCTTTAATTTCTCTCATTCCAGGCATTTTTTACCTCGCTATTAGGCTGTAAAGGTCGCCTTGAACTCCTTGATGGCTTCGTGGAGTCTGTTCGTTAAGTCGTCGTCAAGCTGCTTCTTCTCAAGGATTTCCTTGAGTATCTCAGGGTGTTTTGCATCCATAAAGGCGTAGAGCTCCCACTCAAACTTGTTTACAGCCTCAACAGGAATGTCATCAAGGTATCCGTTGATTGCAGCAAAGAACGCAACGATCTGCTTCTCAACGGGAATAGGCTTGTGGGGAGGCTGCTTGAGGAGCTCCATCATACGCCTTCCCCTCTCAAGCTGTGCTCTTGTTGCAGGGTCAAGGTCTGAAGCAAACTGGGCGAAAGCCTCAAGCTCACGGTAACGGGCAAGCTCAAGCCTGAGTTTACCTGCAACCTGCTTCATGGCCTTAATCTGGGCGGCACCACCAACCCTTGAAACAGAAAGACCTACGTTAATAGCCGGCCTTTGACCCTTGTAGAAGAGGTCTGTTTCAAGGAAGATCTGACCGTCTGTAATTGAGATAACGTTTGTTGGAATGTATGCGGAAATGTCTCCGGCCTTTGTTTCAACTATTGGAAGAGCTGTAAGTGAACCTGCTCCGAGCTCGTCGTTGAGCTTGGCAGCCCTTTCAAGGAGCCTTGAGTGGAGGTAGAAAACATCTCCAGGATAAGCCTCCCTTCCAGGAGGACGCCTCAGGAGGAGTGACATCTCACGGTATGCAACAGCCTGCTTTGAGAGGTCGTCGTAGATGATGAGTGCAGCTCTACCTGTATCCCTGAAGTATTCAGCAACTGTGCAGGCAGCGTAAGGAGCAAGGTATTGAAGCGCTGCAGGATCAGAAGCAGTAGCAGAGATGACAATTGTGTATTCCATAGCTCCCATCTCTTTCAGGAGCTGAACTGTCTGGGCAACTGTTGACCTTTTCTGACCGACGGCACAGTAAACGCAGATAACGTCTTCTCTCTTCTGGTTGAGGATTGTATCTATGGCAATTGTTGTTTTACCTGTCTGTCTGTCTCCGATGATAAGCTCCCTCTGTCCTCTACCGATTGGGATGAGGGCGTCAATTGCCTTGATTCCCGTCTGAAGTGGCTCGTGAACGGGCTTCCTTGTAACGATACCGGGGGCGATACGCTCAACAGCCCTTCTCTCTACGTATTCGATGTCCCCTTTACCGTCAATGGGGTTTCCGAGGGGGTCAAGAACCCTTCCGATGAGCCCCTCTCCTACGGGCATGTCGAGGATTCTTCCGGTTCTCTTTGCCTTTCCGCCTTCAACGATACCTCTTCCCTCTCCGAGGAGAACAACACCTACGTTATCCTCTTCGAGGTTGAAGGCAACGCCCTCTGTTCCGTCTTCAAACTCAACAACCTCTCCATACTCAACGTTCTCGAGACCGTAGATCCTTGCTACTCCGTCTCCAACCTTGATGACGATTCCCGTTTCGTCGAGGTTTACAGAAGCTTCAAACTCTTCAATCTGTTTTCTTATCAGTTCTGAAATTTCCTCTGCTCTGATCTGCATCTCTACACCTCGCTATCGGTTTTTTATCTTAATCGGCTATAGCTTTCTTCAGGTTTTCAAGCTGCGTCTTTATTGAAGCGTCAAGAACTTTATCTGCAACCCTTACTATGAATCCGCCGATTATGGAGGGATCAAGTTTTACCGTGATCTCTGCCTTTTTGCCAAAGAGCTCCTCCAGCTTAGCTTTTATTTTGTTCAGCACTTCGTCGTCAAGCTCTGTTGCGCTTGTAATTTCGGCTTTGATTACTCCCAGCCTTGCATCTGCAAACTTCTCAAACTCCTCGGCAAACTCCCTTAAAATTCCAAGCCTGTCTCTCTCTGCCATGAGGCGGAGAACTTTCTGGAGCTCTGGCGAAACCTCAAACTTTTCAAGAACAGAGTTGAGGAGCTCCACTTTTTTCTCCGTGGGAATTATGGGGCTTTTAAAAAACTTAATGGCCTTTTCATCAAAGAGGGTGAGGAGGGTTTTAACTTCCTGGAGAACCTTCTCTAACTTTTCGTCGGAAAGGACTTCCGATAGAGCCTTGGCATACCTTCTCGCGATTCTAACTTCCAGTCTCAACTTGATCCCTCCTAAAGCTTTTCAAGGCTGGACTCTATAAGTTTCCTGTTAACCTCTGGGGTTAATGAGCCCTTGAGCTTTGCCTCTGCTATCTCAACGGCTTTCTGGGCTGCAAACTTTTTGAGCTCTTCCTTGGCCTTGTAAACCTCTTTCTCTATCTCTTCGTCAGCCATCCTGATAATTCTTGAAGCTGTTTCTTTGGTCTCGGCGATGATCTGCTCCTTTTCCCTCTCTGCAACCTCTTTGGAGTAAGCCACTATTCTTTCTGCTTCTGCTTTTACCTCTTCAGACTTTTTCTCAGCTTCTTTCAGGAGCTTTAAAGCCTCTTCTTTTTTCTTTTTGGCTTTCTCAAACTTGCTGACTACCGATTCGATACCGTCTGATAGGAACTTTGAAACCGGCTTTTTAAGAAGCCAGTAGAGGATGGCAAAGAGTATTATCACGTTTACCGTTTTCCAGAAAAGAAGATGTCCTCCGTGTTCCATCTTTCCCCCTTAGGCAACCTTTCCAAGGATTTTCCTGACTATCTCCTCTGCTAACTTTTCAGCTTCAGCCTCAAGTTTTGCCTTTTCAGACTCAAAAGCCTGCCAGATTTCCTCTTTGGCCTTTTCTACCTTAACAGCTGCTTCTTCCTGTGCCTGAGCTATTATCCTTTCTCTCTCTTCCCTGGCCTCTTTTACGGCTGCATCTATTACTTTCTTTGCCTCTTCCCTCGCTCTAGAGAGGAGCTCCTCAACCTCTTTCAGCATCTCTTCTGCTTTAAGCTTCAGGGCTTCAGCCTCGCTGTAAACAGCTCCTAACTCCTTTTCCCTCTCCTCCATGAGACCCAGGAGTGGCTGGAAGAGGAATTTGTTGATGAGAACCATAAAGATGAGGAAGTTCACTGCCTGAACTATTAGAGTCCAGTCTATGGCTACAATGCTCCCTTCCATCACTCGGCTCCTTTTCCAATTATTTCCCCTCCTCCTAAGAGCAGGTCGTTGCTGTAAAAGGCACAGACCTGCCCCGGAGCCGGGGCGTCAACTTTCGCCGCTAATTTTACACGATATACGCCGTTTTTTAAATACTCTATTGACTCAACTTCTACCGGTTTTGACCTGTATCTGACCTGAACCTGCACGGGGATTTTACCCCACTCCTCCAGGTTAACGTGCCAGTTAACTTTCCAGACAAAAATCTCCTCTTTAAAAATCTTTTCTTTAGCGCCTACAATAACTGTGTTCTCTTCCGGTCTTATCTCTAAAACGTATAGGGGATGTTTGTAGGATATACCGAGCCCCCTCCTCTGCCCTACTGTATATCTGAAGTAGCCTCTGTGTTTTCCAACAACTGTTCCGTCCTCAAGTTTGAAAAAGCCTGGTTTTTCCTCTATGAACTGTTTAAGGAACGATACGTAGTCTTTCTCAATGAAGCAGATGTCCTGGCTCTCCCCTCTGTATGGAAAACCCAGCTCGGTTGCCCTTTTTACAACCTCCTCTTTTGTAAACTCTCCCAGCGGAAGAAGTAAGCTGTCAAAGATTTTCCTCTCTACCAGAGAGAGGAAGTAGGACTGCTCTTTACCCTTTTCCACTCCTCTATATATGAGGTTTCTTCTGAATCTCTCTGAGAAACCCACCCTGGCGTAGTGGCCTGTTGCTATCAGATCGGCTTTGAGTTCTTCCTTTAGCTTATAGAGGTACTTGAGTTTTACCTCCCTGTTGCAGACTGCACAGGGGTTGGGAGTCAATCCTTTTTTATAGTAAGAGATAAAGTAGTTTATAACTTCTCTCTTAAAGATATCTGTAAGGTCTACTATGGAAACTTTAAGTCCTAAGAGCTCTCCGGCTTTTCTTACTTTTTCGGTATCTGCCTCTGGAAGAAGTTTCAGGTAAACGGGAAAGACGTTAAACCCTTTTTCCTTTAGCAGGTAGGCTGTGAAAAAGCTGTCAACTCCCCCGCTGAAACCTACGAGAAGCCTGCTCAACTGCTCTCCCTGCTGGTTTTGGGAATTCTACCAGAGAGAAAAAAGAAGGGGCGCCGGGTGGCGCCCCCTTAAGACTTATGGGGAGGAGGGAGGGGGATAGGGGGTGTCTGCTATTAATAATAGTTCTCATTTACAGAGTGTCAAGTCCCGATACGCAATTTCTGAGCTGCAGATAATATAGCCCTTTTTAAGCCGGTTGCAGAGGACTGACGGGACAATATACTTAACAGTTGTGGAATTTCGAAGCTGGAGAGAAAGATGATTGTTGTTAAGTTCAAGTATATGGATACGGAAAAGACGGGGCTTGCCTCTGCCGACAGGGAAGGCCTTTCCTACGGAGACGAGGTTGTTGTTAAGACCGATAGAGGAGAAGAGGTAGTTAAAGTCTTAAAGAGTTACTCCGTTGAACCGGAAACTCTCAGAAAGTTCGGGACAGATCCTGAGGAGCTCTACACGTTTCTGAGGGTGGCCACAGAGGAGGACAGGAACCGCTTTTTTGACAACCTCCTGTTTGCCCAGGAAGCCCTTGAGGTTTGCAGGAAGAAGGTCTTAAAGCACGGGCTTGAGATGAAGCTGGTTAAAGCATACACAACCCTGAACAGAGAGAGGATTGTCTTTTACTTTACTGCCAAGAACAGGGTTGATTTTAGACAGCTCGTTAGAGATCTTGCTGCCCATTTTAAGACCAGGATAGAGCTCCGCCAGATTGGAGTGAGGGACGAAGTTAAGATGGTCGGCGCAGTGGGGATGTGCGGGAGCATCTGCTGCTGCAAGTCGTTCTTAGAGTGTTTCCACTCAATTTCACTGAACATGGCAAAACTTCAGGGACTTCCTCCAAACCCGGCAAAGCTTTCGGGAACCTGTGGAAGGCTCATGTGCTGCCTCAAATACGAGGAGGCAAACTACTACATAAGGCAGTTTCTCCCGGAAATCGGCTCTCAGATTGAGACTCCAGAGGGGAGTGGAAAGGTTGTTGATATAAACGTTCCCCTTGAAACTGTAACCGTTGAGATTGAGGATAAAGGAAGGGTTCAGTTTCCCATGAGGCTTTTTGTCAGTGAGGAACAGTGGAACGAATACGTTGAGAAGCTGAAGGAGCGTGCAGACGACAGGTTTAAATGCTTTACAAGAGCCGGGGTTATAGGCGATGAGGGTAATTAAGGAACTCAGGAGCCCTTTAAACAGGCTTTTTATCTTTGAGACGGACGACGGCCACAGGGTAGAGGCGGTTTTTTACAAGGGGGAGAGGCTCTGTGTCTCTTCGCAGGTTGGCTGCCCCGTTCGGTGCGTTTTCTGTGCCTCCGGGAAGAACGGCCTGAAGAGAAACCTGACGGCTGAGGAGATCGTCAGCCAGTATGAGCTTTTGAAGGGAGAGCTCCCCATAAAAGGCGTTGCAGTAGCTGGAATAGGCGAACCCTCCGCCAACGCCGACGAGGTTGTTAAGGCCATTGAGAAGTTCAAGTCGGAAGGACTGAAGGTAACGGTGAGCACAACCGGATACCCCATTGAGGGGTTCAAAAAGCTCATGGGAGCTCCCCACGACGGCCTGACCATCTCTGTCCACGCCGTTTCCGAGGAGAAGAGGAGAAAGATTTTCTGCGTTTCCGTTCCACTGAGCCAGATTTTCGGAGAGCTTGAAGAGTTCTTCGGGAAAGTTTCCTCCTCTAAGAGGAAGAAATTTCAGATAGGCTCCCTTTTGATAAAGGGAGTGAACGACTCCGACGAAGACCTGAAAGCCCTTGGGGAGCTCGCCAAGAAGTTCAGGATGACAGTGATGCTGATGGCCTACAACAGGGTTCCCGGAGTTGACCTTGAAGGCTTAACGGAGGAGGAGTATGAGAGGGCGTTTCTGAAACTGAGGGAGATGGGGGTAAGGGTGACCCTCAGCAACAGGTTCAGGAGAGATCCTCTTGGCGGCTGCGGAACCCTTACTATATCGAGGGAGGTGTGAGATGAAGAGGTTGCTCTTCCTGATTCTTCCGATTCTCATCTCCGGGTGCGTTCACTCTTCTCAGAATCTGACGGAGAGCGAAAAAGAGAAGGCTATAAAGATAGGGAACAGCGCCGTTTCCCGGCTGATGGGGGAGCTGAAGAGGAACCTGGGTATGGCTCTCAAAGAGGGCGGTTTCCCCAAAGCCATAGAGTTCTGTGCTGGCAGGGCAGAGGAGCTTACCCGCAAGGTCAACAGGGAGCTCGTTGTTGTAAAGGTCTCAAGGGTTTCGGACAGGTATAGAAACCCGAAGAATAAACCAAACTCCTTAGACCTTAAAGCCATCAACTACTTTAAGGAAAAGATGAAGGAGGGAAAACTTCCTCCCTACTACATTACGACTGCTAAAGAGAACGGAGAGAGCGTTGTCGTTTACTACAAACCCATAAGGGTTGCTCCGTTCTGTCTCAACTGCCACGGGGATCCTGAGCGGATGAACCCGGAAGTTCTTAGAGTTCTCAGGGAAAAATACCCTGAAGATAGAGCTCTGGGCTACAAACCGGGAGACTTGAGAGGCGTCTTTAAGGTTGTAATTCCCGAAAAGGAACTGAAGGAGGGATAGATGTTTGTGAAAGAAGGGGAGCTCCCCGGAATAGGCAAGAAATACTCCATAAGAACGGAGAGCGGGGACACGATAGTTGTCGTTATCCACTACACCGGAAAGAGGGAGATCTACTACTTTGAGGACGACTCAGAGGAGCCCACTGCAGTTATTGAGCTTACCGATGAAGAGGCTAGAACTCTTGGAACCATTTTAGTTGGAGCCCTTTTCCAGCCGACCTCCGACGAGGAGAAGATAGGATTCCTCATGAAACACCTTGCCTTTGAGTGGGTCAAAGTTCCTGAGGGCTCATTCCTTGTCGGTAAAACCATAAAAGAGCTGGAGATAAGGAAGAAGTTTGGCGTTATTATCGTTGCGGTTGTAAGAGAGGAAAACGTTGTCGTCTCTCCGTCTCCTCTCTTTAAGATAGAAGCGGGGGACACGCTGGTTGTTGTTGGAACCCTTGAGAATGTTAAGCGATTTGTAAAAGAGGTGGAGGGAGAGTCCAAATAATGGAGCACGTTTCATTTTTCCTTGCAGTCTTTTTGGGGGCGCTCCTCTTTTCTTACATAGTCGCCCACTACCTGAAATTCCCCGTTATACCCGTTTATATCCTTACGGGAGTTTTCCTCTCCCTCTTTATCCACGCTGAAGACGTTCATGTTTTTGAGGTTCTTGGAGTTGTTCTTCTCCTCTTCTATATAGGTCTGGAGTTCTCCCTTGCCGAGATGGAGAAGAACCTGAAAAATATTCTCTCTGTTGGTGTTGTGGATCTCGTCCTTAACCTGTTCCCCTCCTTTTTCCTCCTCAGGCTGATGGGGTTTGACGGCTTAACCGCCTTTACCCTTGCCGTTGCCCTCTATCCCAGCTCCTCTGCTATTGTTTCAAAGCTCCTTATAGACCTGAAGAAACTTGCAAATCCTGAGGTTGAGCCCGTTCTTGCCATTCTGGTTTTTGAGGATATTGCAGCCGCAACCCTCCTTGCCGTTCTGGTGGGACTTTCGGGGGGGAGCTCCAATCCCACAGAGATCCTGAAAGTGGTTGTGAAAATTGCCCTTTTCATCTTCATAGCAGTTGTATTCGTAAAGAACTTTAACAGGGTTGTTGACCTTGCCTTTAACAGTATTGGAACTGCCACAGAGTTTACGGTTCTTTTGGTTGGAACCGTTCTCTTCCTGCTTGTTGAGGCCTCTATGGGGTTCGGGCTTTCTGAGGCAATTGGAGCCTTTGCTGCCGGAACCCTCTTTGCTGAGAGCTCCCATAAGGAACAGGTTGAGTCTGCCGTTATCCCTTACAGAGATCTTTTCGGAGCTCTTTTCTTCCTGACCTTCGGGCTAACTACAAACTTCTCAAAGTTCTCTGTCAGTCTCCTCCTTCCGCTGATAGCCGTTATCGTCTTTACCTTCTTTACGAAGATCGTTACCGGGATCATCTCTGCAAGACTCTACGGTCTCTCCTTAAAGAGGGGGTTTTCTGCCGGTTTCATGCTTCTGCCCAGAGGGGAGTTCTCCATCCTGGTTGCTGCTACGAACCCGGCAGTGGTTCCCTTTGCGGCTCTCTACGTTCTCATCTCCTCGATTTTGGGTTCTCTGACGGTTAAAGAGTCCGGCAGGATACTGAGCCTCTTCTTCAGGAAAAAGTCAAAAAAGAAGAGCAGGCTTACCCGCTCAGAACTTTTGGGGGATTAGATGTTTATCACATTTGAGGGTATAGAGGGGTGTGGAAAGTCCACACAGGCAAAGCTCCTGTGTGAAGCCCTGATAGACAGGGGGTTTTCTGTTGTCTTAACCAGGGAGCCGGGAGGGACGCCGGCTGCCGAGGAACTCCGCTCATTTCTCCTCAAACCCCGGAATGAGAAGTTTCCTCCCTTTGCGGAGCTCTCCATCTACGAGGCGGCAAGGGCATTCCACGTTGAGAACCTGATAAAGCCTTCCCTTTCAGAGGGAGCAGTGGTTATCTGCGACAGGTTTACAGACTCCACCCTTGCCTACCAGGGATATGGCCGGGGTATAGATCTCTCCCTCGTTGAATGGCTGAACAGGGAGGCAACAGGAGGGCTGAAGCCAGACCTTACCGTTCTCATAGACCTTCCCGTTGAAAAGGCCTTTAGGAGGATTTCCGACAGGAGAAAGGACAGAATGGAGCAGGAAGACTTTGAGTTCCACGAAAGGGTAAGGCAGGGCTTTTTGAGGATTGCGGAAAAAGAGCCCGAAAGGTTTCTGATAGTTGACGGAAGAAAAACCGTTGAGGAGATACACGAAGAGGTGCTTAAAGCAGTTTTGAGGAGGCTCCGTGCTCTTTAACAGTATCGTTGGTCATTCCAGGCAGCTGAACCTCATAAGGAACCTTGTTGAGGAGAGGAGGTTTCCCCGGAGCTCCCTCTTCGTTGGCCCTGAGGGAGTGGGAAAGAGAACGGTTGCCGAGGAACTTTTCTCACATCTCTGTGGAGGTTCCTTCAACGTAAGGGTTTTAGGAGTTGAAAAGCCCGTGACGGTCGATGAAGTTAGGGAGGCATCCGCCTGGCTCTTTACAAAGCCCACATCCGGCTCTGGAAAGGCCGTTATTATAGACAGGGCTGACGAGATGAGGGGAGAGGCCGCCAACGCACTTCTGAAGACCCTTGAAGAGCCTCCCGACTACGCCTACCTCTGCCTTATAGGAAAAAGCGAGGAGGCGGTTATCCCTACTATCCGCTCCCGGTGCAGAACGTTCCGGTTCAGTCCCCTGACAGATTCAAGCGTTTCTTACCTTTTAGAGAAGATGGGACTGACGGCAGATAAAAGGGTTGTCAAACTCTCCCGCGGAAGTATCGGGGTTGCACTGAAACTCCTTGAAACTCCGGTTGTTGATCTTATAGACGAGCTTGCAGCCCTCTTCAAAGATAAAGAAAGGCTGAAAAAAGTGGTTTCCTTCTCTGAGAAGTTTGGAAAGCTCAGCAGAGATGAAGCCCTTCTCTTCTTTGATGCTTTCGAGGCGGTTGTTTTTGAGAAAGGGGGAACTCCCCGCTGGGAAGAGGCCATAAACAAAGCCAGATACTACCTTAAGTTCTACGGAAAACCCCGCTCAGTTATGGAGTGGTTTCTAATTTCTGTTCTTGGCCTTTAATGAGGGTATGGACTTTCGAGAGGAAACTTATAAGGGCAGTTCTGTTTGAACAGCCCGTCTTCTTAAAAAGCTGGTTCAGGTAGTATTTAATGGTCTGCTCGGCAAGCCCCAGCTCTTTTCCTATCTCCTTGTTTGTCTTACCCTGTAGTAAAAGGTCGATAATCTGCTTCTCCTTCTCTGTAAGCTGGGATATGTGGAGGGTTTCCCTTCTCCTTGAGATAACGGAGAGAAACTCCCTCTTAAACCAGCTCTCTCCTAAAATTACCCTCTCAATACACTTTTTCAGCAGGCTTACTTCCATCTCCGGGTAAACAATTCCGGAAATAGGGAAGTTCTTAACCAGGAAAACTGTTTCTTCCTCCGAAAGTCCCGTATCTACCAGAAGAACCTTTATCCCTCTTTTAAAGGCCTCCTCTACATCGTCGGTTGCAACAACCGGTTTGTCAACAAAGAGGAGTGAACATTCGTCAACGGAAACAACCTCAACTTCCTCAACTGTGCTGAGGAGCTGACTCAAGCCTTCCGAAAGGATCCTGTTGTAGAGGTAAACGCCTACCTTCACCTTCAAGACCTCTCCCAATTTGGCCAATTCTACCAGAGTTTTAGAGTAATTCCTTTTGATATCTTAAAACAGAGCCGGGAAAGAGCTCCTCAACGAACTCAACGCTCCTTTCGAGAGTTGCGTCAACAACTTTTGAGCTGGTTCCAACCGTTACAACGGCGATTACGCTTCTCTGCCACTTGTCCTGCTCCCCAACTTCACTTACAGAAACGTTGAATTTCCCTTTTAACCTTTCAATTATTCTCTTGACAACTGCCCTCTTCTCCTTCAGTGAATGGGCGTGGGGAATCTGAATCTCCATCTCAAGGTAGCCGATGACAGAGGCCATCTAACCCTCCTTCAGGAGTCTGTTCCACCCCTCCCTTATGGAGTCTCTTATGTCCATGTAGTCTTTTCCCTCTTCGTATGCCTTCTCGATTGTCGGTCTGAAAACCTTCTCGTAGAACTCCTCTCCCATTCTCTGAACTATCTTCTCATCAAACTCTTCCGGCGTTGCCAGCTTCCTCCACCATTTCTCTTCTGTCTTTCCCTCAAGGTAAGCCCTCGTGGCTCCCCGGTATTTCAGTCTGTGGCCATAGAACTTCCTTGCTGCAACAACTTTTGCAACAGCAAGTCCGTAGGCTTTTGCTTCGTCTTCGGGAAATCCAAACTCTTTTATAGCCTTCAGTCTATTCCACTCCGCAAAAACATCAAACCGCCTTATTGGGGCCTGGGGTTTCAAAACTTTCAGCTCCGGCGTCTTCTCTTTTGTCTTTTTAGCCATCTCTCCCTCCGAAATTTTCCTATACTTAAAGGTATACCTATAAAAGCGGAGGAAGCCGTGGAGATAAGGCACAAACTCTGGCGCTGCACAGTTTGCGGCTACATCTACAACGTTGATGAGGGAGATCCCGATAACAACATCCCTCCTGGAACTCCCTTTGAGGCGCTGCCCGACGAGTGGGTCTGCCCCATCTGCGGAGCTTCAAAGGACAAGTTTGAGCCTGTGGATGAATGAGAGCTTTAGTCGTTCGCCTCTCCTCCCTTGGAGACGTTATCCTTACAACTGCCGTTCTTCCGGCTTTAAAAGAGGCCGGCTTTGAGGTTTACTTCTTAACTTTCAGGCCATTCGGAGAGGTTTTAAAGGGTCAGCCGTTTATAGACGGAGTTATTGAGGTTGACAGAGAGAGGCTTAAAACCTTTTCAGATATAAGGGAGTTTGCGAGGGAGCTCCCCCCTTTCGACGTCGGTTTCGACCTCCATGATGTTCTGAGGACAAAACTCCTGAGGCGATTTCTCCCCTTCCGTTTTTACACATACTCCAAAAAGGCCTTTTTGAGGCGTTTAATGGTTCTCTTTAAGCCGTTTAAGGCAAAGTGGCTTTTTGTTCCAGAGCTTTACGCATCAGCCTTGAAAAATGCTGGTATTGAGGTTAAAAACCCAAGACCCTACCTCTTCGTTGGAGAAGAGTTAAAAGAAAAGGTTTCCCCTCTTGTTCCGGAAAACGCCGTTGTCGTTGCCCCCGGAGCCCGCTGGAAAACAAAGTGCTATCCCGTTGAGAGGTTTGCAGAGGTTGTGGAGCTCCTAAAAAAGAGAGGTTTCAACCCGGTTGTTGTAGGGGGAAAGGAGGAAAAAGATATGGGGGAACTCCTTGAGAGGAGAGGAGCCGTCTCACTGTGCGGTAAACTCTCAATCATGGAGAGCGTTGCTGCCATTTCTCTTTCATCAGGAGTAATCTCAAACGACTCTGCTGTTGTTCACATGGCAAGGGCTGTGAAAAAGCCGGTTGTGGCGATTTTTGGCCCAACCCATCCTGCCTTTGGCTTTGCCCCATACCCGGACGAGGGAGCTGCTCTAACTAGAAACCTTCCCTGTTCTCCCTGTTCACTCCACGGGAAAACCAGGTGCAGGGACCAGAAGTGTTTTGAAATCGAACCGGAAACAGTTGTTGACAGGTTTTCCTCTCTGATAGAATCCCGTTGAGATGAAATTGAAAAGACTGATCTTAGAGTTTGCCGTAATCTTTGCCGTCAGCTGGGTTATCGAGTTTCTCTACATGGGGATAAAGGGGGTATTTGAGGGAACAACCCTCTCTCTCCTTGAGATGTCCCTCTCCTTTGACAACGCCGTTATGAACGCCGTTGTCCTCTCTGGCCTTTCTCGAGTATGGAGGGGACGTTTCTTAACCTGGGGAATGGTAATAGCCGTTTTTGGAATGAGGTTCCTCTTTCCCGTTCTCATTGTCGTTGCCACGTCTGGCCTTTCGTTTGAAAAGGTTTTAGACCTTGCATTCAAAGAACCTGAAGTTTACGCCCGCTACCTTGAGTCTGCTGAGCCTTTAATTCTCGCTTTCGGCGGCTCATTCCTCCTTATGGTTTTTGTCAACTGGCTCTTTGACGCCGGGAGGGAGCTCCACTGGATAGGCCTCCTTGAAAACTTTGCTTCAAAAATTGCCAAACTCGGAGAAGTTAAGCTGATAATCGCCCTCTCTGTCGTTCTCGTTGTTGGCTACTTCAAGAGAGAGCCGGAAATCCTCCTCTCAATGATTTTAGGAGTTCTACTCTTTGAGATTGTCCACTTTGTAAAGAGCTCCATAGAGTATTTCAAGGAGAAGAGAGGTATAGACGGAGGAATAGGAGCCTTTATCTACCTTGAGCTTTTAGATGCCTCCTGTTCTTTAGACGGAACGGTTGGAGCCTTTGCAATCAGCCAGAACCTGATAATTATTACGGTAGGTCTCTCTGTTGGAGCCTTTATCCTCAGGTCGCTAACCCTCTACTTTGTGGAGTCCGGAAAGCTCAGCGAGCTCCCCTACCTTGAGCACGGCGCCCACTGGGGAATTGGAGCTCTGGGAATAATGATGCTTTTAGAGCTCTTTTTCCATATTCCCGAAGTAGTTATAAGCTCTTTAGCCCTTATCTTTATTCTCTCTTCCCTCTATTCCTCAATTAAGAGAACGAAGCCTCTCCTTGTTAAGTGAGCTTCTCGATAAGCGAGAGAGCTCCGTTTATCCCGTCAACAGCAGAGCTTGTAATTCCCCCTGCGTATCCAGCTCCCTCTCCGACGGGGTAGAGGTTTTCGGCAGAAACGGAAGTGTAGTCCTCCTTCCTCAGAATTCTAACGGGGGAAGAAGTCCTCGTCTCAACTCCAACAAGAGTTGCGTTTGACGGAACGAAGAATGAGACCTTTTCATACCAGTGGAGGAACGCCTCCTTTATGGGCTGTGAAATTTCCGGGGGAAGGAGCCTGTCTAAACGGGCATTCCTTATTTCTGGAATGTAGCCTCCCTCTATGAGGTCTGACGAGGTTTCTCCGTTTATGAAGTCCCAGACCGTTTGAGCCGGCATTGAGTAGTTGCTCCCTCCAACAACAAAGGCTGCCCTCTCTAAAGCTCTCTGGAACTCTATTGCCTTAAACGGGTCGTTCTCAAAGTCTTCAGGGAAGAGCTGAACAACAACGGCGCTGTTTGCGTATCCGCTGTCTCTGGCGTGGTTGCTCATTCCGTTTGTAACAACCGTGTGCTTTTCAGAAGAGGAGCAGATTACGTATCCTCCAGGGCACATACAGAACGTATAGACGTTCCTTTTCCTTCCTCTGTATGTGAAGAGGTACTCTGCCGGCGGTAGCTTTGGGTTCTTAAACCACTTTCTCCCATACTGAATCCTGTTTATGGTTTTCTGCCTGTGGATTACCCGTAAGCCCACTGCAAAGGGCTTTGCAGAGAGCTCTACTCCTGCCTTTTTTAGCATCTCAAAGGTATCCCTTGCACTGTTCCCGGGAGCTAAAAAGTAAAAGTCAAACTCCTCTCTATACTCCCTGTTTTCTTTTAAATCCCTGAATCTGGCAGAAGTTATCCTGTTTCCTTCCTTGCAGAGCTCCCCAAGGAGCGTTGAAAAGCGGAACTCTACCCCCATTCTTTTCAGCTTTTCTCTGAAGTTTGCCACAACCTCTCTCAGTAGGTCTGTTCCAACGTGGGGCTTGCTCTTATACAGGATTTCTGAGGGAGCTCCACACTCAACGAGTGTCTTAAAAACGAAGAACTTCTTCTTATCCTTAACCCTCGTTGTCAGCTTTCCGTCTGAAAAGGTTCCCGCTCCTCCCTCTCCGAACTGGACGTTTGAGTTCTCGTTTAACTTCCTCTCCTTCCAGAATCGGGAGACATCCTTTAACCTCTCCTCAACAGGCTTTCCCCTCTCAACGACAACAACTTCAAGCCCCGCCTTTGCAAGAACGTATGCCGAAAAAAGACCTGCAGGTCCCGTTCCAACAACCAGAACCCTCTTTTTCTGGCTTATCTTCGGTATCGGAACTTCAGGAACCGGCCTGTGCTCCCTTGCAATACCCTTCTCTATGAGATCTTTTGCCTTCTCTTTGGGGAGCTCCGCTAAAATCCTGTAAACAAATACCGGTTTCTTCCTTGCGTCAATTGATTCCCTTAAAATCTCGTAGGTCTCAATTCCTAACCTTTTAACTTCCTCTTCCAAAGAGGACTCTAAGGGAACTCTTACGTCTATTTCAACTCTCATCTGGGAGCTCCATCTTCATTTTTTTCAGAAACTCGTAAAACTCCTCCGGAAATTTCGGCTTCCCCTTCTCGTGGTCAAGTTTCTCCTCTCTAGAGAGCTCCTCAATTTCTATACAGATAACCTCCGGGAAACCTTTGACTCCTATTCTTTTCTCAACTCTATCTTTCCGGTAGATGAGAGAGTCCCTCTTTAGAACCCCTCCTTTTTCCAGAATATCTCCCACAAACTTTTCAGCGTTGTCTATATCCCTCTGTTTAACTCTACCTGAAAGGTAAAAAGTAAGAGAAACTTTTACAGGGTTTTCTATGGGGAATCTTGATATTCCATAGGAAATTTTCTGAACGTGGAGCTGCCACAGAGCTTCCTTCTGGGATTTTAGAACCTCCGGGTTGTTGATTATGAATGGTTTCATTTCCCCGTTTACTCGCCTGTGGGAAATTTTCTTGTAATTGGCCTTACTTGGGATTTTTCCCACGAAAAAGAACTTGAACTTCACCTTTAACTCCTGCTAAACTTTCTGAAGAAATAAGGAATATCATGGATTACAGAGAGCCACTCAAGAAATTTATAACAATTTTAACCGTTCTTATCCTGCTGGTCATCTTCTCAACGGCCGGCATTCACTACATAGAGGGATGGCCGTGGATAGATAGCCTCTGGCATACAATAATAACCATCTCAACAGTAGGCTACGGCCTTGTCCATCCGCTCACTCCAGTAGGAAAGCTCTTTACAATGTTCGTTATTGTTATTGCCTTCGCAATATTTGCCTATGGAGCCTCTTCGGTTGCTGCTATGATTTTTGAGGGAGAGCTCCAGAAAATCTTAACCGTTAAAAGGATGGAGAAGATGGTTTCAAAGCTGAAGAACCACACAATAGTTTGTGGCCTTGGCAGAACCGGCCAGGCTGCCATTAAGGAGCTCTACAAGGAAAAGATTCCCTTTGTCGTCATTGAAAAGGACGAAGAAAAAATAGAAGAGGCAAAAGAACACTACCCCAACCTTATCTACATCCATGGAGATGCAACTCAGGATGAAACACTGCTTAAAGCCGGAGTTAAGTCCGCCTCAAACCTCATAGTTGCAACGGCAGACGACGCTGACAACCTCTTCATAACCCTGTCTGCCAAAAACCTTAACCCAAGAATCCGAATAGTTACAAGGGCAAACAGGGAAGAAAACGTAATAAAGCTGAAGAGGGCAGGGGCAACGGAGGTAATCCTTCCCAACGTTATCGGCGGCCTCAGGATGGCATCCCTTGCAATCCGCCCCAGCGTCGTCAGTTTCCTCGATATCGTTACCCATCACGGCGAGATAGACTTAAGGCTTGAAGAGGTAAGAGTTCCCAAAAATTCCCCTTTCCACGGAAAGCTCCTGAAAGACCTCGATATTCCAAAGAAGACCGGCGTTATAGTGATTGGGATAAGGAGGGAAGACGGCTCCTTTATACTGAATCCAACTTCAACAACTATGGTATTAGAGGGAGATTCCTTAATTATTATTGGAACCAAAGAGCAGGCTGAGAAGCTGAAGAAGCTGGTTTCTGGAGAGGAAGAACTTTAAGTGGTGCGGGAGGCGGGATTTGAACCCGCACGCCCGTAAGGGCACCGCCCCCTCAAGACGGCGCGTCTGCCGATTCCGCCACTCCCGCTTAATCGACGCTGAAAAATATAGGCTCTCAGTCCGTCAGTGTCAATAGCTATGAACACTTTCTTCCGCTTTCTCTAAAAGCATTCTTATGGCTGGAACATAGACTTTTGAAATTCTTTCGTATGTTTTTACTGCCTCTTCCTCGTTGTAGATATGGGAACTCCTGTTTCTACCCTATAACATATCAAGAACAATCTCGTCATCGTCTACGATTCCAAAACGGAATGCCTTTTTAACGCAGTCCCTCGGAGAGAAACATTCAACCTTGTTGTATGCTAGAACTTGTTTAAGAGTTTTCCAGAAGAGCTCCACAGTAAGCTCCACTGGATGGCTCCATCTCTGTCTAAGTCGTTTTTAACCCTTTCTACTGCCTCTTTTAATCGGTTAAAGGCGCTCTTTAGCCTTTCAACCTGAAGAACTACCTCTGCTTTTTCCAAACTATAATTCCTTACCTTTTTTACTTTCTCTTTAAACTCTTTGCTGGTTTCATCGCTGAGAATTAAATCCACTGAGTATATTCCGGCTGCTCTATCAACTGCTTCTTCAAAGCCAAATTTTCACACTCAACGAAAAGGTCATCAAATCTCTCTGTATGTGTTCCTTTAGCCCTTGAGCCAAAAAGGATAATCTTCTCAGGAACACAGAAGTTGAGGAGTGCTTCAGTAATTTCTTTCTCTTTCGGGAAAAGCTTACCTTCTGAGCTTTGGAAGGAGCTCCCTTTCTCCATACTCAATAACCCTGTTTCCTACCTCTATCAGTTTTTCTGAAAATTTCCTTACTTCGTCAAGCTTTGAAATAAGTCTCTCTCCTACATATTCATGAGACAGTTCATTTCTCAAATCTTTCATGGCTATCAGCGTCTCGTAACTATCAACAAAACCTCTCTTCTCTGCCCTGATTACAATGTCAAGTTTTGTTCCCACATCTTCTAACTCAAGTATATCTATTCCCCTTAAAATCCGATTGATTAACATATCAACGGCTCTCGAAAACCTGGAGAAAAGAACTTCTATTTTCTCTAAATCTTCTTCGCTTAAATCTTGAAAATCATTGATATCTGTATTTCTGACTTTTTCCAAAGATTTTTCAAGCCAGCAAAGGCTCTTTTTAAAATCATTAAGGTTTTGAATGAATATTGCTTCCTGTTTTCTTTTCAAACTCTAACTCCTTCTTCAATAGCTAATTGAAAAAAAGGATTCTTATCTATCTCTTCTTTTCTGGCCACTAACAGGTCAATTTTCCTGTCTCCTAACAGCTTAATCAACTCAACTCTTATTTTTCTCCTCTCCTTCCAACCTATAACATCCGATACAACAAGTATATCAATGTCGCCGCCCTTCTTCTCAGGCTTTGCCCTTGAACCGAAAATATAAATCTCAGCCTGTGGGTCAAAATTCCTGACAGAATCCTTAATGGCTTTTATTTCACTTTTCTTCAGTCTAACTTCCACCTTTTCCTGTTCCATCCTTCCCTACAAAATAAAAAAGGGGGCCGAAGCCCCCTTTATCGCTTGTCAGATTAGCCGACCTTAGAACTTGAGGTCAGCCTGAGCCCAGATGTGGTCTTCTGGGTCATCGCTGTTTGTTATAAAGTATGTCCTTGCAAAGTCTTTGTCAGGATCAAAGTGATCCCATCCAAGGGTTAAACAAAGGTTCTTGCTGTATTTATACTTGATTTCAAGATCTGTTTCCCAGCCTACATCGTCAGAAGTTTGACCAGTGTATCCTTTAGGCTTTACTCCATAGTTTACTGCATAGTCTTCTGCAGCCTGGAAGTAGTGGAAGTCAAGGCCTAACGCAACCTTTTCAAGTGGCTTAACATGGAGTTTGAGGTAAAGGTCCTCAACGCCTGGAGACCTTGTAGCTATAGCTGAGTTGAACTTGTAGAGATTGTCAAGCCAGATAATATCAGCGTGACCCAACCACTTGTGAGCTGTTGGAAGAACAGACCAGAAGGAGTCAATATCACCACTGTCGTCACTGTCACCGGAGTAGTAATCATATCCTACGAACACGCTGGGTTCCCAAGTTACTTGATCAAAGTCAGCACCTGCTCCAACACTGAAGAAGTATCCAGAGAAGTCTACATCTCCAGCATCACCGTTTTGTGTTGCTGCTTCAAGGTTAAGTTTGATTTTTGCGAAATCTGTATCGAAGGAAGGAGTTACACGTCCATAAAGAGTGTTAATATTAGTGCTTCCTGCCCTTGGGTTTACATAAATATCAGTGATTTCGTAAGTTCCACCGATTCCGAATGGCTTGAACTTACCCTGCCATGTTGCAACGTAGAGATCAATATCAGAGCTATCGCCTTCGTTACCAGCTTGTGGCATTACCCAAGCGTCAAACCTTCCTACATTGTCGTTAAGTTTTCCATAGAAGAAACCAGCAAGCCCATAGTCTCCAGCTACGTATCCCACTAAGATACCATCAAGAGACCTTCCAGCCTGAGACCAGCCAACAGAACCCACAAGTCTCTGGTTACCAAGGTTTATTTCCTGGCGACCGAGTTTAACGATTACATTGTTGATACCGAATGGGTTAGCAAGCAGGATGTAAGCCTCATGCATATTTACAGTGTTGGTTTCACCACTTGCACCATTTACTTGAGTTCTTTCACCAAGAAGAACACCTTGTGAACCTTCACCCCAGTAACCTACAGCCTGAGGTGTAAATACAGCAGTTACGCCATCAGAGAGCTCAGCTTTGATTTTAAGCCTTGCTCTGTAGGAACCTAATACCCTGTCACCATTTTCATCACCAATTCTGTTGGCATACCAGTGAAGTCTTTCTCTTAACTGGCCGCCGATTGTGACCTTTGTGCTGCCCATTTCCATATCGGCAGCTTTAACTGTAGCAGCAGGAGCAACTAATGCCGCTGCAAGACCCATCAGGGTCACTGCTTTCAGTGCTTTCCTCATCT
Organism: Desulfurobacteriaceae bacterium; assembly: GCA_027051905.1. Classification (GTDB taxonomy): domain Bacteria; phylum Aquificota; class Aquificia; order Desulfurobacteriales; family Desulfurobacteriaceae; genus Balnearium. The sequence continues at coordinate 54,322 of JALUGO010000030.1, read as the reverse complement.
GGGACCTCCCCATAAAAGTTTTTCTAAAGTTGGTTGTTGCAAACATCTTCAGCAGAAAATTTAACATCAACTATTATCGAGTGTCAAGGTTCTTTTTCCCTATAATTTTCCAGTCTTTGCAAGATTGCAAATACACTATTTCTGTAAAAACACCGTTTTCTATTATGTTTGGATTTTACCAAATATACCACAAACAGTGCTGTCCAATTACGATTTCCTAACAAATTATACAACTTCAAAAGTGTCCACCATGTATTGAACTCGTGCACCAAGTTGACACTTCAGTAGTCATACCCTATATTTTTCTATCGCAAAGCCGAGGTAGCTCAGTTGGTAGAGCAGAGGACTGAAAATCCTCGTGTCGGCGGTTCGATTCCGCCCCTCGGCACCATTTTTATTTTCCCTCCAAAAACAAAAAACCCAAAAGCCCGGGTGGCGGAACTGGCAGACGCACGGGACTTAAAATCCCGGGGCCGTAAGGCCGTGCGGGTTCGATTCCCGCCCCGGGCACCAGGTTACCGGTAACCTCAGCCAATCTCTAAGTCATAAACATTTTCCATTTTTAATATTGATAAGTAAAATAACATCATCGGTTTGAAGAGTTACAATCTCTCCCGGAGGGAAACGATGCGAAAATCTCTAATCGCTCTTAGCACTATTCTTGCAGTTCCACTAACATCTCAAGCTCAAACTATTTCTAACGAAGAAATTCTTCTAAAACTGCAACAGCTGGAAAAAAAAGTTCAGGAGTTAGAGAGAGAAAACAGAGAACTAAAAAAACTCCTGCAGAAAAGAAGTGTTGTTCCTTTAAGGAAGAAAACGGAAAAGGTTAAAGTTGGGGGAAGGGTTCTCTTTAGATTTTCTCAAACTCAGGATATAGATGAAAATGGTGGAAAGTCTATATTTGGAGATCCTGGTAACGGCTTTACCGCAAGGAAAGTAAGGCTTAACGTCAAAGGAAAGCTTAACGATGACATAGGTTACGGCATTCAGATAAGGGCAGACAGAAGAAGTCAGGTAGAGCTCTGGGATGCTTACGTTAAATACTCTTTTAACTCTATTCCTCTTTCTATAAAGATGGGACAGTTTAAAACTCCCGTTTCTATGTCTTACTTAAAGAGCGGAACGAAGCTCTGGCTTCCTGAAAGGCCTGTTGCCGTTAACAAAATTGCTCCCGTCTGGAGGGAGATTGGAGTTGCGGCAACTTACAGGCTTTTTAAAGGAGTCAAGTTAACTGCCGGCCTCTTTAACGGAGAGGGATGGAGTTCTGATAAGAACTACAACAGGGATAAGAAATACCTCTACACTCTGGCCTTAGACGCAACACCTGTTAATAACGACAACTTAACCTGGCGCTTCAGGATTGGTGGAGAGCTTGGAACGGATGATTCCTCCAAAATGATTTACACAAAGTATAAAGCTGCTTCTGTCAAGAGACACTTAATTGATGTTGAAACTGCTCTCCAGTTTAAGCCTTACAACCTCTCACTTGAGGCAGGATACCTATACGACAATCCTACAGACGCAAAAGACGAAAACGGGAAAGAAGTTTCACTTGGAAACGCAAAAGGTTACTATGCACAGGTCAACTACGGCCTTCCGTTCTTCCCGAAAGTTCACCTTGTAGGTCGCTACTCGTGGGTCGATCCAAACGACGATGTTGACGATAAATACGACGTTGACTACACAACCTTTGGTTTTTACTACCTCATAAACGGTTGGCAGGCGGCGGTCAGGTCTTCATACACCTGGGCAAACGAGAGACACGGGAAGGAGATTGACAATAACCTGTTCGTAACAGAGTTCCAACTTCTCTTTTAACTTTAGCCTCCGGCGGGTTGATTAACATACTTCTAGAGAGAACCCGCCGGAGATTTTTATGAAGAAGTTTTTAAAAGGAAAATCTAACAGCTATTCATATTACACACGACCCTTTATAGGCCGTGGAGCCCTCCGAGAGGATCAGGAGTTTTTCCCCCTGCTAATAACGATCCTGATGTCCATTCTCTCTATCGGATACTCTATTTCCTTTAGGGACTTTACAAACCCAAAGAGTATTTCTCTTAACTTCTCTTTTTCGTGATATTCCATTGGAATCCACTTCTCATTTACAAAGAGCTCAATTTCATCCGAGAAGAGGTCTCTCCTCTTCTTTATGAAAGTCTCCTCAATGAAAGAGGTAAGCTTATCTGTGTCGTCAAAGGAGAAGTTCTTCACTTCCTCAACGGGAAAGTCAGAAACCACTGCAATAACGCCTTCAACCTCTTTTAGAAGTAGCGGTTGATTAAGCTCTTTTCTCGTTACCTCTATCTTTGGAACGTCTGAGCGTTTAAAGCCTTCGCAGATAACTATGTCATAGTCGTCAAAGAGGAGGAATGAGAAGAACTCCAGGTTTAACCTGTCTCTGTCCATGTCCTGAAAGAGAACTATTTCGTCAGGAGAGACAATTCCAACCGCTACTGCCCCCGACTCCCTGTATCTGTATGAGTCCTTTCCCGGTGTATCCCCTATCAGCTTCCTGTGTTTTGTTGACTTCAGAACTGCTACTCTGTATCCCTTTTTGGTTAAATTTTCTACCACCTTTGTTGCAACAGTTGTCTTTCCTGAATTGTGGTAGCCGATAAATGAAACTACTGGAACCATCAGCTCCTCCAGAAAGTAAGAGTTGGATTGTATAACTTAACTTAAACCCTGAACATTCCAGGAGGGAAATTTGGAAAACTACGTAACCTTTGATAGAGCTCTTGAGATTATTATTTCTCAGGATGCTGTTCTTCCAGCTGAAAACGTTTCTCTCTTTGACGCTTCCGGGAGAGTTTTAAGGGAAGACATAAAGGCAGACAGGGATGACCCTCCCGTTCCTGTCTCTGCAATGGACGGTTACGGCGTAAAGTCTTCTGACGTTGAATCTGTTCCTTTAAGGCTAAAGGTCAAAGGAGTTATCCCTGCTGGAAGCGATAAATTAATCGAAATAGAAAAAGGTGAGGCCGTTAAGCTCTTTACAGGATCAGTTGTTCCCGAATCTGTTGACCTTGTTATTCCAGTAGAGTGGAGTGAGGAGAATGAGGGCTACGTCGAAATTAAGAAGGGCTTCCCAAGGGGAGCAAATATACGACTTCCGCGAGAGAACTACAGAAGGGGACAGGTTCTTGTTAAGGCAGGAACTGTTTTGGGAGCTCCCGAAATCGGCATAGCCGCATCTGTTGGAAAGCCCTATCTGAAGGTCTCTGTAAAACCAAAGGTTGGAATAGTTGTTACCGGAAGCGAGCTTCTGGAACCCTGGGAGGGCTTTACTTCTCCTGTTCAGATAAGAAACGCAAACGGCTACACCCTTTATTCACTAATAAAAGAGACAGGTGGAGAGCCTATTTACTTTGGAATAGTTAGAGATAGCAGAGAGAAGACATTAAAAATTCTCTCTGAAGCCCTTGAAAATTGCGACGTTTTAGTTACCTCCGGTGGAATTTCTATGGGAGACTATGACTTCGTTAAAGAAGTCGTTAAAGAGCTTGGGGTAGATGTCCTTTTCTATAAGGTTCAGGTTAAGCCCGGAAAACCTGTCCTTTTTGGAAGGAAGGAGAACAAGTTCTTTTTTGGACTTCCCGGTTTTCCCGTTTCAGTATTTGTTAGCTTTAATCTCTTTGTCTATCCCCTTTTGAGAAAGATTCAGGGAGCAGCAGAGCTCTTCAGACCAAAAGTAAAAGGCATTTTAGCTGAGGATTTCAGGAGGAAAAAAGCTGACAGAACAGAGTTTGTAAGGTGCAACTTTTCTTACAGTTTCGACGAGGGCAGGTTTTCAGTTTCTCCCTTGAAGAGACAGGGTTCAGGGATCCTCTCTGCCCTTTTAGGAAGAAAAGCCCTCATGGTGGTTCCGAAGGGGGTGAAATTCTTGAAGAGAGGAGATTCAGTTGACCTGATTCTGGTCAGGGAATTATGAGTTTTTCATCCTGCAGACTTCAATAAACCTCAGACTACGACGAACCTTACCGTAAAGATCTTTCTGAAGTCGTCTTTTACATCAAAAGCGATTCTCCTCTTTATTCCTATTTTTCTCAGGTTCATGTTTACATCAGGTGAAACGGCGTTTGTTCCTGAGGTTCCGTGGAAGGATATGAACTCCACGCGGCTTCCTTTTGGAACTTTAAACGTTTTTGACGAGCTTACTAAAACGTTTCTTCCGTTAATGTTGAGGTTTACAGAGTAAGTGATTTCTGGCTCAAGGAAACTCTCTAAGTTTGAAATGATGTAGTCAAAGTCTGGCTCAATCTCCACACCGTAAAGAGAGAAGAACTCCTTTATAAGTAAAAGGTGGGTTTTTACCTTTAGCTGAAGGTTAGGCATCTGCTTGGAAGTTTCAAGGCAAATTGCGGGAACGTTTGCCTCTTTGAGGCAGAAGTAAGTTAGAGATCTTCTCTGTTCCGGATGTTTTGTATTGGGAGAAAAGGTGTGGGTGTTAAAAACGGGAACCTTCCACTCTTTCTTTTTAAAGAGTCTGCTTACCTTTTTTGAGACAGTTCTTGCCTCCGCTCCCAGCAGAAAGTTTTTGTATCTCTTTTCATCTATTACTATGCACTGCCCCCAGGCCTTCGGGTTTACGGAGTGGAAACCAAATCCGTCGTGAAGGGTTAAGAGTAGGTCAGGTTTTACCTCTTTTACGTAGTTTTTCAGCCACTTTACCCTTTCGTAGTCAGGGTCTTTGGGAGAAATAGAGGCAAACTTCCTGTTCATATCTCCGTTGTAGCCCCGCCTGTTGGCAAGGATTGAGACGAAGTTCATCCTTGGAGCTATAAAGAGTTCTCCCTTTTTAACCTTAACGTGCCTTAAAATCTCTGCTGCCTTGTAGGCTCCCGGCTCGTTTCCGTGTATACCACCAACTATAAAAACTCTTCCTCCCTTTTTCTCTCCTTTTAGGTAAGTTTCCTGTATGGGAAACGGAGGGAGCTCTATCTGAACACTTGGCCGCTTCCAAGCGGCAAATACGTTTCCTGGAAAAAGAGTAGTAAAGGAAACTCCAGCAAACAGTGATTTTATAAGTTCTCTTCTCCCAATATTTCCCATTGCGTTCCTTTTTTAATTATATAAAGGACTTTGTTTGTGATTGATCTATAGTTGTTAGACCTGTATTGCAGTTTCATTCTCACAACGTAAAGGTTTCCAAAGCTCAAGATTCTTCCGTCTTTTACAGCTGTAAGGTCTGATATTTTTATTTTAATCCACTTCTTGGACTTCGTTATTCTCCTTTTATAGTTAACCCAATCAGTATAATTCCCCTTTTCCCAGACAAAGCTTTTCGAATAACAGCTAAGATACGGCTCTATATTCTCAGGGCTGTTTTCCCACGCACTTTTCCAGCGAAGGATAAAGCCAATCAATGATTTCTGCTCTGAAAGAAACTCTTTCCGCGTTACGTAACTCAAACGAGACACAACAATTACAGGTGTTCTTCTGGGAATAATCAAATTCCTGAGAATTTCAAGGTAACTGTTCTTCAAAACTATGCATCCGTTTGTGCTGTGAGGAGGACGATTGGGATCGTTAGTTCCGTGAATCCATATGCCGTGGCCATTCCTTTTAAGTATTTTCCTATCTAAAAGGTTTGGATAGTTCAGGGGAAACGCTCCTATCCCGTAAATAGGAGGAAGCGAGCTTTTCCAGTATAGAGGAAAGTAAATTCCTTCCGGGGTTCTCAGATCTCCCTCTTCCAGTTTGTCTCCCGGACGCTTTCCCGTTATACAGGGAAACCTTCTGACAATAAAGGGAACGCCGTGATCAGTTTTAACTACATAAAGCACTTCGTTTGTTTTATCCACAACAATAGCAGGAACGTCCTGGGGGAGTTCCAAAACGTTGGAAATGAGTTTTTCCGAGTAGAGTTTCTGAAGGAGCTCCCCTACCCTCTTATCCTCTCCAGCGTAGGTTAAAAGCAGAAGTTGCAGTTTCAGTTTTTCTTCCTGAGGCAGAGAGTCAATTGCCTTCTGGAGCTCCTCTGGAGTATAGGAACCTATGTTGGAAATAACTTCCTCAAGGGTTTTACCCAACGAAGCTGAAAACAAACCAAGGAGGAATGTAACAAGTAAAAAGAACCTCCTCATTAACTCCTAACCCCCTGCTTGATGGGGCAATTTTACATCAGGAGGTTTAAATGCTTGAAGAGATCTCGTTAACTATCTCTTCAATATCCTCTCTTTTTACCTCCTTCCTCGTTGAGAAGTCTTCAATTCTCCCAGAAAGCCAGAACAGATACTTAGCACTTTTGAAATCCTTTCTAATTCCCTTCCTCATAACCGGCCGGAAGTAACCTATCGGCCTAGACCAGATAGTAACATCGTCGGAGCCACAGCTTTCACACCGGGTTCTCCTGCCTACCATTTTGTGGCCGCAGCTGTTACAGGTGCTCAGAAAGGGAGTTTTTGTAAGGTATTGAATCGGGAAGTTCTCGATGATACTGAAAATTAATCGTTCCTGCTCTTCCGGTTCCATCTCTTCAGCAGTGAAAAGGTGCATAATGCTACCACCTGTGGCGTAAGACTGGAAGTGGGAGTTTACATCTATCTGTTTCAGAAGATCCCTTTCCTGAAACGGAGCCTGAAATCCCGAAGTCAGAAACACTCTTCCGGTTTCAGGATCTCCGTTAACGAAAATACGGGGTTTAACTGGCATTCCCCACCTCCACAATCTCAAATATCTTCTCTCCAAACCTCTTAACTGCTTCTTCAATAAATTTATTGAGAACAGGATCCCTTGAAATCTCCATACTCCTTTTCCCTTCCATGGCTTCAGACAGAGCTTTCGCAAAAGAGAGGTCCTTCTGAGCTAATTTACAGGCAGCATTTTCACTGGGGGCATACTCCAGAGAGTAGAGGACTTTATCCCTTTCCATGAAAAAGTGAAGCTTTTCGTATAGATACTGGGCAATTGCGTGGGCGTATTCTTTTGCGTCGTCGTTAAACAGGCCGTCTTTAAAACCGGCGTTTATCATTCCCTCGTGAACTCCCACTACAGAAAAGATGTTAAAGAGAGAACGGTCGTCCTTCTGATAGAAGGAAAGGTAAGGAAAGAGGTCGTTCCAGTGTTTTTTAAGCCACTCCCGTTTCCTCTGAAGGGCCTTTGCCCCTACGTCCATCGTGTAGTCAATCATCCTCTTTAAGAGGTCAAAGTCTTCTTTCGCCAGAAAGAGAAGCCTGTTCATGTTTATGGCGTAAACGCCAATTCCCCCCACACCGCTTCCAGAGTGGAACGGGTTTGAACCTGTAACTGCCTCAACCTGGGATATGTTAAAAAGCATTCTGCAACAGTTCGAATAGATCATTCCCTCATCAAAGGGTTTTATATATGGGTTTTTCTCCTTGTAAATACTGGGTTTTTCAAATGGTTCCCTCAGGTAGTTCTGAACGTAGAATCCTCCGAAGTATTCACTCTCTTTAAGGAGTAGCTTCCAGGCCGGGTTATTCCTGTCAAAATCTTCCGTAATGTTTACGGTTATGAGGGGAAAAGTAAAGGGGTTACCGTCTGCGTCTCCCCGCCTCATCGCCCTTATAAAGGCTGTGTTTATTCGGTCAAAGTAGTGGGCAGGGATCTGGCTGTAAGTGAAGTTAAGGAGTTTTCCTGCATAAACTACCGGCTCGTGTTTCAACCTGCTGTTTGGTTTCCCAAAGTCAAGCGTGATGTTTGAAAAGGGAGAGTTTCCGCTTCTAAATGGAAGGTTTATGTTGTAGAGAAACTCCTGCCAGAGGTTTTCAAGGTCGTAGTCTGAGTAGCTCTTCTTCCCCTGAGTTTCCAAGTAGTAAAGGTAGCCTGCTGCAACTGTTGAGAGATCGTTGAGAGAGGTTGCCCCGCTTACCTCCTGAGCTATCAAACAGATGAGGTTCGCACACTGCATAAAGAGTGTCTCAAGCCTTTTGGGGGGAGCAGCTCTCCTTTCGTTCTTTGCGTTGCTTTGAAGACCATGGTATGCAATGTCTTTAGCCGATAGACCTACGCAATAGGCAGAGAGGCGGTAAGTTTGATGGTGATATGTCCACCCCTCCTCGTGGTGAATTCTGACGGGGAGGCCTCTGTAGATTACGTCAAACAGGTAGTCTTTCATTACCTCGCCAACAACCACGTGCTCTAAGACGGGAATTCCCCTTACAAAGTTTGCGTTGTTTCTCGAAACGTCGTCGTTGTCTATGAAGAGATCTATGAGCCTGAAGTATTTGTTAACCATCGTCTTCCTCCACAGGGTAGAAGGGGTTAAACTGGTGCGGAAGTGATTTTAGCTCCTCCTGAATAGCTCTTTTATCCTCCTCGGTAAGGAGAGGGTAGTTAACCGTTCGGAAGATTGTGTATGGAAGTTGATATCTCCTTATTAGATCTATTGTTGATTTCACCAGTTTAGAATAGTTATAAACTGCAGAGTCATCTAAATCCTCTCCTGAAAAGAGCACTCTTTTAAAACGCTTCAGCTGGTCGGGGGTATATTCATCAAGGAGGGGAATTTTGACGTCTAAGGCAATCCCGTCTATTAACCCAATATCTATCAGTTTTTCAAGCCTTTCAGGACAAGTTCCATTTGTGTCAAGCCTTATCGGAAATCCCTGTTCTTTTATGAATCTGAGTCCTTCCTCCAGTCTTTCCTCCAAGGTTGGTTCTCCTCCAGAAACTATAACGAGCTCAACCCCTAACGCTTTGAACATAACCAGCTTTTTTGAGAGTTTAGTGTAACTCTGGTATTCAGGCTTTCCTTTAAAGTGGTGCCTGTTGTGACATTGGTAGCAGTTAAGGTTACACAGATGAAAGTTGGTATAAAGGAGGGCAGACATTACACCGGGATGATCCCTAAAGGTTATAGGAGTATCAACGGAGAGAAAGGGAGAAAGCTCCATATCAACCCCACCAGCAAAAGTTTACATTAACATAAAACAATATAAATCTGATTTCTGATTAAGAAAATCAGGAGCTCCCCCTCATTCTCAACAGTTTTGCTTATAAGGTTCAGCATTTTGATAGAATTTTTATATGGAAAGTCTTACAACAAAATATCCCTGGGTAAAGAGGAAAACAGCCTACTGGGTATGGCTAAAAACCGTAGCCCGGCTCATAGCAAAGCTCTGCCGCCTTGAAGTAAAAGGTAGGGAAAACATTCCAGACGAAGGCCCCGTTCTCCTCATGGCAAACCACAGAAGCTACTTAGACCCTCCCCTGGTTGCTTACGCTGTTTACAAAAGGCCTGTCTTTTTCATGGCAAAATCGGAGCTCTTTACAACACCTGTTCTAGGTAGTCTCATAAAACACTGGGGAAACGCTTTCCCAGTAAAGAGAGGAAAAGTCGACCTTACAGCCCTAAAAACAGCCCTTGAGATTCTGAACCGAGGAGAGCTTGTCTGCATCTTCCCGGAAGGGCAGAGAGCTCCCGCCGGAAAGTTTGTAAGGGCAAAGTGGGGAGCGGGCATGGTAGCTTTAAAGTCAAAGGCTCCCATAGTTCCCTGCCTCATCGAAGGAAGTGAAGCCGTGATAGGAAAAAAGGGGCTGATAACGGGAGTTCCCAGGGTAAGAATTGCATTTGGCAAGCCTTTTCAATTAGATTTAGAAGATAGAAAGGAAAACTACCAGAAGGCTGCAGACCTCATAATGGAGAGAATTAAGGAGCTGAAAAGTGGAAATTAAAGTAGCCAAGAGTGCTGGTTTCTGCTGGGGAGTAAAGAGAGCAGTAAATATGGCCGTTGAGGCCGTAGAAAAAGGAAAGGGAAAAGCCCTCTGTCTGGGAGAGTTAATACACAATAGAAGGGAGATAGACAGACTCAAAAAGTTAGGAATGAAATTCATTGAGGATATGGAAGAGCTGAAGGAGGGAGATACCGTCGTCATCCGCTCCCACGGAGTAGCTCCCCAGATTGTTGATTTCCTGAAGAGAAAAGGAACGCAGATAGTTGACGCAACGTGTCCCTTTGTAAAAGACGTTCACGAAAAAGCCATAAAGCTCCAGAAAGAGGGTTACCCCGTCCTGATCTTAGGGAACCCGAAACACCCGGAAGTTATAGGAATAGCAGGCCACGTCAGAAACCCGATGATAATAAACTCCCTCAGCGAACTTGAAACACTGCCCAAAATGGCAAAGTTAGGCGTTGTCTGCCAGACCACACTAAACCTTAACTTCTTCAGAGAGGCCATAGCTCTCCTTTCCCTTAAAGTCAAAGAGCTCAAGGTATACAATACTATATGTAGTGCAACCTCAATAAGGCAGAGAGAAACGAGGGAACTGGCAGGGAAAGTTGACGTCATGTTAGTAGTTGGAGGGAAGAACAGCTCAAACACAACAAAACTCTACCAGATAGCTAAAAACGTCAATCCAAGGAGTTTCCACATAGAGTCCAAGGAGGAGATTGACGAAAACTGGTTTAAAGGAGCAGAAAGCGTAGGCATAACAGCAGGGGCATCGACACCTCAGTGGGTTATAGAAGAGATAGTGGAAAAGGTTAGAGAGATCAGCGAAGGGGGAAACCGGAGTGGAAGGGGAGTTTGCGAAACTGTTAGAGGAGAGCTTTAAAAAGCTCAAACAGGAAGTTATAACGGGAACGGTTGTAAAGGTAACAGACAGAGAGGTTTTCGTTGACTTCGGCTGGAAATCGGAGGGGGTGGTTCCTCTCAAAGAGCTGGGCTACAAACCAAAAGAGGGAGACAGAATAGACGTATGTGTAGTTGAACCGGAAACGGAAGAAGGATACGCACTTCTTTCTGTAAACTGTGCAAGGTCTATAAAAGAGTGGAAAAGAATAGCCGATGAGATTGAGAAAAAGGGAATAGTAAAGGGAAGAATAAAACAGCGAGTAAGGGGAGGCTACAAGGTTCAGTTAGAAGAGGGAATTACCGTTTTCCTTCCTATGTCTCAGGTTGACATAATGCCCGTAACAAAGCCAGATGACTGGCTCGACAGAGAAATAGAAGCAAGAGTCCTGTCTATCGATAGGAAGAGGAGAAGTATAGTTATTTCGAGACGCAAACTTCTTGAAGAGGAGAGGGCTAAGAAGAGAAAAGAGACGCTGAAAAGACTAAAAGAGGGAGATATTGTAGAGGGAATAGTTAAAAACATCGTCGATTTTGGAATTTTTGTCGACGTCGATGGCGTTGACGGCCTTGTTCATAAGAGTGATATCTCCTGGTCTGGTCTTAAAACTCCCTTTGACGTTGCAAAAATAGGAGAAAGAATAAAAGTAAAAATCAAAAAGATAGAAAAAGACAAAGAACGTCTCGTTCTATCCCTTAAACACGTAACGCCAGATCCGTGGGAGAAGATAGATGAGCTCTACAAGCCCGGCATGGAAGTTGAAGGGGAAGTTGTAAAAGAGGATAAAAAGGGAATCTGGGTATACCTGCCGGGTGACGTTGCCGGTTTTCTTCCTGCCGAAGCCCTGCCTAAAGGGGTAAAGCTAAAGTATAAACACAGGTATAAATTCATAGTCGACAGAATAGACAGAGAAAACAGGAGAGTTGTTCTGAAATGGCAGGAGGAAACACCCCGGAAATAAAGAACAAAAAGGCCTACTACGACTACGAGATACTGGAAAAGTATGAGGCCGGCATTGAGCTTAAAGGAACAGAAGTAAAGTCTTTAAGAGAGGGAAAGGCGAACCTGAGGGACTCTTTTGTCCGGATAGAGAATGGAGAAGCATTCCTGTTTAATGCCTACATAGCCCCATACACCCACGGGAACCTCTTCAATCACGAACCAACGAGGAAGAGAAGACTCCTGCTCCACAAGAGGGAGATAAAGAGGCTCATGGGAAAAGTTCAGGAGAAGGGCTTAACCATCGTTCCCCTCAGGATGTATTTCAACAAACGGGGCAAGGTTAAGGTTGAGATAGCCCTCGTTAAGGGTAAGAAGAAGTATGACAAGAGGGAAGCCATAAAGAGACGGGAGCTTGAAAGGGAAGCTCAGAAGGCCATGAAGTTCTACAAATAACTCCACATTTGCGACCCATTCCGGTATGCACTAAATTTAAACGCGGCGGTTAGAAGCTGTCTGTGTTCATCGCACTCATACTTTTCGGTTAGAGCGGTTCTTCGGAACCGCTCCTTTTTATTTAACCGCAGTTAGAGGTTCACCATGGAAGAGAAAGTTAAGGAAGTTGTGGAAAGGGTAAAGGAGCTCCTCCTCCCCATTCTTGAAGAAGGGGGGTTCGAGCTGGTTGACGTTGAGTTTGTAAGGGAACCCGTTGGCTGGGTTTTAAGGATATACGCTGACAGGCCAAAGGGGGGCATCACAATTTCCGACTGTCAGTGGATAAGCGAAAGAATTGGAACCCTTTTAGACGTTGAAGACCTTATACACCATCCCTACAACCTTGAAGTCTCTTCTCCTGGTCTTGATAGACCACTTAAAAACAGAAAAGATTTTGAGAGGCAGAAGGGCGTTGTTGTAAAGATTAAAACCCATCAGCCCATGGACAATCAGAGAAACTTTAAGGGGGAAGTTATCTCCACATCTGAAACGGGAGTTACGATACACGACGTTTCGAGAAACGCAGAGGTTGAAATACCCTACGAAAACATAAAGAACGCAAGGGTTGACGTAGACTCCCTCTTCAACAAGTAAATACGGAGGACTAAGTAAATGGAAAGTCTTGGCAAAACTATAGAGCTTCTCTGTAAGGAGAAGGGTATATCCAAGCAGGACGTAATTGAGGCCGTTAAGGTCGGGATAATCAACGCTGCAAAGAAAGCAGGATACAGGGGAAATTTGGTAGTTAAGATAGATGAAGACGGTAAAGACTTTGGAATATATCAGGAAAAAGTTGTTGTTGAAGAGGTCAAAGACCCAGACCATGAAATATCCCTTGAAGAGGCAAGGAAGCTCTTTGGAGAAGATATAAAAGTTGGAGATAAAGTCCTTATAGAGATCAAAACAGAAGAGCTTGGAAGAATAGCCGCAAAGGCCGCCGCTCAGGTAATTCACGACAAGATAACAGAAGCAGAGAGGCGGGCACTCTACGACTACTTCAAGGAGAAAACAGGGGACGTCATCTCCGGAACGGTAAAGGAGATAAGGAGAAACGGAGACATAATCGTTGACCTGGGAAGAGTAGTTGGCATTCTTCCAAAGGAGGAACAGATACAGAAGGAGCGTTACAGAGTAGGAGACAGGGTCAGGGCTTACATCTACGACGTCGTTTTCGACTACAAAAAATACAACAGGAAGAAGCCCAGCAGGATTGAGGACTACCCTCCTCCCTACGTTATTCTGTCAAGAACCCACCCGAAATTCCTTAAAAGACTTATGGAGATAGAGATACCGGAAGTTGCTGAAGGACTCGTTGAGATTAAGGCAGTTGCAAGGGAACCAGGAGTTAGAGCAAAAGTGGCCGTAGATGCAAAAGTGGACTACATCGACCCCGTTGGAGCCTGTATAGGGGTTAAAGGAAGCAGGATACTCCCCATATCAAAAGAGCTCTCTGGAGAGAAGATCGAAATAATCAGATGGTCTGACGACATTGCAGAGCTCGTTGCAGAAGCCCTCTCTCCGGCAAAAGTGGTTCATGCAGAGAGCTACGAAGATGAGAACGGAGAGCTGAGGGTTGAGGTTGTTGTTCCCGACGACCAGCTTTCACTGGCCATCGGTAAGCACGGGGTAAACGCAAGACTTGCTTCGAAGTTAGCAGCCCAGGCCGGCCAGGTGGTTGGAATAGACATTATCAAAGAGAGCGACTTCAAGAAGTTAGAAGAACTTGAAGAGGAGATGGGAGAGGAGTGAGGGCCTGCGCCGGATGCAGAAAGAGAGACGAAACGGAGAAGTTTATAAGGTTTGTAGTTTTTGAGGGAAAACCTGTTCCGGACATCACCAGGAAAGCCCCCGGAAGGGGGTTTAACGTTTGCCCCTCTTTCAGCTGCATCAGGGGGTTTGTAAGGAGAAACTTTAAGGGAAAGGTTGACCCCGTTGAGGTATACAACCAGACCGTTGAAGCCCTGAAGAGTTACTTCCTCCATCTGCTATCCCTTTCCCACAAAACGGGAATAACCGTTGTGGGGCAGGACGGTATAAGGGAGCTCCCTCCCGAAAGAGAAGGAGTCCTGATTCTTGCCGAAGACCTAAGCCCCAAAACAAAAGAGAGGCTTAAAAAGAGAGGAAACTTTCTGACCGTTGAGAACCTTTTTAAATCGGAAGAGATAGGAAACGCTCTAAAAAAAGAGACGCGGGCAGGGGCGGCATTTGTCGAAAAGGTTGGACTTGGAAGGAAACTCTACCAGGTAGCAGAAAAACTACACTCCCTCCTCTCCTCCCCGCCGGGTTAAAATAAAAGGTGGGAGGAGAAATGAAAGATATTCTGGCGTTTGGAAGCATAGTCATAGATAACGTTCTCGTCGTTAAAAGGTTCCCCTCTATCAACGAAACCGTTCAGGCAAAGAAATACAGATACACATACGGGGGAGCCGGAGCTAACGTAGCAGTTGCAGCAGCAAGGCTTGGAGCAAAAAGCGGCCTCTTCGCCGTTTCAGGAAGCGATTTTGCAAAGACAAACTACAGGAAACATCTGCAGAACGAAAAGGTCTCAACAGAAGGGGTAATCCCTGCAAACTTCCTCATGCCGAGGAGCTTCATAATCAGCAAGGAGAACAGCGACGACCAGGTTCTCTACTACTACGAAAACAAAAAGGGCGTGAGGGAGCTCCTCTTCAAAAACACAGAGAAGGCAGAAGACCTGTCAAAGAACTACCGGATATGCCACTTCTCAACGGGGCACTTTGAGTTTTACTACCACCTTTTAAAAAGGAAAAACGTTAAAAGCGTTGTGAGCTTTGACCCCGGGCAGGAGACTTTCTCCTACCCATACAGGGTTATAAGGCTTTTGCCTTACGTCCACATGCTCTTTATGAATAACCACGAGGCCAAAAGGCTGAAGGAGATACTGAAGTTAAAAAGTATAAAAGAGATAAAAGGTCCCAAAATAGTGTGTATCTCTTTAGGAGCTCAGGGGGCTATTGTCGTTTACAAGTGCAAAACCTACAGAATCCCGGCCGTTAAACCGTCGAGACTGATTGACCCAACGGGAGCAGGAGACTCCCATAGAGCAGGCTTCTTAGTGGCGCTTCTTAAAGGCTACGACGTTGAAACCGCAGGAAGAATAGCCTCAACGGTGGCTTCGTTCACAATAGAGGCAGAAGGAGCTCAAACAAGCCTTCCAACGTGGGACAAAGTTGTCAGGAGATACGAACACTTCTTCAAGGAGAAGTTCCCAGAGCCTCAAAGAAGCTGGGAGGAGATAGAGGGGGAGCTCCTCTCTTAGGAACTCCCCTTTAAACAGTCAATGTTCTCTAACTTCACCCCATACTTCTTCCAGAGCTCTTCCAGCTTTTTCTTCTCAAGCTCCCTCAGTTTTCTCTTCTTCAATACAAGCTCTACATAGTTTTTCACTTTACTAAAGGGCAAAACGCCTCCGGGAATATACTCAAGGACATAAACAACGGCATAGGTTTTATCTCCAAACTGTGCTACAAAAATCTTTCCCTTTTCAGGTTTTCCCTCTGCAAAAATCAGAGTTCCAACAGGGTCTTTCACATCTCTGTAGTAAACCTTCGGCCTGGCTGTGAAGTTTGCAAACCTCCTAGCCACCTCCGGCCAGGGCCTACCTTTCCTGAGAAGCTCCTCCGCCTCTTTGGCTTTTTTCTTACTATCAACAAGAATTACCACAGCTTTTGCTCTGTCCGGCATAAAGAACTTATTTCTATTATTCTCATAGAAAGCCCTAACCTCCTCAGGTGAAACTCTTATACCCTTCTCAAGCTCCTTTCTGAAAACATCAATAGCCTTTCCGGCAAAATACTCAGTAAACATCCTCTGAAATTCAGGATTCTTATCAAGTCCTGCTTCAATCGCTTTTCTGTAGAAATACTCTTTAAAAAACTCCCCCTTTAAACGTTCTTTGAGCTGTTTTTTATCCTTTTCGCTTCTAAACTTACCAGATACCTCAATACCACAACAGCTAACAGTTAAAGTTCCCTTCTTCTCCTTAAATCTCAGCTTCTTCTCCACATCTTTATAAACAGAAGCCACCGCAGATTCGTAGTGTTTTACCTCAAGCTCGTTTCTAAGGAACTTTTTATCCCCCTCGCTTAGTTTGGAAGGATCCTTTTTGGGGAACAGTTCCTTGAAGCGTTTAACTATCTCCTTTTCAGTAACTGGTTTTATCCTTTTTTCAGCCTCCTTTGAAACGTAAAGTCTTGATAAGTAACTTTTTTTAAAGTTTTCCATTTTCTTATCTAAACCATACTTTTCAGCCAAACCGGAATCCTCAAGGTATTTAATAACGAGCCTCCTGTTAATCATTCTCCTGAGAAGAGATTCCGGATGGCTTGAGAAAAACCTTTTTGACTTTTCGTTAAGAAGACCCTCAACATACCTATAGTCAGCAAGCGTAACCTTAATTCCTTTCCCCTCTGCAAGAACCGTATCGGGAGAACACACTCTTACGCTTTTACTTGGCTCAGGTGTTTTTGAAACGCTTTTAGAGCTTGAAGCCGGAGAACCACAGGCAGAGAGAAGAAAAAGAACCGACAGAAGAATTCCTCTTTTCATAAAAACCTCCAGTATCTTAACTTTTCAAGAGTATATGAAAAAGCCCCGGCTCCTGTTAAGAGGGAGCCGGGGCACGAGAACACTCAGACGTTAATGTCTTTTTCTTCTGAAACCAAACAGACCTAAAAGACCTGAGAAGAGAACTCCAAGATTGAGGAGACCGCTTCCCGCACCTGTTTGAGGAGCAACCGAACAACCACCTCCACCACCACCGGCAGTAACGGTTGTTTCAGCTTCAGGCTTCAGTTTCCTCATAATGGAGAAGGCAAGCTCTCCTTCTCCAGGAATCTCTTCAGCCATCGCACGTGTGTGGATGGTAAGGGTTCCTCTTGAAGGATCAAACGCTGCCCAGCCCTTAGATATGGCTTCTTTTACAGAAATTGAATGGGGTTCAAAGTCTTTAACCTCGTATTTAACTTCATATTCAACATTCTCTCCAGTGGAAACTGCTTTTGAGATCCTTTCCTTATGGATCTTGGCGTAGTTGATGTAAAGATCATCCGGCTCTGTTACTCCAAGATCGGATAGCTTGAACTCCATCTTTACTATAAGCTCAGAAGGAATTATAGGAGTAAATACCTCTTTGAGGTCTGAGCCGCCAGCGCTCATTATCTCATCTGCAAGGTGCTCAAAGCCAAGAAGCTCTGGCAGTTCGTTCTTAAGCCTTACAACTATAGCTCTCCTTGGAACTTCATCATCCTCAAGAGCTTCCGTTTCTACCTTGGTTTTAATTCCCTCTATCTTCATATTCCAGGTTTTCTCTTCATTTGGGTAAGCAAAGGCAGCTCCCTCTATACCAGAACTTTCAACAGGAATAGGAACAAGGTGCCTGTCTATGTCTATACCGTTTGTAAGGGCATTAACCAGAATATCTCCGGCTGTTGTATACATAACCGGCGTAGTCTTATTCTCCAGTGAGAAGCTGCTGCCATCCCACTCAGCCACTCTTATAGTCATGGTTCCGTAAATAGGATCGTTATTATTATCTTCCGGTGAGTTGAAGAAGACCCTTACGGCCTCTCTGTAAGCCTTCGGCGGAATAGGAACAGGAACCGTCACGATTTTCCTTCCAAGACCGAAGAACTTGATGCCTCTGCTGTCCTTCTCTATAAGTGCGCTAAGCTCTTCATTTGCGTTTATCTTAGACATGTTGGCCTGAGGAAGCCTACCGTTAAGGGCATCGTGGCAGGCATTACAGTCAACTTTATTACCGTTAATAGCGGTTCCTGCACCAAGGGCAAACTCTTTAGGAAGAACGCCATGGTCTATGCTAAACGGTGCAGTCCAGATGTAGAAAACAGGCTCTGGATTTCTGACCCCTTCTCTACTTAAGACGTCAGCGATTGCCGCCTTCATAGCTTCATATTCGTCATCCGTATTTATTTCAGGCAGGTAGTCTCCGTTATCATCGCAGATGGAATCTCCAAGTATTGTGTGCACACATATCCTGTCACCTTCCATAAAGTAGGCAGGAACCTTCTTGTCGACAACATAGTTGGAATCAATCGCTCCATCTAAAGCAGCGGCAATCTCACGGGTGTAGAGAACCTTACCGGTAGACTTGTCATACCAGGTAACAAGTGTAAGGGGATCGGCAATCCTATACATGAACTTCTGACCACCAGGGGTATCAGGTCTGAAGCCGTTGTTGATAATTACAGGTGCCCAAGCCCATGGGAATGAGTTGCTTGGAACCGCCCATATTCCAAATGCTGCCTGTTCATACCTTAAAGCTGCCTGCCTTGGGTCAAAGTCAACCTGGTAGATGGGAACAACAGTATCGTTACCGCTGTCTGTTCTTACTATGCAGAAGGGCTGGGGAGCTCCATACCCTGCAATGGGCATAAACGGTCCAAAACCAGGTGTAAAGTTCCCCTCATCAAGAGGAATCGTTGAGTTACTGCTGAAGTCGTATCCAAGTATCCTGTTGTCAAAGTTATAGGAGTATCCAAGCACATCGTAGAAGGCTCTAAACGTCCAGTGAGTTTTAAAGGGTATATGGCAAACCTCACAGGAAACTTTTTCCATATGAAGAAGTGGATTATTATCAGGACCGAACTTACCCGTGTGAACTTCCGCAGCAAGCTCCCTTGAACCACCAAAGTGACAATCGACACAGCTCTTTAGGGACGGATTGTAGTCTAAAGACTGATCCCAGTGACCACCCCAGTCGTTTCCTTTTAGGAAGTCGTGGTGAATGGGGTGATACTGTTTCTCCTCATCTGAAAGCGTTCCCTCACCGTGACAGGAAAGACAGGTCATTCCACCTTTTTCACTGTCAAAGTGAACATCGTAACCTATAGGTATCTTCGTTCCGTTGTAGGTAAGGGAAATGACGGATTTTGCAGTCACCATCTGCCCAAAAGCCTGTTGCCTCTGAGTTTCGTTTGAAAAGTCAACACCCACAAAAGCATCCGGCTCAAGGTTGCCGGTTTCATTACCACCTATATGGAGATCGTATGAGAAGACATCTCCTCTCTTAACGATTTCAGCTCCAAGGCCAAGGATTCCCTTCCTTGTAACCCATGCATAGGTAGGAACTGTGGTGTTATCACTGGTGAAGTTACCATCCTCATAGACAATTGCCATATGGCAGTAAGAACAGACGTATCCCCAGTTCCTGTTCGCATTAGCACCCTCAGCCGGTGTGCTCATGTTTGGATAAGGATGCGAGGCGTCTCCAAGGGAGGTGGGAACAGAGTAGTTGTAGTTTTTACTAAGCCTATCCTTGTTCTCCAGAATGGGGAGGGCTACTTTTGTTCCATTATCTCCTTCGCTAAACTCATCTAAATCGTAGTAAACTTCGGGCTTCCATATACCATCTTCTTTTACAAACCTTACATAAGCAAGGGGAACTCCGTCTCCATCTGTATCAACACCCATAAGGCTTGCAGTTGAAATATACTTGAAGAAGTATCCCGCAAACGACCTGTATACAACCTCTCCGGTGCTGTTCCCCCCTTCGTGGAACGTAGCTGCTCCACCGTTTACGTAAACATCTCCACCATCTAAGGCTGTAGTGCTCTCTGGATGTTCAAAGTAGACAACCCTTGTTACCTCTCTTGTAGCACCGTTGGCGTTGTTGGGGTAGACGAAGAACTTTGACCAGGTTCCGTTGTTCGTCCTGATATTGTCTATATCCTTAGGTGAAAGGCCGTATAGGGCTCCAAGAACTGAAAGCGGAACAGAGTTGTAGTAAGCAGAGTCAATTTTTGCAACTGTTTTGTTGTCACTTCCAACTTTATCTCCAACAGCTGGAGGAATACCGAGAGATATGACTATGGTCTCATTATCTGACGTCATTCCCTTGAAGACCATAACTCTTGGGTTTGCAGGCATTATCGGCCTTTTGACATGACCGTTTATTTCGGTATAGATCTTGGAATCAGCATCTGCCTTAGCGTGGCACATAAAACAGTCGGTATCGTTAACGCCTGAACGGGCAAAGTTAAAGAGGCCGGGCTTTCCTACATAACCTGCACCGACTTCGTAGTCTGAGTAACCGAAGAGATCTCCATCTACGGGGATGTCAATATCTCTGATAAACCAGTCGTTTCTTGCTTTTAGAGATTCAAAAGTATCTTTTCCCAGTTTCTCCTTCAGAACTTCATCAAGGGGCTTGTTCTCCCTTCCAAACTGGGCAGCGCCACCTCCTGCATGACAGGAGTTACAGGTAATGTTGTGGGTTGGAGTTCCCATATCAAAGTTAAAGCCCTTGTAGGCATCAGCATCGGCAGGGTTAATTCCATCAACTGCTCCATCTGGAACAGCAGGGTCTTGAAGTGGCTTCTTTGCCGCCAACTGGCGGTAAGAAGGTGGTCACCACCCCCCATAGTGGGACTTTGTGCGGAAGTAGCGCATTTTGAGAACCTGGTTGGTAACAAAGTCCTTCGTTCCGGTGTCGTCTCCGTAAGTCTCCCTGTTATCCATCCATCCCATATCGTGAAGACCTACAGCTCCGTGGTGGGATGCCCTTACATCCATAACTATATCTTCATGACATGTCACGCAGGTATTCTCAAAACTGACAGGAGTTCCCTTATATATGGTTTCATTGTCACCATCTCTCGTTTTAACAGTAAGGGCAAGAGGTGTTGAGTTTGTATCAAACAGTTCTGAGTAATCTGTCTCCGTTTCGTTGGCTTCGTATGCAGTTTTACTGGAATCAACTACGTCTTTGATAGAGTTACCGTAAATGTCGATAAGTGGTATAGCCGGGTGTTGAGCCAGACCCTGAGCAGAGAGAACTGCTGAAAGTATAAAGCCTGTCGTCAGGGAAAGGCTACTCCTCTTCCACTTCCTTCCCATAGTTAACCCTCCAAGGAATTTACAAAATGTTTACAATTTAGCTCCCTGCCATTCTACCAAAGTTTGATAAAAATGGGAATATGTTAGGAATTTCTTAATTAGTTTATCACTACAACAGCTGGAGGAGAATATCTTACTCCTCCAGCTTTTCAGTAACCATATCTTTAAACTTTCTGAATGCACTTTCAAGTTTTGTAAGGTTTTTAATACCCCCTTGAGCAAGATCAGGTCTGCCACCTCCTCTACCCCCAAGCAGAGGAGCAATCTCCTTTATCAGTTCTCCTGCGTTCAACCTATCTGTGAGATCCTTTGTCAGGGCAACAAGAAGGAAGGCTTTACCGTCTTTAAGGCCTACAAGCATTACGGCCGCCGAACCGGCTTTGTTCCTTATTACATCTGCTATTTCAGCAAGCTCTTTTCCTCCAAAACCATCAAGCTTTGCCGTCACAACTTTTACGCCGTTTACGGTGGGAGCTCCCTCCACAACCTCATCCACCTGTGCTGTTGCAAGTTTCCTCTTAAGGCGCTCAAGCTCCCTCTCCTTCTCTTTAAGCTCTTCTTTGAGTCTCTCTACCTTCTGAACAAGCTGCTCCTCAGGAACCTGAAGAGCTTCTCTCACTTCTTTCAAAAGAGTTTCCTTTTTCGAAACGTAACGGGCAGCCTCTTCTCCAACAACTGCCTCAATACGCCTTGTTCCAGAAGAGACAGAAGATTCAGAGGTTATCTTGAAAAATCCAATGTCTCCACTTCTGTTTACGTGAGTTCCACCGCAGAGCTCAACGCTAACTCCTCCCACATCAACAACTCGAACAACTTCTCCGTACTTTTCCCCGAAGAGGGCAATAGCTCCACGGTTCAGAGCCTCCTCTAAAGGCATCTCCTCTATCTTCACCGGGTAGTTGTTGAGTATCCAGCTGTAAACTGTCTCTTCAACGGCGCGAAGCTCTTCTTCCGCTGGAGCCTCAAAGTGGGTAAAGTCGAAACGGAGCCTGTCGGGCATAACAAGTGATCCGGCCTGTTTTACGTGGTTTCCAAGGACTTCCTTCAGGGCCTTATGGAGAAGGTGTGTGGCCGTGTGGGCTCTCGTTATCGCTCCCCTCCTGTCTGAATCAACAACCGCGTTTACAAACTCTCCGGTCTTCAGCTCTCCTTTAACAACTTTTACTTTATGGCCTATCAGCTTTTCAGTTATGTTCTGTGTATCCAAAACCCTGCAGTAGCAGTTGTTTCCCTCCAGAATACCTGTGTCTCCTACCTGTCCTCCCTTTTCAGGGTAGAAGGGCGTTCTATCTAAAATAACTACGCCCTCTTCTCCCTCTTTAATAGATTCAACGAGCTCTTCGCTCCTTAAAATCCCAACAACCCTTGCATACTCCTCCAGATGCTCGTAACCTGTAAAGAGGGTAGGAAACTCTTCAGAAAGCTTCTGAAGCTCAGGAGATACAACTTTTTGAACGCCTCCCTTCCAGCTTTTCCTGGCACGTTTCTTCTGCTCCTCAAGGAGCTCCTCAAACCTTTTTACGTCAACTTTCATATCCTCGTCGTTTGCAACTTCCAGAATGAGGTCTAGAGGAAAACCAAAGGTGTCGTAGAGTTTAAAGGCCTCTTCACCGGGAATGGTATCCTCTCCCTTTTCTTTTAGCTTTTCTATCAACTCCTGAAGGATAAAGAGCCCTCTCTCAACCGTTCTGGCAAACCTTTCCTCTTCCTTCTTAACGACCTTTTTAATAAGGTCTTTGCTTATTTCAATCTCAGGGTAGGCGCTCCTCATTATCTCAACAACTACATCCACTCCCTCAAACAGAAACGGCCTGTCTATACCAAGGAGTCTCCCGTGCCTTGAAGCTCTTCTGATAATCCTTCTGAGAACGTAACCTCTTCCCTCGTTGGATGGAAGGACCCCATCTGCAATGAGGAACGTCATAGCCCTCAGGTGGTCTGCAATTACCCTCATTGAAGTGGAGCTCTTCTCATCCCTACCGTAAGGGAATCCAGACATCTCCGATGCCCACTTAACCAGCGGGAAGAGAAGGTCGGTTTCATAGTTGGAGGGAACGTTCTGAAGAACGGAAGCTATCCTCTCAAGCCCCATTCCGGTGTCGATTGAAGGGTGGGCGAGGGGGAGGAGCTCCCCCCTCTCATTCCTCTCAAACTGCATAAAAACAAGGTTCCATATCTCTAAATACCTGTCGCAGTCGCAGGTTCCTATACCACAGTTCTCTCCACAGGCAAACTCCTCTCCACGGTCGTAATAGATCTCACTGCTGGGTCCACAGGGTCCTGTATCTCCCATAGCCCAGAAGTTGTCTTTTTCTCCCAGCCTGTAAATCTTTTCCTCAGGAAGCCCTATAACTTTATTCCATATCTCAAAAGCCTCATCGTCCTTCTCGTAAACCGAAACGTAAAGCCTCTCAACGGGGAGCTTAAAAACTTCTGTAACAAGCTCCCAGGCAAACTCGATGGCTTCCCTCTTGAAGTAATCGCCAAATGAAAAGTTCCCCAGCATCTCAAAGAAGGTATGATGACGGCCTGTCTTTCCAACGTTCTCAAGGTCGTTATGCTTTCCACCAGCCCTCATACACTTCTGACAGGAAGTTGCCCTCTTAAACGGTGGCTTTTCCCTTCCGAGGAAGTAGTCTTTAAACTGAACCATACCGGCGTTCGTAAAAAGAAGCGTCGGATCGTTCTTGGGAATAAGTGGAGAACTCTTAACCCTTATATGACCTTTGTTCTCGAAAAAACTTAAAAATGCTTCCCTTATTTCGTTGCCACTCCACTTCATGATCTCTCCAGCTGGAAAGTTTTGGCTATTTTACATCTTTAAGGAGATAGATGACCTCGGAAAAAGAAAAGCCTCTCTGAAGCAGAAATCTCTTTAGCTGCTCTTTCTTTTTCCTGTAAGAGAGTTTCTCAATCTCTCTGCTGATAAAAGAGTAGTCAAAGGAAGTGGTTAGCTCAACTTCCCTTATAACGTCATCTGGGAACCCGAGCCTCCTCAGGTGAAAGGTAATCTTCCGCTTTCCCCAGCCCTTCTCCATCTTCCTGAGAAAGTAACGCCTTGCAGACTCCAATTCGTTAACGTATCTACTCTTGAAAAGCTCTTCTTTTAAGGATTTCAGAGTATCCTCTGAAACTTCAGGGAATCTTTCCCTGACCTTCTGAAGAAGAGCTTTAAGTGAATAATCCCTTTTTGCCAGAAGGGAAATCGCATAAGAATATACTTCTCTAAAAGTGATCTTCTCCACTTGATACAATCCCCTCCATCTTCAGCCGCAGGTCGTCGGGGCGGGTTGCATACTTGAGGGCATCCTCTCTGGTGATAAACCCCCTTTTCCAGAGGTCGTAGAGAGACTGGTCAAAGGTTTGAGAACCGTAAATCTCCTTTCCTTTCTCTATAAACTCAGGAATTTCCTCTGTAAGCTCAGGGTTCATTATCCGCTCTTTTATGGCCTCTGTAACGATCATAACCTCAACAGCAGGAACTCTTTCTTTACCGTCTGCCCGGGGAATCAGCCTCTGTGAAATAGTGGCTTTTAAAACAGAAGCCAGCTGGAATCTTATAGCCTGCTGCTCGTGAAGGGGGAAGAAAGAGATGATTCTGTTTATAGTCTCTTTTGCGTCAAGGGTGTGAAGCGTTGAGTAAACCATGTGTCCGGTTTCAGCAGCATCAAGGGCTGTTCTTACCGTTTCAACGTCACGCATTTCACCTACTAAAATCACATCCGGGTCTTCACGGAGTGCCGCCCTCAGTGCAGAGTGAAAACTTTCAGCGTCGTCTCCTATCTCCCTCTGGTAGAAAAAGCACTTCTTATCTCTGTGCAGATACTCAATGGGATCCTCAATTGTAATTACTACCCTCGAATCCCTTTCGTTAAGTTCCTCGAGCATTGCCGCAAGAGTTGTGGATTTACCAGAACCCGTAGTTCCGGTAACGAGAACCAACCCCCTCTGGTATAGAGCAATCTCTTTCAGAATTGGCGGCAGGTTAAGCTCCTCAATCTTCGGAATTTTCACAGGAATAGACCTCATAACTATTGCAAAAGTTCCTCTCTGACGGAAGATATTAACCCTGAAGCGGCAAACCCCCGGAAGGGAGTAGGCAAGGTCTATGTCCTTTATGTAGGGAAGCAGCCTCTTTTTCTCTAAGGGAAGGATCTTCTTTACATACTCAACGATGTCAGACTGTTCAAGCGGAGGAAGATCTGTCCTGACAAGCCTTCCTGAGATTCTAAATAGCGGAGGAGCCTTCACCCGCAGGTGAACGTCTGAAGCTCCTACGTTAAAAGCCTTCTTGAGAAGCTCATCAAGATCCACTCTCGGTTTCTGGGCTAACACCTAAAGCCTCCAGAATTTTCGTTTCTATCTCACGGGCAACCTCAGGGTTTTCCTTAAGGAACTGCCTTGCGTTCTCCTTACCCTGACCGAGCCTCAGGTCTCCGAACGAATACCAAGAACCGCTTTTCTTAATTATGTCCAGCTCTTCACCAAGGTTCAGGAGCTCCGCCTCCCGTGAAATTCCCTCTCCGTAGTAGACCTCCACAATAGTCTCTCTAAAGGGAGGAGCTAGCTTATTTTTAACAATTTTGACCTTCGCCTTATGTCCTATCCTCTCGTCCCCCTTACCCTTGATCTGCCCAACGTTCCTTATTTCAATTCTCATAGATGAGTAAAACTTGAGGGCTCTTCCTCCCGTCGTTGTCTCCTGAGGCCCTCCGTAACCCATCGTCCCTATCTTTTCCCTTACCTGGTTGATAAAAACGAGGGCACAGTTACTCTTACTGACTACAGCCGTTAGTTTTCTCAGAGCCTGAGACATGAGCCTTGCCTGAAGGCCTACGTGGGAATCTCCCATATCCCCTTCTATTTCGGCAAGGGGAGTAAGAGCAGCAACTGAGTCGACCACTACAACGTCAACCGCTCCACTTCTAACAAGCGTTTCAGCTATTTCAAGTGCCTGCTCTCCACTGTCGGGCTGAGAAACCAGGAGGTTTTCATAGTCTATTCCCAATTTTTTTGCATAAGTCGGATCGAGGGCATGTTCTGCATCTATAAAAGCTGCAAAGCCTCCGTTTTTCTGAGCATTAGCTATCACGTGGAGGGCAAGGGTCGTTTTTCCGGAAGATTCAGGGCCGTAAATCTCCGTTATCCTTCCCCTGGGAATTCCACCAATGCCTGTTATCCTGTCTATGGAAATTGACCCCGTAGAGATAGTGGGCACCTTCTCTACAGGCTTTTCTCCGAGGAACATAACAGCGCCTTCACCGTAAGCCTTCCTTATACGTTTCAGTGCATCTTCCAGAGCTTTCCTTTTCTCTTCCTGCATAGACACTCCTTACTTAATTATGGTTATGGCGGAGAGGGCGGGATTTGAACCCGCGGTGCGGGAGCTACCCGCACACCCGATTTCGAGTCGGGCCCGTTAAGCCAGGCTCCGGCACCTCTCCACTTCTTCAAGATCTGAGTTTTTTAAAAAACTCTTTTAATAGTTCCGCTGCCTCGGGGAGCTCCACCCTTTCCACAACAGGCCTGTGGTTGCTTCTCTCGTCTGAAAGCATGGAGTAGAGGCTCTCAACCCCTCCGAACTTTGGGTCTGGAACGGCGTAAACGATCCTGCTTATCCTTGACTGAATTATAGCACCGCAACACATAACACAGGGTTCAACCGTTGAGTAAAGGGTGCAGCCGTTCAGTCTCCAGGAGTTGAGTTTCCGGGCAGCTTCCCTTATAGCTAAGAGCTCTGCGTGGGCAGTTGGATCCTGAAGGAACTCCTTTCTGTTGAAGGCTCTTGAGATTACCGTATCGTTTTTGACTATGAGAGCTCCTATGGGAACTTCTCCATAAGAAAAGGCTTTTTTAGCTTCTGAAAGGGCTTCATTTAGGAAGTGGAGGTCGCGTTTCATGGAGCTCCAAAGAAAAGTTTAAAAGTGGTGCGCCCGGCAGGAGTCGAACCTGCAACCTTGGGATCCGTAGTCCCACGCTCTATCCAGTTGAGCTACGGGCGCCCAGCCGGGTATAAATTTATCCCGACAGTTTAAGTTTTCAACAGATTAAAAGTAAAATTTCCCAAACTGCCAAACCGCTGGAGGAAAACAATGAAAATGGAACCGACATACAACCCCAACCTCTTTGAAGATAAGTGGTATAAGGAGTGGCTCGAAAAGGGATACTTCCACGCCAACGAGAAGAAAGTTCTCTCAGGGGAGAAAGAGAAGTTCAGCGTGGTTCTTCCTCCTCCTAACGTTACTGGAGTTCTCCATGTAGGCCACGCCCTCAACTCAACCCTTCAGGACGTAATCTGTCGCTGGAAAAGGATGAAAGGCTACGAGGTTTGCTGGGTTCCCGGAACAGATCATGCAGGAATTGCAACCCAGTGGGTTGTTGAGAAAGAGCTGGCAAAAGAGGGACTGACAAGGCACGACGTTGGAAGAGAGGAGTTCCTGAAAAGAGTCTGGGAGTGGAAGGAGCAGTATGGCAGCAGAATTATCAACCAGCTGAAAAAATTGGGAACCTCCTGCGACTGGGACAGAGAAAGGTTCACAATGGACGAAGGGTTCTCAAAGGCTGTAAGAAAGGCTTTCGTAACCCTATACAAAGAGGGACTGATATACCGGGGAAAGAGACTCATAAACTGGTGCCCGAGGTGCCACACAGCCCTTTCAGACCTTGAAGTTGAACACGAAGAAGAACAGGGGATGCTCTGGTATATAAGGTATCCCCTCGTTGATGAGGATGGTTACATCGTTGTTGCAACAACAAGGCCGGAAACGCTACTTGGAGACGTTGCAGTTGCCGTCAATCCGGAAGATGAAAGATACAGACACCTGGTCGGAAAAAAAGTCCGGCTCCCCATAGTAGGAAGGGAGATACCGATAATTGCCGACGAATACGTTGACCCGGAGTTTGGAACGGGAGCCGTTAAGATAACCCCAGCCCACG
Organism: Desulfurobacteriaceae bacterium; assembly: GCA_027051905.1. Lineage (GTDB taxonomy): Bacteria > Aquificota > Aquificia > Desulfurobacteriales > Desulfurobacteriaceae > Balnearium. The sequence goes on along the minus strand of JALUGO010000030.1, from coordinate 26,532 downwards.
ACTTTAACGACTTTGAAGTAGGCCAGAGGCACGGCCTTGAAGCCATCCAGGTAATGGATGACTGGGGAAGGATAACCGTTCCGCCCTTCAAGGGAATGGACAGGTTTGAAGCAAGAGAAGCCATAGTTTCCCTTTTAAAGGAGGAGGGACTCCTTGAGAAGGAAGAACCCCACAACCACGCAGTAGGCCACTGCTACAGGTGTAAAACAGTTGTTGAGCCCTACCTTTCAGATCAGTGGTTTGTAAAAACAAAACCCCTTGCTGAAAAGGCCATAGAAGCTGTCAAAACCGGAGAGATTAAGTTCATCCCGAAACAGTGGGAAAACACATTCTTCGACTGGATGTTCAACATAAAGGACTGGTGTATCTCAAGGCAAATCTGGTGGGGGCACAGAATCCCGGCCTGGTATTGCTTAGAGTGTGGACACATAAACGTTTCAGAAGAAGAACCTGAAAAGTGCGAAGCCTGTGGAAGTAAAAGTTTGAAGCAGGACGAAGACGTTTTAGATACCTGGTTCAGCTCATCCCTATGGCCTTTTGGAGTTTTTGGCTGGCCTGAAGAAACAGAAGACCTGAAGGCATTCTACCCAACAGACCTCTTAGTTACAGGTTTCGACATCATCTTTTTCTGGGTCGCCCGTATGATGATGATGGGTTACCACTTCACAGGCAAAAGACCTTTTGCAGATGTTTACGTCCACGCCCTTGTAAGGGACGAGAAAGGCCAGAAAATGAGTAAAACAAAGGGGAACGTTATTGACCCGTTAGAGATGGTAGAGAAGTATGGAACCGACACTCTAAGATTCACCCTAACAGCCCTGGCAGCTCAAGGGAGGGATATAAGGCTCTCGGAGAAGATAATTGAAGGCTACAGACATTTTGCCAACAAGGTCTGGAACGTTGCAAGGTTTGTTTTAACTGCAACAGAAGGAATAAAAGAGAACGGTGCAGTAGACTACGCCCCTGAAGATGAGTGGATTCTCACAAAGCTCTCTGAAACTGTAGAGGCCGTTGACAGAGAGCTCTCCGCCTACAGGTTCAACGACGCAGCTAAGGCCATTTACCAGTTCATCTGGAACGAGCTTGCAGACTGGTACGTTGAGTTCACAAAACAGAGACTCTACAGAGGAAGTGATAAAGAAAAAAGGGCTGCAGCCCATACCCTACTAAGGGTTTTAAGGGATGCGATGAAGCTCCTACACCCCATAATGCCCTTCATAACCGAGGAGATATACCAGAAACTTCCAAACAGAGATGCAGAGTCCATCGTTATAGCTTCGTGGCCAAGCGACACATGTTGCCGTTTTCTGGAAACTGCAGAACTCGTTGAAACTGTCAAGGAAATAATCAGAGGAATAAGGAACGTTAAGGCGGAGCTAAACATACCTCCGTCTACAGAGGTTGAAGCTGGCATAAAAACGGAAAATGAAAAACTTTTAGGAGTTATAAGGCAGATGGCTCCCTCCATAAAACAGATGGCAAGGGTTGGAAAAATCCACAAAGTGGAAGAGCCCTTGCCAGGAAGCGTCTCTTTCTTCCTTCCAGGAGTTGAAATCTACGTTAAGGTTGGAGAACTGATAGACGTTGAGAAAGAGATTGAGAGGATTAAGAAGAAGTTAGAGAAGCTCCAGAAAGAGGTTGCAAAGCTTGAGAAGAAACTCTCAAACAGGAATTTCTTAGAGAAAGCTCCCAAAGAGGTTGTTGAAAAAAACAAAGAGGAGCTGAGAGAACTATCTGAAGTTGTAAAGAAACTTGAAGAAACACTCCATCAGTTGAAGAACATGAAATAAGGGGGATTTTCTTCCCCCTTTACAAGTATTAGAATAGTAAAAGGAAAACCGGATAGGGGAATTTTATGGAAAAAACCGATCCCAAAAAGTTGCAGGGGATACTCAACAGAGTATTTAACCTTTTCTACCACAATCTGTTAAACCTTCCTCACCTCTCTTCGTTCTTTCCGTCTCCACACATGTTTAAAGGACTTGTTCAGAAACAGTCTGCCTTAATGGTGAACCTCCTCCTTGATAAAGAGAATTCCTTGAAAAACTACGAAAGCGTAATTCTCCTACACCACAAAATAGGACTACCACAAGAAGACTTTATAGACTCAATGGAATTTATAAAAGGGCAGCTCCTGAACCTGTCAGAAAAGGGAAAAGTTCCCGCCTCGCCTCAGAAAGTTGAATCACTATTCCACGAACTTACAGAGCTCAGCCATGAGATATACCTGACGGAAGACCTTAAAGAGCTAAGGAAAACATGGGAAAAGTTCTTAGCCTACATTCCCGAGATAGCATCAGACCAGATTAAACTATTAGAGGCATTAGAACAGGCCTGTTTAATAAGGGGAGAGGAGAAAAGCCAGACAGCTCAAGAACTGATAGCATTTCTCATAAAAAACATCTCCTGCTTTGAGGCTAACCACTACTTCTCATCTGCCGATTTCCTCCTCAAATCCTACAGCGCAAGGGACGTAAGCCTTGCACTTCAGAAATTGAACGAAGAACTTTACAATCTGGTCTGTCATTTAACAAAGTATGTAAGGAATAGGAACTACAAATATGCTTATCGAACGTGGGTAAGACTGTCTGAAAAGTCTAAACTTCTTCTTCTTTACTCTATCTTCATGAAGTATAAATGGGAAGTAAGTAAAGAAAAATCTTTAAGTGATTTCTTACTAGACCCTCTATTTGAAGAAAAACTTTTTGGCCTGGTTTTTATACCAACCGATGTGGACAAACTTGCCATTAAAATATTTAAAATCTTTTCAATGAACTTAATCAAACTGATAAACGAAGGTAGCTACGGATTAGGAACTGCGTTCATACATGAAGATACTGAAAGAGAAATCTATAGATGTTACGTTTTATACGTAACAGAAAGAGAAAAAAAGGACTGGCTAAAGTCTTCCATCAAAAAAATTTTAAAAAAAGCAGAAACACTAACGTGCAAAACTCTATCTTTAAAGGAAAATCAACTAAGAAAATACATTAAAGCTGCCATAATGCATGGAGACGTTGTTAAGCTCTCCTCTATCTCAAGAGAAGATTTCCCCATTTTCATGGATACCATAGAAGAAACTATAAAGGAAAAATTCCCGGATAAATTAATAGTTGAACTCTCCGACCTTTCAGAAACCATAAATGAATTTCAAGAAACCATAAATGCCATTAAACTCCTGAAGAATACAGATAGTGAAAACTACCTAAAACTCTACGGTCAACCAATAATCAACCTTAGAACAGGAAAAAGAGAAGGAATAGAGATTTTATCAAGGATAATCCTGCCCAACGGCAAACTTATTCCACCGTTCAAGTTTCTTAAAGTTGTTAAAAAACTTAAGTTTACAAATACATTTGACAGAGCCGTTCTCCATAAGCTCAACGAATTTCTAAATACCTGTAAGAAAAAGGATAAATGTAAAATATTCGTAAACCTTTATCCAACATCCTGTTATAGCTATGAAGTTCTGGAAAAACTCAACGAAGTAAGACAAAGCGCCACTAAAAGAAATATAGAAGTTGTAGCGGAAATCATAGAAACTGAAGATGTTGATATAGGGAAAGTTCTTCCCAGCCTCAGTTCTTTAAACTTCAAAATAGCTATTGATGACTTCGGAACCGGCTATTCCAACTTTGAAAGAATAGCTCAACTGATAGAACATGAGAACCTCAAATTCATTAAGATAGATGGCGGTCTTGTCAGGAAAATAAAGAAAGATAAGGTATTTAAAGCCATAGTAGAAACTATAACCCTACTCGCCTCAAAATTAGACAAGATCGTTATCTACGAGTTTGTTGAAGATGGAGAAATCCTGTCAATTCTAAAAAAACTTGGTGAAGGGAAAGCCCTAGGACAGGGCTACTTTCTGGGTAAACCGGAACCTATTGAGAAACTGATTTAAGGCTTAACTTTCCTAACAAGTTTAAGGATAAGGGCTTTCTGTGTGTGGAGTCTGTTCTCTGCCTGATCCCAGACAACGGAGCGCTCTCCCTCAATTATTTCGTCTATAACTTCTTCACCTCTGTGGGCAGGAAGGCAGTGCATAAAAAGAAAGTCGGACTTCGCGTGTTTAACAATTTCTGAGTTGACCTGGTAGGGCATAAATATTTTTCTCCTCTCCTCTGCTTCTTCTTCCTGCCCCATTGAAGCCCAGACGTCTGTGTAGATAACATCGGCATCTTTAACGGCCTCTACGGGGTCGCGGGTAATAACTATCTCTGCTCCTGTCTTTTCCGCTATCTTCCGGGCTGCCTCAACGTATTCAGGAAGAGGTTCAAAACCCTCAGGAGTTGCAGCGTAGAATTTCATTCCCATGTGGGCAGCACCTACGAGCCAGGAGTTGCACATGTTGTTGCCATCTCCAAGATAGGCAACCTTTAGACCTTCTAACCTCTTCTTATACTCCCAGATGGTAAAGAGGTCTGCAAGAACCTGACAGGGATGCTCCTCGTCGGTTAACGCGTTTATGACAGGAACGTCTGAGTAGCGGGCAAGTTCCTCAACCCTTTCCTGACCGAAAGTTCTAATAACAATGAGGTCTACGTAGCGGGAGAGAACCCTTGCTGTGTCCTTTATAGGTTCACCGCGGCCTAGCTGGGAGCTCCTTGTATCCATATAAACCCCGTGCCCCCCAAGCTGATAAACCCCAACCTCAAAGGAAACTCTCGTTCTGGTTGACGGTTTCTCAAAAATAAGGGCTGCTGTGAAACCGTCTAACGGACGGTAGAGCTCTCCCCTCTTAACTTTTTCCTTCAGAAAGGCAGAAAGTGAGAGTATGTTCTCTATGAAAAGCCTATCTGCATCAAGCATCGATATAAAGTCTTTCATTCTCCTTCTCCTTTTTTCCTGAGACCTGTAAGGAGAATCTTAACCTGATTTTGGAGGAACTCAAACTTGCTTTCAAGTTTCTCAACGGTAACCTTGAACTCCGCAGTTTTACTGGAAATTTTCAAAACCTCTGCCTCCAACTCTTCAAGCCTCTCAGAGAACCTTTTCACAGAGTTAAACAACATCCCAACAGCCAGGAAAACCAGAAAAATGAGAATCAGGTTCAGTAAGAGTAATAACCGAACCATTCAACAATCCTCCCCTTTTCCACCTTGTCCTTCAGTGTTTCTGCTTCCGCCTTTGAAAGATTATAGAAAAGAACCTCCCCTGTAGGAAAAGTGAAGAGAATTGATGGATAGCTGTTTTCATTTTTCATTATAACAGCACCGTAAGATAGTTTCTTTAAGTCTAAACAGTAACGGCTAGCAAGCTCTGAAGAAACAATCTTCCCAGGTAAAACCAACTCCTGAACTTCATAGGGAAAATCGACTGTGTCGTTCCCAATTTTAAATGAGTTTTCTTTAAAGTTAATACAGAGCTCAACAGTTTCTCCGGGGGAAAAGGCAGAAGATAGGAGAGATAAAAGTCGGACTTTGAAACTCTCAGGTGAGCTAAGATCCGATTTTAGAATTACTGGAAATGCAAGGGATAGGACTATAGAGATTAAAACAAGAACGACTACAAGTTCCAAAAGAGTGAATCCTTTCTTCACGTATCTATCTCCACTTTCTTTGAGGTTACAACCACTTTCCCATCAACGCAGAAGCTATTAACAGGGCATTCTTCAAATTTAGGTCTATTCCCATCTTTTCTATAGTGGCAGCCGTGTTTGGAAAGAAGCCACAAAGGCCTGAACATCTCCACGGGAGCGATTCCCGTTCCTTTTAAACCCTCTTTCCAGACCTCTATAACCCTTTTTCTTACCGTTTCTGTAATGCCCTTAGCGGAATACCTGCCCGTTATACAGCCAGTTGTAAAGGTTGCCCTTGCAACGTGAACATCTACGGGGATGGGGAGCTCCTCTACCCTCTTCAGCGGCAGAGGTATTTTCTCCTTTAAACTCCTTATCCAGTGGGGAAAGAGCTTTACGCCGGAAAGGGATGGAAACTCTCCTTTTCTGTTCTTTAAGAAATCCTCAAACATTGAACTAACGTCGTAGTCATACTCTTCAAAAAGGGCAGTTAAACTGTTCCCGTATTTACTGAAAAGAGTCTGGGAGAGGGTAAACCAGATTTCTGTATCTCTGTTTTTCTTCTTTGCGAGGCCGTGCTTTGTAAGGGCTTTAAGGAGTTCCTCTTTCCCTTTCTCAACAACTGTGCCGGGATGGAAAACCCACTTAACCTCCTCGTCATTCAGGGTGTTGAGGGAACTCCTCCACAGTTCCTTGGCGTTCCTCATATAATCGAGGGCAGTCGTATAAGTAACAACCAGAAGTAGCGTTTCTCTGTCGAGGCGACTGGCTACCTCTTTTACGGCGTCGTCGGGAAGCTCCCTGTGTCCAAAAATCCCCTCATTTTCCAGTTTCTCAAGGAGAACTGTTCCCACCTGTTTTGCCCTGTCAGGGTTTAAATGTAGTTGTATTTCCATCTCAAATCCTCCTGAAGGTTACTGTAATATAATACACTCACATTTATCACCTCTCCGGGGGAGACGTTGGGCTTATTTGATTTTTTTAAAAAGATGAGTGAAGAAGAGCTCTTCTCCGAAGCAGTCAAAAACCAGGACTACATGACCGTGGCAAAACTGGGAAAAGAGCTCCTCGAAAAAAGTCCCGACCAGGTCTCAATACTCACCCCATACGTAGATGCCCTTGTAAAACTGGGAAAAAAAGAAGAAGCAGCCTCAACTCTCATCTCATTTGCAGAAAGGAAAATAGAAGATGAATATTACGACGTTGCAATACCTATCCTGAGAAGATTATTAAAAATAGACCCAACAAACCTTAAAGCTATAAGGCTTTTGGTAAATGCTTACAGGAAAAAAGAACTTTTCTATGAAGCGTTTAACGTGCTTCTTGAAGCGTTCAAGAAACTTGAAGAGTCTGGAACTAACGTATCCACACTTCGAGAGCTCCTGGAAGATTTCTTAAAAGACGCCTTTCACCCGGTTTTTTACGAGAAATATGGAGACGTCTTATACAAGAAAGGAGATACTGAGAACGCCCTGGTCAATTTCATACTCGCCGGCAACATGTATATAAATCTCAAAAATTATAAGTCTGCACTGAGAGCATTCCTGAAGGCAAGGAAAATCAAAACAACAGAAGTTATAGACAGACACCTGATAGAAACTCTTTCTTTCCTCGAACCAGAAGACCCCAAAGTAAATTCCTTACTTCTCACGTTACTTCAGGAACACAAAGACAATTTCGATTTCCTTAAGTTTACTGTTCAGCAGTTTAAAGAAACTGGAAAGCTTGCAGTTCTTCGATCTGTAGCGGAAAAAATCCCCATTCCTAACCTCAAATATACTCTACTAACACTTATTAATTACGAACTCGGCGAAGTTGAAGAAGGACGGGAATACCTCAATAAACTCCAGCTTATAGATAGAGCACTATCTGAAAAAGTTGTTGCTCACCTGAAAGCCTTTAAACCTGAAGACGTGTTGAGCCTTACAGTAGGGTCTCCTGAGAAGGAAACGCTTCCTGAACCTGAACACATACTTGAAGTTTTAGACCAAGTTTTAGACATGAATGAACTTGTCAACGATTTCCTGAAAAGCGAGGCTATTGAAGAACCAGATGGAAAAATTAAAGAAGAAGTCCTTTCTCTTAAAAGGAATCGGGACGGTAAAAGGCTACTATCCACAGCAGAAGCCCTTATGGGTATAGGAAATCTTGCTAAAGCAGAAGAAGCTGCCAGAGAAGCCCTTAACTCAGAGTGCAGACCCAAAGCCGCAGTTCTGCTGGCAGAAATCCTAACCCAGGAAAACAGAGAAAGGGATGCCATTTCCTTCCTCTTAGAAGAAATTAGAAAAAACGATTACTCCGAAGAAGAAAAGGCAAGGCTAAAGATTAAACTTGGAGAAATCTACCAATCTATGGGTGAAATAAACCGCGCTCTCCACTGGTTTAGAGAAGCTCAGCAGGTTCTCAAAGACGAAACCCTGAAGGAAAAGATTGAGGAACTTGAAGGGAAATCCATTTAAATCTCTATACGTTCACGTTCCCTTCTGCCGGGAGAAGTGTAAATACTGCGACTTCTTCTCGGGGAACTTTCCCCGGTTCATCTCCCCCTTCAGGAAGGCCGTTCTGAAGGAGCTCTCACTCAGGGAACCTGAGTTCTCCCAGTTCCCAACGGTTTACTTTGGAGGGGGGACTCCCTCTCTGATGCCGGTGGAGTTCTTTGAGTCCATTCTCTCAAAAGTGGGGCAGTTCTCGGAAATAACTGTTGAGTTTAACCCTGAAGACGCACAGGAGGAGAAACTCAGGGAGCTCCTCCACATAGGAGTAAATAGAATAAGTCTCGGCATCCAGAGCTTCTCAGAGAGAGTTCTAAAAACCCTTGGAAGGAGACAGCTCCCGGTAGAAAACCTCAGAGCTCTCGAAACTGCCTGTGCCATATTCTCAAACGTCTCCGTCGACCTCATCTACGGAGTTCCGGGGCAGAGCGTCGATGACTTTCTAAAGGATATAGAAACCGCAATCTCTTTTCCCGTAAAGCACGTCTCCATCTACGCCCTTACCGTTTACGAAGAGACTCCCCTTTTCAAGGAAGCGGTTTCCGGCAGGTTCAGAATGCCAGAAGAGGAAGAGGTTTTAAGACAATACACAGAGGCCGTATCACTGCTGAAGAGCAAAGGATTCGCCCACTACGAAATCTCCAACTTCTCCCTGCCGGGCTTTGAGTGTAAACACAATCTTACTTACTGGAAACTGGAAAACTACATAGGGCTTGGCCCATCTGCCGCTTCGTTTCAGGAGAACCGCTACTGGAGAAACGTGAACGACATTGAAGAATACCTGAGGAGGGTTGAGAGGGGGGAGCTCCCCACAGCCGAAGAGGAGGTTTACGGAGAGAAGGAACTCACTGGACTTAAACTGATGATGGGACTGCGGCTTACAGAAGGGGTAAACCTGAAGAAGCTGAAGATAGATGAGCTATTCAGAGAGAAGCTGAAATCTTCTGAATCCCTGAAAACCCTTTTAGAAGAAGGTTTTATCTCTTACGAAAACAGCCGGCTGAGAATAGGGGAAAAGGGGCTTTTTGTCTCAAACACGGTAATTGCCAGACTGATAAACGAGCTCTTTTGAGACAGATTTTGGGTCAAAGTTACTCTAAACTTTAATTGTCAACCTGTTCTGGAAAAGATCGTGGAAGAGAAGAAAGTTACCAGAGAAGAGGCTGAAAAAGTTCTCAGAGAAAACGCATCAAAGATAACGGAACTAGTTGTCAGCATCTGCCTCTACCTTGTTGAGGCGGACTTAGAAAACTACAAAAGATGGAAAAGACAGAGGGAGAATGCTTAACATCCTGCTTAAGGAATTAATAAAAACCATGGGAACTGTGAAGGTTCCCGTATTTGGGCCGTGCCCCCGGTGCGGCCACTCCCTTTTCCTGGCAGAAACCCCTCTGGGAAAGTTTATCGTCTGCTCAAACCCCACGTGCGGCTACTTCAGAAGGGTAAACGGCCAGGCAGATTAGAGCCTGACCCAGATGTGTGAACCCCCTGAAGGACATCCGGAACCGGCCGGAGTTGAAGAGCAGTAAACAATTTTCCCGCACTTTTTACACTGAAATGGACGGGTTCCGGCCTTCGGGGCAACTCCTCCGCTACTGCAGACCCTGTGCCAGATGTGGGAACCCGAAGGGCAACCTGTAGAAGCGGGGGTTGAATTGCTCTCTACAACAGCCCCACACCTTGAACAGATGAAAACCGCCATAGCTCCCTCCCGTTTTTCTCTGTATTGTAGGGAGGGAATAACCCAAAATCTGGTTCATAAGTTCAGGTTTTTCAGGAGGGAGCTCCTTACCCTAAAAAACCTCTCAATCTCTCTGACAAAAGCCCTAAACCTTTCTCTGTTGACCTTTAAGCTGAAACTCAGGTCTGGAAAACTCTCCTTTACCCCCTTTTCCCTGGCAATCTGAATGTCCTCCTCAGAGGGAGGGAAAATCCCCCTTAACTCATCAAGAACGATCCAGCTGGCAAAACGGTAGCTGGGGTAGGCAACAAGGAGAACTTCAACCTCACTTCCCAAAAGTTTGTAGTTGAACTGGGTAGGGTAGAGGAGTATTCCGTGTTCAGGCCTCACATCCCGGTAGTAGTCTGCTGGCAGGCGAACTTTTAAGATGAAGGGATCCCTGTCGAAGAGGAAAAAGACGTCTTTGAACTTTTTCCGGTAGTAGTCGGGGAGCTCCACATCCGTAAGGCCAACCGCATTCATCTTCTGAACCAGCAGAGCCCTGTGCTGCTTTGTTTTCATGTCTATACAGGATAGGTAGAAAACACCGTTGTAGGTAAAGAGTTTTATGGGAAAAATAGTCTTCTGATAGCCGGCGTAGTTAACCAGAAGCCCCTTTTTGTCCACTATGGCTTCAAATATCAGCTGAAGGGTTTCGTTTGATATAAAGGCAAACCTCTCAACTGGAATAGGTAGGTAGTTGAAGGACTCTTTTGCGACTTCTTTTTTCTCTGTCTCTATCCCCCTTTCCCAGCCTCTCTATAGCCCTGAGGGCGGGCTTGAGAACCGGGAGTTCCCTGTATTTACCGGGAACGAAGGAGATAAGCGTAAAGAGTGAAATGAGCTCCTCGTCGGAATAGGAAACGAAGTAGGGAAATGCCCTCAGGTTTATCCTCCACTCCTCAGGTCTCTTCCCCCTCTGACAGAAGAACCGCCTTTCAACGTATCCCCCCTCCAGAAGGTCTGAAAGTGCCCTCTGAAGTCTCTTCCTCTCCGCCCTCTTATCCTCTAAAACTTCCCTCCTGCACAGCTCGTTGAAAATTTCAGTAGTTGTTATAAATTTTCCCCCTCTTTCGGAGAGAACCTTGAGAATTTCCACAACAAGGGACACTTTCCGCAATTTCCCCTCCAAACAGAACTATTTTAAACCAGCACACATTTTCAGGAGGAAAGTTGGAGAGGACGAAGTTTCAGAAGTTTTTAGAGATTACCGCGTCGGTTATAGGGGTTTCAGCCCTCTTCATAACGGCCATCGGCTACCCCCAGATAGGTTTCGTTGTTGCCCTTTTTGCCTCGGCACTCTACGCAACCTACGGCTACCTGACAAAGCAGTATGGAATAATGGTCAGCTCCCTCATCTATGCTGCCGTTGAGGTTGTAGGTATAATCAGATGGGTCTTCATGGGAGTAAACAATGGAAGCTAAAAGGCTCAGGATACTTCTCTCAAACGACGACGGAATCAGATCGGAAGGACTGAAAGCCTTATACGAGGCGCTCTCTGAGTTTGCAGACGTTGTGGTTGTTGCCCCCGACAGAGAGCGGAGCGCCGTAGGGAGAGCTCTGACCCTCCACAGACCCTTGAGGTGCGAGCAGGTCGACGAAAACTGGTTTGCCGTAGATGGAACTCCTACGAGCTGCGTTTACATTGGTATCCATGCCATTATGAAGGGAAAGAAGCCAGACATGGTAATAGGGGGAATAAACAGAGGACCAAACCTTGGAGAGGACATAACCTACTCTGGGACGGTCTCGGTCGCCATGGAGGGAGCTCTCCTCGGCATCCCGTCAATCGCCTTTTCCCTAACTACGTTTAAAGACTTCCTGTGGCAAGACGCCGCCAGCTGGGCAAAGCGGATAACCCTCAAGGCCTACCAGCAGGGAATTCCAGAAGGGTGCTGCCTGAACGTGAATATCCCAAATCTGCCGGAAGACGAAATTAAAGGCGTAAAGGTAACCAGACAGGGAAAGAAAGCCTATTCTGAAAAGGTGGAGGAGAGGAGAGATCCCTGGGGAAGGGTTTACTACTGGATAGGGGGAGAGGAACCAAACTGGGAGGCAGAGCCGGGAACCGACTACTGGGCTGTTAAGAACGGATACGTATCCATCACTCCCATCCACTTAGACCTTACAGACTACAGAGCTCTTGAGAAACTAAAACATTACGAGTGGTAGATGGAACTGCTTTCGGTTGCTTTCTGGAAAAGCCTTGCGCTGAAATACGGTTCATACGCTCTGGCTCTGAACGCCTTTATTGAGGCCATCTTCTTTCCCATCCCTCCAGACATTCTCCTCTTAACCCTTGCAATGGCAAACCCTAAGGAAGCATTCCTCTACGCCGCCGTTACAACCCTGTTCTCTTCCCTTGGGGGAGTTGCTGGCTACTACGTGGGATACTTTGGAGGAAAGCCGCTGGCAGAAAAGCTCTTCGGCAAAGATAAGGTTAACAGAGTCCACAGACTCTATGAGTCTTACGAGAGTCTGATAATTCTCCTTGCAGGTTTTACTCCCCTCCCCTACAAGCTCTTTACCGTTACCTCAGGAGTTTTATTCGCCTCTCTGAGAAAGCTTTTCATCTTCTCTCTCATCGGAAGGGGAAGCCGTTTCTTTGCAGAGGCGGCAGCCGTTTACTTCTTCGGCAGAGAGGTTCAGGACTTTATCATAAAGAACGTTAATATACTTTCCCTTGTAGGGGGAGCTCTCCTCCTTGTAGCGTTCCTGGTTTACAGGAGACACAGAAAAGGGGTTCTTCCATGAGGAGAAGAAGGTTCTTTAAACTACTCGGAAAGTCAATAGCCCAGGCGGCGGCAGAGTTTACCTACGAGATAACAAAACCAAACAAGACATTCATAAGGCCGCCGGGAAGCGCAGATGAGGAGACGTTCCTCTCCCTCTGTAAAAAGTGTGGAGAGTGTGTAAAGAGTTGCCCAACAGGAGTGCTCGACATTGTTAAGGAGATGAACCCCATCGTTTTAGATACCCCCTTTATGAACTTTGAGAACAACTACTGTGAGCAGTGCTACGCCTGCATAGAGGCCTGCTCAAGTGGGGCTCTCTCTAAAAGAAACCTTGAACGTTTCAGATACGTTGCCAGGCTGGACAAAGAGAGATGCGTTGCCTTTCAGGATGTTTTCTGCCAGAGCTGCTACTGGAGCTGCCCACAGATGGACAAAGCTATAACGCTGATAGACTTCAACTACCCGGAGTTTCACCCAGAACACTGTAAGGGATGCGGAAGATGCATCCACGCCTGCCCAACAATTCCAAAGTCGATAACCCTGATTAAGGTAGAAAATGAAAACCCTTAAAGTTCAGGAGGCCATCAAGGAGCTCAAAAGGGGAGCTCCCTGGAACAGAATATTCATCTACGGAGAGGAGAGCTATCTTACAGACCAGTTCCTGAAAAAGCTCTCTGAGAATCAGCCTATTGAAAAGTTCTACCCCGACTCCCTGGAGGAGTTTTTCAACTTTACCGGGAGCTCACTCTTTGATAGCTCAGCCACTCCCGTAATCGTTCACGGGGAGGAACTCCCTAAAACCCTGAAAAAGAAGTCAGAGAGAGAACGCTTTATAAAGAAACTCCAGAGTTTAAACTCATTTGTCGTTGCAGCGTTTGAGAACTTAGACCAAAAAGAGCTCAAAGGGGAGCTCTTCTCTAAAATCTCCGAACTCTCTGAAGTAGTAATCGTCTCTGAACCTCTTCCCCCAAAAGCGAGGCTCAACCTCATAAAAAAGAAGCTCTCCCAGAGGAAGGACGCAACGCCGGAGGTTGTAAACTTAGTGGCAGAAAAGGTCTCTGGAGACCTCTGGGAGCTGAAAAATGAGACGGATAAGCTCCTCTGCTATCCGGGAAAGCTCTCTCCAGAGAACGTTGAGCTGCTCCTCTCAAGCACTCAAAGGGTCAACCTCTTCGAGCTCATCTACACACTCCTGAACAGGGACAGAAAGAACTACCTGAAGCAGGTTTCTCAGCTCCTCTCTGAGGGAGTGGAACCACTTCAGCTGTTAGGACTTCTTCAATCTCAGGTAAGGCAACTAATAAAGGTCATCTCAGGGCAGCCGGTAAAACTCCCCCAAGGCTCCGCAAAGAAGTTCCAGCTCTACGGAAGACAGCTTGGGCTGAAGAGATGCCTGAAACTTCTCAAAACTCTGAACGAGGCCGAGTTCTCCATAAAAACCGGAAGGGCAACCGGAGAAGAAGCGCTGACTTCCCTGGCCTTTAAAGAGGACGACTGAAACCATAAATTTCCTACAAACTCCCCGCAGGAGGTTCAATGCACACACTTCTCTACTTCGTTGTAGCGTTAGGTATCCTCATCTTCGTCCACGAGCTTGGCCATTTCTTAGCTGCCCGGTTCTTCGGAGTTCGGGTTGAAACGTTTTCCATAGGCTTTGGCCCCAAGCTCTTCAAGTTCAAATGCTGCGAAACGGAGTTTGCCGTAAGCCTCATTCCGTTAGGGGGATACGTAAAAATGGCTGGAGAAGACCCCGACAGGCCGGCAAAGTCCCCCGATGAGTTCTACGCAAAACCCCCGTGGCAGAGAATAGTTATAGCCCTTGCTGGCCCCCTTATGAACCTACTGCTTGCGGTGGTTTTCTTTGCACTCTCCTACACGCTGGGAAGATACATCCCCTCCTACCAGGTTGAAGCGGCAAGGGTCGGGTTCGTTCTCTCTGAAGAGACTCCCCTTAAACCTGGAGACGTAATCGTTGAGGTCAACGGAAAAAGAGTAAAGAATTGGAAGGAGCTCAACCAGGAGATAGCCCTCAGCCCAGACAGGGAAATTGAGCTGAAAGTGAAGAGAGACGGCCGGTTAGAGACCGTGAAAATCCACACAGGAATAGATGAGAAAAGCGGCATAGGAACCATTCCGGTAGTTCCTGCAATAAAGCCGGCAATAGGAAAGGTCATTAAGGGCTCCCCTGCCGAGAAGGCAGGGCTGGAGCCGGGAGACGTTATCCTGAAAATAAACGGAAAGGAGATAACCCGCTGGGAACAGGTTGTTGAGCTGATTGGAAAGAGCAACGGCAGACCGGTTAAGCTACTGGTTCTTAGAAACGGAAAGAAGTTAGAGATAACGGTTAAACCTCAGCTTAACAAAAAGCTGGGAAGATATACAATAGGGATAATGCCAAAAGTTAACCTGGTTTTTGTTAAGTATCCTCTGCCTGAGGCTCTGAAGAAAGGGGTTGAGGAGTTTAAGAGCCAGACCTCCCTCTTTTTCACGTTCCTCTACAAACTCATATCCGGCCAGGCATCGGTAAAGAGCCTGGGAGGCCCCATCCTCATAGCTGAAGTTGCAGGTAAGGCAGCAGAAGCCGGCATCTCCAACTTCATCTACTTCTTAGGGTTTATCAGCCTCCAGCTTGGCTACTTTAACCTCCTGCCACTGCCCGTTTTAGACGGAGGGCTGATTCTCCTCTTCCTGATAGAGCTGCTTAGGAGAAGGCCGGTCTCCCCGCAGTTCAGGGAGCGGTTCCAGCAGGTAGGGCTTGCACTGATAGGTCTTCTAATGGCTGTTGTCTTCTACAACGACATAATGAGGTTGCTCCACTGATGGGAAAAAAGGAGAGGCTCGACAAACTCCTTGTAGAGAGAGGGCTCGTAAAGAGCAGGGAGAGGGCAAAAGCTCTCATAATGGCAGGAAAGGTAGTGGTTGACGGGAAGGTTGTCGATAAGGCGGGAGCTCCCGTCCCCCCCGAATCAAAAATCGAGATAAAGGGAGAGGACATCCCCTACGTCTCCCGTGGGGGGCTAAAGTTAAAGACGGCAATAGATGAGTTTGGCCTTAACGTTGAATGGTTTACCTGCCTGGACGTTGGGGCATCTACCGGAGGATTCACAGACTGCTTGCTCCAGCACGGAGCCAAAAAGGTTTACGCAGTTGACGTTGGAAGAGGGCAGCTTGACTGGAAGCTGAGGAACGACGAAAGGGTCATCTCAATAGAGGGGTTCAACGCAAGGTATTTAACCGAGAAAGAGGTTCCCGAAAAGGTTGACCTGATTGTTATAGACGTCTCTTTTATCTCTTTAGAGAAGATTCTTCCCGTTGTAAAGCAGTTCTTAAAGCCGGAAGCAAAAATCGTTGCCCTGATAAAGCCACAGTTTGAGCTCACAAAGAGGGAGGTTGACAGGGGAAAGGGGGTTGTGAAAGACCCGGAGCTCCATAGAAAAGCCATTCTTAAAGTCTTAAACTTTGCCCGCTCAATAGGTCTCTACCCTGAAAAACTTACCCTCTCAAAACCAAGAGGCCCAAAGGGAAACAAAGAGTTCTTAGTCCTCCTTTCCCAGAAGGCCGAGGATGACAGAATTACAGAAAAAGAGGTCGAAGAGGTAGTTGGGAGGGAAAAGTAGTGGAAGTCGAAAAAGTCGTTTCCTTTTACATAGGAGAGATGGAGGACTACCTGCTCTACCGGGAGCTCTCTGAGAGGGCAAAGGGGGAACTCTGCCAGAAGCTCAGAGAGATAGCCGAAATGGAGAGGGAACACGCCCTCTTCTGGAAAAAGGTTCTGACGAGGGCAGGGGTAAACCCTCCTGAGGTAAAGGAACTTAGCGCCGGAAAGAAGCTGATTGTTCTTCTATCGAAAGTCATAAATCCGGCTCTCTTAATCTCTCTCCTTGAGACAGGGGAGTCTGGAACAGTAAAGGAATACTTCTCTTTCCTCAATGAGGGGAGCCTGCCAGCAGAGGAGAGAACACACCTCAGGAGAATAATCCTCGACGAAATCGAGCACGAAACCTTTTTCTCTGAAGAGGCTAAAAACCTAGGTCTTTCAAACGTAAGGGACTTCGTTCTGGGAATGAACGACGGACTGGTTGAGATACTAGGAACTGTAACGGGGCTTTCGGCAGTTTACCCCGACAAGCCCTTTTTAGTTGCCGTATCCGGGTCTGTTGTGGGGGTTGCCGGAGCTCTCTCAATGGGAATAGGGGCATTCGTTTCCGTAAGGTCTCAGAAGCAGGTCAACCAGGCTCTCAGAGAAAAGCTCAAAATACTCTCCGAAGTTGCTCCAGAAAAAGCAAAAGTGAAGCTGAAAGAGGAGCTGATTGAGAGAGGACTTCCGGAAGAGGTAGCAGAAAGGCTCATTAAGGAAGAGGATATTAAAAACCTTATTCAGATTATCACTGCCGGCGGGGAGGAGAGCGAGCTCCGCTCCGCACTCTTTACAGGAAGTGCCTACATCCTGGGAGTTCTCTTCCCCGTTTTGCCGTTCTTCATCTTTCCATCGTCCCTTGTGGCACTCCCGGTAAGTCTGCTGCTTGCAGGGGGCGTTCTCTCAGGAGTTGGAGGGCTGATAGCTCTCTTTTCCGGAATAGACACAAAGAAAAAGGCCGGAGAGATGCTGGGAGCCGGTCTCTCAGCCGCGGGGCTATCGTTCCTCTTCGGAAAACTGCTCCAGTCTTTTACCGGCATCGGCCTTTAAGCCCTGAAGCTCCTTGTAGAAAACGTGAACATTGTGGAATCCCCTCCTCCTGTTTCTGTTTGATCCCCGGAAAATTACAACGTCTATTCCAAGCTCCCTGCACACGGGGCAGCTGCACTTTTTCCAGATTTTGCTCTCCAGCAACTCCCTGTAAAGCTCCCTATACTTCTCCTCTCTGAACTCGTTTCTTAAAAAGAGCCTGTCGTAGGCGATTATCTCCTCAAGGAGCTCCCCATAACTTTTTAGCTCCCCCCTGTCGTATTCCCTCAAACCTTTTAAAATTCTCCTCTCCATATCCTCAAGGTTTGCAGGGATCTCCCCGCTCCTCTTCTTCAACCTGGAGTTGTGGCAGTCGGGAACCCTGATGGAGGTATACCACCTGCCGTCAACTCCAAGGTAGTTCTTGGTTGCCTTGAGCCAGGCCTTTCTGAGGTAAGAGGCGCTGTCGAAACTGTAGATTGATAAATCCCTCATGAGAGGGAGGAGCTCCCTCCTCAAAACCCCAAGCAGATGGAACTTTGCCTTCTTCAGAAATCCCTTACCTTTAAGAGCCAGAAGAAGTTCAGAGATAAAACGGGTCTCTCTGGGAACAAGCCCCCCAAGGGCTATAAAGTCGTAGCCCATCTCTATCAGACTTCCAATGCTGTCTAAGTAAGTTTCAACAGAATACCCCTGAGCCGCCCCAACGGGGTGAAACCCTTCCGCCTTTTTCAGAAACTCCTCTGCGTTTTCAAGACTTATCCGCCTTCTAAACTCAAGTTCCTCTTCAGAAAGCTCTATCTTCTGCTTTCCCCTGCTCCTGGTTTTATTCTTATAGGAGAAAACCCCCTCCTTCCCATCTTCAACCAGAATCACATCTGAACAGATATGGTCAACAGAAATTCCATAGTCAAAACCCAGAAGTGAATAGGTTTTAACGGCCTCATCAACAGTCAAAAGTGGCTCTTTTTCATTAACGTAGGTAAAAGCCCCGCAGTCTCCCATAATGGGAATGTTAAGAGAGCCAACTCTCAGATACTCCTTAACGTTCTCATACCCTCTTATTGTTGGCCTGCCGTTTACCTTCAGGAGTTTTAGCTTAAACTCAAACATTCCTAGGCTTAAAAGGATTCCATCGTATGGAGGAGGGTTAAATATCTCGTGGGCAAAGAGGGAGCTCTCATAGCCTCCAGAGTAGGTATCGGCAACAGGATCAAAGTCTCTGTGAACCCAATCCTCCCAGTAGGGAAGAAAAAACTTCATAGGCCACTCCAGTTTTTAAGTGGCCTGAATTATATCTCTCCCTACCGGACAGCCAAACCTGAAGTCACAGCTCCTGCAAGTGTTCTCGTCGGGGTTTTGTGAAACAGGCCAACTGTTCTCCCTTCTACACTTTTCTATCTTCTCTATTTCCTTAATTACCCACTGCCAGAACTCATCTTCTCCATAACAGTTCGGGCTAAACACCTCCTTACAGACAGGCTCCTTCTCAAACAGCTCGTTGAGGAAGTAGAGAACCAGCCTCTCAACCTTCGGATCAGTTCCCCTCTCCTTCAGTATCATCCAGTAGAACTGAAGCTGTTTTCTGTAAAGCTCTAAGAGCTCTTCTCTTCCCTTCCTCCTTGGGTTTCTCATGGACTTAAAGTCCCATATCTCAAGACCGGATTCACCCTCTACCAAAGCGTCTATCACCCCCTTCAAGTAATAATTCTCCTTCTTTACCTTAACGGGAAACTCCATAGAGACAACTCTCTTGTAAAAGTCCTCCCCTTCATTCTGGAGAAAAGCCTCAATTACAGAGAGGGCTGCTCTCCTGTCCTCTTCCGATGGGCGGGGAACTCCTCCTATTTCAAGGGATCTGTTGGCGTGTTCAAATATCTCCAACAGCTTATCTCTGTCGGGCAGCTTGCCCTCCAACTTCCAGAAAAGATAAACCCGCCTGAGGGTTCTGTGGATAACAGTTCCAAACCACTCCTGAACTGCTGAAGAGGGAGCAAACCGGAAAAACTTCCTCAAGCCGTAAAGCCTCGGACATATACTGAAGGAGACTATATCACCGGTGTAGGAGTAGAACCTTGGATCCTCCACCTCTCCCTTACCCTGCCCATCTGAACTCCACCTTCTGCATAACTTCGAAACATTTCCCCTTCTGTAACCGTATCTATCTTCCCAGTTCTTCGAAGGGTAGATAGAACCTTCCTGGTAGGCATCCATTCTGGTATCAAGGATAACGAGAAGTTCCTTTGCCCTTGAAAACGCTACAAAGAACTTCCTTACAGAGCTCCAGATATCCTCTTTAGGGGGGAGGAGTTCCTCAAGATCTGGAGAAACAAACTTCCTGAGGAAGTTCAGTATTTTGTCTGAATCGTCTTCGTAGAGCCAGTCAACGGCAACAAAGACAACGGGAAACTCCAGCCCTTTAGCCTGATGTATCGTCATAACGGGAAGGTACTGGTCAGGGAGGTGGTCGGGAGGGAGCTCCGGCTCATCAGCCTCCTTGATTAATTCAACGAACACAGAGCTGAATTTCTCCGAAAGCTCCTCCTTAGGATAAACAGCTTCAAACTGCCTTATAAAGTTAGAAAGCTGGGAAAGGTCAAAGAGAACTTCTGGGTTACGGAAACTCTCATCTGTAAGGTAACCCATAAGGGGAAGAAGAGCGTAGAAGGTCTCTAAAAGGCTCATATCTCCATTCTTAAACTTCTCCTTTAGCTCCTCAACCCTTTCGTCTAAAAATTCTGGAGGCTCTTTGTTTTCCTCTACAACAAACTGCAGAACCTCAACAACCCTCTTTACATTCTCCTTCTCACCGAAGCTCTTTGAACGGGGGTTGTAGATCTTAATTCCCCTACTCTCAAGCTCCCTCCTGAGGAATGAGATAAAGGAATTCTTTTTCTCCCTTGCAGAAGGCACAAGGAGAACACAGTCAGACACCCTGGAGATGGATCCGTTATTAAGGAGTTCCTCTATCAGCCCGGCAACGTTCCGGGCAAGTTCTCTTCTCAAGAGTTTAGTAAGTTCCATACGCCTGTCAAAGTCAACAAACTTCCACTCTGGCTTACTTAAAACCTCCCTTACCTTTTCCGAACAGGGGTAAGAAACCCTTCTCCCTCTGTCTTCCTCTCTATCATCCGATGGTTGAAGTTTCCAGCTATCTTTCCCCTCTACCCTTTCAAGGCCCAAATTGTGAAAGCTGTCTATGAAGTAGTTCAGAAAGTTGATGATATCTTTATCAGAACGGTAATTCTCAACTAGGAATACCTTTTTGAAGGGAAACTCTTTATCAAACCTTTCCTTCAGGGCGTTCTTTACCCTGCTCTCAAACTCTATAAAACTTCTAACTGTTGCCCCCCTGAAGCTGTAGAGGGACTGATCCTCATCTCCAACAACTACAAAGCTTTCTACGCTGGAAGCTATCTTAAAGTAGATCTTCTCGTCGAGAGGGTTGGTATCCTGATACTCATCAACAAGAAGGTGTTTAACCTTTTCAAGGAACTCCTTACCGTGATGGCTGTCAAGGAACTTCAAAAAGAGCTTTTCAACAGCATTAAAGTCAATAAAACCCCTATCGTTCAAAGCTTTCTGGTAGGTTCTGTATATCTCAACGGCTTCTCTATACGCATTACCTTCTGCCTCCATTCTTTCAAGGTCTACGTCGTAGTAGGCAATCCTGTCAACAAGAGCTTCTACCAGGTCAACAAACTTCATAGGTGATGTAGATTCTTCCCACAGAAACCTTCCGAAAAACTCAGGGAACCTATCCAAATTGTCTTTGAAAACATCATAAATGAAAACCTTCCTGCTGAAATCATCTATAAGTTTCTTTTCCGCTATTTCGTCAAAGCCAAACTCGTCCATAATCTGGAAACAGAGAGAGTGGAGGGTTCCGCAGTAAACTCCAAGAGGATCCACTCCACTCTCTTTAGCCTTTTCAAGGAGCCTGGTAGAAAACTCTTCAGCAGCCTTTCTGGTAAACGTGACCATGACTATAGAGTCGGGGGGAAATCCATTTTCAAGGAGATTAACAACTCTTCTTACCAGGGCTTCCGTTTTCCCCGTTCCCGGCCCTGCTACAACCTGAAGAACTCCTCTTTTAAACTCAACTATTTCCTTTTGCCCCGGGTTAAGCACCATTCCACAGTCTCCTTAAAGGTTTCAGAAGATTTTTTCCCTTTTCAGAAAGACCGTTTCTAAGCCTTACCAAAACCTCTCCTCGTCTTAAGGGCTACTCCCGTTTATTCAATTTTTTCCAGAACATCACTCAATTTCCCAATGTCTCCCATGTTCCCATAGCCGAAAACGACAAGCTCTTTGCCAAGGAGCTCCGCCGCCTTCTCTATGCAGTTTAGATACTCCTTACGGGCTCCCCCCCTATAGTAAACGATAACGTCAAACTCTTTCAGACGGGAAAGGAGGGTTGGGAGGAGCTCTCCGCACTTTTCTTCTGTCATTACCGCCTCATACGGCTCAATCTCCTCATCGCCGGAGATAAGGCCATAACCGGCACTCAGAATAAAAAAGGGAACTCCAAGCTCTTTAGACCTTCTATAAAGGTGCCTTATCCTTGCAGACTTGTAGAGCTTACCAGCCGGAAGTCTCCTGTCTTCCTTCTTCCCTCCACAGGCCGTAACAAGTGCAATCTTCTTCAATTTTCTCCTCAGAAATCACAGTTTCTTATTTTTAAGAATAGAAACACACTTACTTCACTACTTTAAACTGTTCACCAAAATGCTTTTTCAATAACTT
The DNA here is from genome assembly GCA_027051905.1 of Desulfurobacteriaceae bacterium. Taxonomy (GTDB): domain Bacteria; phylum Aquificota; class Aquificia; order Desulfurobacteriales; family Desulfurobacteriaceae; genus Balnearium. Next base: position 4,651 of record JALUGO010000030.1, on the reverse strand, counting down.
TATAGCTTCTTCTTTTAGTTCCGGAGACGTAAACTCAACAGTAATTTGGAATCTCCTTTCAGTTCCTAACTTTTTAATAGAATTTTTCGCCGTTTCTTCAACCAAGATTTTCCACTTATTAAAATCCTCAACTCTTTTAGCATTCTCAATGTTATCTTCTATCTCCTTCTCATACTGGTCAAGCCTTATTTTCTCCCAACCCATCTTTTCCTCTTAAATAGCGTTTAGTATACTTCCGGCTCGGATAAGCTGTTATCAATCTTAATTTATCACCTCGTTTCTCAAAGGGAACAACCCACACATAACCTTTAAGTTTCACTATCAACAACCTCTGCTTCGGATACTTTTCTCTGTTAGGATGGTAAAGAATATCTATTAAACCACCTGAAGCTAAGGCTCTTACAACTTCCTCAAAGGAAACGTTCCTCTCCCTTTTCAGTTTTTCATTCTTCTTCTCATCCCATTCAAACACCATAAATCCCTTTTTCTGTCTCTTTAGAGTTTAATAATTTACCTAAAACTGCACCTTTTCAAGGAGAGACTATGAGGCTGAGCTTTCCTCTGCCGGGAAGTGTAGGGAGCTCCGTCATCTACACCTACTACGCCTTTACACTCCTCTGCGCTCTGGCCTCAACTTACGTCTACCTTTCTTTCTGGGAGCTCCTCAAACTCATCGTTTTCTACTTCTTCGGCAGATTCCTCTTTAAACAGGGATACAAACTCTCAATAAAGCTCTACTGCACAAACCTTATAAGAAAACTGAAAAAAGCGGCAAACTACAAAGAGAAAATAAGAGTAATCGTTTTAGACGCTCCCATTCCCAACGCCTTCGCCTTTAGAAGCGAGGGAACTTTCGGGATTTTCGGAAAACACAAAAAATACATAGCGGTAACAACAGAAATTGTGAAAATGTCAAACAAAGACGAGCTCAACTTCGTTTTAGCCCACGAGTTTGCCCACCATTACAAAAACCACATAATCGTTGCGGCAATCTCCTACGCCCTCTCTCAGGTCTCACTGGCTCAAATTCTCCTCTATCCTCTCTTCATCTTCTCTCTCCTCTCAACCGCCGTAATAGCAATCACCGCCGTTATATCAAGAAGACAGGAGAAAGAGGCCGACAGGCTCGCCGCAGAATTCCTGAAAAAAGCCAAACTTCCCTGCCACGGCGGAATAACTTTATTTGAGAAATTCAAAAAATTTGAGGAAAAAGCCAGCGACAGCATCCTCTCAAAGATCATTGACTTCTTTACGGCAGACCACCCGACGCTTGAGGAGAGAATACGGGAGCTCTCCACCCTCTGCCCAAAAAAGTAGCCTATATGTCCCATTTTCTGTCCCAAAAGAAACTTATCATGGTGTAACAGAATTTCAGGAAGGAGGTTGGGAAAATAATGCTTACAAACTTCAAAAAAGAACAAGAAAAGATAACCCAGGCTTATAAAAAGCTGATTGAGTATAAGTTTGTTCCTCTTAAAAGAAGAAAAATTACAGAAAAGGACATTGAAGAAAGCATAAAAGAACTTCAAGAAGCAAGATTCATCGTTAGCTTCTGCGGGCAGATAAAGGCTGGTAAATCAACTCTCCTCAACGCACTACTCTTCGGAGATGAAATACTCCCAGCAGCTTCCACACCTCATACAGCAAAAATAACTATAATCAAGTACGCAGAAGAACCCTACTTTGAAGTTGTTTACTATACAGAAGAAGAATGGAAAGAACTTAAAGAAACACTCAAAAAAGAAAAAATTGAAGAAGACGGAGTAACAACAACCTATTTTGACAAATACCTCAAACCTCAATTAAACAACTCTATAAGCCATGGTATTTACGAAGATGACGTAATAGGAAAATCAAAAGAAACTGTCAAAGACCTGTCAAAACTTGACGATTACGTTGGAGCTAAAGGAAAATACATGCCATTTGTTAAGGAAATACATCTATACTGGCCAAATGAAATCTTAAAACAGATAACTATTGTAGACACTCCCGGAACAAACGATCCCAATCCTTTCAGATCAAAAATAACCGAAGATTGGATACATAAATCCAACGCCGTTGTCTATGTTGTTTATGCAGGTCAGGCCTTCTCTACAGCTGATATTGAATTCATTGATAAATACCTATTAGGTATAGATCCTGATCTTCTGGTATTTGCTGTCAATAAAATGGACATGGTAGATAAATCTGAACTTGAAGTGTGGATAAATAAAGTCAGAGAAGACGAAAAACTCAAAGCCAGAAGAATAATGCAGGATAAAGACTCAGTAGTCTACGTAAGCGGACTTGGAGGATTAATAAGAAAGCTCTACGATGCCGGTAAACTTGAGGACTCAAAATATGGAGAAGATGAGGAGTTCATAGAAATACTGGACGAATCTGGTTATATAGAAAATCCCGGTCTGGAAGATCTGGAAAGAGTAATAGAAAAGAAAATAATAAAATCAAAAGGTAAAAAGTTATTAGCTTCTCATAAGGCAAAAATTAAAGGAATTATCATAGATAAAATCACCGAAATAAAGGAAGAGATTCGCCTATTATCAAAGAAACTAGAATTCTACAGCCTTAAAAAAGAGGAATTAGAGGTAGAAATAAAGAAATATAAGGCTAAAGAGCAGGAATTAGCTATAAAAACAAAAGCTCTTGATGATGCAATTAAAACAATTCTTGCAGAATTTCAAGGTGAATTACAAGAGTCTATATTAAATATAGAAGGAAATCTCCTTACAGAAATTAGAATAAAAATTGGAGAACTAACCAGTTTCGATGATATTAGAGTTAACGCAGCTCATATTGTAAGCAATACACTACATAAATATAATAATTTATTATTCTCCAAATTAATAGGAGAAAGTCATCAAAGTTCAAGTCCTATAAATCACTTAACTACTGAACTTTCAGAGAAATTAAAGAATTTTGAAAAAGAATTCCAAGGAAATTCCATCATCACTGCAGGCATAAAATCAAGAATTTATGAAAAACTTACAGATGAAATAGCAAAACTTACTGAGTCAACTAGAGATTTAATAAGGCAAAACGCTGAGGAGCTTTCAAAACTTGGCTTTTTTAAAACTTTAGGTTCTTTGATAAAAGTTGTGGATAAAAATAATGAACTTGAAAACAGGAAAAAAAGTTTAATCAGCAGAATTGAACAACTTGCAATTAAACCTTACTTTCAAAATATAACTGAATCTATATTTAATATAGCTAATGAGCAGGCTACACAAATAAAAAACACAATAACCGCAGCTATAAGCAATGAAATTGCTATTATACTTGACAATTTAAGAGAAATCCAAAAGTCTGTAGAAAACAATGCAATCAAAGCTAAGGAAATCCATGATCAAATCAAATCATTAGAATCAGTATTGCAAAAATACACAGAATTTGCAAAAGAAATATCTCAATTAATAGGAGTAGAAGTTGATGAAATCTGATAGTAAAGATAAAAAGAGTCTAAAACCTAAAAGGAGAAGAAAAATGTTATTTGAAGCTATTGTAATAACCATTCTTTGCTATGGAGCATACAAACTATACGAGGATTACATAAAAAAAGAGGGAACAAATCAAAATAGAAAAGAAAAAGATGATTCTTTTTATAGGAAAAGAATTGAGGAAATTGAACAGCGTGAATATCCTAAATTTTTATCATACAACCTATATCTTGAATCCAAAATTCGCCAACTTCCAGAAGAAATAGTTTCCAAACTCAAACAGAAATATCAACTTAGACCGGATGAGCCGATCATAGAGTTTGGAGATCTAAAGTATAATACTATATTTAGAAATTTGCTCAAGAAAAGAATAGAACAAGAACCGGAGATAGACGATCTTATTCAAAATACAGGAAGTGTATTAGTTGATTTTCATTCCTTTCTAAATAAAAAAGCTGAACTTGAAGCAAGAAGAATTATTGATGAAATGATATCAAACAATAAGGAGGCATAATAATGGCTAACTTAGCCAATTACATAGAAAAGATAAAATCTTTTAGTGGCAAATATGAGATAAATCAAATATCTGAAGAGCTTAATAAGTTAGCAAACAGCAAAGATATAAACGTTAGCGTTGCTTTTTTAGGAGAATTTAGCTCAGGTAAATCTACGCTTATAAACGCACTATTGGGAAGAAAACTTCTTCCAGCAATGGCAAAACCTACAACAAAGAACATCATAAAAGTAATTCCTAAAAAGGATATAGATACTCTTAAGTTCTACGTTGAAACAGAAGACGGTATCCAAGAAATTGAACCTGTTGAATTCCGTGAATACGCTCTTGGAGAGAAAAAAGGAAACACAGTAATAGAAGTTCCTGCTTCCGAGCTTCTACCAGAAGGCTTTATTTTCATAGATACTCCTGGAATCTCATCTCTTGATAAAACAGATACAGATATAACATTTGGTTACTTACCCTTTATAGACGGAGCAGTAATATGCCAGGATATAAACTTTGGAGGTTTTACAGGTTCAGTAATTAAATTTCTTAAAGAGAACTTACCAGAGGAACTAAAAGATAAATTTATATTCGCATTAACAAAAGCCGATACTAAACCTAAAAATGAAGTTGAAAAGATTAAGGAAAGTGCAGTAGCAACCCTAAAAGAAGAAATTGGCTATCAGGATGCTGAAAAAAGAGTAGCAGCTTGCTCTCC
>JALUGO010000029.1 GCA_027051905.1 Desulfurobacteriaceae bacterium | reverse complement strand
AAAATCATTATAGAATTAAAACTAAGAACCCTCTTTCTGAGGCAGTTATGGACGAAAAAGAGCTGCTATCAAAGATAGACTATTCCGTTTTAAAGGCCACGACTACCGAAGAGGATGTTTTCAGGGCCGCAGAAAAGACTAAAGAGTTCGGTTTTGCTGCTCTGTGTGTGTTTCCAAAACACGTAAAGGTTGCGAGGTTTGTTCTTCCTCAGGAGAAGGTCTGTTCCGTTGTTGCCTTTCCCCTCTCACCAGTTCCTTCACAGCTGAAGCTTGCAGAGGCCGTTTTAGCTGTAGAGGAAGGGGCAGGGGAACTTGACGTTGTTGCCGATATTGGAGCTGTTAAGTCTGGAGACTGGAAAAAAGTTGAGGATGAGCTTAAGGAAATAAGGAATGAACTTCCCGATACTGTTTTGAAACTTATAATGGAGTGCTGCTACCTTACTGAAAACGAGAAGAAAACTCTGTGCCGCCTGGCCGTTGAGTCTGGGTGGGACTACCTTAAGACCTCAACAGGCTACGGAACTTACGGCGCAACCCTTTCAGACGTTGAACTTCTGAAGAGGTGTTCGGAAGGAAAGGCAAGGGTTAAGGCTGCCGGCGGTATAAGAGACCTGAACCTTGCCCTTCAGTTTGTTGAAGCGGGAGCTGACAGAATTGGAACGAGCTCGGCGGTTGAGATTGCAAAAGAGCTGCTGCACGGTTGGTAAGTTTGAGGCTTTCCACAGAGGCCACAGGAAGCTGATTGAAAGGGCTAAAGAGCTCTGCGATAGAGTAAAGGTTATCTCAATAAGGGGAAAGGGGGAAAAGCTCTTTACAGATAAAGAGCGAGAGGAAATTGCGAGAAGACTTGGAGTGAAGCTCCTCAACATCCCCTTTTCTCAGGTCAAAGATATGTCTCCCCGGCAGTTCTTTGAAAGGCTTAGAGAGTGGGGATGTGGTGCTCTGGTGGTTGGAGAAGACTGGCGGTTTGGAAGGAACAGGGAAGGGGACATAGAGACAGCCGAGCGTTTAGGCCGGGAGTTTGGAATACCGGTTTTTACAGTTCCACCTGAAACAGAAGATGGTGAAAAGATAGGGGCAACCAAAATTAAGGAGCTCCTCTCAAAAGGGAGAGTTGAGGAAGCCAATGCTCTTTTAGGTTTTCCCTACTTTGCTACGGGAAGAGTGGTTAAAGGAACTTCAAAAGGAAGAGAAATCGGCTTCCCTACGGTAAACGTGAAACCTTTTAAGGAGCTCCCTCTACCTTTCGGGGTTTACGCTGTAAATCTGATAGTTGATGGGGAAAACTACAGGGGAGTTGCCAACTACGGGAGAGCTCCCACCCTGAAAGATACAGAGCCGCTGATTGAAGTGTTTGTTCCGGAAAGGGAGCTCCCCTCCCTCTACGGCCGGGATGTTAAGGTAGAATTCCTGAAGTTCTTAAGGCCGGAAAAGCGTTTTCCTTCAGTTGATGAACTTGTTAAACAGATTAAATTAGATGTAGAAAATCTAAAAGAATTTTGGAGGATTGAGGTTGGAACAGGAGACAAAAGGTTTTAAATCGGGCTACGTTGCAATACTTGGAAGACCAAACGTTGGGAAATCTACACTCTTAAACAACCTGTTAGGAACAAAAGTAGCTATAGTTACAGACAAGCCTCAAACAACCCGCCACAGGATAGTAGGCGTAAAACATCTTGAAAACGCCCAGATAGTTTTCCTTGATACTCCCGGAATCCACAAGGAGAAGTTTGAGCTGAACAGATATATGAACGAGATAGCCTTCAGCGTTATTCCAGACGCCGATATTATCCTGTTCCTGA
>JALUGO010000028.1 GCA_027051905.1 Desulfurobacteriaceae bacterium | reverse complement strand
CTAACATGCCACGGGCTAGGCCTAGTACTAGAACCGCAGCACGTTAAGAAGGCAGTAGACCGGGGCCTAAACTCCTTCGACGCAACATGGACAAGACCGAATAAGAGTATTGTAAAGAAGTACCTCGGCGCAGAACGTCTTGCAAAGGGTCTAGTCAGTGCTAAGACCATGAGCGAGAAAGACCTCTTCCTATTCCTATGGATAAAGATTCAACAGCTTCAAGAAGCTGGTATTACACTAGCTTCGTAGAGCCTTGCACCGCTTCTCGGGCTAACATATTTACGCTTAAATCAACTCCCTTATCAATAAGGGCTAGAGATGAGGATCTCGTGTGGTATACTATGTTTTGTGCTTAAACGAGGCTGGTCATTTGTAGCATTAGGATTATTAGCTGCAGCGCTTATAATATTACTAAACTTTCCTCCTCTGCTAGAGAGATATCCTGGTCTCGCATCACTTAGTAGAGCTATTAATGCCTCAACAGGTATCATAGCAGCAGTTGTAGGCGGTCTATTCGTGCAAGGTCTTGCAATAATATATGGACTTTTTAAGAATGCCGTACAAGGGCATCTTGATGAGCTTAAAGAACTGGCAACAAAGTTTCTCGATGAAATCAAAAAGGAGAAAGAGATGTTATCCAGGGAGATTATAGTTGGGCCGCTAAGTATAGTTGGTACAAAATTAAGAATATATTACCTAAGGCCTCTTTGTACAGCCTTTAACAAGATGAGCAATAGTGCTGAGTATGGAGGACTTCTAGAGGATATGGGTGTACACTGGCCAGACGTCGACAAATCGTTGAATGAATTGAAGGATTTATGTAATCGGCTTGACGAGTTTAACTACAGAGTTGGCAAGCTTGATGAAGATATTGTGGAATATATCGAGGAACTTGCAAAGGAGTACTCAGTACACGGACTAGTGGGTCTTAACCCGAAAAACTTCCCAGTACTTATGATGCGCATCATTGATCGCCTACTACCTAGGCTTGACGATATTAAGGATAGAGACGACCTTGCAAAGCAGCTAGAAAGCTTATGCTCGCGGGAGCACATAGCTGAGAAGTGCAAGAAGGTCTACGAGTCGCTACTAAGAAGTGCAGGAGGAACAAAAGTTAATGGAAAGAAATTACATGTATTTGACGTATATGTTGGCGATATATCTCGTGATATTTGGAACAAGCATGGTCTTAACGTGGTTATCGATGCAACTGCTAGAACACTGCAAAAGTACTGTGAAAGCTTACGAGCATACTATGATGAGGGGTATAGATTGCTTAGCCAAGCAAGGTCTGTGGAGGATAGAGTGATGAAGGCTCTTGGGCGAGTAAAGCACGCTAAGTTTTTACCATTAAAGACTATATGTGAATACCTGCGCTAGTGACTCGCGGTAAAGGTGAGCAAATAGAGAACATCAATTCTCTGCTAAGACTTATAATCGATAGTCTTAGACAAAGTTGACGCCTCTCTAGGGTCTTTAGCCTTGCTCCTCCTTGGTCGCATTCTTTATTGTTGTGTTTATGATCTGTGTTAGCTTTTCTAGCTGCTCTTGTATCGCGTTGAGGTTGGTGCTGCTTTCTTGCAGTCTTTCAGGTAGTTCTGCGGCTCCAGCTTCTGTAGCGTCTTTTGCAGGCTCTCGTTAACCGTGCCTGTTACTGAGGCTCAGCGTCCGAGTATTGCCCAGCATCTCCAGCTCCTCCGCGGCTTCGCCGGCTACCCAGAGAGCCACGGGGCCCATGACCTTATGGAGGAAGCTGTCCCGGATGAGAGCCTTCAGCTTAAGGTAGCGTTGGAGCGGTCTCCTCGGCACACCCCTCCCCCAGGGACTTGTTGGCGGGATTGGGCATCCCTGCGTGGTCTTGCCGGGTTCTGCTACTTAGGGGCTGATTGACGGGTCTTTTGACTGGTTTTGTCTGAGCATTAT
>JALUGO010000027.1 GCA_027051905.1 Desulfurobacteriaceae bacterium | reverse complement strand
CCTCAATTGTAAGCCCATAAGGGCTTTTACTCTTTCCGCAGGGTGCGTGTCCCTTATTCTCCTGTCAAAGACCGTTTTTGGCGGCAAAGTTTAAGTCTATACCTCTCTTTCCGACTTGTCAACCCCTGAACTGCTGGGGATGGATTGAGAGGTGACGTGAAGTGGGCTTAACCCTATGTGGGAGGCCTATTCGGCTGTTTTCAAAGAGCGGATAGGTAATTTAGACTTTTATGACGCTATGTCAAGGGCAAAAGAGATGAATTTTGAAGTTTAGCTGACTCTGAGTTTATTTAGTCTGTTATGGAGCGGGCGACGGGACTTGAACCCGCGACCTCAACCTTGGCAAGGTTGCGCTCTACCAACTGAGCTACGCCCGCTCGAGAGCAGATAGTAAAGATATGATCTATTCACTTCCTGTCAACTCTCCTTTGGGGCCTACCTGTATTATGAGGTAGGTTTCACTGAATCCTCTTTTGACCTGAATCTGGAGGACTTCTTCGGGTTTTGTGAACGTCATGTCGGCACTTTTGCCATAAACTGTTATGGTGAGAGGTTCCCAGCCGTTTTCTGGCAGTGTGGCTTTGTAGTAGGAGACCACATCTTTGACGGTGGCTCCTCCTTTAAACATCAGTCTTCCAACTTTTATGTTTCCTGATTCGTAGATAAAACTCTTTTCAGGGACAAGGCGGAATCCGGGATAGATGGGTATGTTTTCTTCTAACAGGTCGGCTTTTACTTTCTGTTCCTGAATAGGAGCGGTTTCTACTTTCTGTTGTGTTGCAGGGGCACACGCTGAAAGCATTACTATGGCAGGTATCAGGAGCCAGCGTTTCATTTCCCTTCCTCCTTAAAAGATTCTGACGGGATCTACATCTATTTTATACCTTATTGGAAGGGATCTGAAAATTTTCTCTAAAGTTTCCTTAAGATTTTTGAGCTTTAGCAGCTCCTCGTTTTTATCGGTTGTGATAAATGAGATGTAGCGGTATCTACCTGACACTTTTGGAACGGGAGCTGGATTTAGTTTTGGGAATTTAAATGAGGAAGCAAGCTTTAAGGATAAACTTTCGTAGGCTTCTTTTAACTTCTGAAGATTCTGTTTTTTCTCTATCTGGAATTCAAGTAGAACGCCAAGGGAGTAGGGAGGGTAGTTGAGTATTTTTCTTGAAAGGAGCTCCCCCTCGTAAAATTCCTCGAACCTGTAGTTAACGGCGTATTTAATGGAGGGTTTTTCTGTATCGTAGGCCTGAACGATGGCAGAGCCTGACTGGAACCTTCCTGCTCTTCCCACTGCGTGGATTATTGACTGGAATGTTCTTTCGGAGGCTCTGAAGTCGGGAGCTCCCCCCAGAAGATCTGCAATCAGGATGCCTACAAATGTAAGCCGGGGAAAGTTGTGTCCTTTGATAGCTATGTTGGTTCCTACTATTACGTTGTGTTTTCCCTCTTTTATCTCTTTTATTAAGGTAGCTCCCTTAAAAGGGTCTTTGACTGTGTCAAGGTCGAGGCGAACTACTTTCCAGTTTGGGTATAGCTCCTGGAGTTCCCTCTCCACCCTTTCGGTTCCGTATCCTTTAAACTCTAACGGAGTTCCGCACTTGGGACATCTGAATATCGGGCGGTATCGTCTGCCGCAGATGTGGCAGATAAAAAGGTTTGGGTTTTTGTGATATGTAAGGGCGACCTTACAGTGCTTACACTCTGCAACGTAACCGCACTTTGGGCAGAATCCCTGAGAGTAGTAGCCTCTGCGGTTGATGTAGAGCAGTGCCTGGTTGCCACTTTCAACTACCCTCTCTACAGTTTTCAGGAGTTTTTCCGTAAATATGCCTTTTCTGGGTTCCTTCTTCAGGTCTAAGAGTTCAACCTTTGGAAGAGGAAGTCCGGTAACTCTTTTCTCTAAACGATTAAGAGTGTAAATCCCCTCTTTTGCCCTTCTGTAGCTCTCAACTGAAGGAGTTGCGGAGACAAGGATTGCAGGGATGTTCAGTTTTTTAGCCCTGTAAACGGCAACATCCCTGGCGTTGAAGTAGGGTCTTTGTTGCTCTTTGTAGGAAGTATCCTGTTCCTCGTCAACGACTATGAGGCCTAAGTCTTTAACAGGGAGGAGAACAGCCTGCCTCGTTCCGATGAAGACGCTGTTTCTTCCCTCAAGTGCAGAGAGCCAGACAGAAACCTTCTCCTTCCTTGAAAGTTTTCCGTGGTAAACTCCCACGCTGCCGAAATAAGCTTCCACTCTTGCACGGAGTTCCGGGGTTAAAAGGAGTTCCGGAACGAGAATTATTACTCTCCTACCGGAATCAACCACTCTTTTCGCTGCCTGAAGGTAAACTTCCATCTTCCCCGAACCGGTAACGCCGTAGAGGAGATGGACTCCAGGATTGAGAACATTTCTGAGAACGGCCTCCTGCTCCTCTGTGAGCTTTACCCGCCTGCCATCCTTCAGCTCCTGAGGGCGGACTTCCTGGTAATCCCTCACGTAAAAGAGTTCTGTTAGTCCCAACTGACACGCCCTGCCGATTACCGAGCGGGAAAACTTCTGATATACCTCAGAGAGGGGAACAGCTCCCCGTCCTTTCAGGTAGGAGAGGAGCTCCTTAAGAACATTCCCCCTTCCCGTATAACTGTCCGAAACTAACCTGAGATAGGGAACCCGTTTTACTGCGTCTTTCTTTATTTCCTCAAGGAGCTCCACCGCCCCCTTCTTAACAAGCCGTTTTACGCAGTCGTTGAAGTTTGAGACGGAGCTCCGCCGCCTCACAGTTGACAGAGAGAGAACTCCCGAAGAAGAGGAGGCAAGAATGGAGAGTATCTTCTCTTCGTTTGGGGAGAGTTTCCCGTTAAACTCCCTGTTTAATTTGAGCTTTACGCTCTCTTCTATTTTGAAACCCTCTGGAAGAAACCTGAATATGGCCTCTCCAAGTGAAGAGCAGTAGTATTCTGCCACATACTTACAGATACTGAGCGTCTCTTCTGTAAAAAGGGGGTAGGGGTCGGGAATGTCAAAGACCTCTTTTGTTTCACAGAGTGTGGGAGCTTCTTCTTTGACTGATACGATAATTCCTGTTTTCAGTCTGTCTCCTCTACCAAATGGAACGATAACCCTCTTTCCAACATGCGGAGGGTAGCTTTCGTATCCTGAGAGTCTGTAGGTAAAAGTGAGGTCGATGGGAAGGTCGAGAGCTACTTCGACAAACACCTTACCTCTTCCTTACAGTTGAACCGATGGCTATGAGGAGAAAAAGAATAGAGGTAATGATTACGAGGGCAATTACAGAGAATTTTAGAAACCCCGGCACTTCTACCTCCCTTCTGGAGGGGAATTATAGACCGGTTCCACTTTAACGGCATCGATGTAGGGGAAATTAAAGGTTGTTACTCTAACGTAGCCTAAAACTTTAACCTTTTTCCCTATCAGCTTCGATAGGTCTCCGTAGTCATAGTGGACGTAAATGCAGCCGGAAGAATCGCAGACAAGAGGATCTCCCGGATAGGGAGGAAAGAGATCCTGAGGTCTTTTGTAGGTTAATTTTCCGACAACTTTTACGTAACAGTCCCAGTAGGCCTTTGGATGGTCTGAGATAAGGCCGGCAGGAAATGTTATCGTGTAGTCTTTGGAGGCCGTTTTACACCCTGCCGCAGATAAACTCACGAACATCAGGAGAAAGAGCTTTAAAAGAGAACTTTTCATCTGCCACCTCTTCTGCAATCTTACCCAATTTTTTGAGGTCTTTTGATAGAAAAGTGTTGATGGCCTTTGAGAGGGAAAGCTCATCTGGGTTAACAGCGATGCCGTAGGGTGGAGTTATGATTTCAGGTAGAACTCCAGCGTTCGTGGAGACAACCGGCGTTCTACAGGCCATAAACTCAAGGGGAACCCTCGCTATAACCTCTGAACCGACAGAAGGAACAACTGCTAAATCGCAGGCAGACATAAAGTGTGAAATGGGAGATACTCTCTCTGGAATGAAGATGACTTTTTCCGAAACTCCGAGGGTTTGAGCGAGAGTTTTCAGGTCTTTCAGTTTTTCGTTTTTCTCTTCTCCAACGATAACAGCTAAAAAGTCGTCTCTTTTAAGCAGAGAAATGGCTTTAAGGAAGAGTCTGTGGCCTTTAACAGGATCTAAACGGCCAACTACTCCTATCAATTTTCTGTTTTTCGCTTTAAGTTTTTCTCTGAATTCTCTTCTTCCATCTTCTGAGAATCTAAAAACCTCTGTATCAACCATTCCGGGAATAAAAATTTTCGGAAGAGGCGCTATAACTTCATTCACCAGCTTTCTCGATGAGACGATTACGCCGTCTACAAAGCGGCGGTGGAGTTCTCTGTTCAGAAAAGTGTTCTTCACTCCCTTTGCCTCTCCGTGAAGGCGGAAGAGCTTAAAGCCGAACCGTTTTTTCAGGACAGCTCCAAAGAGTGTCTCATCTCCCCTTATCGTGAAGAGGACACGGGGGCTGAACTTCTGGACAGCACTTTTTAGAGAGGAAAAAGGCTTAAAGGGCAAACTTTTTCTGGGATCCTCTATCGGGAAAAGCTCAAACCCTTGCCCTTGAGCTCTCTTCCAGGCGGGGCTGTCAGGAATTGCTGCAACGGCAACAGGGCACTCTTCAGAAAGGGCACGGGCAACCTTAAATCCTAAATCTGTTAGAGCGCTGTCCCACCTTTCGTCAAGAACGGCCAGAACCCTCACGCTTTTCGATCTCCCACAGCTTTAGATATTTGAGAAAAGAGTAGTAGGATGCCATAACGCTCAAAACAAAACCCTCAAAACCGTCTAAAAAGCCCCTTTTGAGAATGTAGCGCCTGATAAATGAACCGGCGGGAGAGGTAAGGAGTTTAAAGAGGGAGAACCTTTTCCCTTTTTCAAAGGCTCCACGGGCGTAAAGCGTTGTGTAGAGGTCTATCTTCTTTATGTGCTGTGAAACGGACTCATAAGAGTAATGGAGTAAATCCCCCTTAAGATAGCCAACTTTTCCGTTAACCTTCAGGCTCTCGTGAACTCCATTTCCAACCCATCGGCACTTTTCCCTCTTTGCAAGCCTTAAGTGCCAGTCTGGATACCAGGCGTGGCGTATCCACTTTCCCAGGTAGTTTGTAAGGACGTTCAGGTAGTAGCCGTCGGCGGGAGCTCCCCCCCTTTTCAACCTCTTTATCTCCTCTGCCAGCTCATCACTGACAACCTCGTCGTCGTCGATGAAGAGAACCCACTCCCCCCTGCAAAGAGAAAGCAGATAGTTCTTCTGGTTAACGAAATTGTCAAATTTCCTGAAGAAAACCCTGGCACCGGAGCTCTCTGCTATTTCAACAGTCCTGTCCTGAGAGCCTGAGTCGAGAACAACAATCTCGTCGGCAATCCCTTTAACGCTGTCGAGGACCTTTCTTATCCGTCTTTCTGAGTTAAAGGTCAGTATTCCAACAGACAGTTTCAAAGGACTTTGTCTCCCTTAAACCGTTTGTAGAGAGAGAATCCGATGTCTGTTGAAAAGGTTATAAGTCTTCCAAGAACCGTAAAAATGTCCTTTCCTATTGATACCCGGGGGAGCTCCTTCCTGTCCGACTCCTCAGAAACAAGTCCCTTCTTTATTGTAAAGATGAACTGGAAAAGCCCTGAGGCTATGCTCTTACTGAACTCAGAATAGTGTCCGAAAGGCCAGGCAAAAGTATCAACTTTCACTCCAAGGCGGCTCTCAATCTCCTCTTTGCTTTCCTGGAGCTCCCGCCCTATCCTCTCTTTAGCCTCCTCTTCAGACTCAAATCTTCCCGGGGAATCGAAATTCTTTAGCTCGCTTAACAGCTTCTCTTTCCAGTTTCCCTCCTTGGGAAAATCCCTGCAGAACGCAATAAGTTCAGGGTTTGGAATAAATCCTCTTCCTGAAAGGGAGCTCCTCGTTTTAAAGAGGGGAAGACCCACGAAGGGCTCTGCTTCATAGAGGAGCATACTCCAGTGGAAGTTGGAACCATCGTAAAAATCAACAACCTCAGAGGAGACAGGATGGGAAAAGTGAAATTTACCATGAGCTCCGAAAGTGAACACGTCTCTCATGGAGTCAAGCTCTTCCCAGCTCAGGAACTCCTCCGATTTCCCTTTCCTGATGAACTCAACGTGGGCATCAAACATGGATTTCGGCCTGAAAAGCTCGTTAAAAGCCGCTTTTCCTTCGCGGTAGTCTAAGAGGTTTTTTCTCCTTCCCGATTCCAGTATCCTTCTGGAAGTTATAAAGATGTGTGCGGGAATTCCCAGCTCCTTCAAAACCGGATACGCGTAGACAAAGTTGTCGGCATAGCCATCGTCAAAGGTTATTGCAGCCCTTGGAACAGTATCTTTCTCCTCAAAGAGGGCATGCAGAGGAACTACCTTGAACCTTGTCTTTATCATTTTTAAAGCTCTCACAAAGTTTTTCAGTGATATGTCGTCTCTACCGCCCTCCGGGTAAACTCTGTGGAGGAAGAAAACAACGTCTCTCAACAGCTCTCTCCAGAACGGAAGTCAAACAAAAGTATAATTTAAGCGCTATGAAACTGATACTGCCATCTCCGGCTAAAGTTAATCTGTCTCTATGGATTAAGGGAAAAAGGCCAGACGGTTATCACGAATTGATAACCGTTATGCACACAGTCAACCTTTTTGATACTCTCACGTTCCTTCCGTCAGACCGATTTGAGCTTGAAATAGAGGGAAATCAGCCTCTACCCCTGGGAAAGAGCAACCTAATAGTTAAGGCGAAAGAGCTCTTTAAAGAGGCAACGGGAATAAAGCCCCACGTGAAGATAACCCTGAGGAAAGTTATACCCGTTGGAGCGGGGCTTGGGGGAGGGAGCTCCAACGCGGCGGCAACTTTAAAAGGTTTAAACATCCTCTACGGGGAACCTCTGGGAGAGGGGGAGCTCCACCAGCTGGCAGCACAGATAGGAAGCGACGTTCCCTTCTTCATAAAAGGTGGATTAGCAGTTTCTTTTGGAAGAGGAGAGAAACTCAGGCATTACAACCCTGGAAATTTTAAACTCCTTTTAGTCTATCCAAACTTCTCCTGCTCAACTGTCGAGGTTTACCAGAAGCTGCCGAAAATAGAAAGAGACATCACTCCAGAAGATGCAGAAAAGCTGATAATCTCTCCACTTGTAGCCCACAGGCTGGGTGAGGTTAAGGAGAACATGGAAAACGACCTTGAGAAAAGCGAAGCTGAGTGCGTTAAAGAGGTTAAAAAAGTTAAGTCAGTCCTTGAGGAAATGGGACTAAAACCTCTAATGAGCGGAAGCGGCTCTTCTGTCTTTGCAATCCTTGAAGAAAACGAAAGCCTGGACCTAACCCCCTTGAAAAAGGCAGGCTGGTGGTATAAATTTCTCTCCGCAGTGTAGAGCTGGGGCGTAGCCAAGCGGTAAGGCAGCGGACTTTGGATCCGCCATTCGCAGGTTCGAATCCTGCCGCCCCAGCCATTTATTTATTGTGGTGGGAGTAGCTCAGTTGGTGGAGCGCCGGGTTGTGGCCCCGGCGGTCGCGGGTTCAAGTCCCGTCTCCCACCCCACAATTCCGCCATGCGGGAGTGGCGGAACTGGCAGACGCGCTGGACTTAGGATCCAGTGCCCTCGTGGCGTGTGGGTTCGACTCCCACCTCCCGCACCACAGGGCGGGCGTAGCTCAGTTGGTAGAGCACAACCTTGCCAAGGTTGGGGTCGCGGGTTCAAGTCCCGTCGCCCGCTCCATTAAGGCGGCGTAGCCAAGTGGTAAGGCAGGGGACTGCAAATCCCTTATTCGGCGGTTCGATTCCGCCCGCCGCCTCCAATTTTCCCCTGAAAATCAGCCGTTAATGAGCTCTCTCATTTTCTCAACAGCCTCTTTAAGACCAAAAAGGATTGCGTTTGCCACTATTGAGTGGCCTATGTTCAGCTCTTCAATCTCCGGGATTTCTGCAACTGGTTTTACGTTTTTGTATGTGAGTCCGTGGCCGGCGTAAACCTTTAGCCCTGCTTCTTTTGCAACTCTCGCAGCTTCCCTTAAACGGCGAAGTTCCCTTTCTGTTCCCTCTTCTCTGTTTTCTGCAAAGGCTTCAGCATAGCGGCCTGTGTGGAGCTCCACAGCGTCTGCCCCAACTTCAGCGGCAGCTCTTATCTGTTCGGGGTCTGGGTCGATAAAGATGTTAACGGTTATTCCAGAAGACTTTAGCTTTTCAACTACATTCTGAAGTGCCTCCTTCTGAGAGATAACGTCAAGGCCACCTTCTGTTGTTATCTCCTCTCTTTTTTCAGGAACCAGCGTTACCTGGTGGGGTTTTACAGAGAGGGCTATCTCGACCATCTCGTCGGTTGCCGCCATTTCAAGGTTTACCCTTGAGTGAATGAGTTCCTTTATGAGTTTTAGGTCTCTTTCGTTGACGTGCCTTCTGTCTTCTCTAACGTGAAGGGTTATCTGGTCGGCACCGGCAAGATCTGCAATTACTGCAGCGTGAACAGGATCAGGTTCAAAAGTTCTTCTTGCGTTTCTAACAGTTGCAACGTGGTCTATGTTAACTCCAAGTCTTACTCTTTTTCCCATGGTTACCTCCCTGATTCTGGTTTAAAGTATAAAATATCGCCGGAGGTTGAGTTGAAGAAAGGTTTTACTCTACTGGAAGTTTTAGTTGCAGTTGCCATTGCCGGAATGGCTTTTGGAGTTTTCATAGTTCTGGCGGGAAGAAGTGCTGACTCTACAGATCTCCTTCTTAAAACAACCCTTTCTACAGTTGCTGCCCACAATGCTCTTAACGCAATTATCTACGGAGGAAAAACGTTCAACGATGAGGAAGTTGATGTTCTGGGTTACAGAGTTAAAGTAAATCAGAATTTTGAAGACCTTATGGGTTTCAGAGTCGTAAAGGTTGAATCTGGAACGCCTGATAGGGGAGTTTTAGTTGAGCTTTACGAGGCAAGGTAAAGGCTTTACTCTTATAGAGCTTCTCATTGCCGTTGCCATTTCGGCTTTTTTGATTACGGTAGCTTACTTTTTCTTCTCAGCCGTTGAAAGAACCGGCAGGGCAGCCGTTGAAAATAGCCAGCTTCAGTCTTTGGTTTCTCCTCTTTTCTACCTTTTCCTTAGGGATTTTGAATCGATAAATACGAGGTATGGGAACCTGTCTGTGGTTAGGGATACAGATGGAAACGTTAAGTGGATAGGGTTCTACACGGAGAATTGTTACTACTTCCCCGGAATATGCAGGGTTAAATACTGGCTCTATAAAAACGGAGAAAAACGCTACCTGATAAGAACAGAATACCGCTTAAACTCCACTTCAGAAGCCGGTATAGATGCTTTTATCTCCTCAAAAGTGCTCTCACTTGAGGTTTATCATCTTTCGGGAGGTAGCTGGGTTAAGGGAGCTGGAGAAAGGCTTTTAAAGCTGGTGTTGAAGGTGGAGGGGGGAAGGGAGCTCCCCCTAACATTTGTAATCAGAAGTTGAACATCTGGCTTATGGACTCTCCATAGTGGATTCTCCTTATGGCTTCTGCAAGCATTCCGGAAACGGAGAGGACTTTAACCCCTTCAAACTCCTCCTGCAGAGGAATGGTGTCTGTAACAACAATCTCCTTAATAATCCCGTTTTTAACGGCTCCGGAAAGCCTTTCAACAGCGGGGCCGGAGAAAACGGGGTGGGTGCAGGCAGCGTAAACCTCCGTGGCTCCAGCTTCTTTAATTGCTGTTGCTGCATTAACAATTGTTCCGGCCGTGTCTATTATGTCGTCTATGATAATGGCCTTTTTGTTCTTCACATCGCCTATTATGTTCATAACTTCAGAGACGTTTGGTTTTGGCCTTCTTTTATCGATTATCGCTATAGGAGAGCCTAAAACCTTTGCAAAGTTCCTGGCTCTTGCAACTCCTCCAATATCTGGAGACACTACTACAGTATCCTCTCCTCCCATTCCAAGTCTTAAGAAATAGTCTGTTAACACCGGTCTTGCTTCAAGGTGGTCTACCGGAATGTCAAAAAAACCCTCAACCTGCTTTGCGTGGAGATCGACAACTACAACGTGGTTTACTCCGGCGGTAGTTATAACGTCTGCAACAACCTTAGCGCTGATTGGGTCTCTGGGGTTGACCTTTCTGTCCTGTCTTCCGTATGCGTAGTAAGGGATAACGGCTGTTATTCTGCCTGCAGATGCCCTTTTAAGGGCGTCGGCTATGATGAGGAGCTCCATTATGTTGTCGTTTGCCGGCCTGCACAGAGACTGAACGATAAAAACGTCGCAGTCTCTTACACTCTCGTTTATCACTACCTGAATCTCTCCGTCACTGAACCTTCCAACTTTTACGTCGGCAAGGGGAACTCCAAGGTTTGCCGCCACTCTCTTTGCAAGCTCAGGGTTTGCCGTTCCCGTTATGAGCTTTACCTGTTTCATAGCTTCTCCCCGCTAATAGTTTTTAAGAATTTCCTTAAACGCTCTAACGTTGGACGATATATCGCCTTTAAAAATGGCTGACCCTGCAACTATAACGTCAGCTCCAGCCTTTACAACAGATTCCACGTTGCTTACCTTTATCCCGCCGTCCACCTCTATGAGAAGATTCTTGTTGAGCTTTTCCTTTAGACTTTTCAGCTTTCTGATTTTCTCAAGTGAAGTTGGGATAAACTTCTGGCCTCCAAATCCGGGATTTACAGACATTACAAGAACGAAATCAAGGAAGGGAAGGATTTCTTCTAGGAAGGATACAGGAGTTGAAGGGTTGATAACAATGCCTGCTTTTGCTCCAAGCTCTTTTATCTGTTCAACCGTTCTGTGGTGATGAACTGTAGCCTCAAAATGGAACGATAACCAGTTAGCTCCTGCCTTTATAAACTCAGGAATATACTTTTCCGGTTCAACAATCATGAGGTGGACGTCTAAGGGGAGCTCCGTCACCTTCTTTAAGGATTCAACAACAGGGATACCTATTGTAATGTTTGGAACAAAACGGCCGTCCATAACGTCAACGTGAAGAATGTCGGCACCTGCTGTCTCTGCCTCTTTTATGTCCCTTTCCAGGCAGGCGAAGTTTGCAGAGAGAATGGATGGAGCAAGCAAAGCCATGATTTACCCTCCGTGTTGGCAAATTCTAACAAACAGAATTTGGTGTTAGAATGGAGAAAAAGTTTCCGGAGGTGAGGAGTTGATCAGAGAGTATGGAAATCTTAAGCCTAAAATAGGGAAAAGAGTTTTCATAGCTGAAAATGCAACCGTTATAGGGGATGTTGAAATCGGAGACGACAGTTCTATCTGGTTTGGAGCAATTCTCAGAGGGGATGTGAACTACATTAAAGTTGGTAAATGCACCTCTATTCAGGATGGAACGGTAGTTCATGTAACCAACAAAACCAATCCAACGGTAATTGGAAACTTCGTTACAGTTGGCCATGCTGTTAAGCTTCATGGATGCACAATTGGGGATAACTGCCTGATAGGTATTGGCGCCATTATTCTCGACGGTGCTGTTATCGGGGAAAACTCTATAGTTGCAGCGGGAACGCTGGTTCCTCCGGGAAAGAAGTTCCCTCCGAATTCACTGATAATGGGTTTCCCTGCTGAATTAAAGAGAGAGCTCTCAGATGAAGAAGTTCAGAAACTAAAAGAACATGCTCTCAGATATGTTCAATACAAAGATACATACCTTGAGCTTGGTTTTTAGGAGAAATTTTGCGCTAATCCTCTCCTTTTCGAAGGCAATGTATAGCGCACGGCGTAAGTTGTTGTTCGGATTGTGCGTTGAATATGAGTTAACTCAACACAGGTTTAGGCTTTATCCGAAAAAAGGACAGGTAGAATTAGGGCATTGTAGGTTTGTTTACGACAAGCTCCTTGAAATAGCAAAAAAGAATTACGAAGCGGAGGGTAAGAAGTAGAATTACTACGAGTATAAGAGACTCCTACCTAAACTGAAAAAGGAGTTCTCCTTTCTCAAAGGAGCCAACAGTCAATCACTTCAAGAGACTGTAAAGTGGCTTGATAGAGCGTTCAGAAACTTCTTTAAAGGACTTACAAAATTTCCCAGGTTCAAGAGCAAAAGATGGTGAACAGCGTATCAATACCGCAATATTTCCGCATGGAAGGAGACGAAATCAAAATACCGAGACTCAAAACACCGATAAAGTTCAAAAAGCATAGAGAGATAGAAGGGAAGATGAAAAGCGTTTCCATAACCAAACTTTCATCAGGTAAGCTCTACCTTAACGTTCTCGTTGATAGGTTGATAGAGAGATAGAATCACTACCGGAGATGGACAAAGTAGTAGCAATAGATGTTGGACTTACCCACTTCTGCACTCTGTCAGCAGGAAAGAAGATAGAAAACCCGAGAAACCTGTTAAGGACGGAAGAAAAACTTAAGAAGCTCCAGAGGAAACTGTCAAGGAAGGTAAAAGGTAGCAACAGATACCTAAAACTTCAAAGGAGAATAGCGAAACTCCACGAGAAAGTAGTAAATCAGAGGAATGACTTTCTCCACAAGCTAAGCAAGAGGATAATCGGCGATAACCAAGCCGTAATAGTAGAGGACTTAAACGTCAAGGGATTACTCAAAAACAGCAACCTTTCCAAACACATAGTAGATGCGAGCAGGAGGAGGTTCATCTCATATCTAGAGTATAAAGCGAAGCTCTACGGCAGGAAGCTCATCAAGGTAAACCCGTTCTATCCATCTTTAAAGCTCTGCTCTGAATGTGGATATAAGAACGAGAACCTTAAGCTGTTTGATAGGAAATGGAAGTGTCCCAATTGTGGAGCAGAACACGACAGGAACTACAACGCAACCCTAAACCTGCTAAAGGAGGGACTGAGGATACTAAAGGGGTCGTTCACCTTACGAGCGGTAGGGGTGGAACGGCCCGAACTTATGCCCGTGGAGAGTGCTGTTGCACTCGTTGAAGCGAGAATCTCAGTAGTTCACGGGTTATATTAAAGGTAGCTGAGACCAATAAGGAGTTTTGTAAACATGAACCTTACAGAAAGAGAGAGGGATATCCTTTTAAAAATTATAGAGCTTTATCTAAAGGAAGGAATACCGGTTGGTTCAAGAACCCTCCAGAAAACCTACTCTCTTCCATTCAGTCCTGCAACTATAAGAAATGTAATGGCTGATCTTGAAGATAAAGGTTACCTCTACCAGCCTCATATTTCCGCAGGAAGGGTGCCTACCGATGAAGGACTGAAGGTTTACATAAACAGCCTTTTTCTGGCACTGGGGGAGGAGGACGAAACTCTTGTTAACAGGCTCATAGACTACCTAAAAGTGGAAAAAGTTAATGATAGAGATGAGATTCTCGCAAAGGTTCTCGATTTTATTCAGTCTCGGACAGGTTATATCGGTTTTGGTGTGAACCTTACGGAAGAACTTACAGTAGAAAGTATATCCCTTCTGAAGGTGTCTTCAGAAAAGGTTCTTATAGTAGTTAACTTCAAGCCGGATTACGTTCTTCACAAGGTGGTTACAGTTTCTGTTTCAAAGAACGAGCTTTCCAAAATTTCAAAGTTACTTACCCAGAAGTTCAGAGGAAAAACGCTGAAGCAGGTAAAAAAAGAGCTGGTGGAAGAAATAGAGAGTTTAAGGCGGGAAATTTCTGATCTGACGTTTCGAATTAGCTCTTACATTTTAAAGTCTCTGAATGAAGTTGACCATCTGGAGATACACGGGACTTCCAATGTGGTTAATATGGTTTCAGGAGACGTAGGAAGGTTGAAGCAGGTTCTTGAGTTGCTGGAAGAGAAGACGCTTTTCTTGGAGATTTTAAAGGGTTTTCTGAGTGAGAAAAAAAGGATTGGTGTTATTCTTGGGTCTGAATTGGAACCAGAACCTCTACCTTCTATAAGTTTTGTTCTGGGTAAGTTTAGCGTGGGATTCAAAAACAGTGGAGTTATTGGAGTTATTGGACCTAAAAGAATGAACTATTCTGAGGTGATTCCCCTGGTTGAAAATGTAACAAGAGCGCTTTCCTTGATTTTGAGGAAATGAAAAACCGGAGCCTTACCACACACGCCCTTCAGGCTTACCGTTGCTCCCTTCCGGGCCTGGCGGGGTTCACCCTCCGGGCGTTGTGGAGACCCCGGCAAATAACAAGTTAACTCTGAATGTCAGTAAAGTCAAGGTGTAGTTTGGCAGCAACATTTATGCTGATGGCAGTGACGACAAGGTCCCCAGCAACAGGAGGAAAAGGCTCCGCCCAAAAGAACCAGGAGAAGAGTTCCAAGGAAGAGCCTTTTCATAAAGATCCCTCCTACTCAGGTTCAATTGTCATAAGGGCTTCATCCGGGTTAACGTTGTCTCCCGGTTTAACGTAAATGGCCTTAACAACACCGCTGATAGGAGCGTGAACCTCGTTCTGCATCTTCATAGCTTCAACTATGGCAACAACGTCACCTTCGTTAACCCTGTCTCCTTCTTTAACTTTAATCTCAACTACTTTCGCAGGCATAGGAGAGGTAACGTCTCCCTCTTTTGTAGCCCTGGGCCTCTTTGAAGCGCTGGTGAGTTCCCCTGCAATCTCAACCTCTTCCCTCGTTGGAACAATCTCAACAAGAGGTTCAACCATAACCTCTTCAAGCCTTCCATCAATCTTAATGAAGTAGGGCTTTTTACCCTCTTTCTTATGGCCAACACCCGCTATCTTAACGTGGTAGCTCTCACCATGGACGTTAACTATAAACTCTGTTGGAGCAAGGGGTTGAGGACACTTTCTTTCCTCTTCCTCCATGTCGTGGAGGTCTTCCTCTGAAATGGCAGGAATCTCTCCCTTTTCAACCTTCTCTCTCCACTCAAAGAACTCCCTAGCAACTTTGGGGAAGAGGCAGTAGGAGAGAACGTCTTCCTCGCTCCTTGCAAGGTCTTTAATCTCCTCTCTGCACTTATCAAGCTCCGGCTGGAGAAGGTCTGCAGGCCTGCAGGTAATGGGCTCCTCGTCTCCAAGAACCTTTTTGATAATCTCCTCCTTTATAGGAGCAGGCGGTCTTCCGTAGAGTCCCTTAACGTAGTTTTTCGTCTCCTGGGTAATCATCTTGTAGCGCTCACCAGCCAGAACGTTCAAAACGGCCTGAGTTCCAACAATCTGGCTTGTAGGAGTGACAAGTGGCGGGTATCCAAGGTCTTCACGAACCCGTGGCACTTCTTCAAGAACTTCCTCTAACCTGTCAAGAGCTCCCTGTTCTTTTAGCTGGTTTATAAGGTTGGATATCATTCCTCCGGGTATCTGGTGCTCAAGGACTGCGGCATCTATTCCCTTAAAGTCTATGTCGTACTTTTTGTATTTCTTACGAACCTCTTTAAAGTGGTGAGCCATTTTCTTGAGAGCAGATTTATCAAGGTTCATCTCAAACCCAAACTCTCCAAGAGCGTAGGCCATAGTTTCTACTGCAGGGTGGGAAGTATCCGAAGCCATAGGGGAGATTGCTACGTCAAAGATGTCGGCTCCCGCCTCTGCAGCCTTCAGCTGTGCCATCTCAGCCATACCGCTTGTGCAGTGGGTATGAACGTGGACGGGAAGGCCAACTTCCTCTTTAAGGGCTTTAACCAGAGAGTAAGCCTTTTCAGGGGAAAGAAGACCGGCCATATCTTTGATGGTGATTACGTCTGCTCCCATCTCTTTAAACTCAAGGGCAAGCTCTATGTAGAGGTCTTCTGTATGAACGGGACTGATGGTGTAGGAGAGAGCTCCCTCAACGATTTTCCCCATCTCTTTCGCAGTTTCAACGGCAACCTCTACGTTTCTAAGGTCGTTTAAAGCGTCAAATATTCTGAAGACGTCTATTCCGTTCTCGGCAGCCTTCCTCACAAAGGCCCTTACAACGTCGTCGGGGTAGTGCCTGTAGCCAACAAGGTTTTGACCCCTTAAGAGCATCTGAAGGCGAGAGTTTGGCATGAGCTTCCTTAAGGTTTTCAGCCTCTCCCAGGGGTCTTCCCTTAGGAACCTGAGGCAGACGTCAAAGGTTGCTCCACCCCACATTTCAACAGACCAGAAACCGGCCTTATCTATAACCGGAGCTATCTCAACCATGTCCCTTGTTTTCATACGGGTTGCAAAGAGGGACTGGTGGGCATCTCGCAGTGTTACGTCTGTGAACTGTATCTTCCTTCCCATTAAACTCCTCCTAAACGTCTTTAAAGCCCGTGGTGGGCAGCAATTGCTGCAGATATTGCAAGTGCAAGAACTTCAGGGTCTGTCTCCTGAATGAATGTGAACTCCTTAATCTTTCTGTCTATAAATGAAGTATCAAACTGCCCCTTTACAAACTCAGGGTCGTTGAGAATTTTCTTGAAGAATGGAATCGTTGTAGGAACGCCCCTTATTACGAACTCTCCGAGGGCTCTCCTTGAACGCCTAATGGTCTCGTCCCAGTTCCTTCCCCAAACGATGAGCTTTGCAACCATTGAGTCGTAGTAGGGTGGAATGGTGTAACCTTTATAGACAACGCCGTCTATCCTTACCCCTATTCCACCGGGAGAGTAGTAAGCTGTAATAGTCCCCGGAACGGGAACGAAGTCTTTTGTTGGGTCTTCGGCGTTTATCCTGAACTGGAAGGCAAAACCGTTTATATGAACGTTTTTCTGAGAAAACGAAAGACCCATTCCGGCAGCTATTCTTATCTGCTCCTGAACGATGTCTATACCTGTAATCTCTTCAGTTATTGTGTGTTCAACCTGAAGCCTCGGGTTAACTTCCATAAAGTAGAAGTTCCCATACTTATCCATCAGGAATTCCCAGGTTCCAACACCGTAGTAGCCGATAGCTCTTGCCGCTTCAACACAGATCTTTCCGAGCTTTTCTCTCTGACGCCTTGTGAGAACGGGAGACGGCGCTATCTCTAGAACTTTCTGGTGTCTTCTCTGGAGTGAACAGTCCCTCTCTCCAAGGTGGACAACGTTCCCGTGTTTATCTGCAACTATCTGAATCTCTATGTGGCGGGGGTTCTCTATGAACTTCTCTATGAAGACCTCTCCCTTGCCGAAAGCCGCTTCAGCCTCTTTAACGGCAAGCTGGAACTGGGAGACGAGCTCTTTCTCGTTCCTCGCAACCCTTAAACCTCTACCACCTCCTCCGTGGGCTGCCTTGATCATCACAGGGTAGCCAATTTTCTTAGCAACCTCTTTAGCCTCTTCAACGTCGGCAATGGGCTTTTCGCTTCCTTCCGCAACGGGAACACCAAGCTCTTTCATAAGTTTTTTGGACTCAATTTTGCTTCCGAAGATCTTAAGGTGTTCAACTGAAGGGCC
Source organism: Desulfurobacteriaceae bacterium (assembly GCA_027051905.1). Lineage (GTDB taxonomy): Bacteria > Aquificota > Aquificia > Desulfurobacteriales > Desulfurobacteriaceae > Balnearium. The sequence continues at coordinate 52,365 of JALUGO010000027.1, read as the reverse complement.
TATAAACTCAATTCCCTGTTTCCTTGCATACTCTGCAAAGTCTGCCCTTTCAGAGAGGAAGCCGTAACCGGGATGGATGGCCTCAGCCCCGGCTCTTTTGGCTATATCAACGATTTTGTAGTAGTTGAGGTAAGCCTTTATAGGATCTCCGTGGATGAGGTAGGCCTCATCGGCCTTTTTAACGTGGAGTGAGTTAACGTCTGCTTCAGAGTAGATGGCAACGGTTTTTATTCCAAGCTCCTTACAGGCTCTTATAACCCTTGTTGCAACCTCTCCTCTGTTTGCAATCAAAATCTTTTTAAACATTACAGAAAACCTCCAAGAAGCCTTAGAAGAACGTTTGAGATAACCCCCGCAACGGCGTCGTCAACAGTTATTCCCCAACCGCCGGGAAACTTCTCAAACCACTTAATAGGCGGAGGTTTCATTATATCAATAACTCTGAATAGAATTAGACCTAAAAACGCCAGTTTAACGTTGTGGGCAGCGTGAAGGCCAAAAAAGGTTATCTCTATTCCTAAAATTTCATCTATTACAACTTCATCCGGGTCTTTATCTCCAAGCTTTTTAGAAACATAATCGGCAGAGACAACGCTGATTAAAAAGGTAATTCCGATAACTAAAAGCTGAACGTAAACGTTTTCAGGCCAGAAAAAGTAGCAGCAGATAGCTGCAAATATTGAACCCCAGGTTCCGGGCATTTTCGGAAGTTTCCCGGTGAAAAGGCCTGTTGCAAGGAGCTCCATCAGAAAGTTCAATCCATCCCTCCAAAAAGTTTTCAGTAAACATTACCAAATGCTACTCCTCACCCTTCAGGTAGGAGAGAACTTTACGGTAACCGGGAGGGAGCTCCACCCTGAACTCCATTCTCTTACCCGTTCTCGGGTGGTCAAAAGAAAGATAGTAGGCACAGAGGGCGTGCATTCCCATTTCGTCTATAAGTTTCCTCAAGTTTTCATCTTTTATCCTTGACGGCTTATAACCGTAAGTCCTATCTCCTAAGAGAGGATGGCCTAAAGAAGACATGTGAACCCTTATCTGGTGGGTTCTTCCGGTTTCTAACTTGCACTCAACCTCAGAAACGTTAAATTCAGGGAACTTCTCTGTAATCCAGTAGTTTGTAATCGCTTCTTTGGGGGAGGTTGTGTTTGGAGAGAACTTCTTTCTGTCAAACCTGTCTCTTCCAATGGGTAGAACTATTCTGTCCCTCTCTTTTTTTGGAATTCCGAGGAGGAGAGCTCTGTAAAGCCTTCCAACGCTTCTACTCTTAAACTGCTCAACTAAAGACCTCTGGGCAAGGTCGTTCTTTGCAACAACCAAAAGGCCTGCAGTGTCTTTATCCAACCTGTGGACGATTCCCGGCCTCAATGTTCCGTTTATCCCCTCAAGGTCTTTACAGTGGTAAAGGAGGGCGTTGACAAGGGTTCCTGAGTAGTGGCCGGGGGCAGGGTGAACTACAAGACCTGCCGGCTTGTTGATAACGATTACGTCTCTGTCTTCGTAAACAACGTCTAAAGGAATGTTTTCAGGCTGGAGCTCCAAGGGTTCAGGCTCCGGAATCTCAAACTCAACCCTTTGCCCCTCTTTAACTTTCTGAGAGGGTTTTTTCGGCATCTTCCCGTCAATGAGAACCAGTCCCTCTTCAATCAGTTCTTTGGCCTGAGACCTTGATATATCTGCAACCTCAGAGAGGAACTGGTCTAACCGCTTCCCTGCATGTTCCTTATCAACTACAGTTTCCATACCCCAAACCTTGATTTAAAGAGTTCTCCGTCTAATTTAAGACGGGAAACCCTATTCTGAGGACGGCTTGAAGAAAGTAAAGTGTCCAAACTGCGGAAAAGAGACAAACTGGGAAAACAACCCCTACCGCCCTTTCTGCTCTGAAAAGTGCAAACTGGCAGACCTCTCAAAGTGGCTCAACGAGGAATACAGAGTAGAGGAGGAGATTTTTGTCAAAGAAGATAACTCCGGCTCTTAAGCAGTATTTGGAACTGAAAGAGAAGTATAAAGACGCAATTTTAATGTTCAGAATGGGCGACTTCTACGAGATGTTCTTTGACGATGCAGAGGTCGCCGCAAGGGAACTTGAGATAGCCCTCACTAAGCGCTCCTTTGGAAAGGGCGGAGAGAAGGCTCCAATGTGCGGCGTTCCCTACCACGCCGTTGAAGGTTACATAGCAAAGCTGGTAAGGAAAGGCTACAAGGTTGCAATTTGCGAGCAGTTAGAAGAGCCAAAACCGGGAAAGAAGGTTGTAAAGAGGGGCGTTGTTCGGGTAATTACCCCGGGAACCTACTTTGAGGACGAGACGGAAGACCGGTTTTTAATGGCCATTTATCCAAAGAAGGAGAGGTTTGCCGTTGCCTGGACGGAGCTCTCAAGCGGAGATCTCTACTTCACCAGTATGAGCAGGGAGGAGCTCCAGTCCCTCATCGCAAAGTTCAAGCCTAAAGAGATTATCGTTCCCCCAAAGTTTCCGAAAGAAGTTGTAACGGAAGTCTTCCCTGAGAGCTTCATTCAGGAAAAGGACGAGACGTTTTTTAAAGAAGAGAAAACCCCCGAGGCAACGTCCAGGGAAGAGGAGAAGGTTCTGGGAGCTCTCCTCTCATTCGTCAAGGAGACACAGATTGAATTCGTTCCAAAGCTGAAAGAGCCGAGAAGGTATACCGGAGAGCGGTTTATCTACTTAGACCCCCACACGCAGAGGAACTTAGAGCTTGTTGAGCCCCTATACGACAAGCTTTCTTCAGCTACACTCTTTAACGTTCTAAACAGAACAAAAACTGGAATGGGAAGGAGGCTTTTAAAGTTCTGGATACTCCATCCCTTAAAAAACAGAAAAGAGATAGAGGAAAGGCTCTCTGCCGTTGAGGAGTTTGTAGACAGTTTCTTTTTAGCAGACGAGCTGAGGGAGAAACTGAGTAAAGTTTACGACGTTGAGAGGCTTTTAACCAAAATCTCCTCTGGAATAGCAAACCCGAAAGACGTTTCTGCCCTAAGGAACTCTCTCAGGGTATTCCCGGAGATAAAGAAACTCCTCTCTGAGTTCCACTCTCCGCTCCTTTCAGAGCTCTCATCCCGGTTTGACGACCTCTACGACGTTTTCTGCGAGATAGACAGAGTTCTTGTTGATAACCCACCCTTTACATCCCGTGAGGGTGGCCTCATAAGGAGAGGAGTAAACGAAGAACTTGACAGCTTAAGGGAGATAAAGGAGAACGGAGAGAGGATAATAAAGGAGATAGAGGAGAGGGAGAGGAAAAGGACGGGAATTCAGAGTTTAAAGGTTGGTTTCAACAACGTTTTCGGCTATTACATTGAGGTCTCAAAGCCCAATCTACACTTAGTTCCCAAAGACTACATAAGGAAGCAGACGTTAGTTAACGCCGAAAGGTTCATAACACCGGAGCTTAAAGAGTTTGAGGAAAAGGTTCTCTCTGCCCAGGAGAGGATTGAGAAAATAGAGTACCAGCTATTTACAGAGCTCCGCCGCTACATAACCGAAAACGCCGGAAGAATTGCCAGGTCTGCCGAAATTGTTGCAACCGTTGACGTTCTCCTCTCACTTGCAAAGGTTGCCCAGGAGAGAGGTTACACAAAACCTCAAATTACAGACTCCTACTCAGTTGAGATAAAGGGGGGAAGACACCCGGTTCTTGAAAAGTTCTTAGAAGATGAGTTCATTCCAAACGACACCCGTTTAAACAGGAATGAGAGGGTTCTCATAATCACAGGCCCAAACATGGGCGGAAAGTCTGTTTTCTTAAGGCAGACGGCTCTAATAACGCTAATGGCCCAGATGGGTTCCTTTGTTCCCGCTGAGTCTGCAAAAGTTGGCATTGTTGACAGGATATTCACACGGGTTGGAGCTGCAGACAACTTAAGCCGAGGTCTATCAACTTTCATGATGGAGATGGTTGAAACGGCAAACATCCTCAAAAACGCTACAGAAAAGAGCCTTGTAATACTTGACGAGATAGGGAGAGGAACCAGCACTTACGACGGAATGAGCATAGCAAGGGCTGTCGTTGAGTTCTTAGCAGAGAAGGTTGGAGCCAAGACCCTCTTTGCAACCCACTACCACGAACTGACAGAGCTTGAGGGAGAGGTTGAAGGAGTTAAGAACTACCACGTTGAGGTAAAAGAGGTTGACGGGAAAATCCTCTTTACCCACAGGCTTTTGCCGGGAGCTTCTGAGAAGTCTTACGGAATTCACGTTGCAGAACTTGCAGGTCTTCCTAAAGAGGTTGTTGACAGGGCAAAAGAAATCCTTGAGAGTTTGGAGAGGGAAGAGGGCAGGAGAGGAGGGAAAAGAGAGGAGCTCCCTCTCTTCTCAGTTGCAGAGAGGAAAGAGACCTATAGCGTGAAGGAAAAGGAAGAGCTTCCCTCCGAAGTCAAACGGATTTTAGACGAGATTGAAAGGGTGGAGATCTCAACAACTACTCCCCTTGAAGCTCTTATGCTCCTTGCAAGGCTCAAGGAGCTCCTTAAAACCTACAACCTTAAAGGCTGAACCTTTCCTGAACCTGGCAGATTCTCCCTTTCAGAGACTCCATAAACCTCTCAAGTTCCCTCAGGTAGAACTGGTAGTCTCTCTTGAGGTTGCGGAGCTCCCTCACTCAATACTCTAGCCGGAGCTCTCTACAACACTCTCGCTTTTCTTCTCCTCTGTTGTGAAAAACGCTACGGCAGAAAGTATCCAGCCAACCCAAACAACAAGGCTTCCAATTAGAACGATCATCAGAATTGCTCCCCAGAAAAGGAGCTTTCCAGCCCAGGCAAAGAGGGTGTTCCCCGTTATAAGAGTTATCTCTTCAAAAGCCTGCTTTACGTAGTAGTTTCCGTAAACAGAGGCAGCATAAACTATCAGCCCCCCAATTCCGGCAATGAGCCAGCTTAAAGCCCCGGAGTTCCCCGTCGCAGCGGAACCGAATCCTGCAAACATAATAACCGCACCAACAATGCCACCGATGATGCTGACAAGAATTCCCCTAAGGAAAATTGAGAAGATTTCCCCTCTGCCCTCACCATCTGCAAACTGTTTGACTGCCAAAATCAGGAGAATGAGCCCTGCAATACCTAAAACGGCTCCAACGTAAGGAATAAAGCTCAGAACTAAAAATAGAGAACCCAATCCCCCTAAAATTTTCACGTTACTGTTCATCTCTCCTCCCCGAAAGATTAGAAATTTCTTTTATTATACATTATTCTCATCATCTTTCATAAGTTTATACTTTATAGCGTCGGCAAGGGCTAACCAGGAAGCCTCTATAACGTTTGGAGAAACTCCAACTGTTCCCCACTTCCTCTTTCCGTCTGTTGACTCAATGAGAACCCTCGGAGACGCCGCAGTTCCGGCAGCCTCGTTGAGGATTCGGACTTTGTAGTCTGTAAGCTTTACCTCCTTTATTGACGGGTAGAACTTCTCAAGGGCCTTTCTGAGGGCCTTATCAAGTGCCTCTACAGGGCCTCTACCCTCTGCAGCTGTGTGCTCAAACCTGTCCTCTATCCCCCTCTCTTTTGCAATCTCTTCCGGAATTTCAACCTTTATCGTAGCCTCTGCGTAGGCCTCCTCGTTTTCTGCCCTTTTCTCAGTTAGAACCCTGAAACCTTTAAGCTCAAAATATTTTTTCGTAAGCCCTAAGGCCTCTTTAAGAAGGAGCTCAAAGGAGCCCTCTGCCCCCTCAAAGTGGTAACCCTGAGCCTCAAGCTCTTTAATCTTTTCAAGGATCTTCTTAACAGCAGGAGAGTCTTTTGAGAGCTCTATTCCAAGTTCCCTTGCCTTGCTGATGATGTTGCTCTTTCCGGAGAGCTCCGAAACCATAATCTTCCGCTTATTACCAACCTTTTCCGGCTCAATGTGTTCGTAGAGCTTCGGGTTTTTCTCAACTGCAGAAACGTGAACGCCGGCCTTGTGGGCAAAGGCGTTTTCTCCAACGTAGGGCAGGTTTACAGGGTGAGGGCGATTGGAGAGCTCCGAAACCAACCTTGAAACAGAGTAGAGCTTTTTCAGGTTCTCCTCAGGTATTGACTCAACCTTCATCTTTAGAACTAAGTTGGGAATGATTGAACAGAGATTTGCGTTTCCAGTCCTCTCACCAAGGCCATTTATCGTTCCCTGAACCTGAACAGCCCCTTTCCTAACGGCAATAAGAGAATTAACAACGGCCATGTCTGAGTCGTTGTGGGCGTGGATGCCAATAGGAGCCTTAACTCTTTCAAGAACAGCGTCTATTATCTCTTCAGTCTCATACCAGAGAGTCCCGCCGTTTGTATCACAGAGAACCAAACAGTCTGCTCCCGCCTCTTCAGCAACCAATAGAGTTTTTAAAGCATACTCCGGGTTGGACTTATAGCCGTCAAAAAAGTGCTCCGCATCAAAGAAGACCTCATCAAAGTAGCGCTTCAGGTAAGAAATGGTGTCGTAGATGAGCTCTAAGTTCTCCTCAAGTGAAATTCCAAGCCCTAAAGTTGCGTGTAAATCCCACGACTTACCAAAAACCGTAACTGCAGGAACTTCTGTTTTTACAAGCTGTTGAATGTTGGCATCTTCTTCTATCTTTAAACCCTTCCTCTTTGTTGAGCTGAAAGCAACAATTTTCGCATTCTTTAAATCAAGGCCTCTAACGGCCTCAAAGTATGCAAGGTCTTTCGGGTTTGAACCGGGCCAGCCGCCCTCTACGTAGTGAATTCCCAGGTCGTCTAAAGCTTGTGTTATCCTGAGCTTATCCTCCAAAGAGAAAGAAACTCCCCTGGTCTGAGCTCCATCCCTAAGAGTTGTATCGTATATGTAAACCATACCCATTACTCCTCTACTTTGCTTCCTTTCCCCGGTAGAAAGCTATAAACCCTGTTAAAACAACGATAGAGATAACCAACAACAGAGCAAGTAAAAAGTTAATGGTTTCAATTAGATGGTCTGTCATCCTCAATCTCCTCAACTAAGTTCAACATGTAGCGCCACAACAGTGTTAAAACTAATGCAAGCCAGAGTGAAACGCCAAAACCGATTAAAGCAAAAATGCTTCCTTTCTCACGGGAAAAGAGAGCAAAAGAGCCACTTACCGTTATAAGAAACAGGTTAAATAGGCTTTTGAATACTTCTTTATAAATACCAATCTTCTCTTTAACGCTCTCTTTCATCCTTATCAAGCCCGAAAGCCTCGTGAAGAACACGAACGGCAAGCTCTGTAAACTTCTCATCAATTATGCAGGAAATTTTTATCTCAGAGGTTGAGATCATTAGAATGTTAATCCCATATTTAGCAAGGGTTTCAAAGACTTTCCCAGCAACACCTGCGTGGCTCCTCATCCCAAGGCCGACAATGGAAACCTTCGCAATTTTGTCATCCCTTATAACGCCCCTTGCTCCAATTTCTTTCGCAACCTCTTTTGTTATCTTCTCAGCCTTTGCTGCATCGTTTTTCTCAACTGTAAAGGAGATGTCTGTGTAGCCGTCAACGGAGACGTTCTGGACAATCATGTCAACGGGAATGTTGGCCTCGGCGAGAGCATCAAATAGCTTTGCAGCAATTCCCGGCTTGTCTGGAACCCTCTCAACCGTAATTCTTGCCTCGTTTTTGTTGTGGGCTATACCCCTTACAACAACCCTTTCCATCGTCTCATCTTCCTCCTTAATAAGCGTTCCCTCATCCTCTGTAAAGGTGCTCCTTACCCTCAACGGAACACTATACTTCATTGCAAACTCAACAGACCTTATCTGAAGAACCTTCGCACCTAATGAGGCAAGTTCTAACATTTCCTCATAAGAAAGAACCGGAATTCTTCTTGCTTCCGGAACTATTCTTGGGTCTGCAGTGTAAACTCCGTCAACGTCTGTGTAGATGTCACACCTGTCGGCCTTAAGGGCTGCAGCGATTGCAACGGCAGAAGTGTCGGAACCTCCTCTTCCAAGGGTAGTTATGTCCCCTTCCTCTGTAATGCCCTGAAATCCAGTAATTACAACAATTTTTCCCTCTTTCAGTAGATTTCTTATCCGGTCTGTATCTATTTCTAAAATCCTCGCTTTAGTAAAAGCTTTATCGGTCTTTATTCCCGCCTGCCAGCCAGAGAGGGCAACTGCCGGATAGCCCATGTGGTTAAGGGCAATTGAGAGAAGACCTGCAGATACCTGCTCACCGGTTGATACGACAAAATCCATATCTCTCTCATTGGGCTCTTCAGTTATTGACTTAACGAGGTTTATCAGTCTGTCTGTTTCTCCTGCCATTGCAGAGACAACAACAACAACGTCGTTTCCCTTCTCCTTTTCCTTTATAACTTTTTGAGCAACTTTATTTACAATCCTGTCTATACTTCCCATGGAGGTTCCGCCAAACTTCTGAACGACTAAAGCCATAAAACTTCCTCCGGGATTTGATTAAGTTAAAGGTAGATTATATTTTGATTTGTTTAAAGGAACAACCGGAAGAAAGTTAAATCCACTGACTGAAGATTTTCAGACCGGTTTCCTCAGGAAAACCGCACAAAATGTTCATGTTCTGAACAGCCTGAGAGGAGGCGCCTTTTCCGATGTTGTCTATTACGGAGATAACAACTGCAAGACCGGTTGATTCTTCTTTCGTTACGTAGATGTCACAGAAGTTTGTTCCGGCAACATCTTTTGTGTTAGGTGGCTCTTTCCTGAGCCTTACGAAGAACTCATTTCTGTAGAACTCTTCGTAAACGGAGAGAAGTTCTTCTTTGCTCGCCTCAGTCTTAAAGTAGATGGTTGTCAAAATTCCCCTGTTCATAGGAACAAGGTGTGGCGTAAATCGCACTGCTGATAGATTCAGTTTCTCAGCAATCTCGTAAGAGTGCCTGTGTCCTTCAACAGAGTAGGCCTTAAACCCTTCGTTAACCTCGCAGAAGAGGAGTGAAAGGTTTGCCTTCCTTCCCGCTCCCGTAACGCCAGACTTACTGTCAACGACAACAGAGCAGGAGCTGTCTATTAAACCTTTTTCAACTGCAGGATAGAGGGCAAGGATAGCACTTGTTGGATAGCAGCCAGGGTTTGCAATTATCCTCTTCTTTTTTATCTCTTCTCTGTTTATCTCTGGAAGGCCGTAGGCAGACTCTTTAAAGAGCTCTTTGGCCGTGTGTTCAACGCCGTAAACCTTTTCGTAAGTTTCAGGGTTTGAGAATCTAAAGTCTGCGCTGAAATCAATAATTCTCAGGTCTTCTTTCGCGTAGAAGAGCTCTTTCACAATGGGAAAGGAGGCTCTGTGTGGAAGACACAAAAAAACAACGTCGGCCTGTGAGACTTTCTCAACAGAGAATTCTTCAAAGGTGAGGTTTTCAAAGGGAGCTCTGATGAAGTGAGGAAAAACCTCAGTTAACGGTTTTCCTGCAAACTGTCGGGAGGTTATAGAGATAACTTCCACGTAAGGATGGAGTGTAAGGAGGCGGAGGAGCTCCGCCCCCGTATATCCCGAAGCGCCAACAACGGCAACCTTAACGCTTGGACCACTGGTACCTTGCACGGGCTCCCCTCTGTCCGTACTTCTTCCTCTCCTTGATACGGGCATCCCTTGTCAGGAATCCAGCCTTCTTGAGTGTTGGCCTGAGCTCAGGGTTAAAGGCAAGGAGAGCTTTTGCAATACCGTACTTTACGGCATCTGCTTGAGCAGACTTTCCGCCACCTTTAAGAGTGCAGAGGACGTCAAACCTTCCGTTCGTTCCCGTAACATCAAAGGGCTGCTGCATTATTTTCAGGAGTGCAAGCCTTCCAAAGTATTCTTCAGCAGGAATCTCTTTCTTCTTTGAAACCCTTACTACTATTTTACCTTCGCCGTTCGGTATGAGCCAAACTCTGGCTATTGCAGTCTTCCTCTTTCCCGTTCCGTAGTATCTAACTTCAGCCATTATCTCCTCCGTTAAAGCTCAAGGGGTTTAGGGTTCTGTGCTTTGTGGGGATGTTCTGGCCCTGCATAAACCTTGAGCCTCTTCATTCTCCTGTCCCTGAGCTTGTTCTTTGGAAGCATTCCCCTAACTGCAAGCCTGATCACTTCTTCGGGCTTCTTCTGGAGCATCTCCCTCAGCGTTGTCTCCTTAAGACCTCCAGGGTAGCCCGTGTGCTTGTAGTAGATCTTCTTGTCAAGCTTTTTACCTGTTGCATGGATCTTCTCTGCGTTAACAACAACTACAAAGTCTCCGCCGTCAACGTGGGGAGTGTAGGTGGGCTTGTGCTTACCCATGAGGATCTTTGCAATCTCGGAAGCTAAACGGCCAAGGGTCTTCCCTGTAGCGTCAACCAGGTACCACTCCCTCTGAACGTCCTCCTTCCTCTGCATAAAGGTTTTCATCTGTTTCCTCCAGACAAATGGCGTTTTGTTTTAACGCCGAAAATGTAGCGGGCAGCGGAAATTTACTAAAGGGAATCTATCTTGTCAACCACATTTAAATAGACTATATTTGCTCTCTGCACGGAGGGGTGCCCGAGCCTGGCTGAAGGGGCACGATTGGAAATCGTGTGTACCCCCACAAGGGGTACCGCGGGTTCGAATCCCGCCCCCTCCGCCACTCAATAAAGAAGAATACAAATCAAAACTGGTAAAATCCACAATATGAAAACAGCGTTTAAAACCATTTTCTTACTGTTAACACTTCTTTTATCTGTATCTTACGGAAAATCCGTTGAACTCTACCTGCCGTTTACGTATCCTGGAAGCCTTGGGAAGTTTGAGGTTGATCGGCCTGTAAATGAGTTAAAAGTCGTTTTAGGATACAGAGGAAAGCGTTACGTTTTTAAAAGCGTAAGCGGAGCAGAAGAGGTTTTCTTCGTCATTCCATACAGAGTTCAGAAAGGAGTTTTCTCACTGTCTCTCTATGAAAACGGGAGGAGAACGTTTTTTAAATTAGAAAAGGTAAAGCCAAAACATTATAGAGTTTCAAGAATATGGGTAAAGACAAGGCCTTTAAAAGGAGAACTTCTGAAGAGAGTCATAAGGGAAAGCAGGCTGCTGAGAAGGGTTTTTCACCAGGTTACTTCTAAAAAGTTTAAGGAGAAAAAGCTCTGTCCTCCCTTAAAAAACCTCTCTATTTCAACCCCTTTTGGGGCAAGGAGAATAATCAACGGCAAAAAACGTTCAATCCACTGGGGAACAGACTTCAGGGCTAAAAGAGGAACGCCTGTTCACGTTGCCCTTTCGGGAAAAGTTGTTCTTGCAAGGAACCTCTATTTTACAGGGAACACCGTAGTAATTGACCACGGCCTTGGGATCCACACCCTCTATGCCCACCTCTCAAAAATAACCGTTAAGGAAGGGCAGTTCGTAAAGGCAGGGCAGGTTGTCGGGAAAGTGGGATCAACAGGAAGGTCTACGGGCCCGCACCTCCACTTCGGCTTCTACGTTGAGGGACAGAGGGCAGACCCGATGATTGTTATGAAGGAAAGGCTCTAACGGCTCATAACTTCTTTTCTGTAGTCTTCCCACCACCTTTTCAGCCTGTTAAAGTCTGAAGCTGGAAACTCCTCTAAAACTGCAGAGAGAAGGGTTATTGCAAGCATCGCTTCAGCAACAACAGAAGCTGCCGGAACTGCACAGACGTCAGATCTCTCAATTGATGCCTCAAAGGGCTCTTTCGTCTCTATGTCAATGCTTCTTAAAGGGTTGTAGAGGGTAGGAATCGGCTTCATTGCAGCCTTTATGATTATAGGTTCTCCGTTTGTCATTCCCCCTTCAAGACCGCCAGCCCTGTTTGTCTCTCTGTAAAACCCTTTTTCCTTAGAGTAGAAGATCTCATCGTGGACTTTTGACCCGGGGAGCTCCGCCCCCTTAAACCCGAGCCCAATCTCTACTCCCTTAATTGCCTGAATTGACATGACTGCCTGGGCTATTCTGCCGTCCAACCTCCTGTCCCACTGAGTGTGAGCTCCAACTCCCGGAGGCATACCGACTGCAAAGACGACAAACGTTCCCCCTAAACTCTCTCCTTCTCTCCTTGCCCTATCTATCTCCTCTTTAAACAGGTTATCCTTTTCAGGGAGAGGAACCCTTACTTCAGACTCTTCAGCCCTTTTAAACCTTTCAAACAAGGAAAGCTCTTTAACCTCCTCTTCTTCAATCTTTACAGAACCAATTGAAACAACGTAACTTCCAATCTCTACGCCGAGCTCCCGCAGAACGTTTTTGCAGAGAGCTCCCGCAGCAACCCTCCCAGCAGTTTCTCTCGCTGAAGACCTCTCAAGAACGTTCCTTATATCATCAAAGCCAAACTTCAGAATACCGGAAAGGTCTGCGTGGCCGGGGCGGGGCCTTGTAACCCGTTTTTCTGGAGGGAGCTCCCCCGGCTCCGGCTTCATTATCTCTTCCCAGTTTTTATAGTCTTTGTTCCAGACAGCCATTAAAATTGGACTTCCAAGGGTCTTCCCAAGCCTTACTCCTGAGAGGAACTCAACCCTGTCCCTCTCTATCTTCATTCTTCCGCCGCGGCCGTAACCCTTCTGCCTCCTTGAGAGCTCCCCGTTTATAAAGTCAAAGTCAAGCGGAAAGTTTGCAGGAATCCCCTCAAGGTATGCAAATATCCCTTTGCCGTGACTCTCACCAGCAGTAAAAAACCTTAACATCCAAAGCCTCCAGTCTGATTTTAAAAATAACGTTGACACTTTTAATTGCACGGCCTATTTTACCTACTGCCGTGCGCCCGTAGCTCAGTAGGATAGAGCGCGAGATTCCTAATCTCGAGGTCGCAGGTTCGAATCCTGCCGGGCGCACCATTTTTTATTTTCTTGACTTTTTAAAAACTTCCTATAAAATCACGCCGCACAAATCGGCATTAGGCGGAGGTTTCAGTTATGGCTGGGCTTGACGAACTCATGAGAGTAGTTCAGGAAAAATACACTCAGAAAGAGATACCCAACTTCAGGGTTGGAGACACTGTAAGGGTTCACGTAAAGATAAAAGAGGGAGACAAGGAGAGAATCCAGGCCTTTGAAGGAGTTGTAATAAGGAAGAGAGGCTCTGGAACAGATGCTACATTTACCGTTAGGAAAGTCTCTTACGGAGTTGGGATTGAAAGGACTTTCCCGCTCTACGCTCCGGTTGTTGAGAAGATAGAAGTTCTCAAGAGAGGTATTGTAAGAAGGGCAAGGCTTTACTACCTCAGAGAGAGGAAGGGTAAGGCTGCCCGTATTAAAGAGAAGAAGGAGTGGATGACCAAGAAGTAATCATCTCAATTGAGAGAAGCCTCTGGAAAAAGGGGTATAAACTTATTGCAGGGATTGACGAGGCGGGAAGGGGTCCTTTAGCAGGGCCGGTTGTGGCAGCAGCCGTTGTCTTCCCGCAGAACGTCAATCCTTTTCTATTTAAGGACTCAAAAAAACTGAAAGAGAGGGAAAGGAGGGAGCTCTTTTACAGGATTTTTAAAACTGCAATCTCAGTTGGGGTGGGATTCGCAGACTCAACAGAAATAGACAAACTAAACATCTACCAGGCTACGGTTCTAGCGGCAAGGAGAGCGGTGGAGGAGCTCTCTGTTGAGCCGGATTTTTTCATAACAGATTACCTAAAAATCCCTCAGTTTGCAGGTAAAATTCTTGCAATCCCCAAAGGAGACGAGAGAAGTTTCTCCTGCGCCTGTGCAAGCGTTGTTGCAAAGGTAACAAGAGACTACATAATGGAAGAACTTGCGAAAATTTTCCCTGGCTACAGTTTTGAAAGACATAAAGGATACCCAACAAAGGCACATGTAAAAGCGATAAAAGAGCTTGGAATAACGTCCATACACAGGAGGAGCTTTGGGAAGGTCTCAGGAGAGAGGGAAAGAGGGAGAAGAGATAGCTTCCCGTTACCTGTTGAGGAGAGGCTACTCTATTATAAGGAAAAACTACAGGAGCTCCTTCGGAGAGGTTGACATCATCGCCTACGACCCTTCAACAGAAACTATTGTGTTTGTTGAAGTTAAACACAGGAAGAGAAATTCGCTAAGCTCCCCCCTTGAGTCAATCACTCCATCAAAAGTGAATAAGATCAGGAAAACAGCTCTAAAGTTCCTGTCGGAAACCCCAGTCAGGTATAGTTCTATCCGCTTTGATGCCATCTCTGTCGTTGATGGCAGGGTAGAAGATCACCTTGAAAATGTCTTTTAGACCTTGTTGCTATAATTTGCCAGCCGTCTATATTAAGGCTTAACCGTTTCAGGAGGTTTCGTTTTGGCAAAGGTAAGGGTTCACCAGCTTGCAAAAGAGCTCGGCATGTCTTCAAAGGAGCTCATAGAGAAGCTTAGAGAAGAGCTTGACATAAACGTTAAGAGCGCTCAGTCAAGCCTTGATGAGAAACAGGTAAGAATAGTTAAAGAGTTCCTCCAGCCTGTTGTTGTGGTTGAAGAAAAAGAGGAAATGAAGGTTCCTCCAGCTGAGGATAAGAGAGAGGAGTTCCCGGTTGAGGCTGTTGAGACTCAACCGAAAAGGGAGAGTGAACCTCAGGAAAAAGCTAAGGAAACTGAGAAGCCTGAGGTTAAGGTAACTCAGGAAGAAAAAACTGAGAAGGAAGAGGCCAAGGAAGAGAAGAGAGAGGAAAAACCGAGAAGGACTTCTGAAGTTAGAATTCTCTCCCCTGAAGAGCTTGCAAGGAGGAGACGTCGTAGAAGACCCAGGAGAGAAGAGGGAGAGCGCCGCCGTCAAAGGGAGAAAAGGGAAAAGACTCCCCGTTCACAGAGAGATAGGAGGCGTCCGGAAAAACTTGAGAAAAAAGCAGTTGATGAAAGAGTTACGAGAGAGCAGCTTGAGCAGTTGGTAGCTTCAACAAAGGAAGCTCGGGAAAAGGATAAGGAAAAGCCAAGGACACAGGAGGAGATACTTGCCCAGAAGAAGAGAGAACAGAAGGAGCTTGAAGATCAGAAGAAATTTGAAGAGCTTATGAGGAGAATTGAGGAGAAAAACAGGGCTAAGAAGAAGAAGAGGAAGAAAAAAAAGAAAGAAGAAGTGGTCGAGGAAGTTCCATTTGAGGAGCTTTCAGAAGAAGAACAGCTCCAGAGGCTCATTGAAGAAGAGGAGAGAGCAAGAACCGTTGTTATACCAGAAGTTATCTCCGTTCGTGAGTTTGCAGAGAAATTAGAAGTTGAACCCAACCAGCTTCTTCAGGACTTAATAGCCCTTGGAAAGTTCATTGCGATTAATCAGCCTATAGACTTTGAAACGGCTCAGAAAGTTGCTGAGAAATATGGCAAAGTAGTGAAACTTGAAGGAGCTGAAGAAGAAGCTGCACTTGAGGCGGAGCTCCAGGAGACCCCAGACAGGGAGGAAGACCTCCAGCCCAGGCCTCCGGTTATCACAGTTATGGGACACGTAGACCACGGTAAAACAACTCTCCTTGATTACATAAGGAACACAAAAGTTGCAGAGAGAGAGGCCGGAGGAATTACCCAGCACATTGGAGCTTCTGTAGTTGAGGCAGAGACCAGCGAAGGGAAGAAAAAGCTGGTATTCCTTGACACCCCCGGCCACGAAGCCTTTACGGCAATGAGGGCAAGGGGAGCTCAGGTAACAGACATAGCAGTTCTTGTTGTTGCAGCAGACGACGGCGTTATGCCCCAAACAGTTGAAGCCATTAACCATGCAAAGGCTGCAGGAGTTCCCATAATCGTTGCAATAAACAAGATAGACAAACCGGGAGCCAATCCTGAAAGGGTTAAGCAGGAGCTAACCCAGCACGGCCTTATCCCTGAAGATTGGGGTGGCGATACGGTGATGGTTCCGGTCTCTGCAAAAACGGGAGAGGGCGTTGACGAACTCCTTGAGATGATAGCCCTCCAGGCAGACATAATGGAGCTCAAGGCCAATCCCAACAAGCCTGCAAGGGGCGTAGTTCTTGAGGCAAAGCTCGATAAGAAGAGAGGACCCGTTGCAACGCTTTTAGTCCAGAACGGAACACTAAAAGTTGGAGATGCAATCGTTGCAGGCCTTTATGCAGGAAAGATAAGAGCTATGTTTGACGACAAGGGAAGACCCGTAAAAGAGGCCGGCCCCGCAACACCTGTTGAGGTTTTAGGTCTTGAGGACGTTCCCCTTGCTGGAGACAAGTTCTATGTTGTTGAATCTCTGGAGAAGGCAAGGGAGATTGCAGCTAAGAGGCAGGAGCTTGCAAGACAGTCTGCCCTTGAGAAAGAGAAGAAAGTCAGCCTCGAAGAGCTCTTCAACCAGATGCAGGCTGGAGAGGTTAAGGAGCTCAATGTTGTTCTCAAGGCAGATGCTCAAGGATCTATAGAGGCCATAAGGAAGTCTTTAGAGGAGCTTTCTACAGACAAAGTCAAGGTAAATGTAATCCACGCAGGTGTTGGCCCCATAACAGAGAACGACGTGATGCTTGCAGCTGCTTCAAACGCAATCGTTATTGGCTTTAACGTTCGTCCTGACTCAGCAGCCCGTAAAGCTGCGGAGAGGGAAAAAGTTGATGTCAGGACTTACAGAGTTATTTACGACATAGTTGATGAAATTAAGAGGGCTATGGAAGGTCTTCTGGAGCCGGAGGAAAAGGAAGTATACCTTGGTTCTGCAGAAGTTCGTGCAACGTTTAAAGTTCCAAAGGTGGGAACGGTTGCTGGTTGCTATGTTAAGGATGGGGTAATAAGAAGAAACGCAAACGTTCGGCTTGTTCGTGATGGGATAGTTATCTATGACGGTAAGATAGCTTCCCTCAAAAGGTTTAAAGATGACGTGAGGGAGGTTCAGGCAGGTTACGAGTGTGGTGTAGGTCTGGAGAATTTCAACGATATAAAGGTAGGAGACATAATAGAATGCTATACTATAGAAAAGCTGAATAGAGAGTCTTAAAGTGGAGAAGGCAAAAAAGGATCTTGAGAAAACCTATGAAAGATACCTTGGAGAGGGCTTCAGCAGAGAAGAAGCCCTCTCTAAGGCAATCTCAGAAGTTCGGGAAAGACACTCTGAACAGGCTTTTAAAGAGGCTCTATCTAAGTTTTTGGAAGAAATTTTAGATTCCTATCTTCCAGAGAACTGGTCTGAGGAAGATCCCGTAATGGGGGTTATAGAAGCAGCTTATGCTGAGTGGGAAGTTCTGTGGCCAAAGGTGAAGGCACTGTTTTCAGAAAGGAGAAAGTGAGGAGGAAATGCTCCTTTCCCTTTGCCCGAATCCTTGTCTGGATATTTACTACTACACAGGAGCACTTAAAGAAGATGATACTAACCGGGTAGATAACCCTTTGCTGTCGCCTGGGGGAAAGGGAGTAAATGCAGCAAGAGTGGTAGCAAGGTTCTGCAACGATTCATACCTTGCTCTTCCATTGGGAGGATGCACCGGAGAATGTGTCAAGAAACTTCTTGAGGAAGAGGGAGTTTCATCGATAATCGTTAAGATAGCGGCTGAAACCAGGGTTAATACAATTCTAGAGCAGAAAGAAAAAGGGAAGCATATACTGATTGCAGCGAGGGGGGCTCCTTTAAACTTTGAAGAGCTGGAGAAACTGAAACAAACGGTTTGTGAGTGTTATGAACCAGAAGTTCTTATACTTGGAGGGAGTGTTCCTCCGGGATTGAGAGAAACGTTTTACGGTGAAATAGTTGAGAATTTTAAAGAAACGAGAACGAAGGTTATTGTGGATGCCGATGGAGAGCTTCTCAGGAAAGCTGTTGAAAAAAAGCCCTTTGCAATAAAGCCAAACAAATACGAACTGGAAAGGTTGATAGGTCATCCTCTTTTAAGTCTGAACGATGTTGTTAATGCAGCCAGGAATGTAAAACAGTCTGGAGTTGAAGTTGTGATTGTCTCCCTTGGAGAGTTTGGAGCCGTTTGCGTATGTGATGAGGGGACGTTCAGGATTGTTCCTCCAAAGGTTGAAGTTAAAAACACAGTAGGAGCAGGGGATTCTCTGGTTGGAGGGTTTGCTTACGGAATTTATGCTGGAAACAGTGTGATTGATTCTGTAAAGCTTGGAGTTGCCTGCGGAACAGCAACCGTTATGGAAGAGGGGACAAAACTATGTAGAAAAGAATTGGTTAGAGAGATCTTTGAGAATCTGAGAATAGAAGAAATATAATTATGAATAGGATAGTTCTTTTAGCTGTTTGTAACATTAATAGGGGGAAGGGTTTAGTATGGATAAAAAATCTGAAGTAAAGCTTTTGTTTACTACAGGAACCCCTGAAGAGCTGATTGATCTATCTTCGCGAATACACAAGATTTCTAATGCCGAAGTTGTCGGAGCTACAACAGGAGCTTTTATCTTCCGATCAAAGGTTTTTGAAACCGGGAACATTACCTACCCGTTTAACTTTGAGGATATTAGTTTAGTTAAAACTGTTTTTTCACAGGGAAATTCAGAAAAGGTTGGTAGAGAGATTTCAGAATATGTTAGAAGTTTAAATGTAGATTTATCGAAATGTATCCTCATTCTTCTAAGTGATGGAACAAATACAGATGGAGAAACTCTGATAAAGATAATATCGGAAAACTGCCCGGAAATTGCTATTGCTGGTGGAATGGCAAGTGCTCCAAATCCGAACTTGCAGACTGCCGTTTGTTATAACGACACGTTAATAACAGAAGGGGCCGTTGGTATTCTGCTGTGTGCTGATAATTTGAAAATCTTTCAGTCTTATCTTTTTGATTGGGAGGAAATAGGTGACTACCATATTGTTACGGAAGCAGAAAAGAGCAGAGTTTTTAAAATAGATGGAATCCCTGCATCTCGGTTTTATGGTAAGTTTTTAGGTAAAGAAGTTGAAGAGTCTCTTCCTGACATAGGGATAAACTATCCCCTTGTTTATCACAAAGGTGGCTTGAAAGTAGCAAGAGCCTGTATTAAAAAGTTTTCTGATGGTTCCCTTGGGTTTTCTGGCCACATTCCGCGGGGGACAAAAGTAAGATTCTCTACTGGAGTTTTAAGAGGGTTTACTCCTAAAAGAGAGGAAATAAGAGAGCTGAAGGAAGTTGCCAGGAAAAGCTCTGAAGTTTTCATATTTTCGTGTATAGCCAGAAAGAATTTCCTCAGAGAGCTCGCTGAGCTTGAACTGATGCTGTTTATGAATGTTCCTAACGTTGGTTTCTTTACCCATGGTGAGTTTTTTAAGAAACCTAATGAAGAGGGGCTGGTACTTAACGAAACCCTTACAGTGGCTGGAGTAGCTATAAAAGAGGAGAACAACAAAGTTCCATTTATTGATGAAAATCTGCTCTATCCTTATAAAAGATCGGAAATTTTTAAAACATACTCTCCTGTTTTTCACCTTCTTAAGAGAACAGGAGATGAACTTGAGGTAATAGAGTCTGGACTTTCACACACAAAAAGCTGC
Source organism: Desulfurobacteriaceae bacterium (assembly GCA_027051905.1). GTDB lineage: Bacteria > Aquificota > Aquificia > Desulfurobacteriales > Desulfurobacteriaceae > Balnearium. Next base: position 33,115 of record JALUGO010000027.1, on the reverse strand, counting down.
ATAATAATTCTTGAAAGGGAATCAGGCTGTAAGTGGTTCTGTCCTTTTGTTTCAGAGAATGCCAAAAGAGTTCTTGGAATAGATCATACTACCGTAAAGTCGATGAATATCGATGCAAAATTTGTCCTAGAAAAGCTGATTTACTATGAAGATAAAGAGCTTGTAAAAAATGCTATTAATAAAGTGCTGGAATTAGGGGAGTCTGAAGTTGACTTCAGGATGGTTGTCGATGGAAAGATAAAGTGGGTTAGGGGATTTGTGAGATTCTTTAAGCAGGAGAATAAAGATATTTTGATCCATGTTTTTCAGGATATAACAAGTGATAAGAAAGTGGAATTTCTGGCCAATTACGATCCTTTAACAGAGCTCTATAACAGAAGAATTCTTAGGAAACTGGAACAGGAACTCAAGGTTTCTAACAGATGGAATGCTCTCTTGTTCTTAGATATAGATAAGTTTAAGGAAATTAACGATACTTATGGTCACGATGTGGGAGATAAAGTTTTAAAGTTTGTGGCAGATAGTATTAGAAAATCTATCAGGAAAACGGATGTAGCTGTTAGGTATGCAGGAGATGAATTTGTAGTTTTTCTAACTGACATTGGAGATTCAAGGAAAGAGGCTCTTGAAAAGGCGATATCTGTAGCCAGAAGGATTCTATCAAGAGTTGGCAATCACAAACAGCCAGAGATAAATAGACCCGTAAGTCTGAGTATAGGCATAAAAGTTTTTAAAGATATAGAGAAACTGGAAGAAATAATTTCTAATGCCGATAAGATTATGTATATGGCAAAAGAAAAAGGTGGTAACCGGTATGAAACTGCTTAAGTAACTGACAAACTTTTTGTTATAGAGCAGGGTACTCAGAGGAGTACCCTGAGAAGTTCCTAAATCTCGTCCCACCCTTCAACGGCACTTGCCTGGTTGTAACTTGTAACAGTTGCCTCAAAGAAGTTTGCCTTAACGTTACCCTCTCCGCCGGTATCTGCAATCCTCTCAAGGTGTTCATAAGGATTAGGCCTATCAGGGAAAATAGGTTCAAGGCCTAAGGCCTTCAACCTCTTGTTGGCTATGTAGTAGGTGTAGTCCTCAATAGACTGTTCGTTCATTCCCAAAATCTTGTTCCCTATAACCTTCTTGCTGAACCGCTGCTCCTGTTCTACGGCAATTTTAAACATCTCGTAGATCTTATCCTTTGTTAAATACTTCTTAAACCCTTCATCTGTAAGATCTTTCATAAAGTGCTCAAAGAGGATTACGTGGGTTAGTTCGTCCCTGTTTATATACCTGATTATGTCTGCCGTTCCTTGCATCAGGTTCCTTGAGGCAAGGTTGTAGAAGAACATAAAGCCGTTGTAGAAGTAGAGTCCCTCTAAAAGATAGTTCCCAATAAGGACTTCACCGTAGTTTTCCATTGTCGGATCTTCAAGAAACTTCTGGTAGATGTCTGCAATGTATTTGTTCCTCTCAAAGAGTATCGGGTCTTTCTTCCACCAGTAGTAGACCTCTTCCCTCTTCTCTGCCGGAACAACAGACTCAATTGTGTAGCCGTAGCTCTGTGAGTGTATGGCCTCCTGGTAGGCGTGGATTGAGAGGTCAATAGTTATCTCAGGAGCCTTTACGTAAGCGGCTATATTTGGAATGTTTGTTGTTTGAATAGAGTCAAGGAAGACTAAAAATGAGAGTATCTCGTCGTAGGCCTGCCTCTCGTCGTCTGTAAGCTCTTTGTAGTCCTGAACGTCTTGAGTAAGGTCAACGGTTTCAGGGATCCAGAAGTTTGCCATCATAACACGGTAGAGCTTAGGAGCCCACTCGTACTTAATAACATTCAGGTTGAAGATGTTTGTTGTATCTCCGTAGAGAATTCCCCTCTTTGCAGGGTCGTCGTTCCCTTCAGGGTTAAATATCGGACGGGGTTTCATAAGTTCCTTCTTTAGATCAGACATCACTACCCCCAGAGTTTGGTTTTAACTTTAAAAATCTACCCTTAATAAAACCATTTTCTGCATCTTCCATTTCAAAAACTAAATTTTTTTTCTGCTAAGAGTTCTTTATCCTCTATTATCTTTCTTAAGCATTCATTTGCCTCTGAAATATCAATATTGAGTTTCCACCTTGGTAACCAATTTTTAATTATTAGACCTGTTGAGGCATATTCATGTTTTCCTAGCCAGTCTTTTAGTCCTTCTAAGAGTTTAGAACTAAACTCTTTGCATACTTCAACTAATTCTTCTTCCAGTTCTCCAGTTTCAACTATTTTCTTTCTTTCTTCCTTCAGGAACTCCAATTTATACCTATTCACCAGTAAGTTTTCCGATAGCTTAAACCTATCCATCAGGTTCTTCAAGAACTCAAAATCGTTCTCTTTCAACTGAAATAACCAGTCTTCAGCAATTTCAGGATTGTTAAAAGAGTAAAAAACCTCTCCTATTGCTTCTACCAAATAGGAATCAAGCTCTAAACGCTTCCCTACAAGAACCGCATCATACAAACGACTCGTTCTATCCGGAAACCCTCCAAGAATTATCTCTTTTCCGGTGTGCTCCCTCAACCAGAGGATTAAAGGATAAAGGTCAATATCACATGTGCAGATAATAACAGCATCTGCAGGTATTGACTTTACTATAAGATCTTCAATGGCAGTCAGAACCAAAGATACATCAGCAGCATTTCTATTTTTTTTCTTCTTTGACGAAGCAATGAAAGGGTTAACAGGAACAACACCAATATTGTAAAGGAAGATAGGCATACTTGGAGAAAATCTCGTTGAAAGAGGTAGATTTTCATATTCTGCAAAGACTTTTATACAGAGCGGATTGTGATTGGACTTATGTGTTGGCTCTACCATAATTAATGTTTCTTTCAGTTGACGGAAAAACTTAGAGAGAACTTCTTTTAGGAAATGAATCTGAAAATTTGTTACTCTTCTCTGAAGTTTTTGATCTGCAGGAATTCCTAACTTGTCAAGGATTCCACCGTAGATGTTATCAAAATCAACGTAAATGGCCGTTTTCACCGGCCACCTCTTGGAATTGAAGGTAGTAACGGGAGGGGGAGCCTCCCGGATAGATAATGTTGGGAGGGGGAGCCTCCCATAATCTTTAGCATATTTGTTTCTATAATCTCACATTCTAAATATATCACGTCTTCCGTCCTGATTCAAACTAATTTGCACAGGCGATGCACTCCTCTTTCTTGAGAGCTCCCTGACTGTCTTTCTGAACTGTTCTCACGTAGTAGATGGTCTTTATCCCTTTCTCCCAGGCGTACATAACGGTTTCGTAGATGTCCTTCGCTCTGATTCCGAGGTTGAGGTTAAAAAGGAGCTCCATTGATATTCCGCTGTCAACCCACTTCTGGATCGTTGAGATTACGTCAATAACCTCTTTCTGGTCCATAAACTTGCTTTCCCTGTAGAACCAGAATCTCTCCTTTATGTAGGGAGGACAGATAGGAACCGCCTGCTTCTGGTTTTTATCTATGTAGAATCTTGAGAACGGCGGGAGAACTCCCGGAGTTGCCCCCTGCAGAAGGCCTGAGCTCGTGTTTGGAGCTATCGCAAAGAGCTGGCCGTTTCTGATTCCATACTTTTTGAGTTTTGAGAGGAGCTCCAGCCACTTCCCCTTGAGGTAGGTTTTCTCAGAGAGGTATTCCGCGTCCTTCCCTATTATTACCCCTCTGCTCCAGTCTGAACCCTCGTAGGCTGGGAAAACTCCCCTCTTCTTAGCAAGGTTTATACTCTCGTCTATTCCGTAGTAGGCAATTTTCTCGTAGAGCTCGTCAATCACTTTTAAAGACTGTCTGCCGTAGGGTATCTCCCGTTTTGCCAGGTAGTCTGCAAGCCCGAGGGTTCCTACTCCTATTGTTCTATACCTATCGTTGTGGAGTTTGCTCTCTAAAATCGGTGGAGTTGTAAGCTCTATCGTGTTATCAAGAATTCTGACTGCAGCCCTAACGGCCTCTTCAAGCTCCTCATCATTTTCAATATTTGCAAGGTTAATAGAGAGGAGGTTGCAGGTGTGAACAAGGCCGGGTTCCTCTATCTCGCTAACTATCTTCCCATCTTTCATATAGGTTTTAAAGCCTTTGGAAGGTCTGAAGTTTGAGAAGCTCTCCATACAGAGGTTTCCGTTTCCTATGTAGCCGTCGTGCTTTAACGGGTTGAGCCTGTTTGCAGTGTCTTTGAAGAAGATGTAGGGAAGACCTGTTGCAACCTGGGTTTTGAGGATTTCTTTAAGGAGCTCCTTCGCCCTTACCTTCTTTTTTAGCTTCAGTTTATCGCTCTCTGCCTCTACGTGCATGTAGGCTTTCTCAAACTCCTCTCCCCAGAGTTCGTAAAGTTTGTAGCCGAACTTCTTCTCAACCTCGTAAGGGTCTACAAGGAGCCACTCCTGGTCAAATTTCACCCTCTCCATAAAGAGGTCTGGAACAACAACCTGAGGGAATATGTCAAAGGCTTTACGCCTCAGGTCTCCATTTTCCGTTTTCAGCTCTAAGAAGTCGTAGATATCTAAGTGCCACACGTCTAAGGCAACGGTAACGGCTCCAGCTCTCTTCCCCTCCTGATTTACTGCAACGGCAACGTCGTTGAGGATTTTCGTCCAGGGAACGATTCCGCCGCTTGCACCGAACACCTTTTTAATCCAGGAACCTTGCGCCCTTATCCGGGAGAGGTTTACTCCCACTCCGCCAGCCCTCTTTGATATCTGGGCAACCTGGTTTGCCGTGTACATGATGGAGTCAAGGTTGTCATCCATTGCCGTTATGAAACAAGAGGAGAGGTTTCCGTTCGGGCGGCGCAGGTTGATAAGTATGGGAGTAGCAAGGGAGAGCTTCTTTCCCGCTATAAGGTCGTAGAAGTGTTTGGCAATCTTGAGTCTTTTCTCTTTTGGTTCGTTTATTGCGAGCATGAGGGAGATGGTCATGAACATCTCCTGTGGGAGCTCTATGGGGAAATCCTCGTAAATGCAGAGGTATCTCTTTGCCAGAAGGTTTGCTCCAGCGTAGTCGTAAAGGAAGTCGTACTCAAGCTTCAGGTAATTCCCTGCCTCTACAAGCTCATCTTCTGTGTAGTTTTTAAGGAGTTCCTCGGTATAGAGTCCTTTTTCAACTAAATCTTTAACAACTCTTAAATACTCCTCTCCTCCTCCAACGTAGGCCAGCTTACTGGTTCCCCTTCTGATGGAGACTTCCTTGTAGAGGTTGAAGATAAAAAGCCTCCCCGCAAGTATTCTCCAGTCGGGCTCTTCTGGAGTTGTAAGCTGAAGGGCAGTGTTTATAACGGCCTCATGAATCTGGCGTGTGGTTATACCGTCAAAGAAGTGAAGTTTGAGTTTGGCTTCAAGTTTCAGGGTGTTGATGTTCAGCCCTTCAGCTGCCCAGTTGATGACTTTCCTGATCTTTTCAATGTTGAGGGGCTCTCTGTTTCCCTTCCTTTTAACAACGGTTATTCTGTTCATGAACCCTCCTCTGCCGGTTTCCCGATTAATCATTTAACCACTCTCTGGGGGGCACGTTCAAGGCAAATTCGAAAATTTATTGTTTGGCTTTCCTTTTATGGAGGTCTCTCAGGTGGTAAAATCCGGCTTGAACGGTTGTTCAAAACCCCGTATTCCTTGAAACAGGGGGCTTAAAGGGGGAGTTCTCATGGAGTGGAAATCTCCTGGATGAAAAGAGGAGAAAATTTCAAGGGGAAAGCCCCTTAGAGGGCCTTCTTAAGGGCTTCAAGAACTTCATCGTAGTTTGGTTCCTGGGTTATTTCGGGAACGAGCTGCTTGTAGGCTACCTTCCCTTCTCTGTCAACGATAAAGACAGCCCTTGCTAAGAGACCTTTGAGGGCACCTTCGGCTATAAGAACACCAAACTTTTCCATGTCTCTATACCTGAAGTCTGAGGCAACGTCTATGTTCGAAATGCTGAAACTTTCGCAGAACCTTTTCTCTGCGAAAGGAAGGTCCATTGAGATGACAGTTACGTCAACGTCGAGACCTTTTAGAAGTTCGTTGAACCTTCTGGTTTCCGTTTCGCAGACAGGGGTATCGAGGGATGGGACAGTGATAATAAGCTGAACTTTCTCTTTTTTGCCTCCAACTGCCTTTTCAGAGAGGTCACTCTTTACAACGCAGGCAACAGGCGCTTCATCTCCTACGTTGAGTGTGGGGCCTGCAAGAACAACGGGATTCCCTTTAAGGGTTACTGTTTCAGCCATGTTACCTCCTGTTTGAAATTTGTTTGTAGAAATTATACGAGAACTCAACAATTTGGTCTAGTTTAATAATACTGATAACTATTTACATTTCCTTGTAGAGGTACTCAACGTTTGTAGAGCTCTCCTGAACTTCGTAGTCCTCTAGAAATGGAAAGAGCTCCTTAACTCCTTTGTTTACCTTTATAACAACCCTTTTTCTCGCAACTCTTTCAGCCTCTTTAAGGGTTTCAGGAGAAACAAAATCCTTGACGGCGACCTCCCTGAATGGAGACATTACGCTACAGTGCCACTTGGGTTTTATGAACATGGGAGAGAAATAGACAATATCGTAAGACTTATCCGGCTGATATTTCAGGAACTCGTAGTTATCTCCTAAAACGGGTTTTACCAGTTTAAAGGCAAAATCTGCTACCTTCAGCTTACCTTCGGGTCTATACTTCTTAAGTCCCCTCCTCACTATCTCGTAGATAACCGGGTCTTTCTCAACCCCTACAACTTCCCTTTTGCTTACAAAGGCGGCCATGAGGGCATCCTGGGCAAGGCCAAGGTTACAGTCTAAAACGGTTTCCCCCTCCTTCAGAGCCATAGCCTCAACCATGGCTTCTTTTCCGCCGGCAAGGTAGTTGAGGAGCCTTATTTTAAAAAGCCCCGGGTGGAAAAAAAGTTTCTGCCCCTTTAACGTGTGAAGTGTAAGGGTTAAATCTCTGTTAACAACAAGAACGTTTTTCCCGAATCGCTTTTTTATGGCGTTTATCGTGTTGTGGCGGCGTTTGACGAGGGGAGCTCCCAGCTTCTCCGCCAGTCTTTCGGCCTCAACTACCATCTCAGGTGTAGGTTTTCTGTCTGTAGTAACAACTACCTCCACTACTCTCTCCCGGCTATAAGGTCTGGTCTTTTCCTTTCGAGGAACTTCTGAGTATATGAGCAGAGGGGGTAAATTTTGTAACCGTTTTCATCTGCGAATTCAACCAGTTTTTCTGAAAGCATTCCGGCAATTCCTTTTCCTCTGTGGTTTTCTGGAACGTAAGTTGTGCTTACCACGATAACCTTCTTTTCTCTATCGATTCCGAAGGATATGAATGCTTCTTCCCCTTCTGAGAACTTTAGAGAGATTTTCCCTTCTTTAATTCTTATGGCGATTTTCAACTTGACCTCCTGATTAAAAACTTTGTTTATAATTTATTTTACACAGTTGTAGATTTGTGAAAAACCAATAAACAAAGGGGGAATGATGTGGTTCAGTTTGATGTTTCTCCTGGCTGTTGGCGTTTTCATCGTCTGGTATCTGCTGGATGAGCTTTATGATAACTTTGAGCTTATTCTTCACCAGAAAAAGAAAAAGTAGCATTTTTCTGTTATCAGCATAAATTGTTGCCTGTCACGGGTGAACGGGAAGTCCGGTGAAAGTCCGGCGCTGTCCTCGCAACCGTGAGCAGGGAAAAACTATGGGTCTTTGCCACTGGAACGGATAGGTGTTTAGCCACCGTTCTGGGAAGGCACTGACCTGATAAACCCTGCGAGCCGGGAGACCGGCCCGTGATGGGTGGGGAGACCCACCCCTTCGCGTCCTGCGGGGGTTCGGGGCGCGGGAAAGGAGAGGGTATCCCTTTTTCTTTTCCCGCCTTGGAGCTCCTGCGGGTGTTGAAATCAAAACACCCACAGGAGGTAGCAGCATGAAAACCTACGCTTACGGCTTCCCAAGACTGGGAAAGCAGAGGGAGTTCAAGCGGCTTATTGAGGGCTACTGGGCTGGAAAGGTTACAGAAGAAGAACTCCTCTCAGGAATTAAAAAACTCAACGAGAAGAGAGAGGAGACCTACAGCCGATTTGTTGATTCCTACCCTCAGGGAGAGATGACCCTCTACGATCCCATGCTTGACACGGCGCTTCTTTTTGGAGTCTACACGGCAGAGAGCTTAGACGGCTATTTCGACCTCTGCCGGGGCAAAAACGCCCTTGAGATGACAAAGTGGTTTAACACAAACTATCACTACCTCGTTCCAGACTTTGAAGGTAGAAAACCTCAGTTTAAGCTAACAAAATCCGTGTGGGATAGGCACGAAGAAGCAAGGGAAAATGTTCACGTTATTGCACCATTTACATTCTTAAAGCTCTCGAAAGGGTTAAAGCCGGAATACTTTGCTGGAGCCCTTAAAGAGCTTGTGGAACTCCTTGTTGAATATGCAAATGAGAGAGAGTTTAAATCACTCCATTTAGACGACCCTGCCTTTGTTTTGGAACTTTCAGACGAAGAGTGGAAGGCTGTTGAAGAGGCCTACTCTCTCTTTGAGAAGGCAAACTGTTCTGTAAACCTTTTTACTTACTACGACAGCGTAGATAGGCTGGAGCTCCTCTTCAACCTTCCCGTTTCTGGAATTGGCGTTGACCTTGTTCACGACAGAGGAGAAAATCTGAAACAGCTTAAAGAGATAAACAGAAACGACAAAACCCTTTTTGCTGAAGTTGTTGATGGAAGAAACGTCTGGAGGAATGACCTCTTTAAAACAGCGGAACTTGTAAAAGAGCTCGGAGAGAACGTTGTTATCGCAAACGCAGCACCTCTCTTTCACCTCCCGGTGAGTCTCTCCGGTGCAACGCTTCCGGAAGAACTTCTCCAGAAGGTTGCCTTTGCAGAGGAGAAGTTGAAAGAGATTAAACTCATCAGCAACGTGCTTTCAGGTAAAACAGAGGAAGCGAAAGAGTGGGTTAAGGGAATAAACGTTCCCTTTGGGGAGCTCCCCCATGTCAAGGAAAGGGTATCCTCTCTGAAAGAAGAGGACTTCATCAGGAAGCCGGAATACAGAGAAAGGGTTAAAGTTCAGAAAGAGAGATTCAAACTTCCTCTCTTCCCGACAACAACAATAGGCTCATTCCCCCAAACAGAAGAAGTTAGAAGGGTAAGGCTCCTTTACAGGAAAGGAAAACTCTCTCAGGAAGACTACAACACCTTCATAAGAGGAGAGATAGCCAAAGCTATCCAGATACAGGAAGACCTCGGCTTAGACGTCTTCGTCCACGGAGAGTTTGAAAGGACAGACATGGTTGAGTTTTTCGCTGAGAAGATGAAGGGAATCGCAACAACCGGGAACGGCTGGGTTATCTCTTACGGAACAAGATGTTACAGGCCTCCTATCATCTACGGAGACGTAGAAAGAGAAGGTCAGATGACTGTCAGAGAGATAGCTTTCGCTCAGAGCCTTACCGAAAAGCCCGTTAAAGGGATGCTTACAGGCCCTGTAACAATCATCGCCTGGAGCTATATAAGGGAAGACATTCCGACTGAAGAGGTTGCTTACCAGATAGCCCTTGCCCTGAAAGATGAAATTGCAGACTATGAAAAGGCTGGAATTGGCATTGTCCAGATAGACGAGCCGGCAATCAGAGAGAAAGCTCCCATTAAGAAAAGGAACTGGAAAGAATATTTTGATTGGGCAGTTAAGTCCTTCCGCCTCTGCCACTCCTCAGTTAAACCGGAAACTCAGGTGCACACACACATGTGTTATTCAGAGTTTGGAGAGATTATTGAGTACATTTTAGACATGGACTTTGACGTTATTTCCATTGAGGCAACGCGCTCTAAGGGGGACATCATAGAAGCCTTTGAAAAGGTTAATTTTGACAGACAGATAGGCCTTGGAGTGTGGGACATCCACTCTCCTTATGTCCCAACTGTTGAAGAGATGAAAGAGATTGTTGATAGAGCTCTCAGGGTGATTCCAAAAGAGAACTTCTGGGTAAATCCAGACTGTGGTCTTAAAACAAGGCGCTGGGAAGAGGTTATTCCAGCTCTCAGAAACCTTGTTAATCTTGCTAAGCGTTTAAGACAAAAACATTAGGGTTTTTACTTCTGGTCAGCACCTTCTGGTGCTGGCCGTTGTTAAAGCAGTTCATCAGGGTGTCCACTATGTATTGAAATCGTGCAGTGGGTTGACACGGGAAGATAGGTAGCATATATTCTCCCTTACCAAAACGTCCCCATCGTCTAGCCCGGCCTAGGACACCGGCCTTTCACGCCGGCGACGGGGGTTCGAATCCCCCTGGGGACGCCAATTTAGCCATACGACTGATCTGTAATCGGGTGGATTGTTTTTATAATCCCCCCTTTTCCCCCTCCCTCCCCTTTATGGAGAAAGGGGCAGCATCATAGCTGCCCCCTCTTTCCAAACTTTGAATCACCATTCAGAAGCCCGTAGTAAAATTCCAGAAACCTACAGGAGAATCTACGTTGGAGAGAAAAAATTTTGGAACTGTTTCAAAGTTGGGGAAAAAAACTGAGTATACCTTCGATTATAGACCGGAGCTTCTGGAAAAATTTCCGAACAGATTCCCCGACAGAATTTACTGGGTTTCCTTTAACTGTCCTGAGTTTACAACACTGTGTCCTATAACCGGCCAGCCAGACTTTGCAACAATTTACATCCAGTATATCCCTGATAGATGGTTGGTTGAGAGTAAATCCCTCAAGCTTTATCTCTTTTCATATCGAAACGCCAGAGGATTCCATGAAGACACTGTTAACCAGATAGCAGACGACCTTTTCAAACTTCTCAACCCCTTCTATATAGAAGTTTATGGAGAGTTTAATCCAAGGGGTGGAATATCCATAGACCCTTTTGTTCAGAGGTTTAGGAAAATCGACTGGGTTGAAGAACTTGCTAAAGAACGTTTTAAGCTGCACAGGATAACCCCTCCGGAAATAAGGAGAAACCGTGGCTAAAGTCCTGGTAATTGGGGGAAGTGGAGCCTACACTTTAGATAAAGGAAGGTTTGGAAAAGTATTAGAGGTTAAAAGGCTCGATACTCCCTACGGACTATCAAACCCGGTTTACAAAATCAAACACCCTGACGGTTTTGAGTATCTGTTTCTTTCACGGCACGGCGAGAAAGACTACGACACAACAGCTCCGTTTGTCAACTATAGGGCAAACATTTACGCAGCAAAAGAGCTTGGAGTGGAAACCATTGTTTCCTGGACGGGACCAGGATCTCTTAAATCTGATTTCAGACCTGGGAACTTTGTGGTTATCGATGACGTTATCGACTTTACCAGGCAGAGAAGAGGAACCTTTTTTGAAAATGGCGGGCTGGGATTTGTAAGACAGAGTCCTCTATTCTGTCCTGGAGTCAGAAAAGCCCTTATCGAATCGTTAAAAGAGATGAAGGAGACTTACCACAACAGAGGAACTTATGTCTGCACAGAAGGACCAAGGCTTGAAACAAGAGCAGAAATAGAGATGTTCAAGCGTCTGGGAGCAGAGCTCGTTGGAATGACAGTCGTTCCTGAAGTTTTCCTTGCTAGAGAGCTTGAGATGTGTTACGGAACTATATGTTACGTAACAAACTATGCTGAAGGAATAGTGGAAAGCTCCTTTAAAGAGGGAGTTCTTTTTGAGGGGATGCTGAGAGAAAATGAGAAGGAGAGGGTTGAACGAGCTGTTTCACTCTTTCCCGAAATAGTTCTGAGAGTTACTGAAAAACTTAACAGTTACGATAGAAACTGTTCCTGCCCCAGGCTGATGGAGCGCTACAGGCGGAAAGGAAAGATAGGAGACAACTGGAAAGAATGGCTGTTTAGACTTTAAAAATCAAGAACTTTCTGGACTTGCACAAAATTTGTGCCAAGCTATATTTATACCTGACAGCTGAATATGGGGGTGACTGGTTTCGACGGGGATGCAGAGGTTCAGGTAGCGGCAGGCCGAGGAGCCAACCTCGTAAAAAAGGCACCGAAAATAGTTGCCAACGAAGAACTTGCTCTCGCTGCCTAATTAGCGCAGCGACGTCCCCCGGAGCTCCGCCCGTCGGCTCCGGGTAGGGCGACAGAGAGGCGGGCTGGGGAGCTTCCCTCGCCCTCGGGGGAGCTCCCGAGAAAAGAGAGGGCTGGCTCCGGGGCGCCTGCCTGTGGGCTAACCCCGGAGCGAGATGGTAAAACACAGGCTAAGCCTGTAGAAGCTACCTGGGCCGCATCTCCGGACGCGGGTTCGAATCCCGCCACCTCCACCAAATAAAAATCATTAAAAACCTGCCAGTTTCTGATAATTCAATCATTCCTTACCTGCCTTCAGAATTTCAGGTAAACTCTACTTTGAATTCGCCATTATCAGACCTTCTTAGTCTTTTCTGGAGGAGGAATGGTAGCTCGTTTGTTGTGGCTCTGGGTTTTGATTGTTGCTCCTGTATCTTTAAAGTTTCCTCAGCTCTTTTTGCCTCTTAAACCTGCCATTAAACCTCTCCTTGGTTCCGTTATACTCTCGATGGGACTAACTCTAAAAGCTGAAAACTTTAAATCGATATTAAGAAAACCGAAAGTAGTTTTAATAGGTCTTCTAACTCAATACTCTGTGATGCCGCTTTTGGGTTGGTTAGTTGCACTTACGCTATACTCTAAATTGCCTGATGATTTTATGGCAGGTCAGATTCTGACTGGAGCCTGTCCCACTGGAGTAGTCTCAAACGTCTATAACTTCCTTGCTGGAGCTAACCTTGCACTTTCTTTGACCCTTTCAGGTATAAACACCGTTGTTTCCCCGTTTCTTACTCCCATTCTTACGAAAGTTTTTGCAGGAAAAGTTGTAAAAGTTGATGCTTTTAAACTTTTTTTAGACATGATCCAGATAACTTTTATTCCTGTTGTTTTAGGTATCTGGTTAGATAGTAAGTTCAGCCAGACTTTGGAAAAGGTAAAGCATTATCTTCCGGCGTATTCAACGGTTGTAGTTGTTCTTATTGTGGGTTACGTTGTTGCAGCCGGAAGGGATAGAATTGTTTCACTTCCTCTGATAAGTTTTGAGTTTCTGATTTTGGGAGCTCTCCTTCACCTGCTCTTTGGTTTCTGGCTGGGATACGTTATTCCAAGGGTTTTGGGAATTCCTAAAGTTGAAAGGATAACAATTTCTATTGAAACGGCAATGCAGAATTCGGGGCTTGCAACGGTTCTGGCTGTTTCCCACTGGGGAGCTCTTGCTGCACTCCCGGCGGTCTTTTACAGTGTTGTTCAGAACATAGTTGGCCCTTTCGTTGTTAAACTCTTTAAATGGATGATAGAGAGGGCGGGCAGAAGACCCGCCGGTTAGGTTTAAGTTGTGGAGCTCTCTGCGTCGTTGTAGATGTCTCCAACGATGGGTTCGTTGAAGCCCTTGAAGCCTCTAACAGTTTCAACTCTAAATTGCGTTGATCTATACCATATTTCCTTAGGAGGTTCTTTAACAGGGCTGAGCTGCCAACCTCTCATCTCCTCGTAGTAGTCCCAGTTTACATACTCGTTGAAGTTGTGAAGGAGGTCTGTAATAACAAGTCCCATATTGATGAGAACTTCCTGAATTCTTCTCCACTTATCAACTGAAGACTCCCTGCGGGTAACTCCGAAGTAACCGGCGCACCTTGGCCCTTTGAGCGTTGCCACTCCCCTTCCAACAAATGCCTTTATTGCCTCAACGGTTTCAGGTGGATCTGTGAAAAATGTGTCGTAAGCGCCAACAACGTCTTCGGGAAGAGGCTGGCGGAGGTCATGAACTCTGGCGTCTATGTTGAGATTATACTCATCTGAAACTTCTTTAATGAAGTTTACAAGCCTTTCGTCAATTTCAAGAATTGTTACTTTGGCAGGTAGGCCTGTTAGTGCGAGAGCAATACTCATAAGATCATCGTCTCCCAGGACAACGACCTTTTTACCCCTGAGGTCTCCTCTGTCGTCTGCAAGGGCCACCCTTGCAAATGTGTTCTCAGGTGTAACGTAACCCTGGTCAAACTGGTGAATAGCAGGGGGTCTGTTTTCCTGTATTTTGAGGAACTTTTCAAAGGCCGATTTTAAGGATTCATCGATAACAACGCTTCTTCCTTTACAGGTTGGGCACCTGTGAGAAACAAAAGGTTCAATTCCAAGTTTCCTTGCAAGCTCGGCTCCGGCTTCTGTAAGAAGAATCTGAGTTCCCTCGAAAACAACAAGGTCGTGTTTGTTTAAGAGTTTTAAAATTTCGGCAACCAGCGGAAGAGGTTCGTCCGACAGGTCAACAATTTTCCAGAAGTTTGGGGAAGACATTACAGCAGCGATTACCTTTTCAACACTTCGTGGGTAGGCAGGAACCTGAGTGTTGGCTTCTGCCTCTCTTGCAATCTGTTCAAGTATTTCCATTTTTACTCCTCCCTGTATACAAAGTTTGGTATTGCGAAGGCTCCGTAGTGGATTTTAGGATTGTAATACCTGAGTTCTCCGTTTCTTTTAGTAAATTCTCTGTAGAGGTTGTCAAGGGAAGAATAGGGGACTTTTAAGGGGTCTAACTCGTTTGACGCAATTGTAAAACTCCACATTCCAGAAGGGTAAGTTGGAATAAATGCAAGATAGGGACGAACGCTTTTAAACACTTTTGAGAGCTCTTCAACTATTTTCAGGTGGATTCGCTTCTGTGCAAAAGGGGATTCTGACTGCGTAACAAAGATTCCACCGGGTTTTAGGGCTTTAGCAGCATCTCTGTAGAAACTCTCTTCGTAGAGAACTCTGGAAGGGCCTACAGGGTCTGAACAGTCAACTACTATGAGGTCGTAAACCTCTTTCCTGTTTTTTACAAACTCTCTACCGTCTTCAAATATGAGGTTTACCCTTTCGTCATCAATGCTGCAAGAGATGGAAGGTAAGTGCTCTTTTGAAAATTCAACAACGTCTCTGTCTATCTCAACCATGTCTATCTGGATAGGGTTGTGTTTTAGAACCTCTCTAACGGTTCCTCCGTCTCCACCACCTATAACCAAAACCCTTTCTATCTGTCGGGTGAGGGTAAAAGCGGCAGGGTGAACTATCATCTCGTGGTAGATAAATTCGTCTTTTTCTGTTGTCTGAATGGCTCCATCTAAAACGAGCATCCTTCCCCAGTCTTCTGTTTCTAAAAGGAGGAGCTCCTGAAACGGCGTTTTCTTTCTCAGTGCAGACTTTACCCTGACGGTTAATCCTGTTCCGGAGAGCTCCATTCCCTCTCCGCTGTAGTATTCGGTAAACCAGAGCATCCTCACCCCCAGAACTTTAGTAAAAGCTCCCTTACAATCTTTGCTGCAAGCATCTGAGTGATGCCGCTCGGGTCGTATGGGGGAGAAACTTCTACTACGTCAAAACCCACCAGGTTGATGGCTGGTAATTTATAGATAAGGTTAAAGAATTCAACTGGAGAAGCTCCGGGAGGTTCGGGAGTTCCTGTTCCTGGGGCGTAAGCAGGGTCAAAAAAGTCTATGTCTATAGAGAAGTAAAGTGGAGTATTTATACGTGGAAGAAGGGTGAGCAGTTCAGTTAGAGAGTTAATAACGGTTATGTTTGGATTCCTATTTCGGAGTTCTGTCTCTTCTCTGGTTGCACTTCTTATTCCAACCTGAACAATTGAAACCCCGAGCTCCAGAATTCTTTTCATGACACAGGCGTGGGAGTAGGGTGTTCCGGAGTAGTTGTTCCTTAGATCTGCGTGAGCGTCAAAGTGAACTACAGTCAAGTTTTTGAAGCGTTCAGATAACGCTTTAACAACGGGGTAGGTAACGGAGTGTTCTCCTCCTAAAAGAACGGGAACTTCTACTCTTCTGGCAAAGGAATAGACAGCTTCAACCATCTTTTCTGGATCTGCTGGAACCTCGATATTTCCGGCATCACAGAAGTCGACATCTTCAAGAGATTTTCCAAGGGCGAGGCTATACTCTTCCAGGTTCTCGGAGAAGAAACGAATTCCTTCAGGGGCAAATCTTGCTCCCGGTCTGAAGCAGGTGGTGGAGTCGTAGGGAACTCCAAAGATCACTATTTTTCCACTCTCTTTTGAGGCAAGAAACTTCATTAACCCTCCAGATCCTGTTAGAATTAAATTCGGTAAAAGGAGAGAAAAATGAGCTACAAACTTAGAGGAACCAACGTAATAGCAATTGAACTCCTGACAGATGATTCTAACTTTAACTTAGAAGATATCAAAAAGTTCATTCTTGAGAAAAGGCAACTTTTAAAGGGCTCTAGGTTCATACTCTCTGTAGAGAACTATAAGCTTTCAATGGAGGAAGTTGAAGATCTGTGTAGTTACTTTGTAACTTTGGACGGAATTACCTTTTGTGGTTTTAAGACCAACCTGAGGGAAAACAGGGAGCTCTGTATAAGGTTGGGGGTTCCTTGTGACCTTTCTAGTATGGAACTTGAAAAGATAAAGGAAAGAGCAGAAACAGAGGAGGTAAAATTTATTAAGAAAACTCTTCGTTCAGGAGATAAAATAACATCAACGGGCGATATAGTAATTATGGGTGATGTTAATCCAGGAGCAGAGGTGGAGGCAGGGGGAAACGTTTACGTTATGGGGAATTTAATGGGATTTGTTCGGGCTGGTATTGGGAAGAGCGAGTGTGAAGTTAGATCCCTTTACTTTCAGGCGCCTCTTGTAGAGGTGTGTGGTAGGCAGGTCTCTTTTGAAAGAAATGAGTCGTATACAAATTTTAAAATTGCAGTAAAAAATGGCAAAATAAAAATAGACTATAAAACGGGGAGAAATTAATGGCAGACAAGGTTATCTGCGTAACCTCTGGGAAAGGAGGAGTTGGGAAAAGTACCGTAACGGCGAACGTTGCAACAGCCCTTGCAATGAAGGGTTATAAAGTTGTGGCTATTGATGCAGATATAGGTCTGAGAAACCTTGACCTTGTTCTGGGGCTTGAAAACAGAATAGTTTACGACATCGTTCACGTTATTGAAGGTGTTGTTCCTCCAGAAAAAGCTCTGGTGAGGGATAAGAGAACGAAAAACCTCTATCTTCTTCCAGCTGCTCAAACTAAAGATAAGAGTGCAGTTAAGCCTGAAGACCTTGTAAATATCGTGGAGGACCTCAGAGACAAGTTTGATTTTATATTCATCGATTCTCCGGCGGGGATAGAAGAGGGATTCAAAACAGCAGTAACGCCTGCAGATACGATAATCGTAGTAGCCAATCCAGAGATGGCCTCAATCAGAGATGCTGATAGGGTAGTGGGGCTCTGTGATGTAATGCAAAAACCGGAGCCCAAGCTGGTGATAAACCGAATAGATCCTAAAAAAGTTGCAAGGGGGGATATGTTAGACGTTGATGATGTTCTGCAGGTGTTGAGCCTTGACCTTCTGGGGGTTGTTCCCGAAGATAAGAACATGGTTTCTTACATAAACAGGGGAGAGCCTGCTGTCCTCTTTGAGGATTCAATTGCAGGGAGAGAGCTCAGGAACATAGCTGATAGATTGTTAGGAAAGGAGATCCCCATTCCCAAACTTACATACTCTGAAGGTTTCTTAGAAAAACTAAAAAGACTTTTTGGGAGTGAATAATGGGGTTTGTAGATAAATTGAGGGAGGCTTTTGGGAGACCTCCAGCAAAGGAGGTTGCGAAAAAGAGACTGCAACTGATACTTAGATACGACAGAGCAGGGCTTCCTCCAAATGCTGTTGAAGCAGTGAAAGAAGCTATCCTTAAAGCTCTTGAGGATTTTCCATTTATAGATACTAAAGGGGTTAACATTCACATTCCTGAAGGTGATAGTGAGCAGGGTAAGATAGAGATAGAAGTTCCTGTGAAGAACAAATAAAAAAGCCCCCATCTGGGGGCTTTGAGGCACTTAAAGCTGCTATTACTCCTCTTTGGATTCTGAAGATTCCTCTTCCGTCTCTACGAGCATAACAATAGCAGTTGGTGCAGCGTCTCCCTTTCTGAAATCGTAGTGAAGTAATCTTGTGTAGCCGCCGTTTCTATCTTTATACTTTGGAGCTATTTCGTTAACAATTTTATAAGCGACTTCCTTCCTGGTTACAATTGCAAGAACGTCTCTTATAGCCTTAACTTTGTCTTCCTGTTTGGCCTTTGTTATAAGTTTATCGGCCATGCGGCGAAGTTCTTTTGCTCTCGCAATGGTGGTAATTACCTTTCCGTGTTCCATCAGGTCTGTGACGAGGTTCCTTAGCATTAAGATCCTGTGCTCAGTGGGTCTTCCCAGCTTTTTTCCTTTAACTCTATGTCTCATTACTCCTTACCTCCCAACTCAAGTCCGAGAGAAGATAGGAACTTCTCGATTTCGGCTATGGACTTCTTACCAAGCCCCTTTAGAGCCTCAAGTTCAGGTTTTGTAAGCCTTACAAGATCTCCTACAGTCTCTATGCCGTGTTCTTTAAGGACTTTTAAGGCCCTTCCTGTTAAACCGGCATCTTCAAGGGTCTGGGATAGCAGTTCAGATGTCTCTGCCTTCTCTTTTGCTTCTTCAGCGGCAAATAAAGCTTCAACAAGTCTGTCCCTGATTAGCGAGAAGTGGTCTATAAGAATGTTGGATGCTCTTACCAGTGCATCCTTGGGAGAAATGCTTCCATCCGTCCATATTTCAAAAGTCAGTTTGTTGTAGTCTGTTCTTCTACCAACCCTTGTATCTTCAACCTTAAACGTGACCTTTTTAATGGGGGAGAAGTCCGCATCGAGTGGAATCCAGCCGAGAGTAGTTATTTCGAAAATCTCCTGAATATCTTCAGAGAGAACAAATCCCTTTCCCCTGTCTATGCGGAGGTGTATTTCAATCTCAGCATTTTCGTTGTCAAGGGTGGCTATTTCTTGGTCAGGGGTAAGGAGCTCCACCTGGGAAGGCAGGTTAAAGTCTTTAGCGTATACTTTGCCTGGCCCTTTTTTCTTAAGTTCGATGAATACAGGACCATCTCCATGAAGAATAAATCTGAGTTTTTTTATGTTGAGGACTATTTCTGTTACATCCTCAACTACACCTGGAAGTGTAGTGAATTCGTGGTAAGCTCCTTCGAACTTAACAGCTGTAGGGGCTGCACCTTCGATTGAAGATAGAAGAACCCTTCTGAGAGCGTTTCCAACAGTTATACCGTATCCCTTCTCTAAAGGTTCAACAACAAAGCGGCCGTAGGTGTCGGTATGCTCCTCCCACTTAAACTTATCGGGAGTTATAAACTCAACCATTATTTTCCTCCGCAAAACGTTAGCTATTACTTAGAGTAGAGCTCAACAATCAGGTGCTCTTCAATTGGGATTTCAATCTCTTCACGTGTAGGTTCAGCTTTTACAACTCCCTTAAAGTTTTCAGCATCAAGTTCAAGCCATGAAGGGATGCCCCTTCTCTGAGCAAGCTCTATTCCTTCTTTAATTTGAGGAATATCTCTGCTTTTCTCCTTAACCTCTATAACGTCTCCTGGTTTAACCAGGTAGGAAGGTCTGTCAACCTTCTTTCCGTTTACAAGGATGTGGCCGTGAACAACAAGCTGTCTTGCGTGTCTGTGGGACTTACCAAACCCAAGTCTGTAAACAACGTTGTCTAGCCTGCTTTCAAGGAGCCTGAGGAGGTTTTCACCAGTCTGGCCTCTCATACGTTCGGCCATCTCGTAGAAACGCCTGAACTGGCGTTCCCTAACGCCATAGTAATACTTAACTTTCTGTTTTTCCATAAGCTGCCGGCCGTAGTAGGAGATTTTTCTACGGGAACGGCCGTGCTGACCGGGAGCATATGGTCTTCTGTCAAGAATAGACTTACCCTTCTGGGACTTCTCCTCACCAACGTATATGTTAACGCCGAGCCTTCTGGCAATCCGCCACTTTGGTCCTGTATACCTACCCATCTACTACCTCCGTTAAACCCTTCTTCTCTTTGGTGGTCTGCAGCCATCGTGAGGAATTGGAGTAACGTCACGAATAACCTTAACGTTAAGACCAGCTGCAGCTATTGCCTTAATGGCGGTTTCCCTTCCGCCACCGTTTCCCTTAATCCTTATCTCAACGTCCTTAACGCCAAACTCCTTCATAGCCCTCTGGGCAGCTTTTGTAGCTGCAAGCTGAGCAGCGTAAGGGGTGCTCTTCCTTGTTCCTTTAAACCCCACGGTTCCTCCGCTTTCCCAGCAGAGTGTATTTCCCTCTTTGTCGGTAAATGTAACGATCGTGTTGTTAAACGTTGTCTGAATGTGGGCTATGGCAAAACCGACAGTCTTCTTCTGCTTTTTCTTACCGCCTTTCTTAGGCCTGGCCATCAATTACCTCCTTTAATTACTTCTTAGGTGCCTTTTTCTTACCTGCAACGGTCTTCCTTGGTCCCTTACGGGTTCTTGCATTTGTCCTTGTCCTCTGACCACGAACAGGGAGACCAAGCCTGTGACGAACGCCTCTGTAGCAACCGATTTCAATGAGGCGTTTAATGTTCATTGCAATCTCTTTTCTGAGGTCACCTTCAACTTTGTATTCGTTTTCTATGATTTTCCTTATCTTTGCAATCTCTTCTTCTGTCAGGTCTTTAACCCTTTTTTCAGGGTCGATTCCCGCTTTTTCGCAGATTTTAAAACCGCTCTTTATCCCTATGCCGTAGATGTAGGCAAGGGAATAGGGAACCTTCTTGTTGTCTGGAATGTCAACTCCAGCTATCCTCGCCACAGCTTTCCTCCTTACTTACCTTGTCTCTGTTTGTGCTTTGGGTTTTCACAGATAACTCTTACCACCCCTTTGCGCCTGATAATCTTACACTTGGGGCAGATCTTCTTGACGGACGGTCTTACCTTCATCTTCAACCTCTCCTTTTGTGTTTCGTGCCATTAGCCGCGGTATGTGAAGGGACGGTTTTATTATCCTTTCCTGTAGATAATTCTTCCCCTTGTTAAATCGTAGGGGCTGAGCTCAACGACCACACGGTCGCCTGGCAGTATTCTGATAAAGTGAACCCTCATCTTTCCAGATGCATGGGCAAGAACCTGATGTCCGTTATCAAGCTCTACTTTGAAGTAAGCATTTGGTAAAGCTTCTACTACTTTTCCTTCTACCTGGATGCCCTTCTCCTTTGCCATTATCTCTCCTGAAGCTATTTGCTAAATTGCGGACATAATTATAGTCCCGTTCTCTGTTAGGGCAATATCATGCTCAAAATGGGCAGAGAGTTTACCGTCTTTGGTTACAACTGTCCATTTATCTCTCTTAACCTTTACCCTTCCAGTTCCTTCGTTAACCATGGGTTCAATGGCGAATGTCATTCCGGGTTCCAGGGTTATATCTGGATACCCTTTATACACGTAGTTTGTTATCTGTGGTTCTTCGTGAAGTGAACGGCCTATCCCATGGCCGGCATAACCCCTCGTAACGTTAAAACCATGGGATTCAACGTATTTCTGAATAGCTCTTGATATGTCTATCAGTTTTCCACCTACTTTTGCAGCCTCTATTCCCCTGTAAAGGGCTTCCCTCGTAACATCTATAAGTTTCTGAGCGTTTTCACTTATTTTCCCAACGGGAACTGTAACGGCAACGTCCCCTATCCAGCCGTCTACTACTGCTCCAAAGTCGAGGGAGACGATATCTCCCTCTTTAAAAACCTTTCTCTTCGTTGGCAATCCATGGACAACTTCTTCGTTAACGGAAACACAGATGGCTCCGGGGAATCCCCCGTAGCCTAAAAAAGCGGGTTTAACACCATAGTTTTTGCAGTAGCTTCTTGCAAGTTTATCTATGTCGAGGGCTGTAATACCGGGAGCAACCTGTTCAGCAACCTTTAATAAAATTTCCATAGTTGTGGCGGCAGCAGTCCGAAGTTTGGCTATCTCTTCAGGGGTTTTGAGGATTATTCCGTGCTTGGTTTTCTTCAATGCTTAACCTTCCAGTCCTAAAAGTTCCTCGATTTTCTTTGTTATTTTGTCTATATCTCCAACACCGTAAACTTCTGCAAGGATGCACTTTTCAGAGTAGTAGTCTATGAGAGGAGCAGTCTGTTCTCTGTAGACTTTGAGTCTATTCCTTATAACATCTTCTGTGTCGTCTGCTCTTCCCCTTGAGAGGAGCCTTTTAACAATTTCTTCGTCGTCAACGTTAAGGTAGATTACCCTGTCAAGTGGCATGGAAAGCTCTTCAAGCATTCTGTCTAGAGCTTCTGCCTGGGTAAGGGTTCTTGGGAAACCGTCTAAGATGAATCCCTTCTCTTTAACATCAGATTCGGAAAGCCTTTCTCTTATAATGCCAATTATTATGTCATCTGGAACCAGTTCTCCTCTGTCCATGTAAGACTTTGCAATTTTTCCCAGCTCTGTTCCCTCTTTAACAGCAGCTCTGAGGATATCTCCTGTTGATATGTGAGGAACTCCGTATTTTTCAGCTATTCTTTGGGCTTGCGTTCCTTTACCGGCTCCTGGTGGACCTAAGAAGACAACTTTAATCATTTTGAACCTCCGGTTCCAAGGCGGAATCTTCTCTGTCTTCTACGAAAGAACCCTTCGTAGGAGAGAGAAAGTGCAAAAGCTTCCATTCTTCTTAGTGTATCGAGGGCGACTCCCACGACAATAAGGATAGCAGTTCCACCGAAGTAGAATGGCAGGTGCATCTGCTGTGTAATTATCAGCGGGATGATGGCGACTAAAGTTAAGAAGACAGCACCAGCGAAGGTGAGCCTGGAAACAATTCTGTCTAAGTATTTTGCAGTATCGGTTCCAGCTCTTACGCCCGGTATGAAACCTCCAGCTTTGTTGAGGTTCTCGGCAATTTCTTCAGGGTTGAAGATTATTGCTGTGTAAAAGTATGTAAAGAAGAAAATCAGGGCACCATAAACGACCATGTATAGGGTTGTTCCCGGCATTAAAGCGTCGTAAATAGCCTGGGCTATGGGATGGTGAATAAACCGGACAACGGTAGCCGGAAACATGAGAACAGAAGCTGCAAAAATTATCGGCATAACGCCAGAGGGGTTAAGTTTGACGGGTAAGTAGCTTGTGTATTTTCCGGTAGCCTGCCGCCCAACAGTTCTTTTGGCATACTGTAGGGGAACTCTTCTTTCAGCCTCCTGGATATAAACAATTGCCGCAATCATCCCAACAATAATTGCGATGACGCCTATGGCTTTGAAGAGAGACATGTCGCCGTTTTTGAGCATTGTGAGCATTGTTATGACAGCGTTTGGAATACGCGAAACGATTCCTGCAAAGATTAAAAGGGACATACCGTTGCCTATGCCTTTTTCTGTTATTTTTTCTCCAAGCCACATCAAGAATGTTGCGCCGGCCGTCAAGGTTGTGACTGTAACAAACATGAAGGTAAATCCTGGATTGGGTACTACCGGAACACCAGAAGGACTTGTTAAACTCTGGAGGCCGATGGATATACCTAAAGCCTGGATAAAGGCCAGCAGAACTGCGCCGTAACGGGTATACTGGGCAATTTTTCTTCGACCGTATTCTCCTTCCTCTTTTGCCAGCTTCTCTATAGATGGAATTGCAACTGTTAAAAGTTGCATTATGATAGCGGAGCTGATGTAGGGCATTACGCCAAGGGCAAATACCGTTAGCTTCCTTAGAGCTCCGCCGGAGAAGATGTCCATCATTCCAAATACTGTTCCCTGGGCCTTCTGGAAGAACTCTATTAGAGCCTGAACGTTTATGCCGGGAACTGGAATATGGGCCCCCAGCCGGAAAACGGCCAGGATGGCCAGGGTAAAAAGGAATCTCCTTCGGAGCTCCGGAACTTCCGTAACGTTAGCAACTATTTTTGCTAAGTTCATTTAATTCTCCTTAAGCTATCTCCTCCCAGGAACCGCCAGCAGCCTCAATTTTTTCTTTTGCAGAGGCAGAAAACTTGTGAGCTTTGACAACGAACTTCTTTGTAAGCTCGCCGTCTCCAAGGATTTTTATCGGGAGTTTCCTCTTAACAAGGCCGGTTTCTCTGAGGAGCTCCGGCGTAATCTCAGTTCCCTCCTCAAAAGCCTCGTTGAGGTCTCCAACGTTGATTACAGCGTATTCTTTCTTAAACGGAGCGTTTGAGAACCCTCTCTTTGGAAATCTCATGTAGAGGGGAGTCTGTCCACCCTCAAATCCTGGTCTTGTTCCACCCTTCCATCCAGAGCGAGCAGTCTGTCCTTTCTGACCTCTACCGGACGTCTTTCCGTGGCCTGAGCCGTGACCCCTACCTACGCGTTTTTTCTCTCTAACTGCTCCAGGGTTTGGTTTTAAGTTATGTAGCTCAAGTCCCATTTTACTCCTCCACAGGTTCTACTTTTACGAGTTCTTTAACCTTCTCAATCATCCCTTCAATCGCAGGGTTGAGCTCTTTAACGGTTGTAGCGCCCCTCTTGTGGAGACCAAGGGCTGCCAGAGTTGCCTTTTTCCTCTTGCTCTTGCCAGCAAGCCCTCTGATGAGGGTTATCTTAACCTTTGCCATCACTACCTCCTGACAATTTCACCTTCTTTTGTCACTCTCCTGCCGGGGAGCTTCCAGCGCTTGCGGAGCTCCTCAACAGGAACGCCGCGAAGTTTAGCGAACTCTTCGGGAGTTTTGAGCTGCTCAAGGCCTTTAAGAACAGCCCTTACAACTGTGTGAGGGTTTGTAGAACCAATAACCTTTGTGAGAATGTCTGTAACACCTGCAGACTCAAGAACTGCACGGACAGGAGCAGATGCAATAACTCCGGTACCGGGAGCGGCAGGCCTCATTATAACCTTTGAACCGCCAAATTTCGCTTCAACCTCAAAGGGAATGGTTCCGTCAACTACGGGAACTTTAATGAGGTTCTTCTTCGCATCTTCAGTCGCCTTCCTTATGGCGTCTGGAACCTCTGCAGCCTTACCTCTACCGAAGCCTACAACTCCTTTGCCGTCTCCAACAACAACGAAAGCTGTAAAGCTGAATTTCCTACCACCTGTAACAACTTTAGCGTTCCTGTTGATATGGACAAGCCTCTCTTTCAGATCAAGTCCTTCAGGTCTAACTCTCTTAGCCATCAACTACCTCCCTAAAATTCAAGTCCACCTTCTCTGGCGCCTTCAGCCAGAGCCTTTATACGGCCGTGGTAGATAAAACCGCCACGGTCAAAGACAACCTTTTTAATCCCCTTCTCAAGGGCACGCTGGGCAATGAGCTTACCCACTTCCCTTGCTTCTTCAGTCTTTGTGAGCTCAGGGAGTTTGTCTCTGAGCTCCTTATCAAGAGTTGAAGCGGCAACTAGAGTAACGCCTTTTGTATCGTCAATAATCTGAGCGTAGATGTGCTTGAGGCTCTTGTAAACCGCAAGCCTTGGCCTTTCAGGAGTTCCAAATATCTTCTTCCTAACTCTTCTATGCTTCTTAGCAATCCTTTCACGCCTTGTAAGCTTTGCCATTTTCTCTCCCCTCTAAAGTTACTTCTTAGCAGATTTACCGGCTTTGAGGATGATCTTCTCACCTCTGTACCTAATACCTTTACCCTTGTAGGGCTCAGGCGGCCTGAAGGAGCGGATTTCTGCTGCAACCTGACCAACCTTCTGCTTGTCAATTCCGCGAACGTAGATGTTGTTTTCCCTGTCAACTTCTATTTGAATTCCCTCAGGAATCTTGTAGAGGACAGGGTGGGAGAAACCAAGATGAAGTTCTAGAGTGTTTCCCTTAACAAAAGCCCTGTAACCAAGACCTTTAACCTCAAGAACTTTCTCAAAGCCCTTTGAAACGCCAATAACCATGTTGTTGATGAGAGCTCTGGTTGTTCCATGGAGAGCTCTCATCTGCTTCTCATCGTTAGGCCTCTCAACAATAACCTTGTTGTCCTCAACCTTAATTGTGAGCTTAGGGTTAAACGTGAACTCAAGCTGCCCTTTAGGACCCTTAACAATAACGTGGTTTCCAGGCTTTACCTCTACAGTTACGCCCTGTGGTATCTCAACCGGAAGCCTTCCTATCCTTGACATCTCCACACTCCTTTAGTGGTTTTACCATACGTAGCAAAGAACTTCTCCGCCAACTCCGAGCTTTCTGGCCTTATAGCCAGGAATAATCCCCTTGTTTGTAGAGAGAATAGCCACTCCAAGACCGGCCTTAACGAGAGGAATTTCGTCTTTACCAACGTAGATACGCCTACCTGGCTTTGAAACCCTCTTAATCTCGTTGATAACCCTTTCCTTATTAGGACCGTATTTCATATGGATCCTGATGATCTTCTTCTTGTTCTCAGGGTTTTTGGCTCTTTTAAACGGTTCCTCAAGTATTTCGTAATCTCTGATAAACCCTTCTTCTTTAAGGATCTTGGCTATAGCCTCGTTAACCTTTGAATAGGGAGCATCTACAGTCTCGTGGTAAACAAGGTTTGCGTTCCTTATACGGGTAAGGAAATCTGCAACACTATCCATCATCATGGCTCTTCTACCTCTCCTACAAGTTTTTACCAGCTTGCCTTTCTAACGCCAGGGATTTTACCCTGAAGGGCAAGTGTTCTGAAGCAGAGCCTGCACATTCCAAAGGCCCTGATGTATCCCCTCGGGCGTCCACACAGGGGACACCTGTTATACTTTCTGACCTTATACTTTGGCTCCTTCTGAGCCTTAACTATCAGTGCTTTCCTTGCCATCTACTCCTCCTGATTATTTCCTGAATGGGAATCCTAAAGCTTCAAGAAGGGCCTTTGCCTCCTCGTCAGTTTCGGCAGTTGTTACGATAGTAATGTTCATTCCCCTGATTTTGTCAACTTTGTCGTAGTCAATTTCGGGGAAAACAGTTTGCTCTTCAAGACCAAAGTTGTAGTTACCCCTTCCATCAAAGGACTTGGGAGAGAGACCTTTAAAGTCCCTAACCCTTGGAAGGGCCATTGAGATGAGCCTGTCAAGGAAATCCCACATCCTGTCTCTTCTCAGGGTAACTTTAGCTCCGATAGGCATACCCTTGCGGAGCTTGAAACCAGCCTCAGATCTCTTTGCCCTCCTAACGGAAGGCTTCTGTCCGGTGATTAAGGCAAGGTCGTTCATTGCGTTTTCTAATGCTTTGATGTTCTGAACGGCCTCACCTACACCCATGTTAACTACAATCTTTTCAATTCTGGGAACTTCCATAACGTTCTTGTAGCCGAACTTCTTCATAAGTGCTGGGATAACTTCTTCCTTGTACTTCTTCTTGAGTCTTGGGACGTATTTCTCTTCAGCCATCACTCCTCCTTAGTTAGCGGATTACCGACCCGCCTTCTGGGGTTTGCTTATCTCGTCAATAATTTCGCCAGAGCGCTTTGCGTAACGAACTTTTTTGCCGTCAACAAACTTAATTCCAACTCTTGTAGGCTTACCTGTCTTTGGATCAACAAGCATAACGTTGCTTATATGGATGGGGGCTTCCTTCTCAATGATTCCCCCTTCAGGGTATTTCTGGCTGGGGCGAAGGTGCTTCTTAACAAGCCTTACACCCTCAACAATTACTCTTTCCTCTTCAGGAAGAACCTTGAGAACTTTACCTACTTTTCCCTTGTCTTTGCCGGCTATAACAACGACCTTATCGCCAGCCTTTATCTTGAACTTCTTCTTAGCCATTAGATTCCTCCCTTATATAACTTCCGGAGCAAGGGTTGTAACCTTTGTGAACCCTTTCTGCCTTGCCTCACGGGCAACAGGCCCAAGTATACGGGTTCCAAGGGGCTCACCCTGTTTGTTGAGGAGAACAACTGCGTTGTCGTCAAACTTTATGTAGGTTCCGTCAGGACGACGAACTTCTTTTTTGGTTCTAACAACTACTGCCCTATAAACCTCTCCCTTCTTGGCAGTAGCGTTGGGAGCAGCGTCTTTTACAGTAACAACTATCTGGTCTCCAAGGGAAGCATACTTCCTGTTGGAGCCTCCGAGAACCCTTATGCACTGAACCTTTTTAGCTCCTGTGTTGTCCGCAACGTTTAGGTAAGTTTGAACCTGAATCATCGCTACACTCCTTTAGAAGGATTTACTCCTGTGTGGTTTCCGGAGTTTCTTCGGAAACCTCTCCAAGTTTCTTGGCCTTTTCAATAATCTCAACCACTCTCCACCTCTTGTGGCGGGAGAGAGGTCTTGTCTCCATAATCTTTACAACGTCTCCAACCTGGCACTGGTTGTTCTCGTCGTGTGCCATATACTTCTTGGAAAACTTAACTCTTTTACCGTAAACAGGGTGGCGGAACTCCCTTGTAACGCGAACAACGACAGTTTTATCCATCTTGTCACTTACAACGACGCCAATCCTTACCTTTCTCCTGTTAACCCTTTCTGCCATTGTCTCCTCCGTTAAGCCTTAACGCCACGCTCTCTTAAAATTGTAAGAATGCGGGCAATCTGACGTCTGGTCTTCCTGATGTCCATTGGGTTCTCAAGTTGACCGAAAGCGTTTTTAAAACGTAGTTTAAGGAGTTTCTCTTTGAGCTCCTTTACCATCTTAAGGAGCTCCTCATTTGACTTTTTCCTAAGCTCCTCTGTGTATTTCTTCATCTCTTACTCCTCACCAGCTGGGGTTTCTTCCCTTTTAACAATCCTGCACTTCATGGGAAGTTTGTGAATGGCAAGCCTGAGGGCTTCCATTGCAACATCTTCCGGAACCCCGGCAATTTCAAACATTATGCGGCCGGGAAGAACTTTTGCCACCCAGGTTTCAACGTTACCCTTACCTTTACCCATACGGGTTTCAAGGGGCTTTTTTGTGTAAGGTTTATCCGGGAAGATACGGATCCAGACCTTACCACCCCTTTTCATAGTTCTTGTCATGGCAACCCTTGCAGCCTCAATCTGGTTGGTTGTAACGTAGTGAGGCTCAAGGGCTTGAATGCCGTAATCACCAAAGGCAAGTTTGTTTGCCCTGTAAGACTTACCCTTTAATCTTCCTCTCTGCTGCTTTCTGTATTTGGTTCTCCTCGGCATTAACATGGTTACTCACCTCTCGCCATCTCTTGTTTTACTTCCTTCTCAATCTTCTTGAGGAGTTCTTCAGTTTCATCCTTATAAACGTCTCCCTTGTAGATCCAGACCTTAACGCCAATAACACCATATTTGGTCTTGGCAATGGCAGTGCCATAATCTATGTCGGCGCGGATAGTCTGCAACGGAACACGACCTTCTCTATACCACTCCTTCCTCGCCATATCGGCACCGCCAAGTCTTCCGGCGCACTGAACCTTAATTCCTTTTGCGCCGGCCTTCATAGCGTCGGCAATAACCCTTTTCATAGCACGCCTGAACGCCACACGGCGCTCTAGCTGTGAAGCAACGTTTTCAGCAACTAACTGGGCGTTAAGCTGAGGATATTTAA
Source organism: Desulfurobacteriaceae bacterium (assembly GCA_027051905.1). Classification (GTDB taxonomy): domain Bacteria; phylum Aquificota; class Aquificia; order Desulfurobacteriales; family Desulfurobacteriaceae; genus Balnearium. Next base: position 3,929 of record JALUGO010000027.1, on the reverse strand, counting down.
CTTCTTCAATGTTGATGTAAACGCTCTTTCCTGTAAGCTCTTCAAGAAAACGCCTGAGAGCTTTTACCTCAGCTCCCTTCCTTGCAATAAGAAGACCGGGTCTTGCCGCCCAGATCCTGATGTTGATCTTATCCAGGGTTCTCTCAATATCAATCCTGGCAATACCTGCATGGTAGTACTTCTTCTTGATAAGCTCACGGATCTTAAGGTCTTCGTGAAGAGTGTCAACAAACTTCTTCTTCTCCTTAACAACCCACTTGGACTCCCAGTCCTTGGTGATTCCAAGTCTGAATCCTATCGGGTGAACTTTCTGTCCCAAGGTTTACCTCCGAAATTACTTTTTCTCCTCAGGTTTACCTACCACAACGGTAATGTGGCAGGTTCTCCTGTGCCTGATGTTGGCCCTTCCCATAGCCCTGGGCCTTACCCTCTTCATTGTAGGGCCTTCATCAACGTAAGCCCTCTTAACGATGAGCTCTTCAGGGTCTAAACCTTTTTGCTCAGCGTTTGCAATAGCACTCTTTAAAACCTTCTCAACCATACGGGCAGCCTTCTTTGGGCTGTTCTGGAGAATTGCGAGGGCGTTGTCAACGTGCTTGCCCCTGATAAGGTCAACAACCAGCCTCACTTTAGAGGCAGACATTCTCGCTCTTCTCCATATAGCCCTTGCTTCAGATGGGGTTTCAAATCCCCTTTCGCCTGCCTGATAATAATCTCTCTGTTCAACAGCCATCTTTTACCTCTCCTTACTTCTTCTTGGCTACTTTTTGACCTGCATGGCCGCGGAAAGTTCTTGTAAGGGAGAACTCTCCAAGTCTATGGCCAACCATCTGCTCAGTTACGTAAACGGGAATGAACTTCTGGCCGTTGTAAACGGCAAAGGTGTGACCGATAAACTCGGGAACTATTGTGCAGGCCCTATCCCATACCTTGATTACTTTCTTCTCTCCCGTTTCGTTCATTTTACGGACTTTCTTCAGTATCTTGGGGTTAACGTAGGGCCCCTTCTTTAGTGAACGTCCCATTTAAACCTCCTACTTCTGGTTGCGGCGTTTAATGATAAACCTGTCTGAGTATTTCTTAGAACGCCTTGTCTTGTAACCTTTGGTAGGCTGACCCCATGGAGTAACCGGGTGCTTACCAAAGGTTCTACCTTCACCACCACCGTGGGGGTGGTCAACAGGGTTCATGGCTGTTCCACGAACGGTTGGTCTGATACCTAACCACCTTGAACGACCTGCCTTACCGATAACGATGTTCTCGTGGTCAAGGTTTCCTACCTGACCAATGGTTGCCATACAGTCAAGGTGAACAAGTCTTAACTCTCCAGAGGGGAGTCTCAGTTGAGCGTAGTCTCCAACCTTACCCATGAGCTGGGCAAAGGAACCGGCAGCTCTTGCAAGCTGACCACCCTTTCCTGGCTTAAGCTCAACGTTGTGAACGATAGTTCCAACAGGAATGTTTCTCAAAGGAAGTGCATTCCCAACCTTTATTTCGGCATCGGGACCTGAAACGACAGTATCTCCAACTTTAAGCCCTTCAGGCCAGATGATGTAACGCTTTTCTCCGTCGGCATAAACGAGGAGTGCAATACGGGCAGACCTGTTGGGGTCATACTCAATTGCAGCAACTTTAGCGGGAATTCCAATTTTGTCGCGCCTGAAGTCAATTATCCTGTAACGGCGCTTATGACCGCCTCCCTTATGGCGGCAGGTAATTCTACCCTGGTTATTTCTACCTGTTCCCCTTACAAATCCAACTGTAAGGGACTTTTCAGGTTCAGTTTTTGTAATCTCGGCAAAGTCTGAAACTGTCATAAAACGCCTTGATGGCGTGTATGGCTTAAACCTCTTGATTCCCATTTTCTAACCCCTTCACTTAGAGTTTCTCAAGGTCAATTTCGTAGCCGGGCTTAAGAGTAACAACTGCCTTCTTCCAGTCTTTCTTCCTTCCGCGGAAGAACCTGATTCCTTTTCTCTTTCCCTTAACTATCATTGTGTTGACCTTTTCAACCTTAACGCCGAAGATCTTCTCAACAGCTTCCTTTATCTCCGGCTTTGTGGCGTCCATAGCCACTTCAAAAGTTACCTTTGTAATCTTCCTTGGCTCCTTTGTTTTGGAGCTCTTAACCTCAAGGTTTGCAAGCCTTACGCTCTTCTCGGTAACGATAGGGCGCAGGATTATATCATAGGGAGTTCTCATGATAACCTCTCCTCTAACTTGGATAGAGTTGACTTAAAGAAGACACACTTGTTGTAGCAGAGAACGTCGTAAACGTTGAGTCCTTCTATAGGAAGAACCTTTACATTTGGCAGGTTTCTGAATGAAAGGTAGGTGTTCTCATCAAAGTCTGAAGGAACTACAAGGAGGACTTTCTCGTTTTCAAGCCCTAGGTTCTTCAGGAACTCAACAGCCTGCTTTGTTTTTGGCTTCTCAAAGGAGAAATCCTCGACAACGATGAAGTTGCCTTCCTGGATTCTACCGGAGATAACGCTCTTAAGGGCAACTTTCCTTACCTTTTTAGGAAGGTTGTAGGAGTAGTCCCTCGGCTTTGGTCCATGGACAACACCACCACCGACCCACTGTGGAGCTCTGATGGAACCCTGACGGGCTCTTCCGGTGTGCTTCTGAGGCCAGGGTTTCCTTCCACCACCCCTTACTTCGCCGCGGGTTTTGGTTGAATGGGTTCCGCGCCTGCGTTTTGCAAGCTGCCACTTAACCGTTTCCCAAACGGCATGCTGCTTTATCGGAGCCTTTGCTATCTCCTCTTTAATTTCTACCGTTCCAACTTCCTGATTCTGAGGGTTAACTACCTTTATCTCCATCTTTCACCCCTTACTTTCCTTTGACTATTACAAGTCCGCCTTTGTGTCCGGGAACTGCACCCTTAACAAGGAGAAGGTTCTTCTCAGGAATAACGTCAACGATCTCAAGGTTCTTTACGGTAACAGTCTCGTTACCGTAGTGTCCTGCCATCCTTTTTCCTTTGTGAACTCTTCCTGGATCTGCACAGGCACCAATAGAACCGGGTCCCTCGTGAAAGTCTGAACCGTGAGACCTTCTACCGCCTCCGAAACCGTGGCGTTTGTGGTAACCTGCAAATCCTCTTCCCTTTGAAGTTCCGGTAATGTCAACCTTCTCACCGGGTTTAAAGATCTCAACAGTTATTTTGTCGCCAACGGCATACTCATCTACGTTGTCAAACTTAACCTCCTTTAGCCACCTTGTGGGCTTTATGCCGGCTTTCTTAAAGTGGCCAAGGAGAGGTTTGGGGAACTTGCTCTCGTGTTTGTTTTTTTCCATAAATCCAAGCTGGAGAGCAGAATAACCATCTTTTTCAGGAGTTTTCTTTTGAACAACTGTGCATGGACCTGCTTCAATGACGGTAACAGCTATCGCTTTACCGTCTTCTGTGAATATTTGAGTCATTCCAACTTTTCTTCCTAATATACCCTTCATTTTTTCACCTCTTCATTAATCAAGCTTTATCTCTACATCAACACCGGCGGGAAGCTTCAGGTCCATTAAAGCTTCCACGGTCTGAGGTTTGGGATTCTTTATGTCAAGGAGCCTCCTGTGCTTCCTTATCTCAAACTGTTCCTGAGAGTATTTATACTTGTGTGGAGACCTGATAACACTCCACCAGGAACGCTTTGTGGGAAGCGGTATAGGACCGGCGACAATAGCGCCAGTCCTTTTAACTGTATCAATTATTTCCTGAACGGATCTATCAAGAAGCCTATGGTCATAGGCCGTTAACTTTATCCTAATGCGGTCCTGAGCCATAACTACCCCTCTCTAATTAGTCAAGAATTTCAGTAACAACACCGGCACCTACTGTTCTTCCACCTTCACGAATAGCGAACCTGAGCCCTTCCTCAATAGCTACAGGCTTTAAAAGCTCGACCTCAAAGGTTACGTTGTCTCCG
>JALUGO010000026.1 GCA_027051905.1 Desulfurobacteriaceae bacterium | reverse complement strand
GTAATGTTAAACTACCTGTCAAAATTTAAAAACTGAGAGGGTTTAATGAAAACGGTTCTCCTTACAGGTGCGGCAGGTTTTATTGGGAGCTACGTTGCAAAGAGGCTCCTTGAAAAGGGATACAGGGTCATTGGGGTTGATAACTTAAACGACTACTACGATCCGAGGCTAAAGAAGTTCAGGCTCAAAAAACTCTCAGAAAACCCAAACTTCACCTTCTACAGAGTTGACATAGAGAACAGAGAAGCCCTGAGGGTGATCTTTCAGGACACAAAGCCAGACGGCGTTATAAACCTTGCAGCAAGGGCTGGAGTTAGATACAGCCTTGTTAATCCGTTTGTTTATGAAACGACAAACTCTCTCGGAACGCTGAACCTTTTAGAACTTATGAGGGAGTTTGGACTCAAAAAATTTGTTCTGGCGTCAACATCTTCACTCTACGCCGGCCAGCCGATGCCCTTTAAAGAAGACCTGCCAGTAAACACCCCCATCTCCCCTTACGCAGCCAGCAAAAAGGCTGCAGAGGTTATGTCTTACACCTACCACTACCTATACGGTTTTGACGTAACGGTTGTCAGGTATTTCACAGTCTATGGGCCAGCTGGAAGACCCGACATGTGCATCTTCCGATTTATTAAGTGGATAGACGAGGGTACACCAATTACAGTTTACGGAGACGGAACCCAGAGCAGGGACTTTACCTTTGTTGAAGACATAGCAGAGGGAACTGTAAGGGCTTACGAGACAGAAACGGGCTACGAAATCATCAACCTCGGCGGAAACCACCCCCACCAGCTTAAAGAGGTAATTGAGCTGATAGAGAAATACTTAGGCAAAAAGGCGGAAATTATCTACAAACCGTTCCACAAGGCAGACCTTAAAGCCACCTGGGCAGATATAACAAAGGCAAAAAAACTCCTTGGCTGGGAGCCGAAAGCTTCCCTAAAAGAGGGCTTAAAGAGAACAGTTGACTGGCACATTAAAAACAGGGATTTTGTGAAAACAATCCCTCTGCCATAAATCCAAAATTCAGCAGAGTGGAAATCTCTTTATTTGCTATTTAGTAGAACAGAAGTAAGTGAATTTTTTCCAGAACTTCTTTTAAAGTATCTTCAGAAACTTTTGCTATAAACGATGCTTTCCTGACATTCCAATCTAAGTTACGAATCTGGTCTGCAAGAATAACACCTTTTACAGGAAAGTTATCAGGGAGAGGAACCTCAAAAGGATAACCTTTCTGTTTAGACGTTATTGGACAGAATAAACCTAAGTTTGTCTTCTCATTATAAAGTTTTGGAGACAAACATAAAGCAGGTCTTTTCCCGGCTTGCTCATGACCCGCCTGTGGTGAGAACTGTAGCCACAGGATATCTCCTCTTTCAGGAACATACTTACCACTCTTCTTTTCCACTCTTTTCACCCCAGTCAATTTCACTATGGAGATTCTCAGGAGTTATTTGCTCTAATAACTTTTCTAACTGCTTTTTCTTGTTAGGAATAATTACCAGCCTGTTATCTTCAAGTCTCAACTCCACTTCCGCATCAGGATAAAGTCCTACTTCTTTGGCAAAAGCTGACGGAATTCTTACAGCCAGACTGTTTCCCCATTTTTGAACTTTAGTAAGCATCTTGCCTCTCCACATTGATTTATGTCTAAACTATGTAGACACGTTACGGCAAGCAAGGGCCCAGAGAGGAGAGGCCCAGAGTAAACCAGAGGAGAATAAAGAGAAAACAGCCGTTAGATAACCACCTTATCAAGGAGCTCCCCCGGAACTAAAGACATAGCCCTGTGGGAGAGTATCTTCTCTCTATCCTTTATTCCGTTCAGGTTTATTAAAACAATCCTTCCGTAGCCCCTGCCGTAGTAGTTACCGAAGTCGTAAACGGCTCCCAAAATGGCAAGGAGACCCCTCGTTACAAGAAGGCCATACC
>JALUGO010000025.1 GCA_027051905.1 Desulfurobacteriaceae bacterium | reverse complement strand
CCTCAACGCCGAATCCCTCAACAGGGTTGTTCTTCTTCAGGGAGACGGAACCAGTAAACTCCTTCTGAAAAAGGCCGGAATTGAAGAGGCAACAGCTTTTGCAGCTTGTACCGGAGATGACGAAGTAAACCTTGAAGCGTGCAGATTAGCCAAAGAGTTTAGCGTTCCAACAATTTACGCTGTATCAAACAGCACCGAAAACGACGAAAAGTACGAGAAAGAAGGAATAAACTACGTAAACAAGGCAATAGCAACGGCTTCTCTCCTTGAGAGACAGATAGAATCGGGAATTGTAACTCCTACAAACATAGGACTTGGACAGGGAGAGATAATAGAGGTCTCCGTTATGCCTACCTCTATAGTTGCCGGTTACCCGGTAGGTAAGTTCTCCTCCCGCCGCTGGAGAATCGTTGCAATATTTAGAGGAGACAAGCTCATCCTCCCAAGACCGAAAACGGTGATAAAGCCGGGAGACAGAATCCTGATTGTGGGAGACCCTAAGATCCTTAAGTACATAGCCGGCCTCATAAAGTCTGGAGAGCCCCAGTTTCCGCTACAGTTTGGAACGGAAGAGGTAGTTTTCCTCCCTGAACATTCAGAGAAAGTGGTTAAGGATTCAAAGTTTTTCTATGAGAACACAAAGCTCTCAAAGGTTTCTTTTTACACGTGCAGGGAACTGGATGAAAATCTTGTCAAACAGTTTGAGGAAGTTAAAAAGGGAGAAGTAAAGGTTCAAACCCTCAAAAACTGTGAAAAGGAGTTCCTTCAAGAGATAAAGAAGGATGAGAACTTTGGACTCATAGTAATGCCAGACAAGTATAGAGAATTTCCTCTTTTCCTCGGAATAAAAACCTTTCCAATACTGGTTGGAGAGGAGACCCTCTCTCCTGTAGCAATAGCCAGAGGAACAACCCCTGTAGATAAGATCCTAGTTCCCGTATCAGGTTCTTTTAGCGGTATAAGAGCCCTTGAGGTGGGTATAGAACTCTCTATAATGCTCAACGCTTCCCTTACGGCCATCTACGTTTCACCTTTTGAGAACAACAAAAAGGTTGAATCTCTAAGGGAAAGGATTACAAAGCTTTCAACAATGTATAAAGTCCCCATAGAATTTAAAGTTCGGGTGGGAAACCCCATAAGGGAGTTTGCCGACGAGAGCAAGGGCTACAACCTCTCTGTAATAGGGGCGAGGAAGGGCAGGAAGACAAGCTGGTTTAATCCATACCCCCCATACCACATGTTCCACAGGTCTAAGTGCACCTCAATACTTATCTGCGTAGGTGAGTAGATGGAAGGTTTGCTGGTATCTCTAATTTTTATCTCAATAGGCATTCTCTTCGTTCCTTTCCTCAGTAAGCTTCTGAGAATTCCCGTCTCCGTAGGGGAAATACTCTACGGAATAGTCGTTGGAAAGTCAGGGCTTAACCTAATTGAACCTTCACAGTGGCTCCAGTTCCTCTCAACTTTCGGGTTTTTACTTTTGATGTTCATTGCAGGGCTTGAAGTTAAGATTAAGGAGATCCATAGGCTTCCTCTTAAAACAAAGCTCATCTACACGACCGTTCCCGTTTTAGTACTATCAATAGCCTTTACCTGCGGAATTAAGCTCTCTTTCCACCCTTTAATTTCAATAGCCTTAGGAGCTATATCTGTTGGAATTGTTGTTGCCGTTTTGAAAGAAAAGGGGCTTCTGCACACCCACTATGGTAAAACAGTTTTTCTTACTGGAATAGTCGGAGAGGTTTTCTCTATTGGAGTACTTACCCTTTTCAGTCTCTATACTAAGTTTGGATTTGGAGTTGATTTCTGGAAAGGAATAGGAGAGCTCCTCCTCTTCCTCCTTGTGGCAAGGCTCATCCTTATTTTTCTCAGAAGCCTTGTCTGGTGGTATCCAAACCGGTTTAAGTTTTTCTTTGAGAAAAACCCGTCTGAGATAGGGGTAAGAATAAGCTTAGCTGTTATGTTC
>JALUGO010000024.1 GCA_027051905.1 Desulfurobacteriaceae bacterium | reverse complement strand
ACCCTTTAGAAAAAAGCGTTTTAGCCATTCAGAGGGGATTAAGCAGGCTTTTTCTGACATAATTTTTTGCCACCTTTGTAGTGCCGGTAATCGTGGTAATCTCGGTAAAGTTGGTAAGCTGGTAATGTTGGTAGTTTTGGTAAACTGGTAGTTTCGGTAAAGCTGGTAAAAAGGTAGCACTTTACCTTATGTGTACTTTACTCAACATACAAGTAAGTTTGATTGACTGATCCTCTTTATCTCTCTTTTCTTTTCTAGAACCACCATGATACCCCCAGCCCCCCCACCGGTTTTAAAAAAGACAAAAACAACAGTAGCAACGTTATTATGATGAGCTCAATTGTATGAACATAGTTATGAATAGTACTACGGAGGTTTTGGACCAACAGGGAGATCTTCCTAAAGAATTCTTGAGGGTTTACTTTTTTCTTCCCCAAGCCTCGCCCTTTAGGGCGGGGAGGAGGTCAGCACCCTCTAAATGTTGAATACAATAGTATTGAAACCTGCTTTTTACAGGCATCATCTCTAGAAAGCCGGCTCGAGGAAATTCTCGAAGACTTGGCAATGCTCTTCGAATTCAACTTGTGGGGCCTTTTAGTTCCTAAGTCCAGCCTCGCTCCAACGTTCTAATCATTATCAAATTTGGAGGATATCAATACTTCCTTATGGCCAGTAACTCCCATGGCAAGGTAAAGTAATTGACTACCCTAAACGAGAACCCTGCATAATTACCGAACTCAATAGCCAACGGAGGCGGACTCAAACGAGCCGTGTAAGAGTGCTCAATCGCATCAGCCCAATCCCACACTCTCCTCGAAACCCTCCACGTCTCATCAATATGCGCACCAAGACTTATGACATTCTCAGCCTCGGGGATAATCCTGCTCTTCGCAGTAACCTTATCCGCTCTATTCTCCAGCAAGAACTCCATAATACTCTTAAACCGAGCCGAAGCTGACTTCCTAGCCTCCCCCTCAGGATACCACACCTTTATCCTCCTATTCACACTGTAAACCGGATACTCCCCACCACTCACAATCGTGGCAATGGCCGCAAGCAGTTCATCCAAGTAAACCCTCTTACTAATCCCAAGGAACAAAGGCACCTTCAACCTCTCAGTGTTAGCAATCAAAGCCTCCCCCTGCATAGTCTTATGAGTCTCATAGAACCTACTAACCTCCTGATCCACTATCTTCTCGAATATGGAGACCAGCCTCACCAGGGACGAGATAGTCACGTCCTTCCCAGGGGTTTGCTTCTTCACATAGATAGCTTTTCCTAGGGCTTTGCGGAAGGCCCAGTAGAACCTGAACAGCTCGTAGAGGTTCAGGTTCAACCTTGGTACCATGCGATACTTTTGAGTGAACTGTTCGACAACATCCACGATGTCCTCCGAGATTCTAAATGTCTTCACTGCGAGATTGTGCAGTTTAACAAAAGCGTCATAGTGCCTGCCCATGTACAGGAGCTTAGCGATCTCTTTCTCCGTTGCATTCATAGAACCAGAAATCAAGACGTTTTTAACTTCTTGGTTCGCTGGGATTTTCCAGTTACGGTTTATCCATGTCTCAAGCTCCGTGTCCTCTATTTTAAAGTTTGTAGCGGCGTTTAGGTCCACCCGGGAAAATCCTTTGAAAAAGTCCACTACAGCCTTATTAACAGGCGTGCTTGGGAGCTTGTTAAAGCGCGACTTGTAAAACTTGAGGAGTAGGATGGGGTCCGAGGGGTATTTCAGAACGGCTCTAGCTGCTAAGTAAGCTAGTTGAGGCGCGTGTTTTTCGACTGCATACAGGAGTGTAAACGGCATGATTTTCGAGTCGTGATATTGGCGCATGACTTCCAGAATCGGGATTATTAGCTCTTTATCCTCCATTTTCTTGAAAGACTTGGTGAGAACTTTTATCTCATCATAAGTGATCTTATTGGTTCTAGCCTCAAATAGGTCCATGGTGTAAAGGTTCAGAATATTGGAGATGTTTTTGTCTTTCATTAGGGGTGGGATGATGTTTTCAAAATGCTCCTCTCTTCCTACGGTATCAA
>JALUGO010000023.1 GCA_027051905.1 Desulfurobacteriaceae bacterium | reverse complement strand
CCATATCGCGTATTGCGAAGCGACCTAACTGCGGAATCTCCTTCACGGGCTCTATCACCATGGGCCTTGTGGGCCTGATCTTCACTATTGCTATATCGCCTGTCTTGATGAAATCGGGATGCTCCTGCTTGGTTGCACCGGTTCTCGGGTCGAGAGTCTTTATGATTTCTTCGAATGTGCAGGCTATCTGAGCCGTGTGCGCATGGAACACGGGGGTGTATCCAGGTGCAATGACGCTCGGATGGTTCAACACGACAATCTGCGCTGTGAAGGTCTTTGCAACGGTTGGAGGATTGTCGGTATGGCCTGCGACATCTCCTCTTCTTATGTCCTTCTTGCCCACGCCTCTCACGTTGAACCCTATGTTGTCACCGGGCTCAGCCTTCTGCATGGGCTGATGATGCATCTCTATGCTCTTAACTTCGCCGCTCTTGTTGGCAGGCATAAATGTGACCTTGTCTCCGACTTTTACTATGCCGGTCTCAACGCGACCCACTGGCACAGTTCCTATACCTGTGATGCTGTAAACGTCCTGCACGGGTATTCTGAGTGGCTTGTCTGTGGGCTTCGGCGGGAGCTTGAGGTTGTTGAGAGCCTCCAGCAGAGTTGGGCCGTTCCACCAGGGCATGTTCTCGCTCTTCTTCATTATGTTGTCTCCCTTGTAACCGCTGATGGGTATTATCGGGACGTCCTTCCAGCCGATCATTGCGAGAAGCTTCTCGACCTCCGCTTTCACTTCCTTGAATCTCTGCTCGCTGTACGGGGGCTTGGTGGCGTCCATCTTGTTTATTGCTACAATCAACTGAGGAACGCCGAGGGTTCTTGCCAGGAAGAGGTGCTCCTTGGTCTGCTCCATCACACCCTCTGGGGCTGCCACTATCAATATTGCAGCGTCTGCCTGGGACGTACCAGTGATCATGTTCTTCACGAAGTCCCTGTGGCCTGGGGCGTCTATTATTGTGAAGTAATATTTATCGGTGACGAACTTTCTGTGGGCCACATCGATGGTAACTCCCCTCTCTCTCTCCTCCTTGAGTTTGTCCATAACCCAGGCAAATTCGAATGTGGCTTTTCCCTTCTCCTCTGCTTCCTTCCTGAAGTTGTCTATGATTCTCTGGTCTATCTCGCCATGCTCGTAGAGCAATCTGCCCACTGTGGTCGATTTACCGTGGTCCACATGTCCTATGAACACGATATTCATGTGTGGTTTTTCTGCCATTTTTAATACCTCCTATTCGGTTTTCTTTTCCCCATATACTCATGGTATATAAATGCTTTTGCTCGCAATCTTAGGGGCACAGGGGATAAATCATGTTTTCCTGCACATAGATTCGAAAATAATATGAATTAATTTTGATGCTGGGAAAAATAAAGAAACAGTCTAAAAATGGAAAGAAAAATCAGAGCCCGGCGTAATAATTCTCGTCGTAGGGCTCGGGCTTTAATCCTTTTCTCTCGCGTATCTGCCTCACTATCTGCGGTTGTAACTCTCTCGGAACCCTCTCGTACCCTGCGTTTTCAGTGCTCCAGAGAACTCTTCCGCCCGTTGCGCTTCTTATGGCGGATGCGAATCCAAACATCTCCGCCACGGGAGCTTTCGCATGGATTATGGTCTGGTAATCTTCCTGCTCCATGTCCACGATTACTCCGCGCCTCTGTTGTATCTCCCGCGTCACAGCCCCCACCAATTCTGTGGGCACGTTCACGTAGACTTTCTGAATTGGTTCAAGAAGCACGCGGGTTGCCTGACACATTGCTCCGTAAATTGCATTACGAACCGCAGGTATGATCTGAGCGGGACCGCGGTGAATCGAGTCTTCGTGGAGCTTTGCATCCATCAATTTGACCTTCACTCCGTAGAGCTTCTCGTTGGCCAGCGGACCTTTTTCAACGGCTTCGAAGAATGCCTGCTTTACCAATTCCATGGTCTCGTTGAGGTACTGAACGCCCCAAGTCATATCTAGGAGAACATTGGGGCCGCGAACAGCTTCTAACTTCTTTGCCTCGTCTCTGGGCATTCCAGCCTCTTCCAACTTCTTGGTTATGGCTTTT
>JALUGO010000022.1 GCA_027051905.1 Desulfurobacteriaceae bacterium | reverse complement strand
GGGTTAAAAGGTCTGAGAGCGGAATGATTGTTAAACCTGTAACAGTTTCTCCCAATCAAACGATATCTGAAGCTGAAGCCCTGATGAGGAAGTATAAAATCTCCGGCCTTCCCGTTGTTGATGAGTCAGGGAAACTCCTTGGAATAATAACCAACAGGGATATCAGGTTCGTTAAGGACTTCAGCAAAAAGATCTCAGAGGTGATGACAAAGGAGAACCTGATAACGGTTCCCGTGGGAACAACTTTAGAAGAGGCTAAGGAGATTCTCCACAAACACAAAATAGAGAAACTTCCGGTAGTTGATGAAAACGGCTACCTGAAAGGCCTTATCACCATAAAAGATATAGAGAAGCGGGAAAAATATCCCAACGCCTGCAAAGACGAGCTTGGAAGACTCAGGGTAGGAGCCGCAATTGGCGTTGGCCCTGAGGCCATTAGAAGGGCTGAGGCACTAATAGAGGCCGGAGCTGACGTTATCGTTGTTGACACAGCCCACGGCCACTCTAAAGGAGTTCTTGAAACCGTTGAGAAGCTGAAAGGCCTTTTCCCAGATGTTGACGTAATTGCTGGAAACGTTGCGACTCCAGAGGCTACAGAAGCCCTCATAAAGGCTGGAGCAGACGCTGTTAAAGTGGGTATAGGCCCCGGTTCTATCTGCACAACGAGGATTGTTGCGGGAGTTGGAGTTCCGCAGCTAACTGCAGTGGCTCAGTGTGCAGAGGTTGCTGATAAATACGACATCTCAATCATTGCCGACGGCGGTATAAAGTTCTCTGGAGACATTGCAAAGGCAATCGGTGCCGGTGCAAGGGTTGTAATGATTGGAAGCCTCTTTGCAGGAACAAAGGAGGCTCCGGGAGAGGTTATCCTCTACCAGGGTAGAAGCTACAAGGTTTACAGGGGAATGGGCTCTTTAGGAGCTATGAAGAAGGGAAGCAAAGACAGATACTTCCAGTCTGAGGTTGAGGAGAAGAAGTTGGTTCCTGAGGGAATTGAGGGAATGGTTCCCTACAGAGGACCCCTTGCAGATACCATTCACCAGTTAGTCGGCGGCTTAAGGGCTGGAATGGGATACTGCGGGGCTGCAAACATTGAGGAGATGAGGAAAAAGGCAAGGTTTGTAAAGATAACCTCTGCAGGGCTGAAGGAATCCCACGTCCACGACGTAATCATCACAAAAGAGGCTCCAAACTACTGGATTGAGAGGTAAACCGCGGCGGCTCCCCGCCGCTTTTAGTAATGGGATTCTCAATGAACAGACGATTTGAATACTATAAAGATCTGTTTGGCAAATCCTTTACTATCACCGTTTTGTTGGCTGGAGCAACTGTTAGTTCTTTAAAAGCAGAAGGTGTCAACTTCTGGAATGTTTTGGGTACTATATTAAGTATTGCTGGCGGTATTTTCACTTATCAGCTTAACGCAAAATATAAAAAGCTGGCAGAGGAAGACAGTGATTGAGGCTTTAATAGCGTTCTTTATAGTTCTCGTTCTTTTACTGGCGCTTGCCATTCCAGCTTTAAGAGAGGCTCACTAAATGGCCTCTACGTTGCGGATGCCGTAGAGGGAGAGAGCTCCCAGAAACTCCTCGTTAAACCTGTTTTTCCACCTGTTGAGAGATATCTGGAAATTTGACGGTTTTTTAGGTTTAAAGAGGAGCTCCATCCCTGCCTCTTTGGGCGTTTTGTTCCCCTTTTTCTGGTTGCACTCTGAACAGCAGGTTACAAGGTTCTCCCACTGCCACTTTCCGCCCCTGCTCTTTGGGACTATGTGGTCTATAGTTGCTTCGTTATCTTTAACAGTTTTTCCGCAGTAGGCACAGGTGAAGTTGTCCCTGATAAATACAGCCCTGCGGGTTGGGGAGCTCTCCCAGTGGCGGATGAGAACGGGAATCCTGATAACGAGAGGCGCTGGGTAATTTCTACTTGGAGAGTGGAGTGAAATGGTTTTGTAGTGTTCTAAAACTTCGCACTTATTAAGGAGCTCCAACAGAAACGCCTTTTTGTGTGAGAAGATAGAGACCGGCAGGTAGGTCTTATCAAGAACCAGCGTAGGGTATAGAACCAACAGAAACTCCGAAAATGGTTCCCTCTATTTTTATTTCTTTTCTTCTTAATCTTCAAGGTTTGTCCGTTAATACTACCTCTTTCGCTTTGAGCATTGTGTAAAGTTTTGTTCCAAGGAAGTTCTCAAACTTTCCTCTCCTTTTCGC
>JALUGO010000021.1 GCA_027051905.1 Desulfurobacteriaceae bacterium | reverse complement strand
GAAACACCCGATCCCATTCCGAACTCGGAAGTTAAGCCCGCCAGCGCCGATGATACTGCCCGCGGGAGCGGGTGGGAAAGTAGGGCGGTGCCAGGCTTTTTTTATTTTTAATTACAGTTTAAAGGCAGAAATAAGGAACCATTCCACAACAGACTGGGATTTGCTGTAAAACTTTAGGTAGTAGCGGGCACTGTTTATAAGCTCTTCCCAGCGAGGAACTCCTCCCCTTTCAAATACAATAGCTTCCAGAGCGTCAAAGAAGAGAAAAACCTCTTCCCTGGTTAACTTAGCGAACTTTTCAGCAAAGGGAAGCACCTTTTTGAGCTTATCGTCACTCTTTAATAGGGAAGTAAACTCCTCCACCAGATCGATAACCGGGCTTTCAAGGAGTTTCAGAGCAGTACCAATGCTACCTCTTGAGAGTTTAATAACTTTCTTATCGACCTTTAATCCCTGTTTCTCTATTAGGTAGGAGACGGAGGACTCTGGAAGGGGACCGAAACGGAAGATTCGGCACCGGGAGCGAATAGTCGGTAGAACGCCGCTCTCACTTTTTGAGATTAGGCAGATGTAACCGTACGAGGGAGGTTCCTCAAGGGTTTTTAAAAGAGCATTTGCCGCCTCTCCCCTCATCTCGTCGGCTCTATCTATGATAACTGCCTTTCCAGAGCCAGATGTGGGCTTTTTAAAGAGCCAACTGGAAAACTCCCTTACTTGATCAACTGTAACTGGCTTATCAACGCCTACTTCTATAATGTTTAAACTACCACATAGGTTCTGGAAGAGCTCCCTGGCAATCCTTCTCTTCCCGACCCCTTCAGGGCCAACAAAGAGCGTGCTCTGGGGGAAGACTCCCCCCTCAACAAACCTCCTTATCAGGTTGATCTGTTTTGAGTGGCCTACAATCTCGTTAAAGAGCACCGAGCCTCCTTAAAACCTCACTGAGTATAAGAGTGTGGAGCTCCCCTACTTCCTTTCTTCCGTCAACAACTAGAAACCTCTCCGGTTCCCGTCTGGCAATCTCGAGGAAACCTTGCCTAACTCTTTGATGAAATTTAAGATTTTCAGACTCTATTCTGTCCTTTCGCCTCTCAGAGATCCTCCTAAAGGCTTCTTCAACCGGAAGGTCTAGGAGAACCGTTAAGTTAGGCTTTAAACCTCCGGTGGCCTCCTGGTTTAACCTCTCAACAAGAGAGAGATCAATCCCCCTTCCGTACCCCTGATAGGCAAGGGTTGAGTCTATAAACCTGTCGCAGATAACTACGGCTCCCTCCTTCAAAGAGGGCTTTATTAGATTCTCTACATGAAAAGACCTTGCAGCTTCATAAACGGAGAGCTCCGCAAACGGAGGGAACTTTTCCTCCCTAGGTTTCAAAAGGAAGGAGCGGAGCTCCTCTGCAGCCGGTGTTCCCCCCGGCTCCCTCGTAAGGACTACAGAGTATTCCCTGTCCACAAGGGCTTCGCACAGCAGTTTTGCCTGGGTTGTCTTTCCGCAACCCTCTATACCTTCAAAAGTTATAAACATTTAATCCCCCAAAAGCTCTGAACGGGTAAGTCTGCTCTTCTTCTTAGGCTTCTTCTTAAAGAAGAGGCTCAAAATCCTGCCAGATTCTTTAACAGCAAGTGAACCGAGTATTGAGGAGAGGAGGACGTAAACGGCAGTTATGGGAACAACCGCAATGTTTGTTGCTGCAACGAGAATGGAGAACTCTCCCCTGGGCAGGAGCATGAACCCGGCAGAGAGTCCTCTCTTCAAGGGAAGTCCGTAGAGCTTTCCGGCAAGAACGCCTGTAAGGAGTTTCGTTCCAAAGGTAAAGAGGAGGAGAACAGTAAGGGGAACGACAAGAGAGAGGGAGAAACTGGATAGATCTGTTGTGAGGCCAAAGGTGAGGAAGAAGAGAGCTCCAAACAGGTCTCTATAGGGAATCACAGCAGACTCTACGTGCTCCTTATGAGAGCTTTCGGCAAAGAGAGTTCCTGCGGCAAAGGCTCCTATTGCCTCAGAGAGTCCAAAGCCGAGGGAAACCTCAACCAGAACAAAGAGAAGAGTTCCAACGAGAAGAACTGTAAACTCCGTTGTCGTTCCAAACTTCCCGAAGGCGAGATCGACGACCCTTTTGAAGTTCTTAACGAAGACAACAGCTAGGAAGATAAAGATAGCTATCTTTACAACAACCTTCAGGATAGTTACAGTGTCTGTTCCGCCACCGGACAGTCCTACGAGAACGGCAAGAAGCGTTGCTGCTGCAATATCCTCAAACACTAAAATGGCGAGAACTAGCTCAACCTCGGGGTTTGCAAGCTTTTTA
>JALUGO010000020.1 GCA_027051905.1 Desulfurobacteriaceae bacterium | reverse complement strand
ACCTTTGACGTTGAGGTAGCCTCTTTAGGAGATGCAAAAAGCATAGCCAACGGAGTTCTTATCAGAACTCCTCTTATGGGGCCCGACGGAAAAATCTATGCCTTTGCTCAGGGACCTGTTTCAACTGGAGGGGGGTACAGCGAGTCAAACAGAGGCGGAAAGGTTCAGAAGAACTTTCCCACCGCTGGTATTATTCCAAACGGTGGTATCGTTGAAAGGCCTCTTCCCTTTGAACTCTCTCAGCTTAAAGAATTAACCCTTACCCTAAACTCTCCCGACTTTTCTCTTGCCAGTAGGATAGCTATGAAAATAAACAGCCACTTTAAGATGAGGATTGCGAAGGCAGTAGATTCTGCGACCGTTAAGGTTGACTATCCTCCGGGGGTTGATAAAGTTCAATTTATTTCTGAAGTATTAAACTTAAAAGTGGGTACAAATCCTGAACCAACTGTTGTTATCTACGAGAAAACAGGCACGGTGATAATGAGTGGTGATGTTAAGATTGACCCTCCTGTTTACGTTTCCCACGGGAACATCTACGTCTCTGTTACGAAGACTCCCGTTGTCTCTCAGCCTCCTCCTCTTTCTGGGGGTCAAACCAAAGTGGTTCAGAAGGTTCAAACTCAAGTTATAGAGGAGCACGGAAGAATATTTGGAATCAATTCACCTTCTCTTAAAGACCTTGTAAAAGCTCTAAACCAGTTAGGCGTTTCACCAGGAGATCTTATAGCGATCATTCAGGCAATAAAAGCTGCAGGAAAACTCCACGCAAAACTGATAATTATGTAGGTGGGTTATGTTAGGCGGAGTTGGTAAGGCAGAGGTTTACTGGGATCTTGCTCAGATCAAAGAGCTAAGGGAAGGAAAAGAGGTACTTAGGCAGTTTGAGGTTTACCTTGTTAACCAGTTCCTTAAAGAGGCTGAAAAGTCTATACCGAGGGGTCTTTTCTCCTCGAAGGAAAGTTTTTCCTTAAGGCTCTATCGTGACCTGTTTAGTATGGAGCTCTCCCAGAAGATAGGCAACGAGATAGGAAAAAGTCTTGATCATCTCTTCGAGAGATGTCTGAAGGCTTACGGGAAAGAGGAAGGTTAATGAAGGACTCGGTAATCCTGTACTACTCTCGGATTTATAAGTACTCCGACCTAATCTTTGTGATTCTTATTCTTGCCATCTTAGCCAGTATGATACTTCCTATTCCGCCTTTCCTTTTAGATCTTCTTCTTACTTTTAGCATTGCTTTTTCCCTGCTTATTCTAATGACTACGGTTTACGTTAAACATCCCTTGGAGCTCTCTTCTTTCCCATCTCTTCTTCTTCTTGCAACTCTTCTTCGTCTTTCTCTTAACGTAGCTACGACTAGGAGGATTCTTCTTCACGGAAATGAAGGTCCAGATGCAGCGGGCAGCGTCATAAAGGCTTTTGGCCAGTTCGTTGTTGGTGGTAATTACGTTGTTGGAATTATCGTCTTTGCTATTCTCGTTATAATCAACTACATCGTTGTTACGAAGGGGACTGAGAGAATTTCAGAGGTTGCTGCCCGTTTCGTTTTAGATGCTATGCCCGGTAAGCAAATGAGTATAGATGCGGACCTTAACGCCGGGCTTATAGACGAGGAAGAGGCAAGAAGGAGGAGAGAAGAAATAGCTCGTGAAGCTGACTTCTACGGAGCTATGGACGGTGCCTCGAAGTTTATCCGTGGAGACGCTATAGCCGGTATCATCATTACCCTCATAAATATAATTGGTGGTCTAATAATAGGTATTGTTCAGCACCATATGAGTTTCTCAGATGCCCTTAAAACTTTTACGATTCTTACAGTTGGTGATGGCCTAGTCTCTCAGATTCCTTCCCTTATTACTTCAACTGCTGCAGGTCTTATGGTTACTCGAGCAGCTGCAGAAACGGACCTTGGCCACGAGATATTTAAACAGTTAACTAAATACCATAAACCCTTGTTTATGGCTGCCCTGATTCTTGCTGTTATAGGACTAGTTCCTGGAATGCCTACTCTTCCTTTTTCACTCCTTGCTGCTCTCATTGCTGCTGTTGGCTACATGGTCTACAAGTACGAAACTGTTAAGGAGTTTGAAGAGGCTCAAAAAAGGGCCAAAGAGCTCGTTGAAAAAGGGAAGGAAGAAAAACCGGAAGACTTGGTAGTTCAACCTGAACCTATAACTCTTGAAATAGGTTACTCCCTCATTCCTTACGTGGACGAGAGTCAGGGAGGAGAAATTATTGAGAAAATAAAAAACTTGAGGAAACAGCTTGCTAAGGAACTTGGAATCATTATTCCTCTTGTTCACATAAGAGACAATCTTGAGCTGAAGCCTAACGAGTACAGGAT
>JALUGO010000019.1 GCA_027051905.1 Desulfurobacteriaceae bacterium | reverse complement strand
GTCTTATTAGCTACATCTACGGAAGATACGGTAACAGCTTCATAGTTGGCAGAACCTGCACCAATTATAAGTGTATCACCTGAGGATATATTAGCTATGTCGTTAACTTGGATAGTTGTATCTCCGGAATTAGCATTAGAAGTTAAATAAGTTCCACCTATGACTGGTGTATCCGTGATTTGTTGTCCGTCAGAGTAATTTCCATCACAGTTGGGGTCTGTGTAGAATACGGGACTTGTTCCCGTGGGAAGACCAGTTACGTTTAAGCTAAATGAATCGGGTGAAGGTCCAGTATTAACAATTTGTAACGGATAGGTAGCCTCTTCACCTGGGTCAACTACGCTGTTTATGCCGTTTGTTCCATCCTCGGCTTTTGTAATGTTGTCATTTGTATTATCACCGTCTCCTCCGTTTCCTTTCTTAGCAAGGTCCACACTTGCTCCGAGGACAGCCTGAATAGTATCTCTGGATTTATCCGTTTCATTGGTGTTATTGCTTGATATAGCCACTATGTCAACGTAGTAAGGTCCTCCGGTAGCATTATCGGGTATATATACCTTTACTGTGAAGTCTTTAGTTTGATTGGGAGAGACAACTCCCACATCAGGAGTTCCATCACCATTCGTATCTATAAGCTTAGCAGTCTCGTCTGCATTCCAGAATTCAACTATACTTCCTGTAGGCAGAGTTGACGTATCAACGGCAACGTTTATAGTATCGTCAGTATTTCCATTATTCTTGACAGTATGCTTGAAACTCACCCATGTTCCAGCACCAGCCTGGGAAATAGTATTATCGTCCTGCCAATTGGTTCCGGAGTCTTCTTCAGCGTTCCCTAATGGACCGAGAGAAACATCTGCAGTTATAGTAGGAGGAACAGGCACTATAGCTTTGTTGGTAAGAGTGGTTTTTGGGTTTCCATTACTATCTGCATATTCAATAACAGCCTGGTTATCTACAGTTCCATCTGTATCGTTAAAGGGAGAGTTTACCTGAACTTGGAAGGTAAATATAGCTTGCTGGTCTACACCTAAGGTTGGTTCAGAATTACCATCGTTCGGATTAGGGTCAGGTATGAAAAATCCTACGTAATTAACAGGTGTTGTTGGTGTAGTTGACCAAGTAGTTCCATCTGTAGAATAGACCACAGTTCCACTTGAAGGTTGTCCGGTTGCACTACCGTTTACGAAGGTAGTTCCCGTAGGAATAGCATCCTTTATGAGGATACCGTCCTTTGGATTTCCATCTATGGTATAAGTTTTTGATTTTGCCTCTCTTGTTCCAACATTCTGAATTCTTATCGTGAACGTAATAGTGTCACCCGGCTGGGCGTTATGTTTATCTGCACTTTTTGAGGCATTTATTAAAGCATCATTTACTAATGTGATATTTGAAGAATCGGTGTCACTCACAGTGTTATCGTATTGGCTTGTAGCCGTTAGACTTACTGTCGCAGTATCTCCAGGATTCGCTGAAGGTGGAACTTCAACTCTTGCAATAATATTAGCAGTTTCGTTTATTCCTAAGGTTATAGATGTGACTTGATTTTCCCCTGGGTCAACAACACCGTTTCCGTTATCGTCTTTATAGAGTGTCACATTCCAAGTCTGACCTGTAATCTGCGGAGTTAATGTGAATGTATCCGTTCCGTTACCTGTGTTTTTAACAGTAAATGGCACATCCACAGTCTGTCCGGGGATGGCTGTATAATCCTGTATCGCTTGGACGTCCACTCCTGCAACTTGTTTAACAACCGTTTGAACAATGTTAGATGTGGTAGTGTATTGATTATTTTGTGAGTCGTAATAGGTAGCTGTTGCAGCGTTGCCTATAACTGTTCCTGCAGGAACTAAAGAGTAAATGTAGCCTGTTAAAGCAAAAATTAGTAAGAAAATTAATCCGAAGTGGTAATGCCTAATTTTCATAACTTCCCCCCACTTTACTTAACTTTGACTCTATACCTTATCCTCAGTTCCTCTGAGGGCGATAAGGAAGGTATTATCCATTTAATGTTTGTATACATATCTGGAGTTGCCACTTTTTCAACTACTTTTCCGCTTTCTTTGACCTTATACTTTACTGGCTCATGGGAGTAGGTTTTGCCACCATCTATGGAAAACAGAGGTTTTGGATTAGAAGTGGCAGACTTAGGTATATACTGTGTCCCCTTAGGAATTAAGGCTTTAATCTCTACATTTCTAAGAACTTCTTCTGAAATGTTCTTAGCAGTTATTTGATACTCTATGACATCACCAGGATTTACATTTTTAGGGATAGAGACAAGCCTCTCCTTATCTTTTTCTTTTTTTACAAGGAATCCCTTTAGCTCAAGCTTTAACTTGTCGGAAGCGTAGGAAATACTAACTAACAAAATAAAAATCAAAGAAAAGTAACGGAACAACAAGTTTTTATTAATATTCATACTTTTCTTTCCCCCTTACCCGGTTTTTTAAAATTATATTTGGAGTTTATTTTCATGTCAACATTTCTTTAAAC
>JALUGO010000018.1 GCA_027051905.1 Desulfurobacteriaceae bacterium | reverse complement strand
ACTTTCCAAAGTGGGAATTTACCAGTCTTCTTCCTTTAATCTCTTTTTCCAGAATCGGTACGGCTACTTTCATGGTTCCTCCTCTAATTAATTATTTAATTGTTTAACTCAAATTGATGGAATATTTAAATATTGCTCTGATATTGACATAAGTCAAGGAAACGGAGAAAGGAAATAGTTATTCTTTTAAATAGAATCACAAATCCAAAAGGAGGACAAGATGTTCGGATTCTTTAAAAAGGGAGACGGAGGAGACGGGAAGAAGAGGGAGCCCAACTTCTGTGTGGAGTCAGATCTCTCCACAGGTGTAGGTCTTAAAATGCCTTCTGTTCACGAAAGTGTCAACTTTATGTACCAAAAAGTAAAAGAGGCAGGGCTCTCTAACGTTGCAGACCGTTTTGAGGCAATGGAGAAAGTTCGCTGTAAGTTCTGTAAAGAGGGTGTTTCCTGTCAGCTCTGTTCAATGGGACCGTGCCGTATAACCCCTCAAACTCCGAGGGGTGTATGTGGTATAGATGCCCACGGAATTGTTATGAGAAACCTCCTCATTAAGGCCAACATGGGGCTTGCGGCTTACACCTACCACTGTAGGGAAGCAGCTCTCACTCTACTTGAAACGGCTAGGGGTAATACTGTTTACGATATAAAGGATCCGTCAAAGATAGACGCTTTGGCCCAAATTCTCGGAGTTGATACGTCGCTTCCCCTTGATACAAAAGCGGAAAAGGTAGCACAGAGAGTTCTTGAAACCCTCTCTGAGAATAAAACCTCTACATTTGTTGAGGCTCTAGCGCCAGAGAGTAGGAAGGAAGTTTTCAAGAAGATCGGTATAACCCCAAAAGGACCAATGAACGAACTTGTTGACTCTGTGACGAGATCAATGACAAACATTGACGGAGATTACATTACACTTGCTCTGGCTGCTCTAAGGAACGGAGTAGCCTCTGCCTTTGGAAGTCTTGTTCCACTTGAGATGATTCAGGATGCTCTTTACGGAACTCCTTCTCCACACGAGTGTACAGTTGACTTTGGAGTTTTAGACCCAGACTACGTAAATATCCTTCCCAACGGTCACGAGCCCTTTGTCGGTATGGCCCTTATCAAGCTTGCAAAGGACGAGAAGTTCCAACAGATGGCAAGAGAGGCTGGAGCTAAAGGTATAAGGGTAGTGGGCTCCATAGAAACCGGTCAGGAGATTATGGCAAGGGTTGAGTGCGATGACGTTTTTGCCGGTTTAACGTCAAACTGGATCTCTATTGAGTACTTCCTCTCAACAGGTGCTGTTGATGCCTTTGTAATGGATATGAACTGCTCCCTTGCCAATCTGAAAGAGTACGCAGACAAGTACACCTTTAAGCTTATCGCTGTTTCCAACATTATCGGCGTTCCAGGCTCCATAAGACTTGAGTACAAGCCGGGAAATGAGGCAAAGGTTGCAGAAGAGATCATCAAGCTTGCCATTGAGAACTTTAAGGAGAGAAGGAATAAACAAAAGGTAGACGTTTCTAAGTTTAAGCAGAAAGCCCTTGTTGGATTCTCCGCTGAGGCAATAGTTAACGCTTTAGGCGGAAGTCTTGACCCACTCCTTGAAGTTATTAAGAGTGGAGACATAAAGGGAATTGCAGCCCTTGTTAACTGTACCTCTTTAGGAAATGGCCCTCAAGATAGTATGACTGTTAACCTTGCTAAGGAGCTTATCAAGAGAGACATCTTAGTAATTGGCGCAGGCTGTGGAAACGCAGGTATGCAGAAGGAAGGTCTTGAAACAGTAGAGGCCGCTGAGAAGTATGCAGGTCCAAAGCTTGCAGGTGTATGTAAGGCCCTTGGGATTCCACCTGTTCTCTCCTTCGGAACCTGTACAGATACAGGTCGTATCATAATGACTGCTGTTGCTATTGCTAACGCTCTTGGAGTTGATCCCTCTCAGCTTCCTGCAGTTGTTACAGCTCCTGAATACATGGAGCAGAAAGCGGTTATAGATGGCTTCTCTGCCGTTGCTATGGGATTCTATACACATGTTTCTCCCGTTCCTCCGGTTACAGGGTCAGATAAGGTTGTTAAGCTTCTGACAGAAGAAGTTGAAGCCCTTACAGGGGGTAAGATAGCCGTAGGGGATGACCCTGTTGAAGCTGCCAAGGCTATGGAGGAACACATAATGAAGAAGAGAGACCTTCTTGGTATATAGTATCTTCATCTCCTCCCTCCCAGTGAGTGTTACCCTCCCCAAAACGGGGAGGGCTCTTTATTTTTAAGAAAGAGAGGTGTTCTTTGGGAGCTATAGAGAGAGAAAAAGAAACGATAAAGAGAATGGTTGAACTTTACTGCTGGAGGAGACACGGGAGCAGAAGAGGAGAGCTCTGCCCCGAGTGTAAAAGACTCCTTAATTACGCTTTTAGCCGTTTGGATCTCTGTCCATTTGGAGAGAACAAGCCGACCTGTAAGAAGTGCCCTATCCACTGCTACAGGCCAGACATGAGAGAGAGAGTAAGGAGCGTTATGCGTTACAGTGGGCCGAGGCTTCTGATATACGACCCGTTAGGCTGGCTCTTTCATGAGATTAAAGAAAAGTTCCAATCTAAAAGGCAACGTCCTTTAAGGCGTTAATATTCTTAATTCTTACGCTGTTTCTCGTTTTCTCAATTATTCCGAGCTCTTTTAGTTTTCCTATCATTCTTGAAACGGTCTCTTTCGTCAGTCCAAGCTCCATTGAGGCGATGCTGGTGCTGAACGGTATCTTCTCTTT
>JALUGO010000017.1 GCA_027051905.1 Desulfurobacteriaceae bacterium | reverse complement strand
GCAACTATGGGAGCCGCCCCCGTTCCGGTTCCTCCCCCCATACCGGCGGTTATGAAGACCATGTCGGAGCCTTCTAAAACCTCCCTTATCTTGGGTTCGTCCTCAAGGGCTGCCTGTTCTCCGATTTCAGGTTTTCCGCCGGCTCCAAGACCTTTTGTTAGTTTCTCTCCTATCTGGACTTTTATGGGAACGGGAGTCTGGGAGAGAACCTGGGCGTCTGTGTTTATGGCTACGAACTCAACTCCTTCGATGCCCCTTTCAAACATCCTTGAAACGGCGTTTCCGCCGCCTCCTCCCACTCCAATTACCTTTATCACAGGTCCCTGAAACAGCTCGTCTGCAACGTCAAACATAGAGTTCCTCCGAAAAGTTGACTTTGATTTAGAATTTTAGTTTAGGAGGTGAAAAGTGGCAAACGGGCTTTTTGCTGTTGATATTGGAAAGGGAACTCAGGACGTAGTCGTTCCAGATTTCTCATCTCCGGAAGAGAACTGGCCTAAGCTGATACTTCCTTCTCCTACGGAGAAACTCGCACGGAAGGTAAAACAGTTTCAAAAGGATTTAAAAGTTGACGGCTATGTTATGGGGGGAGGTCCTGTAAAGAAAGCCCTTATTGAACACATAAAGAAGGGTTTCAGGGTTGTTATTACTGAAAGGGCTGCTAAAACGATTAGGGATGACCTTGAAGAGGTTAGAAGGTTGGGGTTTGAGGTGGTTGATTCTTTAGATGAGTGTGATCTTTTTCTGACTGATTTGGAGATTAATAATTACCAGAAAATTTTATGGTTAATGAATGATGGATGGGAGCTCCCCTCCTTTACAGTTGCCGTTGCCTGTCAGGATCACGGTTTTGTAAAAGGGCAGAGAGACAGGATTACCCGGTTCAACTTTTTGAGGGGGCTCCTTGAGAGGGAGAGAAGACCCCAGCGAATGGTGATAACTGAAAAGACCGGTTTCTTCAGCCGGTTTGACTCTATACTGGATCAGCTTGAGAAAGCCGCACTTGATGGTTTTGTTATGGACAGTAAAATTGCCGCAGTTGCCGGTATGGTGGGTTATGCCGGCAAAATGGGAGTTAAAGAGTTTGTCGTTTTAGACGTTGGGAATGGCCATACCCTTGGTGCCTCTGTAAAGAACGGCGAGATTGCTGGCCTTTTTGAGCACCATACAAAGATGCTGAACAGGGAAAAGGTAAAGGCGCTTGTTGAAAGGCTCGTTTCGGCAGAGATAACCTTTGAGGAGGTTTTTGAGGACGGCGGCCACGGGGCGGTTGTCTTTGAGAAGATAGATCCGGAAAAGGTGTTTGTTGTTGGGCCCAACAGGGAACTCCTCTCGGGCTACGGAGAGGAAGCATACCCTTTAGGGGATGCCATGCTTTATGGGTGTGCAGGGCTTGTTGAGGCGTTTAAGGGGTTAAGCTCCTGAGAATACAGAGTCAACAATCCTGAACATGAGGTCGTCTCTAACCTTTGCATACCTTGCAGAGGTGTTGGGTGAGGCGTGTCCCAAGAAGGCCTGTATGACCCTTATGTCCACTCCCCTGTCAACCAGAATCGTTGCAAACGTGTGGCGGAGCTTGTGGGGGTGGAGGTCTACTCCGCTCTTCTCCTTTATCTTTTCGAAGACGTATCTCGCCCCCTGGTAGGTGAGGGGGAAGAGCCTTTCAGTTTTACACGTCTCTGCGTAAGAGAGGAGCTCCCCTGCAAACTCCTCTGTAAGGGGAATGAACCTCTCCTTTCCTCCTTTACCGACTACCCTCAGGACTTTTCTCCCCCTGTATTCCACTATGTTCTCTTTTGTTAGTGAGAGGAGCTCTGAAATCCTTAAACCGCACTGGAGGATCGTTTTAACCATAAGGTAGTCTCTATAGCTCCTTTCCCTTGCTGCGCGGAGAACCTTCTCTATCTCCTCTTCAGTCAGGGCTTCAGGAACTCTCTGCTTGACCTTTTTAATCCTTAGAGAAGGTTTGACCGGGTTTTTCTCTATGAGCTCCATATCGACGAGGAAGTTGAAGAAGGAGTTAAGGGCAGAGAGGCGTCTGTTTATGAGTGAAGGGGAGCAACTGAGAGAACTCCGGAATACCATCAGTTGGGCGGTCTTTATACTCTCAACCGGAACGTCTCCGATCTGCCTCAGGAACAGAGAAAGGTCGTTTCTATACTCCTTTAAGGTTCTCGGTGAGAGCTCCTTGCTCTTAAAGTTGATGAAAAGGTCAATGGCCTCAGACAGTTTCACGGCATATCTCCTGAACGTTGATATATTCTGCCTGTATCGTTTCTGAGGGTATAACCCTACTTTCGATTTAAAATAAGGGAAATATATCAACGTTTCTACTGCCCGGTTTTGGCCGGGAATTCCTATTCGGTTTTCCTTTCTTTTCCGTTTTTCTGCTTCCATTTTACCACAACAAATTGACATTTGTTGTAGTGCTAAAGAAGGGAGCTCCCCGCCGTGGTATATTTGTCTCAATGAAACCGGGGAGGTTAAGATGAAGAAGTTTTTAACGATTTTAACCGTTGTTCTTCTCTCTGGAGGGAGCTCCGTTTACGGCTCCCAGATGGAGGAGTTCCTCTCTAAGGGTCAGAGCTTCTGGCAGAGGGGACTTGTTGAGTTTTTAGATGATGTTGCCAAAAGCGTCAGGAAGGTGGATGTAGAGCCTGCAGTTACCGTAAGGCTTGAAACCTTTACAGAAATTGCCGGAAGCTATCAGATTCCAGTTGAGGAGCTCAAAAAAGCCTACCAGACTGCAGTTATGAGAGCTGCAGGGGAGTGTATCGAAAAGTTGAAAGAGGACGTTGTAGAGAAGGACTACTCCGCAGATGGAGATATTGCCTTTTTGATTGAGGATGTAGCAGGATACCTTCAGTTCAAGTATGGAGACAGGGTTAGAGCGTGTGCTGGGAGTGTGGCTCAGAAGGAACTTGAAAAAGCTATGAGAGAGTGCATCTCTCTGAGATACAGCCCGATGATAGATGGCTTTTTAAGGAGCGGTGAGTGCAGGGAGCTCCTCAAAGAGTTTCCCGGCGATGTAGAGAGAGTTGTTTACAGGGAGCTCCACAACAGAGAGAAAGAGCTGACAGAGAACCCCTCCCTTACTAAGGAGCCGACCCTGCGCTATATTTTAGAAAACCTCAGGAAATTTGGCCTTGCGGGAGGTTGATTTGGAGATAATCTGGGCTCCGTGGAGGCTTTCATACGTAACAAAGGCTGGAAAGGGGAAAGATAGAGGCTGCTTTATCTGCCGGGCTGTTGAGGAACATCCGGAAAAGGACAGGGAAAACCTGCTCCTCTACAAAGGAGAGAGAGCTCTTGTGATACTGAACCGGTTTCCCTACAACACAGGCCATCTGATGGTTTGTCCTGTGAGGCATACGGGAGATTTCCTCTCTCTTCTCCCTGAAGAGCTTGCAGAGATTGACCAACTGATAAAGCGCTCAATAAGAGCTCTCAAGAGGGCTTACAACCCCGATGGTTTTAACGTTGGACTGAACCTGGGGAAAGCATCCGGTGGAAGCGTTGATACCCACATCCACTACCACATCGTTCCCCGATGGATCGGGGATACAAACTTCCTGCCTGTGACTGCGGGGGTTAAGGTGATTCCCCAGTCCTTAAATGAGACCTACGAAACCCTTAAAAACTGCTGGGAATAATGATAGAGAGACTGAAATCCCTTTTTTCAAAAGAAAAGAAGTTCTCCGTTGAGAGCTACCTGAAAAAGCTCTCGATAGACCGCCAGGATCTCATAAAGGAGATATCTACCATTGACGTTGACAGCCCCGTCAATGCTTACCTGACCCTTGCGATTCTTTTGAGGGAAAAGGGAGAGTATTACAAGAGCCTGAAGATTTTAGAGAAATTAAGGAAAGAGAAACTCTCTGAAGATGAGAAGAAGTTAGTTGTTCTCAACCTCGCCCTTGTTTACAGGGCGGCAGGTTTTATAGACAGGGCTGAAGAGGCTCTGAAGGAGGGGATAGAGCTATACCCTGGAGAGAGTTTTTTCTACTACGAGCTTGCCCAGCTTAAAAAGGCATCCGGGAAGTTAGAGGAGGCTGTGGAGTTCCTTGAGAAGGCAGTTAAACTAAAGGAGGAATTCAGAGACGATCTCATCCATACGAAGCTCTACCTTGCCAACAGGTATATAGATTCCGGAAGAACCGATAGGGCATTCAGGATTGTGAGAAAGGTGGAGCTCCAATTTCCCGTTCCTCTTTACTACTACGTTCTGTCGAAACTCTTCTACGCAGTGGGAGAGCTGGAGAAGGGATACAAGAGCGCTCTCAAGGGAATAAAGCTCTCCCCAGGAAAGGCAGCTCCGTTTATTGAGGTTGTAGAGAAGTTTGACACTCTCAACGAGGATAAGCTGATACAGCTTGTTGAAGAGTCAGAACTCTCTCCGGCGGCTGTAGGGAAGGCTGTTGGTTTCTGGATGGAGAAGAGGGAGTCGGCAAAGGCGCTGTCTCTTTTGAAAGATTTCTGGGGTAGTGGCAGGTTTGACCCTGAGCTTTTTGAAATTTACATAAAAATTTTATGGGAAACGGGAAAAAGGAAAAGAGTTGCGGAAGAGATACTTTCTCTCCTTTCACGCCTTAGAGAGAAAAGAAAACTCTACAAGTGTGAGAGCTGCGGTTTTAGAACCAATACGTTCGACTGGATATGTCCCAAGTGCCGAAGCTGGGAGACACTGGAGATAGAGTGTGAAGTTTAGGGAGTTTTTGAAGGGCTTCCTGAAGTCTGCAAAGAGCGGCCGGATACACAGTTTCCTGAAACTTTCCCTCATTGCTCTTTTTCTTTTCTTCTCTTACA
Organism: Desulfurobacteriaceae bacterium; assembly: GCA_027051905.1. Classification (GTDB taxonomy): domain Bacteria; phylum Aquificota; class Aquificia; order Desulfurobacteriales; family Desulfurobacteriaceae; genus Balnearium. Next base: position 92,389 of record JALUGO010000017.1, on the reverse strand, counting down.
GGGTCTCTGTAAGTGTAGTTGACTACTGGGTAAGGGTAAAGGCGGAGCTTTCCGTAGTTAAGAAGAACTTCAACTGGGATTTCAACTGGAGGACGGGGGAGCTCTCCCTGAAGGCCGACTACCTTTTTCTGAAAAACCCCAGGTTCTCTGGCGAGTTTTACCGGCCAGAGATTGACCTTTCCGTTTACAGGAGTTTAAAAGAGCTCCGCTCCGTTGTTCTGTTTGTGGGGTTCGACGAAGGCCGTGTGGTTGTTGAGGGAGGTGGCGGTGGAAGAGGAAAAGGGTTCAGAATTCCCGTTGTTCCAGAGAGGTTCAGAATTGGCAGGTTAATGGTCAGGTGGAGTGGAGGGGAGCTCCACCTCAACAGGCTGGTTTACGATGGGAAGAGTTTTCTGTGTGGCGGTGTTTCGGGGGAGTTTAAAGGTAGAGAGTTCTTCGTTGAGCCGTTTAGCGGTTTTAGGAGGAATGGAAAGGTTGTTATTCCATCTATTGTTGCCGGGCTTGATGGTTCGAGAGTTTCTGGAACTCTTGAATTTTCTGGGCTGGATAGGTGGTTGTTTTCTGGTAGTGTTTTTTCTGGTGTTTATATTGGTCAACTAGTCGTAAAAAATTATGGTAAATTTGAACTTCAGTGGAAAGGAAAAACGAAGGGAATAGAAACCGCAGGGAAAGGAATCTTTAGTTTTGGAAAGCATGAAATAGAGGTTAAGAAGGTAGTCGGGAAGTTTGACGGTGCAGACTTTAAGCTGTGGGGAACGGTATCTGAAGAGCTCAGTTTAGAGGGAAGAGTAAAGGCTCAGGAACTGACGCTGGGAAGTAATTCTGTTAAAGGGTTAAACCTGAAGGTAAAGTGCACGGGAAAGTTGAAAAATCCCTCTCTGCAAATTACCGGAAGGGCAGCGGCTCTGAAGAGCAGTATTTTAACGGTTAAAGGTATTTCTGTTCGAGGAAGGGCAAACTTCAGGGAGGGAAGTTTTAGCCTGGAATCCCGCAGTTTAAACGGGGAGCTCCATTTCAACAGAGAAAACGGAGAAATAAAAGGAAAGATCCGCCTGAAAAGGTTCAGTCTGTTAGAAATTGTCCCCGTTAGCCTTTACAGGAAGAGATACGGTTTATGGGTTCCTGGAGCTCTCCTTACGGGTAACGTAGAGTTCAGTTTAAAGGGAAAGGAGTTGTCTTACTGTGGAAAACTCAATGTGGATAAGTTTAACTTCCAGTCTTTCAAGGGCTCCGGGGATTTCTCATTTGAAGGGAATGTGGAAAAACTCAGGTTCAGAGGGAGTTTGAGGAGCGAAAACGGAGGAGAGGTTTACGGAGAGGGGAACGTCTACCTGAAGGAAAAGAGAATAGAGAGCTCTTACAGAGCGGTCTCCGTTCCCGCCGAACAGTTTGGCTTTCTGAAAAAGGTCGGTTTAAAAGGAAAGGTCAGCGGAAGTGGAAGGGTATACGGCCTACTTAAAAACCCGGAAGCCGACTTTACGGTAAGCAGCAGCTCCCTCTACTTCAGGGGAGTGGAGCTGGGAGCTGCTGAAGGGGAGCTCCGCTTGAAAAACTACATTCTCTCCGTCAGCGCCGTTTCTGAAAGGGGAACCCTCGAGAAGCTAAAGCTAAGGGTGAAAGGGAAGATGGAGCTTTCGGCAGAGGGTAGAGTTAGAGAGATAACGGGAGGGGAAGCCGAAAAGCTCCTTGAGAGCTTTAAGGTTAAACTGCCGTTTACCTTTGGCGGAACGGGAAGCGGCAGTTTCTCCGTCTACTCATCAGACATTAAGAAGGGAGAAAACCTAAAGGTAAATATTGGTATGGAGGAGTTTAGAGGGAGGTTTTCATACGGGGATTTAGAGGTTAAAGGAACAGCCCGAGGAAGTGTTAGCTATCTGAAAGGGAAGGTTTTCTCCGAATTTAGCGGAAGCATAGATGAAGCATTTTACAAAGAGAAACGGTTTAAGGGAGGAAAGTTTTCCGTTTCCCTGAATGGGGAAGAGCTAAATGTATCCGTAAAGGAAACTACCTACGACGGAGGTTTTGATAACTCAATTTCAACAGATCTTTTTGTAAACCTTAAAAGCGGAGAGCTCCACGGAAGAGGAACGGTAGATGGCAGCTACAGAAAGGCGAAACTTGGAGAGGTGGCGGGTTCCGGTAGTTTTTCTTTTTCTGGTTTTGTTTCGCAATTTACTGTAAAATTTTCTGGTAAATTAAATCTAAACTCAAAACTGATTGGAAGAAAAAAGCTGAACGTAGACGGAAGTCTGTTAGAACCTCAAAACATTGGAACTGTTAGTTTTACCGGAGACGGAACTGATCTGAAGGTCATTGTAAACGGCGAGAGCTGGCATGCCGTTGGGGTTGTGAGAAAGGTAAACGTAAAAACGGAGAAAGCAAAGATTAAGGTAAACATGGCTTTCGTTAACCTGAACCTCAATAGCCTCACGGGAAGCATTGCCGTTCCGGCCTTTAAGGTTTTCCCTGAAGGGTTCTACCCCCTCTACTCGATATCGGGTCTATACATAAATGTCAAAAACGGAAAACCCGAAGTGTCTGACTTCACTCTCTCCTACGTTGACGGCTGGCTGAAGTTCAAAAAAGTGAAGCTCGACGGGGAAACATCAGGGGAGTTTGAAGCCCGGGTAGGGTTAAAGGGGCTCGTCTACCTGATGAAGGCACAGAAGTTCTTCCCCTACGCCAGAAACGGTTTCAGAATAACCGGAAACTTCAGATACGGCAGGGAGTTCCACTACAAAGCCAACATAGACGGAAACGGTGTCGAATTCAGGGTTAAATACCTCTTAGACAGAGCGGTAATCAACTCGCTGAAGGCGGTTGTTGAGGACAATCAGGTAGAGGAGATTTCAGGAGAGATAAGCGCAGGAAGTGGAACCATCTTTATTTCCGGAAAAAAGGAAGAGCTAGGGATAACAGCCTCTATGGTTCCGGTTGGAGAGGTTGGAAAGTGGAAAGGGCTGATCTCCGGAAAGGCTGAATACGGAGAGAAAGGAGTAAAAGGAACTCTAACCGTCTCAAAGGCAAAACTCTTTTTAGCTAAGGAGGAGAAGAAAAGCAGTGGAGAGGGGAATTCCCCTAAGCTGAACATCCCGGTAGACGTGGATGTCCTTTTTGATCAGCCGCTGAAGATTAAAGGGGAGCTTTTCAGCCTTACCCTCGTTCCGAGTCTTAAGGTAAAAACCTTAAACGACAGAGTCGTTATAGGAGGAACTTTCTACGTAACTGACGGAAAAATAAACTACATGGGGAAGGACTTTAAAGTTATCTACGGAACGGGAAACATAGAGGATTTGGAAAAGAAAAAGGGAAGAGTGAGTATTCTGGCCAGCGCTTACGTTTCCGGTTACTACATCTACATGAAGATAGAGGGAGAGTTTTCAAACCTTACAATCTACCTCACTTCCGACCCGCCACTTACAAGGGAGCAAATACTGAACCTGATAATGACGGGAGCATCTCCAGAAGAGATTGAGGCCAGCTCGGAGCTCTTCCCTGCCGTTCAGGTGGCTTACTACGCAACGGCATCACTATTTAAACCTTTTGAAGCTAAGTTCAAGAAAACCTTAAGACTTGAGAGTTTCTCCATTGAACCCTACATAACAAAATACGGAGAAACCGTAGCAAAGCTAACTGTGGCAAAGAGACTAGCAGAGAGGATAAGGCTCATAGGTTACGGAACAACAGGACAGAACCCGGAATACGGAGGAAGCGTTCAGCTCTTTCTGAAGAAAAACTACTACCTGGAGCTGAGATACAATAGCTACTACGGCGCTGAAGCCGGCATCGGGTTAGAGGTTAACAAACGGTGAAGTTAGAGAGAGAAAAGACAGAAAAGTTAATTGAACAGCTCAAAAAGATGGGAGCAAGGGAAGAGGAACCTCCGAAGTATGCCTCCCACAGGTTTAAAATAGGGAAAGGAGAACTGATAGTTTACGAGTCTGGAAGCCTAGTTTACTCTGGAAAGGACCGGGAGAAGGTAAAGGAAAAGGTTGTAGAAGAGCTCTTGAAACTGGAGGAAAACATTCCAAGAATAGGATGTGATGAAGCAGGGAAGGGAGAGTTCTTCGGCCCCTTAGTGGTTGCCTGCGTGTGTGGAGATAGGGAATGTTTGAGGGAACTCCTCCTGATAGAAGTAAAGGACTCTAAGAAGATTAAACAGGAAAAAATAATAGAAATTGCCGAAAAGATAAAGAAAAAGTGCAGGGGAATAGTGAGAGTAATCCCTCCTGAAGTTTACAACAGAGAATACGAGAAATTTAAAAATGTAAACCGCTACCTTGAAGAGGTATATCTGAGGGTTTTAAAAAAACTAACAGAAAAGTGCAGGGCAAAGGAAATTATTATTGACAGGTTTAGCAGAAAAGTTGAAGAGGTTTTGAGAGAAAACTTAAAGGAAGCTAGAGTCATAGCAAGAGAAAAGGGTGAAGCCGATCCAGTAGTTGCAGCAGCCTCAATAGTTGCAAAGGCTGAGAGGTTAAAGGCCATAAAAAAGCTCTCAGAAGAGCTGGGATTTAAGGTGAAGGAGGGGAATCTGAACAACAGGGAGCTCCTTAAAAAAATTCCCCGTGAAAAACTCCACAGGTTTGTTAAGCTACACTTTAACGTTGGAGAGAAGCCATGAGGAAGCTTAAAACTTTCCTTATAGTCGTTGCAGTTCTTATAGTTTCGGCGTTTATCAGCTGGGGTATCTCTTCACTTTTTAACCAGCCAGTGGATGGAATAGAGATAAGAAGAGGAAAAGTAGCTGTTATAAAAGTTGTTGGAGTTATAAAGGAAGCAGATGGCTATCTGGAGCTCTTGAATAGAGCTGAAAAGGATGAGGACGTAAAGGCCGTAATCCTGAGGGTTAACTCCCCTGGAGGGGTTGTTGGAGCTTGTCAGGAGATCCACGACAAGGTCGTTAAGCTGGCAGAGGAGAAGCCAGTAGTTGTCTCTATGGAGTCTGTTGCTGCATCCGGAGGGCTCTACATCTCGGTAGGGGCAACAAAGATAGTAGCAAACCCTGGAACGATTACCGGGAGCATAGGGGTAATCCTCCAGACCTACAACGTAAGTAAACTAATAAAAAAGCTGGGAGTAGATGTTATTACAGTCAAGAGTGGTCCCTACAAAGATCTTCTCAACCCGTTTAAAAAGCCAGACCCTGAACAGATAGCCATAGTTCAGAAACTGATAGATGACTCTTACATGCAGTTTGTAAGGGCAGTTGCAGAAGGAAGAAAACTTCCGATTGAGAAGGTTAAGAAATTTGCAGACGGAAGGATCTTTACAGGAGAGGAAGCAAAGAGACTAGGACTTGTGGACTACCTTGGAAACTTTGAAAAGGCGGTTGAAGTGGCCAAGGAGCTGGGGAAATGCCCCGATGCCAGGGTGATCTACCTTAAGAAAAAAGAGAGTTTTATTGATAGGATACTGGGAACAGGTAGCGAGAACATTTTGAAAACTCTAATCAGGGCTCTAAATGGAAATGTTGAAGAGATCAGGACTATGTATCTTCTTAATTAGCCTGCTGGCATTTCCGCCTAACGCCTTTGGGTGGATAAAGGTTTACGAGAAGAACGGCGTTATATACATAACCGGTTCAGGAGAGAGGCAGTTCAAAAGACCAAAAAACGCTAAAACCATTGAAGAAAAGGTTGTTTACTACGCCAAAAAGTATGGGTTGCCGGTAAGGATATTTAAAGAACTGGTTCGGGCCGAGTCAAACTTTAACCCTAGAGCGGTATCGAGAAAGGGAGCAATGGGACTCTGCCAGCTGATGCCAAAAACTGCAAAAAGACTTGGAGTTAAAGATCCTTTTGACGTTGATGAAAACCTGAACGCCGGAGCAAAACTATTAAAAGAGCTCTATCGGAAATACGGAAACTGGAAGTTAGCCCTTGCAGCTTACAATGCAGGGGAGGGAGCCGTTGAAAAGTATGGAGGTGTTCCTCCCTACGCGGAAACCAGGAACTACGTAAGCCGCATACTCAAACGGGCTGAAGTAAAGAGAGGATCTTCAGTTAAGAAGCAGAGGAGATACAGAATTGTTGTATATAGAAAAGGGGATACTGTTATAATTGCCCAACAATTTATAAATCAAGGGGTAGGCCGATGAAGGTTCTGATAGTTGGTAGCGGAGGAAGGGAGCACGCACTTGCCTGGAAGGTTGCACAGAGTAAAAAGGTAGAGAAGGTGTATGGAGCTCCCGGCAACCCGGGAATAGCTCAGATAGGGGAGTGTGTAGATATAAAGCCGACGGAAGTTGAAAAGCTGGCAGACTTTGCTGAAAGAGAGGGAATAGACCTTACGATAGTTGGGCCTGAAGCTCCGTTAGTTGCAGGAATAACAGATGAGTTTGAAAAGAGAGGGCTGAAAGTTTTCGGACCCTCTAAAGCAGCTGCACAGCTTGAGGGAAGTAAGGCCTTTGCAAAAGAGATGATGAAGAAATATGGAGTTCCCACTGCCGGTTTTGAGGTGTTTGACGATCCGGAAAAGGCAAAGGAATACATCAGGAAGGTGGGAGCTCCCATCGTCGTAAAGGCAGACGGCCTGGCGGCAGGGAAGGGAGTTGTTGTGGCACAAACGGTTGACGAAGCCATAGAGGCCGTTGACAGAATAATGGTTGAAAAAGTTTTTGGAGAGGCCGGGAACAGAGTCGTTGTAGAGGAGTGTTTAAAGGGAGAGGAGGCTTCTTACCTTGTTATAACAGACGGGGAAAGGTTTGTTCCACTTGCAACGGCTCAAGACCACAAGGCCGTTTTTGACGGAGACAGAGGGCCAAACACAGGGGGAATGGGAGCCTACTCACCGGCTCCGGTTCTCTCTGGAGAGATGGAGAAAGAAGTTCAGGAAAAGGTTATAAAGCCGATACTGAAAGGAATGGCAGAAGAGGGGATGCCCTTTAAAGGAATACTCTACGCCGGGCTTATGATAACCGAAGAAGGACCTAAAGTTTTAGAGTTCAACGTAAGATTCGGAGATCCTGAAGCTCAGGCAATACTGAGAAGGCTTGAAGATGACCTCGTTGACGTTGCGTTAAGCGCCGTTGAGGGAAGGCTTGTTGAGGAGCTCCACTGGAAGCCAGAAACCTCAATATGCGTTGTTCTGGCATCTAAGGGCTACCCGGGAAAGTACGAGAAGGGAAAGGTTATAACGGGAATAGAAGAGGCGGAAAAAGTTCCTACAGTTGCTGTTTTCCACGCAGGAACGGCTGTTAAGGATGGAAAACTTGTAACAAACGGTGGAAGGGTCTTAAACGTTACAGCACTTGGAAAGGACATAGTTGAGGCGAGAGAGAGGGTATACGAAGCCGTTAAGAGAATACACTTTGACGGGATGCACTACAGAACAGACATAGGACTGAAAGCCGTTAAAAGGCTAAAAGGTTGAAGGAAATACTCAGAAGGCTAACGGTTAAACCCTTCGCCGTTGTAGGGCACAGGGGAGCTGGAGGGGAGCTCCCCGAGAACACTTTGAATGCCTTTGAAAGGGGAATATCGGCCGGAGCAGATGTAGTTGAGTGTGATGTAAGGGAAACGGCCGACGGAGAGTTAGTTGTAGTCCACGACCCGGATTTTAAAAGGGTTGCAGGAGTTGACAGAAAAGTAAAAGAACTGACGCTGAAGGAGATAAAAGAGAGAATAAGAGTAGCCGGAACGGAACCGGTTCCAACTCTAAGGGAAGTTGTTGAAACGGTTAACGGAAGGTGTGGCCTCTTTGTTGAGATAAAGGAGCCGGAAACCACAGAAAAAGTTGTTGAGGAAGTCTTATCTCTATCTGAAAACCCCGACTGGATAGCATTTATAAGTTTCTACCCTGAAGCTCTAAAGAGAGTGAAGGAGATAGAAGGAGAGCTGACAACAGGACTCATCTACTCAAGGCCTCCTAGTGGAATAGTAACGGCAAAAGAAATAAGAGCAGAGATAGTCCTCCCCCGCTGGCCTTTAGCGACAGAGAAGGCCGTAAGGTTTGCCCACAGGCTGAAAGAGGTGGTTGTAGCCTGGCTGATAGACGACGAGAGGAGTTTTGAGAGAGCTCTCAGAAACGGCGTTGACGCAATGGCTACAGACTTCCCCTCCTGGCTGGCAAAGAAGAGGAAAGAGGTGGGGAGCTCCCCGACCTAATTAATTACTTTCCTTACTGCTGTCTTCCCCGGTAGGGTTTTCCGGTGTTTTAGTCTGATTATCAGAGGAAGTCCTATTTGATTTAGTTGATTCTAAAGAAGTTAATTTCCCAAGGTATTCTTTGGCAATAATGTTTTCGGGGTCTAAGATAAGAACGTTCTCAAAGATGGTCTTTGCGTAGAGTTTCTTTCCCTCGCCTAAAAGTGAGAGAGCAAGCTCGTTGAGGAAGTTTACATCTGTAGGGTAGAGGGTTAACATCTTCCTGTCTACAGCTTCGGCCATTGAAAATTTGTTCTGATGACGAAGAGCGACAGAGAGACGGAGATTTCCGTAATAGTTGTAGTAGTCTGTCTTTAAGATTCTGTAGGCAAGGGATTCAACCTGAGACCACCTGTCCTGCGCTATAAGGGGAAGCATGAGGCCTAAAACGGCCTCAACGGAAGTTGGTATCGCTTGAAGCGCCTTTTTGTAGTGAAGCTCAGAGTCTGCATACCTACCTGCAAGGTAGTAGAGCCACCCAAGACGCAGGTTAACGGTATAACCGTTTGGGTAGCTCTTGTAGACCGGCATAAGGGCTTTAATTGCGTCTGCATAGTCTCCGCTCTTTTCGTAGATGTAAGAACGCTGGTAGGCCTCTTTTATCTCCGTATAGGTCAACGAGAATGCAGAAACAGGAATAGTTAAAGCCATTAAAAGAGAAACGATTAGTCGTCTCAAGTGAACCTCCAGATTAGAACCTGTAACCTACAGAAACTGTTCCAACGGTCTGGGTGACGTTATTGCCCTCTTCGCTGAATCTGTTAACGGAAAGGTTAAAAGCAAGCCTTAAGCCGTTTTTAAAAGTGTAGCCTATCTCTGTGTAAGCTCCACCTTTGTACTTTTCTTTGAGGTTATAAACGACGAAACCGTCGTTCTTAACCGCAAACATTTGCTGACCTACCCAGCCACCGATTTTAAAGTCGTAGCTACCGTAATAGTAGCGAAGGGCTAAATCAATTGAGTAGTAGTTGCTTTTATCAATTCCCAATTTATCGGAGTCTGTAACATGGATGTAGTAGCCGGTTACGTCTGTGTAGAGAGCTCCCTTCCTGCAGTCTGAAAAGAGTTTAACTGTTGTATGAGGATTGACCTGGTAGACGTTGAAGTTAGTTAAGTTTGTGTAGCGGCTGTAGTAGAGTCCTATACCGGCGTTCCACTTGAAGTAGTAGGGGTAGACGGAATTAAAGTAAGTTCCATCAAAGAAGAGGGTGTAACCGCCGTCTGTAAGGTCGTCATCACTGTTTATGTAGTGAGCTCCGAAGGTAAAGGTATGGTTCTTAAGGAGCTGGTTTGTGTTTGTATAGGCAATTGTGTAGTCTTCCTGGTTGAGGTCTGAGTAGCCGTCTTTGTAGTTGATGTGGGTATACTCAACGCCAAGCTGAATGGCGTTGTGGAGGCCGTCTCCAAGGCTCAGATAGCCTGTTGTGCTGTAGCCGTCCTTTTTGTATTTGGAGTTGTTGTAGTCAAGGTAAGTTCCGTAGAGAGCTCCATAGGCGTAAATCTTCTTACCCTGCTCTGCGGCAAGTGAAGGCACAGCGAAGGCAACTGCAAGACTAAGAGGTAACAGAAGTTTCTTCATCTCTCACCCTCCTTATTTCAACGTTGTTGAATGTGATCTTTTCAAATCCCACGTCTTCCGAAAGTTCTACCTGAGCTTTCAGCGTCTTTCCCGGCTGGATTATAACAGTTTCCAGACTTAAGTGTTTCAACCAAGAACTTTCTGTAGATACAGAAAACAACTTTTGGTTAATTGAGGAGAGAAAGAGGTAGAGTTCCCTCTTCAGCTTAGAAGAGATAGAGATAAGAGGCAGGTAGTCAAACCAGTGAAGTTCCCGTGAGTAGAAAAGTGGAATTTTCGGAGACGAGAAGAAGAAGTATTTCAGTGGAGAGCGAACGTCCCCCTCAAAGTGGTAGAAGTAAAAGGTAGCGTTCTGTATTCCAAAGTAGAGTTTAGCTCTACCGTCTGTCAGGTAAAAAGTTCCATCTGGTGCCATCTTAACAGTTGCAGTGAACCGAGAAGTCTTCCCGTTTTCTGTTATCAGGTAGTCAAAAGACTGGTCTATCAGCATGTTGAGTCGGTTGTAGAGGGATTTATCCGGGTAAACCGGCTCAACCACTTCTCCCTCTTCTGGAATTCCAACGTCGTGGAAGCGGTTCTGAGAGACGTAGGAAGTGAAGTTAAAGGGAACGGTGGGAGCTCCTACGTAAGAGAGAAGCTGGACGTGGACATGGATATGGGGTTGAGGCGAGTAACCGGAATTCCCGCACAGTCCTAAAAGGGTTCCCTTTACAACGGTGTCTCCAGGTTTTACCTTTATGGAGTCCTGCTTAAAGTGGCAAATGAGAACGTAGAATCCTCGCCTGTCGTAGATGAGGACGTAGTTACCCCAGTTGTTCTCCCTGTCGGTAGTTCCGGGAGGATTGTCGGGAAGATCTGAGACTACAGAGACAACCTGACCGTCTACGGGAGAAAGAACCGGTTTTCCAAAGGCGTAGTAGTCTGTCAGCTGAGTTCCTGAATCGGAGTAGGTTTTTCCCTCGTCGTCGGTTATCACAAAGTCTACTGCAAACCTCCAAGGGCCTTTGTGAGTCCACTCTCCGTTAAAGGACTGCCAGACAGTCCACTTCCCTGAGAACGGAAGACCTATCTCACGGCCTGTAAAGGGGAACCTTCGAGAGTAGGTGAGGTAGTGGTCAAGGGTTCTCTCTGGTGTTCCTTTATAGATTTTGGTTACGTAACTCCAGCCAATAGTAAAGAGAACGTAGAGGAAGAGAAGGGAGACTACGTTAAAGGGAAGGGCAAAGACCGGAAGTCCGTAGCTCTCCCAGAAAACTTTAACCCCCTCAATAACCGGAACAGAAACGACAGAAGCAGTAAGAGCAAACTTGTAGCTTCTCAGGGAAGGTATGAGGAAAACGCCACCTACAGCCATAGAGGTAAGTATGTAGTTGAAGGCAGAAGTATCTGTAAAAACTTTATACCAGGAACCTGTGAAAAGGTAGGCGGTCAAAGTTCCAGAGAAGTAACCTAAAAGAGAGAGAAAGAAAAGGATTCGGGAGACGAAAAAGAAGAGAAGAGCCATAATAAAGCCGGGAAGGGGATAGGGCAGGAAGAAGATGGCTCCAAGGGAGCGGAGATAACCTTCAGCAGGAAGAGGAAGGTTGAGGGAGATTAGAATGGGAGAATGAGAGTAAAGGTTTGAGACAAAGAGCTGGGAGAACTTGATTGAGGCAAGATAGAAGATAGAACTGACAACGACGAACGGAACGCTGAGGATGGGAAGGCGAAGGTAGGTGTAGAAGATAGACGAAAGGGTGTAGGTAAAGAGAAAGGTCAGAATTCCTGCCGTAGCCAGAAAGAGAAGGCTGAGAAGGCTCAGCTTGAAGAGGTAACCAAGGGATAAGCCGACAAGAAGGGGGTTATAGATGTAGTAATCAAGCCGCAGGAAATCTTCCTTAAAACCGATAAGCCTCGCGAAGATGTAAGCGGAAAGGAGTGAAACAAGACCCCCAAAGCCTAAGTTAGGATTGATAAAGGTTAAAAGGAGGAGGAGAGCTCCCCCCCACAGATTTGAGTTAAAGAGAACCGCCGAGTAGCTCCTCAGAAGTGGAACGGAGAACTTTTTAAAACGTGATAGAAGTTCCGTTACCATTCCAACTTCAGCCTCTCTGGAAGTTTTTCCCGTCTCACAATGTCTGTAAGGTCTTCCGCCTCCCTGATAAGGTCAACCTCGCCGTTCTCTCCGATGAGAACAACGGCAGGCCTGTAACGGATAAACTGCATCCACTGAGTAACGTTGTAAGCACCAACAGGAGAGAGAATGAGACGGGTTCCCCTGGGAAGAGGAGGAAGGTAGGTAAGGTCGTCAACAACATCTATGTTCATACAGAGAGGGCCATATAATACACAGGGTTCAGAAGTTCCGTAAACCTCCCTATCTAACTCAACGTTGAACTTATACCAGAATGCGGTGAAGAGGATGTTAACACCGGCGTCTAAAACGTAAGCCTTGAGACCTGAAGGGAGCCTTTTTGCGGCGTGAACAGTTGTTATCAGGTACCCCGCCTCGTCAACTATTGCCCTTCCGCTCTCTAAGATGAGTTTAGGGTAGTCTCCAGGACGAAGACTTGAGAGAAGTGCCGAACAAACCCTCTCTGCAAACTCATCAACGGAAGGAACGGCAACTTCCGGAGGAAGATAAATGCCTTTCAGTCTGTTCTTTGAAGGGAAACCGCCGCCAATATCAAGGTATTCAATCTTAAACCCGAACTGGTCTTCAACTGTGTAAGAGAAGTCAACCATCTTCTTGACTTCAACTTCGTAGGCGTGGGGGTCAAGGATAAAGGTTCCTATGTGGCAGTGAAGACCCACAAGCTCCAGTTTACCGCCGGAGGCTATCCTCTTAACGGCATCAAGAGCCTGGCCAGATTCAAGGTTAAAACCGAACCGGCTCCACTGGGGATGGATGCCCGTATCCATGTTGAGCCTTATGCCAACTCTGGGCTTTACGCCAAGCTCATCGGCAACCTTTTCAAGGTCTGCAATCTCCTCAAAGTGGTCAATGTTTATACGGGCTCCCTCCTTTACAGCTGTAACAAGAGAGTCGTAAGGCTTGTAGGGACCGTTGTAAATAATCTGATTCCCCGGAACTCCGAGACGACGGGCTTTCTCGTACTCAAACTCAGAAACCACCTCTGCAGTTTCACCTTCCTGGTGGAGAACGGCACAGATGGCATCAAGATAGTTGGTTTTGTAAGACCAGCTGAACTCAACGTTTGGATACCTGAGGGTAAAGGCGTTTTTCACCTCTCTAAACTTCTGGCGGAGTTTTTTCTCCGAAAATACAAAAAGTGGAGAACCAAATCTTTCAACCAATTCATCTACAGGAACTCCCTCAATATCTTTCCTGAATTTTCTGGCGTACGCCGGAGAAGAACCGAATTTGTTAACCATTCCAGTCTTAAGTTTCTGAATTACTGGCTTCTCATAAGGCTCTTTCAACTCTACCTCCCAAACATTTTCTTAATCAACTTTCACCCGTCGTAACAACCTGCTGAAACTGTGAAATATCTGTAACTAAATCGTCTGTAAACCTGACGTAAAGCTTGCCAGCAGGGTAGTTCCAGTCTCTTTCTGGGTCTAAACCAAGGGCAGCTTTCAAAAGTCTTTCAGGAAGGTTAACTCCCACTCCAGCTGCAAAGTAGACCCAGGCAGGAAAACGCGGGTTAATCTCTATAAGGTAAACATCGCTACCGCTGACCATACATTCAAGCTCAAAGGCTCCACGCCATTTGAAGTTAGAAACGAAACTTTCAGCAAGAGAGAAAAGTTTATCGTTCCTTACGGTTACAGCTGTCCAGGTTTTTCCCAAAGAGGTAATCCAGAGTTTCTTTATTGCAAGAAATCCTAAATGCCCACCCTCTCCATCTCCAACTCCAACAAGGTTCATCTCTTCCCCAGATATAACCTGCTGAACAATTACAGGGTAACCCCACTTTGAGACGATTGAGTTGAAGTAAGAAGTAGCCTGGCTGATGTTGAATGCTTTGTAAGCTTCGTAGAAAATACCTTTAACCATTACAGGAAAACCAAGCTCTTCTAAGGCCTTATTGAGTTCTTCGTAAGATGTCACTATCCTGGTTTCAGGAACCTTTACTCCTATCTTCTCTGCAATTTTAGGGAGGTGGTCTTTCCCTCTCAGTTTGAACTGCTCCTCTGTAGGAAGAAACGTCTTCACTCCGTAGCTCTCAAGGAGGGAGGAGCTCTTTATGAAGAGGGGGAGCTCCGCGTCTAAGGCGGGGATAACGGCGTCAAGACCGTAGTTTGACTTAATGTAGAGAAGCCGCTCTATAAAAGCTTCCTCTCCGGCAGAAGGGTAGGGCATAATGAAGCTCTTTTCAAAGAGCCACTTCATGTAGATACCGGGCTCCATGGCGTCGTAGGCAAGGCCGTAGACAGAGACCTCTAAAGAACCCTCCTTTAAACCCTTTGCTATACCAACACCGGGGCCTGGATTGTCAACGGCGTTTATCCCCGATACGGCAACCCTATACATTCTCACCCTCCAGAAGGCCGTAGAGTCTCAGTTGCTCCATAAAGTCAACGAGGTCTCTCCTGGCGTCTTCTTCGCTTACGTCAAATTTCTCTGAGAGAGCTTTAACTATCTCCTCTTCAGACTTACCTTCTTTAAGGAACTTGATGATAAATAGGCCGGTTTTGTTGACTGTGTAGCTGTTCCCCGTTTCAGGGTCAAAAATGAATCCTTCATCGTTAATTGCCAATCGTTGCAGGTTCAAAGGTAACCTCCTGTTTAGAATTAAAAAAGGAGGTCCCAGAGGCCTCCATGATTTGTTCCTGAAATTCTCTAAAATCCCATTTTACTCTTCTGTTCCACCATTATGGCTGGAAGAGCCATGACTATTCCCTTCATTATGGCTGGATTCATGACCATGGCTGTTTCCTGTGTCTCCTTCATGTTTCCCGTTATGATGGAAATGAATAGTAACGTTTCCACTCTCTATATCCTGAAGAATGTTAATCTTTTGTTGTAATTCTCTCGCTTGATGAACAAGCCCTTCGGACTCCAAAGAACTTACAAGAGTCTGTAAATCGGTAATCAAAGCATTAATCTGGCTCCTGTCTTCATCTGAGAGACCATTTTCTTCAGACTGAATACTTGCAAGGAGAGACTGGACATTACTAATTATTGTATTGATGAGCTGCTTATCGGAATCTGTAAGGTTCAGGTTATTTAAAAGATGATTTAAATGTCCTTCTAAGGAGATTAAAACAGCTTCTGCTTTAGCTTTTAGAAGCAGATTTTTGTCACCTAAAACAGCGGCTTTAAGCTCGTTAATGTGTGCTTGGAGTTCCTGTTCATGCTGTAAGCAGTTGTAGTTAATAGGCTTTTCTTCGTTATTGGTCTCTAACTTAACCGATGATGAATTGACCTTTATTTTATATCCCTGATTAAGGGATAAGTTGTATACACCAATATTTAGCTGTGCACCCTGTTTAATAAGGTCTTCCAGACAGGTATGGTTATCTATCTCCAGCTCTTGGACATCTGTTCCATTAACCTCGTAAACATCTTCAACTTCAACATTTCCTAAATCAACCACATCCTGATAACCGGTAGTATCTCCGGCAAGACCGTGTATGATAGCACCTAAAACGCTGGCCAATTTTGTATCGTTACCTGCAAGAGAGAGGGGAGTTACGGCTATAGTATTATCCACACCAGTTACTTTTAACTGAGATATAGGAGCTTCTGCAACTTTTAATTCTGTTCCCTGAGCGTTTACAAATAGAGCAATGCGGTTGTTGTCCGTTACAGTAACGCTAGACGGAATAGAAAGCTGGAATGTTCCGTCTGAATAGGTAGTGGAACATACCTCGTTACCAGCATTTGTTACGATGTTTCCGTTTCCGTCCTCCAAACATACTTTAGCATTTGCAACGTAGCTGGAGTAAGCTCCCCCATCAAGGGTTGTAGATGACGTGTTAGAAGATAATCCAGCTGAACCTCCGCCACCTCCACCGCAACCTGCAATTCCAGCAGATAGAGCTAAAGCAGCGGCTACAAGTAAATGTTTCCTCATTTCAGACCTCCTAAATACTGTTCTGATTTTTTCTGTTCATCAAGAGTAAAAAAGCAAATTTCATGCCAAATTTAAAGTTGGAGTTCCGACAGGATTATCCGGAGCTATTTCCGAAAAGGCTACGGAAAATTTTCCGAATATTCTGTCTTTCTTACGGAAAATTTTCCGTACAGGGAATTGAAATCTTAAAAACTGTCCACCCTTTTTCAGTGTAAGCATTTACAGTTCCACCGTGGGCCTCGGATATTCGTTTAACGTTGTAGAGGCCAAGGCCGAAACCTTTCTTTTTTGTTGAGTAGAAAGGCTTGAAGATGTTGGAAGAGGAGAGTTCTCCTCCGCTGTCCATAACGTAGAAATTGTAAACGTTTCCCTCTCTCTTTCCCACTATCTTCAGGGCTTTCCTGCTCTTCCCCTCAAGAGCTTCAACGGCGTTCTTAATAAGGTCAACAAGGAGCGAGGTAAACTTTTCAGGATCAACGTTAAGGATAACCTCCTCAACCGAAATTTGAAGCTCAACTCTTTTTGTTTTGAGGAGTTCTTCAAACTTTGAAAGGGCATTTTTCAGAAGGAGTTCAGAGGAAACGGGTCTTTTAGAGATTTTCAGGGGACGCCTCAGGTCTGCCGTCTCCTCAACGTATTTTCCCAGATTGTCTATTTCGGTTCTCAGCTTTAAAAGGTAGTTGCTACAGCTTTCAGCAGAGCAGTTTTTCTCAAGTCTGTAAGAGAGAAGTCTCAAAACGTTTAACCTGTTCTTTACCTCATGGATGAGGGAGTGGATGACTAGGTTGATACTTTCAAGCCGTTCTCTCTCCTGCCGTTCTTTCTGTAAAAAGAGCTGTTTTTTGAAATATTCCCTGACAACCAAGACTGTAACAAGAGTGAAGAGAGAGCTGAAAAGAAGAAGCGAGAAGAAAATATAAAGCAGATGTCTGTTAAGCTCATCCAGAAAAGAGAAATCAAAATAGAGGGTGAAAGCGAAGGGTTTAAGGTTTACAGTCTCTCTATAGTAGTCTGGAGAGATGTCTGAACCGGGAATAGGAATATTCCTCCCTTCAAGGTTGAAGGTTGCACCTTTAAGAAGCTTAGATCTTTTCATGTAAGAGTAAATGGCTTCTACAGGGTCCCCTCCGCCAGCCACGGTTCCTTCAACTACAGATTTAACCCTTGCAGTCTCTTCCCTTATCACAGAGAGGTAGAACCAGTGGAGCTCTCTGTGCAACACGTAGAGGTTGATAATTATTGCCACGAAAAGGAGAGAGAGAAGAGAGGCCGGAAGGAGGAGTTTTCTCATATTCCGTACTTCCTCCTCTTATACCTCAGGGATTTCTCGTCTATCCCTAAGAGTTTAGCTGCTTTTGTCTGAACGTAGCCTGTTCTCTTAAGGGCTTCTTCAATCATCATCTTCTCAAGGCGGGCAACTTTCTGAGGAAGCGGTTCAGAGAAGTCAAGGGTGATTTCTTCAGGTGATTGGGATTTTGAATCTGTCAGGTCTTTCAGGTCTTCCGGTTTTATCGTGCCGTCTGAAGTTATTACTAGCCTGTGGATGAGGTTCTCAAGCTCCCTCACGTTTCCAGGGAAGGAATGGGAAAGGAGAATTTCAAGGGCTTCAGGAGTCATCTCTACCTTTTTTCCATATTTTGACGAAAATTTTTTCAGGAAGTAGCCGGTAAGGGCAGTAATGTCTTCAGGCCTTTCCCGCAGGGGAGGGATTTTGAGAGTTAAAACGTTGAGCCTGTAGTAGAGATCTTCTCTAAACTTACCCTGAGAGACCAGCTCTTTTAAATCTCTGTTTGTTGCGGCAACGAGTTTTACGTCAACTTTTTTAGTTCTATTACTCCCAAGGCGACGAACCTCTCCCTCCTGAAGAACCCTGAGAAGTTTTGCCTGAAGTGACAGGGGGAGCTCCCCTATTTCGTCCAAAAAGAGGGTTCCACCGTCTGCCTCTTCAAAAAGCCCCGGTTTGTCTGAAAGAGCTCCCGTAAACGCCCCCTTTACGTAACCAAAGAGCTCGCTCTCAAAGAGGTTTTCAGGAATTGCGGCACAGTTTACAGAAACAAATTTCCCTTTTCGGCCACTCTCTCTGTGAATGTAACGGGCAAGGAGTTCCTTACCTACGCCGCTCTCCCCCAAAATGAGGACGGGGGCCTCACTCTTTGCGTAGAGTGAGGCTTTGAATAGGAGTTCCTCCATCTGACGGGATGCGTAGACGATGCCAGAGCTCTCTGAAGGGGTCTGTTGCCGCAGAGAAACAAGCTGGTAGGCCTTTTCAATAAGGTTTATAAGAACTGAAGGATCAAAAGGTTTTGTAACGTAGTGGAAGGCGCCAGACTTTATGGCGCCAACGGCGTCCTCAACGCTGCTGAAGGCGGTAATTACTATGACCTCTGTTTCTGGAAACTCAGACTTTACCTTTTTGAGGAATGTTATTCCGTCCATACCGGGAAGGCGAACGTCTGTAACGACAACCCCGGGGTTTTCACGGGAGAGGAGGGAGAGAGCTCCCTCGGCAGTAGACGAGGTCAGAACCTTAAAGCCGGCCTCGGAGAGTATCTCTTTAAGGAGCTCCCTCTGAACGTCATCATCTTCAACCAGTAGAACTTTACACTCCATCTTTCAAACTCTAAGCGGTTTTAACACCTGAACGGAACCAGATATTGCAGGCTCCCTCTAAAGATACCATACAGGGACCTTTCGGATTCCTTGGTGTGCAGGCAGTTCCGTAGAGTTTGCAGTCGGTCGGATAGGCTTTTCCCAGAACCACTCTGTCGCAGATGCAGCCGGGAATTTTTTCCTCCTTTATTTCGGGAAGGTTAAAGACGGCTTTTGCGTTAAGTTGGGCGTATTCGGGGCGGAACTCAAGGCCGGACTTCGGGATGTTTCCTATTCCTCTCCAGTTGACATCTGCCTTTTCAAAGTATTTATACATAAGTTCCTGAGCTCTCCTGTTCCCTTCAGGCTTTACAACTCCCTTATAAACATTTTCAAGCTCAGCTTTCCCTTCTTTTATCTGGTAAAGGATTCTGACGAAGGCAAGGAGGAGGTTTTCAGGTTCAAAACCGGCAACAACCGTTGGAATTCCATAATTTTCAGGGAAAATCCTCCAGGCATTTGAACCAACTATTGCAGAGACGTGGCCGGGGGCAACAAAGGCGTCAACTCCAACTTCAGAGTCCTTAACAAGAACTTCCATAATTTCAGGGGTGAGCTTATGAGAAGTAAGGATAAACAGGTTTTTAGGAACTCCCATTTCAAGGAGGGCTGCAGTTGGAGCAGTTGTCGTCTCAAAGCCGATTGAGAAAAAGACGACCTTTTTATCGGGGTTTTCCCTGGCAATTTTTAGAACCTCGTGGGGAGCCGAAACCATTCTGTAGTTCCCGCCGTTTGACCGAATAGATCCTATACGGGTAGGAACTCTCAGCATGTCGCCGTAGGTGCAGAGGATAACATCGGGACGTTTTGAAAGGTTTATAGCATTTATTACGTCGCTCTCAGAACAGACACAGACGGGACACCCCGGGCCGGGAACAAGCTCAACGGTTTCAGGCATTAAAGACCTTAAACCGCTGTAGGCGATTGTATGCTCGTGGGAACCGCAGACGTTCATTATCTTAACCTTTCTGTCTTTAGGAGCAAGTGAGTGGATAAGCTCAACAAACTCTTTAACTCTATCCATTGTTTCCTCCAGGATAAATCTTGAGACCAAAAAGGAAAACTAGAAGGAAAAGTGCAGCTGCCGGCGTAAACGTAAACTGAAAAACCATTGTGCTCAAAATGGCAAACTGAACAGCTGCAGCCTTTATAGGGAAGACTCCTGAAAGGAGAAGACCGACCATAACGCCGGGAATGTGGACTATTCCGGCAGAACGGAACATGTCTCTGACAGGAACGGTTATGTCGTCTATAAGGCTTTTGAAAACAAAGCTAAACACCTGAAGGTCTGTTGCTCCAAGGGCAAACATTCCAAGTAGAATGTCCTGAAGATCAAGAAGACGGGTTTTAAAGTACCTGAAGGCAAGAGAGAGGCTCCTCATTCCAGCAGCCGTAACGATACCCGCAAGGGGGATAAGTGATGTTGGAGTCGGTTTGAGAATTCCGGCAAGGTAGAGGAGAAAGAGGGAAAAGGAAGAGATGAGGGAGATTGAGAAGAAAACGATTAAGAATGTTTTCAGAGTGGAGTAGGGAAAGGGCTTTAGGCGAAGGTAGGCTATAACGGAGGCGTTGAAAAAGAAAAGGAAAACGATTCCAAAATTGAGGAAAGAGATGTTTAGTTTTAAGAGGTAGAGGATAACAAAGGCTATGGCAAGAAGCTGGAGGAGTGAGAGGAGGGAGGAGAGAAGGAGCTCCCTCCACATTCCAGATCTGAACTTCAGGTCAAAGAGTATGACTAAAACGATAAACAGGTAAGAGATGAGAACCGTCTGAATCAGGTGGCTCATTTAACAGATCCTTGGAAGCGGGTCTTCCTCTAAGAGCTCAAGTCTCCTCTCTCCGCCGACGGAGGTTACGAGAACAACTCCCGGCTCCTCTACAACTTCCCCGATAACTGCGGCGTCTTTTCCTAAAGGGTAGGATTTAAGAATTTCAAGTGCTCTTTCTGCGTCTTCTTGTGAAACAACCACAACAGCTTTACCCTCGTTTGCAAGGTAGAGAGGGTCATAGCCTAACATGTCGCAGATGAAACGAACAGATTTCCTAACGGGTATCTGGAGCTCGTAAATCCTGACGCCAAGGTTAGAGGATTCAGAGAGCTCAACTAAAACGGTTGCAAGACCTCCACGGGTAGGGTCTCTCATAAACCTAAGACCGGGGAGTTCAAAGAGGGGTGTAAGGAGCGAGTTTAAAGGAGCACAGTCGCTCTCTACGGGAGTTTCAACCTCAAACTCCTCACGGGCTAAAGAAATGGCGATTCCGTGGTCTCCGATAAAACCGGTTACAATGACTTTATCACCCGGCTTAACAAGTTTTGGGGAGAGCTCCCTCACAACCTCACCAACTCCGGCGGTGTTTATGTAAATACCGTCACACTTTCCTTTTTCAACTACCTTTGTGTCTCCTGCAACGATTTTAACGCCGGCAGAACGGGCGGTTTCTGCCATTGAGGAGACTACTCTCTCAAGAGTTTCAAGGGGAAGTCCCTCTTCAACGATAAAGCCGACTGTTATGTAGCGGGGGAGAGCTCCGCTAACAGTAAGGTCGTTAACGGTTCCGGAAATAGATAGTTTTCCAATGTCTCCACCAGGGAAGAAGAGAGGCCGAACAACGTAAGAGTCTGTCGTAACAGCAATCTTTGAAAGGCCGGGAAGGTATGTGGCGTCCTGAAGGGTGTGGAGCTCTGGAAAGTCAAAGTGTTTAAGGAAAACCTCCTCAATCAGTTCCTTTGTCAGCTTCCCACCACTTCCGTGGCCAATTTCCACCCTTTTCAACTAATACCTCCAACAACAAACAGGACTGGAGCAACTGCCAGGGTGCTGTCTATTCTATCAAGGATACCCCCATGGCCGGGAATGATGTTTCCGGAATCCTTTACGCCAAAGGAACGCTTCAGAGCACTTTCAAAAAGGTCTCCAATCTGAGAAACAAGGGTAAGCAGGAAGAGAAGAAGAAGGGTGATAAAACCGTCTGGAAGAAGAGAGAGTTTTACGGCAAGGATATAAGAGATAAGTGTTCCGGCAACAGAGCCGCCTATCGAACCCTCAACGGTCTTTTTGGGACTTACAGAAGGGATGAGTTTCTTCCTGCCAAAGTATTTTCCCACAAGGTAGGCAAAGGTATCGGTTGACCAGACGAGAGAAATGAGGAGGAGAAAATACTCTCTGGAGAGAGCCGATAGGGAAAGAATTCCAAATGTTAAGTAGAGAAAGAAAGCAAGAGTGGTAAAGAAGTCTTTGTCCACAGAGCTGTCAACTATTAGAGCGTAAGTAAATAGAGAAAGGAAAAGAAAAAGGGGAGAGAGAATGAGAAGTGAGGAGATGAACGTTCCCGAGTAAAAGGAGATTGCAAGGTTTGTGTAGATGTGGCTCAGGAGTTTTATAGCTCCTGGAACGTTTACAAAGGTCAGAAAGATTAGGGAAAAGAGAAGAACTGCCGCCGTTTGGTATCGGCTGAATCCGGAAAGGGAGAAGAGCTCTCCAACAGCAAGAGCTCCTATAACGTAAACTAAAAGAGCGTAAACATGTTGAGGAGAGAAAAACATGAGAAGTGTGTAGGCTACAACTATAACTGCTCCAAGGAGCCTCTTCCTCATTTTATTCCGCCGAACCTCCTCTCCCGACGGGAGAAATCCTCAAGGGCTTTTTTAAACTCTTCTTCCGTAAAGTCCGGCCAGAGGGTATCTGTGAACCAGAGCTCCGTGTAGGCAGATTGCCACAGGAGGAAGTTTGAGATGCGGAGCTCCCCGCTGGTTCTAATGAGGAGGTCAAGGTCCGGAAGCTCAGGAATGTAGAGGTATTTCCTAAATGTCTCTTGGTCAACAGAGTCAAGACCACTCTTAAGGATCCTATTTACAGCGTCTAAAATCTCCTGACGGCCTCCGTAGTTGACGGCAAAAACGGCAGTCATTCCGGTGCAGTTGGCGGTCTGTTCCTCCATCCAGGCAAAACCTTCCTGGAGATAGTCAGGGAGCTCCCACAGCCTCCCCATAGCCTTGAACCTTACGTTGTTCTCAAGGAACAGGTCTAACTTGCTCCTTACATATTCATACATAAGGGAGAAGAGAAAGTTTACCTCCTCTTTTGGTCTCTTCCAGTTTTCAGTAGAAAATGCATATAGGGAGAGGTATTTAATTCCCGAATTGCTCGCAGCTATAACTATTTTCTCTGTGGTTTCCGCCCCTTTTCTGTGTCCCTCAATCCTTGGAAGGCCACGTTTAACCGCCCAGCGGCCGTTTCCATCCATAATAATTCCAACGTGGAGCGGTAAGTTTTCCATTTCCCCCTCTAAAACTTGCCGTTGTAATCCCTGTGATTCTTTACAAAATCTATAAAGGAGGCAAGCTCCTGAACCTTACCAACAAGCATAAAGTGAACGCCTCCTGAAAACTCTATACATGCCTTTGCAACATCTACGGCGAAATCCCAGCCGTAAGTGGCAGGGTTAGAAGCCCTCTCAAGCCCTTCTATCAGAGAATCGGGAACAGAAGTGGGGTTCAGTTTTTTCATAAAGTTTGCCATCTTCAGGCTCTTTATCGGAAGTATTCCAACAACGGGAACAGCTCCAAGGGAGTAGATGAGGTCACTAACCTTTCTGGCAAGCTCAACGTCGTAGATGGGCTGGGTCTGGATGAATTTAGCTCCGGCTTTTATCTTCTTTTCAAGTTTCCAGACCTGAAGGATCTCAGGCCCTGCAAAGGGATTGTAAACTGCTCCGATAAAGAGATCCACTCTTCCCTGAAGCTCTTTTCCGTTCATGAGTCTTCCTGAGTTCAGTGTGGAGGCAACCTCGATGAGCTGAACGGAGTCAAGGTCAAAAACTGGTTTGGCATCCGGCTGGTCTCCAAGGGTTGTGAAGTCTCCGGTCATAAGGCAGACGTTCTCAATTCCTAGAGCATATGCTCCAAGCAGTTCCGCCTGAAGAGCTATCCTGTTCCTATCTCTACAGGTAAGCTGTAAAATCGGCTCGTAGCCTGAATCTTTCAGGAACTTCGCCATCGGCAGAGGTGCCATTCTGACCATTGAACGCTGGCAGTCTGTAACGTTAAAGGCGTCAACTTTTCCCTTTAACGGCTCTATAGCTTTAATTACAGAGGTGTAGTCGGTTCCCCGTGGCGGAGCAACTTCTGCAGTTATTACAAACTTTCCTGTAGCTACCTTCTCCCTGAAAGACAACTACTCCTCCAGCACTAATTTTCTCGGGTAAACAGAGAGTGAGTAGTCTTTAGGAGGAACCGGTTTTCTGAGGTCGGGGAGCTCCCCTATCTGCTCCATCCTCTGGGCGATTCTGAACCAGATACAGGAAAGATTCGGGTCAACCTCACACTTTCCGGCAATGGCTCCTCCACAGGGGCCATTTACCAGAGACTTAGGACAGCGTGCTACGGGGCAGATACCCCCTGTGCTGGATATGACACAATCTCCACAGGCGATACAGTATTCCTCAAAGTAGCGCCCGTCCCTCTCAGCTCCTATAAAGAGGGTTGTAACACCGGTTTTAACAGGAATTGATACGTTTTCAGCTATCAGTTGGGTCCCTGCCCCGCAGGCCAGGGAAAGGATAACGTCAGAACTCTCCTCCGCCTCCTTTAAAAGGTTCCTCTCAGGTGAGCTGAGCCTGTCTAAAATGCAGGTTCCTCCCGGGCTCTTCACTCCAGTAATCTTAAAACCTTTAAGCTCAAGGTATCCCGCAACTCTGTATGCTTCCCTGAGCCCGCCGTTCTTACAACGGGCAGAGCCCAACTGACATCCAAAAATAAAAACTCTATTAAACCTGCGCAGACTCTCAACTATTTCATCAAGAGATTTAAGCTTAACCGTAACCAAAGGAAAACCTCCTGAATAGAAAAAGGGGCATAAAGCCCCGGTGGTATTCTACTACAAAGAAAATTACATGTAGACCTTGACGCTGGCAGTCCTTTTAAGCCTATCTAAGTAGTCTTTAAGGGTTTTCTGGAACTTCATCATGTAAAGCTGCTGCCTTATCCTCTCTCTGTTGCAGCTTCCTTTTTCTTCAGACTTTACGTAAACAATGTAAAAACCGTTAGAGGTTCTCATCAGCTTAAAGTTCCCAGGTTTCAGGCTCCAAACGGCCTCGTCAAGGGGTTTTATGAGCATCCCAGGCGTTACCCTGCCGATGTGACCGCCGTTCTCGGCAGTTGCTCTGTCTTCAGAGAGTTCCCTGGCAACCTTTTCAAAGGGAACGCCGTTTTTGAGGAGCTCCATAGCCTTATCAGCAGTTGCCCTGTTCCTGGTAAAGATGTAGTAAACGTCCCTTACCGGTTTTCCCTCCTCCTTCTGGCAGACCTGCTCAATCTCTCCATCTGAAACTTCAATCTTCGACTTAACGTTCCTTGCTATGAGCTTTGCTATGAGAAGCTGTTCCCTTAGCTTCTCTTTCATCTCACTCAAAGAGAGCCCCTCCTTAGCCAGAAGCTTTTTTAACTCCTTCTCATCCTTTATTCCGTTCTTCTCCATAAAGTCCTTAACAGCTCTTTCAACTTCAGCATCTGAAACCTTTAAACCCTCAGATTTGGCTTCCGTAAGGAGTATCTTCTTCTCTATTACTTTATCCCGGGCAACTCTGAGGTCCGAAATGCCGTTCTCCTTTGCATAGGAGACTATTTCACTGTAGAGAACGGGCTCTCCGTTGACAACGGCCGCTATGTAGTCAACTATCTTT
Organism: Desulfurobacteriaceae bacterium; assembly: GCA_027051905.1. GTDB lineage: Bacteria > Aquificota > Aquificia > Desulfurobacteriales > Desulfurobacteriaceae > Balnearium. The sequence continues at coordinate 67,310 of JALUGO010000017.1, read as the reverse complement.
CCGTAAGAAGGAAACGCCCATAGAAGAGAGATCAGGAGAAAGAGTGCCAGACGCACTTTACCCTCCCAACTGTTTATTTAATGTAAACTTCTACCTTTGAGTGTTTTTCAAGATCGGCAACGTATTTATCGAGGGCTTTTCTGAAAGCCTCTTGTTCTTTCTGCTGCTTTAAACTCTGAACGATAAACGGTTTTAACGTCTGAAAGGGAACTGCTTTACCGTTTGCATCCTTAAAACGCTCCTTGTTCTTCTCGTAGAAGGTTTTTGCCTCACTGTCAGAAACCTTCACATCTTCTGGTTTAACGTGTTTTCTCAAGAGTGCTTGAACTATGATCCTCTTCTTCATCATCTCGATCTCTTTCTGAACTTCCGGATCCTTATCGATCCCCTCTTTCAGAGCCTGCTGGTAGAGGAGCTCCTCCTTAACCATATTCTCAAGAATCTGTTTTCTGAACTGAGGGTTGCCCTCAAGAGTCTTGTAGTTTGGAGGCAAGGTTTTCATAACCTCCTGAAGGTCGTTTTCAGTTATGGCTTTGCCGTTAACCTTTGCAAGTATCTTTCCGGCTGCAAAGGAAGCTCCCGAAACAGAGAGGGTAATCAACAGTGCTGTTAGCGTTTTTCTCAATTTATCCTCCCAAAAGTTGATTTGAGCTAAAGTTAGTCTACACTTTATGCAATTGCAAAGATAGTCTTTAAGCATAATTTTATGAGCCGAATTTTCTTAACCCTTTTCAGGTGAAGCCATGAAGAGGAAAGTAAACCTCAGTGAGATAACGGCTAAGGAGCCGTTAAAGGTTAAAACGGAGATTCAACCCTCTGTAATGAAACTACCGGAAGAGGAAATTAGCAAAGCCTCTCCGTTTAAAATGGAAGTTGAGATACAGAAAAAGCCTGTAGGTTATCAGATTAAGGGACACGTAAGCGGAGAGGTTGAGCTAACGTGCAGCAGGTGTATGAAAAAGTTCTCCCATAGGGTGGAGCAGGATTTTGACTACAAACTGATGCCCACTTCCGAAATTACCGGCGGGGAGATTAAGGGAAGCGACCTTGATATAAAATTCTCCGACGAAACCGTCCTTGACCTTGCAGAGGTTGCAGAGGAACAGGTTCTACTGAACCTGCCGGTAAAGCCTTTGTGCAGTGAGGAGTGCGAGGAAGTCCACTACAGAGAGTGGGAAGAGGAAGAAGGAAAGGAGATAGATAAACGCTGGGAGAAACTCAGAAAACTTCAAAATAAACTGAAAAAGGAGTAGAGGTATGGCTGTTCCAAAGAGGAAGGTTTCCAGGACAAGAAGGGATAAGAGGAGAACACACTGGAAGGCCAAGAATCCTGCCATCTCTGTCTGCCCCAACTGTCTTCAACCCAAACTCCCCCACAGGGTGTGCAAACACTGTGGATACTACAACGGAAGGACAGTTGTAGAGGTTGAAGAGTAGATGAGGGTCGTCCTTGACGCTATGGGGGGCGACTTCGCTCCCCATACTCCCGTTGTTGGAGCAGTTCAAGCGGCCAAAGAGTTTGGAACTAAAGTAGTTTTAGTTGGTGATAAAGGGCTCATAGAAAAGGAGCTCTCCAAACTTTCCTACCCCCGAGAGCTGATAGAGGTAGTCCACGCTGGCGATGCCGTTCCCATGGACGAACAGCCGGCAAAAGCCTTGAAGAGGAAAAACTCTTCCATCCACGTTGGACTGAAACTGGTTAAAGAAGGGAAGGCCGACGCCTTTGTCAGTGCAGGTAACACAGGGGCAGTAATGGCAATTGCCCTCTTTACAGTGGGCAGGTTAAAGGGAGTTGAAAGGCCAGCCATCTCAACAATCCTTCCCAACCTGAAGGGACATACGTTCTTTTTAGACGTTGGAGCAAACGTTGACTGTAAACCTCAGCATCTCCTCCAGTTTGCGGTAATGGGAAGTGCCTACGCCCGCTACGTTCTGAAGGATGAAAACCCAAAGGTAGGGCTCCTCAACATAGGAGAGGAAGAGGGGAAAGGAAACGAGCTCACAAAAGAGGCTTTCAGGCTCTTAAAAAAGGCAAAAGAAAAAGGACTGAACTTTACGGGAAACGCTGAGGGAAGGGACATCTTCTCTGGAAAGTTTGACGTTATTGTGTGTGATGGTTTCGTTGGAAACGTTGCACTGAAACTTAGTGAAAGCCTTGCAAAAATACTTGCGAAAATTCTGAAGGAGGAAATTGAGAAACACTTTATCTCAAGGATAGGGGCAATAACTCTGAAACCGGCCATAAAGGGATTCAAGAAGAGGATAGATTACGCTGAGTGGGGTGGAGCTCCCCTCCTTGGCATAAAAGCTCCTGTTATAATTTCCCACGGGAGCTCCAACGCCAAAGCCATAAAGAACGCCATTAGAACGGCTACACAGTTTGTGGAGTCGGAGCTCAACAGCCACATAGAGGAAGACATAGAAAAGTTTTCGGGTAGGTAAATGGGTGTAAAAATTGTCTCCACAGGCTCCTACGTTCCCGATAGAGTTCTCACAAACTTTGACCTTGAAAAAATGGTCGATACCTCTGACCAGTGGATAACGACGAGAACAGGAATAAAAGAGAGGCGGATAAGCGAAGGGGAAACAACCTCGGATATGGCCGTTGAGGCCGCCCTGAAAGCCCTTGAGGGAAAAGTAGATCCGGAAGAGATAGAGCTCATAGTTGTTGCAACTGCAACTCCCGACGCTTTTTTTCCGTCAACAGCCTGTAAAGTTCAGGCAAAGATAGAGAACAGAAGAGCTGTAGCCTTTGACATCTCCGCCGCCTGCACGGGGTTCATATACGGCCTCTACACGGTTGACTCAATAATGAGGAGCAAGGGAATAAAAAAGGCTCTACTCATAGGAGCTGAAAGGTTTTCAAAGATACTCAACTGGCAGGACAGGACAACCTGCATACTCTTCGGAGACGGAGCAGGTGCGGTTCTGATTGAACAGAGCGACGAAGAGGGAATTCTTGGATTTGATCTAGGAGCTGATGGGTCTTATGGGGAGCTCCTCACGGCTCCGTCCGTTGGCTCCAACGAAGAACCTCCCCACTACCTGAGGATGAAAGGAAACGAGGTATTTAAAGTAGCCGTAAGAACGATGGTTGAATCGGCACAGAGGGTTTTAAACAGAACCGGAATTTCCCCCGACGAAATAGCCCTCTTAGTTCCCCATCAGGCAAACGTTAGAATAATAAAGGCAGTTGCAGAGAGGTTAAAGATACCGGAAGAGAAAGTTTACATTAACCTTGATAGATACGGCAATACAAGTGCCGCCTCCATACCGATAGCCTTAGACGAAGCGGTAAGGAACGGAAGGGTTAAAAAGGGCGATAAGGTGCTTATGATTGCCTTTGGAGGAGGGTTTACCTGGGGTTCCTGTATAGTTGAGATATAAAAGGAAAGCGGAGGGAGAATGTTAAAGACCAGAGTTTGCAAGATACTGGGAATCGAGTATCCTATCCTGCAGGGGGGAATGGCCTGGATAGCAGACGCCCAGCTGGCTGCGGCGGTTTCTAACGCCGGAGGACTTGGAATAATAGCCGGAGGAAGCAGGAGCGCAGAGGAACTCCGTCAGGAGATAAGGAAGTGTAAAGAGCTTACAGATAAGCCATTCGGCGTCAACATAATGCTGATGATGCCCAATGCTGAAGAGATTATTCAGGTATGCCTGGAGGAAGAGGTTCCCGTCGTTACAACGGGAGCGGGAAACCCTGGAAAGTATATACCGGCCTTTAAGGAGAAGGGGATAAAGGTAATTCCTGTTGTTGCCAGCGATGCCCTTGCAAAGAGGATGGAAAGAATTGGAGTGGACGCAGTAATAGCCGAAGGTATGGAGGCCGGAGGCCACATAGGAAAGCTGACAACAATGGTTCTCATTCCATCGATAGTAAGGGCTGTAAACATTCCGGTTATAGCTGCAGGGGGAATAGCCCTCGGAGAACAGGCAGCTGCTGCTTTTGCACTGGGAGCTGAAGGAGTTCAGGTTGGAACAAGGTTTTTAGCTGCAAAGGAGTGTAACGTCCATCCGAAGTATAAAGAGAAAATTCTCAAAGCGAGGTTCAACCAGGTTACGGTTACGGGAATAACGACAGGCCATCCTGTAAGGCTCCTGGAGAATAAGCTAACGAGGAAGTTTGCGGAGCTTGAGTTTTCTGGAGCTCCCAAAGAGGAACTTGAGGAACTTGGAAGGGGTAGGCTGAGGCTTGCCGCCGAAAAAGGAGACGTTGACTGGGGCTCTGTAATGGCAGGTCAGGTAGTCGGTTACGTTAACAAAGAGGAGACGGCAGAGGAGATAGTTAAAGACATAATGGAAGGAGCTGAAAAGACGCTAAAGAACCTTTGCGGCCGTTTCTTCAATTGTTAAGGAGAGTGCCATGAGAGTGGTTGAAGGTAAACTGTGGGCAGAAGGTTTCAGGTTTGCTATAGTTGTAAGCAGGTTCAACTCCTTTATAACCGAAAGGCTCTTAGAGGGAGCCCTCGACTGCTTAAAAAGACACGGCTGCCGGGAAGAGGACATTGAGATAGTCTGGACTCCCGGTTCTTTTGAGATACCTCTCATCGCAAAGAAGTTAGCAAAGAGAAACTCCTGCGACGCCGTAATAGCCCTTGGAGCCGTGATAAGGGGAGAAACTCCCCACTTCGACTACGTTGCAGCAGAGGTAAGCAAGGGAATAGCTGCCGTCTCCCTTGAAACGGAAAAACCCGTTGTCTTTGGCGTTCTAACCACAGATACCGTTGAGCAGGCAATAGACAGGGCTGGAACAAAGGCCGGCAACAAGGGTTGGGAGGCTGCCCTTACGGCAATTGAAATGGTAAATCTGCTTAAAGAGGTGGAGGAGTAATGGGGAACCTCTCAAACCCTGAGAAGAAGAGGGCAAGGGAGCACGCATACCTGATTGCATACCAGGTGGACGTTTCCGGTTTCTCCCCTGAAGAGGTTGCAGAAACCTATTGGGAAGAACTTGAGGAGGAAAGAGGGAAGGAGAAGCCCGAAGTAAAGGAGCTGGCCGAGCGGCTGGTAAAGGAAACTTACAGAAACCTATTTGAAGTTGACTCAACAATAGCCAGACATCTGAAAAAGGGATGGGTAATAGACAGACTTCTACCGATGGACAGATCTATACTGAGGGTAGCAACCTACGAGCTTCTGAAAGAGGAGATTTCCCCTCCTGAAGCGGTTATCAACGACGCGGTTGAGCTTGCAAAGGAATATGGAGAGGAAGAAAAGTCTTACAAATTTATAAACGCCATTTTAGACAAAGTGAAGCAGGATGCAGGAAAGTAGAGTAGGGCTCCTTGCCGGTGGAGGGGAGCTCCCCCTGGAATTCCTGAAATCTGCAAGAGAAAAAGGAATAAGAACAACAACCTTTGCAGTATCGGGAATAACAGAGAAAAGAGTAGAGGAGCTTTCAGACGAAGTGGTCTGGATAAAACCCCTGAAGTTAGGAAAATTCCTGAAGGAGCTGAAAAAGAGAAAGCTAAAGAGAATAGCCGTTTTAGGAAAGATAGAACACAGCGAAGCCCTAAAGCTCAAAAACCTGGATTTAACAGCAGTCAAGTTCCTTATGAGTCTAAAGGACTTTAAACCAGAATCACTGATAAAAGGCGTATTCGGCGAAATTGAAAAGGCAGGGGTGGAGGTAATCTCTCCTGAAGAGTTCTTAAAGCATCTCCTGATTCCCCCGGGAACGGTCTTAGGTCCAAAGCCCGATGAAGAAACCCTAAAGGACATGAAATTTGGAATGGAGGTTGCCAGGAAGATAGCGGCAATGGACATAGGTCAGACGGTTGTGGTTAAGAAGGGAACGGTTGTTGCAGTAGAAGGGGTAGAGGGGACAGATAGGTGTATAGAGAGGGGAGCGGAACTCTCTTCCGGCGGGTTTGTTGTGTGTAAAGCCGCAAGACCCCATCAGGATATGAGGATAGACGTTCCAACAGTAGGGGAAAAGACCGTTGAGCTTGTGAAACGCCTTGGAGGAAAGGGAATAGCCATTGAAGGTGGTAAAACGTTTGTTGTCACTCCAGAGAGGATAGGGGAGCTCTGCCTGAGGCAGAGACTCCCTTTTATAACCCTTTAACCCTCAACCCTCCCCTGGCCCCACTCAGCCGTCAGTTTAGTTCTTCCTTTTTCACGACCAAGAATAAACCATGCAGCCCAAGGCTTTCAAGACCCAAAAGTTTTAACTCAAGGTTTTAGCCTGAAGTTTTAAACTAAAGTTTCAAGGAGCACCCTGATGTCCCTTTCTGTGGGAATTCTGGGAAGGTTCCCCATCAGAAACTTCTTCTCCATAACAAGTGAGACAAAAAGGGTTATGTCGTCCTCCTTTAAACCAACGGTGGAAGCCTTTTGGGGAATTCCCAGGAATGAGAGAAGCTCCCTCAGTGCCCCGATGAAACCAACGTGCCCTCCGGGAATACCCAAAAGAGCGGCCACCTCCTCTAACTGCTCTTTAACTGCAAGGCCGTAGAACTCCAAAACAGGAACCAGGAAGATGCCGTTGGCAAGGCCGTGGGGAACCCTGTAAAGGACTCCTAAAACGTGGGCAAGTGTGTGGACAAGACCGGCTCCGGCATCGGTTATGGCCATACCTCCAAGGAGACTTCCCATCATTACCTTTTCTCTGGCAGGCAGATCCCTGGGGTTTCCGAAGGAACGGGGAAGGTAATTGAAAATGAGCTTTATGGACTCTAAAGAGTAGAGTCTGCTGATTGGCGTTGCCCTTTTGGAGAGAAGAGCCTCTAAAGCATGAGTCAGAGCGTCAACGCCGGTGTTGGCAGTTACAGTTCCCGGCATGGAGACGGTAAGTTCCGGGTCATCAACCGCAAGAACGGGAAAGAGGTGGCGGGAAATGAGGGGAGCCTTTCTCAGTTTCTCCCTGTCGGTAAGAACAGCGTAGGGAGTCACCTCAGAGCCCGAACCGGAAGTTGTTGGAACGGCTACAAGGGGAACTCCCGGCTTCTTAAAGGCTTCTGGAACGCCGATGAATTGGCGGAGTTCTCCCTCGTTGGTAAGCATAACAGACACAGCTTTCGCAACGTCCAAGGGACTTCCCCCTCCAACGGCAACTATGAGGGTCGGAGAGAAGTCTCTAACCTCCTCCAGAACATTCAGGGCATTCTCTATCGTAGGGTCTGGTTCAACAGAGCAGAAAACGGCAGTCTCTCCGGAAATCTGGTCAACTATTGACTTCACATACCCCTGAGAAACAGCAGAAGAACCGCAGATAACTGCAGTCTTTGAAGTATCCAGTCCTAAAGTCTCTATCTCTTCCTTGAGCCTGAGAATAGCCTTTCTTCCAAAAACCACGCTGGTAGGCATGTGGTGTCTCATCTCTCTCCTCCAAAGAGTTTGTGCTACACTAATTCCAAGTCTAACAGAAAAAGAGGTGGAGATGAAAACTGCCGAGTTCCACAGAATGTGCCCAAACTGCAACAGAATAATCTCCGACGAAAGGCTGAAAAAAGGACTGCCGTGTGAAAGGTGTCTGCCAGAGGAAATAGACTACAGGGAAAGGGTTGAGATATGTGAAGAGTTGAAAGAGGCAGGGAACCTCAATCGGTTTGAAGAGATATGCCGTTTAGATGAGTTTGTTAAGGAATACACCGAGTTTTTCCGGGAGAAAACCGGTTTTACCCCCTGGAGTCTCCAGGTTATGTGGGCTAAAAGGGTAGCCCTTAAGAAATCCTTTACGATGATAGCCCCTACGGGAGTGGGTAAAACAACCTGGGGGCTGGTAACGAGCGCCTTTCTGAAGGGAAAGGTCTACGTTCTCGTTCCGACAAAACTCCTGGTTCTCCAGACTGTTGAAAGGTTAAAAAAACTTACAGACAAGAAAATCGTGGCCTATACCGGGAAAAAGAAGGAAAAAGAGGAGATAACTTCCGGAGATTACGACATTCTGGTAACAACAACGAACTTCCTATACAGGAACTTTGAGACTATTCCCAAACCTTTTAACTTTGTTTTCGTTGACGACGTCGACTCGCTGTTAAAGAGCGCTAAGAACGTTGATAAGGTAATACAGCTTTTAGGATTTACCGAAGATGATGTGAAGTTAGCAGAGAGAGTAATAGACCTGAAGGCGAGGCTTGCCAGGGAAGGAGAAAAAGCAGACAGGAAACTCTTTGAGAAGCTAAGAAAGTATGAGAGATACCTTGAGAAGAGGAGAAATGAAATTGAGAACGTCCTGGTCGTCTCTTCGGCAACTTCTCAACCCAGGTCTAAGAGGGTAAAGCTCTTCAGGGAGCTCTTAGGGTTTGAAGTAGGAAAGTCTGCAACAGCCCTCAGAAACGTTGAAGACGTTCTCATCTACACAGACAGGGATTTTGTAGAGGAAACGGTTAACCTGATAAAGAAATTCGGAAAGGGCGTTTTTGTTTTCGTCTCATCAGACAGGGGAAAAGAGTTTGTTGACGTTGTCGTTGAAAAACTGAAGGAAAAGGGTATTCCGGCAGTATCCTACGAGGAGTTTACCCCGGAAAACCAGGAGAAGTTTGTAAAGGGAGATATCTGGGCAGCCGTTGGAATCTCCAGCTACAGAAACCCGTTAGCCCGCGGAATAGACCTGCCTCAGGCGGTGAGGTATGCCATTTTCATCGGCGTTCCAAAGATGGAGTTCAGCGCAAAGCTCTCTCTGGCGCCTGTTAAACTCTACGGGATGTTGCTGATTCTGAGGGAACTCCTCCCGGCCGAAGAGCAGCCAAAGGCCATTTCATACATCAGCTACCTGAAAAAGTATCTGTCGCTGAAGGAGGCGCTCTTAGACAGGTATCCTCGCATAAAAGAGAAGTTAGAGGAGATAAAGGCATTTATCGAGAAATTCCTCTCTGACCCTGAATTCTTAGAGAAGATAAAGAAATCCGAAACGGTCTCCCTAAAGGAGAAAAACGGGGAACTCTACCTGGTGGTTGGGGATGCAGCAGGATACGTTCAGGCCTCCGGTAGAACGTCAAGGATGTTTGCAGGAGGACTGACAAAAGGCGCAAGCCTCATGTTTGTAGACGACCTGAAAGCCCTTAACTCCCTGAAGAAAAGGGTTCTCATATTCCTTGAGGATGTAAGCTTTAAGGTTCTGGATAAGGACAGGGGAAAAGAGCTTGCCGAGAAGTTGGGGTTTGAGCTGATAACAGAAAAAGACTTAGAGAGGGTATTTGAGGTTATAGACAAAGACAGAAAAAGGGTTTGGGAGATTTTAGAAGGGAAAATATCTGCTGAGACAAAGAGCCTTGTATCAACGGCTCTTGTTGTCGTTGAATCTCCAAACAAAGCAAGAACAATTGCCGGCTTTTTCGGAAGACCTGTAAGGAGAAGGGTTAACGACATTGACGCCTACGAAATAAACATAGGGAACAAACTGCTCCTCCTTACGGCCTCAAAAGGCCACGTCTTTGACATAACTGTCAGGGATGGCCTATGGGGTGTAAAAGAAGAAGGAAACCGGTTCATCCCCGTTTACGACACAATCAAATACTGCACGGCGTGTAATGAGCAGACAACAGAACCCTACTGCTCAAAGTGTGAGGGCAGGCCAGATGTAGACAAGATAACCGTTGTAGAAGCTCTGAGGGAGTTAGGATTGGAAATTGACGAAGTTTACATAGCAAGCGACCCCGACACAGAGGGAGAGAAGATAGGCTGGGACGTTGGAACGGTGGTAAAACCCTGCCAGATGAAGATGAGAAGGATGGAGTTCCACGAAGTAACGAAGTGGGCATTTATGGAAGCCCTTGAAAACCCCAGGGAGATAGATGAAAACCTGGTGAAGGCACAAATAGTAAGGAGGGTTGCAGACCGGTGGGTTGGTTTCTCCCTCAGCCAACACCTGTGGAAGGTTTTTAAGAAAAACTGGCTCTCTGCAGGAAGGGTTCAGACCCCCGTTTTGGGGTGGATAATAGAGAGGTATGAAGAGAGTAGGAAGAGGGTTGGAGTAGTTTCTGTTGAAACCGATGCAGGAAAGTTCTCTTTCAAAATTGAAGATGTTAAAGCTCTGAAGAGGGTAGTTGCAGACAAACTAAAGTTGAAGGTTCTGAAAAAGGAGACTGTTGAGAGAAACCCAAGGCCGCCGTTTAATACGGGGGAGCTCCTGAGGGAAGCCTCAGATCAGCTGAACCTCTCTGCCGAAAGGACAATGGAAATAGCCCAAGATCTCTTCGAAAGCGGGTTCATAACTTACCACAGGACAGACTCAACAAGGGTCTCAACGGCAGGAATGGGAGTTGCCAGAGAGTATATATCGGAGAAGTTCGGCCCCGAGTTTGTAAAGCTCAGACCCTGGGGAGAAGGAGGAGCTCACGAGTGTATAAGGCCAACAAGGCCGTTAGATGTAGATGCTTTAAGAACCCTCGTCTACGTTTCAGGCTCAACGGCAAAAATGACAAAAGACCATTTCAGGGTTTACGACCTGATATTTAGAAGGTTTATAGCTTCACAGATGGTTCCCGTTGAGGTAGAAAAGGTGGATGTTGAAATTAAACTACTTCCAGATGACCTGAAAACAGAAGAGGAACTTGTCACAGAAATAGTTAAGGACGGCTGGAACCTCGTTCTTCCGTTAAAAGTTGAAAGACTCCCGGTAGAGCTAAAGGAAGAAGAAAGCTACTACTTCGACGTTAAAACAGTTGTGAAAAGAACTGTTCCAAAAGTTTTCCCTTATACTCAGGGAGAGCTGGTTGAGGAGATGAGAAAGAGGGGAATAGGAAGGCCGTCAACCTACGCAAAAATTGTTCAAACGCTCCTTGACAGACGCTACGTTGTGGAAAAGGGAAGGTTCCTATACCCAACGAAACTCGGGATTGAGATTTACAGCTACCTCTCTGAAAACTTCCTGGAGTATACGTCTGAGGAGTTTACAAGAAGGCTCGAAGACCTCATGGACAGGGTTGAAAGGGGAGAGGTTGACTATCAGGAAATAATACGTGAGCTGAAGCCCGTTCTGAGGTTTGCAAAGGTTGACGCAAGGCAGAGAGTAGGAGAGTAGTCAGGCTATAACTTTTTCAGGTTTCAAGACCTCTCCGTTTGAACGGCCAACGCCGATAAAATCTCCGGTTTCTGAAAGAACCGAGTAGAGGCCGGGCTTGAGGAGAAGGGAAAGGGGAGTTCCGTTCCTGAAAAGCCGCTCCCTCTTCCCGGAGAGTTTAACCACGGGAAAGCCAAGAACCTCGTGAGGAGGTTTTATGAAAGGTTCCACCCCCTCTCTCTCAAGGATTTCAAGGGAAACAGCCTGATCCTCGCAGATCTTTCCCACGCAGGTTCGGCGGAGTTCCACAACAACGGCATCGCAGCCAAGAGCCCTGCCGATATCGTGAATCAGAGACCTTACATAGGTTCCTGAAGAACACTGAACTAACAGCTCGAAATCCGGGTAGGAAAAAGAAAGGAGTTCCAAAGAGTGGATTTCCACGCTACGGGGAGGGAGCTCTACAGGTTTCCCTTCTCTTGCAAGCTGATACGCCCTTTTCCCTTTAACCCTGATAGCCGAGTAGGGAGGAGGAACCTGCTGAATTTTCCCGGTAAACCGGGAAAGAATGGAAACAAGTTCCTCTTTTGATATTTCCGGACATTCAACGGGGGAAAGCTCCCCATCGATATCGTAAGTGGGAGAAGAAAACCCAAACCTCCCCTTTACCCTGTAAACCTTATCATTCTTTAAGAGGTACTCTGAAAGGCGGGTAGCCCTATCAACGGCAAGTATCAAAACCCCCGTTGCAAGAGGATCTAAAGTTCCCGTATGCCCAACTTTTTCACCCTTCAAGAGATTTCTCACAAAATCAACAACATCATGAGAAGTCTTACCAGAAGGTTTATCAACTACCAAAAAACCGTTCCTCATACCGGAAATATCTGTCCTATTATCTACTCCCCACCTTCTCTACAGTATTTTCACCACCAGTCTCAACAATTATCGGAGTTATAAATACAACCATCTGTTTCTTTGAAACGGTTGTCTGGGTGTTCCTGAAAAGCCATCCCAGGAGAGGAATTCTCGAAAGACCTGGAACAGCAGACTCAGATTTATTTTTCTCTTTCTCATAAATACCACCAATTACAACCGTATCTCCGTTATGAATGAGAACTCTGGATTTCACATTCCTTGTATTTATTGCAGGTTCTCCACTACCAGTTATAGCAACATAATCGTAATTTGGCGAATCTTTACGGAGTTCCAAGTCCAGTAAAATGTTGTTATCTGATGTAACATGAGGCTTCACTTTTAAAATTAATGAAGCTTTCTTAAAGTTAATGTTATAGGAAGTAGCCCCTCCAGCTCCAACTGTAGATTCTCTATAAGGAATCTCTATACCTTGCTCAATGGAAGCTTCTTGATTATCAAGAGTTAAAACTTTCGGCGAAGAAACCACCTGAGCCTCTCCATCAACTTCAAGCGCCTTTAAAGCAAGTTCTACTCTTAGAGTCTGAGAACGGTTAAGAATTCCAAGGGCAAGTGTAGAATCCATTACTGGAATCTTAGAAAAGTCATTAATAGAATCCGGGGTAATTAAAGGCGAATACCCAGCAACGTTAAAACCATAACTACCCGTAGTGTAAGATCCTGAATTTCCCCATCTGTTATATCCACTTATATACCAAGAAAAACCTAAATCCTTCTCTGCTTTAGAACTTAATTGAACAATTTTAGCTTTTACCAAAATTTGTTTTCTGGGTCTGTCTATCTGTCTTAGAAGTTTAAGTATTTCTTTATAATGATCAGGAGTAACTTTAAGGAGCAAGGAATTTGTCTGTTTATTAACAGCTATTTTTTCCCTCTTAGAGCTACCTATAAGCTGTCTTATATCCTTAACCAAATCTTCAGCATTTACATAGTTAACTGAAACCACATAGTTAGCAACAGGTTCTAATTTTTCTTCTTTTACTATTTTGGTTTTGGGTAAAACTCGGATATAGTCTGCTGTCTCAATATAGGTAAAAGAAAGAGGCTCAAGAACTGCTTTTAATGCTTCCTTCCAGGGAACAGGATTTTTAAAGTTTACATCAACTTTTCCTTTAACTTCAGGATCAAAAACGACATTAACGTTGGCTACAGCAGCAATAGCTTTTACAACCGATTTCACGTCAGCATTGGTAAATTGAAGTGCTATCCTAAGACCCTCAGATTTGATACTATCTCCATCTTTCTTAGCATAAGTTCCTTTTTTAGTTAAGAGTTTAACAAAAACCTGATTTTCCTTTGTTAAAACTTCTACTGCTGCCACCTCCGGTGAAAGCCTTAATGTAATAATCCCTCCATCTGGAGAGTTAGAAAAAGAAACAGAATTTACATATTTATATCTTACATCTTTTTTTCCTGGCTCTAACTTCAGAGAAGGAACAGTCAAAATAAATCTGTTTCCTATCTTTTTAAATGTAGGACTAACAGGAGAGTGAAAATCTATTACTATTTCCTCTCCCTCTAAAGTTCTAATAGCATTTATTTCAGGCTTAACAAATCCTCCTTCAATAATTCTAAGTTTAAACTTATTAGCAAATTCTTTTAATTCCAAATAACCTGATTTCTTAAGCTCTACTAGCAATTTTGAACCGTTAGGATCTGGAACTATTACTGCTTTCTTTACAAAATCGCCTCTCTCTCCTATTGAATATGGCCTCGAAATTTCACACTTAACAAGATCCAGAACTATTTTTTTCCCTTTTCTAACTTCAGGTATTACAGAACAATCTCCCTTTTTTTCCATAGTTATCTCAAGATAATCCCTTTTTTGGCCACCTAAATTCTCTGAAGAGTAGAGAAAATCAACAGATGTAAGTTGCCCGGCATATGAAACTAGTGGAAATAAGAAAGCTATAGTTAAAACCTTCCCAAACATTGTTTCACTCCTCCACATTAACATTAAGTGTTTTATAAGCTTTCTTAATCTTGCCATCTTTGTAAAAATACTTAACAAGAACAACCTTTTTAGCAGACAATTTATATATTTTCTCCGAAGAACTTATTGCATCACCCTCTTTGAGAAGAAAGGTCTCTCCCGTCTCAGGGTCATACAAAACTAAAAAAGTTTTTCCTTCAGCTTCTATAACCCCTTGTATACTAAGTTTTTCAAATGGTTTATTTATAACTGGCTTAAAGAAATCATTTTTTCTCTCTACTTTTTTATTCCGTTCCTTTAACTGCTCCTTAAGCTTCATTAATTCTCTTTCTTTAATCTGAAGAGGATTCACAAATGGATCTACCAATCCGGTAGCATGTGCAGACATACAAAAAATTGCAATAATACCAAGCAAAATTTTCATGACCTCACTCCAACAATGTAAAAGCTTTTACCTCAAGAGTTATTTTTATAGTAGCCCGTGAAGGAAAAGCTTTCTTCTTAGATGCTTGTTTTTCTGAAGTTTGAACAGCTTCTATTCTCATAGGGCCAAAGTTTATAATTCTGTTAGCACGAGATAATTTCTCGCACCAATGAATATAAGATGGATATGTTCCTAAAAGTTCAACTCTGTAAGGATATTCCACATAGTAACGATGACTTTTAGTTCTTTCTCTCTGAATAGACTTAATAACCATACCACTATCGGAAGTGGTAATTGTCCTTATAATTTGACTAACTTCTTCCTTTCCCGATGGAAGTTTCTCTTCAATTTCTTTAATCCTTTTTCTAAGTTCCTCCAATTCTTTCATTAATAAAGATTTTCTTTTCTCAACGAGCTTTAATCTATTAACCGTGAGGGCAAGGGAACGAGCCTCTCTACGCTTCTTTTCTAGAGTTTCCTTCATAGGTAAAATCTTAAAATAATAGATTAAAAGCATTAACACCATTCCCAAAAGTAAGATAAGCAGCCATTTCTGCCATCTTGGAAGCTGGATCCATTTTTCATAAAAACTAACGATTTGATCCATTTTTCAACTCCACATCAAAAGTAAATCTGTAGTATACTGAAGAAAAATCCAACTTCCTGCTACTATAAACTGCCCTATCTGTCCTTTTAAACGTTACCTTACCTAGCCTGCTTTCTACAATTCCCAGAAATTTCGGAAACGCTTCAATATCCAGCACTCCTCCGGCTAAATGAAGTTCTCTCCCGGAATAATGAAGATCTGTTAACCATATTCCTTTAACATTTGTGGGATCTGCAAAAAAGTAAAGAAACTCTGGAACCTTGCGATTTTTATCAAGTTGAGAAACTATTTCTAACTTCCTCTGAAGTTCTTTTTTAATAGATATTAACTCTTTCTCTTTCCTCTGAACCCGGCTTAAACGGTTTATCTCGCTACGAAGTTTCACAATTTGCTGTTGAGTACGATTTATCTCTTCACTAACCGACGAGGTGTAACTATAAGTCACAGCCGCCACAATCAATAAAACCAATAGAGAAAAAAGCAAATCTGGCCTTACATATTTTATATATTTTGACTCTTTTTTTTCAGCGAAATTAAACCTTAGCATTTTCGTCACCCTTATATCTAATACTTAATCCAGCGGCAACCGCAAATTCCTCATTTCCAAATATTCCAGAAAATCCCAGAGGATCTCCTTTCACAACCTCAATAGCAGTTAACTCTTTAAAAAGTTCTGAAATTCCTTTCAACTTCGAAGATCCCCCATAAAGATAAATAGACTCAACCTCTAAATTAAATCTATCTTTGAAATTATCTACAGTCCACATTATTTCAGTAGCTATCCTTCTTAAAATTTTCTTTATAACCTGAAACGCCTCATCATAAGCAATATCCTTAACCTTTTCCCCTCTTTTCAACATTTCAACATCTTCAGCACTTAACATGAACTCTTTTTGAAGTTGTTCATTTATAGTCTGCCCTCCTATTTCCACATTTCTGGTTATGTAAGGATAACCACCAAAAGAAACAACAACCTTTGTAAACGAAGCTCCTATATCAACCAAACAGACAGGTGATATGGTTTTTTCAGGATTATTTAAGTAAAATTGATTATTGATAGCAGCAGGTTCTATATCGACAACTACAGGAACAAGCCCCGCTTCTCTAAGAATTTTCATTCTCCTCTCTAAAAAGTCTTCACGAACAGCCGCAATAGCTACGTCGAGATTCCCTTTTTCAACAGAAACTGGTAAAATTTTATAATCTATGTTAACAAGAGAAAATTCGTCAGGATTTATTATGCTTTTCATATAATCAACCACAGCCTCTTCTGGATCTTTTGAGGAAGGAATGCTAATTACGCTATAAAAACAGGCTGAAAGAGGAACATGAATTGTTACTTCCTTATCCTTTAAAGAAAGTTCTTCATACAATTCTTTTATATTCTTCGTCAATTCAAACTCATCTATTATTTCCGTCCCAGCAAATATCTGTTCGCTATACTCCTTATGACCAAAAACTTTTACTTTATAAGAACTTCCTTTTCTTTCAGTTTGAACCAACTTTAAAGAAGAAGTTCCTATATCAAGTGCTGGAACCAGGTAACTGGAACCTTTTAAAAACTTTGTTAACCAGTTTACAGATAACATCTCCTACCCTCTAAGTCATATACCCTTTATAGTGCTTATGCTTAAAATTGGTAAGAGTAAAGCATACACAACAAATCCAACTACTATACCTACCATTAGCATAGTAGCAGGCTCTAAAAGCGAAGTCAAGTTCTTAAGTTTAAAGTTAACCTCATTTTCTAAAAACCTCGATACACGGAGACTCATAGAAGAAAGGGTGCCTGAATTCTCTCCAGCTTTTATAAGCTGTATTACAATTCCTGGAATCTGGGAAACAGTTGATAGAAGAGAATATAGAGAAGCCCCTTTCTCAAATTCCGGTAGAACTATCTGAAGCTGTTTTTTTAAATGCAAGTTAACCACAGTTTCCGTAGCTGTTCTAAAGGCCTCCACAGCTGGAACACCAGCTGAAAGAAGATCTCCAAACGTTGTAAAAAACTTAACCAACTCAGCGTAAGCAAAAAGACTGCCTATAAAAGGTAGCTTTAGTTTAATTCGGTCAAAGGTTTCCTTTTTTCTTCTTGACATAAACACTAGAAAAAGACCTAAAAAAGAAATAACAAGCAGGAGAGTAAAGTAGTGATTGAGAATCAAGGAACTAACAGTAAGAAGCAGTTTAGTTGAAAAGGGAAGTTCTAATTTTGCAGCAGAATAGATGGCCTTCACTTTAGGAATTACCGTAACCAGCATAAAAACAACAACTCCAAAGGCTACCACAAGAAGAACAGATGGGTAAATTAAAGCCTGAAGAACTTTATTTTTTATAGACTCCCGTCTTTCCAATAACTCTGCAGCCATTATCAGGTTCTTTGAGAGAAGAGCAGAACGCTCACCTGAAGAAACAAGAACAATTATAACAGGATCATCAATTCCAGCTTTTTTTAATGAATCTGAAAATGAAAGCCCTTCTTTCAGAGCATCCACAAGCTGTTTATAGAAAACCCTGAGATGTTTCTTCTCTTCATCTTCTGTAAAGGAGTTAACTGCATCAACAATGGGAATCCCAGAATCTAAAAGGGTAGCAAGCGTCCTGAAAAAAAGATTGAGCTCGGTAGCAGAGGGCTTTTTCTTAAAAAAAGCTGAAAAATGTGAACTTCTATTGATAGTTTTTTCCTCTACTATATCTAACGGATAAATTCCTTTACTCTTTAAAAGAGCATAAGCACTGTTTCTATTCGGTGCCTCTATTACTCCTTTTACTTCTTTGCCGCTACTATCCAGAGCCTTGTAAGAGAAAACAGCCATTATCCTCTCGTTACTCTGAGAACTTCTTCCGGAGTGGTTATTCCCATAATAACTTTTTTAGCTCCACCCATTCTGAGGGTTCTCATTCCTCTTTTAACAGCAAACTCTTTAATCTCATCACTGTCCTTTCCTTCAAGGATTAGCTTTTTTATCTCTTTATCCACAACAAGTATCTCATAAACAGCTGTTCTGCCGAGGTATCCCATGCCCAAGCAGTGCTCACAACCTTCTCCACGATAGAAAAGACCTTCATAATTTTGAATCCCAAGGTCTTTAAGCTCCTGAGAAGAAGGCTTATAAGAGGTTTTACAGTAGGGACAGACTTTCCTTACAAGCCTTTGAGCAATTACCCCTATAACCGAAGAGGCAACGAGGAATGGCTCTATTCCCATATCAACAAGCCTGACAACGGAGGAAGGAGCATCGTTGGTATGGAGGGTTGAGAAAACCAGATGCCCTGTGAGAGCAGCCTGAATCGAAATCTCTGCTGTTTCCCTATCCCTTATCTCTCCAACCATTATTACGTCGGGATCCTGTCTGAGAATGCTTCTGAGAGCACTTGCGAAGGTTAAACCTATATCTGGCTTTACCTGAACCTGAGATATGCCTTCAAGCTGATACTCTACAGGATCTTCCACAGTTATAACGTTAATCTCTTCACTGTTTATTTCAGAAAGGGCTGCATAGAGGGTTGTCGTTTTTCCAGAACCGGTTGGTCCCGTAACCAGGATGATTCCGTGTGGGGTTTTTATAAGGTTAGAGAACGTTTCGTAATCGTCGGGAAGAAGACCCAGCTCTTTCGTTGAGTAGAGAATGCTTTCTTTAGACAAAAGTCTCAGAACTATTCTCTCTCCGAAATAGGTTGGAAGGGTCGAAACCCTTATGTCTATCTCTTTCCCGCCGAGGCGAACCATTATACGGCCGTCCTGTGGAAGGCGCTTTTCAGCAATGTCTAAGTTGGCCATGATTTTGAGCCTGGAGACTACGGGAGGGATTTTTGAGGCGGGGAGCTCCCTCACAGTTTTCAAAACCCCGTCAACCCTGAGCCTTACTCTCATTCTGTCTCTGAACGGTTCAAAGTGGATATCGCTGGCACGGTTCCTTATGGCAAGGGTAAGGATTTCATTTATAAACCTGACGGCTGGAGCCTCTTCCTCAACTGTAAGGAGGTCTTCCCCGTAAGACTCTTGGGAGACTGTATCTTCCGTAGAAGCCTCTGAAGATGAAAAGAAACTGTTCACTTCATCAAACGGAACCACAACTGGCTTAACCGGTTTTGAGAAAAACCATTCTAATTTCTTTAATCCCTCATAATTAAAAGGATTATCTGTAGCAACTTTGACAAAATCTTCATCCTCAGAGAATGGAATTAACCGCTCTTTCCTCAAAATCTGTAAAGGAACTCTTTGCATGAGATTTTCATCCACTGGTGGGAGCTCTCTTCTAAATTCGAAACCGTTCTTTGTAAATAGCTCCTCCAGCTCAGAAAGATTCCATTTCAGTATTCCAGAAATTTGTCTAAAAGAAGAAAATTCTCTTTCAGGAATAAGTCCCGCTGTTTTTAAGCTATCTATAAACTCTTTCTCAGTTGAGATCCTTAACATTAAATTCTATCTCCTGATTAAGTTCAAACTTACCAAAACCTTTAAGGTCAGAGAAAATTCCCCGTCTTTCCCTCTGAATACTTTCTATATTTGAACGATAAGCATTAATTTTCCTGGTCGTAAGTTCATTCTCTTCCTGTAAACTCCTTACAACATGGGGAGTTATAAAAACAAGAAGATTCGTCTTTTCAATCTGATGTCCGGTTTTTCGAAACAGATTTCCAATAACCGGTATACTTCCTAAAACAGGAACTCTTTCAATAGTGGTCAATTTCTTACTCTTTATAAGCCCTCCTATGACAAGTGTCTGACCATCTTGAACATCAACTGTAGTTTTGGCCTCTCTCTTAGAAGTTATAGGAGCCGTCTGATCAGCATTGGCATAACCCACAACATCTTCAACCCTTTGATAAACCTTGAGCCTCACTTCCCCGGAAGAAGTAATATGTGGTGTAATCTTCAAAACTATACCAACATCTTTATAGTCGTAGGAAATAACCGGGTTGTTATTGGCATCGTATTTAATTCCCGTAGAGTATGGAATAACTTTCGAAATATTTATCTCAGCTTCCTCATTATCAAGGGTCAGAATTTGAGGAGTTGCAATAACGTTTACTCCTCCCTCTTTAGCATAAGCATTTAAGAGTAAACCTATATCTGGCGTTCCTTCTCTCCACTTTGCTATTCCCAAAAGCAAACCAGGAGATGCAGAAGGATAACCTGGCTGTAGTGGTAAGTTTCCATAAAGACTTCCGCCAAATGGAGTTAAATCTCCTCTTGAAAGAAACTTCCACTCAACTCCCATCTGAAGTAACTTGTCCATGGACATTTCAACAATTTGAACCTCAACAAAAACCTGAGGTCTTTTTACATCAATCTTACTTATTACATCTTTAACCACCATATAATCCTGAGATGAAGCCAGAATGATAAGAGAGTTGCTTCCTTTATCAGCAACAACTTTTACAGGTCCTGTCAAACCGTAATTTTTATTTTTTGTTTCTTTAAAGAGTGCGTTTAATACTTTTGCAGTATCTTCTGCAAAAGCATACTTCAACTTATATATATGTATGTTTTCCTCCTTAACAGGAGTTGGAGTATCAACCTGACTCAAAAGAGTTTTTATTCTTTCTATAACTCCTGGTGTTCCAACAACAAAAACTGTATTAGTTCTACTATCAATAGCAAAATGATAGTAATCTCTACCAGGAATAAGAACAGTTTTAGCAACATCAAAAGCAAAACTTTTATCGAGAATAGTAGACAATATCTTAACTACTTCCTTAGCCTTAGCATGCTTTAAAGAAAAAGAAGCTATCTGAAGTTTTATTGGTGACCTATCTATCCTATTAAGGATTAGAAGAAGTCTTCGAATATTTTTCTCTTTATCTGTAACTACTACAGCATTTGAATCCTTCACAAAACTTACCCTACCAATATCTGAAAGCATGTGTCTGACAAGTCCCTGAATTGAAAAAACGTTGATGTGACGGGGCACGTAAACATAGGTCAAAACTCTATCTCCCCCATCAACATTTCCCTCAGCAACGGTTGTGGATTCTTTAGCAGCTCGCCTGTTTCTTACTATTTTCACGTAATTACCATAATCAACCACCTGATAGCCCAACTCATCCAGCGCTGCAACATAAAGATTAAAAAGCTCTTTCTTAGGAATAGGTTTGGGCGATATTACAGTTATTTTTCCCTTCAAAGTTGGCGGAACGATTATATCCTTTCCAACTGTCTGACTTACAATTTTAGTGAAATCTTTAATATCCACATCCTCAAAGTTGATTTGAACAGAAGTTGGTTCCTGAGAATGCGAAATTCCAGGATACAACATAAAAGCAGACATTAAAGCACATAGCATTAAGCTCCTCATCATCCTAACCTCTCCTACTCAAGTTCATATTTCAACTTTAGCTCTTTACCGTTCCTGTAAACGGTTATAACTACAGAGTCTGCATTTTTAAGTTGTTCAAAGGCTGAGAATGAATCTTCAGGGGTTCTTATTCTAACATCATTAATGGAGAGAATTACATCTCCAGGGCGTATCCCAAGTCGATAAACAAAACTCTGAGGGTTTACATAGTTTACTTTTAAACCTGCAGGATTTTTTATGGGAACAATGTTTATATACCTTAAAAACTCTCCCGAAGCTATTTGTTTTATTATTTCCTTCCTCTTTACAGAAAACTCTCTATCCTCTTTTTTGTTTCTACTTTTTCTTTCCCCTCTT
The DNA here is from genome assembly GCA_027051905.1 of Desulfurobacteriaceae bacterium. GTDB lineage: Bacteria > Aquificota > Aquificia > Desulfurobacteriales > Desulfurobacteriaceae > Balnearium. Next base: position 45,809 of record JALUGO010000017.1, on the reverse strand, counting down.
CTTTCTTTCAAGCTCCTGAGCATAAGGATAATTTCACGGGAGTCTTTAGAAAATACTACTCTATCAGGATAAACCCTAATGAGCTTATAGCCTTTTAGTTCCTCTCCCACGCTTAGTATTTTTGATTTTCCATTTTCCTCAAGAATTGCAATACTTTTATCACATTGACTACAAACAACCGTCCCTTTTAGCGTATAGTCCCCAAGAGAAAAAGTCTCTTCCATAACGGGAATGGATATTTTTCGTTTTTTCAGACCTTTTGACTTAAAGAACCCCTCTCTTGAAAGGAAAGTCGAATAAGAATAGGTAACAATATCGCAATCTTCTTTTGAAATTTTTAATAAACCAACATCAGGATATTTTAAATATACCAGGGATGAAACAAAATAAGCAACAGTAACCCCTAAAAGAAAAAACGAAATAATTTCAAAGTAAAACAACAAATTACGAAGCATTTATCAGCTCCCGCAAAAAAACAAGCTGTGCATCTCTGTCATTTACAGGAAGCACCCCGTCTATAAGTGCATATTTTACCTTACTCAGATAATCCCCAAAAGCAGGACCTGGTTCAAGACCTAATGATTTGAGATCCTCCCCGGAAACAAGAGGTTTGATAAAGCGCCACTCCTTCATGAAAGTGAGAATGTTATTCTCGAATTCCGGCGAGACAGCTGCAAGTAAAAGCAGAAATTCATCACTCTTTCGCTCGAGCACCCTATAAATCTGACTAGGAAACTGAGATTTTTTAAGAGATTTTATTACGGGATAGAGATCCTCCAGGATATTGATAAGTTTTCTGGTTTCTTTCTCTGGAAAAGAAAGGGTTTCAAGGTATGTTTTTACTTGGTCAAAAGGCTCTTTATAAAAAAGAGCACCAAAATAAACAAGATGGTAATCGGTTTCACTATCTGGGAAAGTAAGTTTATGCCAGTTAACAAGCTTCCTTACTCTTTCAAAAAGATCTTTTTTCTGTCTGTTCCAGTTGAGAGCGGGAAAGAGCTCTTTCAGGATTCCATATCTGTCCATTTTCAGAAGAACTCTTAAAGGATTTTCTTCAAGCATTATCTGTTTAAGCTCGTGGTAGATTCTCTGGCCTTCAACAGTTCTAAAGAGTTTTCTCTCAACTGCCATTTTCAGAAGCTTCTCTGTGTGGCGGCCGAGTTCAAACCGGTAGCGGGTGGCAAAGCGGAGAGCTCTAAGGATTCTGGTCGGATCTTCAACAAATGAGAGGGAATGGAGAACCCTGATCTTCCTGTCTTTTATGTCTTTCAGGCCTCCAAAGAAGTCTATAAGGCGACCAAAGTCTGAAGCGTTTATCTTTATGGCCAGAGTATTTATTGTGAAGTCCCGGCGGAACAGGTCTTTTTTGAGGGGAGCCATGTCCACTTCCGGGAAGGCACCAGGAGCTCTGTAAACCTCCGTTCTGGCAGAGGCCATATCTATACGGGTTCCATCTGAAAAAACGAGGGTTGCCGTTTTGAAACGGTCAAAAGTGTGAACTTTCGCTCCAAGCTCTTTAGCAACCTGTTTTGCAAAAAGGGTGGCGTCTCCCTCTACAACAATGTCTATGTCGTAGTTTTTTCTGCCCAGAATAAGGTCTCTGACAAAACCGCCAACTATGTAGGCGTTGAGATTCTCTCTGTCTGCAATCTCTCCAATCTTCCTTACGAGGTTGTAAAGGTCTTCGGGAAGAGCTCCCCTCAAAAGCTCAGAAACGTTCCTGAAGTGGGGAGAGGAGGAAAGACGCTTTTCGTAAAAAGAAGAAATCTCTGAGAGCTCTTTTCTGTAAAGGTTAAGCAGAAGGTCGGTTCTGGTTATCACTCCAACGGGTTTCCCGTTTTCGACAACGGGAACAAAACTCTGATGCCTTTCAACGATAATCTCCTCTACAAGGCTCAAAGGAGAATCGGGAGAAACGGTAAGAAAATCCCTCTCCATTACTTCTGAAACTTTTTCGTTTTCAAGTCCCATGTAAACAGCTCTGTCGAGAAGAGCTCTGTTAACAACCCCAACCAGATGGCCGTTTTCATCAACAACAGGAGCTGCATTTATGCTGTTTTTCATAAGCACCAAACGGGCAGAAGAGACCGATTCACTCTGAGAAACGGTAATGGGGGGAGAGGTCATAACGTCCCTTGCCAGTTTTAAGGGCTCAACAACTTCTGGCAGAACAACTCTCAGCTTTTCAAGAACCTCAAAAACTGTTTTTCCCTTTATAGAGGCTGAAGCAGCCTCTGGATGGCCTCCACCACCAAACTTCTCTGCAAGTTTAGATACATCCACTTTGGAGCTCTGAGAACGACCGATGAGAAACGTTGTTCCCTGAACCTCAACAACCCCAAAAACTGCCGGCAGACCGTTTATCTCAAGGAGCCTGCTGATAAGGTGGGAAACGTCTCCCACGTATTTATCAAAACGCCCGTAAGTTATGCCTATGAGGTTTCCGTTTACCTCTACGGTTTTCAGGTTGTCTTTCAGAGTTTTTAAAAGGTCTATCTCCATATCGGTCAAACCGCCGGGAAGGTAGCGACGGACGAACGAAACCGTAGCTCCAACTCCCATAAGATAGGCAGCAGCTACGAAATCTAAAGGAGTTGTTGAGGGATATGTAAAGGAACCGGTATCTGCGTAAATACCAAGAAGTAGAACAGATGCCTCGTAAGGAGAAGGAACAAGACCTCTTCCCTTTAGCAGAAGAGAAACTATTGCTGAAGTCGAACCGGCCTCTTTGTAGTGAACCTCTGCCGGAAGGTCAAAATCCCGGGAATGGTGGTCAAAAACCACTATCTCCGTTTTCTCGGTAATTCCGGAACGAACGGTTTCGGGAATCCTCTCAAGGGAGTCTGTATCTGTAACTATGAGCCTCTCTATCTGGCCGGAGAAGGCACTCTCTTCGGTAAATTCCAGAATATCGGGGTTCTCTTTTAAAAGTCGAACAACGTCTGAGCCTTTGGTATCGGGAAGAACAACTTCAGCGTCGGGGTAGAGTCTCTTCAGACCGACAACCGCTCCAAGGGCGTCTAAATCCATATTTCTGTGGGTTGTTATGACTGTTCTCATGCGCCACCCGAAAGTATAATTTCTGAAAAACGCAATCGGAGATATTAAAAGTGAAAGTAAGAGTTAAAGAGATAAAAAACAAGAAGGAGCTCTCAGAATACCTCAAAAAGCTGGGAAACACTCCTGAAGGTATAAATATACTGAACCTGAAGGGGAAAACTTACCTGTTTGAGATTGAAGGGATAGACACAAGGGGAGCGAACATACTTAAGCAGGACGCAATATCAGTAGGGGGAGACTGTGCCGTTCCAAGAAGCGCCTCGGCCTTTAAGCCGGGAACGTGGACAGTTCTTCTGATGGTAAATGAGAGGGAACTCCGCCGGCTAACGAAGAAACTCTCTGCGCAGCCCTACGGCTTAAAAGAATTAGGAAGATTGCTGAAGGAGAGCTTTGAAAATTTTACAAGGAAAGAATTTACTGTAAGATACAGGGGAAGGGAACTTCCTCTGAAGAAACCCGTCGTTATGGGAATACTCAACGTCACCCCGGATTCATTCTCAGACGGCGGAAAGTTCAACAGAGTTGACGCAGCAGTAAATCGGTGTGAGGAGATGCTGGAGGAGGGGGCTAAAATTATTGACGTAGGAGGGGAATCAACCCGCCCCGGCTCAGAACCTGTTCCTGAGGAAGAAGAACTAAAAAGGGTAATACCTGTAATTGAAGAGATAAGGAAGAGACTTGGAGATAGCTTTTTCATCTCCATAGATACCTACAAAAGCAGAGTTGCCAAAGAGGCACTAAGTGCAGGAGCAGACATAGTCAACGACATAAGCGGTTTCAGGTTTGACGAGAAAATGGCAGAGGTTGTTGCGGAGTTTAAGTGCCCCGCCGTTGTGATGCACATAAAGGGAACGCCAAAGGATATGCAGAAAAACCCATACTACGAAGACGTTATGGGAGAAATTGTTGACTATTTCAGAAAAGTGATTAAAAAGGCCGAGGAGAAGGGAGTAAACAGGGAACAGCTGATAGTTGACCCAGGAATAGGTTTCGGGAAGAGACTTGAGGACAACCTATGTATATTAAAGAAGTTGAACGAGTTAAAGGTTTTAGGAAGACCAATTCTGATAGGAGCCTCAAGGAAAAGTTTCATAGGAAAGATAACCGGGGTGGAAGTTCCTGAAAAGAGAGTGGCAGGAAGTATCTCTGCTGCCGTGATTTCGGCAGCAAACGGAGCTAAAATTGTAAGGGTTCACGACGTTAAAGAGACAGTTGAGGCGCTGGAGCTCCTTTCCGCCGTTGAGGAGGTAAAGTGTTAGAGTTTATTCCCAATCTGACGCTGTGGGATTTAATAGACATACTCCTCGTTGCTGCCGCCATATACTGGGTTCTCAAACATCTATCTCAAACGAGAGCTGCTCAGGTTTTAATTGGGCTGTTCCTGTTCCTCGTTTTAGGAGCTGTGGCAAAAGCTCTCCACCTTTACACACTATCGTTCATCTTCAACAGCCTCATAACCGTTGGAACGTTTGGTCTGATAGTGATATTCCAGCCGGAAATCAGAAGACTTTTGGCAAGAATAGGAGAGCAGAAGTTTGGAATTTTCACGTCTGAAGAGGAGGCAGAACGGGTAATAGAGGAAATCGTCCGGGCAGCGGCGGCAATGTCTGAAGACAGGATAGGAGCTCTTATCGTCATAGAGAGGGAAATTGACCTTGACAACTACACAGAAGCAGGAACCGTGGTTGATGGAAAGGTTAGCAAGGAACTCCTCATAACCATTTTCTGGCCGGGAACACCTCTACATGATGGAGCAACAGTTATAAGAAAGGATAAAATCTACAAAGCCGGTGCTTTTCTTCCCCTTTCGCTGAATCCCAACCTCCCTCAAACAGTTGGAACAAGGCACAGAGCTGCAATAGGAATAACAGAAGAAACCGATGCTGTTGTTGTAGCTGTATCTGAAGAGACCGGAGCTGTATCTGTCTCCTATTCTGGAAAGATGATTAAAAACCTTGACCCTCAAAAGCTGAAGAAAGTCTTAAAAGGACTGCTGATAAAAACACCGGAAAGGAAGGGAAGATTCTCTCTTTTAAAGAGGAAATCGAATGAAGAGTGTGCATAAGTTTTTTACAGAAAACCTACACTACAAGATTATAGCCGTTGTTTTCTCCGTTTTACTCTGGTTCCTTGCAGCAAATAAGGAGATTACTGAAGCAACGTTAACCGTTAAATACATTATCATTCCTGCCGGCGATTACCAGATTGTTGACTACTCACCCCGAGAACTGAAACTGAAGGTTGAAGGGTATAGAAGGGAAATCATCCAGCTGAAGGAGGAGGGAAGGGTAAAAGTTTTTCTCAGGGGGGAGCTCCCTCAGGAAAGCGGATGGATTGAGTGGAAACTGAATAAAGATTCAATCAAACTTCCGTTCTCAACTTTAAAGGTTAAAAGCGTTAGTCCAGAAAAGATCAGAGTAAAAGTTGAGAAACTGATAAGGAAAGCTGTTCCCGTTAAGGTTGAACTTACAGGACTAACAGGAAAAGTCAAAATAAGGGTTATTCCCAACTATGCAGTTGTCTCTCTTCCCGAAGAGTCTGCAACAAGTGTAATTTCTGTAAAAACGGAAAAAGTTGACGTTTCAGAAGTAAAATTCCCCGCAGTAATCGAAGTAAATCTGAAATCAAGATACAGAGTTGAACCTCAGAAGGTAGAAATCATCCTGGAGGCAGGAGATGAAGGTAAAGAGAAAACTATTTGGAACAGATGGAATTAGAGGAATAGCAAATAGATACCCGCTAACCCCCGAAATGGTTCAGAAAATCGGGCTTGCATACGGAACTTACCTCAACGCAAAGTTTCCGGAGAGAAAGCACACAGTTGTTGTAGGGAAAGACCCTAGGCTCTCTTCAGACATGATTAAGTCGGCGTTTATAGGGGGCTTAACGGCTACAGGAGTTGATGTTGTTGATGTTGGAGTTGTTCCAACCCCTGCAATCTCATTTTTCGTTGATAAGGGAGATTTCTCAGGCGGAGTGATGATTTCAGCTTCACACAACCCTTACGAATACAACGGGCTGAAGTTCTTTAACCAGGAAGGGGAAAAGTTCTCCGAAGCTGAGGAAGGGGGACTGGAGCTTGTAATTTTCAACAAGTATGAACTCCCGAGGGCAAACCCAGACGAGATTGGAAGGGTTTTTGACGGATACAACCTGATTGAGATGTATAAAAAACACCTTGAGTCTGCAGGAAGGTATTTAGCAGGGCTGAAAATAGGAATAGACTGCGCTAACGGAGCAACGTTCCAGATAGCTCCAGACGTGTTTAACGCCCTTGGAGCAAAGGTATTTACCTTTAACGCAGAGCCAGACGGGAAGAACATAAACGACGGGTGCGGAGCTCTCCACCCGGAGTTTATAGCTCAGAAAGTAAGGGAACTCCATCTCCACATGGGATTTGCCTACGACGGAGACGGGGACAGGTGTATAGCTGTAGATGAAGAGGGAAACGTAATAGACGGGGACAAACTGATTGCAATTCTGGCGGCACACTTCAGCGATAAATCAAAAGAGGTTGTTGCAACGGTTATGAGCAACTTGGGGCTTGAGAAGTTCCTCAAAGGGCTGGGAATGAATCTACACAGAACTCCAGTTGGAGACAGGTTTGTAGCAGAGAAGATGAAGGAAGTGGGAGCAGTAGTTGGAGGAGAGCAGTCTGGCCACATAATTGTCAGGGAGTTCGGAAAGACCGGAGACGGGATACTGACCTCTGTCCTCATAGCTTCAATTGTAAAGTCTTTGAAAAAGCCGATGAGTGAGATTTTCAAAGGGATAGAAACGTTCCCGCAGAAGCTTGAGAACGTTAGAGTTAAAGAGAAACCGCCCCTTGAGAGTTTAGAGAACCTCCAGAGGACGAAGGAGGAGGTTGAGAGGGAGCTCTCCGGTAGGGGAAGATTAGTTATCAGATATTCGGGAACAGAGCCTTTACTGAGGGTAATGGTTGAGGCTGAATCTGAAGAACTGATAGACAGGGTTATTAGGAAGATACTTCAGGCCGTTAGAGAGGACGAGATAGTGGAAGAATAGATAATGGTAAGGGTAACCTTTGAAGGTCTTTGGTAAAACAACAAGATACTTTTCAGAAATTGTTATCAGGAAAAGGCCATATATTAAACCAGAATGGATTGAAAGTGCCGGAATGGGAAAGTTTGTATTTAAGGAAGTTCAAGCTGACGGAAGAATACGAGGCTGGATTTACATACCAGAGGAAAAGAAATATTTAAGAGTAGTCCTATTAGAAGATGGAGAAACCGTGCACAACGCATTCTTTGATAGGAACTTCAAACGGAGGAAGAGATGAAGTTTAAATACTACCCTGAAACAGATACGCTCTACGTTGAACTGAGAGGAACTCCAAGTGCAGAATCGGAAGAAATTGCTGAAGGAATAGTAGTTGATTACGATGAGAATGGAGAAATAGTTGGAATTGAAGTTGAAGGAGTTTCAAAGAAAGGAGACATTGATATTCCAATAGTTGGGAAATTACTGCTTGTTTCAGCACAAAAATAAGAAGGAGGGAAAGATGAAACAGCTTCTAACCGCCATTTTGACTGTTCTGTTCCTTATCACACCCACTCTGGCTAAGGAAAAGGAGAAAAACTACGGAGCTGTTATTCTCTACGACAGGTGCACTGTTAAGTTCTTCCCAGATGGAAGGAAAATCTGGAAGGAAGAGAAGGCAGTAAAGATAACTGGAAAAAGGGGAATTCAGGACTTTGGAGAGATAGTTATTCCCTTTTCAACAGAGCACCAGAAACTAAAGATTCTCTACGCCTACACTGTGACTCCAGACGGAAAAGTTCTAAAGCCGGGAAAGAGGGCAATAAATACAGTTTATCCGCCGTTTGTATCAGAAGCTCCAATCTACTCAGATCTCAAGTACAGAACAATCTCAATGCCGGGGGTGAGGGTAGGTTCTGTAATCAAATACGCTTACGTGTTGAAAACGGTTAAACCCTACATGAAAAACCAGTTCTGGGAAACAGACTACCTGCAGGACGAGTATCCTGTTAAAGAAGCGGTATTTAAAGCACTGATTCCAAAGGGAAAGTATTTCAGATTCAAAACATACAACATGAGCGAAAAGGAATCTCAACCGCTAAAAAAGGATTTGGGAAAGTTTGTGGAGCTCTCCTGGGTAGTAAAAAACGTTCCGCCGATAGTGAAGGAACCCAGTATGCCTCCGTTTGAAGAAGTGGCAAAAAGGGTTGCTATAACGTCTTTAAAGAGCTGGCAGGAAGTTGCAAAGTGGTATTCAGACCTTGCTAAAGAGGCCGTTAAGCCGGACAAGTTTGTAAGGGAAACTACACTGAAAGTTGTTAAGGGAAAAAAGACAGAGAAAGAGAAAATTAAGGCTATCTACAACTTCGTTGCACAGAACATAAGATACGTAGGAATGGAGTTTGGAATAAACGGGTATAAACCCCACAAGGCTTCGGAAATTCTCAGAAACAGGTATGGAGACTGTAAAGACCACGCAACGCTCCTGATTGCTATGCTGAAGGTTATAGGCGTTAAGGGATATCCAGTTCTAATTCCGACCCTCAGCAGGGCAAACATGGATCCCGAAATGCCGATGCCTACGGCCTTTAACCATGAGATAGCGGCAATAAAGTGGAAAGGTAAGTGGTTCTTTATGGACACAACCTCCGACTTTGTTCCCTTTGGTTATCTGCCTCCGAGCGACCAGGGAAGAAGAGTTCTGATTGTTGACGTTGAGAAGGAGAGAGGGACAGTTGCAGAAACGCCTGTATTTCCGCCAGATGCTAACGTTGAAGGATTCAGCGGTAAGTTCACTCTTAAACTATTTGGAAGTTTAGAAGGTAAGTTTAAGTTTGATTATACAGGAATTTATGGAGTTATTGAGAGGGCGAGGCTGACGGGAGCTCCCTCCGAACAGATAAGGAGGCACGTTGAGGAACTGGCTGCAAAGGTCTCCCCCGGGTTTGACGTTGAAAGGTATGAGATTTCAAACTACAGAGACTTAAACGAGAAAGACGTATGGATTAAGATTGAAGGAAAGGACAGAAACTACGGAACAATAACTTCCCACTATCTCCTTGCCAAGTTTCCAACTCCAGACTACAGCAGGCTCGTGAGTTTAGTTGCGGCAAAGAGCAGGAGATACCCATACGTTGTTGGGTATAAGATGGAAAAAGTTTCAGACGTCAAATTAGAGCTCCCGGCAGGTTATACCCTTTACCTGAAGCCTGAAAACTACAGTTTCAAAAACAGAGTTGGAAGCTTCTCAATAAAATGGGAAGTTGAGGGAAGGGAGCTCCATTTCCACTCACAGATGGTTCTCAACAAAAGCGTAATTCCCGTTAACGAGTATCAGGATTTGAGGGAACTCTTCAACACAACAGTTAAAACACTGAGAAACCAGATAGTTGTTCTTAAAAAGGAGTAGAGGGAGTAGAGTATGGAAGAGATGGACTTTGTTAAGAAAATAGTTGAAGAGGTTGAGAAGATACCGGGAGTTAAAAGGGTTGAGATCGTTCCCGTCTGTGAAATATACATAGACGCCTGTCTGAAAGTGATTGCAGAGAGTAAAAATGTTAAGAGAACAGTTGCAGATAAGATTATTGAGATAGCCGGAAGTTTTGAGGAGAGGTTAGGACACAGGCCGGAAATCTACTGGGACTTAGAGGTTGAGTAGTGCTGGTAGTCGGAATAGACACGTCCTGCGACGATACATCTATTGCCGTTTACGACGGGCACGGGAACAAGGTTTTGAGCAACATCGTCTCGTCTCAGTACGAGTTCCACCGGCCATTTGGAGGAGTTGTCCCGGAGGTTGCAGCAAGGAAACACGCAGAGAACATAGACGTTGTATTTGAAGAGGCCCTAAGAGTCGCAGGAATCGGTGTAGAGGACATCCGGCTCGTGGCCGTTACAAGAGCTCCTGGCCTTTTACCCGCCCTTTTGGTTGGACTTACGTTTGGGAAGGGAGTTGCGTTCTGGAAGGATATACCATTTAAGGGAGTTCACCACATAGAGGCACATCTGCTCTCTCCTTTTATTGGGAGCGAGCCGGAATACCCGTTTTTAGGACTGGTTGTAAGCGGAGGCCACACGTTAATAGTTCTGGCAGAGGAGTTTGGAAAGTACAGAGTAATCGGTAAAACGCTGGACGACGCAGTTGGAGAGGCTTACGACAAGGTAGCGAAAATGCTGAACCTCGGATATCCGGGAGGGCCTGTAATAGACAGGATTTACAGGGAGTTTGAGGGGGAGTATTTGGAGCTCCCAAAACCCCGAGTAAAGGGCTTCAACTACAGCTTCAGCGGAATTAAGACGGCAGTAAGACGGCTGATTGAGAAGGGCTATCCGCCAGAGCAGATTGCAGCCTCTTTTCAGAAAACGGCAGTTGAGTATTTGGTGGGAAAGCTGAAAAAGGCATTGAAGGAAACGGAAGTTAAGAGGATTGCCGTTTCTGGAGGAGTTTCTGCGAACAGCCTTTTAAGGGAAAAGCTGAAAGAGATTGAAGAGCAAGGATACAGGGTTTACCTGCCGAAGATGGAGTTTACGTCAGACAACGGAGCGATGGTAGCCTACGTGGGATACAGGCGGTTCCTATTAGAAGGTGGAGATTCATTGGAGGTGGGAGCTCTCCCCAGAATGTCTTTAGAGGAGGTAAGCAGCTGAAGGGAAGTTACGGTCTGGTATTCCGTTTAAAGGAAGACTTAACTGTAAAAGTTAGAAGTGGCAGGGTTTTCAGTCCGAAGAAAGGTGTTTACTGTTACTGTGGCTCTGCAATGGGAAGCCTTGAAAAGAGAGTTTTAAGACACCTGAAAAAAGGAAAAAAACGCCACTGGCACATTGATTTCATAACAACAGACAGCCGGTTTGAACCTGTTGAGGTATGGGTATTCAGAGAGAAAAAGTTTGAGTGTAAGCTGGCAGAGAGTTTAAAGGGGAACGAGCCGGTTTTAGGTTTTGGAGCAACAGACTGCAGTTGCGAGAGTCATCTCTTCAGGTTGAAGAGTTTAGAATCTGAAAGGAATAAGGCTGAAAGACTCGGTGCAGAAATATTAAGTGCAGGAGAGGTGCTGGAAAAATGGAAGTGAAGGAAGTTTTAAACAGATTAGTTGAAAAGGAGAATCTGAGTAGAGAGGAGACTTACAGGCTCTTCAGTTCAATTATGGAAGGGGAGCTTACAGACGTTCAGATAGCCGGGATTCTGGTAGCCCTCAGGTGTAAAGGGGAAACTGTTGAGGAGATAACGGGAGCAACGGAAGTTCTGAGGGAAAGGAGCAGAAAGGTTCCCTTAAGCGAAGAGCTGAGAAGGAGGGTTGTTGACACCTGCGGAACCGGAGGAGATTTAAAGGGAACGTTCAACATCTCAACAACGGTTGCGTTAGTTGTGGCTTCCTGCGGAGTTCCCGTTGCAAAGCACGGGAACAGGTCTGTTTCAAGCAGGTGCGGAAGCGCAGATATTCTGGAAAGTTTTGGAGTGAAGATAGAGCTTGAGCCGGAGCAGGTTGCAAGGTGCATTGAAGAGCTGGGTTTCGGGTTTATGTTTGCTCCAAAGTTCCACCCGGCAATGGCGACTGTTGCAAGGCCAAGGAAGGAGCTTGGGATAAGGACGATTTTTAACGTTTTGGGGCCTATGACAAACCCAGCTGGGGCTGTTCGCCAGCTGATGGGAGTTTACGACGAGAAGCTTACAGAGAAGCTGGCCGAAGTTCTCCTGAAGCTTGGAACAGAGAGGGCTTTTATAGTTCACGGTAAAGACGGAACAGACGAGATAACAATAAGCGATGCAACCAAGGTAACAGAGATAAAGGATGGAGAGATAAAGAGCTACATTGTGGAGCCTGAAGACTTTGAGCTACAGAAAGCTCCCTTTTCAGAAATCAAGGGTGGAGAGACATTAGAGGAGAACAGAGAGATTGTAAGGAGAATTCTGACGGGAGAGGAGAGGGGAGCAAAGAGGGACGTTGTTGCACTAAACGCAGGTTTTGCCCTCGTTGCAGGTGGAAAGGTTGAAAGGGTGGAAGACGGAATAGAGATAGCCATCAAAGCAATAGAGGAGGGAAAACCCTACGAGCTCCTGTGTAAACTGGTTAAGTTGACAAACGAGCTGTAGTAGATAGTTTTTCTCAAAAACTGTGGAAGGAGTAAGGATGTTTGGCTTTTTCAGGAAAAAGAAGGGTTTAGAAGAGGAGCTCAGAGAGAACCCGAACCAGCCGGAGAAGTGGCTGAAGCTGGCAGAGGAGAACGAAAGGAGAGCTCCTGAGGCTGTGGCAAACGCCCTCATCTACAGCAACGGAGAGCTTGTAGAGGAAGCGGCAAAGATAGTAAGGAACCTTGCAATATACAGAGAGTTTGAGCCCTACACTGAGAAGTTAGAGAAGGGGCTCGGAAAGGACTACGCCTCTTTCTTTAAAGGGCTGATTGAGGAGTATAAAGGAAACTTACAGAAGGCCAGGAACCTCTACGACGTTGCAAGGAACAGCCAAAACGAGAAGCTCTCATTCCTTGCAAACTACCACATAGCGAACCTCTACATAAAAGAAGGACTCTACGACCTTGCACTGAAAGCCCTGAAAGAGGTTGAGGAGAAAGTTCCTGAAAACTACAAACTAGAATTTACAGTTAGAAAGAGAGAGGTTGAGGAGAAGTTAGGTCTAACAGGCTCAAAGATTCTAAAGAGCTTCAAGGAAGGTCTTAAAAAGACCAGAGATGCCTTAGGGCTTTCAGACTTTGCAGGGAGAAAGGTTGACGAGAGTCTGTTTGAGGAGCTTGAGGAGAGGCTGATACTTGCAGACGTTGGAGTAAACACAACCTTAGAGCTGATAGAGTACTTGAGGAACGAGGCAAAGAAGAGGAAGATAAAGAGCTCCGACCAGCTCCTTGAGATTCTGAAGGAGAGACTGAAGGAGCTCCTCAGGCAGTGTAGCGGAGAGTTGAATTTAACGGAAAAGCCCTCTGTGATTTTGGTTCTTGGAGTAAACGGGGTTGGGAAAACAACAACAATAGGGAAGCTGGCAAAACAACTAAAGGACTCAGGCTTCTCTGTAGTTCTGGCGGCGGCAGATACGTTTAGGGCTGCAGCAATTGAACAGCTTGAGGTGTGGGCAGAGAGGGCAGGAGTAAGGATAGTTAAAGGTCAGGAGGGAACCGATCCGGCAGCTGTTGTATTTGACGCAATTCAGAGCATAAAGGCCAAGGGAGAGGACGTTCTCATTGTTGACACAGCCGGAAGGCTCCACAACAAAGAGAGGTTAATGAAGGAGATCCACAAGATAAAGAAGGTTATCGGAAGGGAGTTCCCCGGCCAGCCGGCAGAAATTCTCTTAGTTCTGGATGCAAACACCGGCCAGAACGCCATTTCTCAGGCCAAAGCCTTTAAGGAGATTACAGACGTTACAGGGATAGCTCTAACGAAGCTTGATGGAACGGCAAAGGGTGGAATCGTTGTAGCAATCTGCAACGACCTGAAGATTCCGATAAAGTTTGTTGGAATAGGAGAAAGGATAGAGGACTTGAGGAAGTTTGACCCGGAGGAGTTTATAGAGGCGCTGTTTTCTGATGGTGAAAAAGAAGATGAGGTCAAGAATAGTTAAAGTAGGATTTTTTCTAATGCATTCTTGTTTCCCATCTTTTCAAGATATGGACAATCTGGATTGGAACAAACCTTTACTAATTCATCAGAAACAACCTTTAAAGAAATAGGAGAGCCACACAGAGGACAGAAACAATCGAGAAGAACTAGGAAATCAGGAATTCTGAAAATGGAACTCTTGTTATAAACCTCCAAAGTTCTCTCTCCATACTTTATAAGGAATATTTAATACAATATTATAAAACAGCAAAAATTTAGGTTTAAAAATTTTTAAAAACCGATCAACCATCAGAAGGTGAAACTTTTGAGGATTTCCTCACCCTGAAGTAAGAACACCTCTGATTAAGACAGGTTTCTACTTCCGCACCGTTAGCCCTCTTAACGGAAAGAGGAGAACCACACTTAGGACAGAATCGATCCACGTAAACCAGAATGTCTGGATAATCAAATAAAGACAATTTGTTAGTATTTGCTATCCCCCCTACCATTGTTTTAAACCTCCATAAATTTTAGTCATAAGTATATTAATTATTCGGATGCGTCAAAATCTGACTCATAAGAGGTTTCCTTCTTATTCTTCATTCAAAATTTCCCTTGGTTCAAAAGAAAGGGCTCTCACAGCCGGGTAAATCCCTGAAAAAAGTCCAATAAGAAAGGAAAGTATAAATGAAAAAACTGCTTCCTTCAAAGGAAAATATACAGGCCAAGCGGCAAAGACGGAAATGCTGGAAACCACGATAACTGCCAGAACAACCCCTGCAGAAGCCCCAGTAAGAGAGAGAAATGCAGATTCAAAAAGAAATTGAAAAAAGATAGCTGAGCGGGGAGCTCCGAAAGCTCTCCTTACGCCAATCTCAACGAGCCTCTCGTAAACAGAAAGGGTCATAACAGCTAGGATTCCAAGAGCTCCCACTCCAAAGGAGATAACGGAAACGATTATGGAAAGTTTCGTAAATATCTCCATAGCCTGCTTCTGAGTATTGACAAGGTCGGCGTAGGAGTTGACGGAGAAGTCTTTCTTACCGTGCCGTTTAAGGAGAAGAGAATAAACCTCCTCTTTAGCAGCCTTAAAGGATTCGAGAGAAACGGGAAGAACGTAAATGCCGTCTATATAATCAACGTTTGAGATCCTCTTAACGGCAGAGGTTATGGGAATGTAGACCCTGTCGTCAAGGTTCTCTCCGCTCAGGTCTGTTCCTATCTTCTCCATAACCCCAACGATACGGTAGGGAGCGTTAAAGAGATAGATGGTCTTCCCAACCGGGCAGGTTTTACCGTAGAGTTTTCTGGCAACGTCAAAACCTAAAACGGCAACCTGAGAGATGTTCTTTACGTCTGAACCAGTCAGAAATCGGCCGCACAGGAGCAAGTGGCCGGAAATTTTCAGGTAGTCGGGGGAGACTCCACGAACAGAGGCAGAGATGGATTTTCCTCCGTAGTGGACATTGGGAGAGACCTTTTTAAAAGGAGAGACGGCCGAAACGTCGGGGCACTTCTCCCTTATAGCCTCTGCATCGGTAAGTGTAAGTGTGGGGTAGAAAGAGAGCTGAATCGTTCTCCCTCCAAGGTTTTTTACTTCTCCAGGAAGGACTACGAGAACGTAAGAACCCATTTTCCCTATTACCCTTTCAACTTTCAGTTTCATAGCATTTGTTATTCCCAGCATAAGTGTAAGAACGAAAACGCCGATTGAAACGCCGATGAGGGAGAGGAGAAACCTCTTTTTGTTCTCCCTGGCGTAGGCAAGAAGAGCTCCCATCATCACGCCTTCCTCCTGAGGGCTGAAACAGGCTCAAAGGAGGAGGCCTTTCTTGCCGGGAAGTAAACGGCAAAGAGGCAGACTCCAAGGGTAAAGAGGTTGGCAAGCAGAAAGGCCTCAACCGGATAGACAACAGGAATGTTTAAAAGGGGCAGTATAAACTTAATGGTAAAGTAGCCTAAAACGTTTCCCAAAAGAGAGGCAAGTAGCGAGATAACAACGGCCTCGTAGAGGAACCGCTTCAGTATGTCTCCCCTTGTGGCGCCTAAAGCTCTTCTTAAACCTATCTCCCACTGGCGAACGTAGATGTTTATGTAAAAGATTGACGAAAGAACGAATCCCCCAACAACTAAGGCTGTTGTTGAGGCAATTCCAAGGAAAAAGGCAAGGGTTGCAGAGAGCATGGAGAGGAACTTCTTAACAACAACGGGAGTAATTATCATAAACTCGTCGGGCTTGTGGTGTTTCAGAAGTATTTGCCGGGTCTCTTTAACTATCTGGTTATACTCTGCCATGTTGAAAACTCTGAAGCGGATTATACTGATGTGGCCGTAGGTCTTCTCCAAAAGCCTGTCAAAAACCGGAAAAGGAATGAAAACCCTGTCGTCTAAATTGTGTCCGTTGGGGGTTTTCCCTTTCTTGGCGTAGAGGCCAATAACTTTAAAGGGAACTTTACCTATAAGGATGATTTTCCCGATGGGGCTCTCACCAGGCCAGAAAAAATCGGCTACGTCGTGGCCGATAACGGCAACTTTCCTCAGGTTTTTAAAGTCGGAATCTGTAAATCCCCTACCCTCCTCAATTCTGTAGTTCCAGGAGAGGAGCCAGTTCTCTCCCACCCCAAAGACAGAGGTAAATTTTGAAGTTGATACGTCAGAAACCGTCATCGGCTTAACAACTCCGTAGGTAAGTGCAAAGATACCTTCAAGTTTCCCTATCTCTTTAACGTCTTCAAGTGTGAGGTTTTGAAAGCCGCTTCTGGGTCCTTTCTTTATTGATCCCGAAATGATGAGGACGGAGTCGGGGCCCAGCTTCTCTATTACCCTGTTTGCAAGGAGGGAGCTCCCCTCAATCGCCGCAACGATAAGAACCAGAGAGACAACCCCAAAGAGAACCCCGAGAAGGGCAAAGAGGGTTCTCAGTTTATTGTGAAGGAGTGAAAGGAAAAGGTCTTTAAAGATGAATCCTCTCATTCAACAACCCTTCCGTCCCGTATCTTAACGATTCTCTGGGCGTGTTTTGCAACTTCAGGGTCGTGGGTAACGACAATTACGGTTTTTCCTTCAGAGTGGAGCTCCTTAAATATCCTCATAACCTCACGGCTTGACTCACTGTCAAGCTGGCCTGTAGGTTCATCTGCAAGGATTACTTCGGGGGAATTGATGAGAGCTCTGGCTATGGCCGTTCTCTGTTTCTGGCCTCCTGAGAGCTCCTCGGGTTTAAAGTGAAGCCTCTCTCTAAGGCCAAGGCGGGTTAAAAGTTCAACGGCCTTCTGTTGGGGAGATTTATCGGCAAACCGCTTCTTCCTTTCCGATTTTGGAAGATAAGAAACCGGAAGGAGAACGTTGTCTAGAACGGTAAGGTATGGAATCAGGTAGAAGGCCTGAAAGACAAAACCGATGTATTCTGCACGAAGTTTAGAGACTTCGTCGTCTGGCAGTTTCAGAACGTCTCTGCCGTCTAAGTAGTATTCACCGGAGGTGGGCCTGTCTAAACAGCCAAGGATATACATAAGGGTTGATTTTCCAGAACCTGAAGGGCCTACGATTGAGACAAATTCCCCCCTCTCAATTGTAAGGTCTATCCCTTTAAGAACTTCTACCTCAAGGTCTCCCTGACGGTAAACCTTTCTGATGTTCTTAAGCTCAATCAGAGCCACTTTCACTCTCCGGAATGAAGTCTATAGCTGCGGAATTTATGCAGTAGCGAACGTTCTTTGGAGTGTAACCCTCTCCAAAGAAAACGTGGCCTAAGTGGGCTCCACACCGGGAGCAGACAACCTCTATACGGTCGTCGGGGAACTCCTCGGGAACCTCATTAACGGCCCCGGGAATGGCCTCGTCAAATGAAGGCCAGCCAGAGTAAGAGAAGAACTTGGCAGAGCTCTTAAAGAGGGGCTGACAGCATAGCTTACAGACGTAAACGCCGTTTTCAAAGTGATTCCAGTATTTGTTGTTAAAAGGGGGCTCTGTTCCTTTCCTGAAGATTACCCACTTCTCAAAGTCTGTCAGGTGGCTGTCGTCAAACTTCTTTTTCAAGAACAACCTCCTTTTTTATCCGTGAGATGAGCTCCTCAAAGGCGGGAAGGACGTCTGAACGGTAGCGGCCTGCAACTGCAACAATCATTATGTCGTCTCCAACTTTTAGTTTACCTGAGTTGAGCCACACCTCAACGGCCTCTATCCCCTCACGGGATTCAATCTCAGAGATTAACTGCTTCAGTTTCTCCTCGTCATAAGAAAGTTCCATCCCCAAAACTCTCTCGCCAGAGCGGGAGCTCCCCCTTACAACCCCGTTGTGAACAAGAACCATCCCCAGGTTTTCAGGGTTTGAACGCATCTTTACTCTCTCTACGATTTCATCTACAGACGGCCTCATGGTAGTCCTCCGGTCTGTTTACGTTAATAAGGGAATCTTCCCTGTAGTCAAAGGGTCTGTATATGGAAAAGGGAACTTCTCTTGAGTTAAGGAGTGAGTGGAGTTCCCCAAGCCTGTGTCTTCCAGACTTTAAAAACTTCTCAACTGTTAAGATGTGGTCTTTCAGAAGGAGAGTAAAGAGGGAGTGAGTTCTTCTACTGTCAGAAAGAACAGCAGGGGGAATCTGACGGGAAAAGTGGAAAAGGACCTCCTTTCTAACAAGAGGAGTATCTCCCGGAAGTATCAGAACTTTTCTAAAGTTGGCCTCTTTGAGGGCTGTGTAGATGCCGCAGACCGGAGAGTAGGTGCCAAAGGATTCGGGAACAACCTTAAGGTTTCTGTAGTGGCCAGTTAAGTGGAAGAAAGAGAGGGGAGTTTTCGTTACAAGCAGAACTTCCGGAAAGTTTGTAAGGCAACTGATGAGGTTCTCCACAAGGAGTTTACCTCTAAAGGGAACAGAGAGTTTGTTTCGGCCGAAGCGGGAGCTCCTCCCGCCGGCCATAACGGCCACCGTTATCAGTGACCACCTCCCTGAGCCATTTTAAGGGCGTGTTTAAAGAGGGGAGCAAAAGTCCTCAGGTTCTGTTCAACTCCCCTGGAAGAGCCGGGAAGGTTGACAAGAATACAGTTAGGAGAGAGTATTCCCGCCTTTCCGCGGGACATAATAGCTTTTGGAGTAAATCTGACCCCTAAAACGTGCATAGCTTCAGAGAAACCTGTCATCTCCTTTTCAAAGAGTTCCTCAGAGGCCTCGGGGGTAACGTCTCTGGGGCTAAAACCTGTTCCTCCGGTTGTAACGATAACGTTTGCTCCCTGCTCCTTAAACTTAAGAACGGCCTCTTTTATCTTCTCCTTATCGTCTGGAACAACCGTGTAGCCGATAACCTCAGCGCCGAACTCCTCCAAAATCTCCCTTGCCAGAGGGCCGCTCTTATCCTCCCGTTTGCCGGCAGCTGTTGAGTCTGAAACGGTTATAACGGCGGCCTTAAGGCCTGAAAGGTCTTCTGCCCAGTCAGACTTTCCTCCGCTCTTGGAGACTAATTTCACTTCCTCAATAACCATATTCTTATCAAAGGCCTTACACATATCGTAGATGTTAAGGAGGGCCGTTAAAACGGCGTTCATCGCCTCCACCTCGTAGCCTGTCCGCCAGATTCCCCGAACCTCTGCCTCAACCTCTATGTAGTCTTCCCCTGCACGGGTCTTAACCTCTATGTGGTCTATGGGAATGGGGTGGCAGAACGGCATGATTTCGGCGGTCTTCTTCGCCCCTATCAGCCCCGCAATCTGAGAGGCGGCAAGAACGTCTCCCTTTGGAATCTCTCCGTTTAGAATCATCTTTACAGTTTTAGGGGAAAGCCTGATTCTCCCAACAGCTCTGGCAGTTCTGAGGGTATCAAACTTTGTAGAAACGTCTATGGTTCTCAAGGCAACCTCCTTGAAAGGAATGGAAGGAACAGGTTTAATTGTATCAATCTGATCGGAGGGAAAAGGTTGGACGCCGTAAAAGTGGCAACGGGAGTGGCGGCCTTACTCTCTTTTGCAGGTGGAGTGCTAAAGAAATGGGAACTGATAGGGTTATCTGCACTGACCGTTTTGGGAGTTCTTGCTTACAGAACTAAACTATTTGGTTACCCGCCGATATTTGACGGTTTTGACACTATAGTTCTCTTCTCTGCGGTATTTGGAGTAACGGCTCTGCTCTCAAAGGCCGACCTGAGGCTGGCAGGAGTTGTAGCGGGAGCTCTCCTTTTGGGCACTCTATTCCTGCCGACAGAGGTTAAGCCCATTCCCCCTATCATCAGAACGTCTCTCTTCTTCGTCCACGTTGGGAGTGCTCTAATCTCCTACGCCGTTTTCCTGAGCTGTTCGATAATAGCCCTTTTCAATAAAAAAGCAGAAGTTATAAAACCGTTCAGGTGGGGATTTTTTCTCTTTACGGTTTCGCTGTTTTTCGGAGCTCTCTGGGCTTTTTTAGCGTGGGGAGAGATCTTTATGTTAGACCCAAAGTCTATATTCTCAATAGGTTTCTGGTTGTTCAGTGCCTTTATCTTCCACACGCTTTACGACGAGAAACTCAAAAACTACACAAGGCTGATGGTTATCCTCAACGGCCTGATGGTTCTCTTCCTGTTCCTGGGGGTCAACTTCCTCTTCGGAGGAACCCATGAATTTTAAATCTGTAAAACTACTGGGAGGTTTGACGGTTCTTTTCCTGATTTCCGGGTTCGCAGTCTCCTATCTTGAAAGGAAAGTTTTAGAACTTACAGAACTCACAGAAAACCTGAAAAGTTCAGAAACTGCTCTAACACTTGCAGTTATCTTCTTAGGAACGGGACTTTTTACATTTTCCACCCAAACGCTATACTGCAGGGGCAAAGGAATTTTGGATAACATTCTCCACATAACTGCAGGGCTTTCCCTGCTAACTCTCCTTTTAATCCCTTTTACCTGGCAGAGCAGAACACTCTACCTCTACCCTTACAGCTACGTAGAAATAGGAACCACAAAAGTCGGCCTGAGAAGAGTAAAAGCCGGGAGCTCCGGAATAATCGGGGAGTTTTTCATAGAGAAGAACGGCAGGAAAACTGAGGATACAGTTTCTTTTAACAAACCGCTGATTTCGACAGACGGCTTCCTGTGGGTTAAAGGAATTACAAGTGTAAATGGCTTCCCGGCTGTTGAGGTAAAGTTTTCTTCGTTTTCACTTACTCCATTCTGCTTTCTAACACTGTTTGGAATTTTCACTATACTATTAGGTATGAGGCTACTGAAGGGAGGGAGAGATGTATGCAGTTGCCGAAGAGAGGGAGCTCCAGAAACTGACAGACGAGCTCTTAAAACTGATTGAGGGGAAAACTGAAGAAGACTGGAAAAAGCTGAGCAGGAAAGAGGCAGAAGAGCTTGCAGAAAAGCTCAGGAGAGTTATCAGATACCACGACTACAAATACTACGTTCAGGCAAACCCGGTAATCTCAGACTACCAGTATGACAAGCTCTTCCACGCACTTGAAGCACTTGAGAAAGCTCACCCCGAAATCATAACTCCAGACTCTCCAACCCAGAGGATATCTCCAGCCTTTACCGGAGAGTTTGAAAAGGTTAAGCACTACGCAGAAATGACCTCTCTGGAGAACACCTACTCGGCAGAGGATTTAAGGGAGTGGGACAGGAAGGTAAGAGAGCTCCTTGGAACAAACCAGGTTGAATACATAGTTGAACCCAAGTTTGACGGAGCAAGCGTTGAGCTGGTTTACGAGAAAGACCTGCTAGTAAGGGGAGCAACGAGGGGAGACGGAATCTACGGCGAAGACATAACGATGAACGTTAAGACGATAAAGTCAATTCCCCTGAGAGCTCCCTTTTCAAAACATGGAATAGATCTGATATCAATCAGAGGCGAAGTGATAATGCCCAAAAGCGTGTTCCAGAAGTTAAACGAAGAGAGGGAAAAACAGGGGCTTCCACCCTTTGCAAACCCCAGAAACGCAGCAGCAGGAACGCTGAGGCTTAAAAACCCGGCAGAAGTTGCAAAGAGAGGCCTTGACTGTTACGTATACCAGATATTCTACTCAGAACCTAAAAAACTCTGCGACGACATAAAAACACAGAAGGAAGCCCTGAAGCTCCTGTCTGACTGTGGTTTCAAAACGCCACACATTCAAAAGGTCTGCAGGAACATAGAAGAGGTCATCGAAACGGTTCTGAAGGCTCAGGAAGAGAGGGAAAGCTGGGACTTTGAAGCAGACGGGATGGTAATAAAAGTCAACGACATATGCGCCTGGGAAAAACTGGGAGAGACGCTCCATCACCCCAGGTGGGCTGTAGCCTACAAGTTCCCGGCAAAGCAGGCTGTAACGAAACTCATAGACGTTGTGTGGCAGGTGGGAAGGACGGGAGCTCTCACCCCTGTTGCAATCTTAGAACCTGTTGAGGTAGGGGGAGTAATAGTTTCAAGGGCTACCCTCTTCAACCCCGACTTCATAAGAATGAAAGACATAAGAATCGGAGACTACGTAATCGTTGAAAGGGCAGGGGAGACAATCCCCTACATAGTAGGGCCTATTGTTGAGAGAAGAACGGGAAATGAGAAACAGATAGAGGTTCCGACCCACTGCCCTGTGTGCGGAGCTCCCATAGTTAAAGAGCTTGATGAGGCCGTTCCAAGATGTCCCAACATAAACTGCCCAGCTCAGCTGAAAGAACACATGATCTACTGGGGCAAAGTTTTAGACATAAAAGGGCTCGGAGAGGCAACCGTTAACCAGCTAATGAGAAAGGGAGTCGTTAAGTCAATTGCAGACCTCTACTACCTTGACAAGAAAGAACTTATAAAACTTCCCGGCTGGGGAGTGAAAAAGGCCGAAAATCTTCTCACCCAGATAGAGAAGTCAAAGTCTGCACCGTTCTGGAAGAAACTGACAGCACTGGGAATAAGACACGTTGGAGAGAAGACAGCACAGCTTCTTGCGAAAAAGTTCAGGAACATACAGGAGCTGATGAACGCAGGGTTTGAGGAGCTTGCGTCAATTCCCGGAATTGGTCTGATTACCGCAACCAGCATCAAGAACTTCTTTAAGGCAGAACAGAACCTTGAGATGATAAAGAAGTTAGAGGAGGCAGGATTTAAGTTTGAGAGGACGGAAGAGGAGGAGAGGGAGCAGGAACTCCCCAAACCGCTGGCCGGACAGAACATCGTATTTACCGGAGAGCTTGACCACTTCACAAGAAAGGAGGTACAGCACATAGTAGAACTTTTAGGAGGAAACCCGACAAACTCCGTAACCAGGAAGACGAGCTTCGTTGTTGTCGGCAAGAACCCCGGTTCAAAATACACAAGAGCTCAAAAGCTTGGCATTAAGATGTTAAACGAGCAGGAGTTTATAGAGATGCTTAAGGAGTTTGTAAAGGAGAACCCGGAAGTGAGAAAAATTCTTGAAGAGAAAGGGCTCCTCTAAGAGGAGCCCATGTATATTATCTATCGTCCTTTTTCAAAATTCCCTTTTTCACGATTTCCAGAAGTATTTTTTTTATCTCCTCTGGTTGAAGACTTACAAATCCCTTTACTGAAGCATAAAGCATGTTCTTTAAAGCACCAGACACAGTTAAAATTACCGACTTAGGCGGAAGCTCTTTAAAAACACCTTCCTTTATTCCTCTATCTATTATAGTGGAAAGCCTGGTTGTATATTTATCATACCACTCAGAAAGATTTAAACGGGCTTCATTGGGAACAACAAGACTTCCGACTTCTCTCATAAAAAGTTCAAAAAATTGACGCTCTTCTTCAAAAAAGTCTATTACAGTTTCAATATACATCTCAAGAGCCACTAAGGGCTCCTTCCCGGATATAGCTTTAAAAACCCGCCTTTCCAGCTCTTTCAACTTTACCCTTATAACTTCAGCATACAGCTCCTCTTTACTATCATAAAATCGATAAATTGTTCCAACTGAAACTCCAGCAAGCTCTGCAATCTGATAAACCTTTGTATCATAGTATCCCTTTTCCGAAAAAACCTTCTCAGCAGCTTCAAGAATTCTCTCTTTCATCCTTTCCCCCCGCAAGCCTTTTCTAGTTATATACTATATCAAATTTCTAATTCCGAATTCTTAATAAAACATAAAAAATCAGATTGATTGTATTTCAGTAATTTATTCAAAGATAACAGTTTTATTATCATAAACAAGAATTTTGTTCTCCAAATGCCATTTAACTGCACGGGAGAGAACAACCTTCTCCAGATCCCTCCCCTTTCTTATCATGTCTTCAACGCTGTCTCTATGGCTTACTCTAACAACATCCTGTTCTATTATTGGCCCCTGATCCAGTTCCTCCGTAACGTAGTGGCTTGTAGCCCCTATTATTTTCACTCCCCTCTCGTATGCCCTGTGGTAGGGTTTCGCTCCAACAAAAGCGGGAAGGAACGAGTGATGGATGTTGATTATCCTGTTCCTGAATGCTTCAACAAACCTATCACTGAGTATCTGCATGTAGCGGGCAAGAACTACCAAATCTATCTCTTCCTTTTTAAGGAGTTCTATCTCTTTCTCTTCAACAGAAGGCTTGTTCTCTTTCGTTTTTGGAAAGTGATAAAAGGGAACCCCGAACATCTCAACAACGGATTTTAGATCTGTATGGTTGCTAATTACCAGTTTGAGGTTGCCGGGGAGCTCCCCCGCCTTAAAACGGTAGAGAAGATCGTAAAGGCAGTGGTCATAGCGGGAAACAAAAATAGCAACATTCTTTATATCAGAACTGAAATGAAGCTGGTAGTCCATGCTAAATTTCTTAGCTATCGGCTCAAAGGCCTCTTTTATCCTCTCTTTAGGAAGTTTAAATCCCTCAAGCTCCCACTCAATGCGCATAAAAAAGGTCGATTTCTGAAAATCGATGTGCTGGTCTGCATGCAGGATGTTTCCTCCGTTTTTGGCTATGAAACCTGTAACTTCCGCCAGAATTCCACGCCTGTCAGGACAGGAAATTAACAAAATAGCCGTTTCCATCTACCTCTACTCCACAGTAACGCTCTTTGCAAGATTCCTGGGCTGGTCAACATCGTAACCTAGAAAGTCTGCAATATAATAGGCAAAAAGCTGCAGAGGAACAACGTTAACAATGGGGGAGAGGTATTCATCCACCTCAGGCACTTCTATTATAAATTCGGCAAGTTCTTTTACTTTTTTAATCCCCGGGTTCGTCACGGCTATTACCCTGCCCTTTCTGGCCTTCACCTCTTCAATGTTTGAAACAACTTTATCCAGAACCTTTCCTTTAGTGGCAACAAACACAACGGGAACCTTTTCATCAATAAGAGCAATCGGACCGTGCTTCATCTCTCCGGCTGGGTAACCCTCTGCGTGGATGTAGGAAATCTCCTTCAGTTTCAGAGCCCCCTCAAGAGCTATCGGGTAGTTAACGTTCCTTCCCAGGTAAAGAGCATCCTTTGCTCTGTAAAACTCAAGGGCAATTTGCTTAACAGCTCCTTTTTCCCGTTCCAGCGAAAGGAATGCTTCTATTCTGGAAGGAACTTCAAGAAGGTGTTTTAAATATCCCTCTATCTTCTCATTCTTCATAGTTCCTCTTTCTCTCGCAATCCATAGGGAAAAGAGAAAAAGAGCAGTTAACTGGGTTGTAAACGCTTTTGTTGAGGCAACGCTTATCTCAGGCCCCGCATACGTGTAGATAACAGTATCCGCCTCCCTCGTAGCCGTTGAGCCTATTACATTGCAGACAGTTAAAAGTCTGGCTCCCTTAGATTTTGCAAGCCTCATTGCCGCCAGAGTATCGGCAGTTTCCCCCGACTGGGTTATAGAGATGACAAGGGTCTTTTCATCAACTATCGGGTCTCTATACCGGTATTCTGAGGCATAATCAACCTCAACAGGAATTCTCACAAAGTTTTCAAGGTAGAACTTCGCTATAAGGCCGGCATGGTAAGAGGTTCCACAGGCCACAATCTGAATCCTGTTGAACCCAAACGGGTCTATACCTTCAAGTTCTGTTTCTTCTCTGAACCAACTGAGGTTTCCACTTATAGTGTCGGCAACTGCCCTGGGTTGTTCGTTTATTTCCTTGAGCATAAAGTGTTTATAGCCTGCCTTTTCCGCCTGAGAGAGAGACCAAGGAATTGTCACAACTTTCTTCTCTACCTCTTCTCCGTCGAAGTTGAAAACGAAAATCCCGGAAGATTTAACGGTTGCCAGCTCAAAGTCGTCCAAAAAGATTACCCTGTTAGTGTAAGACAGGAACGCAGGAACGTCGGAAGCGACGAAGTTCTCTCCATCTCCAAGTCCTATAACAAGAGGACTGTCTTTTCTCGCAACAAAGATGGTGTCGGGCTGGTAAAGTGTAATAACTGCAAGAGCGTAAGATCCGTGTAGCTTTTTTACAGCCCTCAAAAAGGCCTTAAAGAAGATAGAAGAGTTTTTCAGTTCCTCTTCTATCAGATGAACAATAACCTCAGTGTCTGTCTGGGATGTGAACCTATGGCCTTTTTGAAGGAGCTCCCGGCGGAGCTCCGCATAGTTTTCTATTATTCCGTTGTGAACAAGGGCTATTTTCCCGGAACAGTCAACGTGGGGGTGGGCATTGATATCATCAGGCTTCCCGTGAGTTGCCCAGCGGGTATGCCCTATGCCTATGTTGGAGTAAACCGGTTTCCTTCGGAGCTCTATCTCAAGTTCCCTTATCTTTCCCTGCCTTTTGTAAGTAAAGAGTTCTCCGTCAACAATAAGCGCAATGCCAGCAGAATCATAACCTCTGTATTCGAGCCTCTTTAAACCATCAACAATTACGTCTTTGGCATTATCTTTACCAACATAACCTACAATTCCACACATGGATTTCCCCTCAAATTAAAATTATTTTCTGAATTGAAGTATACCAGCAGTAAGGAGCAAAGAAATGAAAGATTTTCTGTGTGAAGATACAATAGCAGCAATTGGAACCCCGATAGGAAAAGGAGCGATAGGTATTGTCAGAATTTCGGGCAAAGAAGCCCTTTCCATACTGAGATCAATGTTTAGAAGGAAAAGTGGAGAAAAAGTTGAAAAGTTTGAAGAGCGGAGAATGCACTACGGAGTCGTCGTTGACCGCCACGGGGAACCCATAGACTACGTTCTCGCCGTTTACATGAAGGCTCCAAAGAGTTTTACAGGAGAAGACGTTGTTGAGATCCACAGCCATGGAGGAATAGTTGTTGTAAGAAAGATATTAAGGGAAGTGCTCTCAAGGGGAGCAAGGCTTGCAGAGCCCGGAGAGTTCACAATGAGGGCATTCCTCAACGGCAAAATAGACCTTACTCAGGCAGAGGCGATAAACCAGCTCATTGAGGCAAAGAGTGAACTCTCGGCAAAAGTTGCCCTTAAGCAGCTTGAAGGAGCACTCTCAAACAGAATAAGGGAAATAAGAGACTTCCTCCTTGAAACAAAGGCTTACATAGAGGCAGCCGTCGATTTCCCTGAAGAAGAGATCGAAATAATAGAAAGCGGAAGGGTAAGAGAGAGGCTCTTAAAGGCAGCTAAAAGGATTGAGGAACTTCTGAAGACTTACAGAGAAGGAATGCTCATAAAGGAAGGCATTAAAGTTGCAATAGCCGGAAGACCAAACGTGGGGAAATCTTCTCTTCTGAATACGCTACTTCAGGAAGAACGGGCAATTGTTACAGAAATTCCCGGAACTACCAGAGATGTAATTGAGGAGACAATAACTTTTAAAGGACTGCCACTGAGGCTCATCGACACGGCAGGTATAAGAGAAGCTGAAGACAGGGTTGAAAGGATCGGAATAGAGAGGAGCCTCGAAAAGCTAAAAGAGGCCGATGTGGTTCTGTTCTTGATAGATGGCTCTAAAGGGTTCACGGAGGAAGATGAGAAGATACTCTCTCAGGTAAGGAAGAGGGATAACCTCATCCTGGTTATCAACAAGAAGGATCTGGGATTAAAGTTCAGATGTAAAGAAACCTGGAAGCTGGGTATTGAAAAGTGTGTTGAGATAAGCGCAAAAACCGGAGAGGGCATTGACAGGCTGGCAGAACTGATAACAGAGATGGTAATGCTCGAGCCAGAAGCTGTTTTAGGAGGAAACGAAGTTGTAATCACGTCGGAAAGGCACAGGGAGCTCCTTGAAAAGGCCAGGGAGAGCATCGAAAAAGCGATAAAAACCATTGAAGAGGGAATAGAATCTCCTGAGTTTCTGTCGCTGGACATTGACGACGCCCTAAAGGCTTTAGGAGAGATAGTTGGAGAAGTGACAACAGAGGATATGTATGATATTATCTTTTCCCGATTCTGCATAGGGAAGTAGAGGAATGGACAGAAACGGCAGGATACAGGTTATAGTGGTAAAAGACGAACTTGCAAACTACAAACAGTTTAGTGCCTCCAAAAGGCTCATTTTGAGTTTGATCACAATTTTCGGCGTGTTCCTCATTTTCCTCTGCATCTTCTCCATTTATGCCGCTTCAAGGTTAATGGAGCTCTCAAAAACGGAATGGAAACTCAAAGATAAAATATCGCAGTTGGAACTCCGCCTATCACAGACAGAAAAAGAAAACGCAAAGCTTAAAGAAGCGGTAGCAAAACTGAAAACTGAAAAAAGAAAGACGGTCGAGGAGCTTGCAAAAAGACTGGAAACTATTAATTCGCTAATGAAAAAAGTAGGACTAAAAATTGACTCATCAAGTGGTGAAGGAGGAATTGCTGTTCCACTGTCTCAACTCCTCTCATATGATGATGTTGATCTTGACCTGAACTCTCTGATTCCTCAGGTTGATAAGATGATTAAAAAGTTTAAATCCGTTCCCATAGGGTATCCCACTTACGGAAGAATCACATCTCCATTTGGCCTTAGAGTAAATCCGATAACCGGAAGACCGGAATTCCACCTTGGAGTTGATATAGCCAACAGATGGAGAACTCCCGTAAGGAGCCCTGCAGATGGAAAAGTGGTAAAGGCGGGCTACTGTGGTGCCCTGGGCAAATGTATAGAAATAGACCACGGAAACGGTATTCAGACCTACTACGGCCACCTATCAAAAATCCTTGTCCGCAGGGGAGATGTGGTTAAAAGGGGAGAAATCATAGGCCTTATGGGTAACTCCGGAAGGAGCACGGGTCCCCATCTTCACTACGCGGTCAAATTTAGAGGGAAGATAGTCAACCCGAAAATTTTCCTGGAGGCTCCCGAAAATGCTGGGAAAGAAAAAGGAAGAAGAAACAGTAGAAGTTAAAAGTATCCTTGCAGAAGGTCTTAAGATAGAAGGAAATATAATTTCTGAAGGAAAAATCAGAATCGATGGAAGTGTAGAAGGTGAAATTAACGGAGATTTTTTTATCTTTGGCCCAACAGCTTTAATAAAAGGTAATATAAGCGCCAAAAGCGTAATAGTAATGGGAACAGTTGAAGGTAATATCAAGGCAGAAAGAGCAGAACTCAAAAGCTCTTCAAAAGTAAAAGGAGACGTTTTAGCAAAAGTTCTATCTGTTGAACCAGGAGCCTCTATAGAAGGAAAAGTTATCTGTGGGGATTACACAAGCTCATCAGGGGAAACAACCGAGTAAGATGAAACTGAAGAGACAATAACTGGCTTCTTTTCAAGGTATTTTCTGAGTTCTTCTATCTCAGTTCCACTTTTAACGAAGAATACCCGTCCGCCGTAAGGAACGCCCCTTTCCTTCATGTTGAAAATCCTGAAGTAACCTTTTTTGCTGATAGAGAGATAACCGGTTGTGTAGTCGGGGTCGTCGGAAACACACAGCTCAGCAAGAATAGAAGGGTGGTTCAGAACCTTTGTAGAAAGGGTAAGGGCTTCCTTGAAATTTTCCGTAAACTTTTCCCCCGACAGTCGACGGAGCTCCTCTTTCGCCTCTCTGGTAATGTCTATGTAAGAAACCCTTATTCCCCTTTCTTTGTTCGACTCCAGTCTCCTCCCGGAAGGAACCTCAACAACTGCCGCTCCCCTCATCACCCCTCCGGAAGGGGAAATCCCGCTTAAAAGAAGCCGGTAAAACTTCAATCCCATATCTACTGGAACCTGAGAGAGGGAAAAAAGTTTCTCAAGAATTTTTACTGGAGACCAAAGTGGCTTAACTTCAAAAACAGGTAAAGCCCTGAGGTATAAAGGCTCTTCTTTAAGCTCTTCAACTTTTATAGAGATGAAGTCGGGATTCCCCCGGGGGTGGTTCTTTGCCCGCTTGAGAAGTGATAGAACAACCTTTTCAATCTGTTCTTCGGGAACTATCCTCTCTGCTCCGGAGATGTGGAACTCCCCTTTAGAGCTCCTCATCTTTACGCTGAAAAGAGCCATTCAACTCCACCCTCAACGGGTTTCTGAACCAGAGGTCGTTCTGAGGGAACGGTATCTCTATGCCGTTCTCTCTAAACAGTTTCGTTATCTTCTCGTGGAGCTTCGACTTAATTTCAAAGGCTATATCCTTCTTCTCTACATAGTAGATGAGCCGGAAAATGAGAGCACTGTTTCCAAAGTTTGTGAAGAAAACAGACGGAGGAGGTTCCCTAAGTATTCCTTCTACCCCCTCAGTAGCCTGCAGGAGTAGTTTCTTTACCTTTTCAACGTCTGAACCATAGGCAACACCTACCTCAACAAAGTCTTTCACTTTAGGATCGGGATAGAGGGAGTTCTCAATTACCCCCTCTGTAAGTTTTGAGTTCGGCACCGTTATCAGGTTGTTCCCGGAAATTGTGAGAATCCTTGTGGTTCTCAGACCTATATCGTAAACATAACCCTCTACATCGATGTCTTTAATGTAAACCCTATCGCCTATTCTGAACTGCCTGTCGGTTACAAGCATTATCCCGGAAATAAAGTTCTTAATTGTGTCCTGAGCAGCAAGACCAACGGCAAGAGAACCAACTCCCAAAGATGTAACAAGAGAAGTAACATTAAATCCCAATCTGTCTAAAACGGCTATAAGGGCAATCAGAACTATAAAAACGTTTATAACCTTTGAAATCATCGAGTAGTAAGTATCAACTAAAGGAGCTTCTCTAACAGAAACGTTCCTTTTAACTCTTTCGGAAAGTTTCTCAAGGAGAAGGTCAACCACTCTTATAGAGATAAAAGTTGCTATAAAAACGTAGGAAAGGAAAAACATCATGTTCAGAATCTTCATAATTTTTAGAGGAAAACCAAGTTGAACGACTGACAGGTTTAAAAAGAGCAGGAAGAGAAAGTATGAAATCCAGGAAGAAAGACTTATCATTATCTTTTCAGCCCGGGAAATCTTCCTGTCAAACAGAGCAAGTCTCAAAAGAAGGTGTTTTACAAGTTTCCTACTCCAGAGTGAGATAAGTGCAACAATGAAAAAGAGAATAGCAAGGGTATACTCTACCTTAATCCAGGGAAACGTAGCGCTCATACAGTTAACAAATGTTTCCTTTAAACCGGTAACAAAACCCTGTGAGGACATTAAAGCTCCTCCTTCGTTAAAACGAACGTAACAGGCCCG
Source organism: Desulfurobacteriaceae bacterium (assembly GCA_027051905.1). Lineage (GTDB taxonomy): Bacteria > Aquificota > Aquificia > Desulfurobacteriales > Desulfurobacteriaceae > Balnearium. Next base: position 14,814 of record JALUGO010000017.1, on the reverse strand, counting down.
TCGTTCACTATGTGAACCTTCATATCGGCACCGAATATGCCCGTCTTAACGGGAACCCCCTCTTCCCTGCACTTTTCAACAAAGAGGTTAAACATCTCCTCTGCCTTTGTAGGCTCCTCGGAAGACTGGAAGCTGGGGCGTCTTCCCTTTTTGCAGTCTGCCGCAAGGGTAAAGTTCGGAACGGCCAGAACCTCCCCTCCAATATCCTTAACAGAGAGGTTCATCTTTCCTGCTGGGTCTTCAAAGATCCTTAAGCCAACAATCTTCTTTGCCATCTTCTCAACGTAGGACTTTAAGTCTCCCTTTTCAAAGCCTATAAGAACCACCAGTCCCTTGCTTATCTCTCCAACGGTCTCCCCGTTTACAACAACCTTTCCAGAAAGAACTCTTTGAACACACGCTTTCATAGTTTACCCCTGAAGCCAGAGATGTTTTACACCATCAACTATAAACTGGGAGCCAAGAGCTCCAACAAACAGTCCGAAAACGCGAACCGTAACGTTTATACCTGTTGTTCCAAGCCTCCTGTGGAAAAAGGAGGCCTGTGACAGGAAAATATAGGTTACGAGAACAGAAATGAGAACCGATAGGAGGAGCTCCCCCACCTGAACCAACCCTTTCGCCTCTTCCCTGAAGATGAGGAGAGTTGTAAAAGCACCGGGGCCAAAGAGAACAGGAATACCGATGGGAATAACGGAAATGTCCTCTTTTTCGGCAGCTGCGCTCCCCTCTTCATCTGTGTGTTTTGTCCTCGGAGGCTTAGCCTGAAGCATCTGGAAGGCCATGTGAAGGAGTATAAGACCACCAAAAATCTTTATGCTGAAAATGTTCACTCCCATTAACTTTAACAGAGCTTCACCGGTAAAGATGGTTACGAGAGATGCAACAAGAACGGTAATTGATGCCTTAAAAGCAACTCTCTTTATCTCCCTTGTAGACTCTACAAGACCTGCCACCATTATAGCAGCAAAAACAGGATCCATTATCACAAGGAGGGAAACGATAAACTTAATCAGCTCCAAAACTCCCTCCAGAGAAAATCAAGAAGAGTAAAGAAAAAGACAGTAAGAGAAATATAGCCGTTGAGGTTAAAAAAGGCATAACCTATCTTAGACCTATCTCTTGCCACTATAACGTGCTCTTTAACCATCAATATCGTTGAAACCGCAAGCCCCAGGTAGTAGAGAAATCCCATCTTCTCTATAAAACCCACGTAAATCAGTCCAAGCAGAGTTAAAACGTGAAAAAGACGGGAAATGGTCAGGGCTTTATCCTCTCCAAGTTTGGCGGGAATCGAGTAAAGCCCCTCTCTCCTGTCAAAATCCACGTCCTGAAGTGCGTAGATGATGTCAAATCCAGCAACCCAGAGGGCAACAGAAAGAGAAAGAATAACTGCAGGAAGGTCTATACTCCCTCTAACCGCCACCCAGGCACCTAAAGGGGCAAGGGCTACGGCAATCCCCAGAACAACGTGGCAGAGAGCTGTAAACCGTTTAGTAAAGGAGTAAAGGGTAAGAATGAAAATGGCCACGGGAGAGAGTTCCAGCGCCAGCCTGTTTAATTTGTATGCGGCAAAAACCATAACTCCAAAACCGACAACAGCAAGGAGGAAAGCCTCTGAACGCTTAACAATTCCCCTTGGAATGTGCCTGCCAGCAGTTCTGGGATTTTTTGCATCGATCTCTGCATCAATTGCCCTGTTGAGGCTCATTGCAGCAGTTCTCGCCCCGAAGAGGGCAACGGTTATCCAGAAAATCTGGTAGAGGGAAGGAAAGCCGTCTGCTGCCATAAGGGCAGCTGTGAGGGCAAAGGGAAGGGCAAAAACCGTATGCTCAACCTTAATCAGCTCCATATAGGTTCTGAAACGGCTCAGAGCTCCCATTAACCATTCTCCTCAACAAGCTGGAGGCACTCCCCTATGTGGTTGAAGATGAAATCGGGGCGGAGCTCCGCTTCAATCCCCTCTAAAACGGAAAGGTCTTTATACTTACCGCTTAAAACGAAAACGGTTTTAAACCCGGCAACCTTTTTACCCTCTGCAAGATCTGTAAATGGGTCGTCGCTAACCATATAAACCTTTTCCGGGTCTGAAATTCCAAGGAGTTCAAAGGCTCTCTCAAAATACTCCCTTGAGGGCTTTCCAAAAGAGACAACCGGCTTGTTTGAAGCGTAAGAGAGGGCTTCTGCGATGGCACCAACGCTGGGGCTCACAAGGCCGTCTGGGTCTAAAATAAGCCTGTTCCTGTGGAATGCAAAGAGCTCCGCTCCCTCAAGAACAAGAGCAGAAGTGGCAGTTTTCAGCTTTCCGTAGTTAATTTCCCTGTCTCTGCCGACAACAACAGCATCAACCCTGTGGCCTTCCCGAACCTCAAATCCCTCTTCCCTGAAAAACTCCTTTATTTTTTCTGTTCCAAGGAAGTAAATGCTCTTTACTCCTCTCTTTTTCAGAAAATCACCGGCAAGGAGAGAGGGAGAGAGGAGTTTCTCTCTGCTCACGTTAAAACCCTTTTCCCTCAGAATCTCCACCAGAACTCCCGGCTTTTCCGTTGAGTTGTTGGTTGCAACTATCCAGGGAATTCCCTTTTCATCAAGGTAGCGGGTAAACTCAAGGGCTTCAGGAAACGGAGTGTAGCTCTTATCCTTAACCAGCGTTCCCTCTAAATCAAGTAGGAACCCTACCATCTCTCTCCTCCAGCTGTGTAGATATGACGCCGGCGGCGATTATATCACCTAAGACGTTTACCGCCGTTCTGCACCTGTCAAGGAACCAGTCCACGGCGAGGATGATCCCTATTCCCTCGGTTGGAACCCCTATCGACTGAAGAACCAGAACCATCGTTACAAGACCGGCCTCCGGAATTCCAGCTGCTCCAACGGCAGCCAGAGTGGCAGTAAGGAAAACAGCCAGATACTGAGACAGAGAAAGTTTTATCCCATAGCTTTGAGCCAGGAAAATAGCAGCAACAGCCTCGTATAGGGCAGTTCCGTCCATGTTTACCGTAGCTCCAAGGGGAAGCGTAAACTCAGCAACCTCTCTTCTGATACCAGCAGCTATGCTCCTTGAGAGGGTTACGGGAAAGGTTGCTGAAGATGAAGCTGTTGCAAAGGCTGTAAGAAGAGCGTCTTTGACCTTTGATATGAGGGAGTAAGGGTTTTTCCGGGTAAAGAGGAAGTAGAGGAAGGGCAGCGTAAGAAAGCCGTGTATGAAAAGGCCGGAAAGAACCGTCAGAACGTAAACTCCCAGAGAGACGAAGAGGGTTTTAAGGGCGGGAGCTCCCCCCATCTGAGCAACCTTTGCAGCTATAAGTGAACAGACGCCGACCGGAACAGTGGAAATTATCCAGCTGGTCAACTTTAAAAGTGCAGCATCGAGTTCATCTAAAAGTTGATGAAGAATCGTTTTTCTGTTCCAGTCAATTGACAGGAAAGCAAGGGAAAAGAGGATTGTTGCAACGATAACCGGCAGAACGTCAAACTCAGCAAAAGCCTTAAAGATGTTGAACGGGATTAGGGAAAGAACCAGCTCTTTAAGACTAAAAGAAACCTCTTTGTGGAACTCTGAACCGGTCAGAGAAACAGAAGTCCCCGGTTTAAACAGAGAAACGACAACTATGCCGGTTATAACGGCAAGGGCTGTCGTAAAAGTGTAATAGAGAAAAGCCCTTACCCCTATCTGTCTGAACCTCTCAACAGTCTCCATTTTGAAGATGGCGTTGGCAATGGAAACGGTTATGAGAGGAAGAACAACCATTTTTAAGGCATTGAGAAAAAGCTCTCCCACAAAGGCGGTCTTCAGGGAAAAGGACGGAAAGAGAGCTCCGGCAACAAATCCAACAACTACTCCACCTACCATAAAGAGGAGAAATCTATCTTTCATGGCACCTCCGTTTTGAGTTAAATATACCGAATGGGAGCAGAAGGCCTAAATTTCAGGTTCTGAAAAATCGGAAAACGAGGAGAGAAAATGGGATTCAACTGCGGAATTGTAGGGCTTCCAAACGTAGGGAAATCAACCCTTTTCAACGCCTTAACCAATACAATGAAGGCAGAAGCTGCAAACTACCCATTCTGCACAATTGAGCCAAACGTTGGAGTTGTTGAAGTTCCCGACGAAAGGCTTTACAGAATAGCCGAAATAGTAAAACCCAAAAAGATAACTCCTACAACCATAGAATTCGTTGATATTGCCGGCCTCGTTAGAGGGGCAAGCAAAGGAGAAGGTCTGGGCAACCAGTTCCTCGCAAACATAAGGGGCGTAGATGCAATAGCCCACGTGGTCAGATGTTTTCAGGACGAAAACGTCGTTCACGTAGACGGTTCTGTAGATCCTGTAAGAGACATAGAGACGATAAACCTTGAGCTGGTTATGAAAGACCTTGAGAGCGTTGAAAAGAGACTCCAGAAGACTGCAAAACAGGCAAAGAGCGGAGACAAAAAGCTCAGAGCAGAGGTTGAAGCCCTCGAAAAGATAAAAGGAATACTGGAGGAAGGAAAAAGAATTCAGCCCTACCTGAACGAGTTAGGAGATGAGGAGAAGAGGGTTGTAAGGGAGCTCCAGCTTTTAACGGCCAAACCGGTTATGTATGTTGCCAACGTAGATGAAGAGGGGCTTTTTGAAGACAATGAATTTGTAAAGCAGGTAAAGGAGTATGCAAGAGAGGAGGGAGCTCCCGTCGTCAAAATCTGCGCGAAAATAGAAGCAGAGCTCAGCGAACTCCCGAAAGAGGAAAAAGAGGAGTTCCTGAAGGAGTTAGGACTTAAAGAGCCTGGCCTAAACTCTGTAATAAGGGAGGGCTACAAACTGTTAGACCTGATTACCTTTTTCACCGCAGGAGAGCAGGAGGTAAGAGCCTGGACTGTGAGGAAAGGGACAAAAGCCCCCCAGGCGGCAGGAAAGATACACTCAGACATAGAGAGGGGTTTCATAAGGGCTGAAGTGATTAAGTATGAAGACCTTATAAGGGAAGGCTCCATGCAGGCCTGTAAAGAGAAAGGACTTATGAGGCTTGAAGGAAAAGATTACGAAGTTCAGGATGGAGACATAATCTACTTCAGGTTTAACGTTTAATGGAAACAGAAGGGATAGTCCTGAAGAGTAAAAACTTAGGCGACAGGCTTAGACACCTCTCTGTTTATGCAAGGAAGCTGGGAAAAATTAACCTGATAGTTAAAGTAAAGGCTTCCGAATTTCCCTTAAAGTATGAACCCTTTTCAATCACCCTTTTTAAACTCCAGCAGAAGGGAGAGAAGTGGGAAGTTTTAGAAGGAAAGCTACTCAAGGAAAACTTCCCTAAAAACAGAGAGGAGTTTCTCTATCGGTCGAAAGTAGCCCGCCTCATAGCTCCTCTTGAACTTCCTCCAAATGAAAAGCTTTACAGGTTAATAGAGAAGTATGTGGCAGAGGAGGGAGCTCCCCCCACCTACACGGCATTCCTCATGAAGTTCATCTTTGTGGAAGGCTTAATGCCGAGGCTCTTTAGATGTGTTAAATGTGGTTCTCCGGCAATTACCCACTTCTCGGTAAAACAGGGAGGAGTTGTCTGCAAAAAGTGCTACGATAGAGAAGACATCAGATGGAATAGAGAAACATCTAAAGAAGCCCACACTCTAACAAAGGAACCATTAAATAGGCTAAAAACAATGGACTTCAAGTGGCTCAATCTGATAGAAACGGCAGCCGAAAAACACCTGAGGTATAGAACAGAAAAGTAATCTGATATACTTATTAAAAAAAGATTCTCAAAAACCAATTAAATAGTGAGGTTGCTATGGCGCCAAAGGTGCTGGTCTTAGGGGGAGGAATAGGTGGAGTTGAAGCGGCATTTGCACTCTGCCATAAGTGTTTCGACGTTGAGCTCATCTCAGAGAGAGACTACCTCTACATCTACCCCATCTCCATCTGGATACCCACCCACGAATACGACTGGAAAGATGTAACAATTCCCTTAGAAGAGATAGCAAAAGTTAACGGATTCAAGCTGACCATAGGAAAGATTGAGAGGATATCCATCGCCGAAAAGAAGGTTTACCTTTCAGACGGAACGGTAAAGGAATACGACTACCTGGTAATTGCACTGGGAGGAGCAAAGGTTAAACACAAAGGGAGTGAAAACTTCCTCTCCATCTGCGGGAAACCTGAAGAGTCTTTAAAAATAAGGGAGAAAATAGACGAACTGACAAAGAGGGGTGGTGGAGTAATAGCCGCAGGGTTTGGTGGAAATCCAAAAGACCCATGCGGCGTAAGAGGAGGCCCCGCCTTCGAGTTTGTCTTCAACCTGGATTGTTACTTCAAGAAAAAGGGAATCAGGGATAAGTTCCAGCTCCACTTCTTCGCCCCGATGCCAAAACCGGGAATTAGACTTGGAGAGAAGAACGCCGAAAGAGCCTACAAAATGTTGGATAAACTGGGAATAAAAAGGCACTTCGGCAAAAAGATAAAAGAGTTTAAAGCAGATGGCGTCCTATTTGAGGACGATTCATTCCTGAAGACAGACTTAACCATGTTTATACCGGCAACGGACGGACATCCTGTATTTAAAAACTCAGACCTGCCCCTTAACGAAGCCGGCTTTGTAAAAATTGAGCCGACCTGCGCCGTTCCCGGAACGGATGAAACCGTATGGGCAATAGGAGACAGCGCTGCGTTCGAAGGACCTCAGTGGAAGGCGAAGCAGGGGCACATTGCGGAGGTAATGGGAAGAATCGTAGCCAGAAACCTTGAGAACAAAGTTAAAGGCGACCCCAAAAGAGAAGATTACATTCACCACCTCCACATCCTCTGCCTTATGGACATGGGACCCTGCTGGATGAGCGGAGCTCTGGTCTTCAGAGACGATAAACGTTCAATTATGATTCCATTGCCTTTTATTGGCCATTCACTGAAAAAGCTGTGGGGATGGTATTACAAAGCAAGTAAGCTCAAGAAAGTTCCAAGAATCCCGGGATTTGACGCTCCGTAATGGAAAGGTTTGGAGTTTTCGAAACAGTAAGGGTAGAAAACGGTAGAGCAGTTTTAATCGACTACCATTACAGAAGGTTGAAAAGGAGCTCCCTTTCGCTGGAGCTCCCCTTTTCGCTTTCACTGAAGGAGTTCAAGGAAAAAGTAGAAAGAGCAACCAGAAATGGAACAAAACTGGTAAGATTCACCCTGTTCAAAAGCGGAAAAACGGAAATAGAGACAAGGGAGTGCCTAAAGAGAAACTGTGTATCTCTACTTCCCGTTTACTCTTTTAAACGGCAGTTCTCCTCCCTTTCCATTCATAAAAAGATCGACATAATGGACTCTCTACTGGCTCTCAGTGAAGCTCAGAAAAAGGGTTATGATGAGGCTCTCCTCTTTGACGAAAAGGGATTCGTCTCAGAAACCGCCTTTGCAAACGTTTTCTTCTACAGGAACGGCACCCTGTTTACGCCCTCCCTCAAAACCGGCTGTCTTCCCGGAACTCGAAGGGAGTTCATTAAAGACCTGTGTAAAGAGATGGGGTTACCTCTCATAGAAGGATTCTTTGAGCTGAAGGAGCTGTTAACAGCCGACGAAGTCTTTATAACAAGCGCCAGAGAGGATACCTGCCCGGTGGTAAAAATAGGAGAATACCACTTAAAAGAACCTTCCGGAAAACCTCTATACACAAGAATCAGGGAAGTAATATCAAACCTAAATAGAGTAAAAGAAAAAACCGGCACTTAGGCCGGTTCTTAATTATTACTTATTGAGGGAGCTAAAAATCGCTTCCAGTTTTTCCTTCAACGTTTCAGCGGTAAAAGGCTTAACAATGTAGTTGTTAACTCCTGCCTTAATGGCCATAAGAACGTTCTCTTTCTTTGCTTCTGCAGTAACCATTAAAACCGGCAGGTGCTTAAGTTTCTCATCGCTTCTAATAGCCTGAACAAGCTCAATACCGGTCATGTTGGGCATGTTCCAGTCTGTAATAACAAGGCCGTATTTATCTGGATTCTGGCGGAGCTTCTCCAGAGCCTGTTTCCCGTCTTCAGCTTCATCAACGTTTTTATAGCCAAGCTGGGCAAGAAGGGTTTTTAAAATCTTCCTCATCGCAGCCATATCATCAACAACAAGTATGTTTATATCTGGATTTGGTAAAGCCATTCAAACCTCCCCCTATTATTTAGAAATTGCATATTTGTGAACAAGTTTAATCAAATCTGGTGCATCAAATTTTACAAGATGGGCATCTGCACCAACATATCTACTCTTATCAACGTTTGCCCTGTCACTGAGCGAAGTATTAATAATTACGGGAATTTTGGATAGCTCCGGATCCTCTTTGACTTTTCTGGTAAATGTAAGACCATCCATTCCCGGCATTTCAATATCGGAAATTATCAGCTGAACGTAGTCAGTTATATCTTTACCCTGGGCCTTTGCCTCCTCAAGCCACTGGTGTAGTATTTGAAGGGCCTCTATACCGTTTTGAGCTTCAAAAACGGTATGACCATCTGCCTCCAGAATTCTCCTGATAATCTTCCTAGCAACAGGACTGTCGTCCAGAATGAGAATTTTGAAGTGCCCTTTCTTTTCAATGCCCTCTATATCTTTCTTTATCTCCTCCTCTCCGAATATTTTAATCATTCCCAGCTCATCCAAAATACCCTCAAAGTCAAGGAGAAGTAGGAGTTTGTTGTCCTCTATCTCTATAACACCAACAACCTTTCCGCCAAGTTTCTCATCAATGCTCTTTGGTGGTCTCTTTATGTCAGCCCATTTTATACGCCTTATCCTCTTTGCTTCATGAACTATAACTCCTACTATCTCCCTTAAAAACTCCATAACAATCACGTAACGGCCGGCATTAGGAGGCTCTTTTATCTTCATCCACTTAGCAAGGTTAATTATTGGAACCATCTGTCCTCTTATTTTTGCAAGCCCCTCAGCCTCCGGAGGAAGTCCCGGTGCTTTGATTATGTCCTTCGGCCTGAAAATCACTTCTTTAACTTTTGCAACGTTAACTCCGAGTATCCACTCGTAGGTTGAGCCATCGTCAAGAATCTCATACATTCTGAAATCTATAATCTCAAGCTCATTGGCACCAGTCTCAAGGATCTTTGGAAGGAGCTCCTTTTTCTTAGCCATACTTACGCCCTTTTACCTTTTTTTTGAATCTGACAGAACAATTTCCGATATAGCCTTTATCAACTTATCTGAAACTCTGTTCATAACCTCCGTTATTTCACTCTCTTTACTTTTAATCTCTTCAATGTCATCGTTGTTCATTGCAACAAAGAGCTCTTTAAGGAGAAGTTTAACTTCGAGAAGATCATCCTCTAAATTCTCAAGGATCTCTCTGAGATCGGGGTATTTCTGAATCAGTTCAGACATATCTTTGTTCTGGAAGCTGAGATTTCTAATGAGATTATCAACTTCCGTAATAATGGAAATATCGGGATTGAGGTTTTCAACAAACTTCGCTTTAATAATGTCATTAACTTTTGCAGTAAAGTTTCCAAGCTCAGCCAGTTTATTAAGAAGTATAGAGGCATCTCCAAGTTTGAAAATGTAGAACGTATCCCATATCTTGTGAAGGCTTGTATCTGTCTTTTCCGCAATTTTAATGATCTTATCTGCCTGCTCTCTAACAGATTGAATAACATCGTTAGCTTTATGAATATTCCTGACAATTTCCTCAGTTTTACCCTTTTGAACAGAAACAACACTGGAAAGGTCGTTGATAACTTTAAGAACTTCCTCAGAAGAATTCTTTAAAGTTGTATAGGTTGATTGATTCTCCTTAAAGATGTTCATACCGTCTTCAACCGCAACAACACTTTTGTTGGTAATCTCAGCAGTTTTTGCCATCTGCTCCCTCATATTCTTAACAACTTCTCTGATCTCTGTAGCTGACTTGTTCGTCCTTTCTGCAAGCTTTCTCACCTCATCAGCAACAACAGCAAATCCTCTTCCAGCCTCTCCTGCTCTTGCGGCTTCAATGGCTGCGTTCAAAGCAAGCAGGTTCGTCTGTTCGGTAATAGAGGTAATTACCTCAACAACCCTGTCTATCTGCTCGGTCTGAACCTGAAGGGACTTAACTACGTCTTCCATCTCTTTGGTAATATCCCTGATATACTGCATCTGGTCTATAGACTCCAGTGTTTTCTTCTCAGCCTCCTCCAGCTTTGAGAGTACGAACTGATAGTTCTCCATAAGCTTCTTAGAAACCTCTACTAGTTTATTAACAGTCTCTTCAATCTCATCTGTGGCAACTATCTGATTCTGGGAAAGTCTGAGGATGTCCTGGAGCTCCCTAATCGCCACAGAAACAGCAACGATGGTTGCAAGGTTATTGACAAGAGACTGCTTTGTAGCCCTGAGGTTCTGGAGGAACATTCTTCTGGACTTCTCAAGCTGAGCTTCTATTTCCTTCTCTGCGGTAGCATCCTTCCAGGTGGCCATGTAATACCTGATAGAACCATCTTTGTTAGCGATGGCATGACGGTAAGAGGCCATAACGTAAGGACCTATAAAAATATCTGCATTTTTCTTATGCTCACCAGGATGCGTTGCTTTGAGAAGTTCCTTTACCCTTTCAGGATCTTTATGGAAAATGTGAATACTTGTTCCTATTAGTTTGTCCGGATCTATACCAAACTCACTGATAAAGACATCTCTCCACTTATTTGCAATTTCAATAGCACGCCTGTTGGCATAAACTATTTCATTCCCTGCTCTTCCAGGTTTAAAGTCAGGAGTTGCAAGGAAAATTGCCTCTTCCATAAGGGAATCAAGTATCTGCTCATACATATAGATATCGTTATCCATCTCTTCAACTTTCTTCTTATAAGTTTCAATTTTCCTGGATAACTCTAAATTTCTCTGAGAGAGGTTCTTAACTTCTTCTCTTAAAGAGTTCCTCTCTTTTTCTATCTCTTCACACCTTTTTTGAATGGTCATATTTTCAGTTTTAAGTCTCTCCAGTTCTCTTTTAAGCCTCTCTATTTCCCTCCTCTCACCTGAACAGAACATCTTACTCCTCCTGATTAAATATTGATTCAACATTTAAAAGAATTAAAAGTTCTCCTTCCAGCTGAACAACACCTGAAATGAATTTTACGTCAATTCCGATAGTGCCTATTGGTTCTGGAAGGATATCCCCCTCCGGGAATTTAACAGAACCAACAATTTCATCAACTATAACTCCAACTTCCCCCTTTGGAGTTTCAAGAATAACGATTTTATTTTTTTCGTAAATATCTTCCGGAATTTCATAGGGAATGCCTAAATGCTCCTTCAGATTTATAACAGGAACTATCTTTCCTCTAAGATTCATCACTCCAATAACGAAGGAAGGGGCTTTTGGAACAGGGGTTAAATCCCTATTGTTGGTTATTTCAATAATCTGCTCTATAGGAACTCCAACAAGCTCTTCGTTGAGACGAAAGGCTATTACCTGAACTTCTTTTTCATGTATCTCTCCTATAAGCTCCTCTACACCTAAAACACTAGGTGTTTTCTTCTTCTCTTCATTCATTTCCTAACCCCAACCAACTTCGTCTTGTAGTCTGAAAGCAGAGAATTAAGATCCAGAATGAGAACAACTCTTCCATCACCTGCTATTGTTGCCCCCGCTATTCCAGGTATATCGGAAAGGAGTTCCCCCAGAGATTTAATAACTATCTCTTCTTCTCCAAAAAGCTTTTCAATAGAGACAGCTATCAGTTTTTCTCCAACTTTAACAATTACCACAAACGCCTTTTCGTTGCTGTCAGGCATTTCAAGGAGCTCGTTAAGGGAAAAGAGAGGAAGAACCTCATCTCTCAGCATAAAACTCTTATAACTTCCAACATCCTTAACAAGTTCTTCCTGATATCTGACAATCTCAACGACTGAATGAAGGGGAACTGCGTAAACCTGACCGTTGCAGCCGAGCATAAGAGTCCTAATAATGGCAACCGTAAGGGGTAGTTTCAGGAGAATAGTTGTTCCCTTTCCAAGCTCACTCTCTATCTCTATGGAACCTCTGAGTGAATGAATTGTGCTTGCAACAACGTCCATACCAACGCCGCGGCCGGAAACGTCGCTAACCTTATCTGCAGTTGAAAATCCCGGAAGGAAGATAAGCTCGTAAGCCTCTTTATCGCTCATCTGAGCGGCCTGCTCAGGAGTAATTAGGCCCTTTTCCAGCGCCTTTTTCTTAACCTTTTCAGGATCAATCCCTCTACCATCGTCCTCAATACCTACAATAATGTGATCTCCCTCGTGGTATGCAAACAACCTTATGGTTCCGACTTCCGGTTTACCTTTAGCCACCCTTTCCTCAGGAGGCTCGATACCGTGGTCTAAAGCGTTTCTAACTAGGTGGATAAGAGGATCTTCCAGTTTATCGAGAATAGATCTGTCGAGTTCCGTATCCTCTCCTTCTATTATCAGCTGAACCTTTTTGTTGAGCTTCCTTGCAAGGTCTCTAACAAGACGAGGAAACTTACTGAATATTTTCTTTATAGGTTGCATCCTGAGTTTCATTACAGCAACCTGAAGATCACTAACAGTCCTATCAAGGCTAGTAACGGCTTCCACAAGCTTTTCTACTGCTTCACCTCTACACTCTCTCTCTACATCCTGAGTAACTCTAAGAATCCTGTTCCTGTCAAGGACTATCTCTCCAACGAGGTTCATAAGGTTCTCGACCCTTTCAACATCAACCCTTATGGTTTCTGAGGGTTTCTTTTCAACCTTTCTGGCAGCTGCCTTCTGTTGGGATTTTTGCTCAATAGCTTTTTCTACATTTTCTTCTTTCTTCTCAACTGTCGGTTGTTTTACCTTTGGTTCTTCTTGCTCTGCTCTTTCTTCAGTTTTTTTAATCAAATCCTTTACATCTTTGCCTTCTTCTATCAATTTCTCTATTTCAGGAATAACATCCATAGGTCTTTTATCTGGAGGCATAAGGATTATCTCTTCAAGAATTCCAGCCAAATCTTTATCAGGAAACTGTAAGATAAGCTCTTTAAGTTTTTCAGAAATACCATCAATAAATTCAACATTTTCTCCAGCACCACCTGAAGAAGACTGTTCTTCATCAGCTGAAGACCCAGGCATTTCCCCTTTTAAAACAGTATCCAGGCGGGAGAGGAGCTCCCGAATTTCCTCCATATCGGGGAGCTCCTGACTCTCCTTTAACATCTGGAGAGACTCCTTTAGCTTATCTATACCTTCCAGAATAACATCCATTATTTCAGGAGTAAGGGTCATCTCATCATTTCTGAGCTTATTGAAAATGTCTTCTATCCTGTGGGCTATCTCTACAACGGGAGTAAGGTTAAGAAAACCTGCACCTCCCTTCAGGGTATGCATACCCCTAAATATCTTATTGAGAAGTTCCTTATCTTCTGGATTGGACTCAAGATCAACAAGATCCTGGTCTAAGTTCTCAAGTATCTCCTCAGCCTCTACCAGAAACTCCTCAAGTATCTCCTGGAGCTCCTCAGGAATTTCTACTTTCATCACACTCTCCCTTAAAGGCCAAACTGCTTCATGATCTGATCAACATCCTCCTGTGAAACCTCTTTTTTCCATTCAAGCTCTTCGAGTTTCTTCTTAATCTCCTCTTTCTCCTCTTCTACCACAGTCTCCTCAAGACCTGCAACAAGAGCCACTCTCACAATGCTCTTTTCTAAGTCTGAAAGGAAATCTCTCACTTTTAGAAGCCGTTGTGCCATAATATCCTGAAATTCCAAAAGAGTTAACGAGTTCATCAGATTACTTAAAACAGTGTTAAGTAACTTTAAAACTTCTTCCCTATTGTCCCCTTCAAGGCCTGTAACAAGTTCAACAGCCTTCTGGAGTTTCTCCAGAGAATCTCCAATAACATCAATGAGCTTTTTGGTGGCCTCTTCACTTTCACTTATAGCAGTATCTATATGTTTATTAACGGCTTTAAACCCCTCCCGTTTAGAGGATACCTTAGAAAGCTCTTCTTTAAAAGACTCCACCAGGCTAAGAAGCTCTTTTAGTTCATTAAGCAAACCTTTCTCCATCCCTTCCTCCTGAAACCCCGAATCACTGCTCACTATTGTATAATGGTTAAGTAATATACCAGAACTTACCAGCGCCTATTCTTCTTTTAACTCATCAAGAAGACTTGACAAATCTATATCCAGCATCTCTATACTTTCCTGCGTCTGAAAGGGTGCAGACTCCCGTGAAGCCCTAGCAATTTCAGAAAAACCGGTAGTAATAGGCCTTCCTTTATCATCAAATCCTGTAGCAATAACAGTTACCTGAATCATACCTTCAAGCTCGTTATCAACTGTCACACCAAAGAAAAAGTTGGTATCGTCTCTTTTAGCTCTCTCTTTAATTAGACCGGCAGCAGCATAAGCTTCATCGAGGGTTAAATCTGTCCCTCCACTTATATTTACAAGAATCCTGCTGGCTCCCTCTACCTGGACGTTTTCAAGTAGCGGGTTGTCTATGGCCTTCCTGGCAGCGGTAAGGGCCCTGTCTTCCCCACTAGCTTCCCCTATACCGATAAGGGCATATCCTCCACTGTGCATAACTGTTTTAACGTCTGCAAAGTCAAGGTTTATAAGCCCTGGCTTTGTTATTACCTCCGTTATCCCCTTAACCGCCTGGTAGAGAACGTTATCGGCAAGTTTAAAGGCATTCAGGATATTCATATCTTTAGGAGCTATCGTAAGAAGTTTCTGATTTGGGATCACCATAAGAGTATCAACGAACTCTTTTAGTCTTCTGATACCGGCCTCGGCATACTCCTGACGTCTTCTTCCCTCAAAGTCGAAAGGCCTTGTTACAACTCCCACAGTCAGTATGCCCATGTCCTTTGCTATCTTGGCAACTATGGGAGC
>JALUGO010000016.1:1505-2903 GCA_027051905.1 Desulfurobacteriaceae bacterium | reverse complement strand
CAAGGGTTGTGTGGCAGTCCTGACAGGTCATCCCCTTTTCGTAGTGGACGTCTGGGTGCAGGTGGATGTAGCGCTTTGTGTGGAGTTTTGGCTGCATTGAACCGTCTTCAGAGTAGGGAGAGCCGTAGGGAGACTCCATAAGCCCTTCGTATGAAACTCCTATCCTCTTTCCCCTGTTGTGGCAGGAGTTGCAGGTTTCTACTGGAATACCGCTGTAGGTTATTCCGTGAACTCTTACCTTTAAGCTCCTTGTTCCCTGAAGCTCGTGAACCAGCGGGTAGCCCGGTTTATCCTTTGGAATTGTTGGGTCTTTCCCCTCGTAGTAGCCTTCGTTTGAGTAGGGAACGTGGCAGGCAGAACAGCCCATTCCCCTGTAGTCTCCCCTCTTTGCCCTTCCTTTAACCCCCGTGTGGCACCTTAAACACTCTTCCCTCAGGTATGTGTAAACGGCCTTTCTTACGTCTTTTTCAACTTCTTCAGCCTTTGGAGCTTTCGGAACTGGAACGGTCTCTTTGGGGAAAAGCTGAGGTTCAGCCTTTTTCAGCTCTTCCACGTATTTCCTGTATTCGTTGGTTCCGTAGAGCTTTCCGCTCTTAACTTTGTAGTTTGCAACTCTGTGGTTGTATCCTTCAAGGCCGCCGAAAGCCCAGAGAGCTCCCTGAATCTTCCCCGTCTCTGTAAACATTAGAGAAGTTTTTTGAACCTCTACCTCAAACCTGTGGCACACTCCACAGGTGTGCTCGTTTATCCACGGGCTTCCAGGGTCTGGGTAGAAATCTTCCGCTCCGCCTATTTTTTTAAGGGCTTCAACGGTTCCAGAGTGAGCCTCTTTCTCCGTCTTTCCCTCAGGGTTTCCACCGTGGCACACTATACAGGTGTTGTCGGGGTATCCAATTCTTTTGACAACGGCTTTAAGGGCTTTTGCCATTTTGCTCTCTGGCGGAACGATGCTCTCTATTCCTCTGTGACACTTAAGGCAGTTGTTGGCCTCAGCTTCACTGAAAATGAGAGTTAAGGCAAGTATGGGAATCAGTTTTTTCAACTTTTCCCCCACTTCTTCTTCTTAAAAACGTAATAGACGCACAATGTTAAGAGTATAACAGAGGAGAGCATGTTTAAGAGGCCGTTTGACTCCTCTACCCTTAAAACGCTCTTTGGGTCTATGTGGAACTGATGGAACGTGTAGTCTATTAAGAGGCCAAAGAGAAGGCTTCCGATGATAACTGTTAAGAGGTAAACAACAGTTGCCCTTTTCCCGAGGGTCTCTTTAACAACTCCAATTGAAACGGCGTTTGTTGCAGGGCCTGCAGTTAAGAAGAGGAAAGCCGCTCCCGGGGGAGCCCCCGCCAGAATGAGAGATGCCGCTATGGGAATAGAAGAGGTTGCACAGACGTACAT
>JALUGO010000016.1:0-1495 GCA_027051905.1 Desulfurobacteriaceae bacterium | reverse complement strand
TGTATAGCCAAAGAAAGAACTTGAAAGGGCAGTTTTCAGATAGTTTTCGCCTAAAACAGTTATGAGAGCTCCAACGATTAAACCAACCAGCAGAGGTTTTGCAATGTCTGAGAGGATGTTCTTAAAGCCGTAGCGGAGAGCTCCCCAGAGTGAGAACTTCTTTTCTTTCTCCTCTGCCGGAACAAAACAGCTGCAGCCGCAACACCCGCAGGTGGAAGTTTCAACCTTTTCTTCCCCTTTCAATGTGAAAAGGCCTACAACTCCTGCGACAACTGCAATAACTGTTGAGGCTACAACTCTAAGAACCGTAAAGAGCCAACCGAAAACACCGTAGGTGGCAAAAATTGAATCAACCCCGGTTATTGGAGTTGCAATTGTAAACGCCAGAACTGCTCCGCTGTTTGCCCCCTTCTTCTTAAGTGCGCTTATGAACGGAATAACGCTGCAGGAACAGAGGGGCAGGGGAATCCCAAAGAGAACAGCCTTGAAAACCGAAGAGAGTTTCTTTTCACCAAGGTGTTTCTTTATAAAGTCGTCCGGGAAAATCTCGTGGAGTAGCCCGGCAAGGAAGAGGCCTAATAGTAGGTAGAGGCTTATTGAGTTTGTAAATTCCCAGAAAGCCTTTAAAAACTGCAGTGCTAACTCCAAAACGCCCTCTTTTTGAAAAAGGTTCTCAATAAGGTCTGTTAAGTCTAAATTTTAACAGTGAATTTTTGCAGAGGAGATACTATGAGGAAACCTGAAGTTCTCTCGCCTGCCGGAAACCTTGAGAAGCTGAAGTTTGCCGTTGACTTTGGAGCAGATGCCGTTTACTTGGGCGGAAAGCTCTTTAACCTGAGGGCAAAGGCCGGAAACTTTACCATAGATGAGATGGCAGAAGGGATTGACTACGCCCACAGCAGGGGTGTTAAGGTCTACATAACGCTTAACGCTTTTGCAAGGAACTCAGACTTTAAGGCAGTAGAGGAGTTTGTTGACGCCGTTAAAACCCTCTCTCCCGATGCCTTTATTGTTTCCGATTTGGGAGTTCTTAAAACAGTTAAGGAGAGAGCTCCCGAAATAGACGTCCACATAAGCACTCAGGCCAACACAACAAACTACAGGGCAGTTGAAGTTTATAAATCTTTGGGAGCGAGCAGGGTTGTTCTTGCAAGGGAGCTCTCCATTCCTGAAATCAGGGAGATTAAGGAGAGAGTTCCTGACATGGAGCTTGAAGTTTTCGTTCACGGGGCTATGTGTATGGCCTACTCCGGAAGATGTCTCCTCTCAAACTACCTCTCCCACAGGGAGAGCAACAAGGGAGCCTGTTCACAGAGCTGCCGCTGGAAGTACTACGTTGTTGAGGAGACAAGGCCGGGGGAGTTCTACCCGATAGAGGAAGACGAAAGCGGAACATACATCTTCAACTCAAAAGACCTCTGTGCACTTCCCGTTTTAGATGAGCTGATAGACGCCGGCGTTGATTCACTGAAAATTGAGGGTAGGGTTAAGTCTG
>JALUGO010000015.1 GCA_027051905.1 Desulfurobacteriaceae bacterium | reverse complement strand
CGGAGACAACGTAACCTTTGAGGTCGAGCTTTTAAAGCCTGTAGCTATTGAGGAAGGGCTCAGGTTCGCTATTCGTGAAGGTGGAAGAACAGTAGGTGCCGGTGTTGTTACTGAAATTCTTGACTAACTTCTGGGGGCTGCGCCCCCTTAAACTCACCATTAAGGAGTTGAAAAATGGCGAAGAAGGGACCCCGCGAAATAATACAGCTCGCCTGCACAGAGTGTAAACGCAGAAACTACTCAACAACAAAAAACAAAAGAAACACTCCTGATAGACTTGAGTTAAGGAAATACTGCCCGTGGTGTAACAAACACACCTTGCACAGAGAAGTAAAGTAGGCTATATTTCCTGTTGCAGGTAGGCCAGTAGCCCAATTGGTAGGGCTCCGGACTCCAAATCCGGCGGTTGGGGGTTCGAGTCCCTCCTGGCCTGCCATTTACTTTTTCGTTTCTTTATGTAAAATCCCTCCTTAAAAATTCAAATTCAGTTAATGAGGTTTTAATGTCCCTATTTAAATTCTTAAGAGAGGTAAGAGAAGAACTAGAAAGAGTAACATGGCCTACAAAAGAAGAGGTAGTTGAAGCCACTGTTGGAGTAATTGTTTTTTGTGCTTTTATCGCCATCTATTTCTGGATTCTTGATACCGTGTTCTCCAGAATCCTTGAACTGATAATCGCAAAGTAAGGAGAGAAGAAATGGCCGATAAGAAGTGGTATTCCCTCCATGTGCAATCCGGCTTTGAGCACAGAGTAAAAGCCAACATATTAAAGGCACTGAGGGAGGCGGGAAAAGAGGACAAAGTTGAAGAAATCTTTATACCCGCCGTAGAAAAAGTCGTTTTTAAAGCAATGGGGAAAGAAAAGGGGGAGCTCCCCCTCCACAGCGAAGAACCCCGAATCTTTGAAGTAGAAGGAGAAGAAGGAAAGAAAGTTGTCTTTAGAGTTGAAGACGGTAAAGTTTTCGTTGAGTCCTGCGAGTGTGAGAAGAAAAAGTGCGTTCCAGATAAACCGATAGAAAAGATAGGCCAGAAAATAAAATGTCCTGAAAACAGAGTTGAAGCCAAGATAGAGCTCCGAGACAGACTCTATCCCGGCTACATCTTTATAAAGGCCGATTTAGACAAAGATCTCCAGAGCTTGATAAGAAGAGTTCCAAGAGTTTTAGGTTTCGTAAGTGCAGGAGGGAAACCGGTAACTGTTGGCGAATCTGACATAGTTGCAATGAAGGAAAGACTAAAGAGAGGCGTTCCGAAAGTCAGGAAGCTCAAGTTTGACATCGGAGACAAAGTAAAAATAAACGAAGGACCATTCATCGGGTTCGAGGGAACAATCTCAGAGATTGACCCTGAGCACGAAAAGCTTATAGTTTTGGTGAACATTTTTGACAGGCAGACTCCCGTTGAACTGGAGTTTGACCAGGTAGAGAAAATAAGCTGATAGGCGGAGGATACAATGGCTAAGAAAGTTGTGGCTGAGGTTAAGCTTCAGCTGCCGGCCGGTGAAGCAAGCCCTGCACCACCTGTAGGTCCGGCACTCGGTCAGCACGGTGTAAACATTATGGAGTTTGTTAAGGCCTTTAACGCTGCAACTGCAGACAAGAAGGGTCTTGTCATTCCTGTAATCATCACCATCTACGCAGACAGGTCTTTTGACTTCGTCCTCAAGACTCCTCCTGCTTCCGTTCTCATCAAGAAGGCTGCAGGCATTGAAAAAGGTGCTCACCAGCCCAAGAAGGAGTGGGTAGGACAGATTACAAAAGAGCAGCTCAGGCAGATTGCCGAGCAGAAGATGCAGGACCTCAACTGCTACGACATTGAAGCTGCAATGAGAATCATTGCAGGAACTGCCGAAAACATGGGAGTAAAAATCGTAGACTAACTGAAACAGCGCCACCACCGGTAAGGGTGGGAGGCATAAAAGCCGAAGGAGGTAAAAATGCCAAAGCACGGAAAAAAGTACATGAACGCCCTTGCTCTTGTTGACAGGAGCAAGCAGTATCCTCTTAGAGAAGCCATCTCTTTAGTTAAGAAGATGGCAGACGTAACGAAGAGGAACTTTGACCAGACTGTTGAGATGGCTGTTCGCCTTGGGGTTGACCCCAAGTATCAGGATCAGATGGTCAGAGGAAGCGTTGTCCTTCCCCACGGCCTCGGTAAAGAGAGAGTTGTTGCCGTAATTGCTCAGGGTGAGAAGCTCAACGAGGCAAAGGAAGCTGGAGCCGACTACGTAGGTGGAGACGACCTCATCCAGAAGATTCAACAGGGATGGCTTGACTTTGACGTTCTCATCGCTACCCCAGACATGATGGGTAAAGTCGGTAGGCTTGGTAGGATCCTGGGACCCAGAGGCCTTATGCCAAACCCCAAAACCGGAACGGTAACTTTTGATATTGCAAAGGCTGTAAAAGAAGCAAAGAGCGGTAAGGTTGACTTTAAGGTTGAAAAAGCCGGTATCGTTCACGCTCCAATAGGAAAAGTTTCTTTCGATGAGGAGAAACTCTACGAGAACGCCGTTGCCCTTATGAAAGCCATACTTGCTGCCAAGCCTTCAGGAGCCAAGGGACAATACGTTAAAAGTGTTACAGTTTCAGCTACCATGGACCCCGGCGTTAAAGTTGATGTTTTTGATGTAATTAACGCAGCTCAATCTGTAGAGTAAGGAGTTGACAAGAGAGATTTTCTGAATAGAATTACCGCTGCTAACTGAAGACCGGTTGAAGAGGGTAGGTGCATAGCTTAAATGCCTGAAAAGGCAGCCTACTGAGACCGGCGAGGAAGCTTTAGCCCGCCAGACTATGCCCTCCCTCTTCATCCCGTCAAACCTATCAGGAGGTAACTCCGTTGAAGACGAGAAAAGCAAAAGAACAAATAGCAAAAGAGCTAAAAGAGAAGTTTGAAAAGGCGCCCCTGGTCATTCTCACAAATTTTCAGGGAATGACGGTTGCTGAGTCTAACGCTTTAAGGCGTAAGCTCAGAGAAGCTGGAGCGGAGTATAAAGTTGTAAAGAACACTCTTATGCGCTATGCGTATCCCGGAACCCCTGTTGAACAAATTAAAGACGCTTTTGTTGGACCTACAGGGATAGTTTTCGCTTTTGAAGATATTGTTGCTGCTGCTAAAGCCCTGAAGGAGTTTATGGAAGGGGAAGATTCCAAGCTCCAGTTTAAAGCTGCTATTGTAGAGGGTAAGGTAGCCGACTACAACATGATTAAACAGCTGGCGGAGCTCCCCAGCAGAGAAGAACTCCTCGGCCAACTTGCATTTACCCTCAAGTATCCTGTCAACGCTGTTGCATGGTCTTTTGAGAATCTATTTACAAAGCTCGTTACAGTTCTTGAGAACGTTAAAGCTGAGAAAGAAGGAGCTGCTTAAAAACCGAAAACTTTTGGAATACTTACAAGGAGGAGCAAAATGGCTGAAATCACAAAGGAGCAGATCATTGAAGCTATCAAGAACATGACAGTTCTTGAGCTTGTAGACCTCATCAACGCTATCAAGGAAGAGTTTGGTGTATCCGACATGCCTGTTGTTGCTGCTGCAGGTCCTGTTGCTGCAGGTGGTGCTGCCGGAGCTGCTGCTGAGGAGAAGACCGAGTTTGACGTTATCCTCAAGTCTCCAGGTGCCAAGAAAATTAACGTCATTAAGGTTGTTAGGGAAATTACAGGACTTGGACTTAAGGAAGCTAAAGAGCTCGTTGACAACGCTCCAAAGCCTGTAAAAGAGGGAGTATCTAAAGAAGAGGCTGAGGAGATCAAGAAGAAACTTGAAGAGGCAGGAGCCGAAGTAGAGATCAAGTAACCTGTTGCAACGCACCTCGGTTAAGACTATAATTTACCAGCTGGGAGACTGCCTACAGGGGTAGTCTCCCTTCTGTCATTTAAACCCAAAACTCTTGAGGAAGAGGAGACTATGGGAAAAGTCCAGAAAGCAACCCCCTCTGTAAAGAAAGAAAAAATAACAAGCCTTCCAAGGAAAAGCTTCGCAAAAAGAGAGGAAAAATACCCGGTTCCAGACTTGCTTCAGTTCCCATTCGAATCCTATGAAAGGTTCCTTCAGCTAAACAAAGCACCCCACGAAAGGGAAAACGTAGGTCTTGAATCTGCATTCAGACAGGCTTTTCCCATCGTTGACGAAGCTACAGGTGTAGAAATTCACTACAAAGGTTACGAAATAGGAGACTGGTATTGTAAGTGTGGAAAGTTTCAGGGACTCGGTGGTAAAGGTGTTGTCTGCCCAAAATGTGGAATGGAAGTTGTTTTCCGCCCCAAATATACACCAGACGAATGTAAAGAAAGAGGTATTGACTACAGTGCTCCTTTAAGAGTTCTTTTTGAACTCCACGTATGGCAGAAGGACCCCAAAACAGGAGAAAAAATTGCCCCAATTATCAAAGAAAATAAGATGTATTTCGGGGAAATTCCCCTTATGACCGATAGGGCAACCTTTATCATAAATGGAACTGAAAAAGTTGTTGTAAGCCAGCTTCACCGTTCTCCCGGCCTCTTCTTCAAGAATGAAGTTTCTAAAACCACTCAGGTTGCCCGTATTATTGACATAGCCAGCATAATCCCTGCAATGGGTTCCTGGCTTGAGTTTGAAATTCCCTACAACGACATTCTCTACGCCAAGATAGACAGGAAGAGAAGGTTTATCGGAACTTACCTCCTGAGAGCTTTCGGCCTTAGAACAGACGAAGAAATTATCAACGTATTCTACGGAGACGTTGTAGAGACCCTTAAGGTGGAAAACGGAGAAATTGTTGACGCTGAAACAGGAAAGGTTAAGAGCGAAGAGGAACTTAACGATTACTACCTCGTTACAGACGTTGTTGATCCTGAAACGGGAGAGGTTGCTCAGGAGGCGTATGAGGAGCTCTCTACAAGCTCAAGGAAACTTCCTGAAGGAGCTGAATTCAAGGCTGTCAATAAGAAGAAAACACCCTACGGGGCAGTAATTATCAATACCCTCAGAAAAGAAAAGAGGGACAGGGTTCGTGAGAAAATCGAAGATCCGCTTATTGCTGCCTATGTTGAGATATTCAGAAAGGTTCGTCCGGGAGATACTGCGACAGTTGAAGGAGCAAGAAAACTCTTTGAATCAATGTTCTTCAGCAACAAGAACTACGACCTTTCAAGAGTTGGAAGAGCCAAAATAAACGAAAAAATCTACCCCAAAGAGAAGCTTGAAAAACTCACAAAAGAAGACCTCAAGAACATTGAGTGGCTTCCACCTCTGAGGGTTAAAGAGGATATTGTTAACGAAGAGGGAGATATTGTTGTTCCAAAGGGAACTCTTATTACTCCAGAAGTAACGCTGAAACTTGCAGCTGCAAAAGTTGAAGAAATTCCTGTTGAACCAGACTACGACGACGCTGGAAGACTTCTTCATAAGGCAGACATTGTTGGTGCTGTTAAAGCTCTTATGGAGGTTCATGCGGAGCTCCGCCCCTACGACGACATAGACCACCTCGGAAACAGAAGGGTTCGCGGGGTTGGAGAGCTTGCTGAAATCGCCTTTAAGTCTGGTCTTTTTAAACTTGAGAAAGCCGTCAAGGAAAAATTGGCAGTTGCCGATATAGACTCTGTAATGCCCCAAGACCTCATCAATCCAAGGACTGCCCTCAACCCGCTGAGGGAGTTCTTCACCCTTACCTCACTCTGTCAGTTTATGGATCAGACAAACCCCCTTGCTGAAACAACTCACAAGAGAAGGCTTTCTGCCCTTGGTCCTGGTGGCTTAACAAGGGAAAGGGCTGGTTTTGAAGTCCGCGACGTTCACCCGTCTCACTACGGTCGTATCTGTCCGATTGAAACTCCAGAAGGACAGAACATCGGTCTTATCAACTCCCTTACAACTTACGGCCGTATCAACTGGCTGGGCTTCCTTGAAACTCCTTACAGGAAAGTCGTAAACGGCAGGGTAACAGACGAGATTGTTTATATGACAGCCGAAGAAGAGGAAAACTACGTAATTGCACAGGCTAACGCTCCAGTAGATGAAAACGGTTACATAACCGCCGATACGGTAATGGCACGCCACAAGGCGGAGTTCAAACTCGTTAAGAAAGAAGAAGTCCAGTTTATGGACGTTTCTCCAAAGCAGGTCTTCTCTGTATCTTCATCACTCATCCCGTTCCTTGAGCACGACGACGCCAACAGGGCTCTCATGGGTTCAAACATGCAGCGTCAAGCCGTTCCCCTCATCAAAACGGAGGCTCCACTTGTTGGAACGGGAATGGAGAAGGAAGTTGCCCTATACAGCCGTTCAGCTGTTGTTGCCAAGCGTTCCGGTGTTGTTGAGAGCGTTACTGCCGACAAGATAATTATCAAGGTAGATCCGGAAGAAATTGAAGAAGGAGGACTTTCAGTAGATACAGGATTCGACGTTTACAACCTCAAAAAGTTCCAGAAATCCAACCAGAAAACCTGTATCAACCAGAAGCCGATAGTTAAGAAAGGCCAGAGAGTTAAGAGGGGACAGATAATAGCTGATGGCCCATCTATGGATAATGGAGAACTTGCACTTGGAAAGAACGTTTTAGTTGCCTTTATGCCCTGGAGAGGTTACAACTTTGAGGACGCCATTTTGGTCAGCGAGAGACTTTTAAAGGATGACGTTTATACCTCCATTCACATTCAGGAGTTTGAGTGTGAAGCCGTTGAGACAAAACTTGGTAGAGAGGAAATAACAAGGGACATTCCTAACGTTTCAGAAGCTGCCCTTAGAAACCTTGATGAGTCTGGAATTGTAAGGATTGGAACTTACGTTAAACCCGGAGATATCCTAGTCGGAAAGGTTACTCCAAAGGGAGAGCAGGTTCTCACCCCTGAAGAGAAACTACTTCAGGCTATCTTCGGAGAGAAGGCTAAAGGGGTTAAGGATACCTCCCTCAGGGTTCCCCACGGCGTTGAGGGAGTTGTCATTGACGTTAAGATCCTCTCAAGGAAGGGAGAGGCAAAAGATCCCAGAACCCAGCTGATTGAGGCTGAGGAGAAGGCAAAACTTGAGAGGGAGAAGCAGGAAGAGATCAACCTGATTAAGAAGGATAGAGACAGGAAGGCTGCAGAACTTATCCTTGGTAAGAAGGTTCGCGAGGACGTTTACGACGCCTCCGGAAACTTAATCATCTCTGCCGGTGAGGAGATTACAGAGGATAAGGTTGATGCTCTCGTCTTCTTTGCTCTCAGAAAGCCTTCTATCATCGATGATGAAGAGGTGGCTCAGGAGCTTAAGAGAATAAGACTCCAGGCCGTTGATAAGATCACCCTCGTTGAGAACATCTACGAGGAGAAGAAGGCTGCCCTTGAGATGGGGCACGACCTTCCTGCAGGCGTTAACAAGAAGGTCAAGGTCTACATCGCTACAAAGCGTAAACTGACAATTGGCGACAAGATGTCCGGTCGCCACGGCAACAAGGGCGTTATCTCCCAGATAAGACCTGTAGAGGATATGCCGTTCCTTGAGGATGGAACTCCCATCGACATTGTTCTTAACCCGCTGGGCGTTCCATCCCGTATGAACGTTGGTCAAATCCTGGAGGTTCACTTAGGGCTTGCAGCAAAAGCTCTGGGTAAGAAGATTGAGGAGCTCCTCAAAGTGGGCCTTGAGAAGGTTCGTGAAGAGCTAAAAGCTATCTACAACGACGAGAGGATGAGCAAACTCATAGATTCCCTCTCTGACGACGAGCTGAGGGAGGTTGCCAAGAAACTCTCTAACGGAATCAGGTTTGAGTCTCCTGTCTTTAACGGAGCCAAAGAGGAGGAGATTAAGGAGCTCCTCAGACGCGCAGGTCTTCCTGAAACAGGTCAGCTTACCGTTTATGACGGCCTCACAGGAGAACCTTTTGATCAGGACGTAACCGTTGGCTACATGTACATGCTTAAACTCATCCACCTTGCTGACGATAAAATCCACGCCCGTTCAACAGGTCCTTACTCCCTCATTACGCAGCAGCCCCTTGGCGGTAAGGCTCAGTTTGGTGGCCAGAGGTTCGGTGAGATGGAAGTCTGGGCACTTGAGGCTTACGGTGCTGCTTACACTCTCCAGGAGATGCTCACCGTTAAGTCTGACGACGTTGAAGGGCGTTCCAGGGTTTACGAGGCAATTGTTAAAGGCAAATACTCCTTTGAGCCCGGGCTTCCTGAATCGTTTAACGTTTTAGTCCGCGAACTTAAAGCTCTTGCACTCGATGTTAAGTTCATCAAAGAACTTGAGGAAGAAGA
This sequence comes from Desulfurobacteriaceae bacterium, assembly GCA_027051905.1. Lineage (GTDB taxonomy): Bacteria > Aquificota > Aquificia > Desulfurobacteriales > Desulfurobacteriaceae > Balnearium. Next base: position 91,599 of record JALUGO010000015.1, on the reverse strand, counting down.
GGGAGAAACCGAAAATTAATTTCTGGGGGCCGCGCCCCCTTTCCTAAACCCCTTTAGGAGGAACCCATAGTGAGCAAGAGAGAAATCATTTTCTCTGAAGAACCAAAGACCTTCGATTTTGACGCTGTTGAAATCGGTCTTGCATCTCCAGAGCAGATCAGGGCATGGTCTTACGGAGAGGTTAAGCTCCCTGAGACCCTTAACTATAGAACTTTAAAACCTGAGAAGGATGGCCTTTTTTGTGCCAGAATATTTGGACCCGTCAGAGATTGGGAGTGCCTCTGTGGTAAATACAGAGGTTCTAAATACGCAGGAGTTATCTGTGACAGGTGTGGTGTTGAAGTTACTCTCTCGAAGGAGAGAAGAAGACGTTTTGGTCATATAGAGCTTGCAGCTCCATGCACCCACATATGGTATGTAAAGTCTGTTCCCAGTAAAATTGGAGCTCTCCTCGGTCTTTCGGTTCGCGAAGTTGAAAGGGTTGTTTACTTCGAGAGCTATATCGTTTTAGATCCTGGAGAGCTGGGAGAAGCAGGAGAGGGAGAAGAGGGAACTCCTGTTCTTAAACAGTTCCAGCTCTTAACAGAAGAGGAATACCGGGAGCTGGTTGAGGAATATGGAGAGGATGCTTTTGAAGTAGGCATTGGAGCTGAAGGTATTAAGGAAGCACTCAAGAGAGTAAACCTTGAGGAGCTGGCTGAGGAGCTCCGCGAAGAGATCAGAATGTATTCCGGTGAAATTTCCTCGATTAACGCAGACCTCCAGAAAAAGCTACCTAACGTCTTTAAAGCAGCAGTTGAAACTCTTTCCTACTACACAGGGCTATCCGAAGATACCATTGTTGGCATAGTGAAAAACATACTGGTTGTTGTTACAGACCCGGGTGATTCAGGTCTTGAAAAAGGTCAGATAATCGAATACTCCCAGTATAAAGAGCTAAAAGACAAAGTAAACATCGAAGTTGAAAAGGGCGGGAAAGCCCTTGAGTGGTATGTAGAGTTTCTTGTTGAGCAGGGAAAAATTCAGAGCAAGGAATTAGTTAAAGAAGAAATAAGAAGAGCTACAAGGAAGGATACAACAGAGGCCAAACTTAAAAAACTCGTTAGAAGGCTTAAGATTGTTGAAGGATTCCTCAACTCCAACAACAAGCCAGAGTGGATGGTTCTTGAGGTTCTGCCGGTTCTTCCACCGGAGCTCCGACCCCTCGTCCCACTTGAGGGCGGTAGGTTTGCAACCTCAGACCTCAACGACCTATACAGAAGGGTAATAAACAGGAACAACAGGCTCAAGAGGCTACTTGAGCTTGACGCTCCAGACATCATCATAAGGAACGAGATGAGAATGCTCCAGGAGGCCGTTGATACCCTTATAGACAACGGCCGCCGTGGAAGGCCCGTTAAATCCTCAAAAGGCCATCCTCTTAAGTCTCTCTCTGACGTTTTAAGAGGAAAGCAAGGAAGGTTCAGACAGAACCTGCTTGGTAAAAGGGTTGACTACTCCGGTCGTGCCGTTATCGTTGTAGGACCGGAGCTTAAAATGCACCAATGTGGCCTGCCGAAAATCATGGCACTTGAGCTCTTCAAGCCTTTCATCTACAGAAGGCTTGAGGAGAAAGGTTACGCCAATACAATGAAGCAGGCCAAAAAGATGGTAGAAAGGCAGGAGCCAGAGGTCTGGGAGTGCCTTGAGGAGGTTATTAAAGAGCACCCTGTTCTCCTCAACAGGGCTCCAACACTTCACAGAGTCTCAATTCAGGCATTTGAGCCCGTCCTTGTTGAGGGTAAGGCTATTCAACTCCATCCACTTGTCTGCCCTGCCTTTAACGCAGACTTCGACGGTGACCAGATGGCCGTTCACGTTCCACTCTCACTTGAGGCTCAACTTGAGGCCTACACACTCATGCTCTCAACACAGAACATTCTCTCTCCTGCCCACGGTAAGCCTTTGGCCGTTCCTTCACAGGATATGGTTTTAGGTCTTTTCTACATGACTCTTGAGAAGGAAGGAGCTAAAGGAGAGGGTAAAGTTTTCTCCTCAGTTGAGGAAGTTCTTAAAGCCCTTGACCTTGGAGAAGTCGATCTTCACGCCCGTATCAAAGTAAAGCTCCCTGCCAACAAAACAGAGAGTGGAAAGGAAGAAATTGTAGAAACCACCGTTGGAAGGGTTAAGTTCAACACACTCCTGCCGGAAAACTATCCGTTTGTCAACAAAGTTATGAACAAAAAGGCCGTTGCAGCTCTTATTGCAGACGTTCATAAAAAACTCGGAAATGAAATAACGGTTGACATGCTCGACCGTCTCAAGGAAGCTGGTTTCGTCCAGGCTACCCTAGGAGGACTTTCAATCGGAATAGATGACCTACACATTCCACCTACGAAAAAAGAGCTCATTGAAAAGGCAAAGAAGGAAGTTGCAGAGATTGAAGAGGGTTACAAAAAGGGACTTCTCTCTAAAGATGAACGTTACAACAAGATAGTTGACATCTGGACAAGGGTTACCGAGCAGCTTACCCGTGACATGATGGAATACATGGAAAACCACGACCTCAACGCCCGTGGAAGAATTCCTAACAACGGTAAGTTTAACCCGGTTTTCATGATGCTCCAGTCTGGAGCCCGTGGTAACGTAACTCAGATCCGCCAGCTGGCCGGTATGAGAGGTCTTATGGCAAAACCATCTGGTGAGATTATCGAAACTCCAATTATCTCCAACTTCCGTGAAGGTCTTACAGTCCTCGAATACTTTATTTCAACCCACGGTGCGAGGAAGGGTCTGGCAGACACAGCCCTCAAAACTGCAGATGCCGGATACCTCACCCGTAGGCTAGCTGATGTTGCTCAGGATCTCATCATTACAATGGAAGATTGTGGCTGCGAAGACGGAATAGAGGTTTCTGCCCTTATAGAGGCAGGAGAAGTAGTTATTCCGCTCTCCAAGAGGATTGCAGGAAGGGTTGCAGCAGAAGACGTTGTCGATCCTGTAACCGGCGAAGTTCTCGTTAAAAAGAATGAGGAAATATCCGACGAGGTTGCTCAAAGAATTGAAGATCTTGGCATTGAAAAGGTAAAGATTCGTTCTGTTCTTACCTGTAGGGCACCTTTTGGTGTCTGCGCTAAGTGTTACGGTAGAGACCTTGCAAGGCAGAGACCCGTTCAGCTTGGAGAGGCCATCGGTATCATCGCTGCCCAGTCTATCGGTGAGCCGGGAACCCAGTTGACGATGAGAACGTTCCACATCGGTGGTATTGCTATGCGCGGTGCCGAGGCTTCTGAATACAGAGCCAAGCACGATGGTGTCGTTAGAATCTTCGACGTCAACACAATTACTGACGAAGAAGGACGAGTTATCGTAATTAACAGAGCAGGTAAAATTGCCGTTGTTGATGAGAAAAGTGGTAAACACCTTGAACGTTACGATATTCCTTATGCTGCAGTCCTCAGGGTCAAAGACGGGGATAAAGTTCAAAAAGGACAGATCCTTGCTGAGTGGGATCCCCACGCTATACCTATCCTTGCCCTTAGAAGCGGAACTGTAAGGTTCAAAGACATTATTCCAGGAGTAACCATCTCTGAAACAGAGCCTGTTGTTCTCGAATACAGAACACTTCCTTACGAGCCTACAATAGAACTCTTAGACGACGAAGGAAACGTGATTGACTTCTACCCACTGCCCGTTGGCGCCCGTATAATGGTTGAAGAAGGACAGAACGTCAAAATTGGCGATCAGCTTGCAAGGCTTCCAAGACGAATCGGAGGAACTAAGGACATTACAGGTGGTCTTCCAAGGGTTGCCGAGCTCTTCGAAGCAAGGAAACCAAAAGACACTGCCATTCTTGCTGAAATAAGCGGTAAAGTCTATGTGGAGACAGAGAAGAACAAGATCGTCATCACAATTCTTGACCCTGAAACGGGAGTTAAGAGGGAATACGAAGTTCCTAAAGGAAAGTATATCTACGTAAGGACTGGAGACTTCGTTCGTGCCGGAGAGCCCCTCACAGACGGTCAGCTTAACCCACATGACATTCTTAACATCCTTGGAGAAAGGGCAGTTGCAAGGTTCCTCCTCGATGAAATTCAATCTGTTTACCGTGCTCAGGGTGTTGACATTAACGACAAACACTTTGAAGTCATCATCAGAAAAATGCTTTCCAAGGTCAGAATTGAAGACTCCGGAGACTCCAACTACCTTGTAGAGGAAGTTGTCGATAAACACGAATTCGAAAGGGTAAGAGAACAGCTCTTTAAAGAAGGCAAGAAACCTCCGAAGGCTAAACCTGTATTAACAGGAATTACGAAGGCGGCTCTCTCTACAGATTCCTTTATCTCTGCAGCATCATTCCAGGAGACGACAAGAGTTCTTTCAGAAGCAGCTATTGCAGGTAAAAGGGATTACCTGAGAGGACTCAAAGAGAACGTAATAATCGGAAGGCTTATACCTGCTGGAACAGGAAGAAAAGAATACAGAAAAGTCAGCTGGGATTACTGCGAAAAGTCAGAAGCTGAAACATCACAGGAAAGGTAAGTTTACTAGCCAAGCACATTCAAGCCCCGCCGTGTGCGGGGCTTTTCTATTTTGATACCATTAGCTCCAGAAACTGGAAGGAGGTAGAGGATGAAGGTAGAGCGTTCAAAAGCGCTGTTTGAAGAAGCCAAAAAGTATATTCCTGGAGGAGTTAACAGTCCTGTAAGGGCATTTAAATCCGTTGGAGACATTCCCCGCTTTATTGCAAAAGCAAAAGGTTCCCATATCTGGGACATTGACGGAAACGAATACATTGACTACGTCTGCTCGTGGGGTCCAATGATTTTAGGCCACGCCCACCCGTCCGTCGTTGAGGGAATAAAGGAGCAGGCAGAAAAGGGAACCAGTTATGGAGCTCCCACAGAGCTTGAGGTTGAACTTGCAAAGATGATAGTTGAGCTTGTCCCCTCCGTCGAGAAGGTACGTATGGTCAACTCTGGAACTGAAGCGACAATGTCTGCAATAAGACTTGCAAGGGGATATACCGGAAGGAACAAAGTAGTAAAGTTTGAAGGCGGATACCACGGCCACGTTGATGCCCTTCTTGTTAAAGCAGGTTCCGGCTTAACAACCTTTGGCGTTCCAACAAGCCCTGGAATTCCAGAAGACTTTGCAAAACACACAATCACAGTTCCTTTCAACGACATAGACGCCTTAAAAAAAGTCATCGACGAGGTTGGAGACGACGTTGCCGCAGTTATTATGGAACCGGTTATGGCAAACGCCGGCCTCATCATCCCTGAGCCGGGATTCCTTGAAAAGGTAAGGGAGTTAACGGCTGAAAAGGGAATTGTTCTCATCTTTGACGAGGTTATTACAGGTTTCAGGCTCTCTTTGGGTGGAGCTCAGGAGTACTTTGGAGTAACTCCAGACCTTTCCTGCTTTGGAAAGATTATAGGAGGCGGCCTTCCCGTTGGAGCTTTCGGCGGAAAGGCAGAGATTATGGACTACTTAGCTCCTGAAGGCCCTGTTTACCAGGCGGGAACCCTCTCTGGAAACCCACTTGCAATGGTTGCAGGAATAAGGACGCTGAGGGAGCTCCAGAAACCCGGCGTATATGAAGAGCTCAGGAAGAAGACTGAAAAGCTCTCGGAAGGATTAAAGGAAGCTGCAAAGTCTGCCGGAGTTTACGATAAACTCTGCTTCAAGCAGATTGAGAGCATTTCCATAGTCTACTTCACCCCTGTCGACGTTAAGAACTATAAAGATGCCCTCACTTCAAACACAGAGGCCTATGCTAAGTTCTTCAGGAAGATGTTAGAGCAGGGAGTTTACCTGGCGCCATCTCAGTTTGAGGTTGCCTTTATGTCAACAGCCCACACAGACGAGGACATTGAGAGAACAGTAAGGGCTGCAGAGATTGCATTTAAAGAAGTTGCGGATATGTTGAAGTGATGGATAGCATAACTCCTTACAGGTTCTTGCTTGTTATGACGGTTTTAGCTGCTCTTTAAATAGGCTTATTCTTAATTTACATGATCCGCAGGGAGCAGAGTGGGAAAGCTTAAAGACTACATAGAAAGAACGTCTTACATGATGGTGGGGGTTCAGTTTGCCCTCGCCATCTTTATAGGACTTGCCATAGGTTACTGGCTGGATAAACAGTTTCATACCTTTCCCTGGTTAACTATCTTCTGGTTCTTCATAGGTTTAGCTGCCGGGTTTAAAAACGTTTACAGGGAGCTTAAAAAGATATCTAAATGAAAGAGTTCGAAGGTTTTATCAGAACATTTGTCCTGGTAGAACTCCTCTGTTTTGTTGCAGGCCTCGGAGTTTCCCTAGTCCTCAAGGGACTTTCTCCTTTCACTTTCTCATTCCTCATCGGTTACACTGTTATAGCCTTTGACTATTACCTGCTGGTTAAATTCTCCAGACGGCTCCCGCAGCAGGTCCTGGCTGGTTATTTCCCAAAGCCAGGCTTCTTCTGGCGCTACCTTTCCATACTGCTTATTCTGGTAGGTTTAAGTCTGTTTACTCGCTTAAACTTCTTTGCTATAATTTCGGCGGTTGCGCTGAGCCAGTTAGGGCTCTTTATCTCCGTCTTAGTTCACCGTAAGGAGTGGAGGAAATGGAAGGAAGCGTGATAAAGATCGTAGGAATTCCTGACCACGTCACAATGACCTGGCTCATGATGGCTGTTGTCCTTACGTTTGCTTACATACTCGGTAAGAACCTTAGGAAGTTCCCCGACAGAGTCCAATACATATTTGAAGCACTTACCTCGTTTATCGTTTACACCCTAGAAGATGCTATGGGAAGCTACGGAAGAAAGTTCTTCCCTCTGATTGCAGGACTTGCCGTATTTATTCTTGTTGGAAACCTAATGGGACTTATCCCCGGCCTTGCACAGCCTACAGCAAACCTGAACACAACTCTCGCTCTGGCAATAATCTCATTCCTGGTTTACAACTACGAGGGTATCAAAAAACACGGGCTTGTTAACTACATAAAGCACTTTGCAGGTCCCATTCCCTGGATGGCACCTCTCATGTTTCCCATAGAGGTTGTATCTCACCTCTCGAGAATACTTTCTCTCTCCTTCCGTCTTTTCGGTAACATGTTTGGTGATGAAATGGTTGTTATGGTTCTTTTAATGCTGATTCCATTCTTAGTTCCCGTTGCAGGTGAGTTCATTGTCTTTGCCAACAGTTTCCTTCAGACGTTTATCTTCTGTATATTAACGGTAGTTTACATTGCTACGGCAATTGAAGAGCACGAGGAAGAACACGTAGGTTATTAATAGAATCAGGAAGGGAGGTATCTGATGAAAAAGAGTTATCTCAAGAGCATCCTCTTTACGCTCTTCCTCATGGTTGTGGGAGCTCTCCCGGCTCTTGCAGGTGAGGGAGGAGCTGAGTCTGGAAAGGCGCTCATCCTTGGACTCTCTGCAATTGGTGCAGGTCTTGCTATCGGTCCTGCCGCTGGTGGTGCCGGTGCTGGACAGGGTCAGGCCGTAAGGGGTGCCTGTGAAGGAATGGCAAGGAACCCTCAGATGGCCGGTAAACTCACAACTACAATGTTTATCGGTCTGGCTATTATTGAGGCACTTGCTATCTACGGTCTCGTTATTGCTCTGATTCTCCTTTACGCTAACCCACTTGCCGGTTAATCGCCCGACAGAAAAGGAGAAAGCCCCCGCATATGCGGGGGCTTTTTATTTTTAGTGATCTCTGTGCCAGTAAACCCTCGCCAGCTTTTCTCCCTCGTTATACTTAACCTCAAAGTTTCCTTTAAACGCCCTGTTTACGGCTTCTCCAATATGGCGGGCAAGGTGTTCGCTCGTTGTTGCAATCTCTGTTGTTCCGTTCTCTTTTTCCTCTATCCAGAGAATCCTCTGTAAAGGTCTCAGGGACATAACCTCATCTACAACGTTCTTTATCCTGTTAAGGATTTCTTCCCTGTGTTCCTTAAAAAACTTACCACTCAGGTAAACAAATCCACCGGGATACCTGTCCCTCTTTCTTCTGCAGGCAGGGCAAAGTGATCTGTTCGCGTCTTCCGGAACAGGCTCTGGAAGCTGCTCCGGCCACTGCCATCTACCGTCTTTAAATACAGCTCCACACTCCTCGCAGACTGTCGGTTCCGGATACTTTTTCTTTTCGTAGTATGGGTTGTCGCTCTCCCACTTATACTCCTTCCTTCCTGCAGGAACATACCTGTTTCCCATTCTACCCTCCTCACGTTTTTTGTTCTCTACTTCTAAATTAATCCCTCTCAATAGAGAACTTCCAGAGGAAGGGAACGGGAGAGAAAGTTCATACAGCATTCTCTCCTTGAGCTGATAAGCTCAGGAGGGTCCGAAAGGGCAGGGTCTCTGAGGGGAACCGATGAGGTAAGTTTAAACTTCCTGAGAAGTTTCTCTTCCGTTTTAAAGGAGGAAGAGGCCACTGTTGACTTAGACTTCCTTCCCAGAGCAACCCCCTCTTTCACTCCAAAACCTGCCATGTGGAGAGCTCTCCTCACAGCTGTTGAAGCCGAGTAGGTGGCAAGAATTCCTGACTCTTTTGTCATTCTTCTAATTCCTTTGAAGAACTCGTAAGTCCAGAGTTCCGGGTTCACTTTGGGTGAAAAGGGGTCGTGAAAAACGGCGTCTGCAAAGTTTTCGTATTTACAGGAAAACCTCTTCAGGAATTCTCTACCTTCAGTTATGTAAACTTTTAGTGAAATCTGAGGAGTTTCAGTTGACAGGACTAAAACGCCCTTCTCGCAGCGCCTGTTCCTGAGAGCTTCCCTTAAAACCCACTTCCATTTGTTAAACGCTTTCCAGTCAAGTTTAAGGGACTTTTCTATTACTGAGATGTCAAACTCAAAGGAGACGATTTTTAGCTCGGCTTTTGGGTTTTCTGAGAGGGCTTCGTTTATGAAGGTAACTGTGTTGTAGCCGAGGCCAAAGCAGACGTCTAAGAGGTAAACTTTCCCTTTTTTTGCCTTTTCCCTTACTCTGCAAGGCTTACAGAACTTCTCTACCGCCTCTGTGAAAGCTCCAGCGGTTATAGAGTGGTAGGGCTCTCTGAACTTCTCTGAGAACAGCGTTAACGAGCCGTCTTCAGTTCTAACCTCTTTAACCATCAGAGCTTTTCTTCAACGGCTTTCACTTTCTCCTCTATGTGGAGCTCCTTATCAACTCTTTCATCTATTCTGATTGATGTTACTACCCGGGGAGCTCCCATCTCAAAGGGAACCCTGTGCATCCTCTTTGCCGCCTCGCAGAGCTCCTCCAAACTCCCTTCAACTATAGTTCCCATGGCCGTTAGCTGGTATTTGAGTCCCATTTCGTCTAAAACTTTTATACAGCCTGCAACGAACTCACTCACTCCCGGCTTTCCCGTCCCCATCGGGATGACGACAATCTCCATTACGGCCACTACTCACCTCCGAAGAGCTCCCTTATCAGCCTCTCCCACTGCTCCTGACACTCATCACCTTCACACTCGTCTAACGGAATTACAGAGGCCTTCTCTATTACGTCCCTCTTAACGTAAATAGGGGCGTTGACCCTTACGGCCAAATTGATTGCGTCGCTCGGCCTTGAATCAACCTTTAAGACTTCTCCATCTGGCCTTCTGACTTCAATAACTGCGAAGTAGATGCCCTTGTCAAAGTCGTTGATTACAACCCTCTCAACCTCCCCTCCGAAGATTGAGAGGATTTCCCTTATAAGGTCGTAGGGAAAAGGCCTCGGTGGGACTGCTCCGAGGAGCTCCGTTTCCAAAAGCTCTGCCTCCCAGTTTCCTACCCAGATGGGAACGGCAAATCTCTCCTGCTCGTTACCTAAAATAATTATCGGCATTCCAGTGTATCTGTCTTGAGCTATGCCGATTACAGATACCTCAACCATGACCCTCTCCTCTGCAAAGATTTATGGCTCTATCTAAAAATTTGGCCAGATTTATCTCGTTGCACGGCTTTTTTATATGTTTTTCTGGATTTTCAACCGGGTGTTCGTGACAATCTTCGTCAAGTCTGCCAAAACCGTATATTCTGGCCTTGCCTTTAATTACAGCCATTAAAAACTTTTTCTTTTCTGTATTGAAGTAGGGTTGGATGGAACAGTTTTCTGAAATTTTAACTCTTACCGAGTATATGTCAGGATTAATTTCCTCATCTAAAATGGTCAGCATTCTTGTTTTTATTTCCAGATTTACTTCTTTTTTTATCTGTTCTGTAGTAATAAAAGACTTTTCCAACTCTGAAGCTCCTTCAGCTTCTTCTTGCAGAATTTCATTTCGGACTCTGCCTTATCCCATTCAATATAATCTTTTTCTACTTCCCACGGGTAGTTTAATTTTTTAAGTTGTTTGCTTTCCTCAAATTCCTTTAAGCTCATTCCGAATTTCTTTTCCAATTTTTTAATTGTCTTCTGTGCTTTTTCAAGCCGAGTTTTCAGTTCCTTCTCAAGACTTTCAACAACGAGATAGGCAGGAAATGTTTTAAAAAACTCTTTAACCTCCAACCTTTACCTCTTCAAAAACCGGTTTACCCTTTAAAAAGAACGGAGAGCTCTCCGTTATTTCAACCTTTACCGTTTTCCCTATAAGTTCCTCTCCTCCTTCAACGGCAACGGGCTTGTTGTCCTTAGTTCTTCCGTAGAGCTCCGTCCCTTTCGGGCTGAAGCCCTCTATGAGAACCTCTTCAACCTTTCCAACTCTCTCTCTGTTCCTCTCCTCTGCCTGGCACTTTATGAGGTTCTGGAGCTCTGTAAGCCTTCTGTTCTTAACCTCTTTGGGAACGTCGTCCGAGAATGTGGCAGCCTTTGTAAAAGGCCTTGGAGAGTATTCAAAGACAAATCCCTGATCAAAGACGCACTCCTCAACTAAAGATAGAGTATCCTCAAAGTCCTTCTCCGTTTCTCCCGGAAAGCCGACGATAAAGTCTCCAGAAAGGGCAACTTCTGGAACGAGCTCTTTCAGCATCTTCACTTTCTCAATGTACTCTTCCCTTGTGTAGCCCCTGTTCATTCTTTCTAAAATCCTGTTTGAGCCGCTCTGAGGGGGCAGGTGAACATATGGGCAGACCTTATCAATCTCCTTTATTGCCCTTGCAATCTTTTCGTTAAACCCGGCAGGGTGGGAAGTTGTGAATCTGACCCTTTCTATTCCGGGAACTTCCGAGACCATGTAGAGGAGGTCTGCAAGATCTGTTCCGCCGTAGGAGTAGAAGTCTACGTTCTGACCTAAAAGGTGAACCTCTTTAACGCCTTTTTCAGCGAGCCTTTTAACCTCTTCCAGAACCAGCTCTGGCTTAACGCTCCTCTCCCTTCCCCTTGTAAAGGGAACGATACAGTAGGTGCAGAATCTGTTGCACCCTCTCTGAACGGTTACGTAGGCAACGTATGGGTTCTCAAGGGGGCTCTCTATGAGCGGAATTCTCTCCTCTTCTGGAATCTTAGAATGGAGAATTTCAACGACTTTTCCCTCTTCCCTTACCCTTTCAAGGAGCTTAGGGAGTTTTACGAAGTTAAATGTCCCAAAAACAAGGTCAACGTGGCCGAACCTTAGAATCTGGTCTCTCTCTTTCTGTGGAACACACCCTGCAACGGCAACAACGGTTTCAGGCCGTTTCTTCTTAATCCTTTTCAGATTCCCAATAAAAGAATAGGCCTTGTTGTCTGGCTTTGCACGAACTGAACAGGTGTTGACTATGATAACGTCGGCCTCCTCAGGGCTTTTGGCCTTTTCATAGCCCATTCCCTCAAGGAGGCCAGCCATCTTCTCAGAGTCGTTGATGTTCATCTGGCAGCCAAAGGTCTTTATGAAATACCTCTTTGCCATCTCTCTCCTTAAACGCTGTTTAAGGAGAAATATAGTTTTAATCGCACGGATGAGGTATTGTTACCCCTTTAGGATAGACCAGAATTTCTACTCTTCTGTTAAGTGCTCTTCCTTCCGGCGTATCGTTCGGAGCTATTGGATGTTTAGGGCCACATCCAAATGTCAAGATTCTCGATGGATCAACTCCATTTAGAACAAGTTCATTTTTAACTGCTTCTGCTCTCTTTTCAGAGAGCCTCACGTTATAGTCAAATTTTCCCATGCTGTCTGTGTATCCAACTATCAGTATAACGGTGTCAGGGTTCTGATTAAGCGTTTTCGCAATCTTCCTTAACATCTCCTTCGCTTCAGGTTTCAACTGATAACTGTCAAAGTCAAAAAGGACAGAATCCTTCATTACAAGTTTCACTTTCTCAGGTTCTTTAACAACAGCAACTGGTTTTTCTTCCGAAATAGGAGGCTGCTGAGGTTTGACTTCCGGATTTGTATTGTCTATCGGTTTGACTCCAACATCATCTGCCAGAGATTTTGCCTGCTGATCGAGTATATAACCGATAGTTCCCCCTATAATGGCTCCTGCAGCCGCACCAATTAAAACTCGCTTACCCTTATTGGCATGCTTTGGTCCTGTAACCGCTCCTGCAATACCTCCTACCACTGCTCCTATTGCTGCCCCTGTTACAGCCTTGCTGTGACCGGACTGCTGTCCTTGCTGGGTAGTTGCACATCCTCCTACAAAAAGAGCTCCTGCCAGCGTTAGTGTTAAAATTCTTCTCATCACTTCCCCCTTAAGCTTGTTTGGATTTCAATTTAAACCTGAATCTGGAGGGAATCTAATGTTTGACGTTAAAGAAATTGCAAAACGTGCAAAAGAGGTAAGTTACAAACTTGTTGATATCTCAACGGAATTAAAGAACAGAACTCTCCTTAAAGCAGCTGAGCTTATAGAGGAGAAGAAAGAGCTGATTCAGGAGGAGAACAGAAAAGACCTGATTGCAGGAGAGGAGAAAGGCCTTTCCAAAGCGATGCTTGACAGACTTCTTCTGAATGAAAAAAGGATCGCCGGAATGGTTCAGGTTCTAAAGGACGTTGCAAACCTCAGCGATCCTGTTGGTGAAGTTGTGAAGATGTGGACACGGCCAAACGGTCTAAAAATCGGAAAAATGAGGGTTCCCCTTGGAGTTGTTGCAATTATCTACGAATCCCGTCCGAACGTAACGGTTGAAGCAGGTTCTCTCTGTATAAAGAGCTCAAACGCAGTCATTTTAAAGGGCGGTTCAGAGGCTATAAACTCAAACAGGGTTCTTGTGGATATTCTTAAAGAGGCTGCTGCTTCAGAGGGTTTTCCCGAAGAGGCGATTCAGTTCATAGATACAACAGACAGGTCTGCAGTTAAGGAGCTCCTTCAGTTAGACGAATACATAGACGTTGTTATTCCAAGAGGCGGGGAGGGCTTAATAAGGTTCGTTGCAGAGAACGCCCGTATGCCTGTAATAAAGCACTACAAAGGTGTCTGCCACGTTTTCGTTGACGAGTTTGCAGACCTTGAAAAGGCCTGGAACATCTGCTTCAACGCTAAAGTTCAGAGGCCGGGAGTCTGCAACGCAATGGAGACAATGCTGGTTCACTCTAAAATTGCAGATGCATTCCTGCCAACAATGATAGAGCTCTTTAAGAAAGCTAAGGTGGAGCTCCGCGGGGACGAAAGAACCTGCAGTTACGACCCCGACTACGTAAAGCCTGCAACTGAGGAGGACTGGTATGCCGAATACCTTGACTTAATTCTTGCCGTTAGAGTTGTTGACTCTTTAGACGAAGCAATAGACCACATAAACACCTACGGTTCACACCACAGCGATGCGATAGTTACAGAGAACTACACAAATGCAATGAAGTTCTTAAACAGGGTTGACTCTGCAGCCGTTTACGTAAACGCCTCAACCCGGTTCACAGACGGAAACGTCTTTGGCCTTGGAGCCGAAATGGGAATTTCAACAGACAAAGTCCACGTTCGCGGCCCCATGGGTCTTGAAGACCTGACAATTCCCAAATACATCATCTTCGGAAATGGCCAGATAAGGGAGTAAGTTTTGATAAACAGGCCTGAAGCAGGAACTCTCTTTTTCTGGTTCTTCTTCGTTGTAACTGTTGCGTGGACTGTGGTTGCTGTTCTTTTTAAGGCGAGGGAGCTCCTCAAGAAAAGAAAAGGTTAATAGTGTTTATCACCGACTAAAAAGATTGGGCCGTAGTCCGTTTCAACGATCTTTACCTGAACCTGGTAAATTTCTGAGAGGAGCTCCTCGTTCAGTATTTCCTCTTTCCTTCCAATAAAGAACTTTCCACCGTACCCTAAGAGTATCACCTTATCTACGTAATCCCAGACAAAGTTGAGATCGTGGGTTACCATACAGATTCCAAAGCCCCTTTCCTTATGGAGCCTGTCAAGGAGCTCCAAGATTTTGCGGGAGCTCCTCAAGTCTACGCCGGTTGTAGGTTCATCCAGGAAGATGTAGTGGGGATCGCTGATGAGTGCTCTTGCTATGAGAACTTTCCTCTGCTGGCCTCCGGAGAGTTTACTGAAGGGTCTATCGGCAACCTCTTTCAGGTGGAGCTCCCCCATCCACCGAAGGGCTCTTTCTACATCTTCTACATCTACTCTCTCAAACCTCCCCATTCTCGGGAAAAGCCCTGAAAGAACAACATCCAACGCTGTTGCAGGAAAAGAGTGGGAATAACTCTCCATCTGAGGAACATAGCTCAAAAATCGCCTTTCATCACACCCTTTAGAACAATCCTTGCCGTGAATCAGAACCCTTCCAGAAAGAGGAGGAATAACCCCAAGAATTGTCTTAACCAAAGTGCTTTTACCAACTCCGTTCGGCCCTACAACAATCCAGAACTCCCCCTCCGCCATATAAGCAGACAGTGAAGAGACTATAGGAACGGTGTAACCAATAGACAGATCCTCAAGCTCAATTCCTTCCATTCTCTTTTACCAGCTTTTCTATAGGTATAAATCCAACATGGATGTATCCCTGCTTCTCTCCTGGAGGAACATAGATCAGTGTTGGAGTGGCTCTTATACCATGCTTTATAAGCAATTCCTCAACTCTCTTCAGAGTATCAACCACCTTCTGTTGATCCTCAACCATCTTTTCTTTTGTATTAAGTTTCTCCTCCAGAGTTTTTGCAAACTTCATAAAATCCCCATTTCCAAGACTATAAAGCTCCTTTAACGCGCCAGCAACTCCCTTTTCTCTCGCCAGTTTAGTGTAGTAAACAAGTCCCTTTATTGAGTTATCACCATGAACAGCAAGGGGAATCATATGTATTTCCACGTTGTTCTTCTTTGCTATATCCTCAATCTGATTGAAGTGCCTGTAGCAAAACGGGCAAAAGATATCCCATACAACGTAAACTTTCCCGTTTCCTTTACCAACCACATGGGGTATTTTACTTTCAGAGAGAACATTTTCTACTTCTTTCAGAAAAGAAACGTCAGCTTTAAGCCTCTTTTCTGGAGTATTAGGCTTTAACGGCTTTAAGACAACCCTATCGCCTTTGAGAGAATATTCAAAAATCTGAAGCGCAATAAGTTTCTTTTCAGGGTTAACAAAAATATATCTTTTCAACTCTCTGTAGTTTCTCTTATCCGCGAGATCCACCTCAAAAGTTTCAAATCCAGGAACTTTCACTTCCTTAACAGGCCTAACAGCTTTTACTTCTACTCCCCTTGCTGATAAAGGTTTAAGTAAGGTTTTTATCACCTTTTCCGTTTGCTCAGGCTTCCCCTTTTGTAATTTTTTCCCTGAAGTTTCAGCCTGTGAACAACCGGTTAAAAAAGAGACCATTAAAACAGCAGCTATTAGAAACCTCATCAATTCCTCCCTTTTAAGTTAACTGTTCCTCTAAACCATGAATTTTATGCAAAATAAAAAAGGGGGACAAAGTCCCCCTCTGTGAAACTGAAGAGAGGTTACTTAAAACTCACCTTTCATTTGCCTAATCTTAGCCTGAGCAGCCGCAAGTCTTGCGATTGGAACTCTAAACGGAGACGGACTTACGTATTTAACTCCTACCTTCTGGAAGAAGTTAATTGATCTTGGATCTCCACCATGCTCTCCACAGATTCCTGTCTTCATGTTTGGTCTTACAGCATTTCCCTTTTCTATAGCAAGCTCTATAAGCCTTCCTACACCATTTTCGTCTATGTGCATAAACGGATCACCCTTCAGGATTCCCTTTTCTACGTATCTTCCTATGAATTTACCAGCGTCATCCCTTGAAAGTCCAAAAGTCATCTGTGTAAGGTCGTTTGTTCCAAAGGAGAAGTATTGAGCATAGCGGGCAAGCTGGTCAGCTATGAGGGCAGCCCTTGGAACCTCTACCATTGTTCCAACCTGGTATTCAACTTCAACTCCCTGCTCAAGGAAGACCTGAGCTGCAACATCGTCAATGAGTTTTTTCAATTCATAGAGCTCCCTGTCGTCAGCAATCAGCGGAAGCATTATCTCAGGTAGAACCTCAATTCCGTTCTTCTTACAGTGGCAGGCTGCTTCAAGAATTGCCCTCGCCTGCATTTTGTAGATTTCAGGGTAGGCTATTCCAAGCCTTGAACCCCTCAGGCCTAACATTGGGTTGACTTCGTGGAGCTCCTCAGCCCTCTTTTTTAGCTCCTCAACGGGAAGCCCCATCTCTTTAGCAGTTCTCTCAAACTCCTCGTCTGTCCTGGGGAGGAACTCGTGGAGTGGAGGGTCAAGGAGCCTTATGTTGACGGGAAGTCCGTCCATCACCTCAAAGATGGCGATGAAGTCCTCCCTCTGCATCGGAAGGAGCTTCTCAAGGGCTCTTTCCCTCTCCTCTTTGGTTTTGGCAAGTATCATCTCACGGACAACTGGAATTCTCTCTTCCTTGAAGAACATGTGCTCTGTTCTACAGAGGCCTATACCTTCAGCTCCAAAGTCCCTACCCTGTTTTGCATCTTCAGGAGTGTCGGCGTTTACCCTTACCTGGAGCTCCCTTATCTCATCTGCCCACCTCATAAGCTCTTCAAACTCGCCAGAAATCTGGGCAGGTATTGTCTTTAACTCTCCGTGGAATATCTCACCGGTTGAACCGTCTAAGGTTATAACGTCTCCTTTTTTAACTACAACGTCTCCTACTCTGAACTCCTCTTTATCGTAGTCAACATGAATAGACTCTGCTCCAACTATACAGGTTTTACCCATTCCCCTTGCAACAACGGCGGCGTGGGAGGTCATTCCGCCCCTTGCAGTTAAGATACCCTCAGCTGCGTGCATCCCATGGATGTCTTCGGGGGATGTTTCGTGGCGAACCAGTATTACCTTCTCTCCCTTCTCGGCCATCTCAACGGCCTCGTCGGCATTGAAGACAACCTTACCGCTTACAGCTCCGGGAGCGGCAGGAAGCCCTTTTGCTATAAGCCTTCCCTCTGCAATCGCCTTTTTCCTCTCCTCTTCGTCAAGCATCGGGTGGAGGAGCTGGTTTATGAGAGCTGGGTCAACCCTTAGGATAGCTTCCTCTTTTGTGATGAGTCCTTCCTTAACCATGTCAACGGCAATCTTTACGGCAGCCCTTGCTGTTCTTTTTCCAGCCCTGGTCTGGAGCATCCAGAGCCTTCCGTTCTCTATTGTAAACTCAATGTCCTGCATGTCTCTGTAGTGTTTCTCAAGGATGTCTCTTACTTCAAGAAGCTGTTTGTAGACTTCGGGGAACTCCTCTTCTAAGGAAACCTGCTCCTCGCTTGTCTTCTGGGCTTTTGTAAGGGGTTGAGGAGTTCTGATTCCTGCAACAACGTCTTCACCCTGGGCGTTCTTCAGGTATTCACCGTAGAAGACATTTTCTCCTGTTGATGGGTTTCTCGTAAAGGCAACTCCTGTTCCAGAGGTATCTCCCATGTTTCCGAAGACCATTGCAACGATGTTTACGGCCGTTCCGTAGTCTTCAGGAATTTTGTTAATTTCACGGTATTTAATGGCTCTTGGGTTGTTCCAGGAGTCAAAGACCGCCTTTATGGCCATTTTGAGCTGCTCGTAAGGATCTTGAGGGAACTCCCTTCCGGTTTCCTTTTTGACAAGTTCCTTGTAACGTTTTACGACGTCTTTCAGGTCTTCTGCTGTAAGGTCAACGTCCTGCTTTGCTCCGACCTCTCTCTTCTTCTCCTCTAAAATCTCCTCAAACTTCTCGTGAGGGATTCCCATTACAACGTTTCCAAACATCTGGATGAAACGGCGGTAGGAGTCCCAGGCAAACCTCTCGTTTCCGGTTGACTCTGCAAGCCCCTGGACGGTTTCGTCGTTGAGACCTAAGTTGAGGATTGTGTCCATCATTCCCGGCATTGAGACGGGAGCTCCCGACCTGACAGAGACCAGCAGCGGGTTCTTCCTGTCTCCAAACTTCTTGCCCATCTCCTTCTCAATTTTCTGGAGCCCCTCTAAAACCTGTTCCCACATGCCTTCCGGGAACTTCTGCCCCTCTTTGAAATACTCCTTGCACACCTCTGTTGTTATTGTGATTCCCGGTGGAACGGGAAGTCCTAAGTTGGTCATCTCGGCAAGGTTCGCACCCTTACCGCCTAAGAGCATTTTCAT
The DNA here is from genome assembly GCA_027051905.1 of Desulfurobacteriaceae bacterium. Taxonomy (GTDB): domain Bacteria; phylum Aquificota; class Aquificia; order Desulfurobacteriales; family Desulfurobacteriaceae; genus Balnearium. Next base: position 73,196 of record JALUGO010000015.1, on the reverse strand, counting down.
TTCGGCACTTCCTTCGGCCTTTCCGCCGCCGAAGTAGTAGACCATCTTTTTAGGCATCTCCGCGCCCCCTTAAAATACGAGTTTTGAAAAGTCTGCTAATCTTAAGAGGTGGTCTGCTATTGCTTTAAGAAGGCTCAGCCTTCTGTTTCTGACCTTTTCGTCTTTGTCCATAACCATCACATTGTCAAAGAAGCTGTCTACGGCCGGTTTCAGTTCTTTTATTTTGAAAAGAGCTCTTTCGTAATCTTTCTCTTTAAGGAATTTCTCAATCTCCTCCCTTACCCTATGGAACGCTTCGTAGAGGTTCTTTTCATACTCCCCTTCAGGTTCAAATGGAGAGGGAGTAAACCCTTCAGGAATTATATTAACAACCCTTCTCATCGTGTAGAGAACGGCCTCAAACTCTGGGTTCTGCCTCAGTTTCTCTATCGCTTTTACCCTTAAGAGGGAATCGTACGGGTCGTCTGAAACAGAGAGAACTGCATCTACTGAATCCGGGCTGAAGCCTTTTTCCCTCAGGTAGTTTTTGAGCCTCTCCTTTATGAAAGAAAGGGTTTCCTGAACTGTGCTTTCAGAAAGCTCTATACCCTGCTCTCTGTAGAGCTCTTCTGCCTTTTCTATTAAGGGAGTTAATCTAACGGAGATTTCGTTTTCAATCAACGTCTGAATCAGCCCTAAGGCGTTTCTCCTTAAGGCGAACGGGTCTGCAGAGCCGGTAGGTTTGAGCCCTGCCCCTATAAAACCAGTTAGGTTATCAACCTTCTCAGCTATTGAGAGGGAAATTCCAGTTTCTGTTTCTGCAACTCTGTCTCCAGAGAACCTCGGCAGGTAGTGCTCCTCTATGGCTATTGCAACTTCTTCATTTTCTCCGTCTAAGAGGGCGTAGTATTTGCCCATTGTTCCCTGGAGCTCCGGGAACTCGTTGACCATTTCAGTTAAAAGGTCTGCCTTACACAGGTGTGCAGCCCTTTTGGCTTTTTCTTCTTTATCAAATCCCAACTGTGTGGAGGTAAAGGGAGCTAAAGACTCAAGCCTTTCTGTTTTGTCAAGCATTGTTCCGAGTTTTTCGTGGAAGACAATTCCAGAGAGGTCTTTTACCCTCTCCTCTAATTTCTTCTTCCTGTCCTCTTTAAAGAAGAAGAGAGCATCTGAAAGCCTTGCCCTTAAAACCTTTTCATAACCCAGGCGAACTGTTAAATCGTCAACCGGCTTAATGTTTGAAACGCCAATGAAGTAGTTCTTCAGGTTCCCATTTTTATCAACAACTGAGAAGAACTTCTGATGGTCTTTCATAACAACAACCGGAACCTCTTTAGGGAGCTCCAAAAACTCCTCTTCAAATGAGCCTAAAATCGGGTATGGAAACTCAACAAGGTTTGTTACCTCGTTTAAGAGGTCTTCATCTTCAAGGAGCTCCCCACCAATCCCTTTTGCTAAATCCTTTGCCCTGTCAAGGATTATCGCCTTCCTCTTTTCTATGTCTGCAACTACAAATCTTTCCTCAAGCTGGGAGATAAATTCAGAGGGCTCCTCAACAACAAAGGGCTCTGGAGAGAGGAACCTGTGGCCAAAGGAAACGTTTGAGCTCTTTATTCCGTCTATCTCAAACTCAACTGCCTCTTTCCCGTAAGCGGCCGTTATCCATCTGATAGGCCTTGCAAACCTTATCCTCTTCTCCCCCCAGCGCATGCTCTTTTTAAAGGGAATGGAGGTGATAACTTCAGGGAGAACCTCTTTCAGAACCTCAGCAGTTTTCTTTCCTTTAACAACCCTCTTAACAGCAACGTATCTTCCTTTTCTGCCTGGAGGATTCTCAACAACTGTTAACTCTGAAACGTCAACACCTTTAGACTTTGCAAATCCAAGTGCTGCCTTTGTTGGGTTTCTATTCTCGTCAAATGCAGCCCTTTCGGAGGGCCCAACTATCAGCTCTTCCCTATCTGGCTGAACTTCCGGAACATCGTAAACGATAACTATGAGCCTTCTTGGAGTTCCGAAAGTTTCGGTAGATGTGAAAGAGAGGTGGTTCTCTGAGAGTTTCTGAGAGATTTTCTCCTTAAGGTAGGAAAGCGCCGGCTCAACGAATGAAGCCGGGAACTCCTCACACCCTATCTCAAGCAGTAGATTTTGCGCCTTCACCTTTGCCCTCTTTCAGTTCTAAGTACTTTTTAGCGCAGTTTGCAGCAAGTCTCCTTACCCTTCCTATAAACGAAGCCCTTTCGGCAACAGAGATTGCTCCCCTTGCGTCAAGGAGGTTAAAGACGTGGGAGCACTTTAAACAGTAGTCGTAGGCGGGAAGAACTAAATCTTCTTTAACAAGCCTTTCAGACTCCTTCTCAAACATGTTAAACAAGTTAAAGAGCATCTCAGTGTCTGCCTTCTCAAAGTTGTAAACAGACCACTGGTATTCATTCTCTTTGTAGAGGTCTCCGTATTTAACTCCCTTTGTCCACTCAATATCGTAAACGCTGTCAACTCCCTGGATATACATTGCAATACGCTCAAGACCGTAGGTAATCTCAACAGACACAGGGTCAAGTGTTATCCCGCCGGCCTGCTGGAAGTAGGTAAACTGTGTAATCTCCATACCGTCTAACCAGACTTCCCACCCAAGCCCCCAGGCTCCAAGGGTTGGAGACTCCCAGTCGTCCTCAACAAACCTGATGTCGTGCTCCTTCAGGTTGAAGCCTAAAGCTTCAAGGCTTCCAAGGTAGAGCTCCTGGGAGTTCTCGGGAGATGGTTTCAGAATAACCTGAAACTGGAAGTAGTGCTGAAGCCTGTTTGGGTTTTCCCCGTATCTGCCGTCTGCCGGCCTTCTACAGGGCTGAACGTAGGCAACTCTCCAGGGCTCTTTTCCGAGAACTTTTAAAAAGGTGAACGGGTGCATCGTTCCGGCACCCTGCTCAACGTCGTATGGTGAAGCTATAATACATCCCTGCTTTGCCCAGTAGTCCTGAAGAGTGAAGATGAGCTCCTGAAATGTCAACGCTCTTCCCCGCACTGTAGTAATTGTCGCCGTAATTTTATTTTGTTGTTTATGGGTCGTCAAATTTGGAAAAGCCTTTACTTTAGAACTTCTTTAAACCGGGAAAGAGCAGACTTCATCAGCTCTAAGTAGTTTCTGAGTTTGGGTAGAACAGACTCCACAACCTCACGGCGGTAAACGTGGGAAAGGAGGTTTCTGTCGTTAACCATAGAGAGGCAGAGCTCCAGCTCATCATAATTAAGGTAGCCAAGTTGAAACAAAGCTTTGAAAACTCTGCGAGGAGAGCCTGCGTCTATACCTTCTTCTGAGAGGAGTTCCTTTCCAACTTTCCAGAAAAGCTCGTAGCTCATTTCAAACTTCAGAACCTGCCCGCTCTCTAAAACGTCCCTTACAGACGGCGGAAATTCAGAGAGTTCAATATTGAGGGATTCTTCAAAGTTCTGAAGTGCTTTTTCAAGGTCTTTCAGTTTCTTTATTTCCACCTGATACCCTCTTTGAGAATCTCCCTTTTAAACTCATCTGAAACGCTGTTCAGGTTAACAACGTCAACGGTAAAGGGAATGGAGCTCCCCTCAATCATCTCATCTAAAAGGAGCTTGAACCTCGTAAGCTCCTCATCTGTAAGCCCTTCCACAGCTATGTCGGCATCTGAGGAGCGGCGGTAATTCCCTTTCGCCCTTGAGCCAAACAGGTAAACTCTGCACTCTTTACCGTTTAAGAGGGTTAAGACTATCTGGCGGAGCTCCTCTAAAAACCGCTCCTCTTTCTCCCTGTCAACGGAAAGGTCAAGAGGAATAAGAGCCCCCTTAAAATCGGTTTTCCGGGTATTATTATATCCTTAGCCCTCAAAACCTGTTCAGGAGAGAAGATGAAATCTGCAGTGGTCATATTCTCAGGAGGTCTTGACTCAACGACTGCCCTCTACTGGGCAAAAAAACAATTTGACGAGGTTTATGCCATTACCTTCTACTACGGCCAGAGGCACGCTATAGAGATAGAAATGGCAAAGATTACGGCAAAAAATGCCGGAGTGAAAGAGCACGTTCTCTTTGAAGTTGATTTATCAAAGTTTGGAGCTTCTGCTCTTACAGATAAGAACTTAGAAGTTCCTGAAACCCACTCCGTTGAGGAAGTAAAGGAGAGAGGGATTCCCGTAACCTACGTCCCCTTTAGAAACGGAGTCTTTATCTCAATCGCTGCAGCCTACGCTGAGAGTAGAGGAACAACCCACCTTGTAGGAGGCTGGAACGCCGTTGACTACAGCGGCTACCCCGACTGCCGCCCCGAGTTCCTCTCTGCCATGGAAGAAGCCTTAAACAGAGGAACAAAACTTGGAGCAGAAGGGAATAAGTGGAAGATTCACGCTCCCCTTATAAACCTTACGAAAGGCGAAATCATAAAGCTTGGCCTCTCTTTAGAAGCAGACTACTCCTACTCAATCTCCTGTTACAGAGGAGAGGAAGTTCCCTGTATGAGATGCGACAGCTGTATTCTAAGGGCTAAAGGGTGGGCAGAGGCAGGAGAGGAAGACCACCTTATAAAGAGACTGAAAGCGGAGGGAAAGATAGTTGAGTAAGAAGTTCAAGCTGACCCAAACTGTAAGGGCTTCCGGCTGAGGGGCAAAGCTCAGCCCGGTCGGGCTTTCAGAGGTTTTAAATAAGGTCTCTTTCCCTGTAGATGAGAACGTGATTGTTGGAATTGAAACGGCTGAGGATGCCGGAGTCTACAGGCTTACAGATGAGATAGCTCTGATTCAGACTGCAGACTTCATAACTCCTGTTGTTGACGACCCCTTCGTCTACGGACAGGTTGCCGTTGCAAACGCCCTCTCAGACGTCTACGCAATGGGGGGAAAACCCATAACGGCAATAAACCTTGTTATGTTTGACACCTGTAAAGTTCCTATGGAATATCTGACAGAGATTTTAAAGGGAGGAGCCGAGAAGTTAAGAGAGGCCGGAGTTTCCCTCGTTGGAGGCCACACAGTTGACGACCTTGAGACTAAGTTCGGCCTCTCTGTTACAGGCATCGCTCACCCTGAGAAGATAATAAGGAACTCAACGGCTAAACCGGGAGATGTTCTTGTTTATACAAAGCCTTTGGGAATTGGCGTTCTAACAACTGCAATAAAGGCAGATATGGCATCAGACCAGGAGGTTAAGGCCGTTTCTGAGGTTATGACTCACCTTAATAAATTTGCTTCTGAGGCTATGGTTTCAGTTGGAGTAAGTGCCTGCACAGACGTTACAGGGTTTGGCTTTTTAGGACACCTTTATGAAATGGTTAATTTCAGTGGAGTTTCTGCAGAAATTGACTCCTCTGCCTTTAAACTTCTTCCCGGAGCTAAAGAATACGCCTCTATGGGGCTTCTGCCTGCTGCCACCTACGACAACGTTGACTACGTTGGAGATGCGGTAGAGTTCCCAAAAGATTTTGATGAAGACCTGAAGATGCTCCTCTTTGACCCCCAAACTTCCGGTGGACTTTTAATTGCCGTTCCTGAGGAGAGATTACCGGAGCTCCTCTCAAAACTCACCGAGAAAGGAGAACCCTGGATTCAGGTTGTTGGTAAGATTAAAGAGGGAACCGGAATAAAGGTTTACTGAAGGAGAGAGACTTGAAGAAAAAGGTTGCAGTTATAAGCCTTGGATGCCCTAAAAACCTTGTTGATACGGAAACTATGGTTGGCCTTTTAAAGGCTACGGGAGACGTTGAGTTTGTAAACAGTTTAGAAGATGCCGACGTAATCCTCGTTAACACCTGCGGATTTATCCAGCCTGCAAAGGAGGAGTCAATAGACGAGATTCTCAACGCTATAGAGGAGAAGAAGAACTCTCCGGAGAAGAGGGTTGTTGTTGCAGGGTGTTTATATCAGAGGTATAAGGAGGAGCTAAAGAGGGAGCTCCCCGAGGTTGACGCCTTTATCGGTGTAAACGAGCTCCTCTCAAGCGTTGAGAGGATACTAAACAGAAAGGCCTCTGTCCAGAAGCCTTACCTTTTAAGGGAGATTCTCACTCCAAAACACCTCGCCTACCTTAAAATCTCCGAAGGCTGCTCAAACGGCTGCACCTACTGTGCGATTCCCTTAATTAGAGGTTCGTTAAAGAGTAGACCTGTTGAAGAGCTAATTGAAGAAGCCAAAAGGCTTTCAGACCTTGGAGTAAAGGAGCTCTACGTTATAGCTCAGGACACAACCGCCTACCTCTACGACAGAGGCGAAAAAGAGGGTCTTGTCAAACTCCTGAAAGAGCTTGAAAAGGTTGAGGGCATTAAGTGGATAAGGCTTATGTATACCTACCCGTCCCACATTACAGACTCACTCATAGACTTTGTAGCTTCCTCTGAGAAAGTCCTTAAATACTTTGACGTTCCACTCCAGCACATAAACGACAAAGTCCTTGCCTCTATGGGGAGGAAATACTCAAGGAAGTTTGCAGAGAATCTCATAGAGAAGCTCAGAAAGAGAATTCCTGGAGTTGCCATCAGAACAACATTTATAGTCGGATTCCCGACAGAGGGGGAGGCTGAGTTTGAGGAGCTCCACTCATTCATAAAAGATGCAGAACTTGACTGGGTGGGCTTTTTCAAATACTACAGGGAAGAGGGAACAGCCGCCTACAAGCTCGGAGACCTGCCGCAGGAGTTAAAGGAGTCAAGGCTCTCACTCCTTGAAGAGACCCAGTTCTGGATTTATGAGAAAAAACACAGAGAGCTTATCGGAAAAGAGCTTGAGCTCATCGTTGACTCTCCCTCTTCAGAGATGCCCGGCTTTGTAGAGGCAAGAAGCTACAGGAACGCCTACGAGATAGACGGAATTGTTTACTTAAAAGGAGACTTCAAACCGGGAGAGTTTGTAAAGGCCAGAATAACAGACCTTGCAAGCAACGTTGACCTGATAGCGGAGCCTGTAGGTGATAAGGGTTAGACCTCTAACAGACGAAGAAATACTGAAGAAAATCGTTGAAATAGTTTCTAAATACCTTCCCAACTGCCGAATTTACCTCTTTGGCTCAAGGGCTAAGGGAACTGCAAGGGAAAATTCAGACTTTGACATAGCCGTTGACTGCGGCTCTAAAGTTCCTTTCAGCGTAATGGCGAAGATTGAGGAAGAGCTTGAGGAGCTCCCCACACTAAAGAGCTTTGACCTTGTAGACCTCTCCCTTGTTTCAGAAGAGTTCAGGGAAACGGTTAAGAGAACAGGAGTTGTTCTATACGATGGAAGAGTTAAAAGAGAGTCTTAAACTCCTTGAGTCTGCATACACCAGGCTTAGAGAAGCCCTGACAATTGAGGAAAAGAGCGACATCGTTTTAGACGCAACAATCCAGAGGTTTGAGTTTACCTTTGAGCTTGCCTGGAAGACCGTTCAGAGGTTTGCAAGGGTTTTAGGAGCCGGAGACTGCAACTCAGCCCGTTCCTGCATAAAGCTTGCCTACAGGCTGGGCTGGATAGAGAACGAGGAAGACTGGCTCTCCTTCCTCAGGGCAAGGAACCTAACTTCACACACCTACAACAGGGAGATTGCCCTCTCTGTCTATGAAACGGTTTCAAAAAAGCACCAACTGTTTCAAAAACTTATAGATAACCTCAGTAGGGAGCTCCCCCAATGAAAGAAGAGATTGCCGTTTTTAAGAGTAGGGCAGAGATAGAGGTAATTTCAGACGCCTACATCTCAGGCCGCTACCTTCCAAGGCGGTATACAAGAGAAGAGGTTGAGGGTAAATTAGACCTATACCGGGAACTTCTGGAGATAGTTGAGAGTTGAAAAGGAACATAACTGCCGTTGAGCTTGCAAAGGAAATCTACGAGAAGAGAAAGGCCTTTTTTGACGAGGCGGAAAAACATTTAAAAACGGTTGCCGATAGGGCGAGGGAGCTCCTTCCCGGCGCAAAGGTCTACCTCTTTGGCTCCTACTACAGAGGAGACTACCACCCAGCCCTGAGCGACATAGACGTTGCAGTCGTCTCACCCCTCGTTCCAGAGAGCGCAACAGAGAGGGCAAAACTCAAGCTCAAACTAATAGACGGTTACAACTTTTCCCCCTTAGAAGTTCACCTCTTAAAACCCTCAGAGTGGGATTTCTACAGGAACTTTGTGAAAGACGAGTTCCGGGAGCTCTAAACCACTATAATTCTTAATTACCCACTCAAAAAGAGGTAGAGCAAATGGAGCAGTTCAAGGTTGTTAAGACCTACGAGGAGATAAACGAGAAAATAAGGAAAGGTGAGGCGGTTGTCGTTACTGCCGAGGAGATGATTGAGATAGTTGAGGAGCTTGGAGTAGTTAAGGCGGCAGAAGAGGTTGACGTAGTTACAACCGGAACCTTCGGAGCAATGTGCTCCTCTGGAGCCTTCTTAAACGTTGGCCATACAAAGCCCAGAATGAAGATGGAGGAGATTTACCTCAACGGAGTTCCAGCCTACGGAGGGATTGCAGCCGTTGACCTTTACATAGGAGCGACAGCCCTTCCCGAAAACGACCCGAGGAACGAGGTCTACCCAGGAAAGTTTGAATACGGCGGAGCCCACGTTATAGAGGAACTCATAGCCGGAGAGGACATAGAGCTTGAGGCCTACGCCTACGGAACAGACTGCTACCCAAGGAGGGAAATAAAGAAGCTCATAAACATAAAGACGATAAACGATGCAATCCTGTGCAGCCCAAGGAATGCTTACCAGAACTACAACGTTGCCGTTAACAAGTCTTCCAGAACCATCTACACATATATGGGAACGTTGAAACCAAACTTTGGAAACGCAACCTACTCCGGAGCCGGCCAGCTCTCTCCCCTAATGAACGACCCGTTCTTTGAAACAATTGGAATAGGAACCAGAATCTTCCTTGGCGGTGGGATAGGCTACGTTGCTTTCCACGGGACCCAGCACTCTCCCTTTGGAGTAAAGAGGAGCAAGAAAGGTCAGCCTATGGAGGGTTCTGGAACGTTAATGGTTGTTGGAGATATGAAACAGATGTCAACAGACTTTATAAAGGCGGCGTCAATATTGGGCTACGGCGTCTCAATGTTCGTTGGAATAGGAATTCCCATACCGATACTAAACGAGAGGATTGCCTACTACACCTCTGTTAGAGACGATGAGATATTTGCCCCTGTAATAGACTACTCTGTTGACTACCCCTCTGGAAACGCAAAGCCGATTAAGTACGTGAGCTACGGGGAGCTCCGCCGGGGCTACATTGAGATAAACGGCAAGAAAGTTCCAACTTCCCCAGTCTCTTCCTACTACAAAGCCCGGGAAATCGCCGAAATCCTGAAAGAGTGGATAAAGAGCGGAAAGTTTGAAATCAGCAAACCCGCCGAAACCCTACCAGCTCCGGAACCAGACGTAAAAATTGAATACAATGAGAGAAAATAAATCTACAGGTATGTTACCAGTTGGCGTAGGAATCGACATCGTTTCAGTGCCAAGGGTTGAGAAGCTAATCTCCCGTTTTGGAAAGCGGTTCCTCAAAAAAATACTCCCGGAAGGTTACGAATACTGTCTAAACAAAACCCGGAAAACCCTTCCTGAATGTGTCGCAGCACGCTTTGCCCTGAAAGAAGCAACTGTTAAAGCACTCCACCAGGCCGGCTTTATAATCGGCATAAAAGACGTTTCTATAAAAGGCGGAGGCAGGGAGCTCCACCTCCGCGTTAGAGAACTCCCCCCACAGTTTAAACTGCTCTACTCTATTTCTCACGAAAGAGAGTTTGCAGTAGCCGTTGTAAACGTTATAAAACTCCAATACCTCCCATAATACGGGCAATCCACTGAGCAGTTACAGTATCCATAGTAAGAATGTGCTCTGAAATCCAGGGTTTGAAAACTTTTTCAAAGTAATCTTTAAGCTCCTTAATATCTCTATTCTTTTGCCAGCGCTCCTTAACCGCCCTCAACTCCTCCCTGACCCTGTTGTGCTCCCCATGGTGACACTCATAGGCAAAGAAGTGGGATTTTCTCATTAAGTCCTCTTCATAGCTAAAGTGCTCTTCAACATCCCGGAGGAACTCGTCAAGGAGCTCATCAATTACCGACTCTTCCTGACCTTCCTCAAGAGCAGCGTAAAGTCTGTTAAGTATTTTCAGCTCCCTCTCGTGAACCATATTCATTCCCTGATAGGGAACTCTCGGGAGCTCTCTCTCATCAATAAGAACCATCTTCCACCTCTACTTCAATTAGAGTTGTAAATTTCAATTTACATTGTTTTCTGATCAAGGAAATGAGTTATGTCAAGGATTCTTATAACAATTAGGCTAAAATAAAATGTAAGAGGAACTATCATGAAAAAAGGTAAAATATACCACCCTCCAGTGTTACTAAAGGAGGCCATCCACTACTTAAATGCCGAAAAAGGAGGTATTTTCGTAGACGCAACCCTTGGAGGAGGAGGACATACAGAAGCTATACTGAATGCCAATCCCGAAAATAGAGTAATAGCCATAGACAGAGACGAAGAGGCAATAGAAAGAGCCCTCAAAAGACTGGAACCCTACGGGAACAGAGTTGCCGTTTACCATGCAAATTTCTCTCAGATAAATAAAGTTTTAGAGGCCGAAGGAATATCAGAAGTTGACGGAATTCTCTTTGATCTTGGAGTTTCCCACTTTCACTTGAGAGGAGAGAGAGGATTTACAGTCTGGCAGGAGCAGCCCTTAGACATGAGAATGGACAGAACCCAGAAACTGACTGCCAGAGATGTTGTAAATGAACTTTCCGAGAGAAAACTTGCAGAGATAATCTTCAAATACGGAGAGGAGCGTTTTGCAAGGAAAATTGCCCGTGAAATCGTTAGAAGACGGAAAGTTAAACCAATAGAGACAACAACAGAACTAGCAAAAATCGTTGAAGATGTAATTCCCAAAAAACTCTGGGCTGGAAAGAAGAAACACCCTGCAATAAAAACCTTTCAGGCAATAAGGATATATGTAAACAAAGAGTTTGAAGAGATAGAAACTGCCATTCCCAAGGCTGCACATTTTCTAAAAAGCGATGGCAGGTTGGTTGTAATAACATTTCACTCGTTAGAAGACAGACTTGTAAAAAACCTCTTTAAGAAACTTGAACCCGAGGGCTTCAAAATCGTAACCAGAAAACCTGTTGAACCAACCGAAGAAGAAATCTCCCAGAACCCCGCCGCCCGCAGCGCTAAACTGAGATGTATTGAGAGAAGTTGAAACTTTCAATTTATCATATTAAATTAAAATTTGGTACCAAAAATCAAATTTTAGGAGGTGGTATTATGGAGCAAGAAACACGACAAATTTCACAAAGCGAACTACTTCAAACTCTTAACTCAGTGTTACTTCTCTACCAAACACTGCTACAAATTTTGCAGCAAAACCAAGGCTGCTATCCTTTCTTGATGGCTTTCTTAATTTTGGTGTTGCTCTGTGTTCTTTCCAATGGGGGAGGGAACCCTCCCTCCTTTCATTTTTAACTTTATCTTTGGTATTATTACCCTAAGTTACCTCTCCCCAAAGGGATTGTAACACTGTTGTTAAAAGTTTCAAGAATTTCGCATTGTAATGCCCTGGGGAGAGGGTTTAATATTTGAATTGACAAGTGAAAAGAAAAGTTCTTTATTAGAAAACTCTAATTATACGCTGTAAACTAACTCTATTACTGTTTAAGTTTCTTCTTTTACAACTTTGAAGATGGAGAACAAGAAGAATAGGAATGCCAGAAATACAGCTCCGATTACTAAGGCAACTATGATGGTTTCAATCATCTATTAACTCCGTTAAGAGTTTTCTGATTTTTAAGATAATCCAGCCTGAAATAACCAACAAGGCAACTTCTAATACCCCGCCAAGGGTTAGCAGAAGTAAGGAAATTCCACTCTTAGGCTTAAACAGGAGACTGATGGTTCCGCCACCTATTCCAAAGGAGAAAGCTGACAAAATTTTCAGCAAATCTTTGTAGAACCCTATTTCTTCTTTAATTCTTTCCTGCACTATTCCTCTTTATTTAGACTTCTGAGATTTTAACACCAGTTTTGTCTACGTCTAAAACAAGGTAGCGGGATTCTATGCCTAAAGCGTCAAAGACGTTGCACATTGCTTTGCCGATTTCGTCAAAGTTTTTGTCGGCGAGAGCTCCAATGCAGCTCCCAGCTCCAGAAAGGTAAACAGCGTAGGCTCCGGCCTTGTAGCCCTCAGAGAGTATCTCCCAGAAAGAGGGAATCAGGTCGCACCGGTAGGGCTGGTGGATTCTGTCTTTTACGGCCTCTTTGAGGAGCCCATAGTCTCTCTTCTGGAGAGCTCCCAAAAGCAACGCCACCCTCTGGATGTTAAAAATGACATCTTCCCTGCTGTAAGTGTCTGGTAGAACCGAGCGAGACTCCTCCGTTGAGAGGAAGAGCTCCGGCACAACTATTACAACTTTCAGGTCTTCAGGCCAGTCAAGTTTTACGTATGAAAGGTCTCCGTTTGTTGCCGCAACTACAAAGCCTCCGGTGTAGGCAGGGAGAACGTTGTCAGGGTGTGGTTCAAACTTAAAGGCTATGTCTATGACTTCCGGAAGTGATAGCTCCCTCCCTGAAATTCTCTCTGCCGCCAGTATTCCCCCAACTATTGCCGTTGCGGAGCTCCCCAGCCCCCTTCCCAGCGGAATCCGGTTTACAAGTTTTACTTTTATCGGCTGATTTAATCCTAAGTATTCCATGGAGCTCCTGTAAGCCCTCAAAAAGAGGTTCCTTTCGTCTTTCGGGAGCTCCCCGGCTCCTTCCCCCTCTATCTCAACTTCGTATTTGTCAGATGGCTCAACGTAGAATTCGTTGTAGAGGGTTAGAGCAAGACCTAAAGCGTCGAACCCGGGGCCTAAGTTGCTTGTTGAAGCAGGAACGGAAACCTTAAACTTCATTATCTACCTCTTCTTCCTTAGTGGGCTCAATTTTATCAGTTTCTCTCTTCATCCACTTGAGCCAGCTCTTCAGGGTTTTTTCAAAACCCACCCCTTTTGGCCGGTAGTATTCCCTTTTTCTCTTCAAGTATTCCTGATTTACATAGTTCCTCTCGTAGTTGTGGGGGTATTTATAGCCTCTGTTTCTCCTTCCTGCCTTAAGGTGCTGTGGAACTTCCGGCTGAAAGCCATCTCTTACATCCTTTTGCGCCTCTTTAAGGGCTTTGTAAACGGCGTTTGACTTTAAGGAGCTTGAGAGGTAGATAACTGCGTGTGCAAGGTTTATTGCAGCTTCGGGCATCCCAACGTTAATAACGGCGTTGAGAGCTGCGTTTGCAACAAGCAGGGCTTCAGGGTTTGCGTTTCCTATATCTTCTGAGGCAAATATCACAAGGCGCCTTGCGATGAACTTCGGGTCTTCTCCAGCCTCTAAGAGCCTCACTGCATAGTGGAGGGCTGCGTCCGGGTCGCTTCCCCTCATCGATTTGATGAGGGCTGAGATTAGGTCGAACCGCTCATCCTCACTCATTGAGAGAACGCCCTCTCCAACAACCTCCTGTGCAAGGTCTAAAGTCGGCTCTTTTCCGCCGGTTATCGTGTGGAGCTCCTCTAAGTAGTTGAGAAACCGCCTTCCGTCCCCGGCGGAGGCGTTTATCAGAAGGTTGAGAACATTTTCCGGAACTTAAAACCGGGAAGCCCATCTTTCCGTGTTGTTGCTGTCCTGTAAAGTTTCAGCAGGTCTTCCCTTTCAAGGGGCTTGAAGCTGTAAATCTTTACCCTCGAACGCAGTGCAGGGGTAAGGCTGAAGTAGGGGTTTTCTGTTGTTGCTCCAATCAGGATGACGTTTCCCTCTTCCGTGTCAGGCAGGAGGGCATCCTGCTGGGCTTTGTTAAACCGGTGGATTTCGTCGATAAACAGGATGGTTTTTCTGCCTAACTTTCTGTTTTCCCTGCCCTTTTCCAAGACTTTCCTGACGTCTGAAACGGTAGATGTTACGGCGTTTAGCTCATAAAAGTCGGCTCCTAGTTTTTCCTTTATCAGGTGAGCAAGTGCTGTTTTTCCCGTTCCGGGAGGGCCTACAAAGATCAACGAGTGGATTTCTCCCTTTTCTATCAATTTCCTTAACGGTCTTCCTTTGTCGATTATGTGCTTCTGGCCTGCAAATTCTGAGAAATCCCTCGGTTTCAGTCTTGCAGGGAGAGGTTTTTTCCCCTCAAAGAGCTCCAACTTTAACTCTCCGAAATCTTTTCGATAAAGAGAAAGTGTCTCTTGAAGCTGACTCCTTTGGGTTCTATTTCGATTTCTCTGATTCTGTATCCCGGAATTTCTCTGCCGAAGGGTTCCTTTCCCCTGTAAATGCACAGAAGTGCTCCCCTCTCAAGGAGGTGCTCCGTTATCTCAACCGCTCCCTCGGGATCTTCAACAGCCCTCATCGTTAAGATGTCAAAGTTCTCGCTAACCTTTTCTACCCTTGAGCATTGAACGGAAACGTTTTTGAGCTTCAGCTGCCTCTTTACCTCCTCCAAGAAGACGCACCTCTTTTTTCGGGGTTCAACCAGTGTGAACTCCGAGTCCTTTAAAAGAACGGCAAGGGGAATGCCGGGAAATCCGGCTCCAGAACCGACGTCGCAGAATCGTTTTCCGTTGACATCTAATCCTGCCCTCTCAAATGCTACAAGTCCTAAGAGGGAGTCGAAGAAGTGTTTTTCCTCTATCTCCCTGTCCGTTAAGATGGAGGTGAGGTTTATCCGTTTTCCCCACTTTTTGAGGAGCTCCCTGTAAACCCCAAACTTTTCAAGCTCCTCTTCTGTTATCGGAATTTCGTTGAGCCGGCAGAGCTCCCTCAACCTCTCCATCAGGCTTTCTCCTTGTGGAGCTCTCCCCTCTTCCACTTCTCAATGTAAACTGCCAGAATTGGAATTGACGCCGGCCTTATCCCCTCAAGCCTTGCAGCCTGCCCTAGGGTTAAAGGTTTCATCTCCTTCAGTTTCTGCCTCTCTTCAACAGAGATTGGAACAATATCGTAGTCAAAGTCTTCAGGAATTTTGATGTTCTCAAGCTTTCTGAACCTTTTAACCTCTTCAAGCTGCCGCTTTATGTATCCCTCATACTTAATCTCTATCTCAACCTCCTCTAAAATCTCCTCAAGGAGTTTTCTGTCTTCAACCGTCAGCTCTAAAGGTATAAGCGGGAGAATGTCCTCTAACTTAACTTCAGGCCTTTTCAAGAGCTCGTAGGTGCTTTTGCTCTCCTTTAAAGGTGTGGAACCTTCCTTTTCCAGAACCGGGTTAACAACTTCCGGTTTCAGCTTTACTTCTTTCAGCTTCTCTATGAAGACGTTAACGGTTTCATACTTTTTCTTAACTCTCTCGAACTGTTCTCTCGTTAAAAGGCCGAATTTGTATCCGTATCTGGCCAGTCTGTAGTCGGCGTTGTCGTATCTCAGAAGGAGCCTGTATTCTGCCCGTGAGGTAAAGAGCCTGTAAGGTTCCCTTACTCCTTTATTCACAAGGTCGTCTATCATAACGCCAATGTAGGCTTCGTCCCTTCCTAAAACGAACTTTTCGTCTTTTCCGAGGGCGTAGAGGGCTGCATTTATTCCGGCAACTATTCCCTGACCTGCAGCCTCTTCATACCCGGTTGTTCCGTTTATCTGGCCGGCGTTGAAAAGGCCTTTTATGGTTTTTGTTTCAAGTGTCGGGTAGAGGTGCCTTGGGTCTATGAAGTCATACTCTATTGCGTAGGCCGGCCTTATTATCTCTGCGTTTTCAAGGCCGGGAATTGACCTTATTATCGCAACCTGAACGTCGTAGGGAAGGCTTGTTGAAGTTCCGTTGGGGTAAAACTCTACCGTGTCCCTTCCTTCCGGTTCAACGAACACATGGTGTCGCTCCCTTTCTGGGAACTTCACTATCTTGTCCTCAATTGAGGGGCAGTAGCGAACGCCAACCCCGCTTATGAGTTTACACTCTCCGTACATTGGAGACCTGTGGAGGTTCTCCCTTATTATCCTGTGGGTTTCAGGGGTTGTGTATGTGAGCCAGCAGGGTATCTGTTCTATCTCCTTTGGCTCAGTCCAGTAGGAAAAGAAAGGGGGAGGTTCGTCTCCGTCCTGCCTTTCCATCTTTGAGAAGTCTATGGTTCTTCCGTCAATCCTTGTTGGGGTTCCAGTTTTAAGCCTTCCCACTCTGAAGCCGTGTCTTTCGTAGAATGAGGAGAGCTTGTTTGCGGCAGGCTCCCACATCCTTCCGCCTTCAAACTCCTGAAATCCTATGAAGATTTTCCCCCTCAGGAATGTTCCGGCAGTTACAACAACAGCTTTTGCTCCATACCTTGCTCCAAGGTGGGTTACAACTCCCTTAACTTTTCCGTTTTCAACAACTATGTCGTCAACTATCTGCTGAATTACCTCAAGGTTATCTGTGTTCTCAACTACCTGTCTCATTCTCTTTCTGTAGGCCTCTTTATCGGCCTGGGCGCGGGGAGCTCTAACGGCAGGCCCCTTCTTCCTGTTTAAGATTCTGAACTGGATTCCGGTTTCATCTATGTTCTTTGCCATCTCCCCGCCGAGGGCGTCTATCTCTCGAACTACCGTTCCTTTTGCCACCCCTCCTATGGCAGGGTTACACGACATTTCGGCAATTCTGTCAACGTTTACAGTAAAGAGGGCGGTTTTACAGCCCATCCTTGCGGCAGCCAGGGCAGCTTCGCAGCCTGCGTGGCCGGCTCCAACAACTATTACGTCAAAGACTTCGTCCCACATGGCTCTCCATCAGTAGTAGAGTTTTACCTTTGTTCCTCTTGCGGCCTTTAAAAGTTTGGCAGCGTTTGCCATGTAGGCAACTACCTGAAGATGCCCTTCGGGATTGATGGAAACAAAGAGCTCCCCCCTGTTCAACCCTGAAAAGTCCTTCTGGGTTTTCGTTATTTTAACGCCGTTTACCTCCGCCACCCTGGGAAGTCCTAACTCATCAGTTGCGTTGAGTATGAGGTTTCCAAAGCTGTCAACGTCCAAAACTATCGCCTCGTATCCTCCGTCTGCGGAGGGCTGAGGCTGCGGAAGTTTAAACCGCTTAAGGTGTTTCAAGTCTATCGGATCTCCAAGGTGAGAGGCCATCTGGAGGCGGGAGAGCTCCGCCGCAATCGGCGCCAGCTGATCTCTGCTCCTGAAGTTTCCTGTCCTCTTTTTGTTCAGGAAGTAGTGTTCCGCCGTTATCCGGTGGAGGGCTTCAGGGGGTTCCTCTTCAAACATCAGGCTGCCTATTCCGTTGTTGGGGCAGACCAGGAAATAGTTTTCCGTTGTAACGATAACGGGAATCGCCGAAGGGTCTGGATCTACAAGGCAGAGAAAGATGGTTCCGGGAGGAAAGTATCTGTAAGACCACTTCAGTTTCAGGGCTCCATCTACAACGTCAAACGGCCTTACAGAGTGCGTAATATCAACAACTTTAGTTTCCGGAGCCACCTGATGGATCACTCCGTGGATAGTTCCAACGTAGTGGTCTTTAAGACCAAAGTCTGAAAGAACCGCTATGAGGCTCGTCATCTTTCCCCCCTATCTGCTCTCTCTGAAAGCTCTTTCAATTTTAAC
Source organism: Desulfurobacteriaceae bacterium (assembly GCA_027051905.1). GTDB lineage: Bacteria > Aquificota > Aquificia > Desulfurobacteriales > Desulfurobacteriaceae > Balnearium. The sequence goes on along the minus strand of JALUGO010000015.1, from coordinate 55,722 downwards.
TCCACCTCCCTTCTCATCTCCTCCTCGCTGTGGAAGTCCTGTGGAAGTATCGGCTCCCCCAAAACAACCCTGCACTTTGAGAAAGGGCAGGGTATGAGGAATCTGTCCCAGGAATTGAGGTTAAACTTCCAGCTGGCTGAAAAGGTAAGTGGGTAAACTGGAATGCCTGTTTTCATGGCAAGTTTCGCCACTCCCGGTTTTGCAACCTCTCTGGGGCCTCTTGGGCCGTCGGGGGTTATTGCCACCGTGTAGCCTTCCTCTATCAGCTTGACCATCTCCTTAAACGCTCTATCTCCCCCTTTTCCCTTTCCTGCCGAGCCTCTAACAGTCCTAAATCCCATTTTTTCAACTATTCGGGCTATCAACTCTCCGTCTCTGTGACGGCTTATGAGAATGGCTACCCTTTCGGCGTAGTTTTTCAGGGCAAAGGGGAGGAGGAACATCCTGCCGTGCCAGAAGGCGACAATGGAGGGGAACTGAGGAAGAGAGAGAAACTCTACCTCAACCCTCAGGGTTTTAACCCACAGAGAGCTTAATGCGTATATAAGCTCAGGATTACTTAACTTCAAACTTCACCTTCAACCTTACTTTTTTCTCCTTAACTCCCTTCGGGAAACGGCCAAAGGACTTTACAGAATATATTGCAGAAATGGCAGAGCGGTTGAAGGTAATGTCGGGGGAGAGTTTCTCTACCGTAAGCTCATCAACGGTTCCGTCGTTTCTTAAAGTCAGAACAACTGTTGTCTGTCTCTTCCCTGGAACGCTGGTAAAGTATGGAACTTTCCAGTTTTTCATTATCGTGTCTCTAACTCTGATAAGGTAAGGAACAAGTTTTGAGCTTGATATTGAGGGAAGTTCTTTTCCCTTCCTGTTGGGGAGTTCCACAGAAAGCTCAACTTTCCCGACACCCCTTCCCGTTGAAAAGCTCTTTACGAGCTTTGATGGGGAACTCCCCTTCTTCATCGAAACAACAGTCTCTCCAGCCCCTTCGTTCTCCAGTTTTTTGATAGAAGCTCCCCCACCTTCTGGAGCCCCAGTTGAGCGTTTCCCTCCTGGAACGGAACTCTTGTTCTGGAAAGCCCCGCCATTCAGCTCCCCTTTTACCGGTTTCACCCCAACAATATTAGACTCAACTTTTGTATCAAAAGAGATAGGAACGACGTTTACAACTTCGTAAGTTTTCTCTGAAAAAACCTCGTTGATGGAAATAGCCAAAAGGATGGAAATGTGAATGGCAAGTGAAAGCATTAAGGAGAAAAAATTAATAGTTTTTGAATTTTCCAACTTCCTAGTAACCAAAAATTTTTATTCTGGAGCGGGCGACGGGACTCGAACCCGCGACCCTCAGCTTGGGAAGCTGATGCTCTACCACCTGAGCTACGCCCGCCCTTTCAGCTTAATAATTTAGTCTGTTCTACAACACCTTCAACCTATATAAATTTTGATAGAATATTTTATAAATACTTTTGAAGGAGACTCAAGTATGGGAGGAGGAAAGAAAAAGTCAACAGCAATTTCTGCACTAATGATTGGATTAACAGCACTGTCAAGCCTTTCAACTGCAAAGGCATCGGAGTTTTCAGTTTCAGTAGGGCCTCAAAGGGAACAGTTCAGCGGCTGGGTCAAGTATAAGGGAACGGAAATAGATGTAAAGGACGACCTCCACATAGAAGATAAAACTAAGTTCCACGTCACCATAAACTGGAAAAACGAAATTAAATACGTTCCCAACATCAGAGTAGATTACCTGAGGGTGAAAACCAGCGGAGAGGGAACGCTTTCGAAAACGGTTACCTTTGGCGGAGTAACGTTTAACGTTAGCGACAGGGTAAGCACAGACCTTAAAGCCGATCAGATAGATGCAACCTTATACTACGAGCCGGTTAAAACAGAAATTGTTAACATAGAAGCCGGCCTTGGAGTGAAATACCTTACAGGCCACGTTGAGATAAGGAGCCTCACAACGGGAGCCTACTCTAAAACAGACTACGATATACCTGTTCCCTACGTATACGCTGCCCTTAACGGGAAAATTTCACATTTTATCTGGGGACTTGAAGGTAAGGGAATCACCTACAGCGGAAGCTACCTCTACGATTTAAGAATAAAAGGAGGAGTAGAAATAGGAAAAGTATTTGCAAACGTGGGATATCGCTTTGGAAGGCTCAAAATAGACGACGTGGACGACTTCTCAACAGACGTCAGGCTGAAGGGAATTTACGGAGAGGTCGGTATAAGGTTCTAAGAACAAAACCACCGGAGGGAGTGATGAAGCGCAGGTTAGGGGTGGCGCTTTTACTTGCAGGGCTGTGGGCTTTTACCGGTTGTGGCGTAAACAGCAGTAACAATTCTGGAGAAGGTAGCAAGCCTGTAGTTTACGGAAAAGCTGTTCTTGGAAACCTTGCCAACGCAACTGTGAAGATTTACGAAGTAGGGGAGAACGGAACTCTTACACTCAAGTGGACTGAAAAGACAAGTTCGGGAAATGACCTTGACGAAATCGGAAACTTCAACACCCACGCCAATGAACTCAACCCTGAAAAGTTCTACCTCTACAGAGTAGAAGGTGGCTGCGATTGGGATGCAGACGACGATGGAGTGATGGACGACAACTGCACGGAAAACAGAGGTGTAATAAGGGCAATTGCCAGAGGGAGTGACATAAAAGAGGCTGGAGAAGACTTCAGAGTTTCCCTTGTCAGCGAAATCGTTTACGAAAAGGTTGCAAAGTATTTAAAGTATTACTTTGACGAGAAAACCTTTGGAGAGGAGATTGAGAAAGCCCTTGAACCGGTAATTGAGGATATTGATGGAGATGGTGAGGAAACCGTAAAAGACGTTCTTGTTTTCAACCCTGTAAAGGATAGAGAAAAACTTGAGGGAATTTATAAGATAAGATACTTTGACGGAGTTGGTCTGACTCACAGTGGCAAATTCGTTATGGCATCTTCTGTTTTCAAGCCTCAGATTGTTTCAAACGTTGATACTCCAGATGATGCTATTGGCGTAGCGCTATCTTCTGACGGTAAATACGCTTTTGTAGCTGACGGAGGAGGGCTTCGGATTGTTGACGTCTCAGATCCTCAAAATCCTGTTATCGTTTCAAACGTTGATACTCCAGGTGATGCTAATGGCGTAGCGCTATCTTCTGACGGTAAACTAACATTCGTTGCCGATGGATATGCAGGACTGGAAATCATAGATCCTTACCTTTTTAACTAAAGGAGAAGCCCGGTATCTACCGGGCTTTATTTTAAAACTCTTAAAAGAAGAAGAGAGAGAATCTCCTCTGCAGGTCTTTCCTGAAGGAGCTCTTTCGCAAATCTTCTGATTCTTTCAGGAACTTTACTTACGTCTTCTGAAAGAAGCCTATCCTTCAGCTCTTTAATGTCGTTTACCCTGAACCTTTCCAGTCTTACCCCTTTAAGACCTTTAATCCTATACATTCTTCTCTTTTCTGGCTCTGCAACAAGGCTTATTGCAACCCCTTCTCTTCCAGCCCTTCCAGTCCTGCCAATTCTGTGAACGTAGCTTTCCGGGTTTTCCGGAAGCTCATAGTTAACAACAAGTCCCACGTTCTTAATGTCAAGACCTCTGGCTGCAACGTCTGTAGCTACAAGAACCTTTACATTCCCCTCTCTAAATGCCTTTAAAACGTTTTCTCTCTGCCTCTGGGAAAGATCTCCGTGGATAGCCATTGCATTTATGCCGCGACGCTGTAGTTCTCTCTCAAGGTCGGCAGCGTCCCTTTTGGTTTTAACGAAAACGATAGTTGCCGTTTTACTATTTTCTCTTAAAATCTTTTCAAGGGCCTTCAGCTTGTCTTCACTCCTGACCAAAAAAACCCTCTGCCTGACCTTAGGGGTAATGAGCTGTTTACTTACCTTTACGAACCTGTAACCGGGTTTCAGGTAGTTGTCTATCAGTTTCCTGATTTCGTATGGCATGGTTGCCGAAAAGAGCATGGTCTGCTTATCCTCTGGCGTTTTAGAGAGTATCTCCTCTATATCTTCAATGAATCCCATATCCAGCATCTGGTCAGCTTCATCCAAAACGGCATAGCGAACCCTATCTAACCTCAGGATCCCTCTGCTTATCAGGTCTTTGACCCTTCCGGGAGTTCCAACTATCACCTGATGTTTACCCTTTTTCAGAATATTCATCTGCCTCTCTACAGGAACTCCTCCGTAGATCGGGTAAGCAGAAACTCCCTTGTTCTTCCCTATTAACGAAATCTCGTGGGCAACCTGAATTGCAAGCTCTCTGGTGGGAGTCAGGATAATGGCCTTTACTCCCCGTTCTCTTGGGCTTATCCCCTCAACTATAGGAATTCCAAAGGCCGCAGTTTTTCCAGTTCCAGTTTGTGCCTGACCGACAATATCCTCTCCCTTCAGTGCAACAGGAATTGCCTCCTTCTGAATGGGAGTGGGGGATTCAAACCCCATCTCCTCCAGGGATTTCTGAATTCTCTCGTCAAGCTGATTGAAGCTAAACTCCATGCGTTTCTCCTTATTTCAGGTCTTAAATAAAAATTGCCACGATCCCCGCCGCCGTTTCAGACGGAAACCGTGGCAACTATTCTAATCTAAAGTTATTTCAGGTTTAAAGCCTTTCTACGTCAACAGCTTTAAGGCCTTTGTCGCTCTCTGTAACGTTGAAGGAAACCCTTTCACCCTCTTCAAGGGTTCTGAACCCTTCTCCGTTGATACCTGTGTAGTGGACAAAAACGTCCTGTCCGTTGTCGGCTGTTATGAAGCCGTAACCTTTTTTAGAGTCGAACCACTTTACTGTTCCTGTGAGCTTTTCCATGTTTCCAACCTCTCTAAAAATTTCTTAAAAATTAAAAGCCCCAGAAGGCAGAAACGGCATGCCTTCCGGGGCTTTACTCAGTTTCCGTCTTACTGCCTTCTTTACCTGGCAAGGATAATTTAACACTCAAGTGGAATAAAGTCAACAGGAATTTCAAAATCAAAAGATCAAAACTAAAGTAAAACAGATAGTTCCAGAAAAAATTTAAAGCAGGAATCTTCTTAATTGATAAAATATTAGTTCAGACAAACTCACGGAGGTGAAAAATGGCCAGGAGCTTTAACGACGGGCTGGCTAAAGGCCTTGGCATTGGAGCCACCGTAGTTGGCCTCTATATGATGACGATGTTCTCCCTTCTTCCTCTGGGAATATTTTCAAACGTTCTCGACCTTAAAGATTACCTTGGCTTGAAACTGGGAATCGCTGTTATCTTTGCACTAATTACGTTTTTCTACTACACCCGCTACGTGAAAAGCCTGAAACTCCCTCCGATCGTTTGGGGATTCGGTTCAATGATCTCAATTATTATGTCTGGCGTTCTATCTTTTGTAACAGTTGACGTTATCTTAAAACTCCTGGGGTTAGAGTAAAACTATGGACATAAAACAGCTTGAGGTTTTTGCAAGGGTTTTTGAGAACCAGAGTTTCTCAAAGGCTGCACAGCAGTTAGGGCTCTCCCAGCCCACTGTAAGCACCCACATTCAGCACCTTGAAGACATCTTAGGGAAGAAACTGTTTGACAGGGTAGGAAGAAGGGTTGTTCCAACCGCTGAAGCTCACATCCTATACCGCCACGCAGTTGAAATTTTGAAGAAAAGAGAGGAGGTTTTAGCGGAGCTCCTCTCTTTAGACCGAAAACCCCACAGGGGAACTGTAAAGATTGCTGCGAGCAACATTCCGGGAGATTACCTTTTCCCGCACATCCTAAAAAGGCTTAAAGATATTTTCCCCGAAGTCATCTTCATCCTTGAAATAACAGATTCCAGCAGGGTTCTATCTCTTCTTAAAGAGCAGCTTCCGTCATTTGAACTGGGATTTATAGGAATAGAGACAAAAGATCCCAAGTTTGAAGTTAAGAAGATCCACGACGACGAAATAGTCCTCATAGCCCCTCCTTACCACAGAGAAGATACTATTGGCGTTGAGGAGCTTGCCAGACTTCCTCTTATTTTCAGGGAAGAGGACTCTGGAACCAGAAGAACAGTTGAAGAGGCCCTGAAGAGAAAAGGAATTGACCCAAGAACCCTTAACATTGTGGCTTACCTAGGAAGTAACACGGCAATAAAGGAGGCCGTGAAACGGGGAGCAGGTTTTGGTCTTGTTTCAAGGTATTCCGTTGAAGATGAGGTTAGCTGCGGGAAATTAAAGGTAGTTAGAGTCAGGGGACTTTCAATAAAAAGGTGCTTCTACGCTGTCAGAAGAAAAGACATAACCCCCATTCCTGTTGTAAGAACTCTGTGGGAAAAGTTAGATAAGCTCTTTAAGAACGGGAAAAACGGAGAATGTTAAGGGCATTCTTGTAGATAGGCTGGTCTATGAACTTTCCGTTGCAGGCCACTCCTCCTCTTCCCTCTTTTAATGCCTTTTCGTAAATCCTGACAATCTCTTTAGCCTCTTCTATCTCCTCCTCCGAAGGGGAGAAAACTCTGTTTGCAACTTCAACCTGTTTAACGGATATGCACATCTTTCCGGCAAATCCCATCACTTTCTCCTTTTTAGCCTCCCTCTCAAATCCTTCAAGGTCTTTGTAGTCTTGATAGGCAGGGGCAATGGGAGAAACACCGTGGGAGCGGGAGTGAAAGACGAAGGAACTTCTTAGAAACTCTCCTAGCTTTCCAGACTGAAACTTCTGTGAGAGGGAAAGCTCTGCAAAGAGGTCTAAAACCCCAAGGTAAACGGCGTTAATCCTCTCTGAAGCTGAAAGGATTTCTGGCAGACGCTCAACGGACTGAGGGGTTTCTACAGAGAGCTGAATCTTTATGAACCTTTTTTCAACTCCCCTTGAAAGCTCATAGGCGGAAACAATCCTGTCTAATGTAACAACGTCTTCGGGAGAGCGGACTTTACTGAGGCGAATTGCGTGGGGAAGTGCGGGAAGGAGCTCTGTTAAGTCGTCGTAGAAGAATGGCGAATCTATCGGGTTAATGCGGATAACTACTTCTTTACTTCCGTCAAAATCGGCATTTAAGAGGAGTTTTCTTATTAAAAGCCTTGCAAAGGGTTTATTTTCTTCTGAAACTCCATCTTCTACGTTGAAGATGATTACATCTGCAGGCCTTGAGAAGACTTTTCTTAAATGTTTTACACGGTCTCCAGAAACTATAAGAGCAGACCTTTTAAAAGGATTTTCAACGGGTCTCCTTTCAGGCATTCCCTCTGGAAACTCGTAAAGCCTGTCGATACTCTCCCTTCCCTCTAAAACGGCATCTGCAGTATCAAACAGCTCATCTAATCTTTCCAATTCTTTCCTCCGCAGACGTTGTCTTTAATCATCTTAAACTGTTCCAGGTCAAGGCCTCCAATTTTCAAAATTGCCAGCGGAAAGAGCAGAAACTTAGGAACTTCAACAACCGGCCTCTTTATTCCTATCTCTCTTAAAACTCTTCTAAAGAGCTCTGCCATCGTAACAACTTCGGCTCCGCAGAGCTCCACAGTTCCCGTAATCCGGCACTCAACGGCCTTTAAAACCGCATCAATGACCTTTTCAATCCTAACGGGTTGGACTTTCATTCTGGGAGTTCCCAGAACTGGCAGAAAACGGGAAAATCTCTTTAAATCGTCGTAGAGTTTCTGACCCTTCCCTAAAACGATTGATGGCCTCAGAATAGCGTAAGGAATTCCGCTTTTTCTAACAATCTCTTCAGCTTTCCACTTTGTCTTGAAGTAGCGGCTCTTCTCTTTCGGCGACGTTCCAAGGGCTGAAATCTGGACAAACTTTTTGACGCCATGTTTTTTAGAGAGCTCAACGAGTTTTTCTGTAAACTTTACGTGAGCTTCTTCGTAAGTTGAACCCTCTTCCTTTAAAATCCCTACGCTGTTCACAACGGCAAAGGGCTTAAGCAGAAAGGCCTTTTCAATCTCAGAAGTTGAGAATGCTGAAAAGTCAGGAAATCGCTTTTTCAGTTTCTGCAGGTTTCTGGAAATTAAAACAGGAGAGAAATCCTTTTCAGAGAGAGCTTTAACAACGCGGGAACCTATAAAGCCAGAAGCTCCTGCAACCAAAACTCTCCTTTCCATAGGAAAATTATAGCGGGGCGGAGCGCCCCGAACGGTTAAAACCTGAAGTCCGTTCCTACGAAAAGAGCCCTCCCCATAGTGTTGTAGCCGTAAACCAGCTCGTATTTTTTATCCGTAAGGTTTATACCCTTGGCGTAAATCTCAACGTTTTCATTGAGAGCGTAAGAAACGTAGCAGTTGTAGGTTGTGAAAGCAGAAAGAGTTACCTGCTGGGGAACGTAATAGGAACCTACCTGCTTCCAGTAGATATCCTTTCTTGAGCTGTAGTGCTGAGCCCAGCCGTTAAACTTCCACTTTCCGTAAGTCATTTTTAAACCAAGAGTGTAGCTATCTTCGGGTATCCTGAGATCGTCACCATTCTCACCGGCAACGTTGGTGTGGGTATATGTGCCGTAAAAACTGAGGAACTTCAGAGGGGTGAAGTCTCCTCTCAACTCAAGACCTTCCGTTCTGAGCCTTCCGGAGTTTATGTAGGTTGTTTTTGTCCCAACAGTTGCAAACTGAATCCTGTTCCAGACTCTGTTTTTAAAGTAGGTGGCAGAAAACGACGTTTTTATAAAAGGAATCTTCTGCTGAAGGGTTAAATTCCAGCCCTCAGACTTTTCAGGATCTAAATCGGGATTTCCCACAGTGAGGTTAAAGTTAGGGTAGTAACCGTAGAGCTGAGAAAGTGTTGGGGCTTTAAAACCTGTTCCATACTGGCCTTTTAACACCGTTCGGGTGGGAGCAAACCTATAAGAGAGTGAAACTTTGTAAGTTCCGTGGCTTCCAAACTTGCTGTGGTTATCTATTCTGCCAGCTACAGAAACAGAAACCGAATGAAAGGTTGTAAACCCTTCAAGGAACACCGAACGGATAAACTGACTCTTGTTGTCAATACTCAGGAAAGAGTTAGTTCGTGCCTTTTCGTATCTGTAGGAAACTCCGCCTTTTAAAAAGGTGTTCTCACTGAAGTAGTAGGTAGGTGAAAGAGAAACGAATCTTGTTATTCCGTTGTATAACGTAGAACCGTATTCTCTCCTCTCCCTGTTGTTGCTTAAGAGGAGCTTCCAGTAAAGGCTATCGGAAGTAGCAATTTCAGCTCTTAAATCTGTGAAAATCCTGTCGTAATCCACTCTTCCTTCATCATACTCCGCATATCCACCCTTTGCCAGGAAATCTCCGTAAATTTTGACAGTTTCCGATGGGGAATATCCAAAGGAAACAGAGCCGGTTGTGTAGTGAAACGGGTCATTATCGCCGTTATAGGAACTCCCCAGGTGTTCGTTTGTTACACTGAAACCGCTGGTCTTGAAGTTCTCTGCAGACAGAGAGAGGAAACCATCTTTTAACTTCAGAGCCCCGTAAAGGTTTTCCTTGAAGGTTTTATACTTACCACCCTCAAAATGGAAGGAAAACTGGTTCTTATCAGGCTTTTTAGTGATTATGTTAATAACGGCTGCTATGGCTTCAGAACCGTAAAGAGCACTCTGGGAACCTTTGAGAACTTCAATCTTTTCAACGTTGTTTAAGTCTATCCACTCAAAGTTTGCATTCCCATCGGGAGTTGAGGGGTCGTTTATCGGCACTCCGTTAACGAGAACGAGAACATACTTTCCTCTAAGTCCCTGAACAACTATGTTGCTCGTTTGCCCCCAGCCGCCGTTTGAGTAAAAGTGAACACCGGCAAGGTATTTAAGGACGTCTGTAATTGAGGTAAAGCCCATCTCTTTAATCTGTTCCTGAGTGATAACGTCAACATCATCTCCTACGTTCTCAATGGGAACAGAAACCCTTGTAGCGGTTACTGTAATCTCTGGTTCGGCGTTCTGGGCAAAGGCTGGAGCAGCAAGAGTTAAAAGGGTTGCAACTGCTAAAAATTTCCTCACTTTTCACCTCCTTAAACTGTTTTTATGAAAACTTCCCCATCACACTCAAAGGCTTTAAGCTCAACGCCGAAAATCTCACGGCTTTTCTGAAGGAGCTCCCCCCCACTCCCAAACAGATGGAGTTCCCCCTCTCTAAGCCCCAAAAAAAGATCACACAGGTCGTAGAGAAAACCAACGTCGTGGGAGGTTATGAAAACGGTTTTTCCCCCTTTAGAGAGCTCCCTCACAAGCCGGCCGATAAAGGGAACAACTGAAACGTCTAAGTAGGCAACGGGTTCGTCTAACAGGTAAACTTCCGGGTCTAAGAGTAAAAGCCTCGCCAGGTGAACTTTTACCTTTTCCCCTCCACTGAGGCTGTTAAGGAGCCTGTTTTTTAGCTTCAGAACCTTTAAAGTGGCTAGAATTTTCTCTATCTCTTTTTCTCCCCTTCCTGTAGTTGAAGAGAGAAACTCATAAACTGTAAAGGGAAAGGGATGGTAGAAATCCTGAGGCAGGTAGTTGATCGTTTTAACTCTTTTTTCTGGGGGGAGCTCCTTTACCTCCCTGCCGTTTACATTAACGGTTCCGGAATACCGGTAGAAACCACCTAAAGATTTTAAAAGGGTTGTTTTTCCAGCACCGTTTTTCCCTACAACCCCAACAACAGCCCCATCTGGAACTGAAAAAGAGACCTTTTTCAGGATTCCGAAGGAGAGCTCCCTAACCTCTACCACCTGTATACCTCCAGAGAATGTAGAGGAAGAGAGGAACTCCAAGAAGAGCCGTAACAACACCAGCTGGAAGAACCGTTGGATAGAGAAGCGTTCTGGCAAGCCACTGAGAGAAAACGAGAGCTCCCCCACCCACAAGGAATGAAACAGGCAGAAGAAAATTTCCCCTCCTGTATCCCATAAACCTGACAACGTGAGGAACAACTATCCCCACAAATCCAACAACTCCACAGTAAGCAACAAAGAGGGAAACAGGAATGGAGGAGAAAAGCAGAAGAAAAAACCTTTCCCTCTTTGGGTCAACACCGGAAAAGAACGCAGTTTCATCCCCTAAAGAGATAAGGTCAAGACCTCTTGAACGAAAGGTGAGAAGTGCAAGGAAACAGAGGGAAATGAAGAAAAGGAAAAAGGAAGGAGAGAGGGCTACTGGCGTAATGTAACCGAGTGTAAAAAGGAGAGCTTCCTGAAGGGTGTAAACAGGAAAAAGTGCGTAGAGAAAGAGAATTGATGCAGAAAAAAATGCAGTTAACCCTACACCAAAGAGGAGAACAGAGAGAGGATCGGAAAAAACCCTGAAGGCAAAAAACAGAAGAAAAATAGAAAAAATCCCCCCGGCAAGAGCTCCCCACTCAACGGGAAATCCAGAAACCGAAGCCAGCGCCGCCCCAAGGGCAGCCCCTGCAGCAGTTCCCAGCGTGTAAGGTTCTGCAAGGGGGTTTCTTAGAGCCCCCTGGAAAACGCTTCCGGCAACAGAAAGGGAACCCCCGAAGCCAAAAGAGAGAAGTAACTCAGGAAGTCTGAGCTTTAAAACAATATCCTTTGGGGGAAGGCCCCAGAAAAGGAGAAAAGCCGACGGTATAAGAACAAAAACAAAAAATGCTAATTTTTGCAAAGTGCCCTCCGGAGTTTCTCAATCCCCTTAAGAATTCGCGGGCTTGGGTGAAGGAAGTCATCAGCAGGTTCAAGCTTTACAACGCGAAGGTTTCCGGCAGGCTGTAAACTACCTCTTCCAATAAAAAGAACAAAGTCTGGCTTTTCCCGTATAAGAGCTTCGTAGGAAAGAGCCGAGAAATCGGTATCCGGAACAACCACTGCCCCTGCCAGCTCTAAGACTTCCCCCAGGTAACTTTTGCTTCCGGCAACGTATAAAGGTTTCGAAGAAATCACAATAACCGTTCTTTTACCCTTTAAACAGTTAGAAAGCGAAAACGCTTCTCTTTCCATACTTTTGAGAAGCTCTTTTCCCTTTGCTCTGTTTCCTGAAAGGAGCTCCCCCAGTTCCCCGGTAACGTTAACTACATCCTCAAGGGAAACGAGTCTGAAGACCAGAACCTCCAGGCCCAGACGTTTCAAAATATCAACATCCTTTTCAGGAGTCATCGTTGTGGCAACAATCAGGTCTGGGTGGAGGTTGTAAATCTTTTCAACGTTGGGATTTACAATTCCACCCACTCTCTCCTTTCCTCTGCAAACTTCTCCCGAACAAAAAACTGTTACGCCGATTAATTTCTTCTCCGCTCCAACGTAAGCGATAATGTCGGTAAGGGCAGGAGATAGAGAAACAACTCTGTCAAACCCAAAACTGTTCAGTGTAAAGAGGAAAACCGTTAAAAGGCAAAAAAATACCCCTTTCACTTCACCTCCCTGCCCTGAACCCCCGCAGGGCAGACGGTTTCTCGCACGGGCCGGTCTCCCGGCTTACAGGGTTCTTAAAGGCCAGTGCCTTCCCGGAGCAGCGGCTCTTAACCTCTCTGCTCCAGTGGCAAAGGCCAGATTATTCCCTGCTCACGGTTGCGGGGACAGCGCCGGACTTTCACCGGACTTCCCGTTCACCCGTGCGGCCAAATTTTAACAAAAGGACTGTATAATTTAGCCTTACTCAATAACAGGAGTAAGGAAAATGTCTCGGTTTCAGCTTGCAAGGATAGACAGACTCCCTCCTTACGTTTTTGCAGTTGTCAACGACCTGAAGATGAAACTGAGAAGGGCAGGGGAAGATATCGTTGACCTTGGAATGGGAAATCCCGATCTCCCCACTCCACAGCACATAGTTGACAAGCTCTGTGAAGCGGCACAGAACCCTAAAAACCACAGGTATTCCCAGACAAAGGGGCTCTTTAAGCTGAGGGAAGCTTTGGCTCTCTGGTATAAAAGGAAGTATAACGTTGACTTAGACCCTGAAACAGAAGTGATAACAACAATTGGCTCCAAAGAGGGATTAGCCCATTTAGCACTTACGCTTATAAATCCAGGAGACGTTGCAATCGTCCCAACTCCGGCATATCCCATTCACCCATACTCAATAATCATCGCCGGAGGAGACGTTCGAAGCGTCCCAATTCTTACAGAGGAAGGCTTTGACCCGGAAGCATTTTTTGAATCAATAGTTAAAGCATACAAAGAGAGCTGGCCAAGACCAAAAGTTTTAATCCTCAACTTCCCCCACAACCCAACAACTGCAACGGTAGATTTACCCTTCTTTGAGAAAGTTGTCGATTTTGCCAGAGACAACAACCTGATAGTAATTCAGGACATAGCATACGCAGAGATAGCGTTTGACGGCTACGTTCCACCGAGCATTCTTCAGGTTAAAGGGGCAAAAGAGATCGCCGTTGAGTTCTACTCCCTCTCAAAAACCTACTCAATGGCCGGCTGGCGGGTGGGGTTTGCCGCCGGAAATAAGGAGATAATCCACGCCCTTTACAGAATGAAAAGCTACCTGGACTACGGAATGTTCCAGCCCATTCAAATAGCGGCAATCATCGCCCTGAAAAGCGACCAGTCCTGCGTTGAGGAATACAGAAAGATCTACGAAAGCAGAAGAGACACTTTAGTTGAAGGACTTAACAGGATAGGCTGGCACGTTGAAAAGCCTAAGGCAACGATGTTTGTCTGGGCAAAAATACCTGAAAAGTTTCAGTCTATGGGATCTCTGGAGTTTTCAAAAATGCTCCTTTTGGACGGAAAAGTTGCTGTTTCCCCTGGAATAGGATTTGGAGAGTATGGAGACCAATACGTTCGCTTTGCTTTAGTCGAAAACGAGCTGAGGATAAAGCAGGCCGTAAGGGGAATTAAGAGGGCTTTTGAGAAGTATGGCCTGCGGAACATCAACGTTTAAAGCCGGAGGAAGTAGTGGAAAGTTTTAAAGTCGGAATCGTCGGCTGCGGAACGGTAGGCGGCGGCGTTGTGGAGCTCCTTCTCAAAAACAGCAAACTGATAGAGAGGAGAATCGGGAAACCTGTTGAAATAGCCTTTGTTGCAGATAGAGATACTGAAAAAGTAAAAGCCCTTGGATTTCCAGAAGAAAAAATATTTGACGACGGCCTTAAAGCCCTTGATGTCCCCTGTGATGTGGTTGTTGAGCTGATTGGAGGAACCGGAATAGCAAAGAGAGTGATAGAGGAAGCTCTAAAGAGGAAAAGACACGTTGTAACGGCAAACAAGGCTCTCCTTGCAGACTATGGAGGGGAGCTCTTCAAGCTGGCAAGGGAGAATGGCGTTTCACTGAAGTTTGAAGCAAGCGTTGGAGGGGGAATTCCCGTAATAAAGGCACTAAGGGAGGGGCTTGTAGGAAACAAAATAGAGGCCATCTATGGAATCATAAACGGAACGGCGAACTTTATCTTAACCGAAATGAGCCAGAAAAGAATGAGCTTTGAAAAAGCCCTGAAGGAGGCTCAGGAGCTTGGATTTGCAGAGGCAGACCCAACGTTAGACGTTGAAGGTTTTGATGCAGCCCACAAAATTGCAATCCTTTCAAGCCTTGCCTACTGCAGATGGGTTAAAACGGAAAACGTTTTCGTTAAGGGAATAAGGGAGCTCACCCCCTTAGACATAGAGATAGCCCGTGAAGAGTTCGGCTACTCTGTTAAACTCCTTGCAATAGCAAAGGTTACAGATGGAGAGCTTGAGGTAAGGGTTCACCCAACAATGATTCCAGAGGAGAACATCCTCTCCAGCGTTAACGGAGTTTTTAATGCCTGCCTCATAGAAGGAGACTTTGTTGGAGATACCCTCTACTATGGTAAAGGTGCAGGTAGAAGGCCAACGGCAAGCGCAGTAGTTTCAGACATAGTTGATGTTGCTCTGGGAAACACCTACGATGTTCCAGAGTGTTTGATAGAGGGTAGGGAGGAGCTCCCCCTAAAACCCCCCAATCAGTTTACTTCTAGCTTCTATTTAAGGTTCACAGCTGTTGACAGACCGGGAGTTCTTGCAAAAATTGCCGAAATACTTGGAAAAGAACAAATAAGCATAAAGAGTGCCCTCCAGAAAAGTTTAGACTTTGAAGGCGGCGTTCCGATAGTTATGACAACCCACCCGGCCAGAAAAGAACAGATAGACAGGGCAATAGCTGAAATAGACAGGTTAGACGTAATAGTAAAACCAACCTTTATCTGCATGATTGAGGAGCTCTGAGATGGTAATCGTAGCCCTTGACTTCGATACCTGCGAAAAGGCCTTGAACTTAGTTGACACACTTGGAGAGACAGTAAACCACTACAAAGTTGGTTTAGAGCTCTTCTCAAGGTGCGGAATAGAGGTTGTGAAGGAGATTTCAAAGAGAAGAAAAAAGGTCTTCTTAGACCTTAAATACCACGACATTCCAAACACAGTAAAGTCTGCAGCAAGGGTTGGAATAGAGGCCGGAGTCTGGATGTTCAACGTCCATGCCCTTGGTGGATACGAGTTTTTAAAACAGATTGCAGAGTTTAATAAAGAATACTCTGAAAAAATCGGTATTGAGAGGCCACTCCTCATAGCCGTAACTGTTCTAACCAGCATGGATGAAAACGACCTAAAAAGTATTGGAATAGAGTCTTCAGTGGAAGATGAGGTTTTGAGACTGGCAGAACTTTCCAAAAAGGCAGGGCTTGACGGAGTTGTCTGCTCTGCAAGAGAGGTAAAGCTCATAAAAGAGAACCTTGGAGAGGACTTCATAACTGTTACGCCGGGAATAAGGCCAACCTGGGCTGCAAAGAACGACCAGAAAAGGGTTGTTACGCCGAAAGATGCAATAAAACTTGGAACGGACTACATGGTGATAGGGAGGCCGATAACGGGAGCTCCCAACCCCAAAGAGGCAGCGGAGAAAATACTTTTTGAAATCTCAAGCTGAAAACCGGCTATTTCATCATGTATCATTGAATCTCTGGAGTATCAATCAACATTCCAGGGAGACTCAAAACTCAGAACAGTTCTTTTAAGTTCACTGTAAAGCTCCGAAGCTCTCTTTTGAGCAACCAACCTGCTTCTATCAATTGATTTGAGGTTTTCCTTCAAAACAGAAACAACCTGTTGGTCAAGTTCCCCGGTTTGTGAAAGCTGAATCAGCATTTTGAGAGCTTCTGAACTATCCATCGACCTTTTATAAGGCCTTTCCTCTGTAAGGGCTGTAAACATATCAGCAACTGCCATAATACGGGAACCAAGGGGAATCTGATTTGCCTTTAATTTAAAAGGATAACCGTTTCCATTAAGTTTCTCATGATGGTAAGATGCCCACTTTACTATGTCCTCGTCTTTAACAAAACGCTGAAGTATTCTGTAAGTATGAAAAACGTGAGACTTCATAAGGAAATACTCTTCTTCTGTTAACCTGCCAGGCTTCTCAAGTATCTCTACAGGTATAAAAACCTTTCCAATATCGTGGAGAAATCCAGCTACCTTCATTTTCCGGAGTTCTTCCTGTGAAAAGTGAAAGTAAGAAGCAAGATGGGTTGCCGTTTGAGCAACACCTGAAGAGTGAGTTGCAGTGAATGGACTTTTAAAGTCGATGATAAAGCCAAACAGATTAACAATCCTCAGGAGTTCCTCTATACTCATAGAGAAATCAAGCCTTTCAAGCCAGGAAAGAACAGCCTCTTTTACGTAATCCTCTTCAGAGTAAATACTGAACCAGAACGCCTCTTTATCCCAGTAAAACTGAAACAAAACGTCTAACAACTTAGGGTTGAAAATAGTGCCCCTACCTCTCTCCAGTTTATTTTTCAAAGAACTAATTGATTTTAACAGCGAAAACCCTTTTTCCAGATGATTATTAATCCACACATCAACTCTATCGGCCAGGAAAACTATCTGGGCTGGAAAAGAAAATCTTTCAGGAGAAGAAAGAAATTCAGAATAAGTTCTGTGATGATCTCGAATAATAACTGCCGCCTTCCTGAAAAAAGGAAAGGATTTCATAAGTTTATAACCGATAAAAGCATGTAAATGAATGGCATTGTCCCTGTAGTTCTCCTCTTTAAGGAGAGAAACCTGTTCTTTCTCTTTGAAAAAAAGGACACCTATATCATGAAAAAGTGATGCAATAAGAAGATTCAGCAGGAAGTCTCTGGAGAAGCTGAACTTTGAAGCTATTGATAGAGAAACTAAAGAAACTCTGAAATTGTGACCTCTTAATGAAGCATCAAAACAGGCACTTAAGTTTGAAACTTCTGCCAGAAGTTTGGAAGCGTTATAGTATTGAACATCCTCAAACAACAAAATACCACCTATCCCTCAAATTCCCCAGAAATCAAAAGGGGGCAAAAGCCCCCAATGGTTGCCGATTACTCGGCAGAAATTGCATCAGTTGGACAAACCTCAACACAGGCACCGCAGTCAATGCAGTCGTCTGGATTGATGACATACTTTCCATCATCGGTTGGGCTGATGGCGTTTGTTGGACAAACAGACGCACATGCACCACAGCCGATACAGAGTTCAGGATCAATTTTGTGAGCCATTCTACTCACCTCCTTAGATGGTAAGAATTTCCTCCTCCTTTTTAGAGAGGAGGTTATCCACCTCTTTCACGTATTTATCTGTAATTTTCTGGAGTTCATCTTTAGCACGCTTAATGTCATCTTCTGAATATCCGCCCTCTTTCTTCAGTTTGTCAAGTTCTTTCATTATCTCATGACGGATGTTCCTTATTGCAATCCTTGCCTGCTCTGCCAGTTTACCTGCCTTTTTAACAAGCTCTTTTCTCCTCTCTTCTGTAAGAGGAGGAAGGATTATTCTTATAACGTTTCCATCTCTCTGGGGCTGAACGCCAAGATCAGACTCCCTGATAGCCTTCTCTACGTTTGGAACAACAGACACATCCCAGGGTTGAATAACTATCTGATTTGCCTCTGGAACTGAAATCTGAGCAATCTGCTTTATCGTCATAGGTGAGCCGTAGTAGTCAACCTTAATATCTTCAACGAGAACCGTAGAAGCTCTACCCGTTCTTAGGCCTGCAAACTCACCTTTAAGGACTTCAACAGCTTTTTTCATTCTTTTATCTGCATCCTTCAGCAGCTGGTTAATCATAGCCCCTCTCCTTCTACAAGTGATCCTACTGCCTCTCCTTTAACAACCTTTTCAAGGTTTCCCGGTTTCCTGACATCAAAAACAACAATGGGTATGTTGTTTTCCATACACAGAGAAACTGCAGCAGAATCCATTACTTTTATACCATTTGTAATTACATCTTTATACGAGAGCTTGTCAAGCTTTCTGGCATTCTGGTCTTGCATCGGGTCAGCTGTGTAGATGCCATCAACCTTGGTTGCCTTAAGGAGAACATCTGCGTTTATCTCAGCAGCCCGCAGAGCAGCAGCAGTATCAGTTGTAAAGAAGGGATTTCCCGTTCCGGCACCGAAGATAACAACCCTTCCCTTCTCAAGGTGCCTTATGGCTCTACGCCTTATGTAGGGCTCTGCAATTTCTCTCATCTCTATTGCTGTGAGAACTCTGGTTTGAAGTCCCTCTTTTTCAAGGGCATCCTGAAGGGCAAGGGCGTTTATAACGGTTGCAAGCATTCCCATGTAGTCGGCAGTTGCTCTGTCCATTCCCTGAGTAGCTCCAGAGACCCCTCTGAAGATATTTCCTCCGCCAATGACTATGGCTACCTGAGCTCCAAGGTCAACAACTTTTTTTATCTCCTGAGCAAGCCTTCGGAGAAACTCAGGGTCTATACCGTAGGGTTTACTCCCCTGAAGGGCTTCTCCACTTAACTTAAGAAGAACACGTTTATACTTGAGCTTCATTCTTTACCTTCAGTATTCCGTTATGCGGGAAATTATACGAAAAGGGGGCGCAGAGCCCCCCTGAATGTTATTTACCAACTTCAAAACGGCAGAAGCGTTTAACTTTGATGTTCTCGCCGAGCTTTGTGATGTATTCTGTAAGAAGATCCTGAATTGTTTTGCTGTCGTCCTTAATCCAGGGCTGTTCTAAAAGGCACTTCTCGGAAAAGAATTTAGAAAGCCTTCCCTCAACAATCTTCTCAACAATGTGCTCGGGCTTACCCTCGGCAAGTGCCTGCTCTCTAAGAACTTCCTTTTCCTTCTCAACCACTTCAGCAGGAACCTCTTCCCTGCTTACGTATTCAGGAGCCATTGCAGCAACCTGCATTGCAATTTCGTGGCCGAGGGCTTTAAAGTCTTCAGTTCTTGCGACGAAGTCTGTTTCACAGTTGAGCTCAACTAAAGCTCCCACCTTACCGCCTGCGTGGATGTAGGAGACAACGATTCCCTCGGCGGTAGCTCTTTCAGCCTTTTTTGCAGCTTTGGCGGCACCTTTCTTTCTGAGTATCTCAACAGCTTTCTCTATGTCTCCGCCGGCTTCCTGGAGGGCTTTCTTACAGTCAACGATTCCAGCTCCGGTCTTCTCGCGGAGCTCCTTTATCATCTGGGTTGTTATCTCAGCCATTTTCTCCTCCTCCTTCAATTACTCTTCAGGCAGGAAGTCAAGCTCTTCCCCGGCTGCTTCCTCACCTTCGGCAAGTTTTATGGCGTCTCTCCTCATCTTTCCTTCAAGAACTGCATCTGCAATTCTTGACGTAAGGAGCCTTATAGCTCTGATGGCATCATCGTTTGCAGGGATGGGGTAGTCAACCAAATCTGGGTCTGCATTTGTGTCAACGAGGGCAACGATTGGAATCCCAGCCTTCCTTGCCTCTCTAACGGCATTTTCCTCACGAACGATGTCAACAATGAAAAGGGCATCGGGAAGGCGGTTCATGTTTTCAATACCGCCGATGTACTTCTCAAGCTTCTCCCTCTTTCTGCGGAGCCTCACAGCCTCTTTCTTGGGAAGCTGCTCTAAAACCCCTTCCTCTTCCATCTTCTTGAGCATCTTCAGCTTATAGACAGACTTCCTGATGGTCTGGAAGTTTGTGAGGGTTCCACCCAGCCACCTCTTGTTGACGTAGAACATTCCGCAGCGTTTTGCCTCTTCTTCAACAATGTCCTGACCCTGCTTTTTTGTGCAGACGAAGAGAACGGTTCCGCCGTTTGCAACGAGGTCTGCAATGTAGTCATAGGCCTCCTCAAAGAACTTAATGGTCTGCTGAAGGTCAATGATGTGTATGCCGTTACGCTCTGTGAAGATGAACTTCTTCATTTTGGGGTTCCAGCGCTCCTTCTGGTGGCCGAAGTGGACCCCGGCCTCAAGGAGCTCCTTCATCGTAACCCTCTGGCCTGGAGGCCTTGGCTTGAATGTCTCCTGCTCCTGAACTTCCTGAGTATGCTCCTGCTGAACCTCTTGAGCCTCCTGAGTTTCCTGAGGCTGTTGCTCTTTCATCTCTTCAGACATTTCTACCTCCTGTAGTGGGTTTTTCCTCCCGAGCCTTCATCCTCCGGAAGAACCCGAAAAGGGCACCCCTTCCGGAGTCTGGCCGGTGAGTTTTCAACGGGGAAATATATCCGATTTGGTTTTAAAAAGAAACCTTTCTTCCCCAGCCGCCACCGCCGGGAGTTTCTATTCTCAGTTTCTCGCCGGGGTGGAAGCGGCGGGTGAATTTGGCGGGGAGCTCCACCTCCTCTCCCTCTGGTTTTACGAGAACGTTCTTTCCCCTCTTTCCCGGTTTCCCGCCGTTTAAACCGTAAGGGCTGTGGACTCTTCTTTCCGAAACTACCGTAACGTCAACCTCTTCTAAAAAGAGGAGCTCCCTCACAATTCCGTCTCCTCCTCTCCACTTACCATCTCCCCCGGAACCTCTCCTTACGCCGTAACGGGTAACCATAACGGGAAACTGGAACTCAAGGGCTTCAACGGGAGTATTCAGGGTATTGGTCATGTGGGTATGGACGGCTCTGGCTCCATCAAAACCGTTTCCGGCCCCTGCTCCCCCTCCGATTGTTTCGTAGTAGGTAAACTTTTCATTTCCAAAGGTCAGATTGTTCATCGTCCCCTGAGAGGCTGCAGGGATTCTCTCAGGGAGAGCCTTTGAAAGAGCTCCAAGGAGAACGTCTGTTATCCTTTGAGAGGTCTCAACGTTTCCCCCTGAAACGGCAGCGGGAAATTCTGCATCAACAACGGTTCCCGGCTTCGTTATAACCTTTATCGGCCTCAATATTCCCTCGTTTGTTGGAATCTCCTCTCCTGCCAGACACCTGAAGACGTAAAGGGTTGACGAAACAACTATTGAGCGAACTGCGTTTAAACAGCCACGAACCTGAGGGTCTGATGGTGAAAAGTCAACTGTTGCCTCGTCTCCTTTCACGGTAAGAACAACCCTTATCCTTACGTTCCTTCTTCCCGCTCCGTCGTCGTCTAAGAAGTCTCCAAAGGTGTAAACGCCGTCCGGGATTTCTGATATTACGCTCCTCATCATTCTCTCTGAATAGTCCAAAAGGGCTTCCGAGTAGGCCTCCAGGAACTCAGAACCGTATTTCTCAAGGAACTCCCTCAACCTTTTTATTCCCACTCTGTTTGCCATTACCTGAGCTTTAAAGTCTCCCTCCCTCTCTTCAGAAGTTCTTGTGTTGGCCTTTAAGAGGTTCAGGAAGTCTTTTAGAACCTCTCCGTTCTCAACGCACTTTACAGGTGGAATAACAAGCCCTTCCTGAAAGATTGAAGTTGAGAGAGGCATTGACCCGGGAGTTATTCCCCCAACGTCTGCGTGGTGGGCTCTGTTTGCAACGTAAAAGAGGAGCTCTCCCCCGTAGTAAACGGGAGCAACAACGGTTACGTCTGGCAGGTGTGTTCCCCCTTTAAAAGGGTCGTTAATGACTGCCATATCCCCTTCTTTCAGCTCTAAACTCTCAACAATGCTCCTTACAGACATGGGCATTGAGCCAAGGTGGACAGGGATATGAGCTGCCTGTGCAACCATACGGCCGTGGCGGTCAAAGATGGCGCAGGAGAAGTCTCTCCTCTCCTTGATGTTAGGTGAAAAGGCCGTCCTCTGGAGAACTGCTCCCATCTCCTCGGCAACCGAGATAAGGGCGTTCTTTATCACCTCAAGCTTTATCGGGTTAACCATTTTCTACCTCTAAGAGCAGGTTTCCAAAAGAGTCAACTCTCACTTTTGCAAAGGGTGGAACAACTGTTGTTGAGCTGTATTCAACGACAACTGCAGGGCCGGAAAACCGGTGGCCAAGAAGGAGCTTTTCTCTGTCAAGAACCGGCGTTTCTACCCATTCACCCTCAAAGAAGACCTTTTTGCACTTTAAGAGAGCTCCCTCAGGGAACCCCTCTCCACACTCCTTTAAGGGCTCAAAAGAGGGTTTTTCCGTTATCCCAACTGCCCTTAGCCGAACGTTAACAACTTCTACATCCCGGCTGTGTCTATATCCGTAGAGTTTCTCGTGGGCTTTTTCAAAGACCTCTCTGAACTCTTTAGAGTAGGGAACCGTTATCTCAAAAGACTGGCCTCTATACCTGAGGTCTAAGTGCCTCTCTAAAAGGAGCTCTCCCTCAAAACCCTCTCTCTCCATCTCTCTCTTCGCCCTCTCTTCAAGCTCTCTGAAGTGCTCCTCAAGGGTTTCGGCCGTTGCTTCCTCCTCTTTCAGCATAACGGTTCTGGAATAGTCTTTAACAACGTCTGAGAGAACCATTCCGAGAGCTGAGAGGATTCCGGGGTTTTTAGGGATAAAAACCCGTGGAATGGAGAGTTCTTTTGCCAGGTAAGCTGCGTGCATTCCACCGGCACCGCCAAAGGAGAAAAGGGTAAACTCCTCAGGGTCGTATCCCCTCTCAACGGAGATTACCCTCAAGGCCTTTGCCATTTTTGCGTTAGCTACCTCTAAAATCCCTTCAGCAAGCTCTATCGGTGTTATTCCAAGCCTTTTAGCCATCTCCTCAAAGTAGGGTCTGAGCCTTTCAGGGTAAAGTTTCATCTTCCCGCCTAAAAAGTGCTCCGGGTCTAAACGGCCTAAGAAGAGGTTGGCGTCTGTAACAGTTATCCTTTCTCCTTTCCCGTAGCATATGGGACCCGGGTCTGCGCCGGCACTTTCAGGGCCCACCTGGAGAGCTCCCCCTCTATCAATCCAGGCAACTGAACCTCCACCGGCTCCAACGGTGTGTATCTCAATTACGGGAACCTTTATCGGCAGGTCGGCTATCTTTGACTCAACGGAAAGTTTAGGCCTTCCGTCTATCAGTGAAACGTCTGTTGATGTTCCCCCCATATCAAAGGTTATGAGCTTCTCAAAGCCCGACAGTTTCCCCAATTTCCAGGCTCCAACAACTCCACCTGCAGGGCCTGAGAGAACCGTTCTAACAGGCTCCTTAGCGGCAGTTTCCGGAGAGATAACTCCTCCGTTTGACTGCATAACCCTGAGGGTATCGCCACTCTGAAGGTTTTTAACCAGATACTCTATGTAACCCTTCATCTTGGGCATAACATAGGCGTTAACAACTGTCGTTGAAGCTCTCTCAAACTCTCTAAACTCAGGAACTATCTCAGAGGAAATGGAAACGGGAAAGCCTTCTTTCTCAAGAGCTTCCTTAACCTTAATCTCATCTTCCGGGTCCAAAAACGAAAAGAGGAAAGAAACGGCAACAGACTCAACTCCAAGTGATTTCAGCTTCTCTACAAGCTCCTCAACCTCTTCCTCTTTCAAAGTTTCAACGTGCTTCCCTTCAGAATTGAGCCTGCAGGAGAGGCCAAAGGTGAGCTCTTCAGGAACTAAATGTTTCACCTTTTTAACCCTGAAAGAGTAGAGCTCCTCCCTATTCTGACGGCCTATCTCTAAAAGGTCTTCAAAGCCTCTATTTGTTATAAAGGCCGTTTTTGCCCCCTTCCTTTCAAGAACTGCGTTTGTTGCAACAGTTGTTCCATGGGTTATTCTCCTTTCATCTCCACCAATTTCTGAAAGACCTTTAAGAACGGCCTCTGCCGGGTTGTGGGGAGTTGAGAGAATTTTTAAGACCTGCCATTTGCCGTCTTTCAGGTAGATGAAGTCTGTAAATGTTCCCCCTGTGTCAACGCCTACGATAACCATACCTCTCTCCAGCTAACGTTTTGGCTATTCTAAAATAGTTCAATCAAAGATTTTGAGGGAAACTGTGGAGAGAAGAAAACCGGTAGGAGTTGAAATTTTTGATAGGATAGCCCACAAATACGATTCAATTTCCCGTTTCCTTTCCTTAGGAATTATTCCACGGTGGCAAAGGGAGCTGGTAAAGGGACTGGAAAGCCCGGGAAAGGTTTTAGACCTTGCCTGTGGAACGGGGGATGCGGGAGCTCTCCTTTTAAAGAAAGCAAAAACCGTCGTCGGCCTTGACTACTCACTTCCCATGTTAAAGGTTGCAAGGGAGAAATATCCAAAAATACTTTTTGTTAGGGGAGACGCTCTGAATACCCCCTTCCCCGATAAAACCTTCGACACCGTTATAGTCTCTTTAGGCCTGAGGCACTTTGAAAACCCAGAAGGTGGGCTCTCTGAGATAAGACGAGTTTTAAAAGAGGGGGGTGAGGCAAGGATTTTAGAGGTTTCAATCCCCAGAAACCCGGCACTGAAGTTTCTCTTTCTTCAGTCCTTAAAGAGGGTTATGCTTCCCTTAGGAAAGCTCCGCTCAAAGGCAGACGTTACAAAGCACCTCTACGAGACGATCGTAAACTTTCCCCACTACGAGGAGCTCCTCAAACTTGCGGAAACGGTTGGATTTAAAGATGGAAGCTACAGACCTCTCATGTTTGGAATGGCTACAATTTACACGCTGAAAGGATAATCGTATAATACGATTTTGAATCCTTTATTTTCTTTTTTTCAATCGGTGGAGGGAACTGTGAGAAGGCTACTCCTCTCATCAGGTCTTTTACTTTTAGCTGCAAGCTGCGGTGGAGGTGGAGGACTTTCCGATCCTGACGTCCACTACAGAGACTTTGGTGTTAACGTTGCAGTTAGAAGTGCTCCCTACTTAACTCCGGTCAACCACAAAGACGGCTGGGGGCAGAGTGATTGTTCAGGTTGCCACCAGAAATTCAAACACTCTATGGCAACCCCCGACTTTTCAGTGAACCAATACCAGAACATCATAGATACCGCCGTTACAAAGGTAGGTGAAAAGAACGCCATCCTCGTCTGTTCTGCCTGCCACGGAACAAACGGAGTTGATCAGGTAGGAAATACTCCCGTTCAGAGAAGATGTCTGATATGTCACGACAGTATGGATAAACTCCACTTCTACAGTGGAACTTCCAGCAGGGCTCACTTCCACGACTTTAACGGGAATGGGAATATTGACGACTTCGACTGTGTGGTTTGCCACTGGCAGCCGGACATGGATGGAATTGTTGAACCCGACACCGACTTTGGAGAACTCGGTGGAACATTCAAGAGAAACTCTCAGGAGCTCTGTCTGACCTGTCACTCCAACAGCTGGGGTTCGGTGTCAAAAGCCCCCCTTGCAGACACAGATGGAGACGGAGTAGCCGAAGAGAAAGTCTCTGTTTCAAATCCCTACACAACAGTTGGAACTGCCTGGGGCAACGACTGGCACGGAGCAGGCAGCTTCAACGGCACAAAGAGCTTTAAACCTATAGAGCTTTCTGGAGAAACGCTCTTTGAAACAGCCCACCAAGCTCTTGAGTGTGTCAACTGTCACAACCCCCACGCCAGCAAGAACGCAAAACTGATAGTGGAAAGAGTAGGAGAAACCCTAACGGTTACAAAGCCTGTTAAACAGGTGGATAATACAGCAGAAGTTAAATACGTTTTAGTTGACCCTCAGACCACAGCATTTTTTAAAGATTTAAGTTACGAGGGAATTGTAGAAGCTGAAGACAGAAATTACGACCTTTCTGACCCTGCTGACCTCAAATCCTACTCACTGTTACCTGTGGAAAACGACGACTCATCAAACGAAACCAACAGACAAACAGCTCCCTCTCTATGTGCAGCCTGCCACGACGGAAGTTTCAACTACTCACCCGTTAACAAACTTGGAATTCCCATAGATCCAGCCGGGCACTATCCGGGTAAGTGCGTTGAGTGCCACACCCATGGAGGAGACTTCTAAGTCTCCTCTTTACTTTATTAACATCCTGAAACCTATAACGAGAAGTAAAAGGCCAAACAGCTTTTTAAGGGCATATTGGTTAATTCTGTGAAGCAGCTTAATGCCTAACCTGCTTCCTGCAATCCCCCCGGCAGAAACAAGAAGTGCCGCTGGAAGGTAGATGTAACCCACCTGCCAGTTTAAAACTTTTTCAGCAGGAAACAGCATGTAGAAAAAGGTTCCCAGAAGAGCATTTATAAACGAAACAACAGAGGCAAGGGCAACTACCCTCTTTGTTTCAATTTCAGAAAGGGAAAAGAGCAGAGTGTTAACAACTACTCCACCTCCTATACCTAAAAGGGCACTTGAAAGGGCTGAAGAGAACAGCACCGCAGGTAGAAGGATTTTCTCTTTAACAGAAATTGAAGGAGCTCCCCCCTTACCTGTCAGCTGCTTAACGCTGAGAAGAAGAAGGAAAAAACCAAAGAGCTTTTTCAGAAAGTGCCCTGAGAGAAAATGGGAGATGGAAACACCTGCAGCAATACCCGTTACTATGAAGGGAAGAAAGTAAGGGAGTTCCCTCAGCTCAAACTTCCCGCTGAAAAAGTGGACTCCTGTGGTAAACAGGGTTGAAACTGTTATAACGGCAAGGCTGGTAGCAATAGATACCTTAAAGGCCATCTCCTCAGGAATACCCATGCAGGAGGAAAAGAAAAAGTTAAAGATGGGAACCAGAACCACCCCTCCACCTATTCCAAACAACCCTGCCAGAAAGCCGGCAACAAGCCCAGAGAGAAGAAGAAGCAGGTAAACTTCCAACTCTAATCCAGCTCCTTTTCAAGCCAGTTAAGGTAAGACCTGTAAACGAATGAGGACGGAACAGCAACAACCTCCGGAACTTCGTATGGGTGGAGCTCCACAAGCCTCCTTTCAAGTTCCGGGTATTTTTCCTCGGTGGTTTTTAAAATAGCAAGAAACTCTTTTCCCTCTTCCAGTTTACCTTCCCACCAGTAAAAGCTCTTAATCTCTCCGACAACTTGAGCACAGGCAGAAAGCCTTTCCTCAACAAGGGTTTTCAGTATAGACTCTGCAGACTTACTATCTGGAAACGTTGTAAAGACAACCAGAGCTCCCACAACTTCCTCCTAAAAAGAGATAACCTCTTCGGTTTCCATAGCCCTTTTAATGTCTTCTTTCAGTCTATCAACGTTTACCGTATGAATAACCCCGGAGTAACTCTTAAGGAGCTCCAGGGCATTTTCAAGGAGGAGCTTAAACCCCCGAAAGTTGTAGTTTGAGAGGTGGTAGTAGGCAACGCCTAACTGTATTAAGGCCTGAAGGAATTCCCTCTCCTTCCCGAACTCTCCCATCCACACTTCTTCTAAAATCTCGTGGACTTCAAAGTAGAGCCCCTTTTCAAAGAGAAGGCGCGCCATTTGGACGTTTTTCTCTAAATCCCCTCCAACAGGCTCAAAATTGATAGGGAGCTCCCTCAGAAATTCTCTGTATTTTTCTGCTTTTTCCCTTACATACTCCTCTGTAATCGGATCATCGGGAACAAACTTCAGGGAACTTCCATCTTTTTCAAAAAGTGGAAACTCTGATACTACCTCGTCTAAAACGGTTTCCGGAATATCAGAACTCTCAGAAAAAACCGAAGAGATAACAGCCTTTAGCTTCAGGAGGTCTTTTTCCTCTTTCTCCCTCAGGTAGTCGCAGAGGTTGTGGGCAAACCAGTTTCTGATTTCAAAGAGATCCATTGTGAGTTCCTCAAACCTTTGTGAAAGGGGGAGGGAGCTCCCCCGTTAATTAGTTCTCAGAGCCGACAACTTCGTCCGGGTGGGCAATCCTTCCAAGAACTGCAGAAGCAGCAGCAACAGCAGGAGATGCAAGGTAAACTTCACTCTCAGGATGACCCATACGGCCAACGAAGTTCCTGTTTGTGGTTGCAACAGCCCTTTCACCTTTGGCAAGAATTCCCATGTGTCCGCCAAGGCAGGGTCCGCAGGTTGGAGTAGAGACAACACACTCGGCGTCAAGGAAGATGTCTATGAGACCCTCCTTCAGTGCCTGCCTGTAGATTTCCTGAGTTGCAGGGATAACGATACAGCGAACGTTGGGGTTTACCTTTTTACCTTTGAGAATCTGGGCTGCAACCCTCAGGTCGCTTAGCCTTCCATTTGTGCAGGAACCGATTACAACCTGGTCTATGGTTACGTGTGTAGCCTCTGTTACAGGTCTTGTGTTTGAAGGGAGGTAAGGGAATGCAACCTGGGGTTCAATTTTAGAGACGTCTATCTCGTAAACCTCTGAATATTCGGCGTCGGGGTCTGACTTGTAGAGTTTGTAAGGTCTTTTAGCTCTTCCCTTAACGTATTCAAGGGTTATTTCGTCTGGCTCAATTATTCCGTTTTTCGC
The DNA here is from genome assembly GCA_027051905.1 of Desulfurobacteriaceae bacterium. Lineage (GTDB taxonomy): Bacteria > Aquificota > Aquificia > Desulfurobacteriales > Desulfurobacteriaceae > Balnearium. The sequence continues at coordinate 27,479 of JALUGO010000015.1, read as the reverse complement.
TCCGGCCTCAATGGCCATGTTGCAGATTGTAAACCTGTCGTCCATGGGGAGCTCCCTTATGGCCTCACCTGTGTGCTCCATCGTCTTGTAGAGAGCTCCGTCAACGCCAATCATCCCAATAACGTAGAGAATAATGTCCTTTCCACCTACCCACCTCTGGCGCTTACCGTAGTAGATGAACTTCATCTGCTCGGGAACCTTAAACCAGACCTCTCCTGTAAGCCAGGCGTAGGCCATGTCTGTTGAGCCGACACCTGTTGAGAAAGCGCCGAGAGCTCCGTAAGTGCAGGTGTGGGAATCTGCTCCGATAACAACGTCTCCCGGAACCACAACTCCCTGCTCAGGCAAAAGGGCGTGCTCAATTCCAACCCTTCCTTCAGGCCAGAAGTGTTTAATGCCGAACTCTTTTGCAAAGTCCCTCATCATCTTAACCTGTTCGGCAGCCTTTATATCTTTGGCGGGAACGAAGTGGTCGGGAACTAAGGCAATCCTCTCCCTGTCCCATACATTTTTGGCTCCAACAGCTTTCACCTGCTTGATGGCAATGGGAGCTGTAACGTCGTTTGCAAGGGCGATATCAACCTTACACATAACAAGTTCGCCGGGGTAAACCTCCTTCTTTCCGGCGTGGTCTGCAAGTATCTTCTGGGTTATGGTCATTCCCATTTCTCTCTCCTCAAAGTGGAGTTTTAGGGTTTCAAATTATAGCAGCGGTTAAAGTTTAGCCAGACTGCTTTGCCTGAAATTGATGTATAATTTTTTCAAATTAAAGAGCAGGGCGGGGAAACGATGAATACCCATAGCAGACTACCTTTAAAGAGTCTACTGCCCCTTTTAATGCTTACCGGTAGTCTTTTTTCCTGCGGAAATCTCTCAGAAAGGAGCATTCAAACTCAGAACCAGAATGACAATCAAGTTGAACAAGTTCAATATAGGGTTATAGACGTTAACCCTGTTTTATACTCAGAGTATGGGCTGGCCAGCCTAAAATTCAACAATACCGTTTTAGTTGAGAAGATAGTAATTACAAGATCCGGAAATTTCCACAATAAAGAAATTTTTGTCCCCCATAATGGAACTCAAAGTGTTCAATTAACTGTTACTGTTAACGATGGGGATGATAATGAAATCTATGTAGCTATAAAGAATAATAACGGAAGAAATTTAGTAGAAGATCCTGTATTCGGGATTAATAACAATTCAGGAGAGATAGTTCAAGTTAGTGGAGTAGATACAGAAAATAATGATTACAACAACTATAAAATGGTAAAAGTCCCTTTAACGAATGGGCAAGGAACTTTAGACTGGAAGTATGTTAAAGCAATGGAAGGCCAAGTTGTTGATATGGAAATTGATTTATACAACAAATTTGACCAAGGAAGTGAAACTGTTTTAGATTTAAGAGATTATTTTAGCTCATTCAAATTACATGGCAACACATTACCAAATATTGTTATTAAACCTACCCCTTACTGTCCTGTAAATCCTGTTGACACAAACAATGATGGAACTGTTGATAGATACGAGATACCCCCTAATTATGATTGTGTAAGTATAGGCTTTACAAATCCTGGAGATGTAGGATTTAATCCACGATACTCCTTAGATGGAACAAACTTCAACCCAATTGATTTTGATAATCCTGTTAATGTTAATTCACTAAATTTAGCTCAAGGAAACACAATGACAAAACAAGTTTGGATCAAAGAGTATTTAGATTCAAACAATACTATTGTCGACCAAACTACAAAAACAACACCAACAATTTATAAAGATGTTAGGAAAGTAGGAAATACTGAATTAATAGCCACTTACCACGATAACACAACAGGAAATGAATGGGTAGTAAATGATTTAGGAGGTGGAGAATTTGCAGATCCTGGAAGTAATGATACAGCTGGAACAATTACAGTAACAGGTTCATCAGCAACTTATGGCACATGTGATGTTCATGTAAGAAAAAATGGGAATGAGTTATATAATCAAACAATGCCTTGTAACAATATTAACATAAGCTATACTGTTCCTGCAAGCGACAAAGGTGCCGGATGGCAAGGAATGGAGTTTAAAGTTTACAAAATATACAAAAAAGGACCAAACGATACAGATACTCAAGAAATTTTTGTAGATAATCTTGCTGTTGACTACAAAGTTAATAAAACTCCAACTACAAATCCTTAAGTAAACAAGATTTATTTAACTGTTTAAATTACTCTTGTTTATTATTACTTTTTGCTTTTCCATTTTAAAATTTTCTTTTCGTAGTCGTTAATACCACATTGTTTCAGAAAATATATTCATTATTACAACTCAAACCAGTATTATCATTAAAGCCCAGATGTAAGGAGGAAACATTGAAACTGCTCTTTGGAGGGAGCTTTAACCCAGTTCACACAGGCCACCTGCTTATTGCAAGAGACGTTTTAGAAGATTTCGGCTTTGAGGAGGTCATCTTCGTTCCGGCCTACGTTCAGCCGCTGAAGGGGGAGCTCCTCATCCCTCCAGAGGTAAGGCTAAAGGCCTTGGAGGCCGCCGCAGAGAGGGAACCCCACTTTAAGGTTTGGGACTACGAGCTAAGAAAGGGAGGAATTTCCTATACATACCAGACCTTAGAGGAGTTTCACAGAGTTTACGACGAAGAGCCCGTTTTCATGCTGGGAGCAGACTCATTTAAAAGCTTCCACCTGTGGAAGAAACCTGAAAAGATTTTGGAGCTCTCCAGAATTCTCATCGTTTCAAGGCCAGGAGAGGAGATCGATATAGAGGAAGTTTTAGAGAAAATAGGAGTATCAGTTCCTTTTAAGGAATTCAGGAGGGGAGAAACCTCCCTAAACGGCTGGAGAGTAGCCCTTTACAAAGGAAGACTCATCGAAATCAGTTCAACAGAGATAAGGGAAAGGTTAAAATCCGGGAAACCGATTTCCTACATGGTTCCGGAAAAGGTAGAAGAAATTATCAGGAGGTGGCGGGAAGATGCCTTACAGCAAGATGTTTAAGAAAATGACCCTCAGGGACGTTCCCCCACAGGAGCTTGAGGGAAAGAGGGTTTTTGTAAGGGTAGACTTTAACGTTCCCATTGAAGACGGCGTTATAACAAACGACAAGCGAATCAGGGCAGCTCTCCCAACAATCAACTACCTCATGGATCACAAGGCTAAAGTAGTCCTCTGCTCCCATTTAGACAGACCAAAGGGCTGGGATCCAAAACTCTCACTGAAACCCGTTGCAGAAAGGCTATCAAGGCTCTTAGAAAAAGAGGTTAAGTTCATTCCAGACTGTGTGGGAGAGGTTGCCGAAAAGGGAGTGGCGGAGCTCCAGCCGGGAGAGGTAGCACTCCTTGAAAACGTGAGGTTCTACCCGGAGGAAACCAAGAACGACCCTGAGTTTGCAAAAAAACTTGCAGCCCTTGCAGACATCTACGTTAACGATGCTTTCGGAACAGCCCACAGGAAACACGCCTCAACCTACGGAATAGCACAGTTTGTAAAACTGGCAGTCGCTGGGTTCCTCCTTGAAAAGGAGATAAAGTATCTGGAAAAAGCCCTGGCAAACCCGGAAAGGCCGCTGGTTCTCATAATCGGCGGTTCTAAGGTTTCAGGGAAGTTAGAGGTAATTGAGAACCTGTTAAAAATCGTTGACAAGATGCTCGTAGGCGGCGGAATGGCGTACACCTTTTTAAAGGCCGCCGGCTATAACGTAGGAAAGTCTTTAGTGGAAGAAGACTTAATAGACACCGCAAAGAGAATTATGAAAGAGGCCGAAGAGAACGGAGTTAAGTTCTACATCCCCGTAGACAGTAACAACGCAGATGAGTTCTCTCCCACAGCCCACACAAAGCTCACAACCTACAAAGAGATTCCAGAAGACATGATGGGGTTAGACATTGGCCCTGCAACGGTTGAGCTCTTTAAAGAAGCACTTTCAGACGCAAAGACCATTCTCTGGAACGGTCCCATGGGAGTTTTTGAGTTTGAGAAGTTTCGCTATGGAACAATGGCAATTGGAAAGATAGTAGCAGAACATAAAGATGCACTGAGAATAGTCGGCGGTGGAGACAGCGTTGCTGCAATTGAGATGCTAGGACTTGAACACGAGATAGACCACGTCTCAACGGGGGGAGGAGCGTTCCTCCAGTTCCTTGCAGGGAAGGAGCTCCCCGGCGTAATGGCACTTACAGACAGGGAGTAGGGGTTCTCCCCTCTCCCTCAGTAAACAATCAGGTTAACTCCCCTGTATCTCAAGTAGGGTATCTCTTCTGGCCTATCCACAGAATCCACAAGGAACCAGTCCTTCTTCTCAGTAGATATAAGAAGGCCCTCTATCTCAAACTTCGCCCTTTTTCCCTTTGTTCCCGGAGGCTCGTAAAGAACGAGCTTTACAAACTTGTTGGCAACAGGAAGCAGAGATAAAATGTTTTCAACGTCATTAAGGAAGTTCCCTGTAAGAACAAATACTTTATATCCATCTATTTCCAGCTTTGTTCTCTTTTCCGGCGTTATGTAGTCGTAAACAACAGCAAGGTTTGAATCCGGAAAAACCATTCCCTCAGGTATTTCAATTCCCTTTTTACTGGTAAGCAGGTAGATGAGGGAGGAAATCTTCTCAAGTCCATCTCCGGTAAGGACTTTAAAATCTCCCCAACCTTCCCGGTCATCGGGAACTTTGAATTCCGGTTCAATGACGGAAATATCGTAAGCCTTAAGGAGTCTCTTTAAAGGAGGAGGAGTATCGGGGGAGGTATTTATAACCGTTCTCTGACCTGTAAAACGATTGTAAGTAAGGTAGTCGTAGTGATAGGTTAAAACGTCGTTCTCACCAATTATCAAAGTGCCATTTTCCTGTAGAGGAGAAAAGTTGGCGGAAATTACCTTCTCAAGAAGCCTATCCAGAGAACTACTGCTAACTACAGCAATACCAACGCTTGAAAGCTGACTCTTAAGTTCCCTGGAAATATCGGTAAAGTCAACCAAAAACTCTTTACCGTTAACACTAACAATAGGATTCTTCTTCAAGGAAATTTTCCCATTACCTACGAAAAGATAGCCAGAACTGTTAATTTTCCCTCCCAAACGCCTTAAGAGATCAAGCTCTTTCTCCGCAATATTAGCAGGAATCTTTTTTAAACGCTTTTTCAAAGTCAGGTTCCCAACAGGTAACTTTATTTTCTGACCAATATAGATAAGATTTGGGTTTTTAATTTTGTTAATCCGAATAATCTCATACAGGAAACTTCGCGGAATTCCATATTTAGCCATTATTTTCAGAAGGGTATCTCCCCTTTTAACTTTGTAAATCACAAATCGGTTCTCCATCTTGAGAGGAGACTGTTCTTTAACCACGTTTATCTGGTATGTAGCAGCAAAAGAGGCAGAGGAAAGCACTCCAAAAGCCAAAGCTAATAAAGCTCTTTTAACCATCTCTCTAAATCCTTCAATGCCCTCTCAGCAAGGTATTTTCTACGGTTAAGTTTACCCTTTATTCTCCTCTCAGGAGGAGGAAGAAGACCAAAGTTTGCGTTCATCGGCTGAAAGGTTTTAGGGTCTGCAGTTGTGATGTATTTGAGGAGAGCTCCAATCATCGTCGTTTCCGGAGGATATACCGGCTCTTTACCCTCTAAAAGCCTTGAAGCATTAATCCCTGCAATAATCCCGGTGGCTGCAGACTCAGGGTATCCTTCAACTCCCGTTATCTGGCCGGCAAAGAGGACTTTCGGGTTCTTCTTCAGCTGAAGAGTTCTGAGGAGAAGCTTTGGAGAGTTTATAAACGTGTTCCTGTGGATACTTCCATAACGGGCAAACTCTGCGTTCTCAAGGCCGGGAATGAGCCTGAAAACCCTTTTCTGTTCGGGATATTTGAGCTTTGTCTGAAATCCAACAAGGTTTAAGAGGGTTCCCTCTCTGTTCTCCTTTCTCAGCTGAACTACGGCAAAGGGCTGTTTTCCTGTTCTTGGGTCAATAAGGCCAACGGGCTTTAAAGGGCCAAAAAGGAGAGTCTGTTTACCCCTCTCTGCCATCTCCTCTATGGGCATGCACCCCTCAAAGTAGCAGGCTTTTTCAAAATCTTTAAGGGGAACCTTCTCAGCCTCCATAAGGGCGTTGTAGAACCGCTCATACTCCTCTTCCGTCATGGGACAGTTGAGGTAGTCGTCTCCTCCCCTGCCGTAGCGGGAGCCCCAGAAACACTTTGAGTAGTCAATCGTATCGGCGTAAACAATCGGAGAAATTGCGTCATAGAAGTGGAGCTCCTCCTCTCCAAGATATTCCCTAAGAAACTGAGAAAACTTATCTGACGTTAAAGGTCCCGTTGCAACAACGGTTATTCCTTCTTTTGGGAGCTCCGTAACCTCCTCCCTGATAACCTCTACATTGGGGTTACTCTCTATCCTTTCTGTTATGTAGTCTGCAAATTTCTCCCTGTCTACCGCCAGAGCTCCCCCGGCAGGAACGGAAGTCTTCTTAGCAGCCTCAACAACTAAAGAACCCAACTTCTCCATCTCGGCTTTCAGTAGCCCCCTGGGGGTTGTAATGTCTATACCCCCAAGGGTGTTTGAACAGACAAGCTCTGCCAGCTTGTCGGTTTTGTGGGCAGGGGTCGTTTTCTTCGGCCTCATCTCAAAGAGACGAACTTTCTTTCCACCTTTTGCAGCCCTATAGGCAGCCTCAACTCCTGCAAGTCCTCCACCTATAACGTTAATAAGTTCCATACCTCTCCCTGAATAAGAGTTTGCCGGTATAAATTAAATCCTGACCATGGAAAGTAGAAAGGCGGGAATCATCATAGCCGTTGTTGCAGCCATTTCCCTCTTAGGGCTTTTCCTCTCAGAGTTTGACATAAGACTTCTTTTTAAACCCCTCACGGCAGACGTTTACTACCGGATAACCCTCTCAAAACCGATAGAGCTTTCCGAAAGCTATACGTTCCACGTTAAAGATAGAAGGTTCCACGTTCTTTTCAGAAACTGGGAAGTGCCCCTGACGTTTAAAGAGAAACTCTCTGAACCCTTCGTTGAAGTTGTTGAAACAGAGGGAACTTCAGACTCCTACATAAAAGATTACAGAGGAAGGCTCTACGGGAAGTTTTCAAGCAACAGGTCAAAAGCAACAGCCCTCTCTTACGGCAAGCCCAACGAAGTGGGAATCGTCGACCCGGATACCTTTCCGCCGGGAGACTACAAACTTAAAGCCAAATACAACCTCTATCTTCCTATCCACACAGACGGACGGTTTTACCACCTTAACCTGAAGCTGGCCAGATTCCACGTTCCATACAGAAATGTTGTAATAGAGATTGACCCCGGGAAGACCCAAATTTTAGAGGTTTTCCCCCACATGAAGGAGTTTTCAGTAGAGAGAAGAGACGGAAAAGTTTTTGTGAGGGGGAGAGCTCCTCAGAACTCCCTGGTTGAAGTGGAGCTCCTCACCCTGCCATTCAGCACCTACGGCTTTCCCCGGCACGTTTCAGACGTTAAAGGGAAAACAGAAAGAGCAAACAGGATTCCAATGCTTCTCCACACCCTCAGTAACGCCCTAACTCTTTTCCTTAAAACTCTCCTAATCCTCCTGCCTCTGTCACTTGTTTTTATCTACCTGAAATACGGAAAAGAAAAGGAATTCACAGTTCCAGAGTTCCTCAGCTTCATCCCAAACCCAAAAAGGAAGCCTTATGAAGTGAACCTCCTCTTTACAGGAGACGCTGCACATGGAGACGAAAACGGCTTCTACGCAACGGTTTTAGACCTTATGAGGAGAGGATTTATAACCATAAAACCGGAAATGAACGACCTTTTAATTGAGGTTCTGAAGGAACCGGAAGACCCTTACGAGAAAAAGGTTACAGACTTTTTTAAACGCCACTCGATTAACGGCATTTTCTCCTTAAAAGCCCTTAAAAACAGGGTAGAGTGGGCAAAGAATGAAAGGAACATAGCTTATCTGAAAAGTTTAGAGACTGAGCTGAACTCTCTGCTAAAGTATGAAAACGAGGAACTTGTTAACCGGCATCTAAACTTAAAAGGAGTAAAAATTGCCGACACCTTTGGAATGCTCTCCTTCTTCCTGTTCATCGTCATCTCTTTCTCCCTCCTCTTCTTCCTCAGGTTCTTTTCAACCTTTAACGGCTACTCTGTCTTCGTCCTCTCGCTGACTCTTTTCATTGCGAGCCTTATAGCTGCTGCTTCTCCGGCTCAGATTTTCGGAAGGTGGAAGAAGAACTACTACATGGAGAAACTCCAGTGGGAAGCGTTCAGGAAGTTCCTGTCAGACCTTGCACTCATAAAGAGATACGCCCCTGAAGATGTGGTAATCTGGAAGGAGTGGCTGGTTTACGGAACAGCCCTTGGGGTTGCAAAAAAAGTTGAGGAAGCACTCAAAAAGTTTGCTAAAGTTGAAATTCCGGAGGTTAGAACCCTTAAAGCAGTGAGAGGGAGTTTCTCATCTTTCAGCTCAACCCTCTCAAGCAGTATCTCTCAGGCAAGCCCTTCCGGGAGCTCCGGCTTTGGCTCCGGAGGGGGCTTTGGCGGTGGAGGAGCCGGCGGAAGGTAAACCGAATAGGGAGGAAACCTTGGAAAAGGTAGTTCTACTCATCGTTTTAGGAATTTTCGTTCTAATCGTTCTATACACCATCTCCGTCTACAACAGGTTTCAGACCCTAAAGAACGGAGCTGAGGCCACTCTGAACCAGGTAAAGGTTGCCCTCAAAAAGAGGTTAGACCTTATAAGCCAGCTTGTTGAGTCTGTTAAGAGCTATGCAAACTTTGAGAAGGAAACGCTGACGAAGGTAACGGAGCTCCGCACCTCCATTTTCAAAACCAGCTCTCCAAAAGAGATTGAAAAGGCAGAGGCGGAATCCAGGGCAATCCTTGGAAATATCCTGGCAACCTTTGAAAACTACCCGGAACTCAAAACCTCAGATCTTGCAAAAGACTTAAACAGGAACATCCAGGAAGTTGAAGACGAGATAGCAAGGCTAAGATACACCTACAACAACATCGTTCAGGAGTTCAACACAGCCCTTGATCTGTTCCCATCAGGAATTATCGGGAAGCTCTTTGGCTTCACAAAACTTGAATACCTCCAGTTTGGAGAGGAAGTAGAAAAAAGGCCGGAAGTTAAGTGGTAGGGAGGGAGAACCCTCCCCGGAAATTTAGAAAAAGTAAAGAACGCTTCCCTGGAACCTGTTGACAGTTCCATCTGTGTTAAGGAAGTCGTAGTCGGTTTTAACCCTCAGGTATTCCATCATAAAGCCCAGTGAAGGGGTGAGCTTATAGAAGCCGTTGGCATAATACATCGTGTTTTTCGTCATGGCCTTTGTGACGACTTTACCTTTATACTTGAAGTCGTCGTTGTCGGGGTTGTCAACTCCGTAGCCTGTGTGGAGCACCCACTTGGGGCTGGGCTTTAAAGTCAACTCCACCCATCCTCCTTTGGCGTCAATCTCTCTGGCATCAACTGTGCTGGATGCTCCAGGATACTTGGTTTTAAGCGTTCCAGAAGTGTCTAAGAAAACAGCTCCCTGACCGACTCCTCCTGTATACCATCCTCCAAGGTTTCTACCCGCCCAGAGCTTTCCAGAAAGAGTGAGCCAGTTTGTAGGAGAAACTGCAGCCTCAAGGCCGTAAGCGTAGATGTCGAGGGTTTTGTCCGTTCCGCTTACAAGGTCAATCTGTTCTTTACCGTAAAGCCCTAAAAGGCCAAAGTGCAGGCCTACATCATTTACTTTGAAGTCGTATGCAATCCTTCCCTGAACGTCCGGGTGACCAACGTCTGAGCCGGTATCTATGTAGCTGTCAAGCCCTGGCCATGGGTTTTTCTCCCACACCTTGTCGAAGGCCAGCTGTGTTGTAAGCTTCCCGCCGTTGAACTTAAAGAACTTTGTAAATCTAAGCTGAGGAATACGGTAACCGATGTTACCCATAAGAGCTCCAGACGGGAAGTTTGATAGGTGGGGGTAGAGCTGAGTTAAGAGCATCCAGTCAAGACCTGCCCTTACGTTCCAGTCCTCTTTCCCAAACTGAACCCAGGCTTTCCTCACCCTGATGCCGGCCTTGTTGGGATCGTCCATTCCAGACATGTCGCCGTAGAAGTCAAACTCAAAGTTTCCAAGTATGTTGTAGTCTCCCTCTTTAGTCTTTATCAGGAAGCCGAAACGGCTGTGCTTGAAGTTAAGGTTGAAGTCGTCGTCGTTTGAGTTGCCCTTTTCAGGAAGAGCGAATAGTATGTAGTCTTTTCCAACGGCTTTTGAGTCTGAGTAAGCAGCGTCAATTTTGAAATAGCCGTAGAAGTCAACGGCCTTTCCTGTTTTGCTCTTAAATGAGGGAGTTCCCTTTCCCACTTTTACGGGAGCTCCCCCTATCTTCTGCCTCAAAACCTGAATTTCCCGGCGGAGCTCCCTGTTCTCCTCTTTTACCTGACGGAGCTCCTGACGCATCTGTTCAATCATCTGCTTCAGCTGTTCAACTTCAGGGTCTGAAGCCTTCGCAGGAACGAGTGAAGATGAAATAAGAACGGCAGTCGTTAAAAGCAGAGCTCTCCTCATTTCCCTACCTCCTCCTCTAAGTGAACTTTTTAACCCTTACGGCCTTCCCCTCACTCCTCGGTATCTCCCCCTTTCTCTTAAGGGTCACCTTTATGTGAAGGCCCAAAAGGCTGTAAATCTCTTCTTCTATTCTCTCTTTAAGGCTTTCATCCTGCCTCTCAGACTCAACAACAACCTCAACGGTGTCTTTCCCCTCAACCTTACCGATTATTATCTGATAGTTGGGAAGAATCTCAGGGTATTTCATTATCACTTCCTCAACCTGCCTGGGGTAGAAGCAGACTCCCTTAACTTTCAGCATGTCATCTGTCCTTCCCTTTATCCTGTCAAGCCTCACGTGGGTTCTCCCGCAGTCACACCTCTCCCTTGAAACAACCTTGGTTATATCCCTCGTCCTGTACCTGATGAGTGGCAATCCTTCCCTCGTCAGGGTTGTTACAACAAGCTCTCCCTCCTCTCCATCCGGAAGAACCTCTCCCGTTTCAGGGTCAATGATTTCAACGATGTAGTGGTCTTCCCACACGTGGATTCCCGAATGGGCACTGCAGTCTATTCCGAGGCCAACCCCACCTGTCTCTGTCATCCCGATAATGTCAAAGGTCTCTATCCCCATCTCCCTCTCTATATAGCGGCGCATCTCGTCGCTCCAGACCTCAGCGCCGAATATCCCTACCCGCAGATTCGTTTCAGAGAAGTCAAATCCCTCCTCCTTAGCAACTTCCAAGAGCCTTATGGGGTAGGAAGCTATACCTGCAAGGGCTGTAGTCCCGAAGTCTTTCATGAACTTCAGCTGTAAAAGGCTCCTCCCGGGACCAATGGGAACAACAAAACAGCCAATCTTCTCCGCCCCGTAGTGGAAACCGAAACCTCCATTGAAAAGGCCGAAGGAAGGAGTAATCTGGAGAACATCTGTATAGTTAAGGCCTGCAGCGGAGAGGCACCTTGCCATAACCTCTCCCCACTGCTCAACGTCGTTTGGAGTGTAGGGGTTAACTACCGGAGTTCCCGTAGTTCCAGAGGACATGTGAAACCTGACAAACTCGCACTTTTCACCGCAGGCAAGACCAAAGGGGTAGTTCTGTCTAAGATCTTCCTTTGTTAAGAAGGGCAAATTTTTCAAATTATCCAAACTTTTTATATCTTCAGGTTCAACTTTACCGATCTTTTCCCAGTATTTTCTGTTTTTTTCTTTTATTCTCTGAACTGTTTTCCTGAGCCTTTCAAGCTGGATTTTCTCGAGGAGCTCCCTCTCTAACGTCTCAAGCCGCCTCTGGAACATCCCTCCTCCAAGATTTTGAAAACTCTAATAATAGCTAAATTTTATACAATATTTTCATACTCAACTGAAAGGGAGGTAGGGAATGTCCTTAAAGGAAAAGGACTACATGGCGAGGGAGGAACTCCAGTCCCTCCAGCTGAAAAGATTGAAAGAAACTGTAGAAAGGGCTTACCACTTAGTCCCCTTTTACAGAAGAAAATTTGACGAAGCAGGAATAAAACCCTCAGACATCAGGAGCCTGGAAGACCTGAAAAGGCTGCCATTTACAACGAAACAGGATCTAAGGGACAACTACCCCTTCGGCCTTTTTGCAGTTCCCCTTGAGCAGGTAGTGAGAATTCACTCCTCATCTGGAACAACGGGAAAGCCAACAGTTGTAGGCTACACCAGACACGACCTGAACGTCTGGACTAAGGTAATGGTAAGGACATACCTGATGGCAGACGTAAACGAGAAAGATATCGTTCACAACGCCTACGGTTACGGCCTCTTTACAGGGGGGCTGGGCTTTCACTACGGGGCAGAGGCAATCGGAGCTTCCGTCGTTCCCGCAAGCGGCGGTTTTACAAAAAGACAGTTAATGCTCATGAAAGACTTTGGAGCAACTGTCCTCTGCTGCACTCCATCCTTTGCCCTTCACCTTGCAGAAGTTGCAAAAGAGGAGGGCTACAACCTGAAGGAAGACTTTAAACTCAGGGCAGGTTTTTTTGGTGCAGAGCCGGCCTCAAAAGCGCTAAAGGAAACAGTTGCAGAGGAGTGGGGAATTCAATACGTGGAGGCCTACGGTCTTTCAGAGATAATCGGCCCCGGCGTTGCAGCAAGCTGTAAACACGGGAACCTCCACGTCTTTGAAGACCACTTCATCCCAGAGGTCATAGACCCTGAAACAGGGGAAGTCCTGCCGGATGGAGAAGAGGGAGAGCTCGTCCTAACAACTCTAACAAAACAGGCACTTCCGATGATCAGATACAGAACAAAAGATATAACCGTAATCCACAGGGAACCCTGCCCCTGCGGAAGGACGATCCTCTACATAGAGAGCATTAAGGGAAGGGCAGACGACATGCTGATAGTCAACGGCGTAAACGTCTTCCCGTCTCAGGTTGAGCACGTTATCACAAAGGTTGAAGGGGTAACCCCAAACTACGTGATAGTTGTTGATAAGAAGGGAGTTCTAGACAAGTTGGAAGTGTGGGTTGAGGTTGACGAGAACATACTGAAAAACGGCGTTGGAACGTTAGAGAGGCTTCAAAGGAAATTAGAAGATGAGCTCCTCAACAACCTCTACATAAACGCCAAAGTGAAGTTAGTTGAGCCAAAAACCCTTGAGAGGAGTATGGGCAAGGCAAAAAGAATCGTTGACAGAAGACAGCTTGAAGGAGGGAGATAATGAGGGGAAAGTTCGCCGTTAAGCAGATATCGGTTTTCTTAGAGAACCGGAGAGGAAGGCTTGTAGATGTTGCAAGGGCGCTTTCAGAGGCGGAGGTAAACATAAGAGCTCTCTTTTTAGCAGACTCATCTGAGTTTGGAATACTAAGGTTGGTTGTGAACAATCCAGAAAAGGCGAGGGCAGTTCTCTCTGCAGAAGGGTTTGCAGCAAATGAAACGGACGTCTTTGCCGTTGAGGTTGAGGATAAGCCCGGAGGCTTTTACAGAGTAGTCAAAACGCTTTCAGAGAACGGAATAGATGTTGAGTATACCTACGCCTTTGCAGGGGCCTCAAACAGGGCAATTCTCTTTTTCAAAGTCCCGGATTCAGAGTTTGACAGGGCGCTGGAGCTCCTCTCAAAAGAGGGTCACAAACTTGTAGAGGCTACAGAGTTTTACACCTAAAAAGACCTTATTAGGGGGTGTCTGATGGACTTCCTTATGGCAGTTCTTCCCATTCTAATAGTCCTACTTGGAATGCTCCTCTTCTCCCGCTCCGGAGTATTTATGTCTGTTGTCGGCTGGATATTTGCAGGCCTTGTTGCCTGGCTTTATTTCAAAACGCCCCTATCGGTTATCTGGGGAGCGAGTATTTACGGAATCGTTAAGGCCTTTGCTATTACTTTTGCCGTTGCGTTTACGATGTTCATGATTTTCCTGATGAAAGAGACAGGCGCCTTAGACGAAATCGTAAAAACAATCCTCTCAATTACTAAAGACAAAGTTCAGCAGACTCTGTTCATAGGACTGGGGTTCGGCTCACTTGCTACGTCTTTAGGAGTTGTTACTCCAGCGTTGTTCCCCCCTGTTTTTGTAGCTTTAGGTTTTACTCCCCTGGCGGCAGTTGCAATATCTGTCCTCTGCTACGATCCCTTAACATCCTTTGCCCTCCTGTCAATTCCCATAACACTTCCGGCAAAGGTTGCCTGGGGTCCTTTTGGCATTCACCCTCCGGGGATTAAAGACCTTGACCACTTCATCTGGAGCTTTACACAGCACATAACCATCTTCCTGCCGGTGGTCTCTGTAGGATTTGCCCTCATGATGCTCTACTTTGTTGGAAAATGGGAGGCAATAAAGAAACACTGGCTGGGAGCAACCGTTGCAGGACTTACTCTCTCCCTAACTGCACTTCTTTTAGCCTTTACAAAAATCGTTCCTGTGGAAGTTATCGGTATCTTTTCTGGTTTTCTAACCATGGTTGTTTCATACATCATCTACAAACGGGGAAGTGAGGAAGGCGTCAAAATTGATACCGCTTTCCTGAAGGCTGCCTCTCCCTGGCTGTTCCTCTTTGCATTCTCCCTCATAACCAACTACCCGCCAGTAAAGAAGTTCTTAGCTCAGCTTCCGGGAAACCTGGAAGTTTTAACAATTGCAGGAAAGCATGAAGATTTAAACATCCTTGCCCACGTTTACTTCTGGATTCTCGTTTCAATAATCATCTCTCTGCCGATACTGAAACCCAACGGCCAGCAGCTCAGCAGGGCTTTTAACACCTGGATAAAGAGCGTCTGGAAACCGTTTATCGCCTACTCCCTCTTTTTCGCAGTTGCGTTCATAATGGCCTGGTCTGGAATGGAATTTGTAGGTGGAAAGCTCCACCCGATGGCAAACTTTAAAGAGCTCAACATGGACTTTATAATCGGAAAGACTTTTGCCGACTGGTTTGGAAGCCTCTACCCGCTGATTTCTCCGTTCCTGGGGCTCCTTGGGGCATTTGTAGGGGGAAGTGAAACTGCATCAAACGTTCTCTTTGCAAAGATTCAGTATGGAGCTGTTGTTTCAACGGTGGGAGCTCCCGCCTTCATGGCCATCTACGGAGCCCACGCAGTTGCAGGGGGAATTGCAAGCGCAATAACTCCCTCTAAGGTGACAAACGCTGCTGCCTTGGTTGGAGTTAAGGGGAAAGAAGAGGGGGAGCTCCTCAAAACCCTGATTCTTCCCGTTCTTGCCTTAACCCTCTTCGTTGGAATTATGGTTCAGCTGATAGTTCTCTTAAGCAAATAGCTGAAATCCAGACCGGCTTTTGCCGGTCTCTTTAAATTCTGTCATCAGCTCCGATAAAAAAGCAAATGGCTTTTTCTAACTTTCCCATCTCTTCCACCGTAAGAGATGCTATCCTATCCGGGATAAGCCTTGATACGTCAATGGCTCTCATCTGATCTACCATAATAGCCGAATCCCTCTCAAGTCTTTCCCTCGCTTTAATAAAAAGCCTCATAGGATACTTACCCTTCAAGTTTGAGGTTAAAGGAGCTACAAGAACGGTAGGATACTTATCAAGAATTTCCTGCCTCTGAACAATAACTACAGGTCTTGTCTTTCCAGGTTCTACTCCCTTTGCAGGACTGAGTTTTGCTAAGTAAATACCTCCTCTAATCAAGCCCATCGGATACTGTTCCCTCTAACTCTGCAATATCTTTCAGGTTTTCAGGGTCATTGGCAAGCTCTTTAGCAGATTCAATTAAATTCCTGAGCATTTCCTCTTTCTCAAGCTCTTTTTTATAAAGAAGAAGAGCTCTCTTCACAACAGAACTTTTGGGAGCTCTCGTTTTCCTTGAAAGCTCTTCAAGTAGTTCAAAAAACCGGTCGTCCAGCCGAATTGTATAGGTTCTCAAATTCGCCTCCAGATAGGTTCAAAAATCAACTTATGATTTCAGCAGTTAATTATCAAATTGAGTAAAGGCAGGTGGATAAACCAAAAATCAGAAGAAATTAAAACTCTGCTGAATAGATAATTCTCAACGGGCAGGCGGGAATGCAGTGGCCGCAGCCTACACACTTATCCTTGTTGAACTCAACCCTGTAAGTTTTTGGATCTAAGTAGAAAGCGTTCGTTGGGCAGGGAGCGATACAGGCTCCACAGTGGACGCATTTTTCGTCTTCCCTGAATATGTCAAGCTCCAAGGGCTTGAGCTTTATCTTGAGGCTACGCAGGAACTTTACGGCTTCACCGATTTTTTTTCTGTCTCCACGGAGCTCCACAACAGCAGAACCTTCCATCTTTGGAAGAATCTCTGCCCTTAGAATATTGACAACCAAGTCGTAATCTTTAACCAACTTGTAGATAACTGGCTTATCCCATGTTTCTTTAGGAAAGTGGAGAACTAACCTTGTAGAGGTCTCTTTCAACTAACCTACCTCTTTCTGAGAATCGTTATCAATATATCTCAAATATACCCTGAAAATCAGGCCTTAACAACCTGAACGGGAATCTTCTTCCTCACAAAGACCTTCATAAACTGCTGGAACTTTCCAGTTAATCCCTGCTCCCTTGTAACAAGGCCGAAGAGAACGTCCTCGTCTCCTTTAACTCTGAAGTAGAAGCTGTAGGTGTAGATAAGCCAGGTCTTCTTGTAACCGGCTGCTGCCGCCTCAACCTTTTTCCACTCAACCTCTCTAACTGTGTTTCCTCTAAAGTCCCTGACTTTAAGACCTTTCGGAGTTAAGACAAGTTCAAAGTTTTTAAGGAAAGGCCTTGACTGCCAGATGACAACTCCGGCAAAGATGAGGGCTAAAGCTGAGAGAATCCACTTCCACGGTGAGGAGAGGAAGAGAGCTCCAATCAGAAACAGAAAGTCAAAAATCAGCGGAACGGCAATAAAGAGTATATCCTGCTTAACTCTAAACTCCTTCCTCTCCATTAGCTAACCTCCAGCATCCTCTCAATGGCTCTTCCGGCTCTTTTAGCAACCTCAGGGTCAACGTGAACCTCAAACTGCTCCCTCTCAAGGGCTTTAAGGAGCCTCTCAACTGTAATCATCTTCATCTGGTCGCAGACAAACTCGCTGTAAGCAGGTATAAACTCAACGTCCGGCCTAAGTTTCTTTAGCTGGTGAATCGTTCCCTTTTCTGTTCCAACAATTACTTTTTTAACATCTGTTTCTTTAACAAACCTGACAATCTGTGAAGTGCTCCCTATAAAGTCTGCCAGTTCCCTTACCTCTTTTCTACACTCGGGGTGGACAACAAAAACAGCATCTGGATTTTCTTCTTTAACCCTCTTTGCATCTTCCGGGGTGAGCTTCTGGTGAACGGGGCAATAACCGCTCCAGAGTTTTATCTCTTTTCCTTTAACCTTTTCCGCAATATAGGAGCCAAGGTTTCTATCTGGAACGAAAAGTATCTTCTCTGCGTCTAAAGACTCAACTATCTTCACGGCGTTTGCAGAGGTGCAGCAGATGTCTGAAATGGCCTTAACGTCTGCCGAGCTGTTTACGTAAGTTACAACGGCATATTCAGGGTTCCTCTCCCTGAACTCCCTTATCTCCTCAGCTATTGCCATGTCTGCCATCAGGCAGCCGGCCTTGTAGTAGGGAATGAGCACTTTCCTATTGGGATTTAATACTTTAGCCGTTTCGGCCATAAAGTAGACGCCGCAGAAGACGATAATGTCTGCTTCCGTCTCCTTTGCTTTCCTTGCAAGTTCTAAAGAGTCTCCAACAAAGTCTGCAACATCCTGAATGGCACCGTCAACGTAGTAGTGGGCAAGGATTACGGCGTTCTTCCCCTCTTTCAGTTCTCTTATCCTATCTAAAGCGTCCATATCTACTCCCACTCAATCGTTCCAGGGGGTTTTGAGGTGATGTCGTAGACCACTCTGTTAACTCCCTCAACCTCGTTGATTATCCTGTTTGAAATTCTCTCTAAGAGGTCGTAGGGGAGCTTTACCCAGTCTGCAGTCATTCCGTCTGTGCTCTCAACGGCTCTTACTGCTATTACGTAGTCATAAGTCCTTACGTCTCCCATAACTCCAACAGTCTGAATGGGTAAGAAAACGGCAAATGACTGCCATATCTTGTCGTAGAGACCCGCTTTCTTTATCTCCTCCAGAACAATGGCATCTGCTTCCCTCAAAATCTTCAGGTGCTCAGGCTTAACCTCTCCGATTATCCTGATTGCAAGGCCGGGGCCGGGGAAGGGCTGCCTCTTAATAATCTCATCTGGAAGTCCTAACTCCTTACCGAGCTCCCTTACCTCGTCCTTAAAGAGCTCCCTTAGAGGTTCAATCAGCTTAAAGTTGAGCCTCTCGGGAAGACCTCCAACGTTGTGGTGGGATTTAATCGTTGCTGAGGGGCCCTTAACGGAAACGCTCTCTATTACGTCTGGGTAGAGTGTTCCCTGAGCTAAGAACTCTGCGTTTGGTATTTTCTTCGCCTCTTCCTCAAAGACCTCAATAAAGGTGTGGCCGATTATCTTTCTCTTCTGTTCCGGGTCTGTAACTCCCTTCAATCTCTCCAAGAAAAGGTCTGAGGCGTCAACAACTCTGAAGTTTTTCATGTGGAACTTCTCTTTGAAAGTCCTCTCAACAGACTCCCTCTCTCCTTTCCTTAAAAGACCTGTATCAACAAATATCGGGTAGAGCTGGTTTCCTATGGCCTTGTGGAGAAGTGCTGCAACTACAGAGGAGTCAACGCCGCCTGAGAGGGCGCAGATAACGTTCTTATCTCCAACCGTTTTCCTGATTTTCTCTATTTCATACTCAATGAAGTTGTGCATTGTCCAGGTCTGCTCGCAGCCGCAGATTCTAACGGCAAAGTTCTCAAGGATTCTGTCTCCAAACTGTGTGTGTTTAACTTCGGGGTGAAACTGAACTCCAAAGATTTTTCTCTCTTTATTCCTAATTGCAGCGTAGGGGGCGTTTTCTGTCTCTGCTATCGGCTCAAATCCTTCAGGTATCTTTAAGACCCTGTCTCCATGGCTCATCCAGACTGTGAACCTGTCTGGCAGGCCGTAGAAGAGGTCTGAGTGGTCTAAAACGTGGAGCTCTGCCCTTCCGTACTCGTGCCTTTCAGCCCTTACGACCTCTCCGCCAAAGAGGTATGTTATGAGCTGCATCCCGTAGCAGATACCAAGAACTGGAACTCCTATCTCAAAAATCTCCCTGCTCACCTTTGGTGAGTCTGGAGCGTAAACGCTTGCAGGTCCACCGGAAAGGATTATTCCCCTTGGCTTAAACTCTTTAATCTTCTCAACAGGGGTATTGTAGGGGTGAATCTCACAGTAGACGTGCTTTTCTCTGAGCCTTCTGGCTATTAACTGGGTGTATTGAGAGCCAAAGTCTAAGATGAGTATCTTACTCTCGTGAATGTCTTTAACGGCCATAACCTCTCCCAATTAGAGTTTCTTCAGAACAAAGTAGAGAAAAACCATTGAGCCTGTAAACCCAACAATAAATATAGCAATAAGTTCTAAGAGTTTTGTATCCACAGCTGTCTCTCTAAAGAGTTTGAGGGGAAATTTTAACCTTTTCGGGAGAGTTTCTCTCTGAACTGCTGAAGGAGCTCCCTCCTCCCCAAAACCTCAATCCGCCGGTAGTTGTAAAACTTAAAGACCATACGAACGTATTGACAGCCAAACTCTCCGTCTAAACCGCTGCAGCAGGGAACTATTTTCTTTCCGTTACTGCACTCTAAAGGAAGAGAGTTCAGAAACTTCAACTTGCTTCCCCGTTTTCCTCTCCTTAACGGGTCTCTCCACTGGCGAACCATGTTTGCCTTGCACTCGTGGAGCTCCAAAACCTCCTTACCGGAAAAGGTAACGTCAATCTCCTTATCTGAAAGTTTCCTGCTCTTTTTGTAAACTCTACACTGGTTAACCCGTCTGAACCTTCCTTTAAAAGTAAAGGGGCCAAGCTTTGAAACGAGAACTTCCAACAGGTCTCCCCTCTGCCTGTCTCCAGAGACGAAAAACTTCCTTAACGTCTTCAGAACCTTCTCGGCAGAGGCAAAGTCAATAAGCTCAAGCTCAACCATATCTTTAACGGCAAGGAACACCCTCTCTGCCTTAACCTGAGGTGGGTCTGTTGGCCTGAAGCTGTTTACAACCTCAAGGAGGAGTGAAAAGGCCTTGGGGTTTTTTGAGAGAGCTCCCAAAAACTCCTCAATCTCGGCATTAAGGAGTAAAAAGAACCTCTTTCCCTTCCTGCAGCTACAGCTCACGGCGAACTTCCTTTAAAAAGATTCCGGCGTTTAAGAGGTAAATGGGGAGAATCGAGAGGAGCTCCCCCTCCTTTGTCCTCTCAAGTCTTTTCAAGACTGTTGCTTTTCTCGTTCCAGGCTTTACCTCAACAACAGAGACATTAACGAACCTTACGTTTGCAACCTGAAACTCACCGACGATAGAGCCGGAAAGCTCCACAGCAACCTTATACCTATTTCCCTTTTTCTCAACAACTTCAGAAGAGACAGATAGGTTAAGCGAACACTCGGAAATCTCTTCTAAAGAGGGATCGACAAAGACCTCCTGAAGAACCCATCTGCTTGAAACCTCAGTCATCCCTCCCCTCTAAAACCTCAACAAATTCACAGAGATAATCTAAAGAAGAGGTGAGCCAGACTTTTAGTTCAATCTCCCTTTCACTTCCCGACTCCATAGCCCAGTAAAACCGCTGGAATATTCTGTAAAATGCGTTATAAACAGCTTTCTTCTTCCTCAAAGACGACTCATCAAAACGCGCAAACTTTTTCTTTAAAACCCTTAACTTTTTCCAGCCTTTCCTTCTCATAAGCTCAGAAAGAGCCGCATTTGTTATTCGGCCGTTTTCCAGCGTGGAAAGCACCTCTTTCACTTTTTCTTCAAAAAGCAGAAACTGTTGAGAAGGCTTTAGAAAATAAAGAACCGGTATTGGCCTTTTCTTCTTTTCCACACTTAGATTCACAACAACCATGCTAAAATTCTAACACTATGAACTACGAGATATTTATATCCGAAAAACCCAGGGATGGCAAAGGAATAAAAGATATTAAAGGATCTCCGGTAGTAACTCCCGTCCAGGTTCATGAGGCTAACGTAGCCTTTGTAGGCTCCATTCCACAAAAACCTCCTGTGGCAGACGGTCTTGTAACTGATACCAAGAACCTCTGGATAGGAGTTCTAACGGCAGACTGCCTTCCCGTTTTCCTGATAGGAGAGGGGGTTGTTGGTGTAGTTCATGCAGGCTGGAGGGGAACGCTGAAAGGGATAACATTCAACGCCGTTTCCTACATAAACAGATTTTCCAGAATAAAAAAAGCCATTTTAGGGGTAGGAATCTGTGGAAAGTGTTACGAAGTTGGAGAGGACGTCTATAAGCTCTTTCCACAGGAGTATAAGGGTTGTTTTAAGGAAATAAATAAAGGAAAATTCCTTTTAGACCTAAAAGAAGCAAACAGAATACAACTGAAAGCTGCAGGAGTTCCCGAAATTGAAGACTTAAACCTGTGTTCCGTCTGTAACAACGACAGGTTTTTCTCCTACAGAAAAGAGAAAACCTATAAGAGAACCCTCTCTGCCATAAGGTTGATCTGATGAAGCTCCTTTTCGTCCTTGCCCTCTTATTTAAAAAGGGTTATGGGTTCCACAGAATAAAAAAACTCATCGATGAACACGGCTCTCTCAGAAGTGGAATAAAAGAGGAGGGAATAGAGCTCTCCAGAGAGTTAAAAAGGGCAGAAGAGGAAATCAAAAAGGCCGAAAAGTTAGGAGTCCGAATCGTTCCGTTTACGTCTGAAGACTACCCCAAAAGGCTCCTCAACATATCGCAACCTCCTGTAGTCCTTTACATTAAGGGAGAGCTGAAAGAGAAACCGGCGGTTGCGGTTGTTGGGTCAAGGAGGTGCTCCTCTTACGGAAGGAGCGTTGCATTCAGACTTGGAAAGTTTCTCTCTGAGAACGGAGTAACCGTAATTAGCGGTCTTGCGCTGGGGATTGACAGCGCTGCACACAGGGGAGCTCTCTCCGGCGGCGGGAAAACCGTAGCCGTCCTCGGAAGCGCCGTTGACATGGTTTACCCTCTAGAGAACAAACCCTTGGCAGAAAGGATAGTTGAGAAAGGTGGGGCCATTATCTCCGAGTTTCCGCTTGGGACAAAGGCCAGAAAGGAGTTCTTCCCCAGAAGGAACAGAATAGTAAGCGGCCTTTCAGACTGCGTTGTCGTCGTTGAGGCTTCGGAGAAGAGCGGAACATTTATAACCGTTAACTACGCCCTGGAGCAGGGAAAGGAGGTTTTAGCCGTTCCGGGAAGTATAGACTCCCCATTCAGCAGGGGAACCAACAGGCTGATAAGGGAGGGAGCTCCCCCGCTGACAGATTTCAACGAGATTTTCGAGGTAGTTCCCCAGCTTAAAAAAGCCAATGAGAAGGAAGAAATTCCTGAGGAACTTGCAGAAATTTACAACCTTCTTCTGGAAAAACCTTTAACTGCCGACCAGATTTCACAAATAACGGGAAAAACTCCAAAAGAAATTTCCGTAATTCTCACAAAACTTGAACTTAAAAAACTGATAAGCCGAGAGGGAGCAACCTACAGAGCATGCTAAAGGAGAAAATAGTTGAAGAGATAAGGGAAAACGGATTTATAACCTTTGACAGGTTTGTCGAAATATGCCTCTACAACAAAGAGTTTGGCTACTACACGAAAAAGAGAACCAAAACCGGTTTGGGAGAGGACTTTGTAACGGCTCCTGAAGTCTCTGAAAGTTTTGGAAAAACCCTTGCAAACTATTTAGAAAAGAGAATTATGGAACTCTCTCTGCCTTTAAAAATCCTGGAACTTGGCGGTGGAAAAGGATTTCTGGCAAAAGATATCGTTGAAACGCTCAGTCCCGAAAACTACACGGTTTTAGAGGTGAGAGAAAAACCCGGGTGGCTCAAAGGGGTAAACTGGGTTAAAAGTTTGAAAGAGGTTGAACCCTTTGAGGGAGTTGTCGTTTCAAACGAGTTCTTTGACGCATTTCCTTTTAAGCGGATAAAAAAAATAAATGGGGAGCTCCGAGAGGTTGTGGTAAAGGAGAGAGATGGGGAGCTCTATGAGGATACTATTCCTTTCGGCGGGAAGATCCCCTGCCAGATAGGGGAAGGCGAGGAATACTGCCTCTTTATCGGATGGGAAGAATTCCTTAAGGAACTTTCCAAAAAACTAAAGAGGGGGCTGTTTTTAACTTTCGATTACGGAGGAAAGTGCAGTGAAATTGCAGGGAAAAAGAGCTTCAAGGCATTCAGGAAGAACAGACTCGTTGAAGACTACCTGAAATACCCGGGGGAGACAGACCTTACAGCCCTTGTTGACTTTGACTACCTGAGTTCTACCCTTGAGGAAACAGGTTTTACCGTTGAAAGAGTTACCCATCAGAGCTCTTTTCTTCTTGAGAACGGCATAGAGAAATTTATAGAGCCCGGGAAAGTTCCCCAGGCCTTAATGCTCCTTGTTGACATGGGAAGAAAGTTCAAAGTACTGGAAGCTACCAGAGCTCACAGCAGGTAATTGTCTCGTCCCTCTGTGGCCCTGTTGAAACCATTGGAACGGGAACCCCGAGGTAGTCTTCAACGAACCTTATGAAGTTCTGAGCCTCTTTCGGCAGGTCTTCCCACCTTTTCACGTGGGTAGTTTCTGTTTTCCATCCAGGTAAAGTTTCGTATATGGGTTTAACCCGGGAAAGTTCCTTAGCCGTTGACGGAAATCTGTCTATAACTTCGCCATCAAGCTCGTATCCTACGCAGACCTTTATCTCGTCAAAGGCATCTAAAACGTCAAGCTTTGTGATGACAACCCCGTCAAGGTTGTTCACCATAACGGAGAACTTAACTGCAAAGAGATCTAACCAGCCGCAGCGCCTCGGCCTTCCCGTTGTTGAGCCGTACTCGTGGCCCCGGGCCCGAAGGAGCTCCCCAACGCTATCTTTAAGCTCTGTCGGGAAAGGCCCTCCTCCAACCCTCGTTGTGTAAGCCTTTGCTATACCGTAAATTTTCTCAATCTTTTTAGGACTTACCCCCGTTCCTGCAGGAATTCCAAGGGCGGAAGAGTTGGAAGATGTAACAAAAGGATAGGTTCCAACATCTATATCTAAAAGCGTTGCCTGAGCTCCCTCAAAGAGAACCCTCTCTCCGTTATCAATTGCCCTGTTTAAAAGGGAAACGGTATCGCAGACGTAATCTGCAACCTTCTCGTAAACCTTCATTGTGTGGGAGTAAACCTCGTCAAAGTTGAAAGAGACAGGGTAGTTATAAACGTGCTTGAGGGTGAGCTCTTTCTCCCTCAGGTTCCAGCGTAGTTTCTCCTTAAACGTTTCTTCATCTTTAAGGTCTGCAATCCTTATTCCAACCCTTCCAGCCTTATCCCTGTATGCCGGGCCTATACCTTTAAGGGTCGTTCCTATTGAGCCGTCTCCCTTTAGCTTCTCAGATGCCGCGTCAAGTTCCTTGTGGTAGGGGAAGATAACGTGAGCCCTCTCGCTGACGAAAATCCTTCCTTCGGGATTTTTCCCAACCCTCCTTATGAACTCAACCTCGTTCCAGAGGGACTCAAGGTCTATCACCATTCCGTTCCCAAGGACGCACTTCTTCCCGTCGTGGAGAATTCCTGAGGGAAGCAGGTGGAGAACATACTTTGTTCCGTTAACAACAACTGTGTGTCCTGCGTTGTTTCCCCCCTGAAACCTAACTATGTAGTCAGCTTTTTCGGAGAGGATGTCAACGATTTTCCCTTTTCCTTCGTCTCCCCACTGGGTTCCAACTATGGCAAGCGTGGCCATTAAACGCCTCCCCTGTTAAGAATTTCAGTTAGACAACCTCTTTTCAGCATCTCAAGGTTCAAAAGATAAAAACCATCATCAATATACTCCTTAATAGCTGACTTTGAATCAAGCCAGCCCTTTCCATCTGTAATCCAAACAAACTCTGCTCCCTGGCTCCTCCAGAATTTGGCCATCTCCCTATATTCCCCTGCCGTAGCCTTTAACTTTGAGCCTGAAGTTGAGTAGAAATTAACTTCTATTAAAAAGAGCCTGTGATTATAGAAAATTGCAAAATCAACTGTTCTGTCTACTTCCCCGGAATCAATAATAATTCCGAAATTCCTCTCTATATCAGAAACTTTTGCTTGCTTCAGAAAAGAGAATCCCATTTCACCTGAAAGCCTTTTTATAAAGGATTCACATATACTCTCCATTAATTTCCCGCCTCTGTTTTTCCGGGCATTTGAGTCAAGACCAACCTCAACTCCCAAAACGTAGTCAGGAACGCTTTTTATTTTTCTTCTGAAAAGCTCTGCAAGACCAGAATCTTCAAAAGCTTCACATATTTTCTGAATATCTTTTCGTGTAAGTTCCTTTTTAGAAAAGTCAAATTCCTCATACTTAAATGTATTTTTATCAATCAGAACTGAAAATTTAGTATCTCTAACAGCAAGAAGAATCGGCAATGCTTTAACTACTACAGGATACTCTGAAATTAATTTCCTAAGAGATTTTGTCGGGTCTTCTTTTCCTACAACACAGTTAAGTAAGTTCAGTGCAGCTTCCAGTTCCTCTATATTTTTGAACACTTTTTGCCAGTCAACAAAATACTCCCAGCTTCTTATGTGTTCTTTAATGGTTGATAAAAAGAAGTTATAAACTTCCTCCGGGTCAGAAAGATTTAAAGGACATTTAGAACTTCCTCTTTTCAAGTCTTAACCCCTGAAGTTTCTCTAATTCCCGATAAAAGCGGGAGTTCCTTTAGTTCATCCTCTATTCTCGGTATTGCAAGTTCCTTCAGATATTTTTCAGTAAAGTCAATACCAATAAACTTTCTCCCGTAACGAACAGCAACTACACCAGTAGTTCCGCTACCGCAGAACGGATCGAGAACAACATCTCCAGGATTTGAAGTTAGGAGAATAATTCTTTTAAGGAGCTCCTCCGGCTTTTGAGTAGGGTGTTTCCCATATCTCTTTTCCTGCGGTTTAGGAGTGGGAATTGACCAGACGCTTCTCATCTGTTTGCCGGGTTTTTTTATGAAATCACCACTCCAGTTTCCCTTTCTGGAAAGTTCATAGTTAAACGTATGTTTTGCCTCTTTACTCTTTTTAGCCCAGATAAGGGTTTCGTGGCTGGCAGTGAACATTCTACAGCTTAGGTTGGGAGAGGCATTAGGCTTAAACCAGACAATCTCGTTAATTATGTGCCACCCCTGTTTCTGAAGTGCAAAGCCACACATGTATATTGAGTGGTAAGTTCCTGAGATCCAGATCGTTCCGTTGGGCTTTAAAATACGTTTACACTTCTCAATCCAGGAATAGTGAAATTCAAAGTCCTCTTCAAATCCTCTGCTTCTGTCCCACTCTCCTTTATTAACACTAACTCTTCTACCGGCATGACACGTAAAACCATCGTTTGACAGGTTATAGGGCGGATCGGCAAATATCAGATCCACCGATTCAGCAGGCAACTGATCAAGTATTTCAAGAGCATTTCCCAGATACAGCTTTACATTTTCTTTCTCGTAGTAAGGTTTCACTTTAAACTCCAGATCCGTTTCCTCTATCTCTTTAAAATATCCAGAACAGAGTCAACAATGTTCCCTTCTATTTTGAAAAAGCCCTCTGGAGATGTAAAGAGAACGTTTTTGGGTTCTTCGCTCCTGTTTAGAACGAGGACGAACTCGTAGCCCTTTCTGAATGCAACTTCTACTGAATCCTGGTAGTCCCTCTCAACTATGTCCCGGGCTACCGAATACCCTTTTTTTCGGAGCTCCCTGGCCACCTCATAAGCAAGGTGCTTTTCAGTGCCAAGGTCTATTATGTAAAAGTCCTTCTTGGTGGAAGTTTTAAGGAGCCCCTTCTTCTCAAGGAGTTCCTCTAACGCATCAACGCTTAAAGCTATTCCCGTTGCAGGGAGCTCCCTGCCAAACTTCCCTGTCAGCTGGTCGTATCTTCCTCCCATTCCCAAAGAGAAACCGTAGAGGGGGTGGAAAACTTCGTAGGTTATTCCAGTGTGGTAGTCCATTCCCCTCTTCTCAGAGAGGTCAAATATCACCCTCTCCTCAAAGCCGTAGCTCTTCAGAATACTGTAAACGCTCTTTAGCTCAGCCAGAGCTTTTACAGATCTTTCATTTTTGAACAGTTTTTCTGCCTTCTCTAAGACGTCCTCTTTCCCGTAGAGCTCTAAAAGTGAAAAGAGCTTCTCTCTCCTCTCTCCTGTTATCCCTTCCTCTTCTGAAAAGAGCTCAATGCCAGAGAAATCCTTGTGTTTAAGCAAATTAAGAAGTTTCTCTCTATTCTTTATGCCAAGCTCCTCAACAACTCCCTCCAAAAACTCTGTGTGGCCGATGTCTATCTGGAAAGACTTTAAACCAAGCTCTTTCAGTATGTTTGCAACAACAGAGATGACCTCTGCATCAGCTTCAACTTCCTTAACGCCAAGGAGCTCCATCCCGAACTGATAGGTCTCCCTGTCTCCGTCCCTGTCTCTAAACACCTTTCCCATGTAGTAGAAGCGGA
>JALUGO010000014.1 GCA_027051905.1 Desulfurobacteriaceae bacterium | reverse complement strand
ATTTTTAGTAGTTTTAGACGAAAGAGGAAAAGAAACAACCTCCCGTGAGTTTGCCTCTTTGATTTCAAAACATTCCTACACAACGTTTGTGGTAGGTGGGGCAGACGGGCTTGATGAGGAGGTGAAGAAGAAGGGGAATTTCCTCTTATCACTCTCAAAAATGACACTTCAGCACGACGTCGCAAGGATAGTCCTTTTAGAACAGATATTCAGAGCACAGGAGATTTTGAGGGGTTCCCCCTACCACAAGGATTAGGAGTTGAGAGATGGTAAGGCTTACCGTAGAGCTTGAGGGGAGTAAGAGCAGCGGAATGCTGAAGGTAGAGGGAAAGGAGCTCCCCTACAGCTTCAGGGTGGAGCTCCTTGAAAGCCTTGAAGATGACCTTTCCAGAATACTCTTTGGAAAGAGCGTCTACTACAGCCTCTTTCAGGATGGAGAGCTTGAGAAGAGGTTAAAAGACTGCATAAGCAGGCATGAGAGAGTTGTAGTTGAGCTTATTTCAGGCTCTCCCCAGCTCCTCTCGCTGCCCTTTGAGCTGATATACAGCGATGAGGTAGGTTTTCTCTGCAAGGGGGGAGCTTTTAGCTTTATAAGGCACCTGAGAGGAGTTCCAAAGTTTGTAAAAACTAAGAGGGTCAAAAAGGTAAAGCTTCTCTTCCTCATATCCCTTCCCCTCTCGGTCTACAGAGAGGCTCCCCTTGACCCCCTTGAGGAGGTTGAGAGGGTTAAGAGGGTCTTAAAGCCCTTCATTGAAAGGGGAGAGGTTGAGCTTTACGTTGAGGAGAGGGCCCGCTTCTCAGAGGTTAAGAGAATTCTTGAGATGGAGGAGTGGGACGTAATCCACTTTACGGGCCACGGAGCTGGGGAAAAGGGTCTCATCTTTGAGGATGATGGGAACCCTGGAAAGGAGAAGGTTTTAGGTCCAACGGAAATAAAGGAGCTTTTTACAAACACCTCTCCCTCTCTAATCATCCTTGACGCCTGCAGAACGGCTGCGACGGCATCCTTTCTCCCTCCCCTGTCGGCAGAGCTCTACAGGCTCCTGCCGGAAACTGCGGTTGTTGGCACACTGGCCACGATAACAGACTTGGCTGCAACGTCAATAAGTGAGGAGATCTACAGGGAAATCTTTGGTAAAGGCAGGTTTTCAGACCTCCTTACAACCTCAAGGCTTCCGGGGAAGGAGGAGTGGTGGAAGCCCGTCCTCTTCTGCCCTCCCGATGCTATTGACATGAAGATATTTGAGGTGGAGGGAGGGGAGAGGAGAAAGCGCATATTTAAAGTTCCTGGCGACTCAACCTACGCCTCGGAGTATGTTTACAGGTACGAACCTGTAAGGAGAGCAACCGAGAAGCTTACCCACAACGGACACGTAGTCCTTCACGGGATAGGGGGAGCGGGAAAGAGCGTCCTCTCCCGCTACATTGCAAGGTTTTTAGAGGGAAGGTTTGAAAACGTCCTTTACTATACCCTCTCCCCACTTGCTGAGACCGTAGTAATAGACTCTCCCGAAAAGCTTGCAGGGGAAATAATAAGAGACCTTCAGGATGCCAGATTAGTATCTGATGAGGAGCTTAAAGAGCTTGAAAGAGAGGTAGAGAAAACACAGAGAAGCTACCCCTCTTTCCTTGGAGTTTCCGAGTCTGAAACTGAAAGGCGACTAAAGACCCTTAAAACAGTTTACTCCTTCTTAGGGAAGAGGCTCGGCAGAGACACGCTGCTTATAGTTGACGACCTTGAGTCTGTAGCTCAGGAGAGCAGCGGGCTTCTCCGCCCCGAGTGGAGAGTAGCCGTTGATACCCTGCTTGAGAGTGGGGTAAAACTCATCCTCACCTCAAGGATAGTTCCCCTGAGAGACCCGAGAACCCAGTTCTCCTCGGTTGTTGAGATAGGTGAGTACTTCCCGGCCGAAGTTGCTTTCCTTATAAGGAGGCTCCGCTACAGGGGGGATACGGAAAAAGAGAAATACCTTAAAAGCAAAATAGAGGATATCCGGGAGAGGATAGGCTTCCATCCACTTACAGTTTCACTCCTCCTCCGCCTTATGCCCTCTCAGGTTGAGTCTGTTGTTGAGGACAGGGAAACTTACGAGAAGAAGTTTAACTTCAGTTTCTACAGGGAGTTTTTTGATAAGAACAGACCGGCTGTCTCCCTTCTGTTAAACCTTCCGGAGCCTTTCTCGGAGGACTTTGTTATCTCAGTCCTTGGTGGAGAGCTCTTCTCAGAGTTCAGTAACAGTCTCAGGGTCTTAAGGAAGGATGAGAGGGCTGTCGGTTTTTACCGCTTTTACAGGATACTTAGGGCTTACTTTGGCAGAGACTACCCGATAAACCCGGACGAAGAGACAATTAGTTTAGTGAGAAACGTCTTAAAAAGTTACATTGAAAATTTAGAAAAACCAGTAGAGGAGTGGAAAAAAGGGCTGGTAAATGCACTTTCTCTGGCCCTTACTTTCTCTGAACTTGAAGAGGCAAGAGAGCTGATTCTCAAAGCTCCTTTCAGTTTATATGAATCTATGCCTGTATTTCCCGAAGTCTTTGATTATTCCCTGAACCTTTTAGAGAAACTCCCCGGGAAGTTTGAACCGGGAAAGGAGAAGGCAAAAATAGAACACCTCCTTCTTGAACTGTTCAAGCTTAAAGACACTAAAAAAGCAAAAGAGTTCGGCCTCTCGGCAATTAACGACTATAGCGTTGCCCTTAAAGAAGAAGACCCAGAAACGCTCAACAACAGAGCTAATGCTAAATTAACGCTTTCTGAAGTTAAACTGGCAGGCGGCAACATCAGTGAGGCTGAGAGCTTACTGAAAAGCGCGATTGATGACTACAACAAAGCTCTTGAATTTGCTGAAAGACCAGAAACGCTCAACAACAGAGCTAATGCTAAGTTAACGCTTTCTGAAGTTAAACTGGCAGGCGGCAACATCAGTGAGGCTGAGAGCTTACTGAAAAGCGCGATTGATGACTACAACAAAGCTCTT
>JALUGO010000013.1 GCA_027051905.1 Desulfurobacteriaceae bacterium | reverse complement strand
GAAAGCCCTTCGAGGGAACGGCTATTCATTACGGGGACTACCGCATCCGGGGAATCGAACTGAAGGAAGTGGTCCAGGGCGAACCCTTCTACGGACGGGGAATACTGATAGAGATAGATAGGGAAAACAGGCACAGGGGGGTTATCGCCTTTCCCTACTACGACGGAGCAGGCAGAAGGCAGGTAAAGAGATTCATTATCCACCTGATAGACGAGCCTCTAAAGAGACAGATGGTGGGAAAATTCGTTGAGGTGGAGGGCAGAACTGTGCATCACACAGACCAGAAAACCATCTTCTATGCAGACAGGATATCCCTGCGACCTGAAAGACCCCGCTTTCCAGTAAAGCCCCTTATGCCCAGGAAGAGGCGGAGGAGGAGAAATGCAGGATAGTGGAGTTGGTGGCGGTTTGCTCCTGCTACTTGTCGTTCTGGTTGGGTCTGTGGTGTTTATAGGTCTTCAGGAACCTTCCAGGGAAAACCTTGCCGACCAGCAACGGGTATTCCACGAATTGGTTTCAGATGGTCAGAGGATGCTCTATTCCCTTCCCTTTTACGACTACCGCTGGCAGAAGAGGAGATACGAATTTGCCCTGAAGAAATATCAGAATACCCGAACCTACGGTGATGTGTGGAGCATGCATGCCATCTATCTCCAGAGCGTCCAGGATGTCCTTGGGGGAATCTCCTTGAGGATTGGGATTATCTTCATGCTCTTTTTCGTGGCTCTGGGGGTGGTGGTCTTCGTCTTCAGGTGGGTGTCATCCCTTCCATCGGGTCCTGCTATGCCCCGATACCGTTTTCAGGATAAGCGGTATAAGAAGGCGGTGTGGATGGCTCTCAAGTATATGAGGAACTCGGACGCTCCCGCATCCGCAAAGCACCACATGGCGAAGAAGGGAGGACTATACCGCCACACATTGTCCGTCGTAAAGGAGACGGTCAACAACCTGAAGAGGAATCCGGAGAGGTATCCCAATCCCGACGAGGCAGTCCTCCTTGCCGCATTCCACGACCTTGGAAAACTCAAGATATACAGATACAGCGAGAAGAACAAGACGTGGTATCACACGGGGGCCTCCGAAACAGCCCACACCATCTCCATGGCAAGGGAAATCCTGAAGAAGGCGGGCTTCGACGAGGTGGAAATCGCCATGCTCATAAAGAAACTCCGTGCCTTCGTGGAGAAGGATAAGCAGGAATACCATGAGTATCAGGTAATAAGGAGTGCAGATAAAAAGGCAACAAAAGAGGAGAAGAAATCCATCGATAACGTTAAGGTATTCGAGAAGGTCCTCTCCGAGACCCTTTCCTCCATGATAATCAATCCAGGGCAAATCATCCGTCCCGTAAAGGCTCTCTTCAGGGATGGGGGTCTTGTGGTGATGCCCATCACCCACTTCCAGAATGCCCTTCATGACATAGTCCGGGCTCTCGACCCTGAAATAAAGGTGGCGATAGGTTATGTTCCGACCACCTCCAGAAGGAAGCCCATGCCCATCGTGGAGAAGACCGCCCACTACCTGAAGGAGAAGGGCATCCTTGCACCGAGAGAATCCTTCACCCATCTTCTTCCGCAGGAAAACCTGGGCAATAAGGACAACCTCTTCCTGTGGAATGTGGAGATGAAGTATCCCGATGGGAAGAAGCACAAACTGAAGGCAGTATGGATACTCGACTACGATGCCCTCAAACGCATAGCGTCCCCATCCGAGCAGGATGCCGAGTATAAAATCATTTCGGTAAATCCAAGAATACCGGTGGTGTTGAAGGATGATGGAGAGGGTATTTGATATTCTTAACAGGGCGGGGATTATCACCCCCGAGACAATTGCCAGGGCTATTGCTATTCTAATGGATGATGGATGTTCCCTTGCTGTGGTGGGCCATGCCATCTATGTGTGGTGCGATGATGAAATGTTCCGGATTATACTGGAGCTGGATGCTCATGGGAACTTCTACATATCCATGGTATGCGTGGCGGAGAATGGGTATTCATACAGGTGCTACGATTTGGAGGAACTGGGGGAGGATGTTCCAAATTGTCCATGCAAAGGATTCCTTTCCCACTGCCTATCCATAAATCACGCAATAGAGGAGATTGACAATGGTAGTATCCCTTCACTTCGATAAGCAAGTGGATGATGGGTGGCTTGAGAGGCTTGCCCTGTGGTTAACGCAGGGCAGGAAGGGGTATTCTGATGGAGTTTATTATCCCCTGGAGGACAATTATGTAGTGCTTATCGTGGACCACAAATTAGGGATTCCTCTGGTCCTCCATTTGACCACCGATGCTATTTTGCTTCACCTCCAGGGGGATGATAGAAAGGTCAATGAAATGGCTCTGGATGTGTATTCAAACTTAATTGGGGAGTTCTTAGGAGTGAAAATCGTAAGAATAATCGATAGGAGTGGGAATTATGGCAGGGTTGGTTAGAGTGGATGAATTGATTGTCAGGGCATACAGAAAAAGGGAGCTGTGTCGTTCTCTGAAGGAAGCAGTTGCGGAACTGGAAAAGAGGCTCTCATCAATGTTTGTGGTGGAGAACGACCCCCAGGGACTGAAATTTCTCAAGACTATTCTCGAAGCCAATGGCTACTGTGTGGTTAAAAGCGACCGCCTGCCCTTTGGAATTATTGCTCTTCATCCGGATATTCCCAATGTGATTAGGTTCTTCGTTGTGCGAATATTTAAAGATGTTATTCCACGGTATCCTGATGAAAAAGCCATTCGAAGAT
Source organism: Desulfurobacteriaceae bacterium (assembly GCA_027051905.1). Taxonomy (GTDB): domain Bacteria; phylum Aquificota; class Aquificia; order Desulfurobacteriales; family Desulfurobacteriaceae; genus Balnearium. Next base: position 358 of record JALUGO010000013.1, on the reverse strand, counting down.
TACGACAGTTTTCTCTGTATGCCTCTGGATTTATAAGAGGGGTTATGAAGAGTGAAAGAAGTATGTATTCTACCACGCACTGGATTCTCATTGCAACGAGAGGCGATAGAATCGTTAAAGTGGAGGATGCTCTTTCAGGGGGTGCTTTTTTGAGGTAGTTGGTTTGATTTGATTAACATAAAAAACATTATGTTAAGTAAGAAACAAAAATAATTAATGCACATAATGTTCCCCTACAATGTTGACATACGACCTCCTTTAAGTGTAAAATTTGGGTATGGAAAGAGACTTTTTGTATGCGGTTCGAAATGGTATATCGTTTGTCAATCTACTAACATCTGAGCCCATCAGGGCAGTC
>JALUGO010000012.1 GCA_027051905.1 Desulfurobacteriaceae bacterium | reverse complement strand
TTTAAATTGATTTTAAGTTGCTAAGGATTTGTCGAAATATTGCTGGAGTTATAGGACAGATTATTAATAATAACCTGAAGATATCTCCTGAAGAAGGATTATATAGGCTATTATTAGCAATTTAATCTATGGTTTTTACTTTCTATTCTTCTGAAATTCAAAGTTGATGTTGGGAATTTCCTCATTAAGAGGAGTGAAATCTTTTTGGATGTTGCATTCCAATTCTGTAGATGTTTTCTGGACTGTTACTTGACACGATAGAGTTGATTTGATATATAATTATCAGATGGTAGGTCTTTGAAAATTAAATAGGGGATCCTTTCAAAGAGGGTAAAATGGCCGAGAATGCAAAAGCCCTTGAAATACAAGGGTATTACTTTTTGGCAAAAAATGAATACCAGTTATTTCAATGAGTTATGGATAGATGCACTTGAAATGCCCTGAAAAAGTGGAGGGATTGCGACTCAAGGTTGGTCATTTTATCTCCCCTTACACAAAACTTGAAATGCCCTGAAAAAGTGGAGGGATTGCGACTAATCCGTTTTTAAGTCCCCCGTCCCAGATAACTAAACTTGAAATGCCCTGAAAAAGTGGAGGGATTGCGACTAAAGTTTCCCTTTTTCCTGTAAATACCTGATTATTAACTTGAAATGCCCTGAAAAAGTGGAGGGATTGCGACGCTACGACAACTATACCGAATATCTCAAAACTACTCATCCTTGAAATGCCCTGAAAAAGTGGAGGGATTGCGACGTAAGGATATCTAATGGAACTTTCCCGTTCTTAACTTGAAATGCCCTGAAAAAGTGGAGGGATTGCGACTTCGCTTTATTCTCTTGGCCGTTCGTTTCCCGAAATAGCTTGAAATGCCCTGAAAAAGTGGAGGGATTGCGACTTTATCACCACCAAAGCCTCCATACGACACCTCCTTCTTGAAATGCCCTGAAAAAGTGGAGGGATTGCGACACTAACTGATACGTAGCTACCGTAAGCAAAAACGATGTAGCTTGAAATGCCCTGAAAAAGTGGAGGGATTGCGACCTTTTCTTCCTACCTTTAGAATTGAGGAGGGAGCCATGAAAAACTTGAAATGCCCTGAAAAAGTGGAGGGATTGCGACGTTTAACCGCAACAGGATAACTTTTTCCTAAAAACTTGAAATGCCCTGAAAAAGTGAAGGGATTACGACTGAGGCTAAAAGTTTTTTGGCTGAAAACGCAGATTAAAAATTGGCCAAAAATGAAAAGAGCCCGCCTTGCGCGGGCTCTTTGGAGGTTTGCGGTTTTAGTTACTGAAGTGCCGATTTTGCTTTTTCGACTATAACCTTAAAGGCTTCAGGATCCCTTACAGCAATATCTGCAAGGATCTTCCTGTCTAATTCAATTCCAGCTTTTTTAAGGCCGTTGATGAATCTGCTGTAGTTGATACCGAATGGTCTAACAGCGGCATTGATACGGGTAATCCAAAGTCTTCTGAAGTCTCTCTTCTTTGTTCTTCTGTGCTGGTAGGCGTAGAAGAGAGACTTCATTACAGCGATTTTCATTGTTCTGTAAAGTCTTGAGCGACCGCCGAAGTAACCCTTCGTCAGCTTCTTCAGCTTTTTCCTTCTCTTCCTTCTCGGGCTGTACTTTACTCTCATTTCACTCCTCCTTTAGTGAGCTGCAGGCGCCCTATCAGGGTCTTTAAGCCTGCGCAGCATCAGGGTTTACATGTAGATTACAAGCTGTTTGTAGTTTGCAGCCTGGGCTCCTTCAAGGTATCTAGCCTTCCTGAGCCTTCTTTTCCTTTTGCGGCTCTTCTTCGTAAGGATGTGGCTTTTTCCGGGAGACCAGTGCTTGATCTTACCTGTAGCCGTTACCTTTACCCTTTTTGCTGCAGACCTGCGGGTCTTTATCTTTGGCATCCTCAAGCCTCCTTAGGGTTTTAAACGAGCTGAAATTATAGGTCTATTTCTTTTTCGGGGCAAGTATCATTATCATGTCCCTGCCCTCTTTCTTGGGCTTCTTCTCTATTTCTGCTATGTCTTTAACGGCTTCGTAAATTTTCATTAGCTGAGCTTCACCTATGTCAACGTGCGCCTGCTCTCTACCTCTAAACATAACAACCGCTTTAACCTTATTTCCTTTCTCAAGAAACTTCCTGGTCTGCTTTATACGAACTTGCATGTCGTGTTCATCTGTTCTGGGGCGAACTTTAACAGTTTTAACCTCAACAGTTTTCTGCTTCTTTTTAGCTTCGTGCATTTTTTTTTGCATCTGGTACTTATACTTGCCGTAGTCCATTATCCGGCAGACAGGTGGATTGGCGTTTGGAGAGACCTCCACAAGGTCTAAACCCTTTTCCCTTGCGATGTTGAGGGCTTCACGGGTTGGCATTACTCCAAGTTTCGTTCCATCTTCATCAATCACCAGAACTTCTCTTGCCCTTATTCTCTCGTTTACCCTTGTTTTGTCAAGCTTCTTACTGATGGCTAACCTCCTCCTTAATAGGGTTAAAGTTTCTCTCTAATTTCAGTCAGGATTTTATCTAAAAATTGGGAAACTTCCATAGTTCCAAGGTCACCTTCGCGTTTGGAACGAACAGAAACTGTTCCACTCTCCTGTTCCTTTTGGCCAACTATGAGCATGTATGGGATTTTCATCGTTTCAGCTTTGCGAATCTTGTAGCCAACTTTGGCGCTTTCATCATCTAATTTAACCCGTATTCCGGTTTCTTTTAGTTTTCTGTAAATCTCATCAGCATAGTCCAGGAATTTATCACTGACAGGGATTATTACAACCTGAGTTGGGGCAAGCCATGTCGGGAAAAGGCCTGCATAGTGTTCTATAAGAAGGCCTATAAACCTTTCTATGCTTCCCATTATTGCTCTGTGAACCATAACGGGGCGCTTTTTCTGGCCATCTTTATCAACGTAGGTTAGGTCAAACCGCTCTGGAAGGTTGAAGTCAACCTGAATTGTTGGGCCATCCCACTTACGGCCTATGGCATCTAAAACGGCTATGTCAATTTTGGGGCCGTAAAAGGCTCCGTCTCCCTCAACGATGTTGTAGTCAAAACCTCTTTCTGTAAGGGCATCTATTAAAGCTTGCGTTGCGTGTTCCCAGGCCTCATCGCTTCCAATGTATTTTTCAGGTTTTGTTCCGATGTTTATAACGTAGTCAAGTTTGAAGGTGGAAAGGAGCTCCATCACGTAATCAAGAACTCCCTGAATCTCTTCCTTAAGCTGGTCTGGACGGCAGAAAATGTGACCGTCGTCCTGAGTGAATCCACGAACCCTTAAAAGTCCATGGAGTGAACCGCTCTTTTCGTATCTGTAAACGGTTCCAAACTCAAAGAATCTGAGGGGTAAGTCTCTGTAGCTTCTTACCTGAGACTTATAGATGAGTATATGACCGGGACAGTTCATCGGCTTAACGGCATACCAGTGCGCATTTTCCATCTCTTGGCAGGTCAGCGGAACTTCTTCATTCCCCAACCTTTCCTCTTCGTCGTGCTCAACAACGGGAACAAAGAACATGTTCTCCTTGTAGAAGTCGTAGTGGCCAGAAGTCTTCCAGAGGTCTGCCTTCATTATGTGTGGGGTGTATATTCTCTGGTATCCCCTTTTTCTGTGTTCTTCTTCAGCCCACTTCTCTATTTCCTGTCTGATTATCGCTCCGTTGGGATGCCAGAAGACAAGACCAGGTCCTGCTTCCTCATATATTGAAAAGAGGTCAAGCTGTTTCCCAAGGATTCTGTGATCTCTCTTTTTAGCCTCTTCAAGCCTATGAAGGTATTCGTCAAGGTCTTTTTTCTTCCAGAAGGCAGTTCCGTAAATCCGCTGGAGCATCTTGTTTCTTGAATCGCCCCTCCAGTAGGCTCCGGCAACGGAAAGGAGCTTAAAAGCTTTAACCATTCCGGAGTGTTCTACGTGGGGCCCTTTACAGAGGTCGTAGAAGTCCTCTCCCAGCCAGTATATCGTTACCTGCTCTTCTTCAGGGATAGACTCAAGGAGCTCTAACTTGTAAGGGTCGTCTTTAAAGAGCTCTCTGGCCTCTTCCCTGGTTACTTCCTGCCTTCTGAGGGGCTCTTTTGCTTTAACGATTCTTTCCATTTCTTCTTCAATTTTCGGCAGGTCTTCTTCGGAAATGGAGACGGGAAGGTCGAAATCGTAGTAGAACCCTTCCTCTGTTGCAGGGCCTATTCCTAACTTAACCTTGTCTTTGCCGTATGTGTTTTTAACAGCCTTTGCAAGTATATGGGCTGCGCTATGCCTTAGTATTTCAAGGGATTCAGGATCTTTAGGCGTAATTATCTTTATCTTCCCGCTCTCCCTTATCGGCGTGTGAACGTCTATGAGTTCTCCGTTGAAGAGAGCTCCTACTGCGTTCTTTTCTAAACTCTTTGAAATTCCCGCTGCTATCTTCTTAACGTTTGTCTCCTTCTCAAACTCCAGTTTGCTTCCGTCGGGGAGCTCTATAACAACCATTCAGAACCTCTCTAATCCCTAATTTTTGGCGGTATTCTACTATTTTTTCTTCTGTTGAATACCATTTTTGAACTTAAAGTCCTGATTTATGTCTCTTGACTCTAAACAGCCACTGCTGTTAATAAAGTATTCCTTCTTGTCTGGAGCTATCCGTTCATAGAGAAGAACCCTCTCTGCAATGTCCCTAAAGATAGGAACGGCAATTTTGCTTGCCCATAACATGTTTTTTGGAACCTTCGGTTCAACAACACTTACAGCTAGAACAAACCGGGGATTTGTCATAGGAAAGGCACCTGCAAATGTGGCGTTAATTTTTGTTCTATCGTAGCCGTGAATTTTTGGGTTATACCTGAGAGCTGTTCCCGTTTTGCCACCTACGTAAAAGTTTTCAAATCTGGTAGCCGTTCCTGTTCCTCCTTCAACAACCATGGTTAAAATCTTCCTCATCTGTTGTGAAACCTCTTCTGATAAAACTCTCCTTTCGGGAATGGCTGTAAATTCTTTTATAACATTCCCCTTATCGTCTACAACTGCCTTGAGAAAAGTGGGTTTGTAGTAGATACCACCGTTAACAAGTGCTGAGTAAGCGGCAGCAAGTTGAAGTGTTGTTACAGAAATGTTGTGACCAAAGGCTAGTGTTGCAAAATCAACGTCTCTCCATTTTTTCCAGTGTCTTAGAATTCCAGGACTTTCCCCTGGAAGTTCTACCCCTGTTCTCTGTCCAAAACCGAACGCTCTGTAATACTTGTAGAGTTTCTTTTTCCCCAGAAGCTGTGCAACCTGGATAATTCCAACGTTATCTGAATACTGAATGATTTCCCAGGCTCTTAGTTTAACATCTCGTCCGTGGAACTCATTTTTAAAAACCTTATTTCCGACTTTGTAATGTGCGGGGCAGGAAAAGACTGTATCTGGGGTTATTAATCCTTCATTCAGTGCGGCAGCTAAAACCAGAGGTTTCATTACGGAGCCTGGTTCGTAAGGAGAAACTGCATAACGAGGCGTCAGAGAACCTCCTTTTTGGGGATTTTCATAGTTAAAGTATGGCCAGGAGGCGGCTGCCAGTATTTCTCCTGAATTTGGATCCATAAGGACTGCATTTATAAAGGTAGGATTCCATTTCCTGCCGTAATCTGAAATGATTTTCTCTAAGATATACTGTAGATTTCCGTCTATAGTTAACTCAACGTTTTTCCCTTTTTCTTTAGTTATGAAAATAGTGGCATTTTCCCCAAGGTAAACTCTTCCTCTGTAATCTTTTCTGCCTGAAAGTTTGATGGGTTTGCCTATTATTAGCTCTTTTCTTTCGAGATATTTTTCAAGACCTGTAAGTCCTTCTCCAAAAGGAGTTGTTATACCTACGACAGTGGAACCAACAGCGTAAGGATATACCCTTTTGTATTCGGTGGTAAAACCTAAAAGATCCGGGAAGTTCTTTCTAAATCTATTCTCTCCTGAGAGAGTATAGTAAATTTTCAGGGCTAATTTTACTGCTGCTAAAGCTTCATTTGTTCCTATGGAAACTCTCTTTTTAAGCCATACAAAAGGAACTTTAATCTTCTTATTACCTTTTGTAACCAGAGTATATTTTTTATCGAAGGCAATTTTAAGGTCTTTTTCGGTTATGAGGTCAAGAGGATTAAGTATTTTCTCTATTTCTTTTTCTGATATGTTTTTAAGACGGGCGTATTTTCCAAGAGTTTCTCTGTCTTTTAGTATAACTTTCTCAAAGAGTTTCCAGTTTTCTATTTCAGAAGGTCTTATGTAAAAAGAAACGACTTTTTCGCTTGCAGCAAGAATAGTTCCGTTTCTGTCAAGGATTGCTCCCCTGGGAGGAGAGAGTTTTATTTTTCCGGCAAACTGGCCTTTAACTATATTTATCCAATATTCCCTCTTAAAATGTGCAAGGTCTAAAACTCTGATTGCGTAGATAAAAACTATAGCTGTGGACATGAGGAAAAATAGGTTAAGGCGCTCGTCCTTGAACGGTTTTATAAATCGGTAAATTTTTAGTATTAAGTTCTTTAAAAGGAAAAGCAACCTCATTTAAGGTATTTCACTCCGTTCTCATGAAGAATCTTCATTTCCTTGGTTTGGTCATCAACCAGTGAAGGACGAACTTCTCTATAAAATTCTATCATTAACCTGCTGTTTTCGTCTTTAAGTTCTTTTATTTCAGAAACCAATCTAGAAATTTTTGCCTTTTCTTTTGTGCACTTGGATCTGACACTTGTAACTTTTATTGCCAGGAAGACAAAGGCTATGGCTGATAACAGGTAAGCGATTATGCAAAATCTGGAGTATAGACTTTTCATCGCTCTCCTGTTTCATATATTATCTTCTGCAGAAGGGCGCCTGTAGCTCAGCTGGATAGAGCCCAGGACTCCGGATCCTGGTGTCGCGGGTTCGAATCCCGCCAGGCGCGCCATTACTCTTTCTTAGCCTGTTCAACAATCCTCTCTGGAACGTTTATCGGATAGTCTCCTTTAAAGCAAGCTGTGCAGTAGCCCATTCCGTCGCCACCGGCAGCTCTTATCATTCCCTCCAAAGAAAGGTATCCCAAAGAGTCGGCCTCTATGTATTTACATATCTCCTCTACAGAGTGGCTTGAGGCTATAAGCTGGTCTCTGGTGGGAGTATCTATTCCAAAGTAGCAGGGCCACCTGGTTGGCGGAGAGCTTATCCTCATGTGAACCTCTTTTGCCCCGGCATCTCTAAGCATTCTTACTATCTTACGGCTGGTAGTTCCACGAACGATGGAGTCATCTATAACAACAATCCTTTTTCCTTTAAGGAGCCCCGGCACCGGGTTGAGCTTCACCTTAACTCCAATATCCCTCATTTTCTGCTGGGGCTTTATGAAAGTCCTTCCAACGTAGTGGTTTCTGATAAGTCCCATCTCAAAGGGAATTCCGCTCTCGTGTGAGTAACCAAGAGCCGGAACAACGCCTGAATCTGGAACGGGAATGACTATGTCTGCCTCTACCGGGTTCTCCCTTGCAAGGAGTCTTCCAAACTCCTTTCTTACCTCGTAAACGCTTTTCCCAAATATCTTACTATCGGGGCGGGCAAAGTAGACAAACTCAAAAATGCACTGGGAACGCCTTGCACCTTCACTTCCCGGTATTCTGTAGCTTTTCATCTGGTCGTTCTCAATAAGAACAACTTCTCCCGGTTCAACGTCTCTTATGTAACGGGCTCCTATAAGGTCAAAGGCGCAGGTTTCAGAGGCAAAAACAGGGCTTCCGTCAAGCTCCCCCATGCACAGAGGCCTGAATCCCCAAGGGTCTCTTATGGCAATGAGCTTTTTGTTTGTCATAACAAGGAGCGAGTAGGCACCTTTCAGCTTTGAGAGGGCGTCCATGAGCCTCTCTAAAAATTTTCTCTTTTTAGACTTAACTATCAGGTGGACGATTACTTCTGAATCTGAAGTTCCTCTGAAGATTGAACCTTCTTCCTCTAACTGCTCGCGGAGCTCTAAGGCGTTAACAAGGTTTCCATTGTGTGCTATTGCCATTTGACCGTTCTTGTAGGAAACAACTATAGGCTGGATGTTATCTGGAGAGTCTGAAGCACCAGAAGTTGAATATCTATTGTGTCCCACAGCAACGTGGCCTGTAAGTTTCCTTAAACTCTCATTGTTGAAAACCGAGGAAACAAGGCCGAAGTTTCTGTGGTAGGTTATCCTCTCTCCGTTTGTTACGGCAATCCCGGCACTCTCCTGTCCTCTGTGTTGAAGGGCGTAAAGCCCCAGGTAGGTATAGTAGGCGGCGTTGGGGTTGTTGTATATGCCGAAAACTCCGCAAAACTCCTTCATAGTTCCTCTCAGTTAAAGGGTTGTGGAGCAAATTATTATACACCTCAATCCTTATTATTCCCTATAATTAATGGAAACATTCCGCGGAGGAAAGATGGAGAAAAGGGAAAAGCTCTACGAGGGAAAGGCAAAGATCATATACGCCACAGATAGCGATAACCTCGTAATAACCTATTTCAAAGACGATACAACCGCTTTTGACGGAGCCAAAAAAGAGGTTCTTGAGGATAAGGGGGTTATAAACTGTGCAATAACAACAGCAATCTTTGAATACCTTGAGAAACACGGAATCAAAACACACTTAGTTGAGAGGCTCTCTCCGAGGGAGCTCCTCGTCAAAAAGTGTGAAATCATCCCCGTTGAAGTTGTTGTAAGGAACATCGCCGCCGGGAGCTTTTCAAGGAGATACGGAGTTCCAGAGGGAACGCCATTAAAAGAGCCTTTAGTTGAGTATTTCTACAAGAGCGACGAGCTTCACGACCCGATGGTCTGCCCCAACCACGTCTACCTCTTCGGCTGGGCAACGAGGGAGGAACTGGCTCAGATGACAAAAACTGCCCTTAAGGTAAACGAGCTTTTAAAGAAGTTCCTTGACGAGATAGATATTGAGCTCGTTGACTTTAAGCTTGAGTTTGGAAGACACAACGGGGAGATACTCCTTGCAGACGAGATAACTCCAGACTCCTGCAGGCTCTGGGATAAATCTTCCGGAGAAGTTCTTGATAAGGACAGATTCAGAAAAGATATGGGCAAAGTTGTTGAGAGTTACAGAGAGGTCTACAGGAGAATTATGGAGAAATACGGAAAAGTGGAGGAGTAGGAGTGAAGAGGGAACTCCTTGTAAGCAACGTTGACAAAGAGATGAAAATAGCCCTTGAGAAATACGAAGAACCGAAAGACATAAAGAGAATTCTTTCCGGAATGAGACCAACGGGTAAGCTCCACCTTGGAAACTATTTCGGAGCTCTCAAAACCTGGCTGAAACTCCAGGATAGAACAGAGAGCTTCTTCTTCATAGCCGACTGGCACGCAATAACCACCTCTTACCACGACACGAGCAAACTATCTGAGAACACCGTTGAGATGATGGCCGACTGGCTGGCCTCAGGGCTAAACCCTGAAAAAAGCACCCTCTTCGTTCAGTCGTGGGTTAAGGAGCATGCGGAGCTCCACCTTCTCCTCTCAATGGTTACACCCGTTCGCTGGCTTGAGAGGAACCCGACCTATAAAGAGATGATGGAGAACCTGAAAGATAGGGAGCTTGCAACATACGGTTTCTTAGGCTACCCTGTTCTTCAAACCGCAGACATAGTTCTCTACAAAGCAGACACGGTTCCAGTTGGGATAGACCAGCTTCCACACTTAGAACTCTCCCGGGAGATAACGAGGCGTTTCAACAGGTTCTTTGGTAAGCTCTTCCCGGAGCCAAGGCCATACCTTTCAGAGGCTCCAAAACTTCCCGGCTTAGACGGCAGGAAAATGAGCAAATCTTACGGGAACTGCATCTACCTCTCAGACACAGAAGAGGAAGTAAATAAAAAAGTGATGTCTATGGTTACAGACCCGGCAAGGGTAAGGAAAACAGACCCCGGCCACCCTGAAGTCTGCTCAGTTTTCTCATACCACAAGATCTTCACACCAGAAGAAAGGGTTAAAGAGATAGAGGAAGCATGCAGAAGGGGAGAAATTGGCTGCGTTCAGTGTAAAAGGGAGCTTGCAAAGAACTTAAACCAGTTTTTAGAGCCGATAAGGAGTAAGAGGGCGGAGCTCCTTTCAAAGAGAGACGACCTCATAGATATCTTCAGAGAGGGCTCCAAAAGAGCAAGGGAGATAGCCTCTCAAACCATGGAAGAGGTTAGAAAGGCAATGAACTTCCTCACGGAGTAGGAATTGAACTCTAAAAAGAAAATCAGAGCCCAGATAGGGATCCTCATCTTCCTTATCGGGCTCCTCATCTTCTACGTTCTCCACAGGAACGTCTGATGGAAAAGATTACCATTGAAGACATCCGTTTTATGAACCTTGCCATAAGAGAGGCCTACAGGGCAAAAGGGAAAACACTTCCAAACCCTGCAGTTGGAGCGGTAGTAGTAAAGAACGGAAAAGTTATAGCTACAGGCTACCACGAAAGGGCAGGGCTTCCCCACGCAGAGGCCGTTGCACTTGAAAGGGCAGGAGAAAATGCAAAAGGAGCAATCCTTTACGTAACCTTAGAACCCTGCAACCACTACGGGAGAACCCCTCCCTGCACAGAAAGGATAATAAAGGCCGGAATAAAAGAGGTTGTAATCGGCGTAAGAGACCCAAACCCTATTGCAGCCGGAGGAGTTGAGAGGTTAAAGTCTGCCGGAATAGAGGTAAAAACCGGAGTTTTAAAGAAAAGGTGTTTTGAACTGATAGAGGACTTCGTTGTAAACACGCTGAAAAAGAGGGCTTTTCTGAATTTAAAGCTTGCAATGACCTTAGACGGGAAAATTGCAGACAGGCACGGAAACTCAAAGTGGATAACGGGAGAAACCTCAAGGAGGTTCGTCCAGAAATTAAGGAGCTGGCACAACGCCGTAATGGTTGGGATAGGAACAGTTCTAAAGGATAACCCGAGGCTAACCGTCAGAGAGTTTCCCGTTGAAAAACAGCCCTCTGCAGTTGTTGTTGACAGGCAGCTCAAAATTCCGACAAACTGCTACTTAGTAAAAGAGAGACCAGAAGAGCTGATAGTTATCACAGCTCAGGAGTCTCTCTTTTCTTACAAGGCTGGAATCCTAAAAGACCTTGGAGTAAAACTCCTACCCGTCTTTGACCTTGGCGGAAAGTTAGACCTGAAAGAGGCTCTAACTGCCTTAAAAGAGGAGTTTGGCATCTACTCCATTCTCTGTGAGGGGGGAGCTCTCCTTGCATGGTCTCTCCTATCTGAGAACCTTGTTGACAAACTGAGTCTCTTCTACGCCCCCAAAATCCTTGGAGAAGACGGCACCCCAGGCTTCAGAGGCTCTTTCGGCTCAATAGATAAAGCCTTTAAACTTGAACCTCTCAGAGAACTTAAATTTAGAGAAGATACTTACCTATCCTTTCACTCAAGGGAGCTACACGAGATAAGAAGAAAAATTTAAAACAGGGAGGCAGTTTGACTGCAGCAGTTAACGGCACAATCGTTTTAACAAACGAGAGAGGCAGAAATCTGATAGACCAATTTAAAGCCCTATTTAAAGAAATTGATAAGCAGAAAAGTATCTTAATGAAATTTGATTCCATCGTTTTGACTATAGAAAAAAGGTATAGGATAAAAGATGATTAATGAAAAATTCAGTCAACAAGAGATCAACAAAATTGATGAAATTCATACAATTACCAAATTCAAGGAGCAGTTCCAGAAAGAAGAAGGTTTTTTAATCTCTAATTGTAAAGAACTTAAAGAAGATGGGAAGAGTATACCAGATTTTAAATGTATAACAAAGAATGGAAAAGTTATATTTATTGAAGTAACTAAAATACTTTCTGTAGATGGTAATACCTTAAGAAAAAATAAGGCGTATGAAAAAATGGAAAAAGAATTAGAACAAGAATTAAAGAAAGCAGGGTTTAAAGATATAGATATTCTCATTAATTTAAATTAATTTAAATTATAATGCTAATATTGAGAAAAAGAAAAAAGGCGAATTTATACGAAGCTTTATAAAGCTTTTAAACCTGTGCTTGAATAATAAAAGCTTACAAGGAGGTATACTCCTAAAGCATGATGAGATAAAACATCATGTTCGGCAATTATCCCAAGATAATTTGTCTAAAAAGTTGCTAACTGTAGATCAAATATGTATACATAAACACCACACTTTGAGAATCATGATAAATAAATGGATATCTGATCCTATAGATTTACCTATAAGGATAAAAGAAGCAATCAGGAAAAAAGAACGAAAACCTTACAGAGAATCTCCTTTATGGTTGATAATCTATTTAGATGATGATATAACAAGCAAAACTAATATTGAAAGCTTATTAGAAAACTATAAACTTAACTTAGACAATACCAAATTTAGTAGAATATATATTCTTTCAAGCTATTGTCCCGTGATAGATGGCTACCCACTATTTAGAATAAAATAACCTCAAACTCCCCTATCCAAACAATGCAATTTTTCAAGAAAGATTATTAAGCTGAAGCTAACTATAGAAAAAACATAATCTAAGTTCCAAAAGATATCAAAACCAAAGGGAATGAATAAAGTTTCAAAATCCCTGATCCAAGAATGAAACTAAAAAACTTTGCTGATAAACAACAAATTCATCTTTTTCTTTTCACTCCAGTTCCAAAACCAATAATCTTATTATTCTCATCATACCCAATAACTATCCTCTGTTCAGGCGGGTGTTCACCTTTATAAATCGGCCTATCACTCAGTTTGATTACCACAATATCAACGTCGGGAGAATACCTCTTTCGTAAGGCTTTGGAGATTTTAATGCTGTTTAGCTGGCTTTCTAATACCAAAAGCTATAAAAAGTCCTAAAAGGAACACAACCAGGAATGACAGTATTACAATGATTTCCGGTAACATACTTACTCCTCTTTTCTATTAAGTTTCAAAAATATGATAGTCATCAATAAACAGCACAGTAATAGACGGTTTATTTTTGAAAACAAACAGGGAGCTCTATGGCTCCCCGAAGACTCTTTTGAAGATGTAGTCAACGTGTTTTGTGTGGTATGAGAGGTCAAATATCTCGTCTATCTCTTCCTCTGTAAGGACTTTCCTGACTCTCTCATCTTTCTTAAGGAGCTCCCTAAAGTCGGCCCTCTCGTTCCAGACCTTCATTGCGTTTTCCTGGACGATTGCGTAGGCATCCTCCCTTGAAAGGCCTCCCTTCTCAATAAGTGTAAGGAGAACCCTCTGGCTGAAGATGAGACCCCTTAAGAGGTTAAGGTTCTTCATCATGTTTTCAGGGTAAACGACTAAGTTCTCCATAAGGTTTGCAAACTTTTGGAGCATGTAATCCAGGGCTATGCAGGCATCGGGGAAGACTGTTCTCTCAGTAGAGGAGTGGGAGATGTCCCTTTCGTGCCATAAGGGAACGTTCTCCATTCCAACGATTGCGGCACTCCTTACGACCCTTGCAAGTCCGCAGAGCCTCTCTGAGAGTATCGGGTTCCTCTTGTGGGGCATTGCAGAGGAGCCTTTCTGACCTTTCCTAAACGGTTCCTCAACTTCCCTTACTTCAGTTCTCTGGAGGTGTCTTATCTCTGTTGCAAACTTCTCTATTGATGAAGCAGTTAGGGCAAGGGCGTTTAAGAACTCGGCATGTCTGTCCCTCTGAACTACCTGGTTTGAAGCCTTTGCGTGGCCAATTCCAAGTTTCTTACAGGTGAGCTCCTCAACCCTTGGATCTATGTTTGCAAAGGTTCCAACGGCTCCAGAGAGCTTTCCTACAGCAGCTCTTTCTGTTGCAGCCTTTAATCTCTCGTAGTTCCTCCTCATCTCGTCGTACCATATGGCCAGTTTCAGGCCAAAGGTTATGGGCTCTGCGTGGATTCCGTGGGTTCTTCCAACCATAACGGTCATTTTGTGTTCAAAAGCCCTCTTTTTTATGGCCTCCATTACCTTTTCTATGTCTTTTAAAAGGAGCTCCCCGGCCTGCTTTATCTGGAGGGCAAAGGCGGTATCAAGCATGTCGGAAGATGTCATTCCGAAGTGGAGGTATTTTGCCTCGTCTCCAACTATCTCCTTTATGTATGTAAGAAAGGCTATAACGTCGTGATTTGTAACCTCCTCTATCTCAGCTATCCTCTTTGTGTCAAACTCTTTCTCTCCTTCCAGGTAGGGCTTTACTTTCTCTTTTATCTTCTCAACCGCCTCTTTTGGAATCTTCCCTATCTCTGCCCAGCTCTCTGCCGCTGCTACTTCAACTCTCAGCCAGTTCCTCAGCTTGTTCTGCTCGTCCCATATCTTTCCCATTTCAGGCAGCGTGTAGCGTGGAATCATTTAATCCTCCCTGCAAGTGTTTTATCAAAGCTCAACTCCCTCTTTAAGGGCAACTCTTTCTATCGGCCTTTCAGTGTCTTTCTGGATTACAACGTCTATTTTCCTTTCTCCCAGGTGTTCCATAAGGAGAGCTCTGAACCGGAGCTCCCTCTGAAAAAGCTTATCTTTCTGCGCTGGAATTATATAAAGGTCTATATCTCCTCCTCTCTTTTCGGGGTAAACTCTGCTTCCAAAGAGAATTACTTTAGTTCCCTCTCCAAAGGCTTCTTCTGCGCTCCTCTTTATTGCATCTATCTGCCACTCTGAAAGCCTGATTTTCCTCATTTTTTTGCAATTCTCTCTGCAGTTTCTTCGGCAAGTTTTGTGCAGTCGTTAACTCCAACTCCCCTGTAGGCGTTTGAGCAAAAGTAGAGGTTACCCAGCTTCTCTCCTATCTCAAATATCCTGTCAACTCTCTCACAGTGGCCTAAAGTGTAGTGGGGAATTCCCTTTTCGTGTCTGAAGACTTTAACCATTTCAGGGTAGTGGCGAATTTTCATTATAAGGCGGAGCTCCTTAAGGGCAATCTCTACAAGTTCCTCCTCTGGCAGGAGTGCAAGGTCTGGCTGGCGGGCTCCTCCAATCATTACTCTGATGAGGGCTTTCCCCTCTGGAGCTCTGTTTGGGAAAACTGAGCTATCCCAGAGAGCTCCCAAAATCTTCCTCCCTTCGCTCCTTGGAACTAAAAAGCCAAAGCCGTCAAGGTCGTGTCCCAATCCTTTTTTCTGAAATCCTAAAGCAACAACGGAAATTGGCGAGTACTCAATTTCAGAGAGGAGTTTGGAGAGTTCCCCATCAACCTCTTTTAGAATTTCGGCTGCTGCGTAGGCAGGAGTTGATACAACAAGGTGGTCAAACTCCTCTGTAAACTCCTTATCTCCGTCTTTCCAGCTAACCAGCCAGCCTTTTCCGGACTTTTCAACCTTTTCAACAGAAACGCCTGTGTGGAGCTCCTCTTTTAGCTCTTTAGATAGTGCATCTATCAGGTCTTTTGTTCCGCCAACGAAAGAGGTTAAAACACCTCCGGGGCCCGCAGGGCCTGAAGAGTTTTTACCGCTCTTTTTGGCCTCTTTCATCTTCGCTATCAGACCTTTTATGAGGCCACCATATTGTTTCTCTAAGTTGTAAATGGCTGGAAATGCGGCTTTTAGGCTCATTCTGTCGGGGTCTCCGGCAAATATGCCGGCAACCATAGGGTCTAAGAGTTTCTCTAAGGCTTCCTCTCCAAGTCTTCTCCTTGCAAAGTCTCCAAGGGTTTCATCTGAATTGTCTTTTCTAGGGGGAACGAGGAATTCGCCAAAAATCCTTATCTTCCCCTTCCAGGAAAGGAGATTGCTTGACAGGAACGCTATAGGATTCTCTGGAAGCCTTACAAGCCTTCCGTTTGTGTATATGAAACGCTTTCTGGCTTTGTCGGAACTCCTGTATAGCCTATTTTCAATTCCAAGGGCTTTTACAAGGTTCAAGGTATAGGGTTTCCCGTCTAAAAAACCGTTGGGACCCGCCTCTACTATGTAACCTTTTTCGTAGACGGTTTTCATCTTCCCGCCGGGTTCAGACTCCTTCTCTAGAACGGTTACCTCAACTCCTCTCTGTTTCAGGTAGAATGCAGCCGAAAGGCCTGAAACACCGGCTCCCAGAACGCAAACCCTCATACTCTCTCCTTAAGTAAATTATTCTTTTCTCAATTTATCAATCTCTTCTGAAATTGCACGGATAAGGAGGGGGTGCCTGTGGTCAAGTTTTACTCTTTTATAGTTCAGCTCTAAATCTTTAGCAACCCGGCCATATTCGATATCAAGTTCGTAGAGGGTTTCAATATGCTCAGAGACAAAGCTGATGGGAAAGACGACAACGCTTTTAAAGCCCTCTTTCTTTATCCTGTGGAGCTCTTCCTCAGTTGAGGGTTCTAACCACTCTATTGGGCCTACTTTGCTCTGATATGAGATTCTGTAGTTAAACTGAGGAAAAGCTTTCATAACCTCTTTAGCGGTTGCTTCAATCTCCTTCGGGTAAGGGTCTTTCTTCTTCTCAACGAAGTATTTAGGTAGACTGTGGGCTGAGAAGAGAACGGCCGTCTCTTCCGGGTTTAAGGAGGAGAGCTCCCCTTTTAGAAGTTCCCTTATCCACTGAATATAGTTAGGGTTTAGAGTCCACGATCTAACATGTTTTATCTCTATCTCCCCTTTAAAGAGCCTTTCAACGTCTCTTACACAGGCGCCAACGGTTCCGTAGGAGAACTGGGGGTAAAGGGTTACGTGGTAGATTCTGTTGAAACCGTTTTCGGTTATCTTGCGTGCTGTTTTCTCAAGGAGAGGCTCTGAGTAGAGCATTCCCACAAAGGTCTTCAGTCCCGTCTCTTTTTCAATCAGTTCTGCCTGTTCCAGAGAGTTGGTGACTAACGGGCTTCCCCCTCCAATCGCCTCGTATTGAGGCTTTACTTTCGGAGTTCTGAAAGTTGCTATCAGGTAGGCAAGGGGTTTCTGGAGAAACGGAGGAACTCCGAAGTTTATAAGGTCTCTGTCTGAGAAGAGCCTGTAGAGGAATGGTTTTATCTCTTCTGTTGTTGAGGGAGCTCCCATGTACGTTATCAAAACCGCTTCTTTCATCTACTCTCCAATGATTTTGATTATCACCCTCTTTGGCCTCTGACCGTCAAACTCAGCGTAGAAGATCTCCTGCCATGGACCCAGATCAAGCTCTCCGTTAGTTATTGGAATGACAACCTGAAGGTGGACTAAGAGGTTCTTGAGGTGGGCGTCTCCGTTGTCCTCTCCCGTTCTGTGGTGTTTGTAGTTGGGTTTAAAGGGAGCCAACCTCTCAAGCCACTCCCAGATGTCTTCATGGAGGCCTTCCTCGTCGTCCTGAATGATAACTGCTGCAGTAAGGTGCATTGCAGAGACAAGGCACAGTCCTTCTTTAACTCCAGACTTCCTTACAGCTTCTTTAACGGTATCGGTGATCCTTATCAGCTCCCGCCTTTTTTCTGTGTTAAAAGTGAGGTATTCTGTATAGGCCTTCACCTCTTCCTCCGGCGTTGTTAGAGTTGGAAAATAATACTACACTGCAATAGTTTTTAAAGAAAAAAGGAGGTGAGGATGTATAGCGTTGCAGTTGTTGGTGGAGGTGTTTCCGGGCTTTCGTGTGCCTTAACTCTGGCAGACGGCGCAAGGAGGTTTGACTTTGCAAAGGGAAAGAAGTTCCTGGTTGTTGACAGCGGGAACTCCGACGTTCTAAAGGCGGTTCTCAACAATGTTCCTGGAGTAAAGAAGGGAACGACTGGAGAGGAGTATCTGGAGTTTTTAAAGGCTCAGGTTGAAGAGTTTGAGGACGTTAACCTCGTCGAGGGTGAAGTTTCGGAGGTAACAGGCTCTAAAGGAAACTTTAAGATCGTTCTTTCTGATGGCAGAGAGTTTAAGGCAGATTTTGTTGTGTTTGCAACTGGGTTCCACTCTTTTGACGTCAAAACCGATCTGGTTGAAGTTATTCCACACCCCCGCTCTCCAAGGCCCGGAAAAATTGCGCTGAAACCAAAAGCTGAAGGAGTTTACGTTGCAGGCCTTGCAGCCGGAGAGATAACGATGGTTGCAACTGCAGCGGGAAGCGGAGTTGACGTTGCCTGCGAGATACTCTCTGAGTGGGCAGGAAAGGTTGTTGTAGGTCACGACAGGATCTCGGGGTAGTTCTGCTACCCCTCACATCTTCAGGAAATTTTTCAGAAACTCCCTCCAGTTTCCAAAGGGAACTTCCGTAAAGTCAAGGTCTTCGACCAGCATTGGGTTGAGAAAGTAAACCCATGCTTCCACAAACTCATTCATCGGTATGAGTCTTACAGGTTTTAACCTCCTTATGTAGAAACTCTCCTCCGGAAAGAGCTCGTTAAACTCCTCAAATAGATCAATGGCCTTAAGGGTAAGTTCATCTACCCTGTAGACTTCTCCAAATACCGTTCCCTCTCCTTCGATAACTCCGGGAAAACCGTCTCTCAGGTGAACGAGTCTTGCTCCGTAGAGTATTCCATGGGAAACAAAAGGGGAGTCAATCAAAAAGGTATGGGCAGAAAGGCCGTTCATCAGGGTTCCGTAGACAAAGAGGAGCTGATAACTCACAGCTCCCCCTTAAACGTCAAGGTTCCTGACCTCTTTGGCAAACTTCTGGATAAACTCACGCCTTGGCTCAACTTTGTCTCCCATCAGAACTGTAAAGACCTCATCAGCCCTTACTGCATCTTCAACGGTAACCTTGAGGAGCGTTCTGTTCTCCGGGTTCATAGTTGTTTCCCAGAGCTGCTCCGGGTTCATCTCTCCAAGACCTTTGTATCTCTGAATGTATATTCCCTCTTTTCCTGTGTCTATAAGGTAGTTGTAGAGCTGGTCGGCAGTTTTAAACTCAAGGATTTCTCCCTTCTTGCTCTTAACCCTGTAGGGGGGCTGGCCGAGGAGCTCCCTCAGCCTCTTCTTAAGCCCTCTTCCCTGCTTGAAAAGGTCTGAAATGAAGAGGTCTTCGTCTATCACCTCCTCTTTTTTCAAGTATCTGTCAAAAGGAATCCTGGCAACTATTTTGAAAGAACAGTGCTCTTTATCCTCAATCAACTCAAACTCAGTGCCTTTAAGCTCTTCAGGCAGGTTCGTTTTAAGCCTTTCGATTAAGGCTTCCGCCTTTTCCCTGTCATAGAGCTCTTTGTAATCGGCACCGACCCTTAAGAGGAGATTTATGAGCTCCCTGTCTCTCTTCCTTGCAAGGATTGAGATAACTTTCTGGAGCTTGAGAAGTTTATCAACAACCTCTTCAGCCTCTTCCCTGCTTAAAGGCTTGCCCTCTGGTGAGAGGAGCTCTACAGAATCTAACGCAAAGTCCAGAACTACCCTCTCAAGCTCCTCGTCGCTCTTTATGTATATCTCCTTCTTACCCTTTTTGAGTCTGTAGAGGGGAGGCTGAGCTATGTAGAGGTGCCCTCTCTCAACAATTTCTGGAAACTGACGGAAGAAGAAGGTTAAGAGGAGAGTTCTGATGTGGGCTCCGTCAACGTCGGCGTCTGTCATGATGATTATCTTGTTGTAGCGGAGCTTACTGATGTCAAAGTTCTTTCCAACCCCCGTTCCAAGGGCTGTAATTATCGTCTTTATCTCGTCGTTTGAAAGGACTTTTTCAATCCTTGCCTTTTCAACGTTTATTATCTTTCCCTTAAGTGGCAGGATTGCCTGGAAACGCCTATCCCTTCCCTGTTTTGCGCTTCCACCGGCAGAGTCTCCCTCAACAAGGAAGAGCTCTGTTCTTTCTGGGTCTCTCTCTGAGCAGTCTGCAAGTTTTCCGGGAAGTGAGAACTCCTCTAAGGCGCTCTTTCTCCTTGTGAGCTCCCTTGCCCTCTTTGCAGCCTCTCTTGCCCTTGCGGCGGTTATAACCTTCTCAGCAATCTTCCTGCCGATGTCCGGCCTTTCGGTTAAGAAGTTCCAGAGCTTTTCGTAAACGATGGAAGCAACAACAGGCCGAACCTCAGAGTTCCCAAGCTTTGCCTTGGTCTGCCCCTCAAACTGAGGGTTCGGAACCTTTACAGAGATAACCGCTACAAGCCCTTCCCTAACGTCGTCTCCGGTTATTGAGATCTTGGCGTTCTTCGGCAGGAGGTTGTTCTCCTCTATGAACTTCGTGATAGCTCTCGTTAAGGCCATTCTGAAGCCTGCAACGTGAGTTCCACCTTCTCTGGTGTTTATGTTGTTAACAAAGCTAAATATTTGCTCCGTGTAGGTTGAGTTATACTGAAGAGCCACCTCAACCAGGATGTCGTCCTTCTCTCCTGTTATGTAGATAGGTTCGGGAAAGAGGGGGTCTTTCTTCTCGTTTATCTTCTTAACAAACTCAACAATTCCGCCCTCGTAGTAGAAAACCTCTTTCCTCGGTGGTTCTGTTCTCTCATCTATCAGGGTAATTTTCAGGCCTTTATTGAGAAAGGCCAGCTCCCTCAGCCTGTTTGCAAGAATGTCCCAGCTAAACTCTGTAACCTCAAATATCTCAGGGTCTGGCTTAAAGGTTACTATGGTTCCCCTCTTTGTCGTCTCTCCAACACAAGAAAACTGTGTAACAGGATTTCCTCTCTCGTAAACCTGCTTGTAGACCTTTCCATCTCTGTGAATCTCTAACTTCAACCACTCAGAGAGGGCGTTAACAACCGAAACTCCAACACCGTGAAGGCCACCGGAGTATTTATAGGCCTTCTTCTCAAACTTACCACCTGCATGGAGAACGGTTAAAACAATTTCTGCGGCAGGTTTCCCGTATTCCGGGTGAATATCAACAGGAATTCCCCTACCGTTGTCTGCAACTGTTATGGAGTTATCTGGGTGGATTATCACCTCAATCTCTGTGCAGTAGCCGGCAAGTGCCTCATCAACGCTGTTGTCAACAACTTCAAATACAAGGTGGTGAAGACCGTATGAGCCAGTGTCTCCTATATACATTCCCGGCCTTTTACGAACTGCCTCAAGACCTTCCAGAACTTTTATTGCCGAAGCATCGTAATTTTCACCGTTTGCCATCTAACCCCTCTCTGACCAATTTTCCGTTTCAATTATACAGGCTGGTGCCCCACTGTAGGTTAACTGGCTTTTCTTTTAGCCATCAGTTCTTCTATAATTTTTGATGCCCGTTCAGAGGTAAGGTGGCTGAAGTTGAGCTTCGAGATGTCTGTTCCCGTCTCCTGAGCAAGCTTTCTGATGAACTCTATCTGTTTTGCAGTTGCTCTGGTTTCTCTCTTCTCCTGCTCTTTAGAGGGCAGGAGTTCTTTAAGCTCTCCTCTGTAGGCTTTTCTACCGATAGAAAAGAGGGAGAGTCCTTTCTGAATGGCATCTGTAACGGCTCCCTTAAGGGCGTCTCCAGGGGTGTAGTTCTCGCTGCCGCCAAAGACGTCTTTTGAGAAGTCTCTGTCTGCCACCCAGAGCCTTAACTTTACGTAGGCCAGGTATCTGGTGTCTCCCTTTTCGCTTTCTACTTTCTCTACAGAGTGCTCAAGAACTTCGTAACCCCAGCTGTTTGCCCCGAGAACCTGGTTGAGAGCGTCTATAACAGACTGAGGCCTGTAGCCGTAGAGAGTTCTACCTCTTCCGGGAACTTCCTGAACTGCAGAAGCTCCCTCTTTTTCTAAAATAGAGTCAACTTTTTCTACAATAGCTGCCCAGTAGCTGGCGTTTTGCTTTGCCATTGAAACCTCCGGAATTGGGTTGGGAAAAGTGTGTTGGCGGGGTACCAGCCAATGTTTGACTATCCTAAATTTAGGAATTTTCTATAGGTTTTCAACAGGAGAAATGCTTTGAGTAACAATAGCTTCATGGTTGATAGGAGAACGCTACTAAAGCTGCTGCTGTTCGGGGGAGCTCTCTCCCTTACTCCCTTTACCGTTCCTCTCCTCTACCCGGAATCGAGAGCTAAAAAGAAACACTTTGAGATTGGGAAAAGGGTTGACATTGAAAAGGCGAAGTTCCTGCCGGGAGTTTACGGCGGAACGTTATATACTGCAACCTCTTCAGACCCGAAAACCTTTAACTTAGTTCTTGCAAATGAAACTTCCTCCACAGAGGCAGTTGGTGAGCTCTTTGAGGGGTTAACAGACGTTGACCTGAAAACCTTAAAGCCCAGGGGAGCTCTGTCAAAGTCGTGGGAGTTTAGAGAGGGCGGTTTAAGGTGGATATTCCACCTGAGGGAAAACGTCTTCTGGTTTGACGGAAAGCCCTTTACTGCAGACGACGTTGTATTCACCTTCAACAGAATCTACTTCAACCCGAAGATTCCAAACTCAACAAAAGACTCGTTTATGGTGAGGGGGGAGCTCCCCAAGGTCAGGAAAATTGACCCGATGACAGTTGAGTTCATTCTTCCTGTTCCCTTTGCTCCTCTCCTCTACTCCTTATCTGCTCCCATATTTCCAAAACACGTTGTTGAAGAAGCCGTTAAGAGAGGGAAGTTTATGGAGTTCTGGACAGTTTCAACTCCTCCTGAAAAGCTCATAGGAACGGGGCCCTACAAACTGGTCAAATACCTTCCCGGCCAGTATCTCATCTACGAGAGGAACAGAAAATACTGGAAGTTTGACCGCTGGGGGAAAAGGCTTCCCTACATAGAAAAGAAAGTAAAAGTGATACTGCCAGACCAGAATACCCAACTTTTAAGGTTTAAAGCCGGAGAGCTTGACTTCTACGGAGTTAGAGGAGACGACTACCCGGAGCTAAAAAAGGGAGAGGAAAAAGGAGATTACACAATTTACAACTTAGGTCCCTCTCTAACGGCAGACTTTATCTGCTTCAACCAGAAGAGGGGAGCAATACCAGACTGGAAGCTGAAACTGTTTAGAAACAGGCTCTTCAGGTGGGCAATCTCCCACTCGGTAGACAGGAAAGGAATAATACTGACGGTTTACAACGGCCTCGGATACCCTGTTTACGCTCCCGTTACACCGGCTAATAAGCTCTACTGGGATCCAAACTACCCCAAGTTCCCCTACAACCTGAAAAGGGCAAAACAGCTCCTTGAGGCGATAGGCCTTAAAGACAGAAATGGAGACGGCTGGCTTGAAACTCCAGAGGGACACAGGGTTGAGTTTAACCTGCTGACAAACTCAAACAACCCAGCAAGGGTTCAGATTGGAGCAATTTTGAAATACGACCTTAAAAGAATTGGTGTAAAGGTTAACTTCCAGCCCTTAGACTTTAACAACCTTGTTGAAAAGCTCCTCCACACCCACGACTTTGATGCCGTAATAATCGGTCTCACAGGCTCAATAGACCCAAACGGCGGGAAGAACGTCTGGATGAGCAGCGGGCAACTCCACATGTGGAACCCGAACCAGAAAAAGCCGGAAACAGAGTGGGAAGCCGAAGTTGACAGGCTCTTTGAAGAGGCTGCAACAACTTTAGACTTTAAAAGGAGGGTGGAACTCTATAAGAAAGCCTACTACATAATAGCTTACCAGCAACCGTTAATCTACATAGCGGCACCGCTGGTTTTAGAAGCGGCAAGGAACAGGGTAAAGAATTACTACCCAACAGTTTGGGGAACCTACAAACCTGAGAAGATGTTCATCAGTGGAGAAAGAACTTCTTAATGAGGTAGGCAGAAACGCCCACCTCAAGAAGTTTTGCCGTAATGGAGTAGAAGATTAGCTTCCTCTTGGGAACTTTTCTGACTCTACTGTAAAGCTCTTCTATCTTCTTCCTCAAACTACTTCTACCTCAACGGGAAGGCTTACCCAGAGGCCGTGGATGTTGCAGTATCCGAAGCCTCTAAGTGTAACTTTACCAGGTTTGTCAACCTTTACCGTGAATGTGGCTCTGGGAGCTCCCTGTGTAGCCCTGAAACGGGCGCTTGCAACCTCAAACTTGTCAATGTAAAGGGCAATAGACTCAATGTAGTGGCTTACAGTGTTTGGGTGGGGCTTGTAGTGGCCTACCTCAACGAAAACGTCAAACCACTCTCCCGCTTTAACTCTCTTTGGAGCTTTTACAAAAGGGGTGTGTTTCCTGCCTCCTGCAGTCTTCAAATCGGGGCCGAAAACGGGAATGTCCCTCTTCTCAGAAGCCTTTGCTATCTGAGCTACGGCGGGAGCTCCCCCAACAACTAACGCCCCTGTTCCAAGAAGCGTTTTCTTAATGAAGTTTCTCCTATCCACAACTTCCTCCAGATTTATATGCTTTGAACTCAATTTAATAGTTATTATTACTAATTGCAAAGGGATAAAAACATAACGGGAAAACTTTTGGTTTTACTTACGGAAAAATGAAAAGAGGGGAAAACCTTACCCCTCTTCGTCTAAAACCTGAGGAATGAGCTGGTTCAGGAGTTTCGGGTTGGCCTTTCCGCGGGTCTCCTTCATCACCTGACCGATGAGGAACTTAACGGCCTTCTGCTTCTGCTTTTGGTTCCCCTCTTTATACTGCTTAACGGCCTTCTCGTTGTTTGCAAGAACCTTTTTAATAATCTCCTTAAGGGCAGACTCGTCTGAAATCTGAACCAGACCTTTTGCCTCAACTATCTCCTTTGGAGACTTTCCGGTCTTAACCATCTCGGGGAGGACTTCTTCTTTTGCAACCCTTATGGAGATAACGTCTTTATCAACGAGCTCCAAGAGCTGTGCCACCTGCTCCGGCTTAACGGGAGACTCCTCAACGGGGAGTTTCTCCTCGTTAAGGATTCCCAGATAGTCGGAGATGATGATGTTGGCAACCCTCTTAGCCTCTCTGGTGTAAGCCTTTGCAGCCTTTTCAAAGAAGTCAGCCAGAGCTCTTTCTCTCACCAGAATGCTTGCGTCGTAAGGGGTAATCTTGAACTCCTCAACGAAGCGCTCTTTAACCTGGTCGGGGAGTTCCGGCAGGCTCTCCCTTATAGATTCAAGCCACTCATCGTCTATTATGAGAGGCGGAAGATCTGGTTCGGGAAAGTAGCGGTAGTCTTCGGCCTCCTCTTTCGTCCTCATTGTTTTCGTTATCCCTTTCGCAGAGTCAAAGAGTCTTGTCTCCTGAACGACCTCTCCGCCGCTCTTTACAACGTCTATTTGGCGCTGAATCTCATACTCAAGGGCTTTCTGGATGAAGCGGAAAGAGTTGACGTTCTTTATCTCAGTTCTGGTTCCAAACTCCTTGCTTCCCTTAGGCCTTATTGAAACGTTTGCGTCGCACCTTAAAGAGCCCTCCTCAAGGTTTCCGTCGTTTACCCCTATCCAGACGAGAATGTCCCTCAGCTTCTGCATGTAGAGGCGGGCTTCTTCGGGGGTTGAGATATCTGGCTCTGAAACTATCTCAATAAGGGGAGTTCCAGCCCTGTTCAGGTCAACGTAGGAGTTCTCGTCAAACCCTTCTCCGTGAATTGTTTTACCGGCGTCCTCCTCCATGTGGATACGCCTTATCCTTATCCTCTTCTTGGTTCCATCGCTCTTTTCTATCTCAACCCAGCCGTGCTCGGCAAAGGGAAGCTCGTACTGGGTTATCTGGTAGGCCTTAGGAAGGTCTGGGTAGAAGTAGTGCTTACGGGCAAAGACAGAGTAGCGATTGATCTTGCAGTTGAGGGCAAGTGCAGCCTTTACAGCGTACTCAACAGCCCTCTTGTTTAGAACTGGCAGTGAGCCGGGCATTCCCAAACAGACGGGGCAGACGTTTGTGTTGGGGGGAGCTCCAAACTCGTTCTTACAGGAACAGAATATCTTCGTTTTCGTTAAGAGCTGTGCGTGAACCTCAAGTCCTATAACCGCTTCAAACTCCATCTTTCCACTCCAGATTTAAATTTTTCCGGGAAGATTTTATCAGGAATTTGAAGATTTCAGGGATCTAAATAGGAAAAGGAGTTCTTCAGGTGAGAGCTCTTCAGCTCTTTTATCTGCAAACTCTCTAAGCTCCTGAGGAAGTTCTTTTACTCCTAGATTCCTTTTTATTTTCTTTCGCCTGTGAGAGAAGACTTTTTTAAGGAAGCTTTCGAATGATAGGATTTTATCTTCATCCATATCGAAGTTGGTCGGAGTCATTTTTAAAACAGTTGACCAAACCTTTGGTGGAGGATTAAATGCTAAAGGGTGAACATCAAATAACTTTTCTATTCTGAAGAATAAATGAAGCAGAGCGGGTAGATATCCAAAATCTTTACCTCTTTTTGATGTAAGTCTATTTGCCACCTCTTTTTGCACCATAAAAACTCCGCTTTCTAGGACTTTTCTGTGGTTTAAAAGGTTTCTTATGATGGAAGTTGAAACGTTATAAGGAAGGTTTCCGAAAAATTTCCACTTTCCTTTAAGTTGGGAAAAATTAAACTTTTTTGCATCCTCATTGAGAATTTCTACAGAACTACCAAATTTTTTTTTGAGGTATTCTACCCACTCAGGGTCAATTTCGATTAAGACGAGTTCTTTTGGCTTCCTTTTTAATATCTCTTCTGTTAATGCACCTCCACCTGCACCAATTTCTACTATCCTATCTTCTGAAGTGATATTTCCGGCATCAACAATCCTTTTTATTATTCCCTTATTCTTCAGGAGATGTTGTCCTAAAGATTTTTTAAGTTTCATTTTCGTATCATCCCCCTTTTAAAAGCATATACAAGGAAGTCTCGTTCTAGTTTTCTTTTTAAAAATGGTCTTAATGATATTTCCTGAAGATAATGATTGAAAAGTTCCTTAAAGTCAAAGTAAAGACCTGGAGTTTCTTTTGTCAGTTTGTAAAGATCGTGGAATAATCTGAAAACTTCTTTGTGAGCAAAAAAGGGATGCAGGACTTTTCTAGTGTTTGCTAAATCAAAAATGAAGACTTTTCCTTCATGAACTCCAAAATTTGAAACTGCAAGGTCTCCATGGATAATGGAAAGTTGATGAATTTGTGCTATAACCTTTAGAGCATTGGAAAATAGTTTGGGAAAACAGCTGGAACCTAACAGTTTATCCAGGGGAGTAAGTCCATGCATACATACAAATTTTACGAATCCTACGTTTAATGGAAATATTCCCAGGTGTTTCACGACTCTATACGATACTGCTTTTGTTGTAGGAATTCCCTTTTTGATTAATAGTTTACTGAAAAAGTATTCATTCTCTGGTTTCGATCTTAGAATTACGTTTCTGATACCTTTTCTAAATCTGGTATCATGATAAACTTTTAGAAACCATTTATTATTCACTATGAAACCTGAGGTTTTCTCTCCTGAATAAATTTTTTCAACACCCAACTGGAATAACCTTCACTTTGATTGATTTGAACCTTGCCGTTTTCACGTATTTATCGGCTTCGTCTCCGAAAAGAAAGTTGACACCACTTTCTGCTCTATGGAAAGTTACAAAAAGAGTTCCTGGTTTGATATGTGGATTAAATTCGACTGGTAATGGAGCAGTCTTCCCGTATTTGGAAACGAGTATAACTCTTTTAGCTCCCTTGAATTTCTCTATATCTTCAGGATTAGCATAAATAACGTCTTCTTTGAATGTTTTGAACTTTTCAAGAGTTTCACATCGGGATGTTTGATTAGCATTGTTATAGTGAGGAAGAATTCTTCCTGTTGTTAGGTAAAAATCTGAGATTTTCCCATTTTTTAAAAGCTCTTCTACCATTCCTCTTGGTTTATATTGTGAGTAAAACAGGTTGGCTTTACCGTTTTCCGTTGGAAAACCATTCTTGAAAAGAATAGGTGTTCCCTTGCCATTTTTAACAGGCCATTGAGGAGCATTTAGAATATTTTCTTTTAGCAATTTATAATCTGCTCCTCCGAACCTTTCAGGAGCTGCTCTTCTTAGATCGTTCCACACATCTTCTGTCGATCGGAAATTAAAATCCTTCCCCAACCTCTTTGAAACTTCAGCTATAACTTCCCAGTCATCTGGTAAATCGGAATCAAATATTGGTTCTGAAAGGTGTAGTCTTCTTTCGGCATTAATGTATACCCCTGTCTTTTCGTAACAGCTTTTTACGCCAAAAACAACGTCTGCAAACTCTGTAACCTGACACGGGAAAAGCTCATTAACAACTAATAGATCTAATTTCTCAAGGGCTTCTTTAATCTTTCGTTGATTGGGGTGAACGTGAGCAATATCTTCTCCCATAACCCATAAGGCTTTTATTTCTTCTTTCAAAATAGCATCTATTATTTCAGGGGTTTTGTAGCCTTCAATTTCAGGTTTTTTGTAGTCTGGTAAAAAATAGGGAAGCATCCCAACATCGCAGGCTCCTTGCACGTTATTTTGTCCTCTTAAAGGAAGGAGTCCGCAACCTTCTCTTCCAACATTTCCTGTTAAGAGAGCGATATTTGCGATTGCTGCAACCGAATCACTTCCATCAATATGTTCAGTTATTCCTAGTCCCCACATAAAAATAGTTTTTTTCTTGGAAATTTCCTCGGCCAATTGGTAAATTTTATCTGTTAAATGCTCATAACCTGGTATTTCTTTGAAAATTTCTGGCTTTGTCCATTCATCTGATAGAATTTTCCTTTTAAATTCTTTAAAGTTAGATACCCTTTTTTCAATGAACTCTCTGTCGTAAAGTTTTTTTTCCATTATTGCCCTTATAAGGGCATTTAGGAAAAGGAGATTTGATTCAAAAGGTATCGTAAGCTGATATTTAGCAAACTTGAAAAGTCCTATTTCTCTGACATCTAGGACTGCAAGAGGGATTCCCTTTTGTGCTTGTTCAATGATCCTGTGGCTTACTATGGGGTGAGCTTCGGTTGTGTTTGAGCCTAAAATAAATAGAAATTCGGCATTGTATATTTCGTCAAATGGTATTGATGCTGCTCCTTCACCAACAGTAGCCCGTAAACCCTTCAAAGATGGAGCGTGACATATTCTGGCGCAGTTGTCCACATGGGGAGAACCGATTACCTCTCTGGTAAATTTTTGGAAAATATAAGCACTTTCACAGTTTGTTCTTGCTCCTCCGATAGCAGCAAAGGACGTTTTTCCAAACTTATCAGTTAACTTTTTCAATTTTTCTGCAACTATACTGTAAGCTATTTGGTAAGGAACTGTGAAAAAGCCATTTTTTTCCTTGAAATTGCTCTTATCTATCCCAAACTCTTCCAGAAGTTTTCCTTTTATTAGGGCTCCTTTTATTCTCTCAGGGTGATAGATAAACTGGTGGCCAAAACGCCCTTTTATGCACAGTTTTCCTTTGCTGACAATACCTTCTTTTAGCGGGACAACTTCATTCTTCTGGTTAAACCCGAGTTCACAACCTACTCCACAGTAAGTGCAGACTGTTTTTCTCAAGGGCTCCTCCTAAAGCGGTGTGGAGAATTAAAGATAGCATAGAATGGGCTGTTAGGGACAAATTTAGCATATTCTGTTTATTAGAACACTTCTAACATTACAACACTTGACATCTTCTAATGGTCTAACTATATTACCCGATACCCTCCCTCCTTCCAGTTCCCATGGTGCCCTCCTAGAGCCGGCTTCAGGCCGGCTTACTTTTTATGCGCTTTAACCCTGAAAATAGTGCTATCGATTGGTATATTTAGTTTTATTTTTTCTACAATAAACGTTTCCTCTGTTCCATCTCTCTGAACAACTTTAAATGATTTGAGTGTTCCTTTTTCGAAAAAAAGAGTGACTTTTTTGAAGTAAGAGTCTTCATCTTTGGCTTTGAATTCATAAAGTTCAGCATTTTTATTTTGTTTAACTTTAACAACCTGGTATTTGCTGAGGAATATTTCTGGAGATTCTACAATTAGAAGAATGGGAAATAGATCTGACTCTTCATTAAGAGAGTATGTTTGGCAAGAACCATCGTCAAAACAAGTTTCGATAGATTTTCCATCTGAAACAATTTCCATTTTGCTTCCCCACTTGTAACGCCATATGAATTGTAGAGGCCTTTTGTAGAAAATTTCTCCTTTGTATAGAGTAATGTTATCTCCAGTGATGGGTAAAACGGATTTTTGTTTAAAAATTATGTAGGCTGTGTTTACTCCTTTGAAAAAATTATTTATTGATTTGTAGCATTCTTTACCTGAGGAAGGTGTAACGAATAAAAGTGTTATCAAAAAGAGGAAAAGGGTCTTCACAATAACCTCCAGGCCATTAAATTTAACTGAAACCTCTCTAGCAGGGAGAAATGATGAGAGTTGTAGGTGGAAGGTATAAAGGGAGAGTAATCAAGTCAATGCCAAAAAGGGAAAATACAAAGCTTTTGAGACCCACAACAGAGAGGGTTAAAGAATCTGTTTTTTCGATACTTAACAACTATTTGGAAGGAACTAAGTTTTTAGATCTTTTTGCAGGAACTGGAGCTGTAGGTATAGAAGCGCTGAGTCGGGGGGTTAGTAAAGCGGTTTTTGTTGAAAGTGATAAGCGGTTTTGTAAGTTGATAAGAGAGAATCTTAGAAGGTTAGGGGTTCCTGAAGAGAGGTATGAAGTTATCTGTTTAGATTACATTGATGCCTTGAAAAAACTGGCTAGGAGAGGGGAAGTTTTTGATTTCATTTATGCTGATCCTCCTTACGAAAAGGGTTATTACACTCGGGTTGTAAATATGATTAGAAGATTGGGATTGTTAGATAGAGATGGTCTTCTAATTCTGGAGGAACCTAAAAAAAATCCTTTTATACCTGAGGATGAAGAGTGGTTGGTTGAAAAGAGAGATTATGGAACAACCACAGTTAGTTTCCTTAATTTTAATTCTGAGGAGGAGTAATGTTCGAAATATCTAAAGTTTTTGAATTTTCTGCTGCCCACTCTGTTCATTCTCAAAAACTGGACTCTCGATGGGCAGGGAGTTCTTATCCTAAATGTCGTCGTTTTCCTGGTCATGGTCACAACTATAGGCTTGTAGTCTATTTGAAGTCTGATAGTTTAAATGATTCTCAAATGGTTACTGACTTTGCTCATTTAAAATGGTTGAAGGATTTTGTAGATGATTGTTTTGATCACAAATTGATATTAGGAGTTGATGATCCAGCCCTTGAGTTTTTCCTTGAAAAGATAGGTCTACTGGAAAACAGGACTTTAAAAGTTCCATTCGGGGAAGCGGATTTTGTGGCTGTTAATAGTGATTATAAATTGGTAATGAGAAAAGTTTCCGAAATGGAGTTTAGTCAGGTTAGGAGATTTCAATTTTTTACTTTTAATAACTACGTTCGTGTTGAAGAAACGGCTCTTACAGACTTTTATCAGAGGCTTATCGATGGATTAGCTTTCTTTAAAGGGTCTCCTACTTCAGAGAACCTGGCTCAATTTTTCTATAAGTTTGTTTCAAAGAACGTAGAACCTCTTGGAGTTAAGTGTTCAAGAGTTGAAATATATGAAACTTCAACTTCATGTGCTTCTTATAGTGAATGATGAAGAGGAAGTTAGAATCAGTTCCGGAACTTCCGGGAGTTTACCTGTTTAAAGATGAAAAAGGTAACGTTCTTTATGTTGGTAAGGCTAAGTCTTTAAAAGATAGGCTTTCTTCACACCTATCTGCGACTGATCCTAATGACAAGAGCTACAGGATTGTAAAGGCTTCCAGTGACTTTGATTATATAGTTGTAAGAAGTGAGAGAGAAGCTTTAGAACTTGAAGCAGAGCTTATAAAGAAATATCTACCTCCTTTTAATGTTCTTTTAAAGGATGACAAGAGTTATCCCTTCCTGGTGATTACAGATGAAGAATTCCCAACCGTTAAAATTGCTCGAAAGAAGGATTCTGTAAAAGGAGAGAAATTTGGACCATTTATTCCTCCTAAAAATGCAAGAAGGCTTAAGGAGCTTCTCCATAGAGTGTTCAAGATTAGAAAATGTAAGGAGTTAAAAAAAAGAGAGAAACCATGCCTTCAGTTTTATATAGAAAGGTGCACCGCTCCATGTGTTGGTAAGGTAAGTAAAAAAGATTACAGAAAGCAAGTTGAAGGGGCACTTTCCTTTTTGAAAGGTGATGTCAAAGGCTTAATTAAAAGACTTTATTCCGAGATTGAGAGCGCAGCAGAAAACTTAGAGTTTGAAAAAGCAGCTGTTTTAAGAGATCAGCTGCTGGCTGTTAAAGAAATTTATTTCCGGAGTTTTCTCCTCTTTGACTCTTATCCCAACTGTGACATTTTTTATCTTGAAGAGCAAAATGGAATTTTTAACGGGGTCAAGTTAACTGTTAGAAATGGAATAATCTATGGGAGAGAGACATTTTCTTTTGACCCGGTTGATCCTTGGGAGGAAAAACTTCTGGAGGAGCTTTTTACTTATGGAAAAAGTAAAATTGATAAGAGTATAGTTGGAACGATATGGCTTAGAAATACATATAGAAGTAACGAACTTCCAGGAGTTGTGTTGACTAACTTTCGTTCGCTTGATCATTCTATTAGAACGGATCCGATACCGGATGAATTACTTCCTCTTATTAAAAGGAACAGAGAGGCTGTTAAAGTTAAATATGATCTTGAGGAACTGAAGGAAGAGTATGAAAGAGTTTTTTATGATGAGTTTCCAGATCGAGTTGAAACGTTTGATATATCAACTCTTCAGGGGGAAGCAACGGTAGGTTCTTGTATAGTTTGGGAAAGGGGCACGTTTGTAAAAGATGATTATCGTCGGTACAAAATAAAGACTGTTAATGGGATAAATGATTATGCTGCAATGGAAGAGGTTTTAACGCGGAGATTCAGGAGGATAAAAAACGGAGAGATAAAAAAACCTGATCTCGTTCTTGTTGATGGTGGTATAGGGCAGTTAAACGTTGCGTTGAAAGTAAGGGATGCTTTAGGGCTTGATTTTAGAGTTTTTTCTATAGCTAAAAGGGATGAAGTAGTCTATACAGATGATGGAGAGTTGGTAGAGACGAAGAGGTATCCTCTTCTTTTTAGATTTTTTACGTCTTTGAGGGATGAAGCTCATAGGTTTGCGCTTTCCTATAACCGAAAGGTTAGAACAAAAAATATGCTGAAGAGTCCACTTGATGGGATAAAGGGTCTTGGTCTGAAGAGGAGAAAACTCTTAGAAAGATTTTATCCGGATTTAAGAGAGCTTTCTGCTGCAACGCCAGAAGAGCTTAAGAAGATTGGTATTCCAGAGAAAGTTGCTGTGGAGATTTTGGAAAGGGTTAGAAAAACTTTTGGTTGATGGGGGAGAAATGTTTGATTGGAAGGATAAAATGCTTCAAAGAGGAGTTATAGGTATTTTCAAATATAACCTATGTGTAAATAAGAGTGATAAGGTTTTTATACTCTCGGATACTCACAAAGAAAGGGTGGGAGAACTTCTGTTTTATTTTGGATCGAGATTTACTTCTTATATGTCCCATTTTACTTACAAGCCTACAGGAAGGCATGGTCTTGAACCTCCAGAAGAGGTTTGGAGGGCTGTTTTTGGGACGGATTTTCTTGAGGAGGTGAAACGTAGAGGATTGCTTAAGAAAATATTGGATAAGAAATTATCAGAAGAGGACGAATTTGAAGTAAAAGAAATTCTATTGGAAACTACTGCTCCGGAAGATTTGCCAACTGTTGTAATTGCGATTAATCAATACTCTATCAGTCATACTGTTTTCAGGAAACTCTGCACGGGGTTTCTTTCTATCAGGTTTGCAAGTATGCCTCTTTTTGAGCCGTTCATGTTTTACACTTCTCTTCAGGCAAACTGGAATCTTGTTGCCAGACGTTCAGTTGAGATTGCTTCTCTTCTTACAGATGCGGATGGGGTTAGAGTTACTTGTCCTAAAGGAACAGATATAACCTTTTCAATTAAAGGTAGGAATGGGCTTGCAGATACTGGAAAGATCTGTTCTCCAGGAGACTTTGGTAATTTGCCGGCAGGAGAGGCTTTTATAGCTCCTCTCGAAGGGACGGCCAGCGGTAAATTTGTAACTTCTTATGCTCCAAATAGAAGGCTTAGGGAGCCTGTTGTTCTGGAAGTTGATGATGGTTCTGTTAAAAGGATTTCTGGAGAAAAGGAGTTTTCTGATTTTCTCAGCCGATTGATTGAAAATGAATCTCAAGCTGGCAATATTGCTGAGTTTGGAGTTGGAACGAATGAAAAGGCTAAACGCTTCGATAACGTTTTAGAGGCTGAAAAGATATTGGGAACGTGTCATATAGCCATAGGAGATAACAGTTCGTTTGGCGGGAAAGTGCGAGCAAATGTCCATATAGATTTGCTGATAGAAAAACCTACCATTGTGTTGGATTTGGGAGGAAAGAGTATTAAGCTTATGGAAGAAGGAGAGCTTCTTTTAAAGCCAGCCTCGGATAACTGAATATTTGTTGATTAGAAAAGCGTAGACGCTAATGTGCAACGTTTTTGAGGTTATAGTTAAATATTGCTACTCTGTGAGATATTGACGGAATGCTTAATCATCCGGGTAAATGGTTTTTGATGGTATTCCATAAGAGCTTCATCTCTTCTTCTGTATGTTCCGATGTCAATGTAATTCTCAGTCTGCTCTGTTTAACTGTTGGCGGTCTTATTGCGGGAACGAAGAATCCGTTCTGATAGAGTTTCTGGGAGAGTTTAACCGCCTCTTCTGGAGTTTCTACAAGTAGAGGGAATATTGCTGACTGACTACTGATTCCTGTTAATTCTTTGAAAAAGTTTATGTTCTTCTGGAGTCTTTTCATTTTTTCAGGAACTTTTTCTATATTTTTGAGGGTCTGACATACTATGGCCGGTGGCAGGGATGTTGTAAATATGAATGTTCTGCATCTGTTTATCAGGTATTCACTTAAAGTGTTTGTTCCACACACGAAGGCTCCGAATGTTCCGAGGGCTTTTCCGAGGGTTCCTATTATTATCGTTTTTTCATCCGGTTTCAGACCGAAGAGATCTAAAGTAGACCAGCCAATAACTCCTGTTCCGTGGGCGTCATCTAAGATTAAAACGGCGTCATATTCATCTTTCAGTCTGAAGAGCTTTTCTAGAGGGGCGATGTCTCCATCCATGCTGAAAACGGTGTCTGTTACTATGAAGCAGTGGCGGTGTTTTTTCCTCTCTTTTGAGAGTATCAGTTCAAGTGTTTCTGTGTCGCAGTGGGGATAGACTATTTTTCTGGCCTTTGAGAGTCTGCACCCGTCTATCAGAGAGGCGTGGTTGAGTTCGTCAGATAGAATCAGGTCTCCCTCTTTTGCCAGCGTTGAGATTACACCGACGTTTGCCATGTAGCCAGAGGAAAAGAGGAGGGAGCTCTCCGTCTTTTTTAGCTCAGCCAGTCGGTTTTCGAGCTTTTCATGAATTTTAAAGTTTCCGCAGACAAGTCTTGAGGCTCCGCTTCCCGCTCCCCACTGTTTAAAACATTCGCAGGAGTAGTTTTTTGCAAGGCCGAGGTAGTCGTTTGACGAGAAGTTGAGGAACTCCCTGCCGTTTACAACTATCTTCTTTCCCTGTGGAGTGGAAAGGGAACGGAGCTCCCTATAAAGCCCCATCTCCCGCAGCTTTCGAAGTTCCTCTTCAATCCAATCCATCAGTTTTTATTCCGTATTTGTTGAGTTTCCTGTAAAGGTTTGAAATGTCTATTTCCATGAAAGCTGCGCACTTCTTAAGGTCTCCGTTGAATTTTTTCAAAAGGCTTAGGATGTAGTCTTTTTCAAATGCCTCTTTGGCCTGTCTCAGAGGTAGGTTGCTGTAATCGCAGTTTTTGACCTGTTTTCCCTGTTTTTTCTTTACAGCTTCCTCTATTGTCGAGGTGAGTCTGTCGTATTTGATGGGCTTTTCCAGAAAATCGAAAGCGTTTAGCTTCATGGCTTTTACGGCAGTTTCAACAGTTCCATGCCCGGAAACGATTATTACAGAGATTCTCTCAGTTAAACCTTCTGAATTGAGTTTTTCAAGAACTTCCATTCCGGAAGTTCCCGGCAGGAAAAGATCTAGGATAATTATGTCGGGGGAAAGTTCCCTGACTTTTGGGAGGACTCTTGAACCTATTCCTTCTGTGAATACCTCGTGCCCTTCGTCTTCGAGTATCTCTTTTAGGGTTTCTCTGATAGTTTTTTCATCATCAACTATTAGAATTCTCATCTTTTCCTTTTGGCCTCAACTCAAGAATTTTGGCATTAAGAATTTTAATCATTGAGTCTATTTTCTGTTCCGATTCAGGGGAAATTTTTTTCCGACTTGCTTCTTTTACTTCCGGTTCTATTAACTTTACGTTTTTACTGAAAAGTTCCTTTAGCTTTTCTGTCTTTGTCTTAAGCATCTGGTAGGCGGTAAAATTTTTGGGATATACCTCAACAAAACTTCCTTTATCTTCAACCTTCTGAATAAAGGCTTTTATTGTGCTATTGCCGTTTTTAGTTTTTTTTTCAGCCGGTTTTTCTTCTGTTGTAACAGTTAGGTTCCCGTTTAAAAGCTCTGAAAGCTTTTTAATTTCCTTGAAGTATGAGAGTTTGTAAAGCGTAAAGAAGAGGAGCGTAAACGGGTAGGGGTGGGTCTGGAGCTCCCTGTAACCTCTGCTCACTATCTCAAATGCGGCGGTGAGTTCTTCTTCGGAAAATTCCGAGTTTGAGAGAAATTCTCTCTCTATTAACTCTATTAGCTGTTTTGTTACGTAAACCGGGTTGTAGCCTTCTATTTCTAACTTTTTGAGTCTCTTTTTCAGCTCCTCTTTTTCTCCTTTGAAGCCTAAAGAGAGGAGCTCCCTTACCTCTTTCCCTGTCAGTATTCCCAAAAACTCTGAAACCGCTTTTGTTTCAACCTTTCCCTGTCCTAACGCAATTGCCTGGTCTAAAAGGCTTTCGGCGTCTCTCATACACCCTTCAGAGGAGATGGCTATGAGCCTTAAGGCTTCCTCTTCCCATTCAACTCCTTCTTTCTGGCATATCTCTTTAAGGGTTTGAAGTATCGTTTCTTCTGGAATTCTTCTGAAAATGAACTTTTGGCACCTTGAGAGGATTGTTGGAGGAATTCTGTCAAGTTCTGTTGTTGCAAGGATAAAAACAGCGTGTTCTGGAGGTTCTTCAAGGGTTTTTAAAAGGGCGTTAAAGGCCTCTTTTGTGAGCATGTGGAACTCGTCTATTATGTAGACCTTTCTCTTTCCTTTTACCGGAGCGTAGTGGACAGACTCCCTCAGTTCCCTTATTTGGTCAACTCCTCTGTTTGAGGCGGCGTCTATCTCAATTACGTCTGGATGGGAACCTTTTGTTATTTCAACACACTGAGGACATTGATTACAGGGTTCTCCGTTTTCCGGATTTTCGCAGTTGAGGGCTTTTGCAACTATACGGGCAGTAGTTGTTTTTCCAACGCCCCTTGGGCCTGCAAATATGTAGGCGTGGGCAACTCTGCCTGTTGCGACGGCGTTCCTGAGAGTTTCTGTTATGAACTCCTGCCCTGTAACCTCAGAGAACTTCTGTGGTCGGTATTTCCTGGGTATAGCTATATAGGCCATTTTTTCCTCTTCTGTGAATGGGAAAATTATACAAGGTGAGTGGGTTTTTCAGGGTATGAACGTAGGGAAGGGGCGGGAGCTCCGCCCCGGTTTTAAGCTGAGAAGACCTTTTTAATAAATTTAAAGTGGCCGGGAGCGAACATAAACTTTTTCTCCTTGTACATCCTCCAGACCCAGAGTTTTACTGAGTCGTTAAAGAATAACCAGACCATTGCGTATCCCCACATAAAGAGAGCCCATCCCCAGCCTGCTGGTGTCATAAGTCCAAAGCCGTAAACTCCAATTATTGTTCCTATAACCCTTGTTGAATAAGTTGCTGCCCAGAGGATTGGAGCCGGCCAGGGTTTCTTCCAGAGGTGGTCCATTATCCTTGCGTTGTAGAGAGTTCCGTGCCCCTTAATTGCAAGTTTCAAGAAGACGATTGTTTGAATCATGTCAAGTGGGAGCTTAAAGTATTTGAAAAGCAGGAAAACGGCTATGAAAGATTCAACAACTCCAGCTATTCCAAGGTAAAAAGACATTACGTTTATCTCATACATATCCCACCGAACAGGTTTGGGGGAGACCCTGACCCTATCGTAGGCAACCGTCAGTATCGGCAGGTCGTTTAGGAGTGCAAGGATGATTATCATTATTGCCGTTATGGGGTAGAAGTGGAAGAAGAGAATTGAGAGGCCGATAAATCCAATAATCCTGATTGTTTCGGCTATCCTGTAGATTGTGTAGGCCTGCATCCTTCCGAATATCTGCCTTGCTATCTCAAAAGCCTTTATTATCACCATGAGACCCGGCTGGAGGAGAACCATTGCGGCTGCTGCCCTTGCAGCGTCTGTTGCGTTTGATACCGCTATCCCGCAATCTGCCTTCCTTAAGGCCGGGGCGTCGTTTACTCCGTCCCCCGTCATTCCAACTATGTGGCCAGCCTTCTGGAGCTTATCTACTATCAGGTACTTGTCTTCTGGGAAGACCTCTGCAA
The DNA here is from genome assembly GCA_027051905.1 of Desulfurobacteriaceae bacterium. Lineage (GTDB taxonomy): Bacteria > Aquificota > Aquificia > Desulfurobacteriales > Desulfurobacteriaceae > Balnearium. The sequence goes on along the minus strand of JALUGO010000012.1, from coordinate 71,727 downwards.
AGCCGTTTGCCTCCTCAATGATTCTTATGATTTCAGACTCATGTCTCTTAACTGTTCCAAGGGGAAGTTTCTTCTCCTCAAGCTCCTTTTTAACAAGTTCTGATACTTCGTGGGCTTTCTTCTTGGCCTCTTTGGGGTTTAAGCCTTCAACTCTCATTATTGCTTCAGCTATTATTTCTGCAAGGACTGCATACTCCTCGTTTGTTGCCTCACGGAGCTCCTTGGCACTGATTATCTTTTCACCTATTCCAAGAATTTTTGCTATGTAGCGGGCAATTGCTATGTTGTCTCCCGTTACCATTTTTACTTCAACACCGTAGTGTTTTGCCTCTTCAACTGCGGCTTTTGAGTCCTCCCTCGGCGGGTCAAATAGTGGAATCAGGCCAACAAAGTGGAACTTCTTTTCATCGGGCTTTTTAACGGCAACTCCAAGGGTTCTAAAGCCGTTCTCTGCAAACTCCTCTACCTTTGAGTTGACAACCCTTAGATCAATCTCGTGGGGGTCGGAGAGGGAGATGATTACCTGGGGAGCTCCCTTCGTCACAACAAACTCATCGTTTCTGCATTTAACCAGAGTTTCTGTTCTTTTCCTAACAGGGTCAAAGGGAATGAACTTCTCCTGAACGCACTCCTTTACCTTTTCATACTTTCCGTGTTTTTTCAGCCACTCAAAGATGGGAATCTCTATAGGGTCTTTATTCTCCTCACGGGATGCAAGGGCTGCGTAGAACATTAAATCTTCAGAGGTGTAGCCGTTAACTGTAAAGGGGATTGAGACTGTCATTTTGTTCTTTGTCAGGGTTCCGGTTTTGTCTGAACAGAGGACATCTACTCCTGCAAGCTCCTCAATTGCTGCCAGCCTGCTGACAATTACCTGCCTTTTCGCAAGGTCAAGGGCTCCAATGGCCATGGTAACGGTTAAAACAGCAGGTAGGGCAACGGGAATTGCAGCAACAGTTAGAACTAAGGAGTACCTGAGGATCTCAATCTTGTTTGCTCCCCTCATAAGCTCAACTATTACAATGGCAGAAACCACAATGAGGGCGATAATTATCAGGAAGTTCCCAACCTTTATAACCATCTCCTGGAAGTGTGAGCGCTCCTCCTTCTCTGCCTTTGCAACAAGCTGAACGGTTCTTCCAAAGTAGGTATTAAGCCCCGTTGCAACAACAACTCCAACCATCTCTCCCTGTTTAACTATTGAGTTGCCGTAAACAAGGTCGCCCTTTTTCTTGCTCACAGGGAGAGATTCACCTGTTAGAGCAGACTGGTCAACTAAGAGGAAGTCTCCCCCTCCAATCAGTCTAACGTCTGCCGGAACTATGTCTCCAATCTTCAGCTTTACGATGTCTCCCGGAACTATCTCCCTTGCGTCAATTAACTTCCAGGTTCCATTCCTTAGAACTAAGGCCTTCTTTGCAAGTTTCTCCTTTAGAACCTTCAGGGCTGAAAGGGCTTTGTGCTCCTGCCAGAAGTCAACAAAGGCGTTTACAAAGAGGAGAATCATTATGATTGTGAAGTCTTCCCACTTCTTTACCAGGGCAGAGAGGAGAGCTGCAACTTCAATCATCCAGGGAATTGGGCCCCAGAACCGGCGGAATATCCTGTGCCACAGTGGTTCCTCTTTTTCAGGGATCTCGTTGGGGCCGTAGATCTTTAACCGTCTCTTTGCCTCTTCCTCACTTAATCCCTTTTCCGGGTCTGTTTTAAGGAGCTTTATTACTTCTTCAACATCTCTGTTCTCAAGCTCTTTAAAGTCTATCTTCTCCATCTTCTCCCTCCTTTCTTTTCTTCTCTCTCCACCAGTCGTATGTGATGTAGAGCCCTGCTAAGAGAGCTCCCACTATGTAAACGTAGCCAAGGTAGTAGAAAAACTTGAAAATCGGGTCGTCTATCATCTCTCCCTCCGATCTGAACTATCCTTTTGGTAAATAATGCCTATTGGTTATTATAATCCTTATCTATTTCTGATGGAGTTTGATAAAATTAGAACACTTTGAAAACGCTGAAGAAACTAATAAACTATTTGAACCACTTTTTTATAATCCCATCATTTATTGGGGTTGTTGGGGGCTACTCGGCGGTCCTCTTCAGGAAGATGATAGCCCTCAGCCACGGAATTTTCTTTCTCTTCTCAAAAGGTTCTCCGGTTTTCTTTCCTGTTCTCCTGCCCTTTATCTTCTACATTACTTACCAGATATCCCGCTACTTTGTTGTTTCACCTGAAGATGCAACTATTGATGAGATTGCAAAGAGGATTTCTTTAGAGAGGGGTGGCTTTAACCTGAAAAGGGGGCTTTTAGTTCTCTCTCTCACCTCTTTTAACATCGGCTTTGGAGCTCCCGTCGGCCGTGAAGGTCCCATCGCAAAGCTTGGCGGGGTTCTTTCGGAGCTCTTCTCAAAAGTGCTGAGAATAGACAGGATTCACCTTCCCATCTACCTCACCTGCGGCGTGGTTTCGGCTATCTCTGCAACGTTTAACGCTCCTCTGGCAGCCGTCCTTTTTGGGACTGAAATTGTTCTTGGGAAGATTAATAGCTACGTTCTTATTCCTTTGGTGGTTTCTGCCAGTGTGGGAGCTCTGGTCGCCCGGGAGTTCCTTGGAGACTTTACAGCCTTTTACGTTCCTCCCCTCCACTTTCAGGATGCAGAGATTCCCCTCTTTATAGTTGTAGCCCTTTTGACCGCTGTTTCTTCCCTCTTCTTTTTTGTTTCGCTCAACTTCTTCACCCGTTTAAGGGCTGCATACCGCCACTACTGGGGAAAAGTTGCCTTCTCCTTCGGCCTTATTGTCGGTCTTTTGCTTCTGTTTCACCCTGAGGCTGCAGGTGTTGGGTACGGTGCCGTGGGGGAGCTCTTCAAAAACCACTTCTCTCCGGCCGCTGCTCTTGAGATTGCACTTACAAAGTTAGTTGCCGTTGTCCTCTCCTTCGGCAGCGGAGTTTTCGGCGGCGTAATGGCTCCGTCAATCTTTACGGGGGCTTTCCTCGGCTACTTCGTTGGAGATTACTCCCACTTTGACCCGAGGGTTTTCGCACTTGTCGGCTCTGCCGCAATGCTCAGCGGTATCTCAAGGGCTCCTTTCCGTTCCTCTCTTGTAATTATTGAGCTGACCCACAGCTACCAGCTGATAATTCCGATTCTACTAACCTCTGTAACTACAAACTTCCTTGTAGGCCTTTCAAACGAGGTGGACTTTTTCAAGAGAGCTCTCTTTCACAAGGGGATTAACGTTGAGGAGCTCCTCTCCGTCCACCTTAAAGATTTCAAGCTCTCAGACTACCTGAAACCTGTTCTTCCCGTTTATGAGAATGCTCACATCAGATACCTGATAGAGCGTTTCCTGAAAGGAAAGGAGCGATACATTCCCGTTGTTAAAAGCCCCAAGAATAAAAAGCTTGTTGGAATAGTTTCGTTGAGGGACTTGAGGCTTGCAGCAATCAGCGACCTTTCAAACCTTAGAGTAAAAGACCTTATGACAGAAGAGCCCTTCGTTCTAACCACAGACGCCCCCGTTGAAGAGGTTTTAAAAGTGGTTGCCATATTTGAGGCAAACCTGATTCCAGTGGTTGACAGAAACGGCGTCTACCAGGGAATGTTTGACGTTGATACCTTCCTCAGGAAAATTTCGCTTCCCCAATAGCCTGTAGTAGAATATTTCCACTCACCTTTGGGGGTGTGAAATGCTCTTCAAAAAGCCTCAGGTAGCCTTCTACCCTTTTATGGTCTTAAGGGACGACTACAAATGCGTTAGGTGTAAGTCGTGCGTTGACCAGTGCTCCTTTGACGCCACCTACTACGACGAAGACCTTAACATGATAATGAACCACCACGAAAACTGCGTAAACTGTAAGCGGTGTGAAGCCTTCTGCCCGACCGATGCCATTAAAGTTGTAAAGAACCCTTCAACCTTCCATCCAGATGCCAACTGGACTCCAGAGGCCATCAGAGACATCCACGTTCAGATGTTAACAGGGGCAGTTATCCTCACATCTACCGGAAACGACAAGCCAATAAAGAACTACTTTGACCACCTCCTCTTAGACGCCTGTCAGGTTACAAACCCGCCTATAGACCCGTTAAGGGAGCCTATGGAGTTAAAGACCTTTATCGGCAGGAAAACAGACCAGCTCCAGTTTGACTCAGACGGCGTAAGCATTAAAACCACCATAGGAAAACAGTTAGAACTGGAAATTCCCGTTCTCTTTTCAGCTATGTCTTACGGTTCAATCAACCTGAACCTTCAAAAGGCTATGGCAATTGCCTGCAGGGAGTTCGGAACCTACTGGAACACAGGAGAGGGCGGACTCCATAAATCGTTAAGGGAATTTAAAGACCACACAATCGTTCAGGTGGCCTCTGGCCGTTTTGGAGTTGACCTTGAATACCTTGAAACTTCTGCCGCAATTGAGATAAAAATCGGTCAGGGAGCAAAGCCGGGAATCGGTGGTCACCTTCCCGGTGAAAAGGTTAACGAGGGAATTGCCGAAACCCGTATGATTCCCGTGGGCTCAGATGCCATCTCCCCCGCTCCCCACCACGACATCTACTCCATTGAAGACCTGAGGCAGCTCATCTACGCCCTTAAAGAGGCGACGAACTACGAGAAACCGGTTTTCGTTAAGATTGCAGCAGTTCACAACGTTGCAGCAATCGCCTGCGGTATAGCCCACGCCGGAGCCGATGCCATAGCAATAGACGGCGTAAGGGGTGGAACGGGAGCTACTCCAAAGTCCCTGAGAGACCACGTTGGAATTCCTATAGAGATGGCCATTGCTGCCGTTGACGACAGGCTCAGGAAAGAGGGCTTAAGAAACGAGGTTTCACTGATTGCGGCAGGTGGTTTCAGAAGCGCAGTAGACGTTCTTAAGGCCATAGCCCTTGGTGCAGATGCTGTCTACATAGGAACCGTTGCAAAGCTTGCTGCCGGGTGCACACAGTGTCAGCAGTGCCACACAGGTAGGTGTGCCTGGGGAATTACGACAAACAACCCGAAACTTGCTAAGAGGTTAAACCCTGACATAGTTGCTGAGAACCTCTATAACCTCTTAAGGGCGTGGGCTCACGATATTAAGGAGCTCCTCGGAGCTATGGGTATAAACGCCATTGAGTCTATCAAAGGAAACAGGCTCAGGCTGAGAAGCTGGGGACTTACAGAGCAGGAGAACAAAATCCTTGGCGTTCTGCCCGCCGGAATGTAGGGGGTAAGATGAGCAAGAAGAGAAAGCTGATGAAAGTTTACCCGATAGAGGAGAACTGCATCTCCTGCCGCTACTGTGAAGTTGCCTGCACAATGGTTCACAGCGAGAGTAAAGATCCTGTAAAGGCCTACAAATTGGAAAACCTTCTTCCAAGGGCAACGGTTGAGGTAAAAGAGGCCGTTTCCCTATCCCTCATGTGCCGCCACTGTAAACACCCGTTCTGCTTTGACGCCTGCATCTCCGGTGCAATAATGGTTGACGAGAACGGCAAAGTTAACCTTGATGAGGAGAAGTGCGTTGGGTGCTGGAACTGCGTTCTCGTCTGCCCATTTGGAGCTGCCCACCCGATGATTAGAGAGGAGAAGAGACACTCCTTTAAGTGTGACCTATGCGGAGACAGGGGCTTCCCTGCCTGTGTTGAAGCCTGTCCAAACAGAGCTCTCATTTACGACTTTGAGAGGTAAGAGAAATGAGATACGTAATAGTCGGGAACAGCGCTGCGGCTGTTGGATGTATAACGGGAATCAGAAAGGTTGACCCTGACGGGGAGATAGTTGTCATCTCCTACGAGGACAGATGCTACTCAAAACCTATGATTGCCGACGTTCTAATTGATATTCCAGAGGAGAAGCTCCTCTACAGAGATAGCTCATTCTTTGAGGAAAACGGTGTTGAGACGATTTTAGGCCATAAAGCTGTAAGTATAAACAGAGACTCAAAAGTTGTTGCCTTAGACTCAAATGAGCTTGTTCCCTACGATAAGCTCCTCATAGCAACGGGCGGTAAACCCTTCGTTCCGCCGATTAGTGGAAGCGATAAAAAGGGCGTTTTTACGTTTACGGAGCTCCACTCGGCAATTTCATTCAAAAACTACCTGAAAGAGAACGGAGCAGAGGAAGTTGTTGTAATCGGTTCAGGTTTTATCGGCCTTGAGGTTGCCTACTTCCTCAGAGAGATTGGGATTAAGGTTAAGGTGGTAGAGCTCCTTGACAGAGTCCTTGCCCGTGCCCTTGACAGGAGAGGTTCAGAGATAGTTGAGAACATGCTGAGGGAAAAGGGCATTGACTTCATCTTCAACGACACAGTTGAAGAGATAATGGGAGATGAAAAGGTAAGCAGCGTTCGCCTCAAATCCGGTTCCGTTCTAAGAGCAGATGCAGTTGTAGTTGCAATCGGCGTTCGTCCAAACACAGAGCTTGCACAAACTGCCGGCATTGAAGTCAACAAGGGGATTTCCGTTTCAGACACCATGGAAACTTCAATCCCAGACATCTTTGCCGCCGGAGACTGTATAAAGTGCACAGACATAGTTGACGGCCAGAAAAAGCCCATTCCCCTCTTCCCCCTTGCCTTTGAGCAGGGGTTCATCGCAGGGCTCAACATGGCCGGAAAGAAGATGGAATACCTCGGTGGCCTTGTCCTCAACTCCCTTAAATTCCTTCCCGTTCCTGTTCTAAACGCTGGAGTTGTTGAACCAATAGACGACTCCTGCGAAGTTTTCGTCAACGATAAGTTTGAGAAAAAGGGCTTTTACAGAAAGGCAATCGTTAGAGACGGAAAACTTATAGGCTTCATAGCAATCGGCGAGATAGACAGAACCGGAATCCTTACAAATCTTATAAGGCAGAAAATAGACGTTTCAGATGTGAAAGAGAGGTTAGTTGAGCCTGACTTTGGCCTTGTTGACCTTCCACAGTGGTGGAGGGAGGAGAAACTGAAACAGGACAAAACGGCCTACAAAGACTGGAGGGCGGTCTGATGGCTTGCGGTTGCTACAGCGAAATGGCAGGGTGTGGCCTTGCCGGAATAGTCAACAGAGACGGAAAGAAGATAAGCGGGAAATTCATATACGACTCAATAACTGCAATGAAAGAGCGAGGAAACGGCATGGGCGCCGGTTACGCCGCCTACGGCATATACCCCGATTTAGCCGAATACTATGCCTTCCACGTTATGCTTGACGACCTTGATTACGAATCTGAAGTCAATGCCGTTCTAAGTAAATCCTTCAAAATCGTAAAATCTGAAATGATTCCTACAAAAGAGGTTCCTTCCCTCTACAAAAAGACAAAACCGCCCTACTTCTACCGCTACTTCCTTGAACCAAGGGATGACGCCCGTCTTCCAATGGAGTCTGAAGAGGATTTAGTTGTTAGAACTGTAATGACGATAAACGATAAGGTTAAGGGAGCCTACGTAATCTCAAGCGGTAAAAATATGGGAGCCTTTAAGGGAGTTGGCCACCCAGATGAGATTGGAGACTTCTTTGAGATAAAGGAATACGAGGGATACATCTGGCTTGCCCATACCCGTTTCCCTACAAATACCCCCGGCTGGTGGGGAGGAGCTCACCCCTTCACCCTTTTAGACTGGGCAATCGTCCACAACGGAGAGATAACCTCCTACGGAACCAACAAGCGCTACGTAGAGATGTTCGGCTACAGGTGCACTCTACTTACAGATACAGAGGTTGCAGCCTACCTCTTTGACCTTTTATTTAGAAAACACAGGCTCCCAATCAGAGCTGTTTTTATGGCAATGGCTGCTCCCTTTTGGAAAGATATTGAACACTATAAAGAAGTTGGCCTTGAGAAGATCTATGAGATGGTAAAAATGATAAGAACTGTTTATGCCCCTGCAATGCTCAACGGCCCCTTTGCAATGCTCTTTGCCTTTAAAGACGGAGTTATCGGGTTTAACGACAGGATAAAGCTTCGTCCCTTCGTCGCTGCAGAAAAGGGAGATACTGTTTACATGGCAAGTGAGGAGTCTGCAATCAGGGTTATATGTGAAACTCCCGATAGGGTATGGATGCCAAAGGCAGGAGAGCCTGTTATAGCCCTCTTAAACCACTGTAAGGAAGAAGACGTCTGCTACCCAGCTTAAAGGAGTAGGCCATGGAAGTAAAACAGATAGGCGACGGCGTTTATGAGATAACCTGCGGAACTACCCACTACAGGGAAGTTAACGCAAAAGTTAAGGAGCTTGTAAACAGAGGAGCTCAGAAAGTTATTCTGAAAGAGGTTTACGGTCAGCGATACATCGGAACGGGAATTAAGGGAAAAGTAAAGATAGAGGTTCACGGAACGGCCGGGAACGACCTTGGAATCTTCCTCTACGGCCCTGAGATAGAGGTCTTTGGAAACGCCCAGGACGGCGTTGGAAACACGATGAGAGATGGGAAGATAGTTGTTAGAGGCCACGCAGGTGACGTCTGCGGCTACGGAATGAGGGGAGGAAAGGTCTATGTAGAGGGGGATGTAGGCTACAGGGTTGGAATCCACATGAAAGGCTACAAGAACCTCGTTCCAACATTTATAGTTGGAGGAAAGGCCGGAAACTTCTTCGGCGAATACATGGCCGGCGGAATTCTTATTCTTTTAGGCCTTAACAGAAAACCCGGAGAAGACATAGTTGGAGACTACTGCGCAACGGGAATGCACGGCGGAGTTATCTACGTTCGTGGTGAGGTTCCAAAGAGATATTTGGGAAAAGAGGTAAAGGTATTTGAACCGACTTTAGAGGATATGAAACTCCTTACGGAGGAGCTAAAAGGCTTTTCCGAAGCTTTCAATATTCCAGTTGATGAGATACTCTCTGAGCCCTTTACGAAGATCGTTCCCGTCAGTGCAAGGCCTTACGGGAGAATGTATGCCCACAGGTGGGGCATTGCTACAGGTTTAATCAAGTAGTAAACTTCTGTTCTGTTTGCTGACAAATTTACCTGGAGGCCGGCTTTGTATAGCTACCCTGATAGCAGAGGAAAATACGGAGAGTTTGGCGGGAAGTATGTTCCTGAGACTTTGATGGCGGCTCTCTCTGAGCTTGAGGAGAGTTACCTTAAGATAAAGGATGACCCGGAGTTTAAAAAGGAGTTTGAGGAGCTCCTCAAAAACTACGTTGGCCGTCCAACTCCTCTCCAGTTTGCCGAAAGGTTCTCTGAATACCTTGGAAACGGCATTAAGGTCTACTTAAAGAGGGAAGACCTGAACCACACGGGAGCCCACAAAATTAACAACGCCTTAGGTCAGGCGCTCCTTGCAAAGAGGATGGGAAAGAAGAGGATAATTGCAGAGACGGGTGCCGGTCAGCACGGCGTTGCAACGGCTACGGCCTGTGCATTTTTAGGTCTGGAATGCGTTGTCTACATGGGTGAAGAGGACGTTCGGAGGCAGGCTTTAAATGTTTTCAGGATGGAGCTCCTCGGCGCCCGTGTAGAGGTTGTAAAGAGCGGAAGCAGAACCCTCAAAGATGCCGTTAACGAGGCCATAAGGGACTGGGTTACAAACGTTAGAACTACCCACTATATAATAGGTTCAGTTGTTGGTCCTCACCCGTATCCGATGATTGTCAGGGATTTCCAGTCTGTTATAGGTGAGGAGACAAAACGCCAGATTTTAGAAGCAGAAGGGCGCTATCCAGACCTTATTGTTGCCTGCGTGGGTGGCGGAAGCAACGCAATGGGAATCTTCTACCCTTTTGTTGAAGACGAGGATGTTGAGCTTGTTGGAGTTGAGGCCGGTGGTTACGGTTTAGATACAGACAAACACGCAGCAACTTTGTGTAAGGGAAGTGTGGGAGTGTTCCACGGTGCTAAATCCTACCTTCTCCAGAACGAGGATGGCCAGGTTACTCCTACGCATTCGGTTTCTGCCGGTTTAGACTATCCAGGAGTTGGCCCTGAACACTCCCTCCTGAAAGAGATAGGTAGAGCTAAATACGATGCGGTAACCGACGATGAAGCTCTTGGGGCCTTTCAGATTCTCTCAAGAACAGAGGGGATAATTCCTGCGCTAGAAAGCTCTCATGCAGTTGCTTGGGTAATAAAGAATAAGGAAAGCTTGAAAGAAAAGTTAATAATTGTTAACCTTTCAGGTAGAGGAGACAAAGATGTTTCTCAAGTTAAAGAGATTCTAGAAGAGAGGAAGGATCTTCGTTTATGGTAGATGATGTAACTGGTCTACCTTCAAGGAAGGCTTTCTTGAAGGAACTTTCCTCAGTCGAAGAAGGGACTCCTTTAATTCTTCTTTTGATTGATATTGATGATTTTAGATATGTTAATTTTACCTATGGTTATAGGATAGCTGATTCTGTTTTAAAAGCTGCAGGTTATTACTTCAAGAGAGTTCTGGATAAGTATTTTTCAAATGTCTTTTTTGCAAGGATTGGAGCTAACTGTTTTGGTGCTTTAATTAAAGAAAGCATTCCTTTAGTTAGGGTTGAAGAGGTTTTTTACAAACATCTTCATCTTGTTGAGTTTAAACTCAAATCGGAATTTATTCGTCTTACGACAAGTGCAGGGGTAAGTAGTGGTATTTCTTCAGTAGAATCTCTTTTTTCTCAGGCAGAAAGTGCACTATTTTCAGCCAAGGAATCTGGTAAAAATACAATAGTTTTTTATGATAGGTCGAAATCTTATGACATTGAGAAATTTAAAGAAACAAGACATAAACTTATTGAAGCAATTAGAACTCGAAAGATTGTGCCATATTTTCAACCTATCGTTTCTTTGAGGACGGGAGAAATTTATGGTTACGAGGTTCTGTCCAGGATCTTTTATGGTGATGAGATTTTAAGAGGAGACTACGTTTTTTTAGTTGCAGATACCCTTGCTCTTACACCGGAGATAGATAAGTTGCTTTTTCTAAATACAATCGAGTTTTTTGGTAATTATAAGCTATTTTTCAATCTCTCCATGAAATATTTCTTTAGAGAGCTTAATTCGATATTTCAAATTGCGAAGAAATACTCTCTTGACCTTAGTAATGTTATTTTTGAAATAACAGAATCACAGAAGCTTATGGAGGAAGGAGCAGCGGTTAGTATTTTCACTCTTTTCAAGGAATTAAATGCAGGAATAGCTGTTGATGATTTTGGAGCTGGATATTCAAATTTTATGTATTTGAAAAAATTTCCAGCAGATGTTCTTAAGATAGATGGAGCTTTTGTTAGAGGGGCCAAGTTCAATACAGAAGATCTTGTAATTGTTAAAGCCATTGTTGACGTAGCTAAGGCCTTCAAGTTAAGAACGCTGGCTGAATTTATCGAAGATGAAGAAACTTACAGGCTGATGAGGGAATTGGGGGTTTCGCTAGGGCAGGGATACTTCATAGGTAAACCGGAACCAGAACCTAGAAAAGTAAAAATTAGTTTATAGTTAAAGGGGGCAAAGCCCCCTGAAACTAAGCTTCCTCTGGACGTTTAACGTCGTAGAGAATATCGTCCCACGGATGCCTGTAAAGAGGCATAGCAAGACGCTTCTCGTCTAAGATGTGGCCGATAAATCCGATTGAGCGGCCTAAAACGAAGAATGCGTTGAAGGCTCCAGCCTCAATGAGTTCATCGATTTCATTTTCTGAGAATCCTAAGCTCCTGAACATATCAACAAGGAGAACTCCGATTGTTCCGTCAACGTTGAGGATGAGGTTCTCCTTCTTAGCAGTTGTGACTTTCTCAACTTCCAGTGCGTAGTTGAGGAGCTCCGTAGATGGGAAGTTCTCCTTGGCAAAGTTTTTGAGGAGCTCCACCCTCTTATCGGGGTTCTTCGTTGACTTAATCCTGTGTCCAATTCCAGGGATTGGCTTCTTCTCAACCTTCTTCATGTAGTCAACAAACTCGTAAGGGTCCATTCCCTTCTCTTTTGCCATCTTGAAGTACTTAGCAGCTCCGTCAATAGCTCCGCCAAACCTTGGGCCGATTGTCAGAAGACCTGTAACAAGTGATGAGATGAGGTCTTTTCCAGCCCTTGCCGTAACTTTAGCGTTGTGTGCACCGGAAACTGCAGGGCCGTGGTCTGCAACGATTTTGAGAACCATGTCAATAAACTCAGAAGCCCACTTTGGAAACTTCCTCTTGAACCAGAGGAGTCCGATAACGTCTCCGATTGAGTAGCCCTTCTCAACAACTTCAGAGATAGGAACACCGCAGTAAGTAGCTTCTTCTCCCCTATCGTCTGAAATTGTGCAGATGAAGTGGGTTGGCCTTCTGACCTTTCCGGCCTTCCTGGCCTTGTCGTAGTCTTCAGGAATTGGTGGAACTTCAGGCTCTTCAATCTCCCCAATCTCTCCTTTTGCCTTAAGCTCCTCGTAAACAGACCTGATAACCTCAGGGAAGTCGTTAAAGGAGTCTGGAACGATGGCTCCGGCCTCTTTAAGAGCTCTGTTTTTGGCGTCAGCCGTTTCCCTGTCAGCTCCAGCCTTAGCACCTGCGTGGCCGAACTGAACCTCTCCGCCAAAGTGCTTGGCAATCGTTCCGATACACCAGGCAATAACGGGCTTTGTTATGTCTCCCTTCTTTATCGCCTCAGCAACTCTGTATTCAAGCTCTCCACCAACTTCACCTAACATAATCATGTACTTAACAGCCGGGTTCTTCTGGAACCTCATCAAGTGGTCTAAGAAGTCTGAGCCGGGGAACCTGTCTCCACCGATTGCGATTCCTTCAACGATACCGTCTGCGTTCCTTGCGATGATGTTTGAGAGTTCGTTGAACAGCCCTCCAGACCTTGTAACAAGTCCGCAGGAACCGGGTCTGTGAAGTTTAGACTTGACGATGTTCTCAAGTGTTCCGCCAGCGTTTCCAATCCTGAAGGCTCCGGCTGCAATTCCTCCAACAGTCGCAGGACCAATTATCCACTTGCCCTCTGCCTTTGCCCTTGCAGCCATATCACGAGCAAGCCTTTCAGGAATACCCTCGGCTGTAATTGCAATTGTTCTGATTGTAGGAATGTTGAGGGCTTCCCTCGTAACATCGTAAGCAGTTCTGAAAGAGGCGAAGTTTACAAGAACGTCTGCGTCTGGGTGGGCTTCGGCAGCCTCTGTTGTTGACCTGTAGATTGGAATCATTATCTCTTCTGTGCCGTAGAAGAACTTCTCAAACTTCCTGCTCTGTGTTGGAGCAACGATTGCAACGATTGAAGGAGAACGACCGACTAAGTAGTCGTAGTCAAGCATTCTCTGAATGGCGTTTCTGTTAAGGTTCCAGAAAATAGCCTTTGTGTTCCTATCAAAGAGTATGTAATCAGGCCTTCCCATATTTCCCCTCCTTATGGATTCTCCTTGAGAGCTTTGTCAACAATTGCTGTGATGTGGGTTTCAGGTCCGTAAACCTCTATTGGCAGTCCGAGTTCTTCAGCGGCCTTCTTAATCTTTGCAAGACCGATTTCGTAGTTGGGTCCTCCGCGGCGGACGTAGATTTTAACGCCAACCTCTTTGAGCTTGTCTGCGTACTCTTTAAGGGCGTCAATGATTCCGTCAAAGGTCTTTGCAACATCTGTAAAGTTTGCGATAGCTCCTCCGATTATGAGGATCTTAGGCCTTCCCTGTGGATCTTTGTGGCGTGTCATGAGGTCAAGAACTGTCTTGACATATTCCCTCGTTTCCGCCCTTGACGGGTTACCGGAGTATTCACCGTAGTTTGCAAGCTCTTTAACGTAGCCAAGGTCTGCAACTGTGTCGGCATAAACTACGGAAGCTCCACCACCTGCAACTAACGTCCAGATCCTACCTTCCGGATTAAGAATTGTGAGCTTGAGAGAGGCTCCAGACTTTTCGTCCATCTCCTTGATGTATTTCTCTTCGGGGGAGAGCTCCCCTCCAAACCCTGCAGGGAATTCCAGTTCACCCCACTTCCTTCCAACTAAGAACTGGGCTGTGTCATCAACCCTTCCAACAAAGTCAAGTGGGTAGACCTTGTTCCCAACCATAACGAGTGGGTTAATCTCAAGGTAAGCGAAGTGCATATCCCTGAAGAACCTGTAGAGGCGCTTAACGAAGTCTGCGTACTTCTCTTTATCCTTAATTTCAGGTGGGACGTTCTTCTCAATCAGTTTGTCAATCTCTTCCTCTGTTGCAAGGGGTGGAATTACAACCTCTTTTACCTTGTCCCAGTTCTCCTCAACGTCAATTCCACCAAAGGCAGACATGTAAATGTGGTCTCCGTCGTATCCAAGGGTCATTGCAACGTAGTATTCGTCTTCGGGAGCGTGGGGAACGCAGGGCTCAATGAGAAAGTGGGTGAGCTTACCCTTCTTTCCTTTAATCTCAACCTCTTCCTGCATCTTTTCCTTAATCCACTGCTTTGCCGTTTTGTAGTCAACGTCGCAGGGTTTTTCCTTCTTAAAGAGGATAAGCCCTAACTTCCCCCTCTTACCGAAGAGCATGTCCGGTTTTGCAACTAAAGGCATCTCTTTGAGCCAGGGGTACTGCTCAGGGAGTTTGTCAAGGTCTGTTTCCGGAGTTACGAGGACAGACTTAAAGTCGTACTCAAACTCCGGAGCAAAGTATTCGTCCCAGTGCTGGGCAAGAATCCTCTTGCCGTCGTACTCTCTGATACCTCTCTGTGCCATCTATCTCCTCCTAAGTTGTTTACATATGAAAAAGGGGGGCATTTCGCCCCCCTAATTTTAACAACTTTTTTACAAGTTGTTTACAGTGAGTCAATTATCTCGTTAAGGGTTTTTGAAGGTCTCATTGCAGCTGTAGCCTTTTCGTCGTCTGGGTGGTAGTAGCCGCCGATGTCCTTTGGAGAACCCTCGGTTGTTGCAATTTCAGAGAGTATCTTCTCCTCATTCTCAACGAGCTTTGCTGCAACCGGTTCAAATACTTTGGCAAGCTCTGGGTCTTCAGTCTGAGCTGCAAGCTCCTCAGCCCAGAACCTTGCAACCCAGTAGTGGCTTCCGCGGGTATCAAGCTGTCCTACCTTCCTCTTTGGAGTCTTATCTTCATCAAGGTATCTCTCAACTGCTTTAGAGAGGGTTTCTGCCATTACGAGTATCTTCTTGTTTTCGCTTCCAGCCTGTTTGTAGGCAAGCTTCAGAGCCTCAACAAAGGCAAGGTATTCGCCAAGGGAATCCCACCTTAAGTGGCCTTCCTTAACGAACTGCTGAACGTGTTTAGGAGCTGAGCCACCGGCACCTGTCTCAAAGAGCCCACCGCCTGCGATGAGCGGAACGATTGAAAGAGCCCTTGCAGATGTTCCAACTTCAATGATCGGGAAGAGGTCTGTCAGATAGTCCCTAAGAACGTTTCCTGTAACAGAAATTGTGTCGAGTCCCTTTCTGAACCTTTCAAGGGTAAACTTCATTGCCTCCCTTGGAGGCTTGATATACCACTCAACGCCCTCAAGGTCATATTTCTGGAGCTCCTCTTTTACCTTCTCAATGAGCTCCCTGTCGTGGGCCCTTAAGGAGTCTAACCAGAAGACGATTGGATAACCTGTCTCTTTAGCTCTGTTAACGGCGAGTTTAACCCAGTCTCTGATTGCAATGTCTTTAGTATGGCAGCTTCTGTAGATGTCTCCTTCCTCTACCTCGTGTTCCATCAGGACGTTTCCATCTTCATCAACAATCCTGAACTTGCCTTTACTTGGAGCGAACCAGGTCTTGTCGTGGGAACCGTATTCTTCGGCCTTCATTGCCATTAGGCCGATGTTCTGAACAGTTCCTACCTTTGTTGGGTCAAACTGGCCGCGAACTTTAATGTCTTCTACGATCTCAGAATACATTGTTGCGTAACACCTATCTGGAACTGTAATCACGCAGTCGTCTGTCTCCCCGCTTGGACCCCATCCCTGGAGGCCGTTTTTAATAACTGCAGGGATAGAAGCGTCGATGATTACGTCGTTTGGTCTGTGGAGGTTTGTAATACCTCTGTCTGAGTCAACCATGTAGAGCCTTGGCTGCTCTTTGTAAATCTCTTCAAGGGTTTTCTTAATCTCTTCCTGCTTTTCAGGTGGAAGCTTTGAGAGCTTGTTCTCAAGGTCAATCAGTCCCTTGTTGGGGTCAAACCCTATCTCCTCGAGCTCTTTTCCGTGCTTTTCAAAGAGCTTTTTGTAGTAAACCCTGATGGCATCACCAAAGATTGCAGGGTCTGAGACCTTCATCATCGTAGCCTTAACGTGGAGGGAGAAGAGGATGTCTTTGGCCTTTGCGTCGTTTATTACCTCCTCAAAGAACTCCTTAAGTTTCTTCCTGCTCATAAAGGTTCCGTCAACAACGTCCCCCATTCCCATTTCAAACTCTTTGAGAACCTGGACGTTGCCGTTCTCGTCAACGAACTCGTACCTTATCTTTGTGTCCTTCTTGAGAGTTACGGACTTCTCGTTTTCGTAGAAGTCCCCGCTCTTCATGTGGGCAACGTAGGACTCGGACTTTGGGGAGACTTCCTTCATCCTGTGGGGATGTTTCTTGGCGTAGTTCTTAACCGGTGGAGCGATGCGCCTGTCTGAGTTACCCTGCCTGAGGACAGGGTTAACAACGCTACCGACACACCTGTCGTATTTTGCCTTTATTTCTTTTTCCTCTTCTGTTTGGGGGTTTTCAGGGTAGTCCGGGAGGTCATATCCTTGTGACTGAAGTTCCTTGATACACTCAATAAGCTGAGGAACTGAAGCTGAGATGTTCGGGAGCTTAACGATGTTTGCCTCAGGCTTCCAGACCAGTTCCCCAAGGTATGCAAGGTCGTCTGGAGCGTAGCCGAACTGGGCTAAAACCCTTCCTGCAAGAGAGATGTCTTTCAGGTCAACGTTTACGTCTGCATGCTTTACGAATTGCCTGATGATTGGAAGAAGTGAGTAGGTTGCAAGAAGCGGTGCTTCATCTGTCTTTGTCCAGACAATAGTTGGCTTTTTAGCCATATCTATCCTCCTCCGGATTTGATTTCAAGTGGAAAGGAGGGCTTCAAGCCCCCCAGATTGTTAGTTGTTCTTCTGCTTTTCGAACTTCTGCTTAACGTAGGCAAGAACACCACCGGCCTTGATTATCTCAACCTGACGCTTGTTAAGGCCGTGCTTTGTAGGAATTGAAATGCCTTTTGTTCTGTTGATTACTGTGATGATGTTGTCCTCTCCAGGTGCGAAATTGGAGAGGTCAATTTCGAGCCAGTCTCCCTGGTCTATCTTGTCGTAGTCTTCTTTGTTGACGAAAACAAGGGGAAGAATTCCAAAGTTTATAAGGTTTGCGTGGTGGATACGGGCAAAGGACTTGGCAATTACTGCCTTAATGCCAAGATACATTGGTCCGATTGCAGCGTGTTCACGGGATGAACCCTGCCCGTAGTTCTCTCCTCCTACGATAAATCCACCGCCCTTCTCTTTTGCCCTTTGGGCGAAGGTTTCATCTACAACAGAGTAAACATATTCAGAGATTGCAGGAATGTTTGAGCGTAGTGGGAGAATCTTTGCTCCGCCTGGGATGATGTGGTCTGTTGTGATGTTGTCACCAACTTTAAGGAGAACTTCTCCCTCTAATTTATCTCCAAGGGGCTCTTTGTAGCCGACGTAGTTGATTGTTGGTCCTTTGTAAACTTCAACTTCGTCGGGGTCAGCAGCAGGTGCAAATATCATGGAGTCATCGATCTCAAACTTTTCAGGAAGGAATACCTTAATTTCCTCAAGGCCTAGATCTCTTGGGTCTGTAATTACTCCTTTCATAGCCGTGGCTGCCGCAGTTTCAGGAGAAGCGAGGTAAACCTGTGCATCCTTAGTTCCTGAACGGCCGTAGAAGTTCCTGTTGAACGTTCTTACGGAAACTCCTTCGGATGGTGGGGCAAATCCCATTCCGATACATGGACCACAGGCGTTTTCAAGGATTCTGAATCCTGCTCTGAGGAACACATCGTAGTAGCCTTCCTTGTCCATCATTCTGAGAACCTGCTTTGAACCTGGAGAGATTGCTGCAGAAACCAGTGGGTGAACCATCTTTCCAGTTCTCTTGAACATCTCTCCAACTGTTTTAAGATCCCTGTAGGAAGAGTTTGTGCAGGAGCCGATTGCAACCTGGTGGACTCTGAGTCCTTCGACTTCTTTAACCTTTTTAACGTTGTCGGGCATGTGTGGGCAGGCAATTAAAGGCTCAAGCTCAGAGAGGTCTATGTCAATTACCTCGTCGTAAGTGGCGTCTGGGTCTGCCTGGAGAGGTCTCCACTGGGATTCTCTTCCCTGAGCCTTCATGAATAGGTATGTCTGCTCGTCGCTTGGGAAGATAGAAGTTGTTGCTCCAAGCTCTGCTCCCATGTTAGTAATTGTTGCCCTTTCGGGAACTGTAAGGTATTTAACGCCCTCTCCACCATATTCGAATATCTTTCCAACACCTCCTTTAACGGTTAGGCGGCGCAGGAGCTCTAGAATAATATCTTTTGCCGAAACGAAAGGTTTGAGCTTACCGTAGAGGTTAACCCTTACAACTTTTGGCATTGTAAGGTAAAAAGGTTCTCCGGCCATTGCGAGGGCTACGTCCATACCGCCGGCACCAATTGCAAGCATTCCGATTCCGCCGGCTGTTGGTGTGTGGGAGTCTGAACCAAGGAGAGTCTTTCCGGGGACTGCGAACCTTTCAAGGTGAACCTGGTGACAGATACCGTTTCCGGCCTTTGAGAAGTAAACGCCGTATTTAGCTGCAACTGTTTGAAGGAAAAGGTGGTCGTTTGCGTTTTCAGGACCACCTGCCTGGAGAGTGTTGTGGTCTACGTATGAAACGGAGAGTTCGGTTTGAACTTTTGGCAGCCCCATAGCTTCAAAATGGAGGTAAGCCATTGTTCCCGTTGCGTCCTGGGTGAGTGTCTGGTCGATCCTGATGGCTATGGGCTTTCCGGGGGTCATGTCCCCTTCGACAAGGTGGGTTTTGATAATCTTCTGGACGATGTTCAGTCCCATTTCTCCTCCTGTATAGTAAATTTCTAAAAATAGCATTCTAAACTCTGCTCAAAATTATGTAAAAGTTTTGTAAAAATTTCAACACTGACTTTTCAGCGGTTTGGGCTAATTTTTCTACCAAACTCTATCTGGAGGTTTTCCGGTGAAACCCCTGGTTCTGGAGGGAAGAGTTCCCGTTTACATATACGCCGATGCTGTTGAGCCTGAGGTTCTTGCCCAGATAGAGAGAGTAAAGGATCTTCCATTCTTTAGAGATAGAATAGTTATTATGCCCGACTGCCATGCCGGTAAGGGCTGCGTTATAGGTTTTACCGGCTACTTTGATGACGTCGTAATTCCCAACATTGTTGGTGTTGATATAGGATGTGGTGTTTATACCTACCCCCTTAAAAGGAGGGTTGATCCGGAAAATCCCAAGGAAGATCTGAACCTTGCCAGGTTTGATGCTTTTGTAAAGGGAAACATCCCAATTGGTTTGACTTCCAGAACGAAATCCAATGCAAAGAAACTTCCCCTTTCTAAAGAAGACAGGGAGCTCCTTGCCGAAATCAGGTCAGTTCTCATAAATACCTACCGGATAGATCTTCAGGAACCTATTCTTCAGGTTGGAACCCTTGGAAGCGGAAACCACTTTCTGGAGCTGGGAGTTGACGAGGAGGGATGGCTCTACCTAACGGTTCATACCGGTTCAAGGAATCTGGGGCTTAGGGTGTGCAACCACTTTCAGAGACTTGCATGGGAGCATACCAGAAAGGCAATGCCAGAACTTCCGAGAGACCTTGCCTTCCTTCCCATGAGAAAAGGAGGTAGAGAGTATATAAGGGCTATGAGGCTTGCCCAGAAGTATGCAGACCTTAACAGAAGAACGATTCTGAAAATTATTGTTGAAAACTTCTTTAAAGAGGAGTTTGAGGAAGAGAGGATTATAAAGAGCGTTCACAACTACATTGACGTTGACAGAGACATGTGCGTTCGGAAAGGGGCTATCTCTGCCCACAGGGGAGAACGGGTTGTTATTCCCTTTAACCTTATAACAGGGCTTGTTATAGGTAGAGGAAAGGGAATTAGGGAGCTCAACTTCTCTGCTCCTCACGGCGCTGGAAGAAGGGTGAGCAGGAGGAAGGCTAGAGAGCTCTTCTCTGTTAGCGATTTTAAGAGAACTGTTGAAGAGGCGGGAGTTTACTCCTCTACGGTTTCCAGAGATACCCTTGATGAAGCTCCTTTTGCCTACAAAGAACCGGAAAAGATTTTAGAATTTCTGCCTAAAACTGTTGAGATTGAGAGGTTTGTGAAACCCATTTATAACCTGAAAGGGTAGGGAGGGATTATCCCTCCCTGAGTGTAAGGAAAGTAAAACCCAGAATTATCACAAGTGAGGCGGCAGCAAGAACGATAACCAGTGTTAGTTTTCCCTTCGTTTTCTCTATTAAGTGATTGATTTTTTGAACGAGGTCTTGAGCTATGTAATCTTCAACTTTTTTCATCTGGTTGATTTTTTCGGTAATTGTCTTAAACCACAGGTTTGGATCTACGTGGAACTCGCCTTCTGTAGATTTTGACAGAGCAAGTTTTTCGTAGGACTGAACTGCTTTGTAAGAAGGGGAACTGGCAACGTTTTTTAAGTAGTAATTATAAATTTTCTCTGGAGCAGCCAGCTGAAATGCCTTCAGAAATGCTTTTTGCTGTGCCATCAGGTTAACGAACTTTTCAAAGTGCTGAGTAGAAGAAAATTTATTGTTGGCAAAAGCGACAGAGAGGATGGCTCTTTCAAGACCAGCCTTTTCTTTTGCATACATAAAGTCGGCGTAGGCGAGAAGTTCCCTTGCTATTTCTGGATCTGTTGCTTCAGAAGATAATAAACCTAT
Source organism: Desulfurobacteriaceae bacterium (assembly GCA_027051905.1). Classification (GTDB taxonomy): domain Bacteria; phylum Aquificota; class Aquificia; order Desulfurobacteriales; family Desulfurobacteriaceae; genus Balnearium. Next base: position 51,011 of record JALUGO010000012.1, on the reverse strand, counting down.
GGAATCTATCAAATTGTTGTTTAGTTTGGTATAAAAATCTATAGCTTGTTTTAGAGGTATAGAGAGATTGTCAACCGCGTTTCTTACCTCTATAAGTTTTGGAATTTGATTGTTTACAAGGTCAACGAAGAATTGTTGTGCTTTTGGAGGTAGGGCTTGAACATTTTTTCTTGACAGGACTTCCTTTAATTGTGCTATTTTCTCATCAGTTTTTTTCCTTTGCTCTTTTAACTCTTCTAGAAATGTTTTTCCACCACTTCCTAAGAAGCCAGCAGTTCTTCCTCTTTCCTTTTGAAGTTCATGAACGAGGAGGGAAACCCTTTCGGCAATTGTAACGCTTGTTTTGAGCATTTCTGTTTTTAAGTAGTTTTGGTAAGAAGTTTTTATAAGCAGGTAAGAGAGGATAAGAATGGCAATAAGAGAAAGAGTCGAAATTAGCAGAATCTTACCTCTAATTTTACTTCCCACGGCTCTCCTCCTACTTTAAGATTAAAGTTTGTTAAATTTTACAGGAGAGCCGTGGGAAACCGTTAGGCTACCGGATATGCAAATTCTGGTCTCTCTTCTACCAGTTTAACGTCTGTAGCTTCTCTGGGAAGAGGAACAACCTTTACCCTTTCAACCCATCTTTCCGGCAGGTGGATTACCCGCTTTCCAAACCTTATAACTGCTGGGGCAACCCTTGCTTTGTATCTTATTTTTACTCCCCAGACCTTTCTGCCAAACTTGTTTTCAAACTCTCCGGGGCCTTCAATCTCTATGTCTTTTGCAGAACCCGGGAAGTAAATTCTCTTTGCAAAGTGTCTGTTTCTACCTTCGTGGAAGTAAACCAGCCAGAGAACTTTTCCTTCCTTATACTTTGCCTCTGTTGGGATATACTGCTCTGCCTTTTTCTCTTCCTCTAAGAGCCTTTCCACATACTGTTCTAATGTTTCATCTTCTCTTACCTCGTTTTCAGTCCATACCTCAAACTCTACTTGCCAGTTTCTAACAGCTGCAATGATGTTTGCCAGTTTTACGTTTCTTTCCTCTTCTTTCTCAACCAGTTCGTCGATTTTGTCCAGGATGTCGGAGAACCTCTCTCTGAAGTCTTCCAGTTTTGTTATTGCTACTATTAAATCTCCCTGTTTCTTCAGCCTCTCAAGGGTTTCTTCGTTTTCGGCCAGAACCATGGCCTTCCTGATTTCGCAGAAATTCTTACGGAGCTCTTCCAGAATCTCTGGTGAGAGTTTCAGTTCTACAACGCTTTCCAGAATTTCCTTCATTATCTGTTCAGGTATCTCTTTCAGCTTTTCATCAATACTCCTGTTGTCGCTTCCCCAGGGGGAATACTCTTTGTCCCAGTTTTTATACTTAGCAATGTAGTTTGCAAGCCTTACAGTTACTCTGTTTTCTTCTAAAGCTACTTCACGGAGCTCCTCAACCATCGGGCCAAACTTTTTCTTCCAGAATGGTGAGTAGGTGAGGGTGCAGAGGTAATCAGAGCGTTTCTTCAGATCTGTAAGCTGTTCAGGGGTTTTAACTTCTAACATTTCGTCTCTGATGATACAGTTGATACGGCGGATGTCTTCTGGGCCTTCTACTTTCCCGTAGATCCTGGCCATCTCTCCCTCCTGAATAGGGTTTGTTTAAGGGGAAAAGGGAACTCCCTTCCCCCGGTTCTGTTTTAGTTGAGCTTCTCTAAAGCTTCAAGGATAAGAAGGCCCGCCTCGTTTATGGAGTTCTTGCCTACAAGGTTAGAAGCCCTCAGTATAACCATTTCCTTCTCAAAGGTTTCCGGATCAAGACCGGAGAGCTTAATGGCCTCTTTAATATTCTTTGGAAGGATTCTGATTTTCTTCTCTTTAACGTAGAGGGTTCCAACCTGCTTGAGTGCCTCAAGAACCCTTACTGCAAGCGGTGTTATTGGGTTGGCAAACCCTTCAGGTGTTCCTGAAAGTGCCTTTTTGATGAGCTTTCCAGCCTCTGTTAGGATGATGGCTTCGTTTTGAAGGATATCTATATAACCCCGTGCTTCCAGCTTGTTGAGAGCATAATCAATTTCTTCCTGCCACGTTTCGTCAAATTGGTCGTAAACGTCTTTAACAAAGAATCCCTTTTCAGGAAGCTTATGGAGAACTTGAAGCTCAAACCTTGTGATGTGGGGAAGCCTCTTTATCTTGTATGCCATTTCTGCGTACATTTTTCCAGCTTCTGTTGCCTCTCCTCCTCCTATCAGCTGTGCCTTAACTCCCCTGTTATACCAGTCAACGTTTGGAGCTGCAAACTCTTTGTTTGTGACTGTTATGGCTTTAACGGCAACGGCGGGAATTTCTCTGAATCCGCGGGTTTTCATGTCTTCAAGCACTTTCTTTCCGAACTCGGTCAGGTAGTGAACCTTCTTGCCCTCCTTCTCTTCTGCCCTTATGAGGTTAAAGGACTCCAGTGTGTAGAGGGACTCCTGAACGATGTCGAACATCTTTTCATACCACTTGTTCCCCTTCTCGTAGAACGACTTGAAGAGCTCTTCAACCGTTTTAACTTCGCTGAACTTCTTCTTAATCTCTTCCTTCTTCTGATAACCAAGATCCTGGTAAAGTCTTCTTCCATAGTGTTCAAGGAGGTGTTTGTATTCCTTGAGAGGTTTGTAGAAGAGATAGTGGACAAGCTCTTCTACTGTTGGTAACGTGGAAGGATCCTGTTTGTGGTGTTCCCATACCTCTTCTATTCCCCTCAGGAGCTCCGCATCGATAATTTCCACGTTAATGGATTTAACAGGCTTGAAGCTCCTCTCCTTCCATATCCTGTATGCCTCTAGTAGATGTTCTCCTGCAGGTAGTGGGTTTCCTTTATCGTCTATCAAGGCCAACGCAAATAGAACCTCTTTCTCCTCTTCTGTTATTGCATCAAAACCTTCGTAAACTACCCTCTCTAAGGAGTCCATTATGTCTTCAGAAATAACTGTTTCAAGTGTGGGTGCTATCATTTCACAGGCAGCTTTAATTTCCCTTCCAAGGGTGGTAAGGGCGTAAACGTCTGAGGTTGGAACTGAAAATGCAAGGAGTCTCATTGCTCCCATGAGGATGGGGAACCTTCCTCCTGCTGGAAGCATGGAGGACTCTGCAGGTCCTGCCGGCATCTCTTTTATATACTGGCAGAGTTCCCTGTCTATTATGAGTCTTGGATGGGCGTTTTTGAATACTTCGTAAATATCCTTTGCATACTGGTTTATTGCCTTAAACGTTCCTTTCTTTTCTAACTTTCTCTCTTCAATAAACCCTCTCTTTTCAAGCTCTCCTTCAGTTAAGGGACCCGGAATGTCTTCGTTTTCTATTGCTGTTTCTATCATCATTATCACTTCAGAGCCCAGCCATCTGAAATCTTCAGTCCATTTAGAGGGGTGTTCGATGAGTTTTTTCTTAACCATTTCGTCTAAGATGTTTGCTAAAACCCTTCCCCAGTAGGTCAGGGAATACTCTAACGGTCTGACTAGCCTCAGGAGGTTCATCCTCTCAAGCTCTAAAAACGGTGGCTCTTCACTCTTTGCAAAGAGCTGGCAGGTTGGAGCGTTGTTCTTTTCCTCTTCTCTTACCCTTAGTAGTGCCAGTGCGTGCTCTTTTCTAATTACCATCTAACTCCCTCCTCAAAAGATTTTCTTTTCATCAATCAAATTATGTCAAACATCTTTTTAAGTCAACAAGCTGGCATCTTTTAAAGGCTCTACTGATGTTTTATCATATTCCCATGATAAAAGAGCTGTATGAAATAAGGAAGCTTCTTTTCCTTTCCATACCGGTAGGGATAATATCTGGTATTTTAGCCGTTCTATTCCTTTATGCTCTTGATTTTTCCACTTCCGTTTTCCTGGAAAAACTGGTTGGTTATTATCCTCCGAAGCCTTACGGGGAAGGAGGGGATTCCGTTTACGCGTTTTACATTTCTCATAAGTATCTTCTTCCGTTTGTTGCTGCCTTTGGTGGACTTATTGTAGGAATTATGGTTTACCTTTTAGCTCCTGAAGCAGCAGGAGTAGGAACAGATACTGCAATTAAAGCGTTTCATTATGGCCTACCTGTTGGACTGAGAAGTTCTCTTGTGAAACTTTTAGCTTCGGCGATTACTATTGGAACTGGAGGGGCTTCCGGAAGAGAAGGTCCTATGGCCCTTATCGGAGCAGGTATCGGCCGCTGGATAGGGGATCTTCTGAAACTTACCAGGACTGAGAAAAACATTTTACTTGCGGCAGGTCTTGGAGCTGGTATAGGAGCTATTTTTAGAGCACCTTTTGCTGGAGGGATACTTAGCGCTGAGGTGTTTTACAAAGAGGATTTTGAAGTTGAGGCTCTTATTCCGGGTTTTGTGGCTTCTATTGTTGCCTACCTTGTTGCTGGCAGTTTTGTGGGATACCAGCCCCTTTTTAAAACTGATATACCTTTTCCCCGTTTCTCAGCTGAAGAGATAGCAGGTTACATAGTTTTGGGTATTACTTCTGCCTTTGTCGCAAAGTTTGCGGTTTTTGTGTTTTACAGAGTTAGAGAGTTCTTTAAAAAGCTTTCAATTCATCCTATCTTGAAGCCCGCCCTTGGTGGTTTTCTGGCTGGCATTTGTGGGCTTTTTACTCCTCTTGCAATTGGTAATTCCTATGGCTGGATACAGTTTTTTATGGAGGGTAGCTTCCTTTATCTTTCGTTAACTGCTCTGATTCTCAGTATTCCTCTTGTTATTTTCTCATTCTCGTTTACACTGGCTTCAGGAGGATCTGGCGGGGTTTTTGGCCCTTCCCTTGTAATTGGAGGAATAACAGGAGCAACACTGTCTGTTCTCTTCAACGACCTGCTCGGGGAAGCTGTTTTCGATCCGGGGACTATGACGGTTGTTGGAATGATTTCCGTGTTTACAGCTGCTGCAAGTGCTCCGCTCTCCACGATAGTTCTGGTTACGGAGATGACCCAAGGGTATAACATTCTTCCGTATGCTCTCCTCTCCCTTGTTATAGCCCACAATCTTGCAGGCTACGAGAGGACTCTCTTTGAGTATCAACTATTAAACAGGCTGGAGTCTCCCATTCACAGGGATGAGCTGAAAGCCTACATTCTCAGGGTTGCAAAAGTTAGAGATGTTATGACCAGGAATGTTATAACCCTGAAACCTGACTCTTCTGTTCTTGAGGCAAAGAGAATCATGGCAGAGAAATTCATAGCTGGAATACCCATTGTTGATGAGAACAACAGGGTTGTTGGAATTGTTACAACCTCCGACGTTTTAAAAGTTGATCCAGAGAAGATGGCTACGACCAGAGTAAAGGAGATTATGACTCCAAAACCTATGTGCGTTCTTCCAGACTGGAATCTCCTTGAGGTTATAAGGCTCTTTGTTAACAACGGGTACGGAAGAGCTCCCGTTGTTTTAGATTTTGAGTCTATGAAACTTGTAGGAATAATTTCGCGGGCCGACATAGCCCGCTACCTGGTAAGGAAAGGGGTTGTTTAGTTCCCGGATTTTTTCTTCTTCTCCTCAAGGGTGTGCTTCCAGGCAAGGACAGCAAAAGAGAGGGGGAGGAGGATAGCTATAATCGTGCAAACTATTCCAAGGATGGTGTTTTCGCTCACTGCCTTACCTCCTGATGGATTTTTAAAACGTTGTAGAGAGTATCTCTCTCAACAGGAATTTTTCCAGCTTCCCTTATCAGCTTTATCAGCCTCTCTTTTGGAATAAACTGTCCGGCTCTGGCCCCTGCAGCCTGGGTAATATCTTCCTCAGTTACCGTTCCGTCTATATCATCGGCTCCAAATTGGAGGGCTATCTGGGCTACCTTTTCTCCTAACATTATCCAGTAGGCTTTTATATGAGAGAAGTTGTCCAAAATGAGCCTTGAGACAGCAATTGTTTTCAGTTCATCGAACCCTGTTGTGTAGTTTGCTCCGGGAATTTCTGTGTTCTTTGGATGAAATGCCAGTGGAATGAAAGTCTGGAAGCCACCGGTTTCGTCCTGCGCCTCCCTCAACCGTATAAGATGGTCAACTCTGTCGGCGTAGGACTCTATGTGGCCAAAGAGCATTGTTGCATTGCTCTTCAACCCCAACCTGTGGGCTGTTTTGTGTATTTCAAGGTATTCCTCTGCAGTTATCTTGTCGGGGCAGAGCTTTTCCCTTACCTCTTTTGCAAATATCTCCCCGCCTCCTCCCGGTATGGAGCCAAGGCCTGCCTCTATTAGGTCTTTTAGCGTCTCTTCAACGCTTCTGTTTCCCTTTTCGGCGATGAACTTTATCTCCTCTGCGGTGAATGCCTTTATGTGAATTTCAGGAAATGCCTTTTTAACTTTTCTAATTATCCTCAGGTAGTCTTCATAGCTCCAGTCAGGGTGCAGTCCTCCAACGATGTGGACTTCTGTAAGCCCCGGGTTAGCTTTCCTATAGTTTTCGATTTTCCTGAGTATCTCCTCTACCGTCAGTTCGTATGCTCCCTCCTCTCCTTTTTTCTTCCTGAAAGCGCAGAACTTACACGTTCCAACGCAGATGTTTGTTGGCGTTATGTGGACGTTTACGTTGAAGTAGGCAAACTTTCCGTTTTTCCTCTCTGCCACAAGGTTGGCAAGGTATCCTATTGTGTGAATGTCGTTTGACTCAAAGAGGGTAAGGCCGTCTTCGAAAGAGAGCCTCTCTCCGCTAACAACCTTTTCGGCTATCGGGATAAGTTTCCTGTCTCTTATGAACTCCATCAGTAAACCCTCAAAACGTTGTAGTTGGTATCCCTCTCAACGGGGATTCTGCCGGCTTCCTTTATTAGCTTTATTAGCCTTTCTTTGGGCATGTAAGATGAACCGGGAGCTCCCGCCGACCTTGTTATCGTCTCCTCAACAACCGTTCCGTCTAAGTCGTCAACTCCGAAGTGGAGTGAAACCTGTGCCAGCTTTTCCCCTAAAGTTATCCAGAAAGCCCTTACGTGCTGGAAGTTGTCAAGTAAAAGCCTTGCTGCAGCCAGCATCTTCAGGTCGTCAAACCCGGTTGTAAAGTTCCCGCCTAATTTTGTGTTTTTAGGCTGGTAGGCAAAGGAGATAAATGCCTGAAACCCGCCGGTTTCATCCTGGAGCTCCCTGAGCCTTATAAGGTGGTCGACCCTCTCTTCAATAGTTTCTATATGCCCGTAGAGTATTGAGGCGTTTGTTCTGAGGCCGTAGGAGTGAGCTATTCTGTGGATTTTGAGGTATCTCTCGGCAGAGAGTTTTTGGGGGCAGAGCTTATCCCTTACTCTGCTGCTAAAAACTTCTGCTCCTCCTCCCGGTAGGGCGTCAAGCCCTGCCTTTATCAGCTCTTTCAGAACCTCCTCTGCGCTCTTTCCGGATATTCTGCACAGGTGATCTATCTCCTCTGCGGTAAATGCCTGAATCTTTGCCTGAGGAGCAGCTCTCTTTATCTCCTCTATAAACTTCAGGTAGTTTTCATACTTCCACTCAGGGTGAAGACCACTGACGATGTGTATCTCAGATACATTCCCGGCTTCTCTTGCTTTTTCAACGGCTTCCTCAACTGTTAGCTCATAAGCTTCCTCTTCTCCTTTCTCCTTTCTAAATGCGCAGAACTTACAGGTTCCAACACAGAGGTTTGTAAGGTTTATGTGCCTGTTTACCGTGAAGTAAACAAGAAGTCCGTTTTTCTGCCTGTTTGCAAAGTCAGCAATTTTCCCAAGGGTCAGAATGTCGTGGGTTCTGAACAGCTTTACTCCATCCTCGAATGATAGTCTCTCTCCTGAAGCCACTTTTTCGGCTATCGGGAGGAGCTCCCTATCTTCAACGAGCCTTTCATCTACAATCTCATCAACTGCTACCATTTCCATCTCCAAAGGGGTTTATGCCCTTTTCCGCCAGGTATTGAGTTAGCTCTTCTATTCTCTTTACCGTTTCGTCTGAAAGGTGGTGTTCCACAAGGCAACCTTCCTTTTCAGCAACATCAGGTGGAAGTTTGAGAATTTTTTCGAAAAACTCTATTAAAACTCTGTGCTTTTTGTAGAGCTCTCTGGCGTAGGCTTTTCCCTTTTCAGTGGTGCTTACATAGCCGTAAGGTTCATACTTTATGTATCCCTTTTCCGATAGTCTCTTCAGAACCTCTGTAACTGTTGGCATTTTTACGTTTCTCGCCTGAGCTATCTCCTTTACCCGTGCAACCCTGTTTTCCCTCTCCAGGAGGTATATCGTTTCAAGGTAGTCTTCGAGCCTTGGAGCTAACTTCTCTTCCATTCTTTTCCTCTCTTATTGCCTTTTGCGGCTTAAATATATTCCTAACTCCGTTAAGTTTCACTAACTCTTTACCTTTATTCCGCAGTGCTGACAGAGGGAGCTCTCTGAGACAACGAAGAGGTTTGAACCTGAAACCTTTGCAGGTTTTCCCCTGTAAATATCGATAGTAAACCATGCTCTGTCGGAGAGTTTTAGCTTTTTCAATACCTCTGCTGCCGTTTTTCTGGCTTTGCCACAAGCTTCAACAAAGGTGCTCATCCCTGCAGCGGCGTCTCCGGTAATGAAGCTGTTTTCCCCGGAAGAGAGTTTTTTAAGTAGCTCTCTGTCCACCTCAAAACCTACCGCCGGAATCAGGTAGTCGAAACTGAAACTGCCACAGGAGAGTTTTAACTCCGTTCCTTTAACCTCTTCAATGGAACAATTTGTATAAACTTTAACCCCCTCTTTAACTGCAGCTGAGAGCTCCTTTTTCTGTGCCCTTATTCCTTCAGCATCTCCCCTGTAAAAGACGAAAACGTCGGCTCCCAGCCTCACTCCAAGCCTTGCGACGTCAATGGCAGTGTCCCCCGCTCCCACAACTGCAACTCTTTTTCCCTTCACTTCCGGTGGGTTTTTCAGAAAGCTCAACGGGTAGATAACGTTTTCTCCTTCAACGCCCTCGAGTCTCTTTTCCAGCTGGGCGCCAACGCTGATTACAACGGCGTCGTATTCATTCAGTGGTTCCCTAACTTCTCTACCGGTAAAAATCCTCAGGTTTCTAAAGGAGGTTGCATAGGCTATCTCTTTTTCCACGGTTTTTCTGTCGAACTTAAAGTCGGGTATGTAGTTGATTATTCCCCCTAATTTCTCTTCTTTCTCAAACAGGTCTACCTGAACGCCACAGGAGGAGAGGTAGTAGGCAACTGTAATTCCGGCAAGGCCGCCCCCTATGACTGCTACTCTCCTGTCTGTTTCCGGGAAGAAAGGTTCTCTCTCCTTTAAGGGCAGGTTTTCTAAGACTATCTTTGCCATTTCTCTGTGGACTTCTCTGATTCTCAGAGGCCTTTCCGGTAGAATACCGCACTTCTCCTCACACGGTGCCGGGCAGAGTTCCCCAAGGGTAAATGGGAAGGGAGAAGAGAGAAAAAACGTTCCAAGTCCTTCCTCGAAATTCCCCTCTTCACAGAAGGCCATAAAGGTTGGAACCTTTACTCCCGCAGGGCAGAAGTCTTCACAGGGAGAGGTTTCTCTGCTGACTCCCTTTTTGGCATCTAAAAGTTGAAGTCCGTAGAGTAGAGACTGGGCTCCTAACAGTGTTACGGAACCGTAGTTGAAATCAAACCCCAGCAGATACCAGTAGTAAAAGGGGAAAGAGAAGATAGAAAAAATGGAAGTTCCTGTAAGAACTCTTCCCTCTGCTACCTGCCCCAACCCTGGAACAGCTACGGAGAGCAGGAAGTTTCTTCTCTTCCTTTTAAGAATTTCATAGGCCTTCAGTGCAATTTTTCTGTCCGGTTCCATATTTTCTCCTCGGAAATAGAATTATAGGAGCTGTAAATCAGGAGGAAAAATGTTAGAAGAAAAAGTTAAGGGTAGCGTATTCGGTGGAATTATAGGAGATGCCCTTGGAACCCTTGTTGAGGAGATGGACAGGGAAACGGTAAAGAGGGCTTATGGAGGTCCCATACTGGACTTCAGGGAGCCTTCACCTCTGTCTGTATGTCCTTACCTTAAAAAAGGACAGTATTCCCACGAGTCTCAGATTTTCCTGATGGCGCTTGAGGTTTATGCGGAGAAGGGATACTTTGATGAAAATCTTTACATAGAAAAACTTGTTGAGTGGGTAAAAGACGAGAAATCCCACAGGTATCCTGCCGGTTCCCACATTAACGCTGCCCTCTCTTACGCTGCAGGGCTTGAACCTGATGAAGCGAGGGTTAAGGCCTGCGATATAGACGGTGCTATTCCCTCTGCTGCTGCCGGTATCTTCAGATGGGACAGCAGTTATGATGCCTATTCAGAGGGAAGATACATAGCCTCTATAACCCACGATGATGAAGCTCTTGTTGATACCGGAGGGATTCTTGCCGTTGCTGTTTCGGAGGTTATTGGAGGAAGGGTCATTTTTAACAGTAAAGAGGATCAGGTGGGATTTATTGAGATTCTTAGAGAGTTTGCCCAGACGCCAATGGTTCGATCATACCTTGACCTTCTTCACCAGGCAGTTGAAAAGGAAACGAAAGGTTTAGATGATGTGCTTCTTCTTCTTGGAAATGGAAGTTTTGCTCCTGAAGCTTTTTCTTTTGCCCTTTACGTAGCCCTGAAAAATGCAGTTTCTTTTAAAAAGGCAGTTCTTACTGCTGTTAATTCCTATGGGGATTTTGGGGGAGACACAGATGCGATTGCCTTTATAACTGGAACGCTTGTGGGAGGATATCTCGGAATTACATCTATCTCTCAGGAGTGGATTGAGTGTGTTGAGGGAAACAGATACGTTGAAATTCTGGTGAAGAAACTTCTTGAAAAATTGGAGCGGTAAGTTTAAGAAGGAAGTAAAATGCCGATTAAAGGTTCCTTTAGTAAAAACTCGACGAATTTTTTAAAACTGTGAATATCAGCTGTTTCAAGGTCTCTCAAAAACTCTGTTGAGTAGCCTATGTCGTCCATAACGGCAACGGCAAACCCGAGGCTGTCGGCCTCGGCCTCTCCCACTTCTCTGCCGAAAAGCTCCGTTCGGTAGAGTTTCCTCTTTGCAGTTTCAAACTCTTCCTGGTCAACTTCCAGAACCTTTCCACACAGCTCTTTTACCGCTTTTACGGCCTCCTCTACCTTTTCTGTAAGTGCTCCAACTGTGAAGTTGGCTCCTAAAATTAGGTTCTGGTAGTTTGACGATGCCGAGTAGACGATTCCCTTTTCCCGGAGTTCCCTGAAAAGGAGGGAGCTCCTTCCCAGCGAAAGGAGGGCATCTAAGATGTCGTAGTAGATGTCGTGCCTTCCTGCCGGCGGGAGCTTCCAGCCTATGAGGAGGTAGGGGAGCTCCACGGCAGGGTGTTCCATAGTGAATGTTCCCCCCGTTGAGGTGTCTCCTTCCTCTTCCGGCGAAATCTCCTCTTTTTCCCTCTTCAGCCAACCAAAGAGCTCTTCTGTTTTTTCAAAAACCTTCTCTTTTTCAACGTTTCCCTCAACGACAACGACTATTCTGTCGGGGGTGTAGAGCCGCTGGTAGAAATCCTTTACCTTTTCTGCCGTAAAACTCTTAACTGTCTCCTCAAACCCTAATATTGGAAGCCTGTATGGAGCCCTTTTGTAGAGCCGTTTCAGGAACTCCTCTGTAAAGACCTCGTGGGGGTTGTCTCTACTCCGGGCTATCTCCTCTAAAACTATCGGTATCTCTTTCTCAACGTGTTTCCTGTCTATCAGGGGGCGTAGCGTGAGGTCAGAGAGGACAGATAGGGCTGTCTCGTAGTGTTCTGCCGGCAGGTTGGCGTAGTAGTATGTGTAGTCGTAAGAGGTTGCGGCGTTTAGCTCCCCTCCAGCTTCCTCTATAACCCTGTCGGCCTCCCCTTCCGGGAAGTTCTCGCTTCCGTTGAACACAATGTGCTCTAAGAAGTGGGCGATACCCCTCTCATCCTCCCTCTCGTAGGCTGCTCCTGCCTTTACCCATACCGATACGGTTGCCGAGAGGAGGTCTCTCCTCTCCTTGACTACTACCCGAATTCCGTTCTTCAGCTTCTTTACCTCTGGCATGGCGGAAATTATACTTTAGAAAAACCGTGGAGGAAACGGATTTTGAAGGCTCTTATTTTAGGTAGAGGTGTAAGCGGGCAGGGTGTTGCCGCTCTTTTAAAGGAGTTGGGGTTTTCGTTCTCTTTCTACCAGGATGGGGATGGTGAGCCTGACCTATCTGCTTTTGATTTTGCTGTTAAGTCTCCTGGGTTTCCTGTTAACCATAAAATTTTACAATTATTAAAGGCAAAAACCGTCCCGATCCTCGGCGAAATCGAACTTGCCTTCCGCTTCTCCCGGGGAACAATCGTTTCAATCACAGGAACAAACGGAAAGAGCACAACCACAGCAGTCGTCCACTACTCACTGAAAGCCAACGGTTACAAATCGTTCATCGGGGGAAACTACGGAATTCCCTTTTCCGAGTTCGCACTAAAAACAGAAAGAGACTCAATATCGGTGTTAGAACTTTCATCCTTTCAGATAGAAGACCTGAAATCTTTTAAATCCAGCGTCTCCGCTATTCTTAACATCACTCCCGACCACATGAACAGGTATGAAAACTTCTCAGAATACGTAAATGCAAAACTCAAGCTGATAAAACACTCAGACCTGATCGTTCTCAACTTAGACGACCCGGAGCTCAAAAAAGTAAAGGGAAACAACATTCTCTTTTTCAGCAGAAAAGATACAGCCGACGCCTACATTAAAGGGAACAGAATAGTTGTAGATGGGAAAGCAGAAATTCCGCTGGCGGAGCTCCCCCTGAAGGGCATCCACAACGAGGAGAACTACATTGCTGCAGCTCTGATTCTCTCTGTTTTAGGACTTTCTGAAGAGGAGATAACAAAGGGATTAAAGGCCTTCAGGGGTCTTCCCCACAGGACAGAAAAAGTTGCAACGATAAGGGGGATAGATTTCATCAACGACTCCAAGTCAACAAACCCTGATTCCCTTAAAAAAGCCCTGGAGAGCTTTAAGAACATCGTTTTAATAGCGGGAGGAAGCGACAAGGGACTTGACTTTGGATACCTGCGGGAAACTGTCAGAGAAAGGGTAAAGTTCATGGTGGTTATGGGAGAGACGGCAGACGTTCTTGCAGAGACTTTTAAAGACGTTGTTTCCATTAGAAAGGTTTCTTCAATGGAAGAGGCTGTAAGAATGGCTTTTGAGTCTGCGGAGCCGGGAGATACCGTTCTTCTCTCTCCGGGCTGTGCAAGTTTTGACATGTTCAGAAACTTTGAAGAGAGGGGAAAAGCCTTTATAAAGGAAGTAAAAAAACTGGAGGAAGGGGTTGAAAGTGAGAGTTAAGGAGTTTTACGGCTGGCTGATATTCGGGAGCTCCCTCCTCCTCTCACTGTTAGGGCTGGTTTTCGTCTACACGGGAAGCTACTTCTGGTGTGTAAGGTGTGGAGCTCCCCCATACGCGTTTGCACTGAAACAGTCGATAGCCCTTGTAATCGGAGTATTAACTGCTCTCCTCATATACAGGTTTATCGATTACAGGAAATTTGCAACTAAACGGTTTCTCTGGGGAATTTACCTTACAGCTATTTTCCTCCTTGTGGCCGTTTTACTCTTCGGAAAAGAGATAAACAACTCAAAGAGCTGGATAATAGTGGGAGGCGTTTCATTTCAGCCGGCAGAGCTTGCAAAAATTCTGATAATCATCTTCGACTCTGCCTACATAAGCTACAAGTGGTATGACATAAAGAGGAACTTTAAGTTTTTCCTAGCGTTTATAACGTTTGGACTGTTCATTCCAGACCTTCTGATACTCGCAGAGGGAGACCTCGGCTCAGCAATGATTCTAACAATCTCAGTCTTTGCCATCCTTTTCATAACGGGGCTTGACCTTAAATACATCCTCTACCCGGCAGCCGGAGGGCTTGTTCTGTTTACCGTGGCAATAATAACGGCTCCTTACAGGCTTATGAGGATAAAGATGCTTTTTAATCCTGAGGCCTACATGCAGACGGGAGGGAAATACAGCAGCTACCAGCTGGTTCAGGCATTTGTGGCCTTTGCAAAGGGCGGATTAACAGGAATGGGAATAGGAAACGGCGTTATGTCAAAGTTTCAGTTCCTAACCTTTGCATTCAGCGACTTTATGTTTGCCCACATAGCAGAAGAGATTGGAGCTCTGGGAACAATCTTCGTTCTCCTTATCTACCTCCTCATCCTCTACGCCGGCCTCTCGATAGCCGACAGGACAGATGAACAGGTTGGGAAGTATATGGCCTTAGGGCTTACACTCTACATCTTTCTACAGGCGGTAGTCCACATGGGAGTGAACATAGGTCTTGTTCCGACTACGGGAATTACACTCCCTTTTATGAGTATGGGAGGGAGCTCCCTCATCTCCTCTTTCTTAGCGGTTGGCGTTCTAATGAGCATAGCCAGACACCTACCCCCTGAATCCAAGGTTTCTATAAAGCTCCTTGGTAAAGGGAGGTATGCAGATTGAGATTTCTGATTGCCGGCGGGGGAACGGGAGGGCACTACTTTCCAGCCCTTGCCGTTGCCTCCTCCCTGATAGAGAAAGGCCACTCAGTCCTCTACGTCGGAACCACAAACGGAATAGAGAACACTCTGGGTTTTCCAGCAGAAAAGAGGCTGCTACTTGATGTTTCTGGAGTTGTTGGAAGAGGTATAAGGGGTTTCTTATCAGCCTTTAAGCTCCTCTCATCAACTGTGAAGCTGATAGGGGAGCTCCCCCGTTTTGAACCAGATGCGGCCATCGTCTTCGGAGGCTACGCCTCCTTACCTTCGGGGGCTGCTTCCTACTTCAGGGGAATTCCCCTTTTCGTTCAGGAGCAGAACTCCGTTCCTGGCAGGGTAAACAGGTTTCTCTCTGGGTTTTCACGCTGTTCGTTTTTAGGGTTTCCTGCAGCCTCCGATTTCCTTAAAGGAAAAACCCTCTTCACGGGAAATCCCGTAAGGAAAGAGGTGGTAAACGCTTCCAGAAACAGGGAAACGTTAAGGAGAGAAACACTAAAGAGACTGGGGTTTTCAGAGAAAAGGAAGACCCTCCTGGTAATGGGCGGCAGTCAGGGAGCTCTCTGGATAAACAGGCTCTTTGTGGAGGGAGCTCCCCTCCTTAAGGAACTCAACGTTCAGATTGTTCACATAACGGGAAAATCTAAAGAAGAAGAGAAACTCAGAGAGGTTTACAGGGAAAACAGCATCGATGCGAGGGTTTTTCCTTTTTATGAAAGGGTGTGGGAGCTCTACTCTGTGGCAGATGCTGCCGTTTCAAGGGCTGGAGCTCTGGCGATTTCGGAGCTCTCGCTCTTTGGAGTTCCCACTCTCTTTATTCCCTATCCCTTTGCGGCAGATAACCATCAGCTGAAGAACGCACAATTTCTGAGCAGTATAGGAGCTGCCGTTTACAGGGAGCAGGGGGAGCTCTCCCCAAAAGAAGCAGTGGAAATCGTTGAGAACCTTCTCTTTAGTATAATTGACTCACAAAGGCTAAGGAACAACTTTCTCTCCTTTTCAAAACCCAATGCCACAGAGGAGATAGTAGAGATAGTATGCGGGAAAAGAGACTGTTAGAAGCAGCAATTTTCCTTTCTCAGGAGCCTGTTAAGCCGGCAGAGCTCTCGGAAAAGCTGAAAATTCCCCTTGAAACGGTAGAGGAGATACTGAAAGAGCTTAAAGAGGAGTTCAGGGATAGAGGGATAGTTCTAAAGGAGGTTGCCGGCGGATACAGGTTCTTTACAGCTCCAGACCTCTCCTTTGACCTCAAAGAGTTCGTGGAAGACAGACCTGTAAAACTCTCAAGACATCTTCTTGAAGTCCTTGCAATTATCGCTTACAGGCAGCCAATAACCAAAAAAGAGATCGCCATGATAAGGGGGCAGAACCCCGACGGTGCCATAAAATCGCTCCTTGAGAAAGGGCTGATTGAGGTTGCAGGGAGAGCTCCCACTCCCGGCAGACCGAAACTTTACAGAACAACAGACAGCTTCCTTTACCACTTTGGACTAAATTCACTATCAGAGCTCCCGGAAATCAGCTTAGAGGAAGAGATTGGAGAGAGTTCAGGAAGCGGTTGAGCTGATATACGAAGATGAATCCCTAGCCCTCTGCTGTGAGGACGCACTGCCCAAAATTGAGGAGTTCCTGGTCAGGTTAGACCGGATACTACCAGACTACTTGGACGAAGAGTTCTTTGTTGAACTTGCAGATACAATTAGGATAAACTTACTCTCAAACCCGGAAAACAAAAGGAGATTTACGGAGGAGAAGATGGGTGTCATTACCGTTACCTACGAGCTTGGCTCAATGGGGCTTGACGTTGCAAAGAGCGTGGCTGAAAAGCTCGGTTACAGAGTTGTGTTTACAGAGGTTCTTCAGGAGGTTTCAAAGAAGCTTGGAGTGCCTGAATGGAAAATAGAAGACTTTAACGAGTTCAAGTATGTTCCCTCAAAGCTCTCCCTCTTTGACCTTTTCCAGCTTGACAAAGACCTAATAGATTTCGGTGCAATCTTTGGAACGAAGAAAAAAGAGATCTCTTTTGAGGAGTTTAGAGAGGCTTTAGTTAAGGCAGTAACGGCATTTGCTGTCTCTAACAACGTTGTGATAGTTGGTCACGGAGCTGCGTGTATCCTGCAGGAGTATCCAAACTCTCTCCACATCAAGGTTGAAGCTCCCTTTGCCGACAGGGTTAAGACTTACGCAGAGAGAACCGGAAAGAGCATGAGTGATGCTGAGAAAGAGCTGAAGAAGGTTGACGAAAAAGAGATTGAGTTTTACAAGGACATCTGTGGTGAGGACATAAGACAGATCAACCTCTTCCATCTGAAATTAAACACTTCAAAGGTTTCAGTCGAGACAGCAACGGAGATCGTTGTTAACACATTTAAACTCCTTGTTGAGGAGTAGATGGTTCGCATTACACCTCATGATGCTCTGATTGTTGTTGATATGCAGAACGACTTTATGCCCTGGGGGAGGCTTCCCGTTCCCGGGGCTGATGGAATAATTGATAAGGTCAACCACTACTGCAAACTCTTTTCTTCTAAAGGGAATCCCGTTTTTGCTACCAGGGACTGGCATCCTGAGAACCACGTCTCATTTGATATTAATGGAGGCAGGTGGCCTGTCCACTGCGTTCAGTGGAGCAGAGGAGCAGACTTTGCCAACGGGCTGGAGCTCCCTCCCGATACTTTTATAGTCAACAAGGGAGATAGGCCAGAGCTTGAGGCCTACTCCGGTTTCCAGGGAACGCTCCTTGACTCTCTCCTGAAGGAGAGGGGTATCAGAAGGATCTTCGTCTGCGGTGTTGCAGCGGAGTTCTGCGTTAAGAACACCTGTATTGGAGCCATCAACCTGGGATATACGGTGTTTGTTCTAACTGATGCCGTAAAAGGGCTCAGCAGGGAGTCTGAAGAGGAGGCTGTTGAGGAGCTCCTGCTGGCCGGTGCCGTGGCACTGGGGAGCTCCCTCATCAAACCCTGATCTACTCCTCCTCTTTCAGCTCTCCGAGGATAGACTCTATATCAATTGGGAGGTCTGTAATCTCGGAGCTCTCCTTTTCAACTTCAGGCTTTTTCCAGGTGAAACTGCTGTGGGGTCTTCCCTTCTCATCAAATCCCGTAGCTATAACGGTTACCTGAATCCTCCCCTCAAGCTCTTCATCTACAGTTACGCCGAAGAAGAAATTGGTATCGTCTCTTTTCGCCCTTTCCTTGATTAGACCGGCTGCAGCATAAGCCTCATCCAGAGTGAGGTCTGGCCCCCCACTGATGTTAACAAGAATTCTGCTTGCCCCCTCTACCTGAACGTTTTCAAGTAGCGGGTTGTCTATGGCCTTCCTGGCAGCAGTAAGGGCTCTGTCCTCTCCGTCTGCTTCTCCCGTTCCCATCAGGGCGTATCCACCGCTGTGCATAACCGTTTTAACGTCTGCAAAGTCAAGGTTTATAAGCCCTGGCTTTGTTATTACCTCCGTTATTCCCTTAACCGCTTGGTAGAGAACGTTATCAGCAAGTTTAAAAGCATCCATAATTCCAAGTCCTTTGGGAGCAACGGTTATCAATTTCTGGTTGGGAACTACCATGAGGGTATCGACAAATTCTTTGAGTCTCCTGATACCGGCCTCGGCATACTCCTGACGTCTTCTTCCCTCAAAGTCGAAAGGCCTTGTTACAACTCCCACAGTCAGTATGCCCATGTCCTTTGCTATCTTGGCAACTATGGGAGCCGCCCCCGTTCCGGTTCCTCCCCCCATACCGGCGGTTATGAAGACCATGTCGGAGCCTTCTAAAACCTCCCTTATCTTGGGTTCGTCCTCAAGGGCTGCCTGTTCTCCAATTTCAGGTTTTCCGCCGGCTCCAAGACCTTTTGTGAGCTTTTCCCCTATCTGGACTTTAACAGGAACGGGTATTTTAGACAGAACCTGAGCATCTGTATTTACAGCTATAAAATCAACACCTTCTATTCCCATTTCATACATTCTTGAAACTGCGTTTCCGCCACCTCCTCCCACTCCTATTACTTTTATTACAGGCCCTTGAAAAAGGTCATCTGCTATGTCAAACACTTTTACCTCCTCATATAATATCTGCTATAAACCTCCAGATCGAAGCAAAGAAACTCCCTCTTTTCTCATAGTATTTGGTTAAATCTTCTTTGATATCCGACAATTTCTCTCTATCCATAAGCGAAAGTATATAATCTGTAACGCCCACAATAGGAGAAAGGGCAACATCTTCTACGTTTGAATGGGAAAGAGGAGGAATTGTAACAGGCGCTTTAAAGATTTTTTCCGCCAGAACATCTATATCCTTTAGTTTGGAAAGTCCACCAGTAAGAAATACTCCATTGAGATTTTCGAAAAATGAGGTATCTTCTTCCGTTAATATGGCTTTAATATCTTTAAATACATCCCTGAGTTTAAGCTGAATAAGTGCTGCTATTAAGATCTTAGGAACCTTTATAGAACGACTACCGTAGTTTACATGAATAACTTCCTCCTTACTCACATTAAACGCATAGGCACTCCCATACTCATTGTATAACCTTTCCGCTTCGCTTCTACTCACTTTTAACTTCTTTATAATAAACTCAAGTAGATCCTCACTTCCAAATGGCAAATGGCGTGATAGAACTGGTTTGTCTTCTCTAAAATAAATAAACTCTGTATTTCCGGCTCCAAGGTAGATCACAAGGTTATTGTTAAAGTAGGAGTTTTTGTTCCTTATACCAAAAGAGGCTGCAAAAGACTGAAGAACAATTCCTTTTAGGTTCAGGTTTAATCCTTTGAGGAGTTCCTCTAACGTTTTTACGTGAGAACGAGAAGCCAGAACTATAAAGGCCTTTATTGTCAATCTTCTACCACTTCTACCTATAGGATTTTGAATACCGTCAACTGCATCAACCACAAATTCCTGAGGAACTACATGAATAACTTCATAGTAGCTCTTAACTGTCTGTCCCTTCTTCCGCAAAAGCTCGTCTTTCGCTTTATTTTTTACGACATTTACGTCGTTATGGGATATCGTTTTTATGCCAGGAAACTCTATAGAGGCTTCTACCTGATATCCCAAGGTGCATCCACCAGGAACCAAAACGTAAGCCTCGTTAGGTAGGGCTGTTGGAGCATCTAACTTTAAAGCATTGAGAGCAGAACTCAACGACTCCTTGGCAGAAGCCATGTTTATAATGTTCCCATTTTTTATTCCACGGGAAGGAGCTGTTTTTATATAAAAAGCAAAATCATCCCCTTTTTGAAAAGAGAGAGAAGCTCTAACTGCACTTGTTCCCAGATCTAACGTAAGGATTTTCTGGACAAGCATCTTTCTTTCCTCCCCTTTATCAATAGCATCTCCTCAAAGCGGAAATCATAAATACCGGGTTTAAGGAAATTATTTCCTGACAGCTTTTTGAAGTAATCCCAGCCACTATCTCCTCCAACTCCCAAAAAGACAAGAACAGGAGGAGATTTAAAAGCCAACTGAACTCCACAGTCCAGTAAAGAGACCTGAGGGTTTCTTCCGTTCAATTTAATCTCTTTTAATTTTGATTTAAGTAACTCCATTTCTATTCTAACAGATTTTTTCACTCTTAAGAAGCCATTCTCAGCTGTAAAAGGGGAACTTTCCCCTTTATAAAAGAACATCGGATATTTTCCACGAACTCTTGCCTTTTGCTCTAAAACAAAACCATCTTCACCTATCAGATAACCCTTTTTGTCAAAGAAAAGAACGTAAGAAGGGCGAGCCTCCCAAATTTTTATAGTCAGAGTTCCTCCTTCAACATAAACATCGCAACTCCTGACCCACGGTAGAGCTTCTACCTGTTCCTTCAAAACAGAAAGAAAATCTGAAGTCAAATCCTGACCTGAATGAATATAAGAGAGAACATACTGGCTAATATTGGCCTTCCAGGAACCGTTCTTTTCAACTATCACAAACTCTATTTTCTTCAGTTTAGAAGGTGCAGTAGCAACACCATACAGAAAAACACCGGCTAAAAAAATTAAAACAGTCAGTAAAAACCACCTTAATTTCCACCTACTCTTCACTCTTTAAGTATCTCCTCTACAAGTCTCTCAAAGGTTATCCCTTCATATTCAGCAGCTTTAGGAAGAAGACTCCTCTCTGTAAGTCCTGGAATGGTATTGACTTCAAGGACAAAAGGGGCTCCATACTGATTAAGCCTGAAGTCAACCCTTACTGCACCCCTACACTCCAAAACTCTGTAAACCTCTTCAGCAATAAACTTTAGCCTTCTTTCAAGGTTTTTATTCACAGGAGCAGGAACAAGATACCGGGTTGAGGCATCTTCATACTTGGCAGTATAGTCGTAAAATTCTCTTCCGGGAACAATTTCAATAGGAGTTAGAGCTTTACCGTTAACCACGCCTACGGTCAACTCCTTTCCCGGCAGGAACTCTTCAACTATAACCTTTGAGTCATAACGAAAAGACTCCTCAAGGGCACTTTCAAACTCACTGTCTGTTTTAACAAGGCTTACACCAACGCTTGAGCCAGCTCTTGAAGGTTTTACAACACAGGGAAACTCAAAGTCCTCAGGATTAACTTTCTCTCCTTTGAAAATGGTTATTCCTGCCGGAACAGGAATTCCATAGCTCTTCAGAATCCTCTTTGTAAGGTCTTTGTCAATTGAAACGGCACTGGGTATAACTCCACACCCAGTATAGGGTATTCCCATAATCTCTAAAAGCCCCTGAACAGTGCCATCCTCTCCGGGAGAGCCGTGGAGGGCAAGGAAAACCTTATCGGGGTTTATATTCTTCAGTTTTAGAGGGAGCTCCCCGTCAAGCTCCACAGGAAAAACTTCATGCCCTAACTTTTTAAGAGCCAATATTACGCTTTCTGCACTCTTCTTCGATATTTCGGCCTCTGGAGAGGGACCTCCAAAAACAACGGCAACTTTCAACTTTCCAACCTCTTCCTTATTATTCTAACCGCCTCCTCCAGCCTGTTTCCCCTTGAACCCTTAACCAGAACGGCTTTTCCTTCAAAGGGATATTCAGAGAGAAAGTTAAGGAACTCTTCTCTATCTGTAAAGTGGTAAGCCTTACCTTTAAACGCTTTAACAGTCTTTTTTGTCTCATTTCCAAAGGCGATGAGCTCATCAATTCCTCTGCTTTCCATCTCTCTACCCAGAATGTAGTGCTCCTCTGAAGAGGAGTCTCCTAACTCAAGCATCTCACCGGCAATAACAACTTTCGGCATACCGTAGAAGGAAAGAACCTCAAGGGCATTTCTGAAGGAAGCCGGGTTGGCGTTGTAAGAGTCGTCTATAAGAACTCCTTTAGGCAAGGTATAAACGTTCATTCTCATCTGTGGAGGTTGAAACTCTGATACTTTTTCAAGGAGAGATAGTGGTAACCCAAGGAGTTTCAGGAAAGCTCCCGCCACCATAGAGGCGTTTACAACAGAGAAACCGGGAACACGGGTATGGAGCTCCACCTCCTCCTTAAAAACAGAAATGCCGAAGCGGGTTCCTTCAGGAGAAGAATTAAAGTAAGTAAGGTAAACGTCTCCCTCCTTCCCAAAGGTAATGGTCTCTTTCGATTTTGAGTAGGGGGAAAAGTTAACAGGAACAACTGCAACATCCACAAACTCCGTCAGGGAAAACTTCTCAGAAATCAGGTTTTCAAAACGTTTAAACCCCTGAAGATGCGCTCTTTCAACGGCCGTAATAATACCGATTTGAGGTCTGAGGAAGAGAGAAAGCTCTCCAATCTCCCCCGGAGCGTTTGTTCCAAGCTCCTGAACGTAAACATCGGCCTTTTTCGGCAGGTTTGCCACGGTATAGGTAAGCCCCAAAAGGTTGTTGTAGCTCTTAACGTTTGAGTAAACCCGTAAGACTTCAGACAGGACGAAAGAGAGGAGCTCCTTTGTTGTGGTTTTCCCAACGCTCCCCGTTATCCCAACAACCGTTCCTCCAAAGGTATCCCTCTTAAAAAGAGCCACTTTCCTGAAGGCTTCAAACGTGTCTGAAACTCTGATAGCAAACTTTCCTTCAGGGGGGGTCTTATCCTTGGAGGTAAGGAAACCTGCAGCTCCCTTTTCAAGGGCCCCCTCAATAAACTGATGGCCGTCTCTCCTCCCGATAATGGGAATGAAAACTTGCCCCGGTTTAATTTCCCTCGAATCAAAGTGGAACCCGGAAACCTCCCGGTTTTTCCCAAAGAGTTTCCCGCCTACAATTTCAGAAAGTTCTTTTGCGTCCATAGAACTCCTCAACCACCTCTCTGTCGTTGAAATGGATAGTGTAATCCCTAAACTGCTGATAGGTTTCGTGTCCCTTTCCTGCAATCAGAACAACATCTTCCTCGCCCTTTTCCTCAAGAGCACGGAAGATGGCCTCTCTTCTGTCGAGAACCATGTAAACATTCTCTCTACTTACAACTCCTGAAAGAATTTCCTCTGCAATTGCTTTCGGGTCTTCACTTCGGGGGTTATCGCTTGTGACAAAGACAAGGTCTGAAAGCAGAGAGGCCACTCTACCCATTGGAGCTCTCTTTTCCCTGTCCCTATCTCCCCCACAGCCGAAAACAAGTATAAGCCTTCCCTTAACCGATGGCTTTAAAGCCCTTAGAACCTTCTCAAGGGCATCTGGAGTGTGGGCGTAGTCAACGAAAACTCCTGGGCAAACCTCCTCCATCCTGCCAGGAACCTTTACGTTCCTAAAAACATTCTGGAGTTTCTCTGGCGGAAAACCGATAAGAGTCAAAAGGGAAAAGGCGGCAGCAACGTTGTAGGCGTTGAAGAACCCTTTAAGTGAGGTTTCTACACTGTAAACTTTTCCCCCGAAACTAATGGAAACAGAATTGCCGGGCTCAAAGTCAAGTATTTTAAATTCCCCTCTTCTGCCGTAAGTTGAAACCGTTTTAAAGAGGGGTCTGAGGGCGTAGAGGATCTCCCCCCAGGAATCATCCACGTTAAAGAGGGAAACTTCTGAGGAAAAAAAGAGCTTCTCCTTTGAGGCAAAGTAGTCATACATATTCCTGTGGAAGTCTAAGTGCTCTGGAGTGAGATTTGTAAAAATCGCTCCCTTAAACCCAACACCGTAGAGTCTGTCAAGCTCAAGCCCGTGGGAAGAGACCTCACACACAACCCACTTAACGCTCCTCTCCCTCATAAAGGCAAGCTGCTGAAAGAAGAGAGTAGGAGAGGGAGTTGTTCTCTCAGATGGAAACCTCTCTTCTCGTGTTCCCCACTCAACAGTTCCTACCAGACCGGCCTCTTCACCCAACCTGTTAAGGGCGTTGAAGAGCAGGTAGGCTGTGGTCGTTTTTCCGTTTGTTCCGGTAATACCGATCAGGAAGAGATCCCTTTCAGGATTCCCGAAGAAACGGGCTGAAAGGAGAGCTAAATCTCTTCTGGGTTTTTCTGTAAAGAATACGGGAACCCTTCCTTTGAACCTGCGGTAGGTCTCCTGAGAGTCTGTGAAGACTGCAGCTGCCCCTCTTCTGAGGGCATCTTCCACAAAGCAGTTTCCGTCAGAAGCTGTTCCTTTAAAAGCAAAAAACAGATAACCTTCCCTTACCCTTCGGGAATCTTCCGTTATTCCCTTTATTTCAGGGTCTTTCTCCAGTCGGAAACGGGGAAGAGAAAGGAGAGAGGAAAGCCTCAATAACTACTCTCCCTCCTTCTGAATTGTCTCCTCGAGTTTCTGAATTTTTGCCTCAACCTCCTCAAGGATAGACTTCTTCTCTTTCTCAGACATGGCTTCTTCACCGGAAGCAATCAGATGCTTTATGGAGTCTGAAATCTCCTTTACGAGGGACTTTGCCTTTTCAGGTAGATCACTCTCTTTAAGCTGTTCCTGAAGCTCCTCAAGTTTTTTGAGGAGTTCTTCCCTTTTTGTAGTTGCAACGTAAGCTGCACCTGCTCCCACAAGGCTTCCAAGCAGAAACATCAGTGATCCTCTTTTCATCATCTCCCTCCAGAATTGGAAATTGTGCTTCAGTTATTAATTTAATACGAAAAACCTACTGGCGCTTCTTTTTAAACTTTTTAACAAACGAAATAGAAGAAGAGACCACCTGAAGAGCTTCTGTTATCGATGAAATCGTGGTTTTCAGCTCAACAACAGCAGGTTTCAGCTGGTTGTTAACGGTATCAACGCTCTCTTCCAGTTTCTTTAAAAACCTGTAACCGACAACGGAAAGGACAACAACCCCCACCGCCATAACAATAAAACAGATGGCAATAACAGTGAGGTCAATAGCTATTAAAGTTTCCATTAAACTATCCCCCTATGGTAAACATCTTTCTTGAGCAGCCTAAAGACTCTAAAGCCTCTATGCCGTTAATGTTTCTTTTGGCAATCAGAGCGCCTGCAATAGTTTTCCTGAGGAGCTCCCTGGAGTAGCCTGGAGTCCTAAGGAGGGATTTAAGATCAATCTCTCTGTCTGACATAAGGCAGAGCCTCAACTTTCCATCGGAAGTGAGCCTTACCCTGTTGCACTCAGAACAGAAGTGCTGGCTCACAGAGGGAATGAAACCGACAACGGCTCCTGTATTTCCAACCCTGAAGCTTTTTGCAGGCCCCATTTTCACAGTTTTGACAGGCTCAAGCCTGCCGAACTTTTTCTCAAGGAGCTCCCTGACAGAAGAAACAGGAATAAAGTTCTCTCTGCTGAAGAACTCCCCTCCAACGGGCATAAGCTCAATAAAGCGAACTTCTACACCGTAATCGGCAGAGAACTTTACGAAATCCTCCACCTCTGAGTCGTTAAAACCCTTTATCAGAACAGTATTAACCTTTACCGGAGTTAACCCCACCTCTCTGGCATTCTCAATTCCCCTCAAAACCCTACTCAGAGAACCTTTACCGGAATGTGTGATAAAAGAAAACTTTTCAGGATCCAGGGTATCCAGACTGACGTTAACCCTATCAAGCCCAAACTCCCTGAGTTTTTCAGCCTTCTCCTCAAGGAAGAAACCGTTGGTTGTGAGGGAAACTTCTTTTATCCCCTCTATTTCCTTAAGCTGATAGATCAAACTCTCAATTCCCTTACGGACTAAAGGCTCACCCCCTGTAAGCCTTACAGATCTTACACCGAACTCTGCAAAAACCCTTACAATTTCGGCAATCTCTTCATAACTTAGGATTTCAGAGTGGGGGATAAACTCCTTCTTCCCTTCAGGCATACAGTATCGACAACGGAAGTTGCACCTATCGGTTACAGAAACCCTTATGTAGTTTATGGCCATCCTATCTTCCCGGAAAAAATAGAGACTGAATCTATTTTACCACCTCCTTACTTTAAAGACTCCTTCATACTGTCTATCATCTCCTTTACAAGGGAGTATTTGGTCTTCAAACTCGCCCTGTTGACGATAAGCCGGGCTGTTGACCTGAGGATAACGTCAACCTCCTTAAGCCCATTGACTCTGAGAGTTGTTCCCGTCTGGACAAGATCCACTATCCTCTCAGATAAACCCACCAGCGGGGCAAGTTCAACAGAACCGTAGAGGGTGATTATTTCAGGGTGTATTCCCTTACTCCTGAAATACCTGTCTGTTATCCTGGGATACTTGGTTGCAACCCTTATGTAGGAAAGCCTGTCTATGTCGTAAGGTTCTGCAATATCTTCCGGTTCCGCCACCGAAAGCCTGCAGGCACCGAACTTTAAGTCGAGGGGTTCGTAAAGGTCATAACCCTTCTCTTCTATAACGTCCTTTCCGGCAATTCCTACATCGGCAGTGCCGTAGTAAACGTAAGTGGGAACGTCCATCGGTTTTACCAGGAGAAAACGGAAGTTCTTCCAGTGAAATATGAGTTTCCTGGTCTCAGAAAGGGTCTCTGAGGCATCAATACCGCTCTTTGTCAGAAAATCTACAGCCTCTTTGAGAAGCCTTCCCTTTGGCAGGGCAACGGTAACTGTCTTATAGTCCATTCCTGACTCCTTCAGTAGCTAAGTTCACTGGGAACCCTCTCTATATCGGCTCCAAGAGCTTTGAGTTTCTCCTCCAACCTCTCGTATCCCCTGTCTAAATGGTAGATACGGTAAACCTCTGTTGTATTCTCAGCTCCAAGACCTGCAACAACTAAAGAGGCGCTTGCTCTGAGGTCAGTTGCTGTAACCTTTGCCCCTGTTAACCTCTCAACTCCCTTTACCACAACGGTATTACCCTCTATTTTAAGGTCTGCTCCCATCCTCTGGAGTTCCAGAACGTGCATAAACCTGTTCTCAAAGATGGTCTCCTTTATCACAGAAATCCCTTCCGCAGTGCACATGGCTGCCATAAACTGCGCCTGCATATCGGTAGGAAAACCAGGATAGGGCTGAGTTGTGATGTCCGTTCCCGTAAGTCTTCCCTTTTTCCTAACCCTAACCTTTGAGGGGGAAATTTCCTCTATTTCAAGGCCGGCTTCCCTGAACTTATCAATTACTGTTTTCAAGGTTTCTACCGGAAAGTCCTCTACCGTTATTTCACCGCCGGCAGTAGCAACTGCAGAGAGAAAGGTTCCGGCCTCTATCCTGTCGGGCATTACAGAGTAGGAGATGGGGGAGAGCTCCCTTCTCCCTTCCACAACTATAACGTCTGTTCCCTCACCCTCAATATGGGCTCCGGCACTCTTTAAAGCTTTTGCAAGGTCAACAATTTCAGGCTCCTTTGCAGCATTTCTTATCACAGTCCTCCCTTCTGCAAGAACGGCTGCCATCAAAAGGTTCTCCGTTCCTCCCACAGTGGGAAAGTCGAGGGTTATGTCAGCCCCTTTCAATCTGCCGTTGACCTTAGCTATTATGTATCCGTGAGATATCTCTATCTCCGCCCCCATTTTGGAAAGTCCCTTCAGATGGAGATCAACGGGACGGAGGCCGATTGCACATCCGCCGGGAAGGGAGACCTTAGCCCTGCCGAAACGGGCTAGGAGAGGTCCAAGGGCAAGTATTGACGCCCTCATCGTCCTGACAAGCTCGTAAGGAGCTTCAGGAATAACCTCTTTCTCTACAACCTTAACCCTATCGGCACTCCTCTCAACGGAAAACCCCATGAACTCTAAAATTGTGCACGTTGTTGAAACATCCCTAAGATCGGGAACGTTTGTCAGCTCGAGCCTGCCTGAAAGGATGGAGGCAAACAGTATCGGCAGAGAGGCGTTTTTCGAGCCGGAAACCTTCACGGTGCCGTGGAGCTCCCTTCCACCCCTTATAACAAACTTCTCCATTAAGACTTTACCCCCGTTAAAACTCTCTCTACTCCTGCAAGGTCTTTGTAGACTCTAATGGAACGGAAACCGGAAGACTCAAGGAGAGAAGTAACAGCCTCTTTCTGCCCCTCTCCAACCTCAAGGGCTATTAAACCGCCAGGTTTCAACTTCTCAGAAGCCTGGGCTATGAGCTTCTCTATCATCTCAAGCCCCGTCTTACCGCCAAACAGAGCAACGGCAGGCTCAAACTTCAGAACCTCCTTCTCCAGCCGGCTGTCTCCCACAGGAACGTATGGAGGGTTTGAAACAACAATATCCACAGGGAAGTTAACAGGAGATAGAATGCTTCCCTTTAAAAACTCAACGTTCAAACAGCCCAGCTTTTCCCTGTTAATTTTAGCCACATCAAGAGCTTTTCGGGAAACATCTATACCGTAAAACCTGTGTTTTCCTCCGGTCAGTTTGCAGAGGGTCAGAACTATACAGCCCGAACCGGTTCCAACATCCACAACCGTCAGGTTTTCCCTGTCTTTAAGGTAGTCGTAAACAACCTCTACGAGGGGCTCCGTCTCCGGCCGGGGTATCAGAACTCCCCTTTCCACGTGGAACTCCAGCCCGAAGAACTCTTTTTTTCCCGTTATGTAGGCAACAGGTTCACCCTTTGCCCTTCTTACTATGAGCTGTCTGTAAGCCTCAACCTCTTCCTCAGTTAAGGGCTTTTCAAAATTTATGTAAAGGTCTACCCTGTCTTTAAAGCCTAGGGAGTGAACCAAAAGGAGTTCCGCATCAAGCCTCGGAGAGCGGAAACCTCTTCCTTTTAGAATATCTGTTGCCCTTTTAAGCAGCGTTCCAACAGTCCACTTCATGGCCAGGAATTATAAACTCTTTAACTTAAAAGCCCCATGTTATAAGATATGTGGCCATGATGGTCGTCTACTTAGAGAAGATAGACTCAACAAACGAAGAGGCCAAAAGAGTTCCCTTCCGCCACGGCCTCTGTATAGTGGCAAGGGAACAGACAGGGGGAAAGGGAAGAAGAGGGAAACACTGGCTCTCTGAAAGGGATAAGGGCTTATACGCCTCTTTCATTTTAAAACCGGTTGAGAGAAACCTTACCCTTTCGAGTCTGGCGTTTGGATGGGCTGTCTTTAAAACCTTATCTACCCTTTCAGACAGGTTCTACCTGAAGTGGCCAAACGACGTTTACATAAACGGAAAAAAGGTAGCAGGTATTTTGCCCGAAATATTGAAGGACAGGCTTATTGTTGGGGTCGGTATAAACCTCTACTACACCCCCGACGAGCTCTCCCGGTTTCCCGTTCCCGCCACATCCCTCTCTGCTGAGGGAATCAGGTTTGAGAGGGAGATGCTGGTTGGGGAGCTCCACCGGAACATCCTCCAGGTTCACTCCCTTATAGAAAGGGGAAACTTCAGAGTAGAGCTCTTTGAAAAGTGTTGCCCGATGATAGGAAAAGAGATACGGGTAGAGGAAGAGGGCAGAACGTTTACAGGAAAAGCCCTCGGAATAGACAGTGAAGGAGCGCTAATCGTTGAAACAGAAAGCGGTATAAAACGCCTCTTTTCAGGTCTTGTAAGTGTAAGGGAGGAGAAGTGAAGGAGATAGAGTTTCCAACTTACAGAGAACTTATGAAAGACAGGAGAATCCTCTACTACATAAACAGGGCAGACTACTTCCTGGAGAGAATGGGATACACAGACCACGGCATAAAACACGTTGGCTGGGTTGCCGAAAAGGCGCGATGGCTCCTGATTGAGACCATAGGAGATAGACGCCTTGCAGAGCTTGCAGGGGTTGCCGGTCTCCTCCACGACATAGGCCACATCGTCTCACGGCACGACCACGCCCAGAGCGGAGCTCTCCTCGCCTACCAGCTACTTAAAGGGAAGGGCTACTTAGACGACGACCTAACGGAAATCACATTCGCAATCGGGAACCACGAGGAAAAGACGGGAGAGCCTGCCACGGAAGTTGCAGCAGCCCTCGTAATTGCAGACAAATCCCACGTCCACAGAACAAGGGTAAGAAGCAGAAAGACCATAAAAGAAGACATCCACGACAGGGTAAACTACGCCGTTCTATACAGCAACCTGGAAGTGGACAAAAAAGAGAGAACTGTAAAGCTGGTTTTGAGGATAGATACAAACATATCAGACCTTTTAGACTACTTCTCCATATTTCAGCCCAGGATGGAGATGTGCAGAAGGGCAACGGAGATTTTAGGCTTCAAGTTTCGCTTAAAGATTAACGATACAGACTTATAAGATTTTGTATCATTCAAACTCAAGTTCAGGAAAGGGAGTTCCGATGAAGAACCTCAAGTGGAAGATAGCGCTCGTTTTAATAGTGCTCCTTGGAGCCCTCTATTACGTTTTTACAAAGCAGATAAACTTAGGACTTGACCTGAAAGGCGGAACCCACTTAGTCCTCCAGATAGATACAAAAAAAGCCCTTGAAAGTGAAACCTCTGCCGCTATGAGGGAGATAAAGAGAAGACTGGAAGAAGAGAACATCCCTCTCTTTTCGGTAGAGAGAAGAGGAACAGAAATAGAGATAACCCTGCTCTCTTCGGAATACGCGGAAAAAGCGGTTTCACTGATAAAAGAGGATTACAGCGAGATGTTTGACATCTCGGTAAATGGCAAGAAAATCACACTGAAAATGAAGCCCTCTTACAGGGCAAAAGAAATAGACAGACTGGCGGAACAGGCACTTGAAACCATAAGGAACAGGATTGACCAGCTTGGAGTTGCCGAACCCGTAATCGTCAGGAACGGGAAGGACAGAATAATTGTGGAGCTCCCCGGCGTTAAGAACCCCGAAAGAGCGAAAAAAGTCATTGGAAAGGTTGCCAACCTTGAGTTCAAAGAAGTTGTTAACACGGCAAGAACCCCCGACGAGCTCATAACAAAACTGGGAGGAACAATTCCCCAGGGAGCCACAGTCACAGTAGAACCCTCTCCTGAAGGCCCCAGGTTTTTCCTGATAAAGAATGGAGAGAAAGAAGAAATAGAGGTAAAAAGCCCCGAAGAGCTGGTAAAGAAGTTTGGCGGAAACGTTCCAGACGACCAGCAGATACTCTACCAGGAAATAAAAAACAAAGAGGGGAAACCGGTAGGATATACGTTCTTTATACTGAAGAGGGAACCGATACTTACAGGAGCCTACCTGAAGGACGCCTACCCCAGCCAGGATGAGACAGGAATGCCGGCAGTCAGTTTTGTCCTGAAGAGTGAAGGGGCAAGGATATTCAAGAACTACACCAAAAACCACATAGGAACCCGCCTCGCAATAGTTTTAGACAACAAAGTTCAGTCTGCCCCTGTAATAAGGAGCGAAATCGGAGCAAGGGGACAGATATCCGGGCAGTTTACCTACCAGGAGGCAAGAGACCTCTCCATCGTTCTAAGGGCGGGAGCTCTCCCCGCACCTGTAAAGATAATAGAGGAGACCACCGTCGGTCCCTCCCTTGGAAAGGAGTCTGTTGAAAAGGGAATAAAGGCTGGAGTTGCCGGAATAATCATCGTAATGCTCTTCATGGCCGTTTACTACAAAACGGCAGGAGTAATAGCAGACGTTGCCCTCCTTATGAACGTTATCCTCCTCTGGGCAATGATGATAATCCTCGGAGCTACGCTGACCCTTCCGGGAATTGCCGGATTCATCCTCACGGTTGGAATGGCCGTTGATGCAAACGTCATAATTTTTGAGAGGATAAGGGAGGAGCTCCGTAAAGGCCGCAACCTCTTTTCCTCAGTTGAGGCAGGCTTCTCAAGGGCGTGGGGAACCATACTGGACGCAAACGTAACAACGTTAATCGCCGCAGCCGTCCTCTTCCAGTTTGGAACAGGCCCCATAAAGGGATTTGCCGTGACTCTCTCCCTGGGTATCCTGTCAAGTATGTTTACAGCCGTCTTCGTAACCAAGGTTCTTCTCGACCTCCTAGTCAAGTTCAAGCCCCAAATTTTCAAGATTTAGGAGCAGAGGATGAAAACGTTTGACTTCATAGGAAAGAGACACATTGCCTATCTCTTGTCGCTTTTCATAATAGTCGGAAGCTGGATATACGGAGTTTTCGTAAAAGGCCCCAAATTTGGAATCGACTTCACAGGAGGTGTTTTAGTCCAGATAAGGGTTGAAGAACCAAAAGTGAACACTGAAACGTTAAGACAGCTCTTTAAAGGAAAGGTTGAAGGGGTTCTCGTCCAGAACGTTGAAGGAGAGGGGAAGAACGAATTCCTGATCAAAGCACCGGCAGTTGGAGACCCCAACGAAACCGTTAAAGTGGTAAGGGAGACTCTAAAAGAAAAGTTTGACGGGAAGGTTGAGATCAGACGGGTTGAAATGATAGGTCCAACAGTTGGAAAGGAGTTGAGAGAAAAAGGAATAATGGCAATCATTTATGCCCTTATAGGCATTCTGATATACGTTGCCTGGCGGTTTGAACCCATTTTTGCCTTTGGAGCAGTTCTTGCCCTCATTCATGACGCCCTCGCAACAACAGGAATATTTATGAGCGTTGAAAGAGAGTTCAGCCTGCCTGTAATTGCTGCACTTCTCACAGTAATCGGATACTCCATAAACGACACAATAGTTGTTTACGACCGTATAAGGGAAAACATGAAGGTTCTCCTGCGGAGCAAACCGTTTGAGGAGATAGTAAACGAAAGCATCAATCAAACACTTTCAAGAACTGTTATTACATCTCTTACAACGCTATTTGTTGTTCTCTGTCTCTATCTTTTTGGAGGAGGAGTCATCAACGACTTCGCCTTTGTTCTTTTAGTTGGAATTACTGTGGGAACTTACTCCTCCATCTTTATCGCAAGTGCCATCGTTGTTGACTGGTATAAATACGTTAAGAAGGAGAAATGAAAACCCTTTACCGGTATATATCGTGGGAGCTTTTTAAACTCATTCTCATCTCGTTCCTGCTCTTCCTCTTTGTAATACTGATTGACAGAGCTTCCACAATTGCAGAAACGGTTTTAGGCCAGGGAGTTTCTCTCTCTGAATTCCTCTCTGTTCTGTTAAAGGGATTACCGGCATTTTTCGGAATCATAATTCCTATTTCCTTTGTCATTTCAACAATAATCCTGTTTATCCAGATGGAAAGCAACAATGAGTTGGTAGCACTTAAGTCGTGCGGTATAAGTGTTAAGCAGATTTCTATTCCCATTTTTATTTCAGGAGCTTTCCTTTCTCTGTTTTCCTTTTACTCCCTTATGTTCCTTGCGCCCAAAAGCAACGTAGCCATGAAAAAAGAACTGCAGCAGCTTGTGAAGAAAAAGATAACAATGAGTATCTCTCCAAGAAACTTTTCTTCAAACTTCCCCGGAATAACGTTTTACGTCGAGAAGATTTTCCCGGAAAAAGGCCTGATAGAAAACTTCATGGTATCGGTTCAGAAAAAAAGGGAGCTCCTCACCATTTTCGGGAAGAAAGGCGTTTTGAGAACAGTTGAAGACACCGTTTTCCTCGATATCTATAACGGAAGTGCACAGCTGATAAACTGGGAAAAACCAAAGGAGTTTAAACTGTTAAGGTTTAGAGACTATACAGTGGAGCTCTACCGTTTCTCAAACAGAGAAAAATTCAGCGCAAAGAAGTATAAAACTCTGCCTCAGCTTTTAAAGGAAAAGGATGTTGAGAGCAGGACGGAGCTCCTCAAACGGCTCTGCCTCTCCCTATCCCCCCTGATAGTTGGAGTCCTGGCCTTTTCAATAGCCGTCTCCCTTCCGAGGGGAGCAATGGGAATGGGTATTACAGCAGGTCTTTTCATGGTTGTTATCTACTACGTAATCTATACAGTTTCTAAAAAGATAGCGGTGAAGTCCGGCATTCCGGCCATTGCCCTTATGCCAGACTTCATTTTCGGAGTGCTTTCCATTTTAAGCTACTATTTAGCCGTTAAGGAAAAACTCTCCTTCAACACAGGAGCAAGATGGTAAAAATTTTAGACAGATATGTATTCTCAGAAGGCCTAAAAACGCTCTTCCTCACCCTCTTAACGTTTCTCACGCTCTTTGGAATAGTTGACTTTGTAAGCCACATAGACCTGATAATGAAAGCGGGATTTTCAAAAGGTCTCCAGTTCGTTTCAGGCCGACTCCCCCTCTACATGGTAAGGGTTCTACCCATAGCCGTTCTACTAACCACCATGATCACCCTTTCAAGATTCTCATCAACAAGCGAGCTTACAGTAGTCAGAGCCCTGGGAATAAGTATTTACAGGTTCTCCGTTCCTCTGTTCCTTCTTGCAGTTCTCTCTTCCTGTGCCTCTCTGATAGTTCAGGAAAGCTTGCTGCCAGAAGGTTTAAAGCTCTCTCAGAAAATAGAGGGAAAATCTAAAACAAAAGGAGATCTTAAGGGAGTCTGGTTCCAGGGCAAAAACGGGGAGTTTGTTTTTGTCTGGTCTTTCAACACGGAAAAAAGAGAAGGGAAATGGGCAAGCCTTATAAAGATAAAACAGTTTCAGCCTGAAGAGCGGTTAGACGCAGAAAGAGTCTATTACCGAGGGAACAACACCTGGGAGTTGGAAAACGTCCTGAAAAGAAACCTGAAAACGTTAAAAAACACTAATGTCCCAAAGCTCACGTTAAACCTCGGAGTTGGAGTAAAAGATTTAAAACTCTCAGAGAAAAACCCACAACTCTCAGGGTTAATAGAGCTCTACCTCACCATAAAACGGCTCAGCAGAATAGGATACGACACAACCGAAATGGAAGTTGAACTCTACTCAAAACTCTCCCTTGCCCTCTTCCCGATAGTCGTTACAGCTATTGGAATACCCTTTGGAGTTTACAATCCCCGAAACCGCAAGGGATATACAGTGGCAATTGCCAGTCTGATAATAGTGGTTATGTGGGTAACAACTGCTCTTTTCCTGAGCCTCGGAAAAAGCGGCGTTCTGCCGCCAATGTATGCGGCTTTCGCTCCTCTGATGATCTTTGGAGCTTTAGGGCTCTTTCTCCTGGGGAGGGTTGAGGCTTGAGGTTCTCTTTTAAGAAAGCTAAAAAAGCTCAAGAAACCCTCAGCAGCAGGGTTGAAATAAAACCCCTCAACAGAAACATCAGGTTGATCGGAGGATGCGACCTGACGTTCCTTGACCCCTTCAAAAACCCAACAACTGGAATAGGAGCCTTTGTAGTTCTAACTTACCCAGAGTTAGAGGTTGTAGAAAAGGTTTACGATACAGCCGAGGTAAAGGTTCCCTACGTTCCCGGCTTTTTAGCTTTCAGGGAAATACCTCTGCTTTTAAAGACGTTCAAGAAGCTGAAACACAAACCCGACGTTGTTTTCGTTGATGGCCACGGAATAACCCATCCAAGGGGATTGGGCATAGCAGCCCACTTCGGAGTAATAACGGATACACCAACCGTTGGATGTGCCAAAAAACCGCTGTTTGGAAAGTTTAAAGAACCGTGTCCGGAACCGGGTTGCAGTGAACCTATAATACATCCAGAATCTGGAAACATCATAGGATACGCTGTAAGGCTCCGAAAAAACTCAAAGCCTGTTTACGTCTCTCCTGGAAACCTGATAACATCAGAAAAAGCCCTTGAACTTACCCTAAAAACTTCAAGAGGGTTCAAATTGCCGGAACCAACAAGACTTGCCCACAACTACCTGCAGACAGTTAGAAAAGGTATAATACATCGCAAATTTAAGGAGCCGGAGGGTAAGAATGGCAGTTGAGAGAACGCTGGTAATAGTAAAACCTGACGCCGTTAAGAAAAACGCTGTTGGAGATATCATCAGAATTCTCCAGGAAAACGACCTTAAACTCCTTGCAGTTAAAATGGTTCACCTTACAAAGGAGCAGGCCAAGAAGTTCTACATCGTCCACAAAGATAGACCTTTCTACGATGAGCTTACAGACTTTATGTCTTCTGGCCCCTGCGTTCCCATGGTTTTTGAGGGAGAAAACGCAATAGCAAGAGTAAGGGAGATAATTGGAGCCACAGACCCGGCAAAGGCAGCAGAGGGAACAATCAGGAGAAAATACGGAACAGATGTTGGAAGAAACGCAGTTCACGCTTCAGACTCTCCTGAGTCTGCAGCTTACGAGATTCCGTTCTTCTTCAGCCAGCTTGAAATTCACGATCAGTATTAAACTGCGTTTACAAGGGGGATTTCCCCCTTTTTAACCCTATACAGGAGAGTGAATGGACGACAGTTTCAGTTTGCTGGAGCTAGAAAAGGAACTCTGCCAGGAAGCTAGAGAATCAGGCAGTAAAACAGTAGTAAAGCACTACGTCTTTGAAGATCTCCTGGATACTTCCGAAAGTCTCATCTGTTACTCAAAAGACCATGGTCAGTTTTCCGTTTACAGCTACGTTCTGTTGAAAGAAAAAAGCTCTTTCTTCTCAAGGAAAGAGGAAACAGAATTAGGATGCTACCTCGGATACAGAAATGGAACAATCTATACGTTTGAGGATTTCAACTTCAAGATAAGCTCTCTGGAAGAGTTTACACTCCTTACTGAGGCAGTAGAGGTAACAACTGGGAATTCATTCTACTTTGAACTCTGTAACCTTTGCAAATTACCGGAAAAACTCTCTGGAGAACTCGATGTAACCCTCTCCATATACACCAGGGCAATCAAAAAACTCCCTCCACTTACCCACTTTGACCAGCTGGCCGATGAGAACAGGGAGCTCCTCAAGCTGGTCTTAAAAGGAAACAGCAAGGCAAGGGAGAAACTGGAAGCAGAAGTAGGAGAATCAGAAACGGAAAGACTCATAGAGGAGTTTAAATCAAAACCAGAGGAGCTCTTCGACACATGTATCCTCTCCTCAGGAAACAGCTACACGGTAATTGGAATAGTAACTGCCGTTGAAAAGGTAGAGATGGAGGGGAGGGAGCTCCACTCAATCGATATTTTCTCCGAAGAGCTTGAATTGACAGTCCTTACCCCCCAACCGGTTCAGCTATTGGAGGGAGAGAGAATTCAGCTAAATGGTAGAATGTTTGGCGTAGCCGTTGTTTAGGAGGAGACGTGAAGGTAGGAAGATTCAAACACGGAGAGAAAACCATCTACGGTCTTATAAAGGGAAAAGAGATTATTCCCGTTAAAGAGCACAGAATCTCCGAATTGATGGAGAGCATAACTCCTGAAGGAGACCCTATTTCTTTCAAAGAGGTTAAATTTCTCTCCCCTACAAGACCAACAAAAATAGTAGCAGTAGGCCTTAACTACAAAGCCCACGCAGAGGAGATGGGTAAACCCCTGCCTGAAGAACCTCTCCTCTTTATGAAGCCATCAACAGCGGTAATTTCCAACAAGATGAGAATAGTAAAACCCAAAATGTCCCAAAGAGTTGATTACGAAGGGGAACTGGCAATTGTAATCGGCAGAAAGTGCAGGAAAGTAACACCTGAAGAAGCCCCGGACTACATACTGGGCTACAGCTGTTTCAACGACGTAACTGCTAGAGACCTCCAGCAGAAAGACGTTCAATACACAAGAGCAAAATCTTTTGACACGTTCGCCCCTTACGGCCCCTGGATAAACACAGGCATAGACCCAGTTGGACTAAAAATAATAACAAGGGTAAACGGAGAGGTAAAACAGGAAGGGAACACAGAAGATATGATCTTCTCACCATTCGAATTAGTATCCTTTATCTCACAGATAATGACACTCTTACCGGGAGACGTAATAGCAACCGGAACTCCACCGGGAGTTGGCCCCCTTCAGGCCGGAGACAGAGTAGAAGTTGAAATAGAAGGAATTGGAACACTAATAAACTACGTAGTAGACGAAGAGTAGGATCCTTTAGAAAATAGGCCAGGTGGATTTCTGGTAAAATTCAGTCATGTTGTGTAAGTAACCGCTTACATACAGGAGCACCCTTGACCACAAAAGAAAAGGTTTTAAACGCTGCTTACAGGTGCTTTTCTAAAAAAGGATACTTTGGAACAACAACCCGTGAAATAGCCCACTCTGCCGGGGTTTCCGAGGTTACCCTTTTCCGCCTTTTCGGAAGTAAAAAGGAGCTCTTTCGGGAGGTTCTGCTCAACTACTCCGTTATTCCCGATATCCGCTCTATCTCTGTTCCTGAAGGCTCTGGTAGAGAGGTTTTAGAGGAGATAGGAAGGAAAATTTACTCCTCTCTCAGGGAGAAAAAGGAGTTTTTAAAAATTCTCCTCTCAGAGGTTACGGGTCTTACAGAGGAGATGCAAGAGGTTTATTCTCACTTTACTCAAACTCTTGAAGCTCTCCTTGAAAACGTCTTTTCGTCTCTACTTTCACTTCCTGAAGTGGAGATTCCTCTCAAAGTCAAAGTTTTCGGTTCTGCTCTTTTCGGATTTTTTATATCTGAGGAGATTTTTCAAGGGAGGGAGCCCCCCCAACATGAGGTTAATGCCTTTATAGAAACCCTTTCCCGCTTCATCTACGGAGGTTAAGGTTGAAAAGGCTCTTTACTCTTTCTGGTGCTGCTGCCATTCTTTTCATCACTCTGTGGTTTCTCCTTTTCCTCTACGAGAGGTTCATTTACGTTGTGACAGACAACGCCTTTCAGAGTGCCAATATCGTCAACGTTTCAACTGAAGACGTTTCCGGCTACATAACGGAGCTCTACAAAAAAGAGTTCCAGCCCGTTAAGAAAAGAGAGCCTCTTTTTAAAGTGGACGATTCCTCCTTGAGAAAAGAGCTGAAATCTCTAGAGTTTCAAATTTCATCTCTAACTTCAAAGAAGAGAGAACTTGAGCAAAGGCTTTCTCGTCTGAAAAAGCAGCTTCCGGCAGGGGTAAGGATGGCTGAGTTTCAGCTTCAGGCTGCAAAAGAAGAGCTCTCTGCCCTTAAAGCACAGCTTAAAAGGACGGAAATTCTCTACAACACTTCTGTTTCAGAAGCTACTTCGGCATTAGAGGCTTCTGAGTATGCCTTGAAAGCAGCAGAGGTT
This sequence comes from Desulfurobacteriaceae bacterium, assembly GCA_027051905.1. Classification (GTDB taxonomy): domain Bacteria; phylum Aquificota; class Aquificia; order Desulfurobacteriales; family Desulfurobacteriaceae; genus Balnearium. The sequence continues at coordinate 12,514 of JALUGO010000012.1, read as the reverse complement.
AACTACTCCAGATTAAAAAACCGGTTTGAAAGGTTTAAAAGGCTTTACAGAAGGAGGATAATCTCCCTCCAGCAGTTTGAGGACGTTGAATCTGCTTACTACGAAGCGAAAGCCCGGCTTGAGGAAGCCCGTTCGAAATACAGGGTAGCGAAGGAAAAGCTGAAGGAGGCCAATTCTTTAAAACAGCAGGTTATTGCAATTAGAGAAAAAATTTCTGCCTACCAAAAGAAAATTGAAGAGCTCCGCCAGAGGCTCCTCTCTCAGCGGGCGGAGCTTGAGAGGATAGGGGAGCTCCGCCACGCCATCTCCAGCCTCGACAGGAAAATAAAATCCCTGCGGGAAAAGGCCGGTAAAGTAAAACTCCTCATCTCCCATACCCTCGTCCGCTCCCCCGTTTCGGGAGTGGTTGCTAAAAAATGGCGTGAAGCTGGAGACTTTGTCTCTCCCGGCCTTACAGTTTACTCCGTTTACAATCCGGAAACTTTTTACGTTCTTGCCTGGATTGATGAGGATAAACTCCCCTACGTCAAACAGGGAAGCCGGGCAGAGGTTGAGCTTGATGCCTGCAGGAAAACTTTTGAGGGGCAGGTCTACCAGGTTGGCGTCTCCTCTGGGTCTGTCTTTGCCCTGATTCCCAGAGATACTTCTCAGGGAGAATACACAAAAGTGACTCAAAGAGTTCCCGTGAAGATAAAACTTTCCGGCGTTCCACTCAGCTGTATAAAGCCGGGAACCAACGCGTCTGTAAAGATAAGGAAGTCGAAATGAAAGGAAGAACCTACTTTCTTGGGGCTCTCATAGTTGCAGGAATGTTTATGACGCTCCTCGACACAACCATCGTCGATATAGCTCTTCCCCATATGATGAGCACTTTCGATGCCGAGCCCGACGACATTCAGTGGGTAATAATCGCCTACATGGTAGCTTCTGCCGTTGCCATGCCGGTTGTCGGCTGGCTGGGGGGCAAAATAGGCCACAGGAACACTTACATTTTAGGGATTTCGCTGTTTACCGTTATGAGTGCCCTCTGCGGTCTTGCAACGAGCCTCGATATGATGGTCGCCGCAAGGGTTTTTCAGGGAATTGGGGAGGGTATCGCGGTTCCGATGACTATGACCCTCCTATTTGAGCTCTTTCCTCCTGAGAAGAGGGGCGTTGCCATGGGAATGTTCGCCCTGGGGGCAACCTTTGGCCCCTCTCTAGGGCCAACTCTTGGAGGATATATAACTGAACACCTGAACTGGCGCTGGATCTTCTACGTTAACCTCCTTCCCGGAATTCTTGTTGTATACCTCCTGACAGTTCTTATGGAGGACGACAGGCACCTCCACAGGGAGGATAAACCCCTCGACCTTGTGGGGCTTTTCCTGCTTACTGTTTTCCTCGTCTCCCTCATTGTTGTTCTGTCTAAGGGGAACAGCTGGGGGTGGAGCTCCGTTAAATCCGTTTCCCTCCTCTACACCTCTGCCGTTGCCTTTATCCTCTTCGTCATCCATCAGCTCCACGCCAAGCATCCCCTCCTGAACCTCAACCTCTTCAAACACTCCTTTTTCAGGTATCCCGTTCTCTCTCTTACACTCTTTGGAATGGGCGTTTACGCTTCCTACTTCCTCCTTCCTCTCTACTTGGAGAAGCTCAGAGGCTTTCCCACAATAACTGCCGGGGAGATCCTCTTCTGGCCTTCTATGGGAACGGGCGTTTTCAGTATGATTGCCGGAATCCTCATAGATAAAAAGATTCTGAGTAAAAAGGCCTCAATCGTTCTGGGAACTGTCATCTTCATATTTGGAACGTTCCTTCAGGGGAAACTTGACCTTGAGATGACAAAGGCAGAGATAGTTGCATACCTTATGCCGTGGGGTATCGGGATGGGGTTTTTCTTCCCTGCCCTCTCACAGATCTCTTTAGGGAGTTTTAAAGGGGAGCTCCTCCGCCAGGCATCCTCAATCCAGAACCTAATGAGGCTTGTAGGGGGAAGTGCTGGAACGGCTATCTCCACATACGTTCTCCTCTCCTCACAGCAACACCACTTCGTAAACCTGACCGAAAAGGTCTCTGTATCATCCCCTCAGGTTGTCTACTTCATCCACAGGGCTTCAGACTTCTTCCACTACTTCCGCTCTGAACTCCCCCATCAGGCTCAGGCCACCGCTCAGGCACTCTTAGCCCAGCTCTTCTCAAAACACTCCTTCTGGCACTCATTCGGAGATGCTTTCTTCTTTGCAACTATCTGTGGCGTTTTAACCCTTATACCTGCACTCCTTCTGGAGGAGAAAGATGAGATGGCTAATTTTAACGGTAATGGTTCTCTCTCTACTGTCTGCAAGGCTGACTGCCGGAGAACTTGATACATTGATTTCCCTTGCACTGAAGAACTCAAAGGAGATTCAAAAGGCAAAAATTGAGTATAGAATCTCAGACCTTGAATACAGAGAAGCCCTCTCTTCCTACTTTCCGCAGGTTAACCTCTACTATCGAAGGACTAACCTCTCCGACGTTCCTACCTATTCCTTTAACATTCCGGGGTTGCCCCCATCACGGTTCTCCCTCTTCAGTGAGAGCTACTACCAGTTTGGAGTTAACGTCTCTCAGCCACTTTTCACAGGAGGCCGGATAACCTTTTCCTCACGGCTTAAAGAAAAGCAAAAGGAGGCAAGCTACTACCTATTTAAAGAGACAGTTAACAGAGTGATATATACAGTTAAAGAAGACTACTACAACCTTTTAAAAGCCAGAGCAGGAGTGGAGGCGGCAGAAGCCTACCTGAAAGCAGTAAGGAGCCACTACAGAACGGTAAAGGCCTTTTTCAAGGAGGGAATAGTTCCAAGGAGAGATCTCCTTGAGGCAGAGGTTAAACTGAGGGATGCCGAGGAGAAACTTACCTCAGCAAAGGCTGTCTATTCGGTAGCCTTTGAAAAGCTGAAAACAGACCTTGGTATGCCGGAGCTCCCCTTCACTCCGGAGGAAAATCTCTCCTTTAAGCCTTTTAACCGAAGTATGGAAGATCTCCTCAAAGAGGCTTACACCAGCAGGCCAATACTGAATTACGGAAGAAAAATGAAAGAAGTTTCTGAAGAGGGAGTAAAGCTCTCCGCCTCTGCGTTTTCCCCGGAGGTTCTGTTGAACCTCAACTACCAGAAGACCGATCAGTATCCTGGAGAGACTTATTCCTCAACGGCCGTTGCCTTTACGGTCAACTTTCCCCTCTTTGAAGGGGGCAGGAAGTTTTTCCGGCTCGAAAGGGCAAGGGAAGAGAGGAGAAGAGCTGCGGTTTCTCTCAAAGATCTGAGGGATAAAGTAAGGCTTCAGGTAATCTCTGCCTATACTGCTCTTCAGTCTGCCGCCTCCAGGGTTGAAACGGCGAAAGCCCAGCTAAAAGAGGCAGAGGAGCTCCTCAGGGATTCAAAAGAGAGATACAGAGAACACGTTGGGACTTCAACAGAAGTTGTTGACGCCATTGCCTACCTTTACAGTGCCCGGAGTTCCTTAAACAGAGCCCTTGCAGACTACAACAGAGCCCTTGCCCGGCTTGAGTTTGCCGTTGGAAAGCCAGTTACGGGGAGTTTGAGATGAGATTCATCTACCTGATTTTCCCGCTCTTTTTGCTCCTTTACGGCTGCTTTGACCAGAAGGGGGAGAATACCCTCTACATTAACGGCAGGATAGAGGGAGACCGGTATGACGTGGGAACGAAATACGGCGGTAGAGTCGTTGCCGTTTATAGAGATGAGGGGAATGACGTTAGAAAGGGGGAGCTCCTTTCAGAGATAGACTCCTCTGAGGTAAAGGCGGAGCTCTCCCGGGCGGAAGCTGCTTACAGAGCCTCCCTTTCAACCCTTGAGGCAAAGGAGAGGGAGCTCTCCTACTACCGGAAGAAACTCTCAGCGCTGAAGTTTAAACTCACTGAGCTAAAAAGGGCAGTTGAGTTAGAGATTGGAACGGCCGAAGACCACATGAGGGCAGCCAAGTCCCGCCTCCTCTCTGCACAGGCCAACTACAGCAGAGCAAAGGCTGCTTTTGAAAAGGCTGATAAAGACTACAAAAGGTTTAAAAACCTCTACCGGCGCAGGGTGATTGCAGAGAGTCGGTTCGACGAGGTAAAACTAGCTTACAGCGTTGCCAGAACCAACCTGCAGTCGGCAAAGGAGCTTTTAAACTCTGCTAAAGCTGAACTTTCAGCCGCCGAGAAACAGGTTGAGATTGCCCGAAACAGGAAGAATGAGGTTCTCTCATTAAAGAACGAGGTGGAAGCTCTTGAGAGAACGGTTCAGGCCAAAGAGAGAGAGGTTGTTGCATACAGGGAAAAGGCAGAGGCGATGAAGGCTCAGGTAGAGAGAGTAAGGGCTGTTCTTAAAAATCTGAAGATTACCTCACCTGTAAACGGAACCGTTGCGGCAAAGCTGGTTGAGCCGGGAGAGGTTGTTGCCCCCGGTCAGAGGCTCTTTACCATCTACGATCTGGATAACCTCTACTTTGAGGGTTATGTCCCGGAGTCGAAAGTGGGACTTATCTATTTAGGACAAAAGGGCTATTTAAAAGTGGACACCTACCCGAAAAAGAGGTTTCCCGTTGTGGTTACCTACGTCTCTCCCAGAGCTGAGTTCACTCCCAAGGAGGTTCAGACAAAAGAGGAGCGGGTAAAGGAGGTTTTCAAGGTTAAGTTGAAGCTACTTGAGAACCCAAACCGAGTTCTGAAGCCGGGAATGCCTGCCGATTGCTTCATTCCACTGGGCAAGAGATGAAACCGGTAGAGTCTGAAAACCTGAGGATAACTTACAGAAAGGGGAAAACAGTTGCCGTTGATGGTCTATCCTTTTCTGTGGATAGGGGAGACATCTTTGTCTTTATAGGTCCTGACGGAGCGGGAAAGTCCTCAACTTTTAAAGCTGTCTGCGGCGTCCTCTCTTACGACTCTGGAAAGCTTTTAACTTTTGGCGTTGATCCCAACAACGAGAGGGCTTTTGAACCTGTAAAGGAGAAGATTTCCTTTATGCCCCAGGGGCTCGGTCAGAATCTCTACAAAAGGCTCTCTGTTGAGGAGAACGTCGATTTCTTCGCCGACCTCTACGGCGTTGATAAAGAGGAGAGAGAAAAGAGAAAGGAGTTCCTCTTAAAGACCACGGGGCTGTGGGAGTTCAGAGACAGACCGGCCGGGAAGCTCTCCGGCGGAATGATGCAGAAACTCTCCCTGTGCTGTATTCTCATTCATAAGCCGGAGCTCCTAGTTTTAGACGAGCCCACAACCGGCGTTGACCCTGTTTCCCGCCGTGAGATATGGAGGCTCCTCTACTCCTTTAACAGGGAAGGGCAAACCGTTCTTCTCTCAACCTCCTACATGGATGAAGCAGAAAGGGGGACGGAGCTCCTTTTAATGAAAAACGGAAAAGCTGAGGTTTCCGGAGCTTACGAGGAGGTTGTGAAGATGGACGCCGAAGTTTTCCTCATAACCTCCAAGAATCCCTTTACAGTTTACGAAGAGCTCTGGAAGATAAGCGATACCCCCAGATTAAAGGGAGATATCATCAGGGTTGTTGTGGAAAGAAAAAAGAAGAAGGAGTTTGAGGAGCTCCGCCGGAAACTGGGTTTTTCCGCCACTCCTGTTGAACCAGACCTCGAGGATGTTTTTATCAGAAAAGTGGGGTTAAGGAAAGTGGAGCTCCCCCCTGCCTTTAAACCCCGGCCAGCAGTTCCGGAAGATGCCGTTGTCGTGGAAAAGGTCGTTAAAAAGTTTGGCTCCTTTACAGCAGTTGACGGCGTTTCATTCTCTGTAAAGAGGGGAGAGATATTTGGCCTCCTTGGCCCCAATGGAGCTGGAAAGACAACGCTGATTAAGACTATTTTAGGACTTTACAGGCCGACTTCCGGCAGAGTTTTTATTGCCGGGAAACCTGTAAACAGAGAGGTTAAAAAGCTCATCGGCTACATGTCCCAGAAGTTCTCCCTCTACCAAGACCTTACGGTTTTAGAGAACCTCATCTACTGGGGGAGCGTTTACGGCATTCCTCCTTTTCGGGTTAAGTCTTTAGTATCCAAAGTTTCTTCTGTTTTTGAGCTTGACAGGTTTCTAGGCAGGAGGGTCTCGGAGCTCCCCCTGGGAATCAAGCAGAGAGTTGCTCTTTTATCTGCGCTGGTTCACGCTCCTCCTCTGCTCTTTTTGGACGAGCCTACATCGGGAGTAGATCCTGTTGAGAGGGATATCTTCTGGCAGCTCATCAGGGGACTTTCGACAAAGTTCGGCATAACCGTTCTGGTAACAACCCACTACATGGACGAGTCAGAATACTGCGATAGGGTTCTGCTTATGAACAGGGGAAGAGCCGTTGCGATCGATTCCCCCTGGAACCTTAAAAAGGCGTTCAGGAGTTCGTATGGAGATGCTTATCTCGTCTATACCGCCAACCCGTTTGAAACTGAGGAGAAACTGAGGTCGCTGGGCTTTAAAACGGCCCTTTTTGGCAGGAAGGTGAAAGTCTACTCTAAAGAACCCATAACCGATGGGTATCTGAGGAAACTGGGAGTTCAGTGTATTGCTGTAAAACCTGCTCAAATAACAATGGAAGACGTTTTCGTTTACAGGGTTCAGAATGGTTAGTTTCAGGCGGATCTTTTCAGTGGTCAGGAAGGAGCTGAGAGAACTCCTCAGAGACAAAATATCTCTAATAACGGTCTTATTAGTCCCTCTCAGTATGATGCTCGTCTTCGGTTATGGTCTAAAACTTGAGATTAAACACGTTCCCGTTGGAGTTCTTGACTTTGACAAGTCTTATCTCTCCCGTGAAATCGTCTCAAAGCTCACTTCAAACAGCGAATATTTCCTGGTCAGGAGCTACTTTTCCTCAATTGAGGAGGCAGATAGAGCTATCTCTTCAGGAAAGGTCAGGGGAGTCCTCGTTTTCCCGTTCAACTTTGAGGGAGATTTTAAAGAGGGAAATGGTAAGTTTCAGTTCCTCATAGATGGAACGTTTCCCTACAGAGCAGAAGTGATAAAAAGCTACGTAAACGGTTTTATTTCAAGGGAAAACCTCCTCCTTGCCGAAGAGAGAGGGTTTGCTCTTCCTGTTAAGGTAAAGACCCGCTACTGGTTTAACGAATCCCTAAACCAGGATTACGTTGTAGCAGTAGGGACTCTGGCCGTTGTTCTTGCAATTGCCCCGGCAGTTTTTTCCGCTCTACTCATAGTTAAAGAAAAAGAATCCGGCTCCATTTACAACGTTTATGTCTCTTCTATCGGTAAGTCTGAATACCTGTTGGGAAAACTCCTTTCCGGGTTTACAGTCTCACTTTTCAACCTGTTCATCCTCCTCGGAATACTCGTCTTTCTCTTTAAAGTTCCTGTAAAGGGGAGTTTTATCATTCTCATTTTCGTTTCTGTTCTCTTTATTCTGGTTTCAACGTCCTTTGGCCTTCTGATTTCCGCATTCTTCAGCTCTCAGGCTGCCGCATTTATAGGAACGGTAGTTCTTACGGTAGTCCCTTCAATTCTCTACACAGGCTACATAACACCGGTCTCTTCGATGGATAAGGGAGCCCTCCTTACCGCCCATCTCATACCCACGTTTTACTACATGAGGCTGCTCAAATCTATTGTTTTCAAAGCTGCTCCCTTATCACTCCTTATTTCAGACACTCTAACCCTAATCGTTTTTTTCTTACTCCTCTTCAGCCTCAACCATATGCTCTTTAAAAAGAGGGAGAAATGACATTCTTTGTTCTTTTATACAAAGAAGTTGTCCAGTTTTTGAGGAACAGAGGACTTCTCCTCTTTGCAGTTTATGCCTTTACTCTCGATATCTACCTTGCGGCAACAGGCATCGACCTTACCCTGAAGAACGCTCCGTTTTACGCTCAGGATTACGATTTTTCTTTTTCATCGAGGGAGCTCCTCTCTAAATTCCCCCATTCCTACTTCAGGTTCAGCGGTTACCTCCTTTCAGACAGAGACGTTGAAAAAGTGCTTTTCAGTGACAGAGCCGTTGGAGTTTTGAGGATACCTTTCAACTTTGAAAAAGACCTGAAAAAAGGAGTTAAAACTGAAGTTGAAATAATTGTTAACGGAGCAGAAGTTTCCTCCAGTTACCTTTTTTCTGCTTACGCAACACAGGTTATATACAACTTCATTACAGGAAACTTTTTCAATCCCACCCTGAAGGTTATTCCCCGGGTCTACTTCAACCAGAACTGTTCAAGCAAAATCTTTATGGCTTACTCGGAACTCCTTACAGTTATAACACTCTTTCTTTTACTTCTTCCTGCCTCTGCCGTGGTTCTTGAGAAGGAGAGAGGAAACGTAGAAATACTGATAGTCTCTCCGCTTCCCAACGCCGTTTTCATGGTTGCAAAGTCAATCTCCATGGGATTGATAGTCCTGTTCTTTACAGCTCTTTCCCTTTTCTTTACAGTAGAACAGATTGTCGAAGTTCCTTTTAAAGGCAGAGAAACAGACTTCCTCCTCCTTACCCTCCTTTACGTCTTTACCGCATCCGGGCTCTCCATGTTCATCGCCTCACTCTCTGAGAATATGCTCCAGGTTTCTCAACTAACCATTCTCATTCTGATACCGATACTCTACCTTTCTGGAAACTGGACTCCCATAGAGGCTATGCCGAAACTCCTCCAGTGGCTCTCTGCTCTCTCTCCTCTGAAATACTACATAGATGGGGCTCTCGCCATCGCCATTAAAGGAATGCCGTTGAAGGAGCTTACATCCGATGTAATTGCTCTTTTTATTCAGGGAGGAACTCTTTTTGCACTGGGAAATTATTTTATGATACGGAAAATTTAAAATTTGGAACTCCAACTCATCCGCATAGTAAAAAACTCAGAGAAGGTTTTTCAACCTTCTCTGAGAATCCTAAACTGTCAACTCAACCTCTATCTAAGGTAAACATCTTCTTTATTGAACTTCCTAACAAGTAAAGCATAGAAAAGAGCTCTATATTTTCTATTCAACCCTTTAAGCTCTTCGCAAACCTCCTCTATCGCTCTGTCCAGAACTTCATCAGGCTCATCAAGTTTTAGTTTCTTTTTAAGAAAGTTTTCTCTCAATCTTTCAAGTTCAGACTTGTCTGAACAAGCAACAGTTTCAGAGTCTCTGTTGTAAATTGATGGTCCTAATCCTCTCGTAACTGCTTCTATGAGATCATCGCTGAGCTTCAGTCCCAGTTCTCGGGCTGTCTTCCTGTAGAGTTCAATTTTTTCCTCAAGCTTATTCATGGTTTCCCCCTCTACTATGTTTGTTTAAGTTTACTGTTACTAAAGAACAAAAGCATTAAAACTTCTTAAAACACTTCTGAAAAAAAACATAAGGGAAATTCAAAACCCAAAAGATAAAGCCATTTGAAAAATCCAGAGAATTAAGAAAAGAACCCAAAGGTTGAAAAGGCAAAACTTTGCTAAGACAAATAATTGAGCAATATGGAAGCTCTTGGTTCTCTCATAACTCCCAACATCATTCTTAATCTCCCCAAATATACCCTCTATAAGCCCCCTGTAACGGTAAATCCCATCAGACTCAACAAGCTCCTTTGCTCTTCTACCCAGTGATAAAAAGAATCCAAGCAAACAACGAGCGAATTTTTGGATGAAACTTGAAGAATACCCAAAGAAGAAAAAGTAGAACATTGCTTCTGTTATCCGATAAAAACAAACACTCAAAACATTATCAAGCACTTGGGTATAAAACTCCCATTGAGAAGCTTGAGGAGTATATTTAAAAAACATCAGGATATTCGTTATACATTAAACTTGCGAACTAAAGTCAATAACTAAATAACTAGTAATATTAAGAGGGAGCCATGGATACTATTACTGTTATAGGTATAGGAACAGCACTTACTATGACAATTCTGGGGTGTTATCTCATAAAACAAAGAAGAGAAATCATAGAAAAGCACTCTCAAAAGCTGGAAGAATGGGAAAGGAACCGAGAACGGCTCAAAGAACTACTTGTATCCCATCAGAACGGCAGTGCTGTGGGTACCGTTCACAATGGAAAAGCAGTTATCACCGAATCGGCTCTCAAGCACATGAAGGAGTTAGAAAAGCAGTGGGAAAAGTTTAAAGAGGATGCTGAAGCATTCAAGAAATATTCTCTCTTCTTCAGCATACTGGGATGCCTTTCTGGCTTAATAGGGGCATTCAGTATTTTGGAGGCTCTGGAGCTATTCTGGAAGATTGAATTCCCTGTATCGGATACGACTTTGAGAATTGTCATCTCTGTCTTTACACTCATGCTGTCATACTTGATGGTTAACGAACTCCCTGCTCCGGGAGAGGAAAGCGAAGAAGTAGCTTGCGAGCCATCTGACTCAGATACAGAGATATGGACTGGAGATGACTTTGATGCAGGGAAGTTTTACTATGGAGCTGGAGAATACTTTTATAACCATAAGAAATGATATTCATTCAACAGTTAATAACCATAATCATTAAGAGTTGGTAAATACTCGCGGAGAAAATAGCTACAGCCGGAGGTTACATTGGAAGACCTTAAAATCCTTGAAGAGATGTGGAAAAGAACCCTTGAACTTGAAGAACTTGAGAAAATGTGGTTGAAATCCCAGATAGAAGAACTTGCTGTCATTACCGGCAGCTGGAGTAAATGGATTGTGCTTGAGTAAGAAGCATGTAGGATTCACAACACCATTAGTAACCTGATTTCCAAACTATAATTTGGAGGAACCATGTTAATTTTGTACATTCTCCTGACAATATTGGTATTGGGTTTGATTTTCATGACATTTACCCTTTCCAAACCAATAGAATAGTAATTCAACCATACCTTTTGCCTGCCTGGGCTTTTTGCCCAGGCTTCCAACTAAAGCTCTTAAAAGCAAAAACTGCAAGAGAAACTGCTGCAGCCAGCGCACTTATAACTGTTTCCCAGTATCTTGATCTTGTTTCCTCTATAGAGCTGTTTTCTTTGACAACTACAATTACAGGTAGAGTCACAAAGCCAACGAAATAGTGAATAAGTTCTTTCCTATCAGCGTTTTTTCTTATCTCACGATTTCCCTCTTACTCAAATATTTGTAGATTACTCTGTCCGTCTTAAACTCTCCATGAATGTTATGGATAATAATCCTCTCTACCCTTTTCTCCAGCAGACAGATGAGCTCCAATTTATAATCCAAAATCCCACAATCCCGCACAGTTTAAATTAAACAAGGTAAGAGTTTTCTTTCTTCTAAAAAACAGGCCTCAAGTACTTTATTTTCAAGTATCAGTTAGCCCGCTTCTATCCTTAAGCTAAAGAACCTTAGCAATCCAGAAGAAAATAAAAACTACAATTTGGTTGTGTCAATAATTCTTTGGGGCTGTTTGAAAAATCCACAGGATTAAAAAAAAGAACTTACAGGTTGAAGAGGCAAAACTTAGCTAAGACGAACAGCTGAGCTATTCAGACCTAATACTTTTCCTGAAAGTTTCCTTAACCTTGATGTGGGGTTCAAGACCAATGCTCTCAAGGAGTTCGATAAACTTAACGCTATCATATCCCTTATCTTCTAAAAGCGGCTTTCCTCTTAATGCATTCAGAATAAATCATCTGCTACCGAGCCATCAGATTATCTTCTCTCCAGCTTTAACTTCAGAAGCATAGCTTTGCTCTGGAAAAACTGTCAGAACGAATCTTTTGCTGCTTTCAAGGTAGACACTCAAAACAACTGCCTTAACGTGGCTTTTGACCTTCTTTATCTCTGTTCCTCTCAAAACCTTAAGAGGGTAAAGCTCATTGTATTTAAATCCAATTCCATCAATTACTAAAAACTTTACTTCCCTGTGATACTTACCTAAAAGCCTCCTTGAGATGAAATTGAGGAAGTCAACAAGGAGGTAGGATGGGAGTTTTTTGAGCTTGTAGTAGTTAGTAAGTTGAGAAGTCTGGAGTGACTTTTCTTCCAAATATCTGGACTGACATGAACTCAAGTTCTCTGAATGAGAGTTTCCAGGCTATCTGAAGGAAAAGGAGGGTAAGGATTATCTCATCAGGGTATTTCTTAGGTTCTCCTCTTACGATTCCGAAGGGGTATAAATATTTAAGTAGAACCTGCCCTCTCCGGTGCATGTAGTCTTTAGCGAGTTTGAGAACTTTGTTGAAGTTGAATTTTTTGCTTTCATACCGAAGAGGATAGGCTTTTTTATTTGCTCTGGCAATTTTCAAACACTCTCAGCAGAAACTTGACAACTAAGTCCGAAAGGCTATATTATTCAGCGTCGCGAGTGGGCCCGTAGCTCAGCTGGTAGAGCAACGGACTTTTAATCCGTAGGTCGGAGGTTCGAATCCTCCCGGGCTCACCACTTAGCGTCCCCGTCGTCTAGCCAGGCCTAGGACACCGGCCTTTCACGCCGGCGACGCGGGTTCGAATCCCGCCGGGGACGCCACTTTAATTTGGGGCCGTAGCTCAGCTGGGAGAGCGTCAGGCTGGCAGTCTGAAGGTCGCGGGTTCGAATCCCGCCGGCTCCACCAATATGGGCCCGTAGCTCAGTTGGTTAGAGCATCCGGCTCATAACCGGA
>JALUGO010000011.1 GCA_027051905.1 Desulfurobacteriaceae bacterium | reverse complement strand
TGAGCGGGCGTAGCTCAGCTGGCTAGAGCATCAGCCTTCCAAGCTGAGGGTCGCGGGTTCGAATCCCGTCGCCCGCTCCATTTTATTTTCCCGCCTTAAATTCAAAACACCAAACTTCCCTTCCTTTGTTATCCCTTGAAGAACCTCACTTAACGATTTACAATTCCAGCAAACAAGTTCTTTCACTAAGGAGGAAAAATGGCAGAAGTGTTCAAAGGAAGAGCCTTTAAATTTGGAGATGACATTAACACTGATGAGATAATTCCCGCAAGGTATCTAAACACATCTGACCCTAAAGAGCTGGCAAAACACGTTATGGAAGACGCAGATCCAGAATTTCCTCAGAAAGTCAAGCCGGGAGACATTATCGTTGCAGGTAAGAACTTTGGCTGCGGTTCTTCAAGGGAGCACGCTCCAATTGCAATAAAAGCTGCCGGAGTTTCTGCAGTAATAGCAAAGTCCTTTGCCAGAATTTTCTACAGGAATGCAATAAACATTGGCCTGCCGATCTTTGAATCTCCCGAAGCTGTTGAGGGAATTGAGGAAGGGGATATCGTTGAGATAAACCCGGAAACGGGAGTTATCAAAAATGTAACAAAAGGAACAGAGTTTAAAGCAACACCAATTCCCGAGGATATCAGGCAGATTATGGAAGCCGGCGGACTTATGGAGTATGCAAAGAAAAAGTTAGGACTGAAGTAGGAGGGAAAAGTGAAAGAGTTCACAATAGCAGTTCTTCCAGGAGATGGTATTGGCCCTGAAATAGTTAAACAGGCCGTTAAGGTTTTAGATGCCGTTTCTGAAAAGTTCAACGTTAAGCTCAACTACAAGTACGGCCTTATTGGTGGAGCCGCAATTGATGAAACCGGCGTTCCGTTCCCCGAGGAGACAAAAGAGATAATACTCTCATCAGACGCCGTTCTCCTTGGAGCAGTTGGAGGACCCAAGTGGGATAACCTGCCCTTTGAGATAAGGCCTGAGAGAGCTCTCTTAGGAATGAGGAAACTCCTCAACGCGTTTGCAAACTTGCGCCCTGCAAAGCTCTACGATGAACTGATAGACGCTTCTACCTTAAAGCCAGAAGTGATAAAAGGCGTTGACATAATGGTCATAAGGGAGCTCACAAGCGGTATCTACTTTGGAATCCCCAAAGGGATTTTCGTTGACGGAGACGAACGGGTTGGAATAAACACTTTACGCTACTACGAACATGAGGTTGAAAGAATTGCGAGGGTAGCCTTCGAAGTTGCAAGAAAGAGGAACAAAAAGGTAACAAGCGTTGATAAAGCAAACGTTCTTGAAGCTACCGTTCTCTGGAGAGAGATCGTTGAAAAAGTTCACAAAGAGTATGAAGATGTTGAGCTCAACCACATGTATGTAGATAACGCCGCAATGCAGATAATCAGATGGCCAAAGCAGTTTGACGTTATTGTTACGACAAACATGTTTGGGGATATCCTCTCCGACGCCTGTGCAATGCTTACAGGCTCCCTTGGAATGTTACCGTCTGCATCAATAGGTGGAAAGATAGGACTCTACGAGCCTATCCACGGTTCAGCTCCAGACATAGCCGGCCAGAACATAGCCAATCCCATTGCAACGATAAACTCCGCAGCAATGATGTTTACCTACTCTTTCAACATGCCAGAGGTTGAAGAAGCAATAGACAGAGCCGTAAGAAATATCCTTGCAAAGGGCTACAGGACAAAAGACATCTACTCTGAGGGGTGTAAGCTCGTTTCAACGGAGGAGATGGGAGACCTGATAGCTGAAGAAATCAAGTCTATGTGAGGTAGGGAATGAAGGGGTATACAGTTGCCGTTGTAGGTGCAACAGGTGCCGTTGGCCAGGAGATGTTAAAGGTTTTAGAGCAGAGAAACTTCCCCGTTAAGAAACTTGTTCCATTAGCATCTGCAAAGTCTGCTGGTAAGAAGGTAAGGTTTAGGGGAGAGGAGATAACCGTTGAGGAGCTGAAACCTGAGAGCTTTGAAGGGGTTGACATAGCTCTCTTCTCAGCAGGTGGGGAGAGGAGCAAACAGTTTGCCCCTGAAGCCGTTAAGAGAGGAGCTGTGGTTATTGACAACAGCTCTGCATTCAGGATGGATCCAGACGTTCCTCTGGTTGTTCCAGAGGTTAACCCTGAAGACGTTGAGTGGCACAAGGGAATAATTGCAAACCCAAACTGTTCAACAATTCAGATGGTTGTTGTTTTAAAACCCCTCCACGATATTGCAAAAATAAGAAGGGTTGTTGTTGCCACTTATCAGGCGGTTTCCGGGGCTGGAGCTCAAGCTATTGAAGAACTTAAAGAACAAACAAAAGCGGTTCTCGAAGGAAAACCAGTTCCTCTACCTCAGAAAATTCCTAAGCAGATTGCATTTAACTGTGTTCCTCACATAGATAAATTCTTTGAAAGCGGCTATACAAGAGAAGAGATAAAAATGATTAACGAAACCAAAAAGATAATGCACGATGACTCTATAAAGGTCTCTCCCACCTGCGTAAGGGTTCCCGTATTCACAGGTCACTCTGAATCTGTAAACATTGAGTTTGAAAGACCTATAACCGTTGAGGAGGCTAGGGAAGCCTTAGAAAAAGCTCCCGGCGTAACAGTAATGGACGACTTTGAAAACCTCGTTTACCCAACGCCAATAGACGTTGCAGGAAAAGACGACGTTTTAGTTGGAAGGATAAGGAAAGATGATACAATAGAGAACGGGCTTAACCTCTGGATTGTTGGAGATAACTTGAGAAAAGGAGCGGCACTGAACGCCGTTCAGATAGCGGAGCTCCTCATCGAAAGAGGTTTAATTTAGGGGGATTTATGAGTGAAGAAATTCTTAAAACGTTAGTTGAGGAAATTCCAGAAGTTGAATCTGCACTAATAATAGACGAAGATGGAATTGTGGTTTACAGATATGATAGTAGCCGTTCTTCGATTGACTCTGAAGAACTTGCTACTCAGCTTGTCAACCCCATCAAAAGTTGTGATGAAACTTTTCAAGATTTAACAGACGGGAAGGAAGTTCTCGAAGAGACAGTGATTTTCTCTAAAAACTATGCAATCTTTATCTATAACCTGGTCAACGAGACCTACCTTATAGCCATTGCTAGAAGAACTCCCCTTTACGGTAAAACCAGATTTAAATTAAGGTCAAGACTTCCAAAACTTATAAAAGCTCTTTAGGAGGGGAGAGATGGCAAAGCTCTGGTATTTAGGACATTCCACATTTTACGTTGAAGGAGAAGGGATAAAGGCTCTTATCGACCCTTTTCTCAATGGAAATCCCTGGAAGATTGCAAAGCCAGAAGACTTTACAGACCTTAACTACATTTTCGTTACACACGGGCACGGAGACCATCTTGGAGACACAATAGAGATAGCAAAGAGAACAGGAGCCACAGTTGTAAGTATTTTTGAGGTTTGCCAATACTGCAGCCTGAAGGGTATTGAAAACGTTCATGCAATGCACATTGGGGGTAGTTACCAGTTCCCATTTGGAAGGGTTAAACTGGTTCCGGCTGCCCACGGAAGCTCTGTCATTGAAAACGACCAGGTTGTTACCCTCGGAACTCCCTGTGGAATCCTTATTGAAGTCGAAGGAAGAACGATCTACCACGCTGGAGATACTGGGCTCATTGCAGACATGGAGCTCCTTGGAAAATACGAAAAAGTATTCGCAGCTCTACTTCCAATAGGTGGAAACTTTACCATGGACGTAAGAGATGCAGCTATTGCTGCAGAACTGATAAAACCACAGGTTGCAATCCCCATGCACTTCAAGACGTGGCCTGTAATTGATGCCGAACCGGAAGAGTTTAAGAAACTTGCAGAAGCAAGGGGAGTAAACGTCCAGATACTCAACCCAGGAGACGAATTAGAATTCTAAATGAAGAGAATCGGAATTACTCTTTCGGGCGGCTTCGTAAAAGGAGCCGTCCATATTGGTTTCCTGAAAGCTTTAGAATATAAAGGAATCAGTCCATCTTTTATAACAGGTGTAAGTGCCGGAGCTCTGGTCGGTTTTCTCTACTCATACGGTTTTTCACCCGATAAAATCGCAGAAATTGGGAAACAGCTTTCCTGGAAAAAAATTGCCCGTCCTTACTTTAAAGGGGGATTATTCACCCTAAAAGGTCTTCATAATTTCCTTACAAGAATAACAGGAAATCCAGACATTTCTGAACTTAAAATTCCTTTCGCAGTCATAGTAGTTAACCTCAAAACTCTTAAAGTCGAAGTTAAAAGGCACGGACCATCCGTGGACTTTGTAATTGCTTCCTGCTCTATCCCCCCTATATTTTCTCCCTGGAAAGTAGGAGTTAACTACTATATAGACGGCGGTGTGAGAAACTGTCTGCCTGCAGAAGTCACAAAAGTCTCAGGAGTAGAATTAAACATTTGTTCAAACGTTAACACTACCACCGAAAATTTTTATCCAGAGTCAATTACAAATGTTCTAGAGAGAACTTCTCTAGCTAATGTTCTGGAGAATCAAAGCTGGAGACTGAATTACTGTGATATTATTATCAACCATCAGATCCAACACAGTCCATTTGACTTTTCAAATTTTGAAAAATTCATTGAGTTTGGTTTTAAAGGAACATTGAAGGAGATAGAAAAATGGCTCTAAAAGGACTTCACGCTTTTGTTTCAGGGAGAGTCCAGGGAGTAGGATACAGAGCATTTACCAGGGAAACTGCCAAAAGCTTTGGACTAACAGGTTTCGTAAAAAACCTTCCTGATGGAAGAGTTGAAGTTTACGCAGAAGGTGAAGAAGAGAATTTAAAGAAACTTCTTTCCAGGCTTTATGAAGGTCCTTTTTTTGCAAAAGTAACAGATATTGAATATCAATTTACGGAACCAAGAGGGAAATATGAGAGCTTTATTATTCTTTATTAGCCTACTAATTACCTTAACATCTACTTCAAACGCAACAGTCTATTACAGAGTGAAACGTGGAGATACTTTAGGAAAAATCGCAAAGAAATTCCACGTTTCAGTGAGCGAGATTAAAAGAATTAATAGAATCCGCGGAGATAAAATATACATAGGGCAAAAGCTAAAAATTCCCACAAGAAGTCAAACAAATGGCTCAAATTCCTTCATAATATATAGAGTGAAAAGAGGAGATTCCCTCAGCAAAATAGCAAAAAAATTCAAAACTTCAATAGGAAAAATTAAAAGATTAAATGGCTTGAAAAGCAGTAAAATTTTTGTGGGGCAAAAACTAAAAATCCCCACTAAACAAAGTAGACTTAAAAATACCTCTATACTGAATGCATCAAGAACAAATAGTAAAAGTATTACTATTATTCCGAACGGTTTAACAAAAGTGCCTGTTTACAAATACTATCGGGTAAAACGAGGAGATTCTGTAATAAAAATAGCAAAAAAATTTCACGTTTCTCCGAGAACAATAATAAAAGTCAACAGACTAAGGAAACCTTACATCTTAAAACCCGGTCAAAGACTTAAGATACTTGTTGGATACAAAGACGTTCTAAGACTCAATAGACCCTTACAATTTCGCTTCCCCCTCGATGGAAAGGTTGATCCAACAATAAGGGAAGATGGATATCCTGGAATTTTCATACTGGGGAATCCTGGAACTCCCGTTAAAGCTGCAGAAACCGGCATAGTCAAATTTGCCGGCAAAGATAATAGACTCCTTAAAGCTTTTGGAAATATGATTATCATTCAACATACTCAAGGCTACAGAACTGTTTATGGAAATCTGGAAAAAATATACGTAAAACCAAACCAGCTTGTAAAAAGAGGAGACATCATAGGAACAGCTGGAACTTCTGGCATCTGGAAGAAAAGCGGCCTCTATTTCGATGTAAGCAGAATCTACAAAGGGAAAACCTACCATATACAGCCACTTGAAGTGCTGAAATAATTAAATAGAACCAACAGTAATAATATAAAGAGGCATTTCTTTGTTCTGTAAGTTAAAGAAACTTTTAAAGTCAAAGTCATAGAAGGCTCCTATACCGCAGGCCCCAAGTCCCATAGACTCGGCAGAGAGGTAGAGGTTCTCGCCTAAAGCTCCCGCCTCCATAACGGCTCCCCTGTATCGGCGGCAGCTTGGGTCTTCAAAGCTGTAAGTGAAGACAACGTTGACGTTTGCAAAAGCCACAAAGCCCTGCCCTAAACAGAGGTAAGCCATCTCTCGGCTGAAGTCTCCGGAAAAGACTTGAGTTAGCTGGCCGTCTACAACGGTATAGATACCGTCTGGAAGCCCCTCAACGTTCTTAACCTGCAGATAGAAGTTTGTTAGGGGAAAACCCCAATCGGCGGGGAAGCAGAGGAGGGAGGACTCTACGAGGAACTGGAACTGCTCAAATGTTATCGGCTTTCCTGTAAACTCCCTCCTTGAGCGTCTCTTAAAAAGAGTCTTTCCAAAATCTAAAGAAGAAGTTTCAGGAAAGTATTCCGGGGAAGCTGGGATGTTCCTGTAAAACTCACAGGAGCTAAGGTTTCCTAAAGAGTGAACTTCCTCTATTTCAGTGTAGACAACCGGCTTTCTGACAACGGGCAAGCTTTCAGGGAAAACGTCCGGCGGGTTAAACTTCTCTCCCCAGTAGAGAGCCGGGCGCTGGGGCATAAGGGTGCAGAGGGCAAACTCACTCTTTCCGTCAACCCCAATTAAACGGTTCAGTAGCTCATCCCTAAAGAGTGAAACAGCAGTCGCGTCAAGTCCAACGCTACTTAAATAGGCAACGCCATTCCCTGCCATGTGGCCTGCGTCTAAGAGACAGTAGCGGTAAGCACGGGTTCTATATTTCCAGGCACTCCTTGAGTAGATGACCGTAATAACTGCAACAACGTTTGTATCAACGGTTGAGCAGAGAGCAATTTGAAGGCTATTAAAGTAGTTCCCTTCTGAAAGGAGCTCCAGTGAATGGTCGTAGGGCTGATAGTGGTAGATACCGTTGGGAAGTTCCGGAATGTCTCTGACGAAGAAGTAGAGCTCAAAGGGGTAGAGAGCTCCCGCCGACGGTGTTGTTCTGAAACCAAACTCCTCTCCGTGGAAGTTCTCAACCTTTGTTATTCCGTTCATCGCGAAGGCAAGGTTTGAGAGCTCCTGAAGGTTAAGGTTCTCTGTAGCCCCCTCCCCGCAGAGCCTGTAGAGGGTATCTAAGGTTTCCTGAGTTAAAGCATTAAACGGAAGAAGTTTAAAACGCCTAACGCCTCTGTAGAACTTGTAGGGACTTGGGTAGTTAGACCAGTCAAGGTAGTGGGGCTTTCTAACGCTTTCAAAGGTGTGTGCCGTAGCCCTGTGATAATCAAAGCAGTTTTCCATCTCTTCCTCCTGATAGTAATTCTACCAGCTCAACAAAACTAAAATTTTACTGTAAATTACTTGACAGGTAGGATTAATAAATTTAAATTGAAAGTTGAGGATATTTAAAACAGGAGGAGCGGAGAATGAACCTGCTTGAGCTGAGGGAGATACAGGCACTGAACACTCTGGTTTTTGAGACGTTAGGACAGCCGGAAAAGGAGAGGGAGTTCAAGTTCAAGTCTTTAAAGCGTTGGGGATTGGATCTAATACTCGGAAAAAAGGGAGGAGAGGAGACCTACTTTGTTGCAGAGTATGGAAAACGCCAGAAGGGTGACGTTTACGAGGAGGAGGGAGTTAAGTACGAGGTGAGCGAAGTTCTGGAGGAGCTCCCAAAGAACAAAAAGCTCTTTGCCCACATTGAGATGGAAAACGGAAGGGCCTACCTGGTGGGGGAGCTCCGCGAGGGAGACCACAACATAGAGATTTTAAGGCTTCCTGCAGCATCACTTCTCCTTGCCTACTTCAAAAAACACAGGCTTCACCACCTTATAGAGGCTCTTAGGAACGTTGGAACAGCAACAGAGCTTGTTAAACAGAGGGGACAGGAGGGTAAGCCCTACCCCTTTGAGAAGCTACCAAACGTTGCAAGACGTTTTCTGAGGGAAGCAAAGAAAGTTGAGAAAGAGGCAGGTTTCGGAAGGGTTGCCCTTGCCTACTTCGGGGAGAACAAAGACGGCGACGCAAGGTTTAGAGTCTCCTGGCTGCTGCCAACAATTGCCCTTTTTGAGATAGACATAGCAGAAAAAGCAGACAAGATACTGGCAGCCTTTAAGTAGGAGGGAGAGAGGTGGAGCTCCTAACCTGGTCGCCGATTATCTTCCCAAGGAACGGATTTCCCCGGGACGGTGAGGGTAAACCCTTCCTTCCCGGAAACGCCATAAGGGAAGCGATAACAAGCGCAGTTATCTACTACTACATAAAGAAAGACAGGGAAATTGAGAATAAGGTCAAGGCATATCTGTTGAAAAAGGGACTTAAGGCAGAAGAGATTATAGACAGAGTTAAAGAGATAATCCTTGAGAAATACCCTGTCCTAAACGGGCTTGAAGTTCCTGAAAGGCTTTATTTAGAAAACGGAGAACTCTACGAAACGAGAGCCGAGGTCTTTGATCTGAAAAAGTGGGAAGACGTTGAAGATTTTAAAGTTGAAGTTTTCAAAGGTGTAATAGAACTCCCCATCTCATCTCCACACATAGACAAACTGAAAGCTGCAGGCCACTCTTTCTGCGAAGCCCTTGCAAAGATGGAGATGAAGATGTTAGGAGACCACCCACTTGCCGAGAACTTCTACAAGCCCCTTCTCAACGAGATGAAGAGGTGGGAGATACCTCTAAGGGTTGGAATGTGGACAGAAGTCCAGTTTAAGGGGCATCTCCTCTTCTTCTGGAGAATC
This sequence comes from Desulfurobacteriaceae bacterium, assembly GCA_027051905.1. Taxonomy (GTDB): domain Bacteria; phylum Aquificota; class Aquificia; order Desulfurobacteriales; family Desulfurobacteriaceae; genus Balnearium. The sequence goes on along the minus strand of JALUGO010000011.1, from coordinate 112,850 downwards.
AAAGAAGTCAGAGACAGGCTCTTTGAGGAGCTCAAAACAGACATAAGACCCAAAAGGGTCATCTACCTGCCAAGGGAAAAGTGCACAACAGGTTGGTGTGAGCTAAAAATCTAAACCATATAAAAAGGAGGTGTGCCATGGCTGTGAAGAAGGACGAGAAGAGGATGACAGACCTCACAAGACAGCTCAGGAGCATCATTGCTCAGATTGAAGCCTTAAGAGTTGAGATTGCCCAGCTTGATATTCTCATCAGCGAGTACAGGCAGACAATCACAACCTTAAGGAACCTGAAGGATCTTGGAGCTGGAAAAGAGGTTCTTCTTCCCGTTGGAAGGATAGCTCAGGTTGGCGCAAAGCTTGAAGATGTTGACAAGATCGTCATCAACATTGGAAGCGGAATCTCTGTGGAGCTCCCCTTTGACGAGGCAATACAGCAGATTGAGAAAGAGATCGTTGCAGCCCTTGCCCTAAGGGAAGCTCTTGAGAGGGCAATGGTAGAGCTCTACGAAAAAGTTGAAGCCCTCTCCCAGAAGATAAGAGAGCACGGCCACGCAGAAGCCGGGGAGGGAAAGAAAGATGAAGGAGAACAAAAGTAAGGAGATTATAGAATTCGTAGAGCGTCTCCCTGAAGGGAGGCACATCTACCTCAATCTTGGCTCTGTAATGGTTGAGGTGTCTAAAGAGGAAGCCATAGAGTTCTTAAAAAAACAGGAAGAAAAGGAGTAGTAGAGGGAAGGGGGATAGGGGGTAAACCATTTATAAAAACAGTTCAGGAGGGACGAGATGAAAAGACCTGCAGGTATTCTCATTTTGATTTCCATTATTGCCCTGATTCTCGGCTGGGGAATTGGAAGTTTCTTCACACAGAGAACAGTAGCAAAGGTCGTGGCGTCTATTCCGGCCTCTCCAATTGTTGTTGATGCCCAATACGATAGGGAAAAACATTCAATAACCTACTCAATCCTCAATCCGGGAGGCGTCCCACTGACAATAGTTGACGAGTCTTTTGTTTTCACTCCCGGAAAGAACAGTAAAGAGCAGGGATACATAGTTTCTCACGTTCCGGTTCACGCAGTTTTACCGCCGGGAGTGGTAACAAGGGTTGAGCTTAAGCTGAAGACTGGAACCGAAAAGCTCCAGATCGGAGACGCAGTTCTTGCAACATTTACATACGTTCATCCATTATCTCCTGACCTTTATACAGTTGCCCATCCTTTCAAGTTAGGGGTAGGGGGTAAGAACGTGGCAGAGCAGAAGAAAGCGAATAAGGGAGGTAAATGATGCAACGGGTTTTGTGGTGGATAGTATTTGGAACTTTTATAGCCGTAATTGTTTTAGGAATCTTCCTCTTCAGCCTTATTATTGCTGCACACCCTGAAGCGGCAGCTTTTGTTATCGGATTCCTTGGTTTCTGGCTCTTTGCCAACAGGCTCATCTTCGGCTACGGTGGAATTGCAAACGCTGCTAAAGCATTTTTAGACGGAGAGATTCCCGATAAGTCTGAAATCGCGCAGAAAATAGCCAAAAGCCCCGAAGCTGCACAGCTCCAGAAACTTGAAGATTTAAGTGTCGCAGCTCTCCTTTCCATGTGGCTCAGCTCCTTAGAACCGTTCAAATACGCCTACTACTTGGGGTTCTTCCTGGTTTTCCTCATTGCAGCTCTCTTTGAGCTGAACATCATCTCCTCAATAGTAATAGGGCCAATAGCCGAAGCTGTAATGCTCGGAGCTGCTATTCCGACCCTTCTTGTTTGGGGACTGGAGCTCCTTGCCGGCTACTACGTAGGGCAGGCACTTGTAAAGGCCGTTAAAGAGGTTGAAGTAGGTTCACAGGAAAGCCAGCAAAACCAGTAATTCCATAAGCTTTTAACTCAGGGGGAGGGCTAACGCCTTCCCCCTTTTCTTTTTGTGGTTAAATTTTCTGTGAAACTAAAGAAGGAGGAGAGAGATGGAGGACTTCATCAGCAGGAACTACAGATACGACTTCTCTATGTGCAACGAACCTATTGAGCTTGTTGCAGACGACTACGATATGAACGAGTTCTTTGAGAGACTTGTAGGCCTTTTAGAGCCTGCCCCTGAAGATAGCGAGAGGGTTGATTGCCCTTACTGCGGAGCTCCCCTTATGGTTATCTATCCAGACAGGTTAGAGGAGACAGAACAGGAAGTTTACTTAGGAGAGGAACCCTTAGTTGACCTGATTGAGATGGTTGAGGAACTGGCAAAGGAGAGGAAGTTCAGAACCGTTATAGATGCAAGGGAACTCTACGGAGAGTGCAGGAAGTGCGGAAACACCTACGCTGCTTTAAGGTTTGTGATTCCAACAACTAAAAACTTTAACTCTGTAGACGAGCTAAGAGAGTTCATCAAAAGAGCAAAAGAGGAAGGCGACAGAGAATACTACTTCAGGGAGCTCCCCGACGTTGCGTTTCTAGGAACTCGCTATCTATACAACGGAGAGGAGATCTGGGAGGTTGAGACGCTTCCCTTTGCATTTGACGAAAACGTTGAGTTCACCTGCGTATTCAAAAAGCTCTACGACATGGTAATGGCGGAGGAGGTATGAGAAGACTCCCCGTTGTTGCGATAGTTGGAAGGCCAAACGTCGGCAAGTCTTCCCTCTTCAACAGGCTTCTTGGAAAAAAGGTTGCCATAATAGACGACACCGCCGGCGTAACGAGGGACAGGATAGTTCAGGAAGCAGATTTAGACGATCACACAGTTCTAGTGGTTGACACAGGGGGAGTTGACACAACTGGAAAAGTCCATGAGTTTGCAAAGGAGACGACAGAGCAAGCACAAAGGGCAATGGACGAGGCCGATGTAATCGTTTTTGTAGTTGACGGAAAAGAAGGGGTAACCCCTTTAGACGAGGAAGTTGCAAGGATTTTAAGGAAGTGGGAAAAACCGGTAATAGTGGCCGTTAACAAAGTTGACGAGCCTTTTATGGAAGACCTCATCTACGACTTCTACAGGTTAGGCTTTGAAGAGGTTATACCCATCTCTGCAATCCACAAGATTGGAATTCCAACACTGATAGAGAGGATACTGGAAAAGCTCCCAGAGGATATGAAAGAAGCGGCAAGGAGGGAATACGAGAAGAAGGAGAGGAGAGAGAAGGCAGAGAGGTTAATATCTGGTGAGGAGAGTGAAGAGCTCCAGAAGCTCTCAGAAGACCTTGCAGCCGGAAAGGAGTATGAGATAGAAGAGGAGGAGAAGGAGCCCATAAAGGTTGCAATAGTTGGAAGGCCAAACATGGGTAAATCCACCCTCCTTAACGCCCTTGTGGGAGAGGAGAGGGCAATAGTCAGCGACGTTCCGGGAACGACGAGGGATGCAATAGACACTTACGTAAAAATTGGAGACGACGAGTTCATCTTTATAGACACCGCCGGAATAAGGCGAAGAGGGAAGATAAAGGACATTGAATACTACTCTTACTTGCGTGCTTTAGACGCAATAGACAGGGCAGACGTCGTTGTTCTTTTAGTTGATGCAGAAGAAGGTCCAACAGACAGAGATGCAAAGATTGCCGGAATCGCCCTTGAGAAGTTCAAACCCATAATTATTGCAGTTAACAAGATAGATAAGCTGAAAAGCGAAAAGGACTGGGAGAGGATCCACAGAGAATTAGATTTAACTTTTGACTTTATCCCTTACGCTCCAAGGGTTTTCATCTCTGCAAAGGAGAGGAAAGGGTTAAAAGAACTCCTCAAACAGATAAAAGACGTTTACAGGCAGTATACGAAGAAGGTAAGAACGGGAGAGTTCAACAGGATTCTCCAGAAGCTGATGGAGATCCACCAGCCCCCTGTTTACAAAAACAAAATAGTTAAGATCTACTACGGAACTCAGGTTAAAACAAAACCGCCGACTTTCCTGCTCTTCTCAAACTACCCTGAGGGAATTCCAAAGTCTTTCAGGCGGTTCCTGGAAAACAGGATAAGGGAGACCTTTGGATTTAACAAAATTCCCATTAGGATAGTCTTTAAGAAGAGGAGTTAGGAGGGACTATGAAGGTTTTGGGAATAAACGGCTCCCACAGGAAAGGGTCAACACTTATCCTTTTAGAGGAGGCTTTTAAAGAGCTTGAAGGATTTGAGACTGAGATAATTTCCCTCTCAGACTACGTCCTTGAATACTGTAAGGTCTGCAACGCCTGTAAAAGAAACGGCGGAACCTGTGTAGTTAAGGATGGGTATGAAGAGATAGCTCAGAAGATGAAGGAGGCCGATGCTATCATTATCGGTTCTCCGGTCTACTTCGGTTCAATTACAGGAATGCTGAAAACTTTGTTTGACAGGTCAAGGACACTGAGGGTTAACTGGGAACTGAAGGACAAGGTGTGCGCTGCAATTGCCGTGGGAGCAACAAAACACGGCGGCCAGGAGCACACACTTCAGGCAATCCACGCCTGGGCTCTAATCCACGGAATGATTTTGGTATCAGACTCAGATCCAACGGCACACTTTGGGTGTGCAGCCGTTGCAAAGCAGGTAGACGACCAGTTTGAGATTGACGAGTGGGGTTTAAAGACGGCAAGGAGCGTTGGAAAGAGAGTGAGGGAGGTTCTGAACCTCATTAAGGGAAGCCGTTGATAGTTCTTGGAACAAGCGGTTTCTTCTACAGGGACTGGAAGGGAGTCTTTTACCCGGAAGACCTGCCTATGAGCCGGTGGCTCTTTTACTACGCCGAGCACTTTAACGGATTGGAAATCAATTCAACCTTTTACAGGCTTCCGGTTAAGTCCTCAATCAGGAATTACCTGAAGGTTCCACTAAAATATGTCTTCAAGCTCTACAGGGGAATAACCCACTATAGGAAACTAACAGAAGAGAACGTTAAACCGTTCCTCACCCTTAAGGAAACACTGAAAGAGAACCTATTCTGCTTTTTGGGTCAGTTTCCAAAGAGTTTTTCTTACAGCGAGAAGAACCTTGAGTTTCTCAACAGAACCGTTGAGAAGTTCAGAAAAGAAGGAGTTGAGGTGGCTGTGGAGCTCCGCAGCCCAACCTGGGAAGAACACCTCAGCGAGGTTGAAACAACAGTTGTATGTTCAGACTTTCCAGAAAATTTAGGCTGGCTGAAGGAGTGCAGGGAAACTGAAAAGCTCTCCTACTTCAGGTTCCACGGCAGAGAACGTTTATACAGCGGCTCCTACACTGAAGAGGAACTGAAAAAGGCTGCAGAGAGGATTAAAAGGAGCTCCTCACAGGTTAAGTGCGTTTTCTTCAACAACACGGCAGGGGGAATCGGAGCTTTAAATGCCCTGAAGATGAAAGAGCTTTTAGGATTTAAGGGCGGAAAAGAGGAAGATTAGAAAGGAAACAAGTGTAATCGTTGCTCCTGAAGGAGCATCTAAGGAGAATGAGATTAACATACCGATAAAGCCAGAAAGGACGCCAAAGAGGATAGAAAGGACAAAGTACTGACCGTAGCTCTTAGAGAGCTTAAAGGCTGAGGCTGAAGGGACGACAAGAAGCGAAAAGACCAGGAGAGCTCCCACCGCTTTAAGGGAGAAAGTAACAACTGCGGCAATGAGAAGGTTCATCAAAAACGTTATCAGCTCAACCCTGTAACCTGAGGCCTTTGCAATCTCCTCGCTGAAGGTTATCAGGTAGATCTCCCGCCAGAGGAAAGTGAAAAAGAGGGAAACCAGAATGGTTAGAAGTAGTAGAACTAAAAGGTCTTGAGTTTCAACAGATAGCGGGCTTCCAAAAAGGTATGAAAGGACGGAGGCACCGTAGAGGTTTGAAAAGCTTAAGAAAAGAACTGCCAGCGCCATGCTGGTTGCAAAGAGGACTCCCATCCCAACGTCAAAGTGGAGCCCTTTTCTGCTCAGGTGCCAGATAACGGCCGAGGCAACAACCGTAAAGAGAAGCGCTGTTAAAAGAGGTGAAAAACCTATCAGGAAACCGAAAGCCACTCCTGAGAAGGCAACGTGGGCAAGCCCTGCTCCTGCAAAGCTCATCTTCCTGAGAACAACGTAGGAACCAACGGCAGAGCAAATAAAACCGCTAAGAACAGAAGACACAAGAGCTTTAACTCCAAAATCGTAACCCAGAAAAAGAAAAGGGTTTGAAAACATCACTTACCTGTATTTGCATTGAAATAAAACCAGAGTAAAAGGTAAAACTTTAAAGAGTTTTTCAACCATTACTCTTTACCACCTTTTTCCTTCAGTTTCTTTAAGTATTCCTGTGCTTTTTTATGCTTAACAACATCCCCTGTTTCATAGTAAATGGCATACTCCGCAATGTTTGTTGCGTGATCTCCCACTCTTTCAAGGGACTTAACAACCAGTATAAGCCTCACTGCAATTGCAGCGTTCTCAGGGTTTTTTTGAGATATCTCAACAAGTTCATCAAAGAGTCTCTCGTAGAAACTATCAACAATATCGTCCTTATCTATTATTTCTTTTGCCAGCTCAACATCTCCTCTCAGAAGTGCCATAACGGCGTCTTTAAGCATCTCGGAAACTATCTTTAACATTCTGGGAAGATCTACATAAGGCTTTATAGGTGGAACCTCTGAAAGCCTTATGGCGGTTTCGCATATGTCCCTTGCAAGGTCTCCTACCCTCTCAAGGTCAACTATGCTTTTTAAGATTGAAACAACAAACCTGAGGTCTGCAGCCTCAGGGGAATAAAGGGCAAGAATTCTGACGCATCTTTCTTCAATCTCAAGTTCTTTTATGTCTATAAGCCTGTCAAACTGGTAGGTGGCCTTTGCCTTCTCGGAATCCCTCTCCATGAGGGCTTCCATAGCATCGTTAATTATCTTCCTAGCCATATCGGCCATCTCTATAAAGCTCTTTTTCAACTCATCAAGATCTGCTATGTAGCGCTCTATCATTTACCCCTCCATCTGCTGGTAGAGTGCAGAAATCAAAACGTCTAAAGCCAATTCTACCTTTTCCTCTCTTAACAGTTTTTTAAAGGTTGAGAGCTCTTTTAGTATCTCATCGGCAAGGAAGAGCAAGTCTTCAAGTCCTTCAGGTTCGTTAGCCCTGTAGTAGACAAGCCTTTTCAGGAAAGGAACAAGGTAGTTCTGGGATATGTAAAAGAATGTCTGCCTGTTCTCTTCGGGAACGGGTCTCTCAAGGAGACACTCAAGGTAAGAGAGCTTTTCTTCTTCAGGATAGCCAAGGAGGGAGTTCTTAACAGAGGAGACAAACTGGCGGAGCTCCTCTTTTTTCGTCCTAACTTTAAACTCCCTTCCCTCTCTCCACTGAGGGAGAATGCCTTCTATAAGCCGCCTTGCCTCTTCCTCAAAGGGAAAAAACTCATCTTCTTTTCCAAAGTTGCAACACCCCATCAAAGCGTCTCCTCTTTTACCGGTCTTGAGAGGAGCTCCCTCATTACCTCTTCAGGGTTTTTCCTCTCGTAAATAATCTTATAGACGGCCTCTGAAATCGGCATCTCCAAAGAGAACCTTCTGGCAAGTTCCATAACAGCCTTTACTGTATAAACTCCTTCAACAACCTGTTTTCCACCAAACTCCCTACCTTTAGCAACAGCAAGACCGAACTGCCTATTCCTCGAAAGATCTCCAGTGCAGGTCAGAACAAGATCTCCAACACCTGAAAGGCCATAAAAAGTTTCTTCTTTAGCTCCAAGAAACTTCCCTAGCTTTTTTATTTCGTGGATACCTCTTGTTATAAGGGCTGCTCTCGCATTATTCCCCAGATTCATGCCGTCTGAGATACCTGTAGCTATAGCTATAACGTTCTTAAGAGCTCCACCAAGCTCCACTCCCAAAACGTCTGAAGAGGCGTAAAGCCTAAAAACAGAAGTGTTAAGCCTTTTAACTATACCAAGAGCTTTTTTAAGTTCAACATTCGCAACAACCGCAGCTGCAGGAAGGCCAGCAGCTATCTCCCTTGCAAACGTGGGACCTGAAAGGACATAGTAGTTTTCGAGAGAACCGAAAATCTCCTCATACCGTTGAGACAACGTTTTTAACGTTTCAACTTCTATACCTTTACTGGCACAAACCAAAGGTTTGAAACGGAGAAACTCTCTATACTTTTCCCAGAAAGATGGAGTAAACTGAACTGGAATAACGGAAAAAACAACTTCAGCCTCAGAAACCGCTTCTTCAACCGATGTGGTAGCTTTAACATTCTCCGGATAACTAACTCCTCTAAGAAACAAACGGTTTTCTCTATTTTTGTTTATGGAATCAACGACCTCCTCCTCTCTACACCATTGAACTACCTCAAAACCTTTATCTCCAAAGTGAACAGAGAGTGCAGAGCCCCAGCTTCCAGAACCGAGAACGGCTATTTTCACTTCGTCACCTCAACAAAACGGTCTCCCTCTCTTTTAAAAACACCCGAAACAAGAACTCCCTTTTCCTTTAGAAATTTCAAAAGCCTGTCCAAATCCTCCTCTTTCACCAGGACTCCAACACCACATCCTTCAAATATCTCATCGGGAATGGGAATGGAAATAGCCTTAAAACCTGTAAGAAACTTCTCCGCCTTTAAACCTTCAGGAATTGAAGGAAAAGCTATACAGTAATCGTATTTTCCAAAAAGACCCGTAGCTCTGAGGAAGTATTCTTTCACATGGAGCCTTATTCCGGTCAGAATGAAGAAAATTTTCTCTCCGAGACTTTTAGCTTCAGCCATTACTCTCCTCTTTTAGTTTTTTTAGAGCCAGCAAACCCTCGTAGAATATCCAGAGGGCAAGGAAAACCTGAATAAGAGCGGCTATTCCTATAACTGTAAACTTCCACTTTATGAAAAGCATAACAAGTGCCCAGACTGTAATAACGGCCATAAAGAGGGATGGAATTCCCGGAACAAACCAGTATTTTCCTCTTCCTGTCTTTATAAGCCACACCATAACAACGAAGAGAGAAAGGGCAGCAATTAACTGGTTTGTAGCCCCGAAAACAGGCCAGAGAGCCTTCCAGACTGGAAGGAGCTTACCCGTTGCAGGATCTTTATACTTAGTAAATACCAAAAAGGCTGGAATGATAAGGGAAACACCGGTGGCAACGAAACGGTTTGTAATTCCCGTAAGCTCTGTAAAGACGTATCTCGCAAGTCTTGTTCCCGTATCTGTGCTGGTCAGAACAAAAGAAGAAAGAGCAAGCATTCCAAAGGCAACACCAACACTCTCTGGAATTCCCAGAACAGACATGAAACGGCCAACTCCAGTTCCGTAGATAGCTGCAACGTTTTTCTTAAGAACCTGAAACTCAGGAACGGTAAGAATGAGAACAAATATAACCGACATAACAGCAACAAGTCCTTCTAAAAGCATCGCTCCATAGCCAACTGGCAACGCATCTGTCTCTTTGTCAAGCTGTTTAGATGTTGTTCCTGAACCTACAAGGGAGTGAAATCCGGAAATTGAACCACAGGCAATAACAACAAAAAGAAGCGGAACTAATGGACCAATATCACTGTTAAAACCAAGGAATGCCGGAATATGTGTCTGAAATTTCTCAAATGAGAGAAGAATTCCAAAACCTGCACCTATAACTGCACCGTAAAGGAGAAAACTTGAAAGGTAATCTCTTGGCTGAAGAAGTATCCAGACGGGAGTTACGGAAGCAACAGCAACGTAAATAAGAAGAATAATATTCCAGGCTGTTGGAGAAAGGTTAATAGGAAAAAGCTGACCAATGTAAACAGCAATATAGACGAGAGCTACAAAAACAACCGTTGCCCATTTAAGAGAAAGACCAAACCTGTAAACAGAAATACCAAAAAGAACAGCTAGAATAATGTAGATAATAGCAGAAGTTGCAACTCCTCCACCGATGGGAAGAAGTGAAACAACTTTACTTCCTTCAACCAACGGAACCTTAGCGTTAAACGTTATTTGTGCAACGTTTATGAAAACCGCAACAACGTAAAGAAGAGCAAGCCAGATGAAAAGCTTGAACAGAAAACCGGCTCTTTTTGACAGATATCTACCTCCTATCTCTGCAATCGATTTTGCCATGTTACGAACAGAAGCAACTATGGAACTCATATCATGAACACCGCCTATGAAAACATTACCAACTAAAACCCACAGGTATGCAGGAAGCCATCCCCAGGAAGAAGCTGCAGTTATGGGACCAACAATGGGACCTGCACCTGCAATAGAAGAAAAATGATGACCTAAAAGAACAGGAGCAGGGGCTGGAACGTAGTCAACGCCGTCTCTTAACTGGTGAGCCGGAGTTTTAGCGTCCTTTTTCAGGGCAAAAACCTTATCCCTCAAGTATCTTCCGTAAGTAAAATAGGCTATTAACAAAATTGCTGCAGCAATAACAAAGAGGAGAGTTATCATCTTAAGCCCTCCTGCTTTCAAGTAGAATAATTATCCTACAAAATAGGAACCGGATAGAAAGGAAAGAGGAAGGGAGAGCTCCCTCCCCAAACTAACAGCTAACAGGAACAATATTCCTGTGAAGTCCCAGCTTTTTGGGATCAATCCCAAGGGCCAGACCGATAAGCTGCGGAAGGTGTAAGACAGGAATCTTAGAGTTTTCCCCTACCTCTTTTAAGGCTCTTGACTGGTTCGCGTCGAGGTTCATATGACACAGAGGGCAGGGAGTAGTGATACAATCGGCTCCACACTGTTTGGCATCCAAAAGGTTAACTCCTGTGAGCTTCATACTCAAATTTGGAGCAGGCCAAAAGGCATGAAACCCGCAGCACTCAAGTCGTCTTTTTCCAGAAACAGGTTCCGCCCCCAGAGCTCTTATAATTCTCTCTAAAGACTGAGGATTTTCTGAAGATTCAAATCCGAGAATACTCTGCGGTCTTACGGTATGACACCCGTAGTATGGATAGACTTTCTTCCCTGAAAGGGGCTTAACAACCTTTCCCCTCAGCCCTTCCTCTCCAAACTCCTCTAAAATAACCCAGTGGAAGTGTTTAACATTAACAGTTCCCTTATACTTAAGCCCAGCTTCCGAAAGTATCTCATTAACCTCTTCTCTTAAATCCTCATCACTGTCAAGGAGATACTTCGTTTTTCTCAGAACCAGAAGACACGTGCTACAAACAGTAACAATATCCAGTCCCCTTTTCTCCGCATAGGCGAGGTTTCTGGCATTAACTGCAAGGTCAACAGCTTCTTTTACTTCCTCTAAAACCCCCGCACCGCAACAGCTGAATTCCGGAAGTTCAACTAACTCGATTCCCAGTTTCTCTGCAACGGCAACCGTCGACTCATAGAGCTCTTTTGAGGCTCCCTTAGCAGCACATCCCGGATAAAAGGCATATCTTCCCATTATTCCACCTCCATAGCTGCCTTCATCACCTTGACAAGGGTCTCATGTTCAGTAATGGGTTTCATAACCGGCGAATGGGCTTTCCCTTTGAGAATCAGCTTTATCCCAACCGGCAGGTTCTCAAGAACACCTCTGATCCCTTTAGTCCTGAGAGGCAGGAGAACCTCATTGAGCATTCCCGATTCAAGAAGTGATTTGTAAAAAGCCATAACGTGTCTTGCTCCAGGGTTATTCTTCAGGTCAACTTCTATTGAAAGACCCCTCAGCTTCATAATTCCATCTACTGGAGAAACGTGCTTGGGACAGACATCTGCGCACTTGTTACACCGAACGCAGTTCCACATGTCAAAGGCGTAACCTATCTTAGACCTTTCAGCTTTCAAAGCATCTCGCGGATCCACTGCAAACCTGTAAACCCTTGCAAGCTGGAAAGGCCCTCCATATCCTCCATCAAGCTGAACAGCTGTGCAGGAAGAAAAACATGAAGTGCAGAGAATACAATCTGTAAACTGGTCAAACCTCTTTAGCTCATCGGGATAAACTCTGCTCTCTTCCTCAAGAGAATCCGGAACAACCTCAGGATCAGGAATCAAATAGGGTTTCATCTCCTCCATCCGTCTTAAGGGAGTATCCCAATCAACTATTAAATCTCTTATAACTTCCATATTATCAAGGGGTTCGATAGTCAAAGTATCTGTTTCAAACTTATCCAGCTCGCTGAAGACCTGAGTTTTACAGGCAAGTTTCGGGAAGCCGTTTACTTTAACAGCACAAGAACCACAAATTGCACTTCTACAGAACGCCCTGAATGCAAGCGTTGGATCTTGAGTATCTTTTATCTGTTGAAGAGCTTCAAGTATGGTCATACCTTTCGGAACAGATAGAGTATATTCCTGATAGTATGGCTCTCTATCTTTCCCCGGGTTAAATCGTTTTATTCTAAAAACAACCTCTCTCTTATCCATTACTTCCCCCTTAATACTTCCTCTCTTCAGGTTGATACTTCGTAATTACAACCGGCTTCCAGGAGAGGTGGAGCTCCCCATCCTCCCCTCTCTCAACAATTGAATGTTTCAGGAAGTTCTCATCGTTCCTCTTGGGGTAGTCCGTTCTGTAGTGGGCTCCCCTACTCTCCTTCCTCTCTATGGCAGGAAGAACAATCGTTTCTGCAATATCAACAAGGTTAAGGAACTCCAGAGTCTGCTGAAGGTTCGTATTAAAGCTTCTTTCGCCATCGTAAACTTTAACGTGTTTTGCCCTTTCCTTAATCTCCCTAACCTTCTCAAGGGCTTCTTTCATCTTCTTCTCTTCCCTGAAGATACCGGCTCCGTAACTCATAACATCGCTGAGCTCACTCCTCAGGTCTGGCAGTTTCTCCTTTCCGTCGGAAGAAAACAGACTGTCAATCCTTTCCTCTTCCCTCTTAATCTCAGACTTATCAAAAGGAGCAAAGCTCACCTCAGAGACGTAGTTAACGGCATCCTCACCTGCAAGCTTTCCAAAAACAACAATATCCAGCAGGGAGTTCCCACCAAGCCTGTTTGCTCCGTGAACAGAAATGCAGGCACACTCACCTACAGCGTAGAGCCCTTTAATCGGTGTTCTTCCCAGTTTATCTGCATCGATTCCACCCATAGAGTAGTGGGCCGTCGGGCGAACAGGAATGGGCTCCTCAATCGGGTCAACTCCCTCAAAGTCAATGGCCAACTCCCTTATTTGAGGGAGCCTTTCAAGAATTTTCTTCCTACCCAGGTGTCTCAGATCAAGATAGACAAATTCATTTCCCTCATCGTCCTTAAAACCTCTCCCCTCCATTATCTCTGTCTCTATTGCCCTTGAGACCATATCCCTCGGAGCAAGTTCCATCTTCTCTGGAGCATACTTTTTCATAAAACGTTCACCTTCACTATTAATCAAATAGCCCCCTTCCCCGCGGGCACCCTCAGTAACGAGAATTCCGGTTCTTCTCAAACCTGTTGGGTGAAATTGAACAAACTCCATATCCTTAAGGGGTAGTCCTGCTCTCAAAACAGCAGCAGTTCCGTCTCCGGTGTTACCAAGGGCGTTTGAAGTTCTATTCCAGTAAACCCTTGCGTGGCCACCGGTTGCAAGAATCACGGCTTTTGCCTGAATACCAAAAATTTCTCCAGTTCTCAAATTCATTGCAACAATACCTGCAACTCTCTCTCCATTATGAACAATTGAGATGAGAAACCACTCATTGAGAAACCTCACTCCATTCTTCAAACACTGCTCATAAAGAGTTTGAAGCATAACGTGACCGGTTTTATCGGCAGCATAACACGTCCTTGGAAACGAAGCTCCTCCGAAAGGTCTCTGAGCTATTCTTCCATCTTCAAGCCTTGAAAATGGAAGTCCCATGTGTTCCATTTCTCTAATAATTTTTGGAGCCATTTCACACATAAGCTCAACAGCATCCTGATCAGCTAAAAAGTCACTTCCCTTTACCGTATCGTAAGCGTGCTTCTCTGGGCTATCGGGAGCAACGTTTCCTAAAGCTGCATTTATCCCTCCCTGAGCTGCACCGGTATGAGAACGGGTTGGATAAACCTTAGAAAGGACAGCAACAGATAAACCTCTTCTTTTACTGGTTTCAAGAGCGGCATAAAGTCCGGCTCCCCCAGCTCCAACAATTAAAATGTCAAACTGAAGCATAAACCCTCCTTTATTGATGGAGTTTTTAAATTCAAATTCTTCAATTTGCTTTTAAAATGATTATAGAATGAGGGTAAAGGTCAAGATACACAAAATTTATCCAGACACCGGGTTACAAACTTTGTAAAAGTTTTGTAAAATTTTAGGTGGGTCTTTAAATTCATAAAATGTTCATAACTTTATCTTCTGGAGGTTTTATATATGGTAGAGCTTGATTACGACATCGTAATTGTAGGAGGTGGAGGAGCAGGTCTGTATGCAGCTCTCTGGGCAGCTGAAAACACAATTTTAAAAGTAGCAGTAATAACAAAAGTTTACCCTACCCGCTCCCACACCGGGGCTGCAGAAGGTGGAATTAATGCTGTCCTAACACACTCTGTGGGAGATAGCCCTGAAGCCCATGCATACGATACGGTTAAGGGGAGCGACTTTTTGGCTGACCAGGATGCTGTTGACATAATGTGCAAAATGGGAGCTGCCGTCATATATGATATAGCCCATAGAGGAGTTCCTTTTTCAAGAAGGCCTGACGGAAGAATAGCCCAAAGGCCTTTTGGAGGAGCTTCATTTCCAAGGACGTGTTATGCCGCTGACAAAACGGGCTTCTACATACTACAAACTCTTTATGAACAGTGCCTGAAAAACAACGTTACGTTCTTCAACGAATGGTTCCTACTCTCAATAATACACAACGGCGAAAAGATAGAAGGAATTACCGTTTGGGACATAAGAAACGGCGGTGTCCATCTTATAAAAACAAAAGCAGTAATTCTTGCAACCGGCGGCCATGCAAGGGTTTACTGGAACAGGACTTCGAACGCCCTCGGCAACACCGGAGACGGAACTGCTGCAGCTTTAAGGGCAGGTTTACCTCTTAAAGACATGGAGTTCATACAGTTCCACCCAACCGGCCTTGCTAAAACGGGAATTCTCGTTACCGAAGGTGCCCGTGGAGAGGGTGGTTACCTGAGAAACAAAGACGGTGAACGCTTTATGAAAAGGTATGCTCCAGAGAAAATGGAGCTCGCTCCGAGGGATATTGTTGCAAGAGCAATCCAAACAGAGATAGACGAAGGTAGAGGATGCGGTCCAAACGGTGACTACATCTGTTTAGACCTTACCCATCTAGGAGAAGAAAAGATAAACGAAAGACTCCCACAAACAAGAGAACACGCAATTCTTTACGAAGGAGTTGACCCGGTTAAAGAGCCCATACCAATTGCTCCTACAGCCCACTACTCAATGGGCGGGATCGATGCAGACAAACTCGGAAGAACTCCTATTAAAGGGCTTTACGCGGCAGGTGAATGTGCCTGCATCTCCGTTCACGGAGCAAACAGACTGGGAGGTAATTCTCTCTTAGATGTTTTAGTCTATGGAAGACTTACAGCTCTTGAAGCAGTTAAATACGCAGACGAAGCTTCTGAAACCAAACCATCCGCTGCAAAGGCAAAAGACGACGAAAAAAGAATCTTAGAACTTATGGAAGCAAGCGGTAAGGAAAAGCTGGCAGATCTCAGGAAAGAACTCGGAAACACTATGATGAAGCACTTTGGAGTATTTAGAGAAGAAAAAACCATGAAGGAAGGGCTTGAAAAGCTGATGGAAATCAGAGAACGGGCAAAACACGTTAAGGTTTACGATACAAGTAAAAAATTCAACACAGACCTTGTAACCGTTCTTGAATTTCTGAACTTAGTTGATTTAGCTCCGACTATTGCTATTCCTGCCATTGAGAGAAAGGAAAGCAGAGGAGCCCATGCAAGGAAGGACTACCCTAAAAGGGATGATAAGAACTTTCTCAAACATTCAGTAGTTAAACTGAAGGATGACGGAAGTTACGAGCTTTCGTGGAAACCTGTAACTATCACCAAGTTCCCACCTGAGGAAAGGAAGTATTAAGGAGGAAAAAATGGAAACAGCCATTTTACAGGTTTTTAGATATGATCCTGAAAAAGACCAAGCTCCATACTATAAAGAATACGAAGTTCCCGTCGAAGGCACTCTTCTTAATGCGCTTTTATACATAAAAGATAACCTTGACTCAACCCTTACTTTTCGAGCATTCTGCAGAAGCGAAGTCTGCGGTTCCTGTTCGGTAAAGGTTAACGGTAAAACAAAGCTCGCCTGTAAAACTCCAATGAAAGAATTGGTCGAAACCTGGAAGGGAAAACCCCTGAGAATAGAGCCATTAAACCACATGAAGGTTATCAAAGACCTGGTTGTCGACATAGATAAGCCTATTGAAAAGATGAAGACACTTATTCCCTGGCTGGTTCCAGACCCAAGGGTTGTTCCAACAGATCCGATGCACGAAAGCATCATTTACCCAGAGGAGATGGAAGCCTATAAAGATCAGATTCACTGCATGCTTTGTTTTTCATGTTACTCTGCTTGTGAAGCTGTAGCTGACAACGACAGATACAGAGGACCATTTGCATTTTCCAAAGCATATAGATTTCAGGTGGACAGAAGAGATATAGAAACAGCAAAAGAGAAAAGAATTAGATACGCAATTTCCGGAGGTTTATGGAGCTGTGTTCAATGTCAGAAGTGTATTTACGTCTGCCCTAAAGGAGTTAAGCCAGCAGAGGACATTCAAAACCTGAGGGGTCAGGCCGTCAAGAAAGGGTTTACAGATAAACCAGGAGCCAGGAAACTCAAACACTTTGTTGACTGGATCTACGCAACAGGCCAAATTAACAGACTTTACCTGCCTGAAGAAGTTTACGGAAACAAAGAAGCCAGAGAAAAGCTCACTAAAGCCTACACGGAAATGGGAGTTGAAGTCTGGGAAGTTCCAAAACCCACCAAAGGTCTTATGAAGTTCAGGGATATTTACCTTGAAATTCTCTCAAAAGAGGACAAGGCATTAGATCTTGACTTCTCTCACGTTCGAAAAATTGACAGGATGGTAAGTGAGATTTTTAAGGCAGACATATGCACTATTGTTGACAGGACTCATGAGGAGGGCAGGAGTTCAAAGGGGCTCATCTCTAAACTCAAAGGGCTCTTGGGAGGTAAATAATGGTTAAAGTCGGTTTCTATCAGGGTTGCTGTTTCCAGGGGCAGGACGCCCACATGTTCGAAACGATGAAGGAAATGTTTAAGAGAATAGACGTTGACGTTGTTCTCTTGGAGGAAACTACTTGTTGTGGTGGTAACACTATCGACGAGGAAAACAGAAAACTCTCTTACGCAATAAACGCGAGAAACATCGCTCTTGCAGAGAGAGAAGGTCTTGATATGCTTGTTTCGTGTAACACGTGCTATATGGTAATAGCAAAAGCAAAAAGAGCACTTGACACAGATAAAAAACTGAGAGAAGAAATCAACTTACTTCTCAAAGAAGAAGGATTGGAATATAAAGGAACAAGCAGGATTTATCACCTACTGGATTTCTTCAGAGACGTTGTCGGTTACGAGAAGATACGAAATGCTGTTAAAAGGCCACTTAAAGGCTGGAAAGTTGCCGCTTACTACGGATGTCACGTTCTATACCCAAAAGAGATAGCAGTTGATAACAGCGATAATCCCTCTTCTCTCCAGGAGATACTAAAAGCCCTCGGGGCAGAAGTTATTGACGACTACGAAGGAAATGACGCCTGCTGTGGATACCATTCATTTTTTACAGACAAATCTATGACTCTTAAGAAACTTAACAGAATACTGGGAGGAGTTAAAAAGGTTGGGGCTGATATAGTTGCGACTCCTTGCCCGCTTTGCTTCAAGTCCTTTGACATTTATCAGACAAACATGGAAACCCCCCCTCACGTTCCGTCATCGTTTCTGCCAGAGATAATGGCTTACGCTTTCGGAATCGACAAGGAAAAGTCAGGTCTTGCCCATCACCTGATTAAAGTTGAGAAGGAGTAGGGGTTTCCTGCTCCCTCTTTTCTTTTTCCCTGGAATATTTACACAGATCGTTTAGCGGGCAATTGTCACACTCAGGCTTTCTGGCTTTACAGATTGTTCTCCCAAGCCTTATAAGGTTGTAGTGGAGTTCCCTGTTAAATTCCCCATCAAAGTGCTTCTCCATAAACTCTGAAACCATGTCTTTATCCCAGTTTTCGGGAAAGATTCCAAGCCTCTTTAAAACCCTGTAGCAGTGGGTATCTATCGGAAAGGTATTCTTATTAAAAGCAAAGGTCAGTATTACTCTTGCCGTCTTTGATCCGATGTAGGGAAGAGACGTAAGAAGCTCTATCGCCTTTTCTGTTGGGAGCTCCCTCAGTCTTCCCTCAAGCTCCGGCCACACAGAAACGAGAACTTTCAAACCTTTTGATTTCTGTTTGAACATCCCACATGGACGGATGGCATCTATGAGTTTCTTTTCGGGGAGCTCCTCCAGCATCAGAAGATTACCACCGGTTATCCGCTTCAGATTTTCAAGACACCTCTCTGCGTTTCTGTCTGTTGTGTTCTGACTGAGAACGGTAAAAACAGCCTGCTCTAAAGGCGTTCTTTTTGGAGTATAAGGAACTGGAAACAACCTTTTCAAACGTCTGTGAACTTCCCTGAGAATTTCCACCTTGCTCATCAGATAAGACCGGCAAGCCTCAGAGCGTTTTCAAGGTCTTTCTGGAATTCAGGCTCTCCCCTTCTGTTCCTGAGCAGATAGGCAGGATGAAATGTGGGAATTACGTATATCTCCCTGTCACCAAACCTAACCTTCTGCTTTTTTCCTCTAATCTTTGATATGGGAGTCTTTTCAGGCAGGTTAAGGATGGTTCTTGCCGCAAAAGCCCCCAGACAGAGAATGACCTTTGGAGAAATGAGCCCTATCTGTCTCTCAAGGAATGGATAGCAGGTAGAGATCTCATCGGGAGCCGGGTTTCTGTTGTTTGGAGGTCTGCACTTCACAACGTTGGTTATGTAAACCCTTTCCCTCTTAACTCCGTAGAGGTTCAAAAACCTTGTGAGAAGCTGCCCTGCTCTACCTACGAAAGGTCTCCCCTGAAGGTCTTCCTGTTCTCCTGGAGCTTCACCTACAAACATGAGATTCGTCTGAGGGTCTCCCTCACCAAAAACGACGTTTGTTCTTGTTTTACAAAGCCTGCACCTACAGCACTTCTTTGCTTCTTTCTCTAATTTCTCCAGCTCTCTAACAGGATCAAAACTCTCCATACCTCTTACCTCTGAACTTCCGGAAAGTCTTACCTCTTCGTAGCCAATAAGGTTCAGGAACTCTACAAACCTTTTAACCCTTTCCACTCAAAACCTCTTTTCTCAATCGGGCGTCGTAAACCCAGGTTGTGGGCCCTTCAAGGTAAACATTCCTGAAACCTTCATCGAAGTAAACCTTTAATCTCTCTCCTGTGGAAACTTCAATCTCAATCGGGGATTCCAGACCAAAAACTTTAGAAGAAACTAAAGCTGAAGCTACCGCTCCCGTTCCACAGGCAAGTGTCTCTCCCTCAACTCCCCTCTCGTAAGTTCTTACCAAAACTCTGTTTAGCTGAACCTCTACAAAGTTCACGTTGGTTCCCCTGGGAGCAAAAAGATCTGAAAAACGAAGTCTTCTTCCAACATCATCAACGTTAACATCCTTTAGTCTTTCGACAAAAACAACTGCATGGGGAACGCCGGTATCGATGTAGTGAACGGTAAGCCCTTCCGCCTTTAGATTAAGCTTCAGATCCTTCGGAGGAGTGAGCCTTACCCTGACGTTTCTGCCTTTAACTTCCGCCTCAATCAAACCGGCCTCAGTTTCAACTGTCATCTTCTCGGGAGCTATACCCTCTTCGAAGGCAAAACGGGCAACACACCTCATACCGTTTCCACACATCTCGGCAGTTGAGCCGTCGGAGTTGAAGAAGCGCCACTTGAAATTTGCAATCTGAGAGTCCTCGATGAGAATCAAACCATCTGCTCCAATCCCTGTTCTCCTGGAACAAAGGCGCCTGACAACTTCCTTCTCTTTTAAATTCCCACAGAACTGGTTGAAGCAACCGGCAAGGTTGTTAATAACTATAAAGTCGTTTCCCGTCCCCTGAATCTTGGCAAACTTCAACTCCATACTCTCTCCAGACAGGGTTATTCAATCTCCTCCCACACCTTGGGAAGAAGAAACCGTCTCAGTTTTCCGATTCTCGTTCTGGGAAGCTCCCTGTCCACAATCTTAAACTCCTTAATTTTCTTGTAAGGCTGAAAACCCCTCATAAGTCTGTTCATCTCTTTCTTTATAAAACTTTTAACGTCCTGAACTCCTTCCTCAACAAGAAGCTCAAAATCTGGCCTCACAATCGCTTTAAGTTTCCCCTCGTGGAAGAAAACCCCAACCTCTAAAATGTAAGGACTCTTCAGAAGCTCTATCTCTATATCCTCGGGGTAAACGTTCTTACCGCTCTCAAGAACGATAACCTCTTTAGCCCTACCTGTAATGTGGATGAAACCGTCTTCATCAACAAAACCGAGGTCTCCGGTATAGAACCAGCCGTCCCTTATTACCTTTTCCGTCTCCTCAGGTTTATTGTAATACCCTTTCATCACATTGTCACCTTTCACGGCAATCTCGCCGGACTCAGTAACCCTCACCTCAACGCCCTCAACGGGAATTCCAGCAGTCCCTATCTTCTTCTTATCAGGTCTGTTTACAGAGATGAGGGGGGAAGTCTCCGTAAGTCCGTAGCCCTCCAGAATATTAAAGCCCATTGCCTCCATATCCCGCCACACATCCTCGCTGAGCTTTGCGCCACCGCTTATCATAAAGCGGAGATACCTGCCGACCTTCCTGTGAACCTCGGAAAAGAATTTTTTTCTAACGGAACGGGGAGCTCCCCTCCTGAACGCCTTTAAAGCCCCTTCAACAATTTTCCTTTTAAGTGGAGGAAGTTTCTTTATCTCTGCCATTATGTTGTGATGAATAACATGGTAGAGCTTTGGAACTCCTACCATAATGGTAACCTTTTGCTCATTGACCGTTGAGAGAATGTCTGCCGGCGTCAGTTTCTCTATAAATACAAGGGGATTCTTGAGAGTAATTGGCAAAACAGCCGTCGCCATTAAAGGATAGGTATGGTGGAAGGGCAAGATGGCAACAAAACGGTCATCCTCCCTGAGGAAACCGAGGTTTTCAACAGCCCTGATGTTGTGGTTGAGGTTCTTCAACGTCAGCATCACCCCTTTGGGATTTCCAGTTGTTCCCGAAGTGTAGAGGATGAGGATGACGTCCTCCAGATCCCTCTTCCTGAAAAAGAGTTTACCGTCGCCCTTCAGGTTTGCAGAGTCTACATCTATAACCTTTACATGGTAACCTAACTTTGAAACAGCCCTCTCTGCCGTTTCCCTGTTTTTTCCGCTCGTTATGAGAAACCGGGGTTGAGAGTCTTTGAGGATGTTGAAAAGCTCCTCTTCAGTTAAAAGGTAGTCAACAGGAACGGCTATGCCCCCGGAGAAGAGAACGGCAAAGAGGGAACTTATCCACTCCGGCCTGTTCTCCATGAAGATAACCACCCTGTCTTCGGGGGAGAGCTCCCTCATAACCCCCTGAAAAGCACTTACCTGCCTGCCAAAATCTTCATAGCTCAACGGTCTGTATTTTCCTTCTCTCTTCTCTACAAGAACCTCTCTATCGGGAAATTCTTTGACGTTTTCAAAAACCCTTTCCAGGAAAGTTTCCATAGTTTCTCCTCAGATAAGATCTATGATGTCTCTGATGTCTCTCCTTTTATCCTCGAGGATCTGGAGAAGTTCTCTTGCTTCCTTTTTAGAAACGTTCTTTGAAGATGGAATTCTGACAACCTGAGCTTTGAGGTAACGGGTAAAGGTATCTATCTCTATGACATCACCTTCCCTTACTTCTCTTGAAGGTTTAACAGGCCGACCGTTCACCTTTACAGCCCCAGAGTCACAGAGCTCTTTAGCTACGCTCCTCCTCTTCACTACCCTTGACAGTTTCAGGAACTGATCCAGCCTCAACGGTTTTCTCCTTTTTCCTTATTTTAGAGGGTAGAGAAACTATCTTCAGAATCAGAGACAGGAAACCTGCAGTAAGAAATCCTGAAATAAAAGAGAAAACGATAACAACAAACAGTTTCGTCCTGAATTCTCCAACAAAAGGAATCGTTACGTTTACATCCTGAAAGTTCTGAAGAGCAAAAAGGGTCACTCCAATAACAATAACGGCAACAAGAACCGCGTAAAAGTTCTGCTTCAGAGTCATCTTAACCTCTAAAATGTTAAGTAGAGAGAGATAATACCAATAACCATAAGACCTAAAATGACAGTAATTCCATTCAAAGCCATAGAAACTGCATGGAGTTTCAGAAACCTGTCGTAGTAGGAACGGTCTTTGCTCCTGTAGAACTCAGCCTTTAAAAGCCCAGCCTTTGGAACTATCAGCAGACCATTTACGAAGTTAAACAGGTTCATCAACAGAAGGAGAAGCAGGTTTATAGAAGAGATGAAGTTCATACTCTCCTTTGTAAGGAAGTAGAACGAAACAAGCGAAAGCAATCCGAATATGTAGCCAAGTCCAAAATACTTGGGGAAGACAGCTCCTGTATACTTTCCAGCATCCTCCTTTTTCAGGACTTTAAATGCCATGGGAGCTCCCACCGCAGTGAAGAAGAAGAGAGCCCCTACCCACAGCGCCACAGAGTAAAGGTAAACTGACTTTAGAAGCAAAAACATACCATCTCCCTTAAACTGAAAAAATAGAGTTCTTCAGGATTTTAGCGAAAGGTTAAAGGTCTGTCCACTTGAGGGTTATCACGTCAACAGGGCAGTTCTCAACACAGATGCCACAGCCGTTGCACACTTCAGGATACATAACAACGGCCTTATCACTACTCATAACAAAAACACCGGTAGGGCACACCTCAACACAGATACCACAGCCTATACAGCCTTCCTGGTCAATATAGGGAATAACCTTCAAACACCCATCCTCATCTTAAAGGCTTTTACCGTGTTGTAGAGAAGCATCGTTATCGTCATCGGCCCAACCCCTCCCGGGACAGGAGTTATGGCAGATGCCTTCTCTTTCACAGCATCGAAATCCACATCTCCAACTATCTTACCATCTACTCTGCTTATACCGATATCAATTACAACTACGCCCTCTTTAACCATGTCGGCCTTAATGAGATGGGGAACCCCCGTTGCGACACAGAGGATATCAGCACACCTGGTATAGTGGGAGAGATCTTCAGTATAGACGTGGCAGACAGAAACGGTGGCATCGGCATTGAGGAGCATGTTTGCAAGTGGCTTTCCTACTATGTTGCTGTGCCCTACCATAACGGCGTTTTTACCTTTTAGCGGAATGTTATAGGCCTCAAAGAACTTCATGACCCCAGCAGGGGTGCAGGGCATAAGCCCCTGGTCGTATAACCCAAGCATACATTTACCAACGTTTATAGGGTGAAATCCGTCAACGTCCTTTTCCGGAGATATGTAGTTAATAACCTCCCGGCACGAAAGATGCTCCGGAAGGGGAAGCTGAACAATTATCCCGTCTACCTCAGGATTCTCGTTAAGCTCCTTTACAACCCTGTTAAGCTCCTCCTGAGTAATCTCAGCAGGAAGTTTCCTGTCTATAGAGTTGATTCCCACTTTCCCGCAAGCCTTTACCTTGTTCCTGACGTATATCTCACTGGCCGGGTCGTTCCCCACAAGAACAACGGCAAGTGTGGGAGCTCTCCCGAACCTCCCCTTTAACTCCTCTACTTCCTTTTTCAGCTCTCCCCTTATCTTCTCAGAAAGAGCTCTCCCGTCTAGTATAACTGCCATCTTCCCCTCTCTCGTAAAGGTCGTAAATTCTTCTAAAGGATTTAACCTTCAAGTCTTCTCCAATTTCAAAGAGAACACCGCAGAACTGAATAACTTTAGCCTTTTCAGGGACCTTAAACCTTACAGGTAACTGTTTCACAAACCTGTCAATGCCCTCTTCAGGCTCCATTCCTATTACGGTATCGGTTGCCCCGGTCATACCCGCATCTGTAATGTAGAGAGTCCCTTTGGGAAGAAACCTCAGGTCGGCAGTTTGAACGTGAGTATGGGTTCCAAAAACCGCTGTTGCCCTTCCGTCAACGTAAAAACCAAAGGCCTGCTTCTCAGAAGAGGCCTCCCCGTGAAAGTCAACTATTACAACATCTGCTTTGTTCTCCCCGTAAACAGCATCAAATATCCGAAATGGGTTGTCAAGACACTCCATAAAGACCCTTCCCATAAGGTTAACAACAAGAATCCTCATTCCCTTAACTTCAAGAGTCAAAAACCCTTTTCCAGGGGTTCCTGGAGGGTAGTTTGCAGGTCTCAAAATCGGGTATTTATCAATAAACTGGTAGACTTCCTTTTTATCAAAGGTATGGTTCCCTCCGGTTATAACGTCCACGCCGTAGGAAAGGAGTTTGTTAACTATCTTCTCAGTAAGGCCAAAACCACCTGCTGCGTTTTCTCCGTTTACTATACAGAGGTCAAGATCCTTCCCGTTCTCCTCAAGCCAGAGGTTTAGAGCTTTCCTGCCCGGTCTTCCAACAACATCTCCAACAAAAAGAATTTTTAGCACCTCTTAATCTCCTCAATCAGCAGTTCTGACTGTTCTTTAAGGTGAAGAAGTGTTCCTGTATTACAGATTAAGCAGTCTGCGTATTTTAACTTTTCACTGTAAGGTAGTTGAAGGGAATCCCTTTTGAGAGCTTCCTTAAAACCGAATTTTTTAGCCGCCCTCAGGATTCTCTGCCCTCTGTATGCAAAAACCAGAATTAAACTGTCAAAGTAAGGCTGCCAGCCGTATTCCACAATAACAGCTGCCTCTACGAAAACAACTCCATCAGAGTAATCGGACTTTATCTTATCAATTCTTTCAAGAATAAGAGGATGGAGTATTGAGGTAAGCAGAGAAAGGGCTGAATGGTCGGAAAAGACAATAGATGCTAGCTTAGCCGTATCTATCAGACCGTTTTGGTTCAGGATTCCCCTACCAAAGGCTTCTACAACCTTCTCTTTTGCTTCACTCTGGAGGACAGACTTTCCAATTTCATCGGCATCAAAAACCGGAAACCCCTTCAACCTCAGAAATTTTGAGAGAGAAGACTTACCAGAACCTATATTACCCGTTATTCCCACTATCACTCTTCAGCCCCTTCTTTTTCTCCATGAAGCTGTCAAATATGGGAATAAGAATAACAGCAAGGGGAACTGCTACAACGATACCTAAAAAACCTCCCAGGTATCCTCCAACGAAAATGAAGAGAATAATGAGGATGGGGTTAACCCCGGTTGTTCTGCTCATAACCAGAGGATAGATAAGGTTTTCCAGGCCTGCCTCTGTAAGAAATACCGTCAGAACCCCTAAAACTGCCTCAAGAGAACCGTTGTCAAAAATTGCAAGGAGCATCGAAGGAAGAAGACCGGAAAAGAAACCGACGTAAGGAATCATATTGAGAACACCTGCAACAAAACCGATAAGAAGAGAATATTTAACACCTACAAAGTAAAGGCCAACAGCTATATAAGTTCCAACAAAAACGGCAACGGCCATCTGGCCTATCAGATAGCTTGAAAGAGAAGAATGAACCTTTTCCAGGAGCTCCCTCAGCTCATTCTGAATGCTAACCGGAGCAAGCGAAATATAAACGTCAACTATTCTTTTTGAATCTACCAGGAAGTAGTAAGCAAGGAAGGGCACAACCACTATATTAATAGTAACAGAAATAACAGAAAAAACTCCTGAGAAGAGTTTGGAAATAAGGTTTCCTATCGGGATATTTCCCAGCTTTGAGTAGATTTCCTGGAGGAGCTCCGCCAGGTTCGCAGACTTAAAAGGATGGAGAAGAGACCAGTGCTTTCCGAAGTGGGAGTAAAAAAAGTTATCGAGCTTTCTCGCCAGAGTGGGCAGGTAGTTGATAAAGCTCTGAACCTGATCAATTACCGTAGGAAGAACAACAAAAAGAGCTACAACAAACGCTAAAAAGACTGTAAATAGCGTAAGAAGAGCCGATATCCTCTGCTTTTCACCGGTTAACTGCTGAAAAAAGTTAAAAACAGGAAAAGATATGTAAGCAAGCACCGAAGCTATAAAAAAGGGCATTAAAGCAGGTTTAAGGGAAAAGAGAAGAAGTAGAAGAATTACAACCGTTAAAAACAGATAAATCTCTGGGAGATACCTACCCACCATTCAGCTCTCTTATTCCCCTGTAGGTGTAGTGAACCGCCGAAGCAACAGTAAATATTGCTGTTAGGTAAAAAAGAACGTAAAGCCCCTCCATTCCAATAATACCGTAATTTACACTAACAAGAACTAACAGAATGGTGATGAACTGCAAGAACGCAGTAACCTTTCCTAAATAAGTTGGCTTTATCTTCTCGAACTTTCCAAACGTTGAAAGAAGCCACCCTCCAAAAAGGATTAAAACATCCCTGCTTATAACTAAAACTGTAAGCCAAACAGGAATTACCTTCTCATAGAATGAAAAGAGAAGATATCCGGAGTCTATCAGCGACTTATCGGCAAGCGGATCAAGTATTACGCCAAGGCTCGTAACCTGCTTCAGTTTCCGTGCCAGGAAACCGTCCAAAGCATCACTGAACGAGGCAACGAGAAAAGTGAAAAGGGCTATCTTGAACTTACCGTAAAAAACGGCCATAATGAATACGGGCACAAGGAAAACCCTTAAAACAGTTATAAAGTTAGGAATACTTATCACGCTTCCTCCGGAGGCTGTATGAACCCTCTATACCTGAAGAGTTTAATTGTAAACTTTCTCAACGAAGATTTAGGAATAACAGGCGACCTGACAAGCGGCATTTTTCCGAAATCTAAAGGAAGGGCAGTCTTAATTGCAAAAGAAGAAGGTATTCTGTGTGGAGTAGAACCTTTCAACCAGGTATTTAAAACCGTTGACGGCGAAACGGAAATTGTATGGCTGAAGAAGGAAGGAGAAGACTTTAAACCTGGAGACGTTTTATGCAGGGTTGAAGGAGAGCTCCCCTCCATCCTCACGGCAGAGAGAACAGCCCTCAACCTGATCCAGAGGTTAAGCGGTATAGCTACAACAACCAGGACGTTCGTAAAGGAACTTGAAGGCTCTCAGGTAAAACTCCTGGATACCAGAAAAACAACTCCGGGTTTAAGAATCCTCGAAAAACATGCAACGAGAGTAGGAGGAGCTCTTAACCACCGGATGGGACTATACGACGCCGTAATGGTAAAGGACAACCACATAAAAGCCTTCGGCGGTGTCAAAAAAGCAGTAGAAATGGTATCCAAAAACATCCCTGTAACCACAAAGATTGAGGTTGAAGTTGAAAACTGGAACCAGCTTGAGGAGGTATTAGAAGTTATAGAGGTAGTGGACATTGTAATGCTGGACAACTGGCCTGCTAAAGAAATAGGAGAATGCGCTACCAGACTGAAATCAGCAAAACCCTCCATAAAAGTGGAGGTTTCTGGAGGAATAACCCTGCAAAAGTTGAAAGAGCTCAGAGAACTTCCTATAGATTATGTATCAACCAGTAAAATCATAACTACCGCCAAATGGATAGATCTCAGCCTGGAGGTAGAGTGAACCTCTCAACGTTAAATGTCCTGGACGGCCTAATCATTATAATCCTAGGATGGAACCTGATAAGAGGATTTAACAAAGGCTTTATTGAAGAAATCCTTTCCATAATTGGAATTATCCTGAGCATTTACCTTTCCTATCAGTTAGCAACTCCAGTTGCATCTTTGGTGGTGAAAAAAGGCGATCAAACAACTACTCTAATTTCCGGAATTTTCCTTTTCTCAATACTTTTCTTTCTAACCAAATACATTGCATTTCACTTGAACAAAAAGCTGAATGAAACAGCCCTTGGAATACTTAACAACATTTTGGGATTCCTCTTTGGAATAGTAAGGGGCTGGCTTTTAGCCTCAGTAGCTGTCTTCCTAGTAGCAGCTCTTTCCCCCGATGGTTATCTTATAAAGAGAAGCTCCTTAGGTGGTCTGGTGGTTCCTCTGATAGACCAAATCGTAAACATACTTCCTATGAAAAATAAGAAAAACGACCCTCTACTGAAAAACTGGAAAAGAGCTGAAAAAATGCTCTGGAAAAATTTTATTCTCAGAAAGTATTTAAAGGGGGAAAACTCCCCCAAAACTAAACACCAACCTTAGCCATATACTTGATAAGGTCAACAAGCCTGTTTGAGTAACCCCATTCGTTATCATACCAGGCAATCACCTTAACAAGATTACCGTCTATAACGTCCGTGCTCAAGCCATCCACTATTGCCGAGTGGGGATTTCCGATATAGTCAACAGAAACAAGAGGTTCTTCAGAGTAGGCCAGAATACCATTGAGTTCCTCTTCCGCTGCTTCCTTTAAGACCCTGTTTACTTCATCTGCCGTTGTCTCCTTCTCAACCACACACACAAAATCAATCAGTGAAACATCAGGAGTAGGAACCCTTATAGAAATACCGTTAAACTTCCCTTTGAGCTCTGGAATAACAAGACCTACAGCTTTTGCCGCTCCAGTAGTAGTTGGAACCATTGAAACTGCAGCAGCTCTTGCTCTTCTTAAATCTTTATGTGGAGCATCAAGAAGCCTTTGATCCATTGTATAAGCGTGAACTGTTGTAAGGAAACCGGAAACAATCCCAAAGTTCTCAAGAAGAACCTTGGCAACAGGAGCCAGACAATTCGTTGTGCAGGAAGCGTTGGAAATTATCCTGTGGCTGTTCGGATCGTAGTCTTTGTGGTTTACCCCCATAACAATGGTTATGTCGGGTTCTTTAGCCGGAGCAGAAATAACAACCCTCTTAGCGCCAGCTTTTATGTGCTTTTCGGCTCCTTCCCTGTCTCTGAAACGGCCGGTAGATTCAAGAACAACGTCAACCTCGAGGTCTTTCCAGGGGAGCTCTTCAGGATTAGGATCAGCGTAGACCCTTATTTTTTTACCATCAACAACTATACCATCCTCATCTGCATAAACTTCAGCTTCAAACTTCCCATGAACAGAGTCATATTTCAGAAGATGAGCAAGGGTCTTTGAATCTGTAAGATCATTAATAGCAACAATCTCAACGTCAGGGTCTGAATGGACTATCCTGTAAAAGCTTCTTCCGATCCTCCCAAATCCATTAATCGCTACCCTTACCGACATAGTTCCTCCTTACAGGTAGATTTTGTTTTCTAATGATAAACTATTTAAACAATTATTCTCAATCAGAGGTAAAACTTGGAACACATACTTGGGGCTATAACAGTATTCCTGTTCATGCTCCTTCTCATCTTCTCTTCCATTATCTTAAACGAAAGGAGAAAAAGAGTTCAGCTTCTCAAGAAATTAAGAGGAAAAAACAAAGAGGAAAAACAGCCCCCTATTGATCGCTCAAAATTGCTGGCAAGAGCCTTAAGCCTTATTAAAGAGGGAATAGTAGTAATGGATCCTTACGGAAGAATTATGTTTACGAACAGATTTGCAAGAGAGTTACTTGGGATAGATAAAAACGATACAGGCAAGTTCTTTTACCAGGCAATAAAAGACTTCGACATAGTCTCAATGATCAATGAAGCATTCAATGAAAGCTACAAAGTCTGGCAAGAAAAAAAGATCAAAGACAGATTCGTCCAAGTCATATTTGGATCAGATCTTGATGAAAAAGTTTTACTCTTAATAGACCAAACACCTATTAAAAAATATGAGAACCTTAAAAAGGACTTCATAGCCAACGCTTCTCACGAACTCAAAACTCCTCTAGCTGCAATGAAACTATCATTAGAAACCCTTGAAGAAATATGTAAAGAAAACCCAAATGCTACAAAGTATATATTAAAGGCACAAGAAAGGGTTAACTACATGGAACAACTCATAGAAGACCTCATAACATTATCTCTCCTTGAAACCACAAACCTCACAATAAGACTTCAAAAGATAAAAATACTTCCAATAGTAGAGGAAATACTTAACAACGTATCAGAAGTCATATCTCAGAAGAAAATACAGGTTTCCATAAAAATTCCAGAAGATGCCACAATATGTGCAGATGAAAAACTCATCCATGCAATTCTTAAAAACCTTATAGACAATGCAATAAAATACAACAGGGAATGCGGCACAATTGAGATCCTCTTTAAAAGGCTCAAAAATGAAGATGAAATAAAGATTTGTGATTCAGGATACGGAATTCCAAAATCTCACATCCCATTTATATTTGAGAGGTTCTACAGAGTAGAACGCTCCAGATCCAGAAAATCTGGGGGAACTGGTCTAGGTCTCTCAATAGTAAAACTGGCCACGGAAAAACTGGGAGGAAAGATAGAAGTTGAAAGCCAGGAAGGAAAAGGAACCTGCTTTTCTGTATACCTACCCAAGAGGTGTGATATCATTACCTCTGATTTCTGAAATCGGGGGAAGAATGAGACATATTCTAATTCTACTGCTCTCTGCTTTTCTCTTCTGCCAGAACTCACTTGCCTCAGAGAAGACAATTGAGAAGGTTATGATAATAGGAAACGAAAGTATTCCCGACAGCACAATTCTATACTACATTTCAGAGAAACCAGGTAAACCGTATTCTCCAAAGCTAATAGCCGAAGATATAAAACGTCTGTTCAAACTGGGCTATTTCGAAAACATATCGGTAGACGTCAAAGAAGGAAAAAAAGGAGTCATTCTACGTTTCTTTGTTAAAGAAAAGCCGATAATCACTGATGTCGTTTTTAAAGGCAACAAAGAAATTTCATCAAAAAAACTCAAAGAAGAACTCGGGTTAATAACAGAAGAAGGAGAAGAAACAAAGCTTCAGAAACCGCTTAACTATAAATACTTGGACAATCTCACAAAGAAAATTAAGGATATCTATGCCCAAAAAGGCTACTCTGGAACCCAAGTCTACTACACAATAGATAGAATTTCACCTACAAGAGCTGTCGTTACCTTTGTAATCAACGAGGGAAAGAAAGCTGAAGTTTGCGACATAGAAATAAAAGGAAATAAAGCTATCGATTCCAGCGATATAAAAGACGTTCTGGTTACAAAAACCAAGTCAATACTGCATCTGAGATTTCACGCTCCCCTTTCACAAGAAAACTTGGAGGAAGATATAAAAAGAATAGAAAAACTATACAAAGAAAAAGGATACTTAGATGTTGTAGTAGAAAGACCTCAGGTTGAACTTGAAAAAGACTCCTGTTACAAAGTTATCTACAGAATCGCACAAGAAGGGAAACCTTACAGAATAGGAAAAATAACATTTTCCGGAAACAAGCTGTTTAGCTCAAAAGAACTACTAAGACTTCAGAAAAAACTGAAACCTGGCAGAAGATTTAATCAAAAGCTAGTAGATGAACTATCAAAGAAAATTATAAGAAAATATGGTGAACTCGGATTTATCTTTGCCAATGTCATACCAGAAGTTAAAGTTAATCCAAAAACTGCAACAGCAGATGTAGTATTTCATATCTATGAAGGAGAAAGAGCATACGTTCGATGGATAAACATTAGTGGCAACATCTCAACAAGAGACAGAACAATTAGAAGAGAACTCGATCTTTACGAAACAGGCATTTTCAACACCATTCGCCTGGAAAGATCTGTTAGAAGACTTTTCAATACCGGTTATTTCGAAAATGTGGACGTTAAACCGCATGTGGTAGAAGGAACGAACAAAGTTGATGTAAACGTAAACGTTAAGGAAAGGTTGACAGGAGTGTTCTCGGTAGGAGCTGGATATAGCTCCGTATCTAAGCTCGTTGGAATGGTAAGCGTTTCTAAAGGAAATCTCTTTGGAACTGGAGATTCAGGATCGGTGAATCTCCAGCTAGGTTCGAGAGTATTCGATTTCTATATCAACTATAACCACAAATGGTGGCTAGACAAACCACAAACTCTCTCACTCAGTTTATATAACAGCAGATACGAATACTTTACCTACACAAGTAAAAAACTGGGGCTATCTGCACTCGTTACCAGACGTATTTGGGAAGACTGGAAAGTTGGTATAGGTTACCTAATAGAAAGGGATAAGATAACAGATATTGATACAGATACCCCCGAAATCATTAGAGAAGAATCAGGAACCGAAACAATAGGAATGACAACAGCATTTATTTCAAGAGATCTTAGAGATAATCGTTTCCTGCCCCACAAAGGGGATTTCTTTAAAGTAACAACTCAGATAGCTGCCGATTTCCTAGGAGGAGATAGAGAATTCTATAAAGCAATTGGCGAATACGCTTATTATTTTAACTTTAATGAAGAACTTCCTATAGATATCAACCTGCCAATTATTGCCTCCGTTCATGCAAAAATAGGTTACGCTGACGCCTTTGGTAGCACCGATAGACTTCCTATTGACTATAGATTTTATGTAGGTGGAGATACGACTGTAAGAGGTTTTAGCTGGGGTGAAGCAGGACCAAAGGACAAGGACGGTGATCCGGAAGGAGCAAATCGGGAACTCATCTTTAACTTCGAGCTTGGATACGACGTAACAAGGATAATGAGACTCATAGGTTTCGTTGATATAGGTGGAGGCTGGTGGGATAAGTATAAACTCGGTGATATGAGAAAATCTGCAGGTATAGGTTTAAGGGTTCTTACTCCCATGGGACCAATCAGGTTAGACCTTGGCTGGAAACTCGATAGAAGAACAGGTGAGAGCTCTTCAGAGTGGCACTTCGGAATGGGAAGTTACTTCTAATTTGGAGGTTAAAAGATGAGAAATTATATTGTTGGAGTAGTTACATCTGTAATCCTGTTAGCGGGCATCTCAACACCTTCTTTAGCTGTTGAAACGAAAAAACAAGAAACTCAAAGCTTTGCTGTTTATTACGTTGACATACAAAAAATAATCAATGAATCTGTCAAAGGTAAACAAGCAAAAGCACTAATAGAAAACAAGATTTCCCAAGCAAAGAAAAAAATTCAGGAAATGCAAAAAGAAATAGAACAGATAAAACAAAAACTTCAAAATCCTGTGATTAGTAAACAAGAGAAAAGTAAACTTGAGGATGAACTTCAGCAGAAAATCAGGGACTTACAACGTTATCAGCAAGACGTTCAACTGCAGATAATGAAACTTGAGAAAAAATATACAATGGAGCTTATACAGGAAGTTGTGAAGCTTATACAGAACTATCAAAAGGAAAAGAACATTCCAATGATCGTTGATGCAAGAGAATCAGGAATTATAGCTGCTTCTCCAAAATACGATCTTACAGATAAGATAATCAAGCTTTATAACCAGCAGGCTGGAAAATGAAGCTAGGCGAAATTGCTGAGCTCATAGGCTGCACAGTTATTGGTGATAAAAATATAGAGATAAAAGGTGTTTCTGAAATCCACAAAGCAGAAGAAGGAGAGATTACATTCTTCACAAACCCTAAATACAGAAAATTCTTAAAGGAAACAAAGGCTTCTGCCGTTCTAACTGGGAGTCTTCTCAAAGATCTTAAAATCTCTCAACTTATTTGTGATGAACCTTACGTCGCATTCGCAAAACTCCTTAAAATCTTTTATCCGGAAGAACTTCCTGATCCTCAAATTTCCCCAAACGCAAAAATCGAAGACAAAGTTCAAATAGGAAAGAACTGTTACATCGGAGACGGTGCGTATATTTCAAGTAAAACGGTAATAGGAGATAATGTTTACATATTCCCCGGTGTTTATATTGGAAAGGAATGTTTTATTGGGGATAATACAGTCATTTTTCCAAATGTTTCCATTTACGATAGAGTAAAAATTGGTAGATTTGTAAGAATCCACTCAGGAACAGTAATAGGCTCAGACGGATTTGGTTACGCATTTAGCAAAAAAGAAAAGAAGATATACAAAATTCCCCAAACAGGAGGAGTCATAATTGAAGATTTCGTAGAGATAGGATCAAACACAACAATCGATAGAGGGACTATTGGAAACACAGAAATTGGAGAGGGAACAAAAATCGATAACCTTGTTCAAATAGGCCATAATGTAAAGATTGGAAAATATTGTTTCATTGTATCTCAGGTAGGAATTTCAGGAAGCACAAAAATTGGAGATTTTGTAACGCTGGCTGGAAAAGTCGGAGTTGCAGGCCATATAGAGATAGGAAACAACATAACCGTTGCTGCAAAATCTGGAGTTACAAAGAGCCTCAAAGAACCTGGGACGTATGCAGGTTTCCCTGCAAAACCTTACAGGGAATGGAGAAAAATTCAGGCATTAGTTGACAGGCTTCCGGAAGTTTACGAAAAAATCAAGAAATTCCTTACAGAAATCTAAGATGATTAGATTAGTTTTCATAATTTTGTTACTTATAACAATTATAGGATGTGGAGCTTCGAATAGCTACGACAGAAAATCTTCAGAACTACAAATAAAAAACTGGGCATATCAGCTACAGAATATTAACTCTACTGAAATAGCTAATTCCAGATTCAGCTTTATAGTTATAGACTCGGAAATCGGTAAGGAAGAAGTGAAGAAATTAAGAAAATCCGGCAAGATTGCCATTTCTTATATCAGCATAGGAGAAGCTGAGGATTACAGATTTTACTGGAATAGCGAATGGGAAGACAATCCACCTCCCTGGCTTGGAGAAGAAAATCCTGAGTGGGCAGGGAACTACGCAGTTAAATTCTGGTATCCTGAATGGAAAGATATAATCAAGAGCTATATAGACAAAATCCTAGAAAAAGGATTCCAAGGCCTATACCTTGACAAAGTTGACGAGTTCGAATACTGGGCTGAAAATGGCTACCCTGAAGAGGAAGTCGCCATAGAAATGATAAAGTTCATTCTAGAAATATCCGAATACTGCAGAAATCGACTAAAAACTTGCATTATAATCCCTCAAAATGGAGAAAGATTACTGTTATTTGAAAAAGAGCATCTTTTAAACGCAGTGTCCGGCTGGGCAGTTGAGGATCTTTTTTACAATGGAATCGAGCCCCAAATCCCTGAGGAAGTTAAAGAAAGAATAAACCTATTAAGTATGGTGAAAAATTCAGGTAAGCCCGTTCTTTCCGTTGACTACGTGGATGATGGCTCCGGTTATAGTGGTGAAAATTTAGAAAGGATAGAAGACTATATTGAAAAAGCAAGGAAATACGACTTTATCCCCTATGTAGCAAGAAGTGACAGAGAACTGGATGAGCTGATAACAATAAGTATAGATATAGATGGAGGATAGAATGGAATACCACGTTAAAGACCTTTCACTGGCAGATCTTGGAAAGAACAGGATTGAGTGGGCAGAGATGGACATGCCCGTCCTAAGAAAAGAGATAAGGGAAAGGTTTATAGAGGAGAAACCCTTAAAGGGAATAAGGATAGGAGCGTGCCTCCACGTAACAACGGAAACTGCAAACCTGATGAGAACGCTGAAGGAGGGAGGAGCCGAAGTTTATCTCTGCGCATCTAACCCCCTCTCAACTCAGGACAACGTTGCGGCAGCGCTCGTTAAACACTACGACATACCGGTTTTCGCAATCAAAGGAGAAGACGAAGAGACCTACTACATGCACATAGAGGAGGTCTTAAAGAGAAGGCCCCACATAACGATGGACGACGGAGCAGACCTTATCTCAACTCTCCACATGAAACACCAGGAGCTGATTGAAAAAGTGATAGGGGGAACCGAGGAAACAACAACGGGGGTTATCAGACTCAAGGCGATGGCAAAGGAGGGAGCTCTCCGCTACCCCGTTATAGCCGTTAACGAGGCAATGACGAAACACCTGTTTGACAACCGTTACGGGACAGGACAGTCAACGATAGACGGTATTTTAAGGGCAACAAACAGGCTCCTTGCAGGCTCAGTCTTTGTCGTTGCCGGCTACGGCTGGTGCGGTAAGGGCGTAGCGATGAGGGCAAAAGGAATGGGAGCCGAAGTAATAGTGACGGAGGTTGACCCCATAAAGGCGATAGAAGCCAGAATGGACGGCTATAGAGTGATGCCAATGGAAAAGGCGGCAGAAATCGGAGATATCTTCTGCACGGTAACAGGGAACATCCACGTTATAAGGAAAGAACACTTTGAGAGGATGAAGGACGGAGCAATCGTCTGCAACTCAGGCCACTTCAATGTTGAAATAGACATACCTGCTCTAGAGAAACTGGCCGTTGAGAAAAGAAGAGTAAGACCGTTTGTTGATGAGTATAAGTTGACAGATGGAAGGAGAATTTACCTTTTAGCAGAGGGAAGGCTTGTAAACCTTGCGGCAGCGGAAGGACACCCTGCATCTGTAATGGATATGAGCTTTGCAAACCAGGCTCTTTCAGCAGAATACCTTGTCAAAGAAGGAAAAAACCTAAAACCAGACGTCTACGTTGTTCCTGAGGACATTGACAGGAAGGTTGCAGAACTGAAGCTGAAGGCGATGGGAATAGAAATAGACAAGCTGACTCCTGAACAGGTTGAATATCTGAACTCCTGGAAGATGGGAACCTAAGGGAATTAGCTCCACTTAAAACAGAAAATCTCAGGTTCAGAAGAAAACATCTATCGGTTAAGGAAGTTTCAGGGAGAGCTCCTAAAGGAGCTCTCCCTATAAGTTTTATAACATTTAACCTTTCTTAGTCTTTGCCAGGCGAACTTCTCCTGTATCCTTATCATACTCAATTCTGGGGAAGAGAATACCTCCTTTTTCAACCTCTTTTCCGGGCTCCATTCCTCCCCACTCCTCAAATTCAGCAGAGCGCAAATCCTCAACCTTTTTTCCGAGTCTTAAAAGATCTGCCATCTTCTGGGCAGACTTCGGCATATATGGGTAGACAAAGGCGGTTATAAACCTCAAGGACTCAACCATGTTGTAGAGAACTCTGTCAAGCTCCTCCTTTCCCTCCTTGTTGAGACTCCAGGGAGCTCTCCTGTCTATGTAGTAGTTTACAAACCCGACAAACTGCCAGATTTCGTCTAAAGCCTTTGTAAGTTCGGCCTTTGGAATCAGTTCTTTTAAAGCTTCAAGCGTTGCAAGGGCTTTATT
Organism: Desulfurobacteriaceae bacterium; assembly: GCA_027051905.1. Lineage (GTDB taxonomy): Bacteria > Aquificota > Aquificia > Desulfurobacteriales > Desulfurobacteriaceae > Balnearium. The sequence continues at coordinate 76,028 of JALUGO010000011.1, read as the reverse complement.
CTTCAGCTTAACATCAAGCTCCTCTTCAACTCCCTTTGGCTCAGGAACTACGCTCTTTCTGTATTTTTTGAGCATTGAAAGGGTTCTGTTAAAGAGGTTTCCAAGGTCATTTGCAAGCTCTCCGTTTATCCTGGCAACGAGCTTTTCGTAGGAGAAATCACCGTCAAGCCCGAAGGAAACCTCTCTGAAGAGGAAGAATCTTACCTGGTCAACTCCGAATTTATCAATAAGCTGGAAGGGATCAATCACGTTCTTCTTTGACTTACTCATCTTTTCGCCTTCAACAGTCCACCAGCCGTGGGCAAAGACCCTCTTTGGAACGGGAAGCCCGGCAGACATGAGGAAGGCAGGCCAGTAAACGGCGTGGAAGCGGAGAATGTCCTTTCCTACAAGGTGGAGGTCTGCAGGCCAGTAGCGGTTGAACTTTTCCGTATCGTCGGGGTAGCCTATGGCTGAGAGGTAGTTTGTAAGGGCGTCAAACCAGACGTAGATAACGTGCTTCTCGTTTATGGGAACGGGAATTCCCCAGGTAAAGCTCGTCCTTGAGATTGAAAGGTCTTTAAGACCCTGCTTAACAAAGTTGATAACCTCGTTTCTCCTGAACTCCGGAGCTATAAAGTCGGGATTCTTCTCGTAGAGCTCCAACAATTTATCCTGATACTTGCTGAGCCTGAAGAAGTAGCTCTCCTCCTTAACTCTAACGACTTCCCTCTTACAGGCAGGGCAGAGCTTACCCTCTAAAAGGTCTTTCTCTGTGTAGTAGGTTTCACAGGGGATACAATACCAGCCTTCATACTCTCCAAGGTAGATGTCTCCCTTTTTGTAACATTCCATAAAGATGTGCTGAACAGCCTTTACGTGGTAAGGGTCTGTCGTCCTTATGAAGTGGTCGTAGGAGATGTTCAGTTTCTTCCAGAGCTCCTTAAAAACAGGAACGAGAGAGTCAACAAACTCCTTGGGAGACATTCCTCTCTTTTCAGCTGCCTGCTGTATTTTCTGGCCGTGCTCGTCAGTTCCGGTAAGGAAGAAAACGTCTTTTCCAAGGAATCTGTTAAAACGGGCAACGATGTCTGCAGCTGTAGTTGTATAGGCGTGCCCGAGGTGTGGTTTATCGTTAACGTAGTAGATGGGCGTTGTCACGTAAAACTTGCCGCTCAAGACTTCCTCCTCTTTAAACAGGAACGTTAAATTCCCTTAGAACTTCGTTCAATGATGTCTTTTTATCGGTTGATTCTTTTCTCTTCCCGATAATGAGGGCACAGGGAATGTGGTATTCCCCTGCCGGGAACTTCTTAACCCTTGTTCCAGGAATAACAACGCTTCTTGCAGGAACTCTTCCTCTGTATTCAACGGGTTCGTCTCCTGTTACATCAATAATCCTGGTTGAAGCCGTTATAACAACTCCCGCCCCTAAAACGGCCTCCTCTTCAATGATGGCTCCTTCAACAATAATACATCTTGAACCGATGAAACAGTTGTCTTCAATAATTACAGGAGTTGCGTTCGGAGGCTCAAGAACTCCACCTATTCCAACTCCTCCTGAAAGGTGAACGTTTTTGCCTATTTGCGCACAGGAACCAACAGTTGCCCAGGTGTCAACCATAGTTCCGGAACCGACATATGCACCTATGTTTACGTAAGATGGCATGAGAATGGCTCCGCTTTCTATAAAAGAGCCGTAACGGGCGGTAGCAGGGGGAACAACCCTTACTCCAAGCTTATCCCACCCCTTCTTTAAGGGTATTTTGTCGTAGTATTCAAAGGGGCCCACCTCCATAACTTTCATCTCTGAGATGGGGAAAAAGAGGAGAATGGCCTTTTTAACCCAGTCGTTAACCTTCCAGTTCCCAACGCTTATCCTCTCTGCAACTCTTACCTTTCCCCTATCAAGTAGGTCAATCACCTCCCTTACAGCCTCTTTATACTTTTCGTCTTTGAGGAGCTCCCGGTTCTCCCACGCCTCTTCAATCATCCTTTTAAGTTGCTCCATTACAGAACCTCCCTGCAGTTTGTGTTGATTATCTTACAAAATTCAAAACATAATGGACTCTACCGATAATGGAAACTGTTAACAGGATTCGGAGGAGAAGTTGATAGAAAAAGTGGGAGGCTCCCTGCCATCCATCTACCTCTCGAACTATTCCCAGACAGCTGGCAGAGAGAAGGAGGAGATACTCTTTCTCACCAGTAAAATGCCGGAAGAAATGAGAGAAAAAGCCTTAAGCGAGCTCAAAGCGATCTTTGCCCTCTCAAAAGCGGAAGAGGTTACCTACCAGGCCGTAATGATGCTGTTAAACTCTCTGAACCAGAACGCAGCCGGAGGGAGCTCCATCAGCGTATACGCTTAAAGTTTGAACTCTGCGTAAACGGGAGCGTGGTCTGAGGGCAGGAGTTCCTTGCGCTTTTTCCTCGCCTCGTAGTCAATATCACACTCAACACAAGCCTTCAGCAAAGGCTCTGTTGCAAAAATGTAGTCTATTCTGAGACCTCTATGCCTTGAAAAGGCTCCGGTTTCTATGTCAAACCAACTGAACTTTTGAACTTCAGGGTTTTTTTCCCTGAAAAGGTCGTAAAGGCCAAAGGAGAGGAGCTCCTCTAAAGCCTCCCTCTCGTCGTCCATAAACCCCGGCCTCCCCTTCCAGACAACCGGGTCGTAAACGTCAACTTCTGAGCGGGCAACGTTGAAATCTCCTAAAACTATAAGAGGATCCGAGGGGGAAAAGTTCTCACTGAGGAAAACTTTCAACTTGGTCAAAAAGTAAATCTTGTAGGCGTGCCTTTCGGTTCCTCTATCTCCACCCCGGGGAACGTAAACGTTAACAAGCGTAAAATCTTTAAAGTAAGCTGTAATAATCCTTTTCTCGTCGTCTTCTCCGTCGGGCCAACCTTTTATCACTCTCTGCGGAGTCTCTTTAGAGCAGACAGCAACGCCGTTGTAAGCCTTCTGACCGTGAACGCTGCAGTTATAACCGGTCTCTTTAAAAGCAGAGTGAGGGTAGAGCTCCTCTTCGACCTTTATCTCCTGCATTCCAAGGCAGTCAGTTGAACTATTCTCAAGCCATTGAAGAACTAACGGGTAGCGAACCCTTATTGAGTTAACGTTCCAGGTTGCAACCCTCATTTCAGGCCTTTGAAGTTGTTGGTAAGGAGAACTCCTGCCGCCTCAATCTCAACGGCTATCTTGTCGAGCTTTTTGTTAAAAATGTTATACATAACAACTGCCGGAATGGCCACTATAAGCCCCAAAATCGTTGTAAGAAGAGCTTCTGCTACTCCGGCAGAGAGCTGCTGAGGAGAACCAATCGCCCCGCCGCCGGTAAGAACTCCAAATATCTTAATCATCCCCATAACAGTTCCCAGAAGACCTAAAAGAGGGGAAACTGCAGCTGTTGTTGCAAGGAGAGGCATACCCCTTTCAAGATCTGTAAAGTGCCTCCTTGCACTCACTTCAAAAGCGTGTAAAAAGTTTTCCCTTGTAGGCTCCCCAAGGTTTCTGATAGCATCAAGAACAACGATGGAGAGAAAACTTTTCCGCCTCTTACATAGCTCAACAGCATCACCCAAATTCCCCTGCCTGAGAAAATCCAGAAGCAGTTTAAGATCCTCTTTTGGAATCAATCGTTTCATTCTAAGCGTAATGAACTTCTCAATAACAATAGCAAGGGCAACAACAGACAGGAAAAATATCAAATACCCGACAACTCCCGATTTTTGCAGAATCTCAAATCCAGCCATTACTCTACTTCCCCCTCTCCCACTTTCCTTGCAAATATAAGGTAGGCTGTATGGGCTGGCATCCTGTCTTCCGGTCTGAACCTCTCAGGAACTGTTTTATACTTCCTGAGCAGTATTTCCGATACTTCAACATCTATAAAAGGCAAACTCTCCAGACCTTTAAGGGTCTCTATTACCTGATTGGCAGTTGGGACAAGAATTCCCAGAAACCTTCCAGCTTTCAAGGCCGTATAGGCCTTATCAAGGTAGAGCCACGGTTCCCTGACATCTAAAAAGAGGGCATCTGCCTCCTCTTTTTCGTCAAACCCTTCTGAAATATCTCTGTGTTTGACCTTTACCCTTGAGTCAAGCCCAACTTTTCTGAGGTTTGAAAGGGCATTCTTTATGAACTCCTCCCTCTTTTCGTAGCTGATAACCTTCCCCTCTTTCCCAACCGCCTGGGCGAAAACGGCAGTAAGGGCTCCACTTCCTATACCACTCTCAACTACCGTATCTCCCGGTTTAACGTCAAGTCGTAATAGGATGTAAGCAGCATCCTTGGGATAAACTATCTGGGTTAACCGATTGAGTTTGAACATTATGAACTCATAGAGGGAACAGGGAAGAACAACGTATGGATAACCTTTATGGGTCTTTACTATTGAACCGTAAGGTTTTCCTATGAGTTCAGATAAATTCAAATCTCCCTTATCGGTTGTAAACTTTCCTTTGGAAAGTGAAAGGTTTAGAAAATACTTCTTATCTTTTTCTCGATCCAGAAGAATAACCGTATCTGTCTCCTTAACCGTTTCCATCTATCCCCTTTTCCGCCAGCTTTACTATTACTAAGGGCTGACCTTTAAACGCAACGTTGTATCTTAACCTGTTCACCTCTTTTATCAGCCTGGTAGAAACGCCAAAACGGCGGGCAATAACTGCCAGCTTTTCTCTTTTTTCCGGAACGTAAACGTAAACTCTGGACTTTCCAGCATACTTAAGGAGTGCATAGTTCTTAACGGCAGAAGCTGGCAGGTAAACGTGATATCCCCGGGGGACTACTCCCCTCCTGAACTGCCTGTTGTAGCGTTTAACTGTTGAGTAAGAAACCTTAAGAGCTTTAGCTACCCTATAAAGAGTCGTTTTAGAGGCAACTCTCACCGTTATAAGGCTGTTTCTAACAGGACTGTTGAGAACGCCTGAGCTCTTCACAGTGGAGAGAACGGCGTAGAACTTCGGAACGTATTCAAGGGTTTCATTGGGAAGCTTTGTAAGATTCCAAAACTGATCAGCGCCAAGCTTTGCAAGTCTCTTCTTTATCGTTCCGGGTCCTGCGTTGTATGCTGCTATCGCAAGATCCCAGCGCCCGAAGATTGAGTGGAGCTCTTTAAGGTATTTAGCAGCAGCAACCGTAGATTTAACGATGTCAAACCTTTCATCTATGAATCTATTGACTCTGAGACCCAGTTTCCTCGCCGTTCCCGGCATAAGCTGCCAGAGCCCCGCAGCTCCAGCCTTTGAAACAGCAGCAGGATTACCGTTACTCTCAACTATGGCAAGAAGCGCAAGGTCTTCTGGAAGTCCCTCTCTTCTGAAAATACTTCTGACAGTCGGGTAGATAACCCTGTAAGAGTCAACCTGAGAGAGGAGTTTTGCCCTATTCCAGCCTTTCCTGTAGTATGAAAGCCAGAACTGAAAGGAGGGCTTATCCCAGGGAATATCTAACAGGGTATCACAGCCTCTGTCGGAAAAGGAACAGGAGGAAAGTATCTGAGCCTCCTTCTCCACAACGCTCTTCAAATCGCCACCGTAGGAGGGAAGAGATAGAAGAAGAGGAAACAGGAGGAGCAGTTTACGCATTATTCATAACCTCTTCTGGCATGTCAAAGTTGGAGTAAACCTCCTGAACGTCGTCTAAATCTTCTAGAGCCTCAAGGAGTTTAAGAACCTTCAGGGCTGTTTCTCCTTCAACCCTTGTCGTAGTTGTAGGAATCAGGTCCAGCTTTGCCTCTTCAACCTCTATTCCGGCGTCTATAAGCCCTTTTCTTACGGTTTCAAGCTCTGAAGGCTGTGTGTAGATAATGAATTTTCCATCTTCAGAAACAACATCGTCTGCTCCGGCATCTATAGCTGTAAGCATAACCATCTCTTCGTCGTAACTGTCTGCCGGAACGACAATAACACCCTTCCTCTCAAACATCCAGGAAACGCAGCCGGAGGTTCCAAGGTTTCCGCCGTGTTTTGAGAAAGCATGCCTCACTTCGGCAGCAGTCCTGTTCCTGTTGTCGGTTAAACACTTAACGATTATGGCAACTCCGCCAGGACCGTAACCTTCGTAGGTGACCTCTTCAAAGGTCTCTCCGGCTATCTCTCCGGTTCCTCTCTTTATCGCTCTTTCTATGTTTTCTTTTGGCATGTTGAACTTACGGGCTCTCTCTATTGCAGCCCTGAGCCTCGGGTTTTTCTCAGGATCTCCACCTCCTTCCCTTGCAGCAACTGTTATCTCTCTGGCAAGTTTTGTAAAGATCTTCCCCCTTTTAGCATCCTGAGCTGCCTTTTTATGACGAATGTTTGCCCATTTGGAGTGGCCAGCCATACCAACCTCCTCAAGTGATTGCTGCCATGTGAATATAAACAGTTTCTGTTAAGGTTCAACACCGGTAAATACCAGCCTTGCGTGTTTTACTCCCTTTAACGAAGAAATTCTGTCTGCAAGCTCTCTTATCTCCTTTACTTCTCCTTTAACAGCAACTATTTCAAGGCAGTGGTGATGGTCTATGTGGATGTGCATCGTTGAGATGATGTTGTCAAGGTAGCCGTGTTCTATGTCCGTTATTCTGTCTGCAAGCTCCTTCTGATGGTGGTCGTAAACTATTGTAAGGGTTCCAAAGGCAAAACTTTCTGGTTTTAAATCCTTCTCAATGAGGGCAGAACGGATAAGGTCTCTAACCGCCTCAGAACGGTTTACATAACCTTTCTCTTCAATAAAAGCATCAAACTTCTCAAGGAGCTTTTCATCTATAGAAACTGTGAATCGGACTATTCTTCCCAAGGCTTAAACCTCTTAAATGGTCTTATTCTAAAGTTTACACCAAGCTCCCGGGCAAGCCTTTCAAAAGACTTCCTGTCAAATCCCGGATACTCCACGGCGGTAATCGTTACGTCAAAACCTCTCTCTCTGGCATCCTTTATGAAAGAAAGAAGTTCTCTCCAGCTCTTCTCCCCAAATTTAGGACGAACCACTCTAAGGTATTCTTCCGGGTTTGGGGCGTTAACGCTTACACTGAACCTATCAACAAGACCTTTAAGCTCATCAAGAATGTCTCTTTTTCCCGTTATCAGGTAGGCTAGACCGCAGGTATCTACCCTAACAGGAACATCCTTCGCAAACTTCTTTACCCACTCAGCAACCTTTTTCAGTGTTTCATACCTTTCAAAAGGTTCTCCATAACCGCAGAAAACAATTTCGCTGTAAACTTTTGGGTTCTTTATCCTATACATATACTCTTCCGCTATTGGTTCCCTTGAAAGGTTGAGGTTATAACCGAGGATGTAATCCTCTTTTCCCCTGAAACAGAACTTACAGCTACACGGACACTCCGTTGTAAGGTTTACGTAGAGTCTATCTCCTATCTGATATACAAGCCTTTCTTTCTCTTCTTCCAGGGTAAGGGGAAGGTTAAAAAGCCTTTTAGCGTTTACGGTCGTTATTCTGTCTATATCGGTAAAAGAGAGCCCTAAAACTTCAGCAACTGTCATCGCTACGTAGGCAATGTAGGTTGGTTTGTTCCTCTTTCCTCGAACAGGCTGAGGGGCAAGATAGGGAGAGTCTGTTTCTATCAGAAGCCTTGAGGATGGAACGAATTTCAGCGTCTCTCTGAGTGCCTCATTTTTAGGGTATGTGACGGGACCTGCGTAGGAGATGAAAAGACCGGCATCAAGGGCAGCTTTAAGGAGCTCCCTCTCTCCGCTGAAGCAGTGAATAACTCCCCTGACGCCGTCAAAGTGCTTTCTTATGAACTCTGCCATCTCACTGGCGGCGTTCCGGGTGTGGATTATTACAGGAAGTTTAAGCTCCTTCGCAGCTTCAACCTGCATCAGGAAAATCTCATACTGTTTCTCTTTAGGGGAGAGGTTTCTGTAAAAGTCGAGCCCCATTTCGCCGAGGGCTACAACCTTCGGAGATTTTGCAAGCTCAACTATTTTCTCGTAGTCTTTCTCGGAGTAGTTTTTTGCCTCGTGGGGGTGAATCCCAACTGAGGCGTAGATGTTCTTACCCTGCCCTGCAACGGCTATTGCCTTTTTGCTGTCTTCAAGGTCGCAGCCTACAGTAATAACGGCGTCTAACTTCTCCTCACACTCCTTTACTACTTCTTCTCTATCTTCGTCAAACTGCGGGAAGTGGAGGTGAGCATGGGTATCGATCAATTTTTCCTCCACTTTATGACGGAGTCAAAACCGGCAGAGCGGAGCTCCTTCTGAACAATCCTCGCCTGACGTGCTGAATCAAAATAGCCGACAATTACCCTCGTATACTTTTTTTCAAAAATTGTCTTTGCAGGAAAACCCTTCCGTGAAAGTTCCTGAGCAAGTTTTAAAGCATTAGTTTTCTCTCTAAAGACTCCAACCTGGAGGTAAAACTTCTTCTCCTCGACCTCAGCCTGCTTCTCCTGAGGTTCCTTTTTCTGCAGTATCTCCTGACTTACAGATTTATTTTTCTGCTCCTCAAATTTTACAGGGCTACTCTCGCTCTCTGTGTTATTTTCTACATTCTTCTCTGTAGCTACTTCCTGAGAAATTTCGGCTTTTATTTCTGTTGCATTCCTCGGCTCTTTCTGTTGATTTTCGCTCTGCACCTGTTCTGAAGAGTTCGTTTCTAAATTCTCGTTTTCTTCCTGAGAATTTTCTACAACCTTCTCCTCAACAGGCTCTGGCCTTGAAACAGGTGTTATCCGGGAAAGAGTCTTTATGAGCTGTCTCTTCTGAACCTCACAGATCTGCTTCTCCTCCTCTATTCCTGCCCCCTTCCCCACGTAGTAGCCCACTCCGTAGGCAAAGGCAAGGAGAAACGCAGCAATAACAGCAACGATAATCTGAACCCTCCTCTCTCCTTCCATTACATCCTCCTCGGTGCTTTAACGTTTAATATACCAAGACCAACCTCAAGGGTTTTCCTCACTCCCTCAACAAGGTAGAGACGGGCAGAGGAGAGCTCCTTGTTCCCCTCATCAACCACTCTGTGTTTGTTGTAGAAGCGGTGAAGGGCAGACGCCAGTTCCATCAGATAGTAGGTAAGCCTGTGGGGTTCTCTCTTCAGGGCAGCCTGTTGAAGCTCATACCTGAGGCTGTAGCACCTGAGTATAAGCTCCCTTTCCTCCTCTGTGTTTAACATATTTAAATGGTTGGCAGATGGCCTGAAGCCTCTTTCTTCAGCCTTATCTAAAACGCTGCAGAGCCTTGCGTGGGCATACTGAACGTAGTAAACGGGGTTCTCGCTCTTTGTAGAGATTGCAAGGTCTAAGTCAAAGTCTAAAGGGGTATCGTGACGCTTCAGGAGAAAGAAGAAGCGAACGGCGTCAACTCCAACTTCGTCCATTAGCCACTTAAGAGGAATAAAGTTCCCCTTTCTCTTTGACATCTTTATCTCTTCGCCATTCCTGAAGAGCTTAACTAACTGAATCAGAATAATCTCAAGCCAGTCAGGGTCTTTACCGACGGCAGCAATAGCAGCTTTTACTCTCTGAATGTAGCCGTGGTGGTCTGCTCCCCAGATGTCTATCCCTCTGTCGTAGCCTCTCTCTATTTTGTTGTAGTGGTAGGCTATGTCTGAGGCGAAGTAGGTATACTCACCGTTTGAGCGGCGGACTACCCTGTCTTTATCGTCTCCAAAGAGGGTGGTCTTCAGCCAGAGAGCTCCGTCCTTCTCGTAGAGGTACCCCTTCTCCTCTAAGATCCTCAGGACTTTCTCAACCTCTCCTTTTTCGTAGAGCTCCCTCTCGCTGAACCAGTGGTCAAACTCAACACGGAGCTCCCTCAAATCCTCCTGAATCTGTTTGAGGAGCTCCTCTTTCCCAAACTCCGCCGCTATCTCAACGGCCTCGTCTTCTGGAAGCTCTAAAAGGTTAGGTTTCAATTCAAGGAGCTTTTCGGCAAGCTCTCTGATGTAGTTTTTATTCCATATCTCAATCTCTCCAGAGTAGGCATCCTCGGGAAGCGTTATCTCCTCTCCCTTCAGCTCTTTAGCTCTTAAATAGATAGAAAGCCCAAGGAGTTTAATCTGCCTGCCGGCATCGTTGATGTAAAACTCCCTCTCCGGCTTATAACCTGTCAGCTTCATAATTCTGTAAAGGACATCTCCTACAACAGCTCCCCTTCCGTGACCAACGTGTAATGGGCCTGTCGGGTTTGCAGAAACGTATTCAAGGAGAACTCTCTCCCCTTTACCTGCATCGGAAACGTAAAACTCTGTCTCAACCACAGACCTGAGTATCTCTGAATAGAGAGACTGAGAGAGCTTGAAGTTTATAAAACCTCCTCCAGCAACCTCAACGCTCTCAAAATCTCCACTCCCCTTCAGAACCCTGACTATCTCCTCTGCCACTGCCCTCGGAGACTGCTTTACTTCTTTTGCAAGGAGAAAGGCAACGTTTGTTGCAAGGTCGCCGAACTCTTTCCTTTTGGGCTTTTCAAAGGAGGCTCTTTCAAGAACCGCTACCGCATCATTTCCGTAAACGTTTCTTACAGCTTCTGCTACCCTCTCTTTCACCAGCTCCTTCATCTCTACCGCCTTTTCTTTCAGAATCTTCTGGGCTGAATTATATTTCAACTCTGATAAAATAGAGCCACTTTTTCCAGGAGGAACCCTATGAGCGGTAAAGACTATAAGGAGACGCTCAACCTGCCCAAAACCCAGTTCCCCATGAGGGGAAACCTGCCTAAAAGAGAACCGGAACTACTGGAGAAATGGCAGAAGATTGAACTATACAGGAAACTGATGGAAGAACACAGGTGTGACGATCAGTTTATCCTCCACGACGGACCTCCCTACGCAAACGGCCACATCCACATCGGCCACGCCCTGAACAAGATTCTCAAGGACATTGTTATAAAGTCGAAGGCCATGCAGGGCTACCAGACTCCCTTCGTTCCCGGCTGGGACTGCCACGGCCTACCAATTGAGAGGGCGGTTTTCAAGGAGATTAAAAAGAGAAAAGACGAGGTTGACCCGTTAGAGGTCAGGAAACTCTGCAGGAACTACGCAGAAAAGTGGGTAAAAACGCAGAAGGAAGAGTTTATCAGGTTGGGAGTTATCGGGGACTGGGAAAACCCTTACATAACAATGGATCCTCAGTATCAGGCCGACATCGTCCGGGAACTGGGGAAGTTCTACGAAAAAGGGCTGGTCTACAGGGCAAAGAAGCCCGTCTACTGGTGTCCCAGCTGCGTTACTGCCCTTGCCGAGGCTGAAATTGAGTATGGAGACGAAACCTCTCCGTCTATCTACGTTGCGTTTAAGGTTAAAGACGGAAAAGGCATTCTTCCTGAGAACTCTTACGTGGTAATCTGGACAACAACCCCCTGGACGCTTCCTGCAAACGTTGCTGTTGCTGCAAACCCTGAGCTAACTTACGGAATCTTAAAGGCTGGAGATAAATACTACGTCGTTGCAGCTTCTATAATCGAGGACTTTAAAGAGAAGACAGGCATTGAAGGAGAAGTGGTAAAGGAGGTTCAGGGAAGCGAGCTTGAGGGAATAACGTATATCCATCCATTCATTGAGAGAGAAGGAAAGGTTGTTCTTGCAGATTACGTAGCTTCAGATACGGGAACAGGACTTGTTCACATCGCCCCCGGCCATGGTGAGGAGGACTACCAGGTTGGCCTTAAATACGGTCTGCCGGTAATTGTCCCAGTTGACGACTACGGAAGGTTCACAGACGAAGCCCCTAAGTGGATAAGGGGAATGAAGATATGGGACGCAAATAAGGAAATTCTGGAAAGGCTGAAGGAACCTGGGAACCTGCTCTACGCCGGCAAGATAACCCACTCCTACCCCCACTGCTGGAGGTGTAAAGGAAAAGTAATCTTCAGAGCAACTCCCCAGTGGTTTATAGCAATGGACAGGGGAGAGCCAACGCTGAGGCAGGTTGCCCTCTCTGAAATAGACAGGGTCAACTGGATTCCTGAGTGGGGAAGGACGAGGATAAGGAACATGGTTGAGCAGCGCCCCGACTGGTGCATCTCAAGGCAGAGGATATGGGGCGTTCCAATTGTTGCTTTCTACTGTAGAAACTGCGGGGAGGTCATCTACTCAAGAGAAATTGCAGAGAGAGTTGCCAGCATTTTTGAGAAGGAGTCTGCAGACGCCTGGTATGAGAAAAGTGCAGAAGAGCTGCTGCCTGAGGGCTTTACCTGCCCTAAGTGCGGCGGGAAAGAGTTTGAGAAGGAGATGGATATTCTGGACGTCTGGTTTGACTCTGGTTCTTCCCACGCCGCCGTTCTTGAGAAGAGGCCGGAGCTCTCTTGGCCTGCCGACCTCTACCTGGAAGGTTCCGACCAGCATAGAGGCTGGTTCCAGGCAAGCCTTTTAGAGTCGTGCGGAACGAGGGGAAGAGCTCCTTACCGCTCAGTCCTCACCCACGGCTTCACCCTTGATGAAAAAGGCTACAAGATGAGTAAATCGCTGGGGAACGTTATCTCCCCGTTAGACGTTGTCAAGAGATACGGCGCAGACATTTTAAGGCTGTGGGTTGCAAGTGAAAACTTTACAGAGGACGTAAGGATTTCAGACAACATCTTGAAAAAGATCAGCGAAACCTACAAGAAGATAAGGAACACAATCAGGTTTATGCTTGGGAACCTTTCAGACTTCACCCCCGAAAAAGCGCTGCCCTACGAGGAGCTTTCAGAGATCGACAGGTGGGCAGTAAACAGGTTTCAGCAGTTTGCAAACGGGGTTATTAACGACTACAACAGCTTCAGGTTCAACAGGGTATTCAGGAGGGTTTACGAATACTGCTCCGTTGAGCTCAGTTCAATCTACTTAGACATCAGCAAAGATACCCTCTACTGTGAACATCCGGAATCCAAAAAGAGGAGAAGTGCCCAGACGGCCATATACAGAATTCTTTACGGCCTTACAACCCTTATTGCTCCAATTCTCTCCTTTACAGCTGAAGAGGCATACAGCCACATACCGGGAGCGGAGAAAAACTCGGTCTTTATGGAAGAGTTTCCGCCTCTGTGTGAGGAGCTTGACAGGGAAATTCTCAGGAGGTGGGATAGACTCATCGAGATAAAGGGAGTTGTCAACAAAGCCCTTGAAACTGCAAGAAAAGAAGGGTTCATCAGCCACTCACTGGAAGCTGCCGTTAAGGTCTACGCAGAAGGAGAGGATTACGAGCTCCTGAAACAGTACGAAAAAGAGCTCCCCTACATTTTCATCACATCTCAGGCCGAAGTTCTCCCTCTTGAAGAGGCACCGGAAACGGCAATTGAGGTTGAGGAGGTTAAAGGAGTAAAAGCCCTTGCTGAAAGGGCTAAAGGGGAAAAGTGTCAGAGGTGCTGGATCTACAGCGAAACGGTAGGAAAGGATAAGGAATACCCCGACGTCTGCGAAAGGTGTGCAAGGGTTTTAAGGGAGCTGGAATCTTGAGATACAGGATGAAAGAGCTCCCCCCGTCCGACAGGCCAAGGGAGAAACTGCTGGAGCTCGGAGCTGAAAACCTGACAGACTCCGAGCTCCTTGCAATTCTTCTTAGAACGGGAACAAGCGGAAAGAACGCCGTTGACCTGGCAAGGGAGCTCCTTAACCACTTTGGAGGATTGGACAACCTCTCAAAGGCCTCTATTGAGGAGCTGAGCTCTTTCAAAGGACTTGGAAAGGCAAAGGCTATAACCCTCAAGGCGGCCTTTGAGCTCTCAAAGAGGGTGAAGGTCAGCAGGAGCAGAAAGATTACGTCTCCTGAAGAAGCCTATGATGTTTTAAAGCCTTACAGCTACAAGGAGACCGAACACTTTGGGGTCATAACACTCAACAGGAAGGGCCTTCTGATAAACGTTCACGTTGTTTCCATTGGGGGAACGGGAAGGGCAGCGGTAAGCCCAAAAGAGGTTTTCAACCCTGCCGTTCGGGATCTGGCAGAAGCCGTTATACTCTTCCACAACCATCCATCTGGAGATCCAACCCCCAGCAGAGAAGACATCAGAATTACAGAGGAGCTCTCAAAAGCGGGAAAGCTAATTGGAATAGAAGTTTTAGACCATATAATCCTTGGAAGAGAAAGTTTTGTAAGCATGAAGGGGGAAAACCTTGTTTAGAAGAGAGATACTCCAGCGGTTTAAGGGAAAAAGAATTCTCGTAATCGGTGACTTCATGGTAGACGAATACATAAAGGGAACCGTTGAGAGGATATCTCCCGAAGCGCCTGTTCCTGTTGTTGAGGCAAGGGGAGTTACCCTGAAACCTGGAGGAGCTGCAAACGTAGTCGCGAACGTTGTAGCTCTGGGCGGCCATGCTATCCCTCTGGGAATTGTAGGAGATGACGAGGCAGGGGAAAGGCTGAGGGAGCTCCTCCAAAACACAGGCGTTGAAACAGATACCCTCATAACCGACACCTCACGGCCAACAACGAGGAAAACCCGGATAATTGCAGGCTCCCAGCAGCTCTTGAGAGTTGACTGGGAGAGCAGAGACTACCTGCCGGAGGAGATAGAGAGAAAAGTCCTCTCTTTCCTCAGTAGCCACTACCGGGAGTTTGACGCCGTTATCATCTCAGACTACGGCAAAGGAGTTATAACCAGGGCTCTCTTTACGCTCACGGGAAAAATAAAGGAAGAAGTCCCCATTTTCCTTGATCCCAAAGAGAAAAACTTCCCCATCTACACAGACGTTACGGCAATGACTCCAAACATCAAGGAAACTTCCCAGGCTGTTGGAGTGGTTCCAGCAACAGAGGAGGAGACAGAAAAGGCTGGAAAGCTCCTGATAGAGAGATATAAGTTAGACTACTCAGTTATAACGAGAAGCGAAAAAGGACTCTCTATAATCACAAAAGATGAAACAAAACACATTCCAACAAGGGCAAAACAGGTATTTGACGTCACAGGAGCGGGAGACACAGTGATAAGCGCATTCGCCCTCTCCATTGCCGCCGGAGCAACCCCTTTTGAAGCAGGAGAGATAGCAAACCTTGCAGCAGGAATTGTGGTAGGAAAGTTAGGAACAGCAACGGTAACAGTAGAGGAAATATTAGAGGCAGCAGATGCTCTGCAAGATATGTAAATCTAAAGGAAGGCGAACGAAAGCTGTCATCTATCTGAGGCACCACCGCCTTGCCCTCTGTAAAGAGCACTTCATTGAGTGGTTTGAAAAGCAGGTTCAGAAAACGGTAAAGCAGTTCAAAATGTTCTCAAAGAAAGAGAAAGTGGCCGTCGCCGTTTCAGGGGGCAAAGATAGCCTCTCCCTCTGGTTTGCCCTTCATAAACTTGGATACGAAACCTACGGCATCCACATAAGCCTCGGAATAGAGGGATGGAAATACTCTGAAAAATCCCTTGAAATATGCAGAAAGTTCTCAGAGAGGATCGGAAGACCTCTCATCGTCTTCAACCTGAAGGAGGAATTTGGCTACACCATAGAAGAGATAGCTATAGGAAGCGGTAGAAGAGACGTCTGTTCAGTCTGCGGAACCTTTAAACGATATCTGATGAACAGGATAGCAAAGGAGCACGGCTTTAGAGTAGTTGCAACGGGGCACAACTTAGACGACGAGTCAGCCCTTCTTCTCTCAAATACCGTCCGCTGGGAGATCGGATACCTTGGAAGGCAGTTTCCGGTTCTTCCCGAAGGGGGAGGTTTTGCAAGGAAGGTGAAACCTTTTTGCTTTCTAACGGAGAAGGAAACGGTAAGCTATGCAATAGTGAACAGGATAGAGTTTATGGAAACGGGATGCCCCAACGCAAAAGAAGCCACTTCAAAGATCTACAAACAGGCTTTAGCCCTTTTAGAACACGAGATGCCCGGAACAAAACACCGGTTCTACAAGGAGTTTCTAAAGAAGGCGCGGCCGATATTTGAGAGGGAACTGAAAGAGCAGCTTGAGCTAAACGAGTGTGAAGTGTGTGGAATGCCGACAACAGCTCCAATCTGCTCGGTTTGCAGGACACTGGAGAGGTTAAAGAATGCTGAAGGTAGGGAAGATTGAATACCTTAACACCGTCCCCGTTTACTACGGTTTTATAGAGGGAGTTGTTGACAGCAGCGGCGTTGAGTTCGTGGAAGACGTTCCTTCTGAACTCAACAGGCTCCTCAACGAAGGGTTTTTAGACGTATCGGTAATCTCTTCATACGAATACATCCAGAACAGCGAGAAATACCTGCTGCTGCCAGACCTTTCAATATCGGCAGAGAAAAGGGTTGTAAGCGTTCTCTTCCTTTCAACAGTTCCCATCCACCAGCTCCACAGAAAGGATGTATGGATAACCCGGAGCTCCATGACCTCAAAAGAGCTCCTCAAATACCTCCTCCGTGAAGTTTACGGCGTTGAGCCCAACTTTTACTACTACTCAATGAAGGAGAACACCCTGCCCAGAAACCCAAGAGCCGTCTTGGCAATAGGGGACGACGCCCTGAAACTGATGAAGATGAAAAAGTTCCCCTTCGTCTACGACCTGGCAGAGGAGTGGTTTAACCTTACAGGGCTGCCCTTTGTCTTTGCCCTCTGGGCTGCAAGGAGGGACAGCTACGAAAGGAAAAAGGAAGAAGTTATCTCTTTCTACTCAAAACTCATTGAATCGCGGAACTATGGGGAGAAACATTATGAGGAAATATGCAACAAATACGCACCAAAACTGGGTCTTCCCGAAAAACTCTGCACCAGCTATCTGAGCTGCTTGAACTTCCACCTTGGAAAAAAAGAAATAGAGTCACTTAAGGTTTTTTCCCGGAAAATAAACAGGGTTTTTCAGCCTGAGTTTATAGAAACATAAGTCTGTTATAAAGTTCCTCCCTTTCACTCTCATCATCAACATGATCCACAATCAAACTAACAAGATTGTGGTAATCCTTACCATCCCACTCCTCAAGAGCCTCTTCCAGAATAGGAAGAGCCATTATCCCGAAATAGTCAGAGAGAACCTTTAACAGCTTTTCCTTTTTACTCTGATCAAATTTCTCTGGAGTTGAACTATCACCTTCCTGTGGAATGCCTGAAGAAGTAGATGCCCCGTCTGAGAAAAGTGCAGTCAATCTCTCAAAAAGGGCTGGTTTCACATCCTCCGGCAAACCTTCCAGAAGATTCTCTACAAACTCCTCCTTATTCTTGGAGGCAGAACGGGCTTCATCAACAACAAGATAAGAAGCAACACCAAAATAAGGATTTATGATTTCAATCACTTCCCTTTCCAAATCCTCAGGTATTACAAACCCTCCTGAGGTTTCAGGTGCTCTACTCTTAACCCCCTTCCGTAGCTTATCAACAACATACCTGTGAAATTCACCAACTGCAGAATCGATATCTAAACCCTCTTCTACTTCCCTTTCAAGGCGCTTAATAGACGTTCCATCCTTAAAAATATTTGAAACAATCTTGCCGCTTTTTTTGTAATACTCTGTTTGCACGTGAAAGGTAGAACTCCCAATTCTCACATCCTCGTTATAGGACACCGCCATCGCCTCTTCTCCCTAAAGAAACTATGTGATAGGATTATTCTAACACTGAAGCACTATCGGGAGATACCATGGAACTGCGGGGAGATTTTACATCTTACTCTGAAATTCTCGACCTTCTTCAAATTGTCAGTATAGGAAAAAAAACAGGGGAGGTTTTACTTAACAGGGACGGCGAAAGTATAACTATTCAATTAAAAGAAGGTAGAGTTGTAAACTTCAAAACAAACGTTCCATTCCTTAACAAGCTCAAAGAGAGAGTAAAAAATGGAGAGGTCTCCCTGTCAGAAGCCCTCAAATTTATTCTCCACTACGTAGCTATGTGGGAAAAAGGAAGGTTCTCATTCCTTGAAAAAGAGATAAAAGATAAGCCCCTCGACTCCGTGGACACAGTAACCGTTATGATGGACTTTACAAAAGAACAGGATGAATTGACCGAAGAGCTTAAGGAACTCTACAAACGAAACCCATTCTTTTCACTATCTGACAGCATAAGTGAACCCGTTACCCTCGATAGAGAAGACTGGAAACTTATTTCTTTACTTTCAAAGGGAGAAAACCTCATAAAATCAATTTTCACTGGTGCTAACTCGTTTAAGACAGGACTTGAGAAAATAAAAGATTTAACGGAAAAAGGTCTCTTAAAAGAGGTAAAACCTGCAGAAATCGAAGAAGAAAAAGCACCAGTCACAGAGAAAACCAAAATGGCGTTTGTAAATCCTGACCTCCTTGAGAAGGTCAGAGAAGTCCTTGTTGAAGCTATGGGACCAATGGGAGAGTTTTTGATTGAAGAAACGTTTGAAGATATGGAAATATCAAATCTACCTGTAAACATGATAGACACTTTTGTTGAAAACCTGGTAGAAAAGATTCCTGATTCATGTCTCATAGAGGGAGAAAGCTGTAAAGACAGACTTAAAGAGCAAATCGCACTCATCTTAAAAGGAGGGGCAAATGAATCTTAAGAACCTGAGTATTTCTCAAAAGGTTCTCATTGTATTCGGTATAGTGGTTATACTGGCAACCTTTTCATTCCTCCACCTGCTTGATAAGACCTACCAGCAACAGCTGGTAAACCAGGGTAGAAACATCGCTCAACAAGTAATTATGTTCAGGAAGTGGATAGCCGGTTTCGGAACCGTATGGACAAAGGATAAATACAACCCGGATACCGGATACCTCGTAGCTCTTGAAGCAGACAACGGAGTTCTCAAAAGTTATCGAACAGAAGAAGAACTTCAACAGGTAGGTAAAGTCATTTTCTACGCCCACAACCCAGCTCTGGCAACCAGAGAGCTCTCAGGACTTACCAACATTGAATACGGCTGGAGCTTCAGAGCAGCTTCTGACAGGTATTTAACCCCTGCCGATAAGCCAGACAAATGGGAAGCAAAAGCAATAAAGAGAATAAAAGAGGAATTTAAAAAAGGAAACCCAACAGGTGAATACTGGGGATGGGACGGTGATAAATTCCGGTTTGCAAAGGCTCTAAAGGTAGAGAAATCCTGTCTTAAATGCCATGGAACTCCTGATCAGGTTGATCCGGTATTCAAAAAGGCCATCATAGCAAAGTATGGAGAAGAGGCATTTAAGAGGGCTTCCGGCTATAAGGTTGGGGAACTCCGTGGAATCATCAGTGTTACCATAATTCCTCCGAGCCTTCTGGGAACTGCTGTAAAAATGATTGACGTCTGGAACGTTCTTGCTCTGCTTCTTGCATTCGTAATATTCTGGTATTTCGCCAAAAATGAGATTATCAGACCTATTGAAAAACTCACCAAGGCAGCTCATGATATAAGCGTAGGAAAACTCGACATAGACCTTGGAGTCAGGGGACTTAAGGAGGAAGAAGTTAAAGACGAGATCACAAAGCTTTCAATTGCCATAGATAGGTTAAGAGCGAGTATCCAGATAGCTATGGAAAGACTCAGAAAAAGGAAGAAGTAACTTCTTAACTCGATTGATACAAACTCCATAGGCCGCCGTTAACGGCGGCCTTTTTGTTATGGAGGAGGTATGGTTCCTTTCCAGAAAGAGAGAGAAATCCTGATTAAAATAGGGAAGATCGCCTTTGAAGCAGGGCTTACAGATACCCACGGCGGAAACATCAGCATGAGAATTGGGGAATACATCCTCATAAAGCGTTCCGGAAAGATGCTTGGCTACTTAAAAGAAGAAGACTTCGTTTTAACAACCTTGAGCGAAAACCCGGAGCTTGACAGGTTTGCCTCTATGGAGTTGGTTGTTCATAGAGCTATTTACAGGGCAAATGAAAATACAAAAGCCATTCTTCACACACACTCCCCCTTTACCGTTGCCTGCTCACTGAAGATGGAGAAAATAATCCCCCTGGACTCTGAGGGAAGGCTCCTTTTAGGAGAGGTTCCTGTTGTGAAGGCCGAAAAAGTGGTCTCATCACCGGAGGTTGCCGAAAAGCTCTCAAAAATTCTAAAAGAACACCCTGTAGCTGTAGTTTATAGCCACGGCCCCTTTGCAGCCGGAAGAACCCCGGAAGAAGCCCTGATGTTCATCTCTGCCCTTGAAAACTCCTGTAAAATTCTGGCAGCAGTTAAAAACCTTTAAGGAGAGCTCCCTTGGAGTGGGACTTTCAGGAGATCTGTGTAATCGGACTTGGACTTATAGGAGGCTCATTTGCCCTTAACCTGAAGTTAAAGGGTTTTCCAGGAAGAATTACAGCTGTTGACATAAACCCGGAAGCCATCGAAAAGGGACTTGAGCTTGAAGTTATAGACAGGGGAAGCATAAAACATTCAATAGTCTCCTCGGCAGACCTCGTGGTAATAGCAACTCCGGTAGGGGTTTACGAAACGGTTATAGAGCAGATAAAACCTTTCCTGAAAAAGGGGGTTGTAGTAACAGACCTTGGAAGCGTTAAGGGAGAGCTGGTTAAAAAGTGTGAAGAGTTACTGGAAAAAACGGCGCCCTTTGTTGGAGGACATCCTATAGCAGGAACGGAGAAGTCCGGTGTTGAAAACGCCGTAGAAAACCTCTTCGTAAACGCAAAGTTCATCGTTACCCCAACGGAAAGAACAGACAGGGAAGCACTTGAAAAGGTTAAAAGACTCTGGAAAAACCTCGGTTCTGAAATAGTTGAGATGGATCCTTACTACCACGACAGGGTCTTCGCCGCCGTAAGCCACCTTCCCCATGTTGTTGCCTACTCAATAGTTGCGGCAATAGACCAGCTGTCTGAAGAGGTTAAGACAAACCTGTTTGACTACACAGGAGGAGGCTTTAAAGACTTCACCAGAATAGCAATGAGCGACCCGATAATGTGGAGAGATATCTGCATAGCCAACAGGGAGAACCTGCTGAAGTCTCTAAAGACTTTTAAGGCCGCCCTTGAAAAGGTTGAAAGGCTGATAGAGAAGGAAGACAGAGAAGGGCTAAAGGAGTTCTTCCAGAGAGCAAAAGAAAAAAGGAGCGTCGTCAAATGAGAAAGATATACCCTGAGCTTGGATACAGAAATGGGGAGCTCTACTTTGAAAACGTCCCTTTGAGGAAAATCGCAGAAAACACCGGAACCCCCGTTTACGTTTACAGCAGGGGGGCTTTAGAATACTGGTTTAACGAGTTTGACTCAGCTTTCTCAGATATTCCCCACACAACCTGTTTTGCCGTAAAGTCAAACTCAAACGTTCACGTTCTGAAGGTCTTAAAAGAGCTCGGAGCAGGAGCCGACACCGTATCTGTGGGAGAAATCTTCAGAGCGCTGACGGCAGGGATAGACCCGAAAAAGATCGTCTTTGCAGGAGTGGGAAAGAGGGAAGATGAGCTCCTCTTTGCCCTTGAAAAGGGCATTTTGATGGTTAACGTTGAGTCTGAGGGGGAGCTCCGCACCCTTGAAAGGGTTGCAGAAAAACTGAGAAGGAGAGCTCCCTTTGCCATAAGGGTAAACCCCGACGTCAACCCCAAAACTCACCCCTACATCTCAACGGGGCTCAAAGAGGCAAAGTTTGGAATAACCTTTGAGAAGGCCTTTGAGCTCTACAGATACGCAAAGGAGAGCAGATGGCTGGAACCTGTTGGAATTCACTTTCACATAGGTTCACAGATAACAGATACAGCCGTCTTTGGAGAAGCCGCAAAGAAGGTTGCCGATTTTGTTAAAGAGCTTCGCTCAATCGGAGCTGAAATAGAGTTCTTTGACGTCGGCGGAGGCCTTGGAATCAACTACAAGCCGGAAGAGGAAGTAGTTCCCGCTGAAAAGCTGTCGGAGGAGATTACCCCTGTTGTTAAAAAGCTTGGCTGTCATCTCATTTTAGAGCCCGGAAGGAGGATAAGCGGAAACGCAGGAGTTCTGATAACGAAAGTCCTCTACGTTAAGAAGCGGGAAAACAAGGTTTTCTACGTGGTAGACGCCGGAATGAACGACATAGCAAGGCCGGCACTCTACGGAGCCTATCACCACATTGTCTCCCTTACTGAAAGAGAATCGGAAACAGTTGTTGCAGACGTTGTTGGCCCCATCTGTGAAACGGGAGACGTTATTGCAAAGGAGAGGGAGCTCCCCATCCTCAGAGAGGGAGACTACATAGCAGTTCTCAGCGCTGGAGCCTATGGCTTTACAATGGCCTCAAACTATAACTCAAGGCCAAGGCCCGCCGAAGTGCTGGTTGAAGGGGAAAACTTCAGAGTAATAAGGCAGAGAGAAACCCTTTCAGACCTTATAGCAAGGGAGTTTTAAATCTTCCTTCCCACCGACAGAAAGATAGGATACTCCCTGCCGTTTCTCTCTATCGAGTGAACTACTTTAAAAGATACCGGCTCTATTCCGGCAGAGACCATATACTTTTCAAACTCCTCCCTTTCAAAACCGAAGTGGAAAACCCTGGTGTTATCCTTATGAAATGTCCCATCCTCTTTCAAAAGGTCCGCAACGGCAACGTAGCCTCCAGACCTAAGAATAGATGAAAACCAGCCAAAAAGCTCCTCAACATCTTCAACGTGATGGACAGACATACTTGAAACAACAAGGTCTAAAGGCTCTTTAAACTGCACCTCTCCGTAAGAAGAGAGAACCGGTTCAACGTTCTCAGCATTCAATTTCTCAATCTTTTCCTTCAAAACCTCAATCATCCCCTTAGAGTTGTCGAGGGCGTAAATACGGGAAACGTGGGGAGATAGAAAGAAGGTAAGAAGTCCCGTTCCTGCCCCAAAATCCAGAACCTTCCACTCTTTAGAAAGAGGAACCGATGAGAGAATCACCTCTCCAACCTTTTTAGCAGTTTCAACTCTGTGGGGTTTCGTGTCCCAGGTCTTTGCAGCCTCGTCAAACAGGCTCATAACAACCTCCCTGAAAATGGAAAACCCCCGCAGAGAGCGGGGGTTTAAAGGAAAAGATCGGTTTCAGTTCATTAAACGTCAAAGTAGAGGAGGAACTCCATAGGAGTAGGTCTGAGCCTTACAGGGTCGATCTCCTCTTTTCTCTTATACTCAATGTAATCAGCCAGGAACTCCTCTGTCATTACGCCGCCCTTTGTGAGGAACTCGTAGTCCTTCTCAAGGGCGTTGATGGCCTCTTCGAGGGAACCGGGAACTGTTGGAATGTCTTTGAGCTCCTCAGGTGGAAGATCGTAGAGGTTCTTATCAACAGGCTCTCCCGGATGGATCTTGTTCTCAATTCCGTCAAGGCCAGCCATGAGGAGAGCGGCAAATGTGAGGTAGGGAGCTCCCGAAGAGTCGGGGAACCTGACCTCAATCCTCTTGGCCTTAGCAGATGTAACAACAGGAACCCTTATTGCAGCAGACCTGTTCCTTGCAGAGTAGCAGAGGTTAACAGGAGCCTCATATCCAGGAACGAGCCTCTTGTATGAGTTAACAGTAGCGTTTGTAAATGCACAGATAGCCTTAGCGTGCTTAATGATTCCTCCAATGAAATAGAGGGCAAGCTCAGAAAGTCCTCCGTAGCTGTCTCCTGCAAAGAGGTTTTCTCCATTCTTCCAGAGTGAAACGTGGGTGTGCATACCGGAACCGTTGTCTCCAAAGAGGGGCTTGGGCATAAATGTAGCAGTCTTTCCAAACATTCTGGCAACATTCTTAATGATATACTTTGCCCACTGTATATTGTCGGCAGCTTCAACTATCGTTCCAAACCTGAAGTCAATCTCACACTGCCCACCTGTAGCCACCTCATGGTGAAGAGCTTCAACCACAAGACCAGCTTCTTCCATCTTCATAGCCATAACTTTTCTAATGTGATCAAGCTGGTCGTTTGGAGGAACCGGGAAGTAGCCACCCTTTGGTCTAACCTTGTGTCCAAGGTTAGGATTCTCATCAGCTCCAGTTCTCCACCATCCCTCAGCAGAATCAACTTCATAAAAGGCGTAGTTCATTCCTGCATCAAACTTCACATCATCGAAGATGAAGAACTCAGGCTCAGGTCCGCAGTAGAATGTATCTGCAATTCCGGTTGACCTGAGGTATTCAACAGCTTTTTTAGCAATATTTCTGGGATCCTTGTGGTATGGCTCTTTTGTAACCGGATCAACGATATCTGCAATAACAACAAGGGTGGGAACTTCTGAAAGGGGATCTATTGTTGCAGTTGTTGGATCAAGCTTAAACATCATATCACTGGCGTTGATTGGCTGCCACTGCCTGATTGAGGAACCGTCGAAGAAAAGTCCCTGCTCGAAGCTCTCCTCTGAAATTTCGTGAGCAGGGAAGGTAATGTGATGCCAGGTTCCAAACATGT
This sequence comes from Desulfurobacteriaceae bacterium, assembly GCA_027051905.1. Lineage (GTDB taxonomy): Bacteria > Aquificota > Aquificia > Desulfurobacteriales > Desulfurobacteriaceae > Balnearium. Next base: position 51,930 of record JALUGO010000011.1, on the reverse strand, counting down.
CTGTAAACCTGAGATCAACGAACTTTACACCTTCCCTTTGAATCATCTCTACAACTTCTTTTGCGTTTTGCGGCCTCATGAAACCCTCCTTCCGTTTATGTTTAAATTGCGTTATCTCCCCTCTCTCCCGTCCTGATTCTTACAGCGTCCTCAACGGGAATGACAAAGACTTTTCCGTCACCAATTCTACCTGTCCTCGCAGCGTTAACTATTGTTTCAACAACTTTCTCAGCAAGGGAATCGGGAACAACAACCTCTATTTTCACTTTCGGAATGAAATCAACAACGTATTCAGCACCGCGGTAGAGCTCCGTATGTCCTTTTTGCCTTCCAAAACCCTTTACCTCAGAAACAGTAAGTCCATGAACTCCAACCTCTGTAAGAGCATCTTTAACTTCCTCAAGTTTAAAAGGTTTAATAATGGCTTCTATCTTTTTCATTCTTTCCTCCACCAGACTTTACTGGTAAGCTATTTTATCATTCCTAACAAAGACCATGCCAAATGCAGAATCTATTTAGACAGCATAACTAGGAGAAAACATCTGCACAAATTTTGTTCAATTACTCTTTTAAAATGCCTTTTTTGTGTGCACACTTTGAACAGAGACCGTAGAACTTATACTCAATATCTTCGACCACATAACCCTTCTGCTCAACTTTTCTACAGGTGTAACGACACAGAGGAGTTTCAACATCTTCTATTCTTCCACAGGACTTACAGATAAAGTGATGATGAAAATCAGTTCTACCTTCAAAGTGAGACTGTTTGTTAACTATTATTTCCTTTATTCTACCTTCCTGGGCAAGGTCTTTAAGGACTCTATAAACCGTTCCAAGGCTTATGTTAGGGAGTTCTTTTTTTGCCCTTTCATATATCTTCTCAGCAGTAGGATGATCGTGGGAATCGAGAACCACCTGATAGACTACTGCTTTCTGTCTCGTATTTCTCTTTTTCCTTTTTCCTGTTTCCAGTTTCTCCAAAATTTTTCCTCCTCTTAGGTTTTGACTTAATAAATAATAACTGTTCTTCTTAAAAAAGAGAAGCCCCCTGAAAACAGGGGGCAAACAAAGGGGGCAGAAGTGAAGGGGAAGCCTTAAATCTTTACCCTGTCCTCTGGGTAGGCGGTAATGTGATGAATTGAAAGATCTGCTCCGTCAAACTCCTCCTCTTCAGAAAGTCTGAGTCCTACAGTAACCTTTAAAACTCCGTAAAGAATCAAACCGGCAACAACGGCGTAAACGAGGGTTAGAAATGCCCCAAAAAGCTGAGCCATGAGAGAAACACCGCCAAGCCCCCACAGGAGCTTTTTACCGAATATACCGGCAGCAATGCCTCCCCAGAGACCGTTAAGGCCATGGAGAGGAACAACTCCAAGAACGTCATCTATCTTCAAAACTTCCTGTTCGTAGATAAACGCCTTAACGAAAAGAAATGCAGCTACAAGGCCAATAACAAAAGCCCCCAGAGGATTCACAATATCCGAGCCTGCACAGATGGCAACAAGACCGGCCAGAGCTCCGTTGTGGATAAATCCGGGGTCGTTTTTCCCGAAGACAAGCCCTCCTATAAGCCCTCCAGCTGTTGCAAGAAGAGAGTTGACAGCAACAAGACCGGAAATGTCCTCTATTTTCTGAGAACTCATAACGTTAAAACCGAACCATCCAATTATGAGAATCCAGCTTCCAAGGGCAAGGTAAGGAATGTTGCTGATTGGAATAGGTCTTGATCTACCCCTGACGTAGCGTCCCATACGGGGGCCCAGCAGGAGAATAGCAGGAAGGGCTATCCACCCTCCTAACCCATGAACAACCATAGAGCCTGCAAAGTCGTGAATCGGTGCACCAAAAGTGTGCTTCACCCAGCTCTGAAACTGAGGAGACCACCTCTCTCCCCAGATAAGGGCTTCAAAGATGGGATAGATAACACCTGCAAGGAAAAATCCTGCGGTTACGTAAGGTTTAAACTTCATCCTCTCTGCAACTCCGCCGGAAACTATGGCAGAAATACAGGCAGCAAACATTAAAAGGAAGAAGAACCTCGTTAGCTCAAGCCCCTGATCTACAACAAGCTCCGAAGCAGGCTTAACAAAACAGATCTTGTGGGCAAGGGGATAACCAATAAAGTAGTAGGCAAGAGTAGCAACTGAAACGTCTACGATGATTTTTACAAGGGCATTTACCTGGTTTTTCTTCCTTACCGTTCCCGCTTCAAGGAATGCAAAACCTGCGTGCATGGAGAGAATCATCACAGCACCGGCAAGCAGATAGAAAACGTTGAGGGACTGAAGCAAGCGTTCAATTCCCGCTTCCATTAAAACCTCCCATTCTGCTTTTTTCCATCAGTTTTCCAGTAGCAAATTTAATGCCAAAGTGTTTTTGGTATTATTTGCTCAAACCTGTAAAGAGGTGACCAAATGAGAAAACTTCTCTACCTGCTCCCCATTTTCCTTGCTTCATGTGGACTGGGAAGTTTGAATCCGTTCAGCAAGGAAGAGAAGCCCAAATACATCCCATACACTCCGGCAAGCGTTCAAGAAGAAGCCCATCCAGAACTTAAGGGAGTTAATAACGTCGTCTATTTTATGAAGAAATACTTCTCCCCCGTTGAGGGAGAAATTGTTCTGAACAGTTACGACGGATTTATTATAGATGTTGGAAGAGATAAAGGAGTTTCGGTAGGGGATCGCTTCATATCTGAAAGCAGTGCGGTCTTAAAAGTTAGAGAGGTAAGAAAAAACTACTCAATTGCTCTCCCTACCCTTGGAAACCCCATGGTTGGAGAAAGAGTTCAGAAACTTTCGTTCAACAGAGTAGCCTACATAAACTTTGCAGGGGAAAAGGGAAAAGAACTCTACGAAAAACTCAAAAAGGAAGTTAAAAACCTCCAACTTGCCTCCTACAGTGAAGGGGAAAAACTTAAAAAAACTTATAAATTAAGGTATGCCAGCGACTTCAAGAGAAAAGTTCCACTGGATAAGCTGACAGGTTACGACGCATACATAGTAGTGTCAAAAAGCGGAGCTGCCCTTTACGATACAACCAAGCACTTAATTAAATTCTTCCCGTGGGAGGGAGCTCCTCAGAGCTCCATAACTGTAGCCATGGGCTCCAGCTACAGGGAGGTCTATGACTTTAAAGGCCATGCAACAAGCCTTTTTGTTTTAGATCTCCTCAAAGAACCAGGAGAAGAGATCTTCGTAACAGAGGAAAACAGGATAGATCTGTTTAAACCCACAAATTACGGAGTGAAACTTGTCAAACAGTTCAAAAACCCATTTAAAGGATCTTACCTATTCCATGCCTGCCCCGTCGATATAGATAGGGATGGAAAAGTAGAAGTTGTCATCAACGGTTTCTACCAGGATACAAAAAGTGTGTCTTCCGGAGTGTTTGCGTTAAAAGATGGAAAACTCAAAAAGATTGCTTCCTCAAACCTTATACTCTCGTGCTTTGATACGGATGGAGACAGTGTCAACGATTCAATTTTTGGCCAAACAGTAAGTGGAGAAAGTGACAAATTCTTTGGAAGAAGAGTTTATAAACTCAAAATTCAAAATAGAAAGCTCAAAACAGAAAAAGAGATAAAAGTTCCACAAGGCTTTCAGGTTACAAGCGCTCAACTCTTCAAGAACAGAGGAAAAGAGCTCTTTGCTTACTACGATCTTGATTACTACTTCAACGTTTCAGACGGTAAAAAAGTCCTATGGCGTTCACCAATACAGATTGGAGCATCACCAAACGCTATCTACTGGTATAACGAAGACATGCTCGTCAGCTATTACATAACTCCAAAACCAAAAGCTGCAGATGTTGATGGCGATGGAAATCAAGAAGTTCTCTTCTCTCAGAACAAAAACGCAGTTCCCGGTATTCTGAGAAACATTTACACCTTTGACGGTGGAAGAGTTTTACTCCTCTACAGGACAGGAACCTCCTTTGACTGGGAAGAAGCTACAGTTCCAATCTACAACCTTGGGGGAATTGAGGAGTTTGACTACCTTCCAGAACAGGATCTTTTCACAGCAATATTTACAAAAGTTAACATTCTTACAAATCCTAAGTCAAAACTGGTATTCATAAAGCCTAAAATTTAGAGGATTCAATGAATGCTGCAGAAGTAATCTCTGAAATAACAGGCAGTAAAAAGTTTGATGTAACCATAGTTGGTGGTTCAGGAATAGACATAGGAAAGGCTCTGGTAGAAATTCCCTACTCCGAAATTCCCGGTATGCCGCAACCGGCAGTTCCCGGACATAATGGTATTCTCAAAGTATTTGAAACGGCAGGAAGGAAAGTTCTCTTCTTTGAAGGAAGATTTCACTACTACGAGGGGAGAAGTGATCGAGAAATAAGGTTTATACCTGAACTCTCGTCGAAATTAGGAGTTGAAATCTTCATACCCACATGTGCTTCAGGAGCCGTTTCAAGAAGAGCTGCTGAATCTGAAATTGGTGTGGTTTACGACCACATCAACCTATTAGGGAGAAACCCCCTCACGGGTCTGATAAAGGACTATGGCAGCAGAGTTTTTGTTAACGGAAAACGTTTCTACAACAGAGAACTGGTTGAAGTATTTCTAAACGCCGCCTTTGAGGAAGGGGTCAAGGCGACACCAGTCGTTCTTGCAGCAACACTGGGGCCAAACTATGAAACTTTTGCAGAAATAAGAATGCTGGAAATTCTGGGCGTGGACTGCGTTAGCATGTCAACAGTTCCCGAAGTAATTGCAGCAAACTTCTTCGGTATGGAAGTTGTAGCTTTAACCATATTTACAAACGACACATTACAGCCAGAAGCAAACCACGAAGAAGTCTTAAAACTATCAGCTGAAAGAGGGGAAAAACTTAAAAGAGTTATAGACAAAGGGTTAAAACTTTTAAAATAAACCCTACCGGGAGGAGTGAGGTGGAATACAATCTTAATCCGAAACTTAACCCATCTGAAGATGCCGTTCTTTTTGAGGGAAAAAATCACAAAGTAGTATACCTGGGAAGCAGAGAAAACTCCCAGTCAGAAAGCGTTGGGGTTTTATCTTACCTAATTGTTAGCAACAATGAAGGGCTTCTTATCGACCCCGGAGGCTATCATCTTTTCCCAAAGCTGGTCTACAACGTATCCAAATACATTCCCTTAAACAACATCAAATACATCTACTTCTGCCACCAGGATCCAGACGTCTGCGGTTCTTTGCCTATGTGGCGGGAGGTCTGCCCTCAGGCAAAGATAGCCATAGGGGAACTGTGGGTCAGGTTTTTACCACACTTTGGAGTTGAAAACGTAGAGGAAGTTGCTTACCCGTTACCTACCGACGGAGGAACTCTAAACGTAGGAAAAACACCTATAGAGGTGATTCCAGCCCACTACATGCACTCACCCAACCATTTCTCACTTTACGATCCCATATCCAAGTTCCTATTCACAGGAGATATAGGAATTGCCCTTGGGAACTTTAATTATTTAGTAGTAAAAGACTGGATAGACCACATAGACTACATCTACACACCTCACAAAATACTGATGGTAAGCAACAAAGTAACCAAAGCCTGGGCTGAAAGGGTTAAAAAGTTAGAGATAAAAGCAATCCTCCCACAGCACGGAGCAATTATTCCAAAAAAGGATGTAAAAAATTTCATCAGGTTTATGGAGAATTTGAAATGCGGAATAGACTTGATTTAGAAAAGTTATCTCAGGCACTTTCAACAATAGAAAGGTGTTACCTTTCCCAGAAGGAAACGGCAGAAACGTTAAACAATCTAGCAGAAAATATTAGAGAAGTCTTTATTAAAAACAACCTGATAATAAAAGAAAACGTTAGTGCTCTTACTGAAATTGCAAAACAACTTGAAGAATTTATGAACGCTTTCACTCCCATAGTTGAAGAACTCTCAAACAATGCTAACGACATTCTCAATCTTTCCAGGGAAATAGAAAAAATTAATAGTAGTCTACTTGAAATAGAGAAGATCGCTGCAAACACAGAACTAATAGCAATAAACGCCTCTATCGAAGCAGCCAGAGCAGGAGAACAGGGAAGGAGTTTTGCTGTAGTCGCAAACGAAATAAAGCAAATGTCCAAACACACATTCAAAACTTTGAGAGAAATACAGGCAACCAGCAGAGAAATAGACAAGAAGATATCTGTTCTCAGGAAAACTGTTGAAACTGTTGAAGAGCTTCAGAAGGCTTCAGAGGAACTACTTGAAGGAATGAGAAAACTCATCGAGATATCAAAAACTCTGAATGCTGTATACAGCGAACAGGAAAAGGTTTCACAGAACGTTAAAGGACTTTCAGGTATTTCAGAGAGTATAAATAAAATTTTTCAGCTGCTCTCTTCGGCAAAGAAAAAAGTGGCAGAAAGTCTTTCTTCAAGCCTTTCAAAATAAACCAAATTTTTTCATAGATAAGAGTAGCTTTTCTTCACAAGAAGGACAGAAATTTTCGCTCTTGTAATCTGTATCGGCAAGGGAGTTAGAAAAGCACATTACGCACTTTGGATCAGGGCAGTGTTGAAGTCCAAAAACATGCCCCATTTCGTGTGTTATTTCCTTTCTGACCCTTGAAAAGAAAAGGTCTGCATCGTCTGAAAAGAGCCGGGCGTAAGAGACTATGCATCCTTTAAAAGGATAAGCAACGCCGAAAACAAAGTTTAGACCGTTTGAGTAGAGGTCGTAAGGAGTAACAGCTGCAACGAAAAGGGAGTCGTGGGGTTTAACTGAAAGGAGGTTCTGAAGCTGGAGCTCCGCAAGGAGCTGGGAAGTCCTGGAAGTCCTGGAATAGGGAGAAACGACTCCCTCAAAGCGGGGAAGAAGTCGAAACTTGTTCTTCAAAACATTCTCAATCTCTTCCTCAACCTCAAGAAGAGAAACGCCCACAGAATAGAGGGAACAGACCGCCATCAGTTATCACCCTTTTCTTTCTCTCTTATAACCTCTTCTATCTCATCGGGAGTGAAGAAATACTCCTCTCCGCAGAAGTTGCACCTGATAGAAACACCGCCCTCTTCCTTTAGCTGGCGGAGCTCCTCAATCGGCATTGCCACAAGACCACCTTTTGCAACCTCTTTTGAGCAGCGACACTTGAAGGAAAGCTCTTTGAGGGCAAGAAGTTCCGTTGTAAACCCTTTAAAAATAAGCTCTGCAATCTCTTCAGGCCTTTTACCTTCCTTTATAAGGGTGCTGACGGGAGGGAGCTCCCTCACGTTCTCCTCAAGACGGTTAATGGCGTCTTCCGTAGCCCCCGGTAGCGGCTGCGCCAGGAAACCCCCAGCAGCCTCCACTTTTCCATATTCCCCTACCAAAACACCAATGGCAACTGCTGAGGGTATCTGCTCAGACTTTAAAAGATAGTAGGCAATGTCCTGAGCAATCTCCCCGGAAACTATCGGAACGGAGCTCTCGTAAGGAGTTCCAAACCCCAAATCTTTAATAACTGTAATCGTCCCGCTACCAACGGCTTTGGCTATATCAAACTTCTTCCTGCCGTTTTCTTCCTTAACAAAGAGGGGAACGTCTGGATTCTGGACAAAACCCCGAACTTCTCCCCTGGCGTTGGCTTCGGCAACTATAAGTCCCACAGGGCCGTCTCCTTCTATTCTAAGAAGCACCCTCTGGTCTGTTCCGTGCTTCAGCAGAGAAGTTAAGAGAATAGCCCCCGTTAAAGCCCTTCCCAAAACCGCCGTAGCCATAGGAGAGAGCTTATGCCTGAGCCTTGCTATCTCACACAGGCTTGTTGTTTTAACAACAAAAGCCCTGAGGGCATCCTCACGGGTAACCGCTATAACACCGTAATCCCTGTCAAGAAAGTAGTTCTTTAGGTCTTCCTTAACCTGTGGAGTAAGCTCCTTAACGAGCTGCTCCCTCTGAGGTAGCTGTCTAAATTCCTGCTTCTCCATCTCTTCCCTCCAGCAATCTTAAAACCAGGTCTGGAACTTCATCTCTGTTTTCAAAAGTTAAATGTATAACCCTGAATGTATTTCTGATTTTTCTCACTAAAGGATGAACATCTCTGATGGGAATGGTAACAACAGAAGGAACATCGGAAGAAATCAGCCTTTCAACTGCCTGCTGAAAAAGGGTTGAAAGGAGCTCCATCTTCCCCACTTCATCAACAATAACAATTTTCCTCCTCTTAAAAGCTTTAAGAATAAAAGGAACGACAAACCTTTCGAATTTATCCACTAAAACCCTGTACCTGCCAACTCTGTATGGAGAATCGGCATCTACGGAAGCAAGGAGCTCCTCTTTCCCATCGCTCCTTACAACCTTGAATCCCCACCTCTTCCCATTTCTCCTTATCTCCTCAGTCCAGAAACCTTCAGCTCTTCCATCAAGTCTGGAAAAAATCTTTTTAACCGCCGTAGTCTTCCCAACTCCCGGTTTCCCGGTAAGGGCAACCTTCACCTCTGCCTCACAACTGAGAGGGTTTCAAGGTCAAGTATCATGTTATCGTAAGCTGCAATTACTTTAACCCCTGTTTCTCTGGAGATAGAAAGGGCAACTTCCCAGGGCTTTGCAGAGAGCATTGTTCTGCCAAAGTGGGTAAGAACGGCAAGTTCCGGCTTCAACTCACCAACTATAACTTTCGCATCTTCAGCCGAAAGGTGGTCAATTCTGGAATTGGGTTTTAGAAGAGTTGTATTGAGAATCAGCAGGCTGGAATCTTTGTATGCAGAGAGGATTCCGTCGAAAAACTTCGTATCAGAAACATAGCTATAAACTTTTTCTCTCCATTTAAAAGCAACTCCATATGTCTCAACGCCATGAACGTGTCTCAAAGGAAAAGAAACTGTAAGCTCTTCCGAAAGGGGTTCTTCCCTTCCTTCCTCTACTACCTCAACCCTGTCGATGTTCTTCCTTGTATACTCAAGAACAACGGGATCGCTGTCAATACAGTCTGAAGGACATAAAAGAAGTCCTTTCTTTTTCTTACCCCCCAGAGTCATAGCCTCTAAAATGTGATTAACGTCCGCACAGTGGTCTAAGTGGCGATGGGAAAGAATCACAACATCTGTCCAGTATGGCTCAATGCCTTTTTTGTGGGAATGGACAAAGGCTCCGGGTCCCGGATCAACGTGGATGTTTACGGAGGGAAAACCAAAATAGAGACCGCCAGCCTGTCTCTCAAAACCAAAAGCCACATAACGGGCACCGGCAGTTCCTAAAAAAACCAGTTTTCCTTTAAGAGACTCTTTATCTAACTTCAAGCCGGACAGATTCCCCTTTTACTCTTCCTTATAAACTCAACCATCTCAAGAACTTCAGGAACGTCGTTGAACTCCTCTTCAACTCTACCCAGTGAAACAAGGAGCGGCTCATCCGTTTTAAATATCATTTCAAAAGCAGTGGTTAGAGCCCTTATCGTTTCTCTGCTGAAACTGCGCCTTTTAAGGCCGATAATGTTAATACCTTCAAGCCTTGCTCTGTTACCCTGGGCAACGGAAAAAGGAGGAACGTCTCTGTGAACGGCAGAGGCACCTCCTATCATTGCGTGTTTACCTATTCGAACAAACTGATGAATACCGGTTAAACCACCAATAACGGCATACTCCCCAATCTCAACATGACCGGCAACTTGAACAGCATTGGCAACTACAACGTTTTTCTCTATCTTAACGTCGTGGGCAACGTGAACGTAGGCCATAAGAAGAACGTTATCTCCAATGTAAGTTAAACCTCCTCCTCCTTCCGTTCCTTTATGTATGGTTACATACTCACGAACTCTAACGCCGTTACCTATAACGACTTCCGTGTCCTCCCCTTTAAACTTCAGGTCTTGCGGAACAACTCCTATGTGAGAGGCGAAAATCTCGCAGTTCTCCCCTATTGTTGTCCTTCCCTCAATAACCGCCCCCTTCCTGATAACCGTTCCCTTTCCTACTTTTACCCCACTTCCCACGTAGGCAAAGGGCTCCACAACAACCCCTTCATCAAGCTCTGCCCCCTTTTCAACAACGGCCAGTGGGTGAACATTTACCATCACTTCCTCGTTACCATTGCCATAATTTCCGCATCACAGACAAGGTCTTCCCCAACGTATGCCTCTCCTCTCATCTTTGACATTCTGCTCTTTATTACTTTAGGTTCAAGGATAAACTTTACTGTGTCTCCAGGTCTTACCGGTTTTCTGAAACGGGCTCTGTCAATGCCCATAAAGTAAACAACATACTCTTTTGGAGAGATGTTGAAAGACTTGAACATAAGAATGCATCCAACCTGCGCCATAGCTTCTATGAGGAGAGCTCCCGGAAAAATAGGATGCCCCGGAAAGTGCCCCTGAAAGAAGGGCTCGTTCATGGTAACGTTTTTAATGCCGACTATCCTTTTTTTCGGTTCAAACTCAACGATTTTATCCACAAGCAAAAAAGGATACCTGTGAGGAATGATTTCCATTATCTCGTTTATGTCCATTGCCAAACTAACCTCCCTGAATCTGTTCTAGAAGAACCACCGCTTGAGCAGAGATTCCCTCCTCTCTGCCCTCAAAACCAAGCTCTTCGGTTGTTGTAGCCTTTATGGAAACCTGAGAGGGAAGTATAGCAAGAACAGATGAGATATTCTCCCTCATTTTATTTATGAAGGGAACAAGTTTAGGCCTCTGGGCAACAATAACTGAATCCACGTTAACAACGGTATAACCTTTCTCTCTGATGAGCTTAGAAACACGGGAGAGGAGTTTCAGGCTTGAAATTCCTTTAAACTGAGGATCTGTATCAGGAAAATGTTGACCTATGTCTCCTAAAGAGAGAGCCCCTAAAAGAGCATCACAGATAGCGTGGACTAAAACGTCAGCGTCAGAATGGCCTTTAAGCCCCATTTCGTGAGGAATTTTTACCCCACCAATAATGAGATCGTAACCAGGTTCTAAAGCATGAACATCGTAACCTATTCCTACTCTGAACATTCAGGCGAGACGGCTCCTTATCAGCTTTTCAATCTCTTCCCTGATTATTCTTTCAGCTATTTCTGGAACAACCTCCCAAGCCACTTCTCTTATTATGTTCTCTAGTTTGTCCTCAGGAAGTTCTATACCTGAAACCTCTTTAACTTTACCTTCCACCTCTTCTTTTACCTTACCAACAGCTTCTTCTTTAATTTTTTCCACTTCTGTCATCTGAGATTCCTCTTCTTCTGGCTCCACAGGAACAACAGGAACCTTTTCTTCATATTCTTCTACAGGAATTACAGGTATCTCAGAAGATGTCTCCTCAACTTCAGAATGAACCTCAACAGGTTCTACAGATTCAATACTCAAAACTTCTGACTCTCTTGTTTCGGGAAGAACAAGCTCCAATCTCTCTTCAGGTTTAGGAGCCTCTCTTTTAACTCTTCTAAGCAACTCTATAAACTCCTCTACCGTAAACGGTTTCTCAAGAGAGTCGTAAACCCCAATGGAAGCTAACTTCCCCCGGTCAAAACCTTCAGAAGGGTAGCCTATAACAACAACTGGTATTCCCAAATTCAGTAAATCTGGAACCAGATCATAAGCAGTTCCGTTAACGAGAGAAACATCAACAACGGCAACATCCGGTCTCTCAGAAGAAGCAACATTCAAAGCTTCCTTTGGAGTATAGGCATGGAGAACCTCAATTCCTCTCAATGAGAGAACGATCTCAAAGAGCTTGTGCCATGTCTTTTTATCATCCACGTATAGAAGCTTCATTCCTTGCTCCCTCTAACTTTTTTCTCACATCCTCAAGTAAAACAACAAGCTCTTTTGAGTCAAGAGATTGAACATCCAGCTCTTTTACAAGGGAAGCCAAATCTTCGCTTCTCAACGAGTTGGCAAAAACAGTAAGCTCACTTTTAACCGAAGAAGTATTTAACTTTTTGGAAAGCTCAATTGCCGTATTTATTGAATTGAGAACAGCTTCAATCAAAGCCTGATCTACGCCAGAAGCTTTAGACCTCTTATTTTTGTTCAGTAGATTTTCTACATCGTTTCTGAGAATCAACAGGTTATCTTTAACCTGGGTAAGAAGAGAACTGTCTATTCTAGGTATATTAAACTCCAGCTCCTGAAGCGCACTACTTGCCCTCTCAATAGCCTGAACACTACTTTCTGTAATATCAAGGTGGTGCAGAGCCTCCTTAAGTCTCTCTACTTCCGTCATCAAATTACCAACTTCTCTTTTGAGCTCTTCTACCTGGTCAGCTTCCAACTTCTTAAGCTTTTTATTAATCTCCTCTACCAGCATAAGTATTCTGTCCGATAATCCTTCAACTTTCTCCTTCAACTCCTCAGCATCAGGACGGCGATTTTCTCTCCCTTCCAGCAACTTCGCGATCAGAATACCTACAACAATACCAGCCCCGGCAAAAGCTATTGCAACAACTAAAGTTATAGCCCCTAAATCCATCTCCTGCTTCCTCGTTTCTTTATAGTTCTAACGTAAGTATATCGTAAATTCGACTTACAGGTAGCCCCATAACGTTAAAAAAGTCCCCTTCAATCCTTTCTATAAAAAGGCTCCCCTTCCCCTGAATCCCATAAGCTCCAGCTTTATCCAGAGGTTCCCCTGTAGAAACATACCACTCAATTTCATCCTTGGAAAGCCTCTTAAACTTAACGCGACTTTCTTCAAAAGAGGACACAAGCCTGCTATCCAACAGGAGTGCAAACCCTGTAATTACTGTGTGCCATGCTCCTGAAAGCTCTTTAAGGAATTCAATAGCCTCTTCTGCAGAAGACGGCTTTCCCAAAACCCTGTCTCCTAAGACAACAATTGTATCCGCTGCTAAAGCAACCTCACCATCAGTTACCAATTCCTTAGCGGCAAGAACTTTCAACTCTGCATTTTTCACAGCAGTTTCATACGGAGAAGAACATTTTTTTTCTTCAACATCAATTTTTAAAACCCTAAAGTTAAAACCTGCCATCTGAAGTATCTCTCTCCTCCTTGGAGAGGAAGAAACAAGGGCAATTTTAACTTGAAGTGGTGTTTTCACCTATTACCCCCAGAACTTTCAACATCTCTTTTGCTGCCTCCTGTTCTGCAGCTTTTTTAGAACGACCAACCCCAACAGTTTTCAAATCTTTAACCCTGCATTCAACCTGAAAAGTTCTGGCATGCTCAGGACCTTCTGCACTAATGAGATTGTAAGAGGGAAGTTCTTTGAACTCTCTCTGAGTAACTTCCTGGAGATAACTTTTGAAATCTTTGTATGTAACAGCATTCTTAAGTATTTCCCAAAGTTTCTCCAGAAATTTTTCTCTGAATATCTCTTTAGCCTTTTCAAAACCTGCATCCAGATAGATAGCACCAAAAACTGCCTCAAAGACGTCACACAGTAGTGAAGACTTCTCTCTTCCTCCGCTCCTCTTTTCACCTTTACCAAGGTAAATGAACTTTCCAAGGTCTATAGTCTTTGCCAGCTCGGAAAGAGAGGGTTCACTAACAAGAAATGCTCGAATCTGAGAAAGCTCTCCTTCACTTTTATCAGGAAACCTTTTAATTAACTCTTCACTTACTATAAGACCAATAACGGCATCTCCCAAGAACTCCAGAACTTCGTAGTTCTCCCCGGTTTCCTTTTCAAAAGCAAAAGAGCGATGAATTAAAGCTCGCTTCAAAAGCCCCTTGTCTTTAAATGAATAACCCAGTTTCCTTTCGAGCTCTATTATTTTTTCACTCCTTATCAATCTTCATACCTCTTTAAAACGAGGCAGGCGTTCGTTCCGCCAAAACCGAACGAGTTTTTTAGAACGTATCTAACATCAGCCTTTACCGCCTCATTAGGTGTGTAGTCAAGGTCACATTCAGGGTCTGGTTCTTCGTAGTTAATGGTTGGAGGAATTATCCCCGTTTGAATAGTCATAACAGAGGAGACGACCTCAACTCCTCCAGCTGCTCCAAGAAGATGGCCTATCATAGACTTAATGCTACTTATTTTAACTTTATAGGCATAATCCCCGAAGACTTTCTTTATAGCCATCGTTTCAAACAGGTCGTTAAACTTTGTAGAGGTTCCGTGGGCGTTTATGTAATCTATCTCTTCGGGATTTATCCCAGCATCTTTTAAAGCGTTTATCATAGCCCGTGCTGCTCCTTCTCCTTCAGGTGCCGGAGCTGTCATGTGATAAGCATCTCCACTCGTTCCGTAACCTACAATTTCAGCAAGAATCTTCGCTCCTCTTTTCTTTGCGTGTTCAAGCTCTTCAAGGACAACGATCCCTGCTCCTTCTCCCATTACAAAACCATCTCTATTTTTCTCGAAAGGTCTGCTGGCCTTCTCAGGTTCATCATTCCTGGTGGAGAGAGCCTTAGCTGCAGCAAAACCGGCAATAGAGAGAGGAGTTATACAGCTTTCGGATCCTCCAGCAACCATAACATCCGCATCACCATATTGAATCGTTCTGTAGGCTTCCCCTATTGCATGGGTTCCTGTTGCACAAGCAGTAACTACCGAGATATTAGGGCCTTTATATCCAAACCTTATAGAAACAATCCCTGATGCCATGTTTATTATCTCCATGGGAACACAGAAGGGAGATATACGCCTTGGCCCCTTCTCTAAAAGTATCTTGTGCTGCTCTTCTATGGTAGTGAGTCCACCAATTCCAGAACCGATGAGAACACCTACTCTGGTCTTATCTATATCAGACTCTTCAAGACCAGCATTTTTAACGGCCTGAACGGCAGCTCCAACAGCAAACTGGATAAAAGGATCTGTTCTTCTTACCTCTTTTCTGTCAAAATACTCTAAAGGGTCAAAGTCTTTTACTTCTCCGGCTATCTGAACCGGAAACCCTTCAGGATCAAACTTTGTAATTCTGCCAATTCCGGATTTTCCTGCGGTTATATTCTCCCAGAATTTGTCAAGGGAGCTCCCTACCGGAGAAATCACTCCCAGCCCTGTAACAACAACTCTTCTTCCCATTTCTTACTCCCTTTTTAGAACTTTATAAGCGAGAACACAGGGTATCCTCTCTCTTCAATTTTCTTTCTTCCCCCAAGGAATGTAAGCTCTAAAAGAAAATCAACACTTATGATGTTCCCTCCCAACCTTTCAACAAGATCAATGGCAGCCCCCATAGTTCCACCGGTTGCCAGAACGTCATCGATGAGAACAACTTTCATTCCCTTCTGAATGGCATCTTCATGAACCTCTATCTTATCCTCTCCATATTCCAGAGTGTAAGTTGCACTTATTGTTTTATAGGGAAGTTTTCCCGGCTTCCTAATTATGGCCAGACCAGCACCTATCTTATAGGCAAGCGCAGCTGCAAGTATAAACCCTCTTGATTCTATTCCTGCAACTATCTCAACACCTGCCCCAATGTATCTATCCCCTATGTAGTCAATGACTTTCTGAAAAGCCCAGGGCTTATGGAGAAGCGGGGTGATGTCCTTAAAAACAATACCCGGCTTTGGAAAATCCGGAACATCCCTTATTAAGGATTTTAACTCCTCTATCTCTTTATGAATGTTTAAGTCCGTCTCATTAAAACTCATTTCTCCTCCACTTTGAGCAGTTTTTTGACAATTTTAACAGCTTGTTGAGCATCTTCACCGTAAATGCCGCCAATCGACTCCGCATACTCGGGAGTTACAACCGCTCCTCCAACAATTACCGGTATATCCAGTCCAGCCTCTCTTATAGCTTTTACCGTTTCCTCCATTGAGGGAAGTGTGGTAGTCATAAGAGCACTAAGTCCAACAATGTCTGCCTTCTCTCTCTTTACTGCTTCAACAACTTTTTCAGGAGGAACGTTCGTCCCAAGATCTATAACCTCAAAACCACTATTTTCAAGCATAGTTATCACAATATTTTTCCCTATTTCATGAACATCTCCATGAACGGTTGCCATAACTATTTTCCCGCCGAGTTTAACGTTTCCTCCCTTCTTCTTCATCTCCCTCTTCAAGATCTCAAAAGCAGATTGAACGGCCTGAGCCGACCTTAGCATCTGGGGTAGGAATATCTCTCCCCTTTCAAAACGCTTTCCGACAACGTCCAAAGCTGGAATGAGGGCCCTGTCACTTATTTCAACTGGATCAAACTCCGATAGAGCTTTTTCCGTCGGTTCAACAATTCCCTCTCTGTCTCCTTCCAGAACCTTCCTAAATATTTCACCTAAAATGCCGGGGGGAACTCCCTCCTCCTCTTTAGACTCCCCATTCTCTTCTTTCTTCTCCTTCCTTGGCTCAAACTCTAAAGAAACCTTATCTCCACTTACAAAGGAACAGGTAAGCTGGCATATTTTCCTGAGGAGCTCTCTGCACTCCTTATCTTCCCCCTTAGGTCTATAGTTCTGAAACTTTTCGACAAACCTTTGAGCACCTCTGTCTTTACCCACGAGAACATCTGAAGCGTATATCGTCTCAACCATCCTGGAATCGCCCGTATTAACTATTCCTGAGTCAAGCCCGTTGTAGATGGCCATCGCCATAAAAGCCGAGTTTATAAGGGGACGAGCAGGAAGACCAAAGGAGACGTTACTTACCCCCAAGGTTGTGGCTATTCCGAACTTTTCTTTAACGAGCCTTATAGCCTTTAAAGTCTCAACGGTGGAATCTGGCATTGCACTGACTGCAAGATTTAAAACGTCTGCAACTGTTGAATCCTTTGATATTCCTAACCTCTCACACTCATTTAAAAGCCTCTCTACTATCTCAACCCTCTCCTCTGCCTTCTCTTTCAGTCCCTCGTCGTCTATGGCAAGAAGTAGAACGTTGGCTCCGTATTTCTTCACTAAAGGAAGAATGTTCTCTATATCCTTCTCCTCTCCTGAACAGGAGTTAACGATCGGCCTCCCATCGCACATCTTCAGGGCTTCTTCAACTGCTTTCGGATCCTTACTATCAATAACAATAGGAAGATCTGTCGTTTCCATAACAACTTTCACAGCCTCTTTCATAGCAGAAGATTCATCTATTCCGGGAACGCCAACGTTGACATCCAGAAGGTCCGCTCCTTCCTCCTTCTGCTTTTTTGCCTCCTCCTTTATTACAGAAAAATCCCCCTTTTTCAGAGCCTCTTGGAGCCTTTTCTTACCTGTAGGATTTATCCTCTCACCTATCATTCTGGTAGGGTGGCCGGTTCCCAAAAAGACCAGCTTCGTTCTGCTTGCAACTTTTACTCCCCTGATGGGATCTCTTTCTATCGGTTTAAGGCCTTTAACCGCCTCTTTTATCGCTCTTATGTGGTCTGGAGTTGTTCCGCAGCAACCTCCAATTATGTTCGCCCCTGCCTTTACAAACTCAACAGCGTATCTTCCAAAGGTTTCAGGAGGTTCAGGATAGATGGTTTTCCCTTCTTTCAGAATTGGAAGACCGGCGTTTGCGTAAACGACTATAGGAGTTTCCGTTACAGATGCCATCTTCTTTACAATATCCACAAAACTTTCAGGACCCAGCGAGCAGTTGGCTCCAACTGCAGCAACTCCAAAACCCTCAAAGATTGCAGCAGAGACTTCAGGAGGAGTTCCAAGGAGGGTCCTTCCGTCTTCCTGATAGGTCATACTGACCATAACGGGAAGATCACACACTTCCTGAGCTGCAACAACAGCAGCCTTAGCTTCCTTTGTATCAGACATTGTTTCCACGAGAATTAAATCCGCCCCCGCTTCTGCCCCAGCTTCTATTTGCTCTTTAAAAACGTCCACTATTTCGTCAAAAGTATAATCACCTACCGGTTCAACAAAAACTCCTGTAGGACCAACTGAAAGAGCTACCATAACCCTGCTTCCAGCAACTTCTCTTGCCAGTCTAACTCCAGCTGCTGTAAGTTCCTTAACTCTGTTTTCCAATCCATAGTGGGAAAGTTTTATTCTGTTACTACCAAAGGTGTTTGTCTCTATTATGTCTGCCCCTGCCTCTATATATTCAGAATGAATCTCTTTTAAAATTTCGGGCTTTTCTACGTTGAGTAGTTCCGGTGCAAAATTAACATCAACCCCCTTCTTCATAAGCATTGTCCCCATCCCGCCATCTAAAACCCATATACGCTCAGACTCCAAGAAGGGGTTTTTGAACAAGCTAACTAACCTCCTGAAAAGTTTTAAACCGAATGGAATTATAACAGCAGGAAAAAACTACTTCTTAAAGTGATGAATTACCCTCTCAGCTTCCTCAAGAAGCTGCTTAACAACCCAATCAGACTTTGGCTTCCCTTTAGGACAATAACGCTCCTTTTCAGAATAGAGACAACCGCAGTATTGCTGACGATAGAGTCCTTCCGTTTTAGATATCTCTATCCCCTCCTTCCAGCCCTCCCTGAAATCAACATCTAAAAACTTCACCCCAAACTTCTGAGCAGCACTTTCTGCAAGAGGAAGCATTAATTCCCTCTTTTGATATTTTGAATAAAAAAGAGTTGAGGTAAAAGCGTCAAACTTTCCCTTTTTGGCAACTGCCGCTGCCATTTCAAGACGCATGGAGTAACATATCTGACATCTGACTGGCTTTTCCTCCCTAAATACAACTGCCCTGAACCACTTTTCAGGCTCATAACTATCAAAATAGATAACTTTTATCCCCTCTATCTTT
Source organism: Desulfurobacteriaceae bacterium (assembly GCA_027051905.1). GTDB lineage: Bacteria > Aquificota > Aquificia > Desulfurobacteriales > Desulfurobacteriaceae > Balnearium. The sequence continues at coordinate 33,440 of JALUGO010000011.1, read as the reverse complement.
TCCAGCTCTTTAACCGTCTCCATACGTTTAACAAACTCTGTGCAGGGATGAATGTTGGGGTTATACCAGAGACCAACTATTTCGTATTTATTTTTCTTCAGCCACCTTATAGGGTAACAGGCACAGGGAGCACAGCAGATGTGGAGGAGAACTCTCACTCCTCAAGCTCCACATCTAAATCTGTTTTAACCTGATTTTTACCAGAACGCTTCGCAAGGTAAAGAGCCTTATCAGCCCTCTCAACGATCGCTGTTTCATCCAATCCGTCCCTCATCATGGCAAGGCCAAGGCTGATGGTTACCGGAATTTGGACACCTTTATATTTGAAGAGGTGTTTTTCTATAGAACGCCTCAGTCTTTCGGCAACCCTTAAGGCCTGACTGAATGTAACACCTGGAAGGATAATAGCAAACTCTTCACCACCATAACGGGCTATAATATCTCTTGCCCTTAACTGACTCTTCAAAACTCTCGCAAGCTCCTGAAGAACATAATCTCCAGCCTGATGCCCATAAGTATCATTAATTTTTTTAAAGTTATCTATATCTATCATTATCAGTGCAAATGGATAATTCCTGCGGTAAAAATCGTTAACCATATCGGAAAGAGCTCTATCAAAACTTGCTCTATTTGCAACCTGAGTTAGAAAGTCAATAGTAGCTTCTTTTTCCTTCTCTTCAAGTTCATCAGTTAACTTTTTTATCTGACTATTAGCCTCCTCTAAACGCTTCTTAAGCTCTTCGTTCTGTTTTCTTATTTCCCTAAGCTCGGTGAGAATCTGGCCTACCATATCTTTAACAGAACGATCTTCAACTGTTTCTTCAATTTCCCTGAATGACTCTTCCTTCTCTGAAAGTCTCTGGTTGTGATGCTCAAGTCTTCTTACCACCGTATCTATTTCGGAAACAATCTCTGAAGCAACTTTTTTAATAAGTTCTTTCTCTTCTGGTTCAACTTCTATAAGAACACTTTCCACTTCTGACGTTGTTGGATACTTTTCCTTAAAAAGTCCCATTATTTCAAGGTCTGTAAGCTTTAAATTGTTTTCGACTATGTAACAGAAAATCTCAAACCAGAGAACGTAGTTTTCCGGTATTAAGGGAATGTTATTCCTGGCCAGGAATCTTAACTCTTCTTTGGCAATATCTGTTATCTTCTGAAGCTCTGAAGGGGTAAGTTTCTTCTTTTCTCTAATTTGTCTTAAGAGTCTACACTCTATGTCCTTCTCTCCCATAACAGTTCTACTCCCACTCCTTTAAAACTATTTTGAAAAGGCACACTGAGTTTAATGGTTTCTATTCTAACAAAATCGGGATCCCACTTTTCAACAATTACTCTCAATAACTCATCCTGGAAATCCTCAAGATAGGTATAGGTTTTATTGGAAACTTCAGAAATTACCCTATACAACTCCTGATAGTCAACGAACTCCCTAGAACATACTTCAACACTTAGCTTAATTTCAACACCTAGTTTTCGCTCTTCGGGGTAAACTCCACATCTTAAATGTAGTTTCAGATCTTCAATGAAAACTTTTCGCCTAATTCTCCCTTTCAGCTGCAATTTTCTCAGCCTCCTCTACCAGCCTTTCTAAGGCATCCTCCTGAGAGAGTTTATCTATCACTTTTCCTCTGACAAAAAGTATGAAGTAATCACCAGCACCTGCTATTCCAATATCGGCAAACATCGCTTCTCCGGGACCGTTTACTGCACACCCCATCACAGCAATTTTTAAAGGAACTTTTATATGTTCCAGTCTTTTCTCAACCTCTTCAGCCAGAGTTTCAACGTCAACAAGACACCTGCCACAGGTTGGGCAGGAAATCACTTCTACTCCGCGCTTTCGCAGTTCTAGAGCTGAAAGGATCTTATAAGCAACCTTTACCTCTTCTTTTGGACTGGTTGAAAGTGAAATCCTTACAGTATCGCCAATTCCTCTGTAGAGAAGTATCCCTACCCCAACGGCAGATTTAACAGCCCCTGAAATTAAAGTTCCAGCTTCTGTTATACCAATGTGAATGGGATAATCCGTTTTTTCAGCAAAAAGTTGGTTGGCAATTACTGTAGTTTTGACTCTGGATCCTTTAAGGGAAAATTTCAGGTTCGTAAAACCCAGATCTTCAAAACGCTTTGCGTAATCAAGAGCTGTTTCGGCGAGGGCTTCAGGAGTGGGAGCTCCGTATTTATTCAAAATACCTTTGGGAATCGAACCTGAGTTAACTCCAACCCTTATGGGTATACCCTTTTCAGCAGCAAGTTTTGCAATCTCCACAACTTTCCACCATTCACCTATATTCCCCGGGTTTATCCTGACACCATCTGCTCCGTTTTCGATGGACAGAATAGCCAACCTGTAATCAAAGTGAACGTCGGCTATAAGAGGTATTGATATTCTTTTTTTAATTTTCAGTAGAGCCTCAGCTGCCTTCACCGAGGGAACAGCAACCCTTACAATTTCACAGCCAACTCTTTCGAGCTCTTTTATCTGAGCAACTGTTGTGTCAACGTCTTCTGTAAAGGTGTTCGTCATAGATTGAACAGCTATGGGGTGGGAGCTCCCTATAGGAACATTCCCAACCCATATCGTTTTCGTTCTTCTCCTTCTGATCCAGCCCAAGAGTTTCTCCCTTCTGAATTTAGCCTATAATTTTAACCTCTATGAAGGAGATGATTAAGAAAAACTTTTCAAAAGCAGCCAAAAACTATGAACGCTTTGCTTCCATCCAGGAAACATCAGGAAGGAGGCTTCTTAAGCTATACAACCTCTTTAACTCTCCAAAACCGGTCTTGGACCTAGGAGCCGGAACCGGAAAAAACCTTACTGGACCTAAAGTAGTAAGCCTTGACATAGCGTTTGGAATGGCGAAACGCTGTAAAGAAAGAGGAAACTTATCTGTATGTGGAAATGGAGAGGAACTTCCCTTTAAAAAGGGAAGCTTCAAAGCCGTTTTTTCAAACTTTACCTTCCAATGGACAAACATCGAAAAGACTTTAGGAGAAATAAACAGAACACTTAAAAAAGATGGGCTACTTTTTGTGACAGTCCCCGTTGAAGGAAGCCTTAAAATCCTCTTCGAGAGCTGGAAAAAGGCATCAGGCAAAATTCCGCTATTCCAGTTTCCACAGGAAGAAAAAGTTTTCAAAGCTGTTAAAACAAAGTTCTCCATCGTTACATTTGAACGGTTCGTTTTAAAAGAAAAATTTTCTTCAGCAAGAGAAGCCTTAAAAAGAGTAACAGGAATAGGAGCAAAAAATCCTTTTGGAAGAGCCTCTTTTAAGGAAGCAAAAATGTTTAAAAAGATATTTGAGGAGAACCCTACCATTGAGTATAGAGTTCTCCTTATAGTAGCCAGAAAACTTTAAATTTCAGCCTCTTTATGCCTTGAAGCATGACATTGAATATTCACAGCAACTGGAAGAGAGGCAATATGGCAGGGATACCACTCAATTTTTACGTCTAAAGCCGTCACCTTCCCACCAAAACCTGAAGGGCCTATACCCAGCTTGTTTATTTCCTCTAAAAGTTCTTCCTCAAGCTGTGCGTAACGGGGATCAGGATTCCTGTGACCAATAGGCCTTAAAAGTGCCTTCTTCGCAAGATAAGCGACCTTCTCAAATGTCCCTCCTATGCCTACTCCAACCGTAATTGGAGGACATGGGTTAGGTCCTGCATCGCTAACAGTTTTTAAAACGAACCTTTTAACTCCCTCTACACCGTCGGCAGGCTTAAGCATTGCAAGTCTGCTCATATTCTCACTTCCACCACCTTTTGCAGCAACGGTAATCTTTACCCTGTCTCCAGGAACGATTGAGTAGTGAATGACAGCAGGTGTGTTATTCCCTGTATTTTTCCTTTCAAAGAGGGGATCCGAAACTATAGACTTCCTTAAATATCCTTCAGTATAACCCTCAGCAACCCCTTGATTGATAGCCTCTTCAAGGCTCCCTCCTACAAATCTCACATCCTGACCTATTTCAACAAAAACGACAGCAAACCCAGTATCCTGACAGTAAGGAATCCTTTCAGTTGCCGCTATCTTCGCGTTTTCCTGAAGTATGTCAAACACATTTTTACCAACAGGAGAAACTTCCTTTTCCTTACCTTCCTTAAATGCACCTAAAACATCCTCAGGTAAAAAGTAGTTTGCTTCCATGCAGAGCTTTTTTACTGTCTCTTTAACTCTACCTACATGAATTTCCCTCATCATCCTCTCCTCAAAGGGGCAATTTCTCTACAAGCCTTCTAACAGACTCTACAGACCTTCTCCAGGCCTGCCACTCCTCTTCCGTAAGGTCTAACTTGATAATGTCTTCTACACCTTCTTTACCAAGAACTATTGGAACACCAACACAAAGTCCTGAAGCTCCATAGTAATCCCCTATTTCACCATCTAAATAAACACTCGCAGAAAGAATCTTCCTTTTATTCCAGAGAATTGCTAAAACCATCTCAAGAATAGAAGCAGCTGGTGCGTAAAAAGCACTTCCTGTCTTTAAGAGCTGAACTATTTCTCCTCCTCCAAACCTTGTTCTTTCAATAACTTCCTGTAACTCCTCTTCAGAAAGAAAGTTCTTCACAGGCATACCAGAAACAGTTGTATATTGAGGAAGGGGAACCATATCGTCCCCATGACCTCCGATAACAAAAGCCTTTATATTCTCAACAGAAATTCCGGTCTTTTCAGAAATAAAGTAAGCAAAACGGGCAGAATCCAATACACCGGCCATTCCAAGAACCCTCTCTTTAGGAAAACCTGTAACTTTTAAAGCCGTATAGGTCATGGCATCAAGAGGATTGGTAACAACAATAATAAATGCTTCCGGAGAATATTTCCTTATTTGCTCAGAAACTGACTTCACAACTTCAAAGTTCTTAAACAGAAGATCATCTCTACTCATTCCTGGCTTTCTTGGAAAACCAGCGGTTATTACAACAACGTCAGAACCAGCAGTATCCTCATAATTACCCGTTCCAGTTACATGAGCATTAAAACCAAGAATTGGAGAAGCCTCCATAATGTCAAGGGCTTTTCCTTTAGCTACTCCTTCATTAATATCTATAAGGGTAATATCAGCGGTTTCCCTTCTTGCAAGAAGAAGAGCCAAGGTTGCTCCTATGTTTCCAGCTCCAACGATTGTTATTTTTTTGCGATCCAATGTTTCCTCCCTTAATCCTGTTGGTTGAGCTATTTTAACATGAATTCCTCTCAGTTTTAACCAGGTATAATCATATACTGATACTCAAATAACTTAAAGGAGGATAAGAGTTGATAAAAAGAGCCATATATCCGGGAACTTTTGATCCGGTAACTTTAGGACACTTAGACATAGTTAAAAGAGGCTTAGAACTTTTCCAAGAACTCATTGTAGGAATAGCAGAAAACCCAAAGAAGACCCCCCTCTTTTCCATAGAAGAGAGAAAGGAAATGTTTATAGAAAGTCTTAGAGAGCTGGGGTTTAAAGAGAAGGTAAAGGTAAAAACATTTAACTCCCTCTTAGTAGAGTTTGCAAAGAAAGAAAACGCTGTGGCAATACTCAGAGGAATAAGAATCGTCTCGGATATGGATCACGAGTTTACTATGGCATCTCTCAACAGGAAACTCTATCCAGAAATTGAAACTGTTTTCCTAATGCCATCAGACGATTATGCCTATCTCTCTTCATCAGCAGTGAGAGAGATAGCTTTTTACGGAGGAGATGTTTCCCAATTCGTTACTCCGTTTGTTGAGAAAAAACTCAAAGAGAAGTTTCGTAAAAGAACCAAATAGCTTATGGCTTCATCAACTATTAAAACTGCATTCCCTAATGTTTAAAAAGCGGTATCAAAACAGATGGTTTTAACTTCTGTCATCTCTTCAATGGCAAACTTTGGTCCCTCTCTTCCTATACCGCTCTCCTTAACTCCCCCGTAAGGCATTTGATCAACTCTGAATGTTGGAATTTCATTAATCATTATGCCACCACACTCAACTTCTTCTGCAAATTTGAAGGCTACCTTAATGTTGTCTGTAAAGATTCCGGCCTGAAGACCGTAAGGAGAATCGTTAACAGCACTTATTCCTTCCTCTAAGGAGTTAACCCTGTTAATAGCTATTACGGGGCCAAAAACTTCTGACTTGAAAAGTTTGGCCTCCCTTGGAACGTTAATGACAATGGTAGGCTCAATCAACGTGTCAGAAAGCTTTTTTCCGCCGTATACAACTTCTGCCCCCAAGGAAACGGCCTCTTCTATCCACTTCATAATTCTGTCTGCCGCTCCTTTATCTATAACAGGTCCTACGTCCGTCTCCTCAAGCCTAGGATCTCCAACTCTGAGATTTTTAGTAAACCCAACAACTTCTCTAATAAAGTCTTCAAAGAGAGAAGAGTGGACAAAGACTCGCTGAACGGAGATACAGACCTGACCGGCAAGGGCAAAACCGCCCCTTGCAACCTTCTCTGCAATCTGGGAAAGCTTCTCACTCTGATCTTTATCAATGTAAACACCTGCATTTGACCCAAGCTCCATTGCGTATTTTTTCAGCCCTCCACGACTCACGATTACTTTTCCGGTTTGAACGCTTCCTGTAAAAGTGATCATCCTTACATCCGGGTGTCTGACTAAGGCGTCTCCGGCCTCCTCTCCGTAGCCTGTAACTACGTTAACCGCCTCTGGAGGAAATCCGGCTTCAACAAGGAGCTCCCCCAGTCTTATCACCGTCAACGACGTATTCTCAGAAGGCTTTATAACAACGGCATTTCCAGCAGCCAAAGCTGGAGCAACCTTATGACACGTAAGGTTTAGTGGAAAGTTAAAAGGAGTAATACACCCTATGACCCCAAGCGGAACTCGTTTGTAAAACCCCACTTTTCCTTTTATACCCGGAGCGGCGTCAAACCGAACCTCTTCTCCTAAAACCCTTTTAGCCTCTTCGGCAGAGAGAGTAATTGTGTTAATAGCTCTTCCAACCTCTCCCATCGCCTCGTTAATGGTTTTTCCAACCTCCATAACAAGGAGCTCGGCAAACTCCCTGCTCCTTTTAGAAAGAAGCCTCGCAGCCCTTTCTAAAATTCTGAACCTCTCGTAAGCTGTAAGCTTTTTCATCTTCTCAAAGCCCACTTTAGCCGACTCAACGGCAAGCTCAACATCTTTTTCATCACCTCTAGGAATTGTTCCTACTAAAGAGCCATCGTAGGGAAAATAAATTTCAATTTCTTCCTTTTTAAAAATCCTCTTTCCCGCTATAAGCATGTAACCTTTCATATCAAACCCCCAGAATAAGCCTTGCTGCAAGGTAGTCTGGAAGACCAGCTCTCAGTATTTCTCTTGCTGCTGTCTTCGTATCGTATTCTACCCGATAAAGAACAAACCTCATAAACTCTGTATCAAAAACACCAAAGGCTGCTCTCGGATCTCTGTCCCTTGGCTGGCCAACACTCCCCGGATTAATCATATACCTGCCAGCATCAACAGAAAGGCTATAAACGTTCAGTCTATCAACAGTAGAACTTAACAGCCTATAAGCTGCCGGTATATGCGTATGGCCAAAAAAACAGAGATTTCTCTGCTGATAAAGGAGAGCCCTGTAAGCATCTTCTTTGGTAAGGATATACTCCATGCTACCTGGAGACCCGGGGGTATCGTGAACCAACTGGCAGCAGTCTGTAAAATGTTGAACTCCCAGTCCTTTAAGGAATCCCAGATTCTCTTCAGTTATAACACCCTTAGTCCACTCAATAGCTTTTCGGGCGTAGTCATTGAGAAGCGAAACGTCTACAAAACCCAAAAGAGCAAGTTCATGGTTTCCAAGAAGAACAACCGAACAGTTACGCCTTATCCAATCAATACACTGGTTGGGAAAAGCACCGTAACCTACAGTATCCCCCAAACACCACACATCATCCACACCAATTTCGGAAAGCCGTTTTTCAACGGCCTTAAGGGCATGTATATTTCCGTGAACATCAGAGATAATAGCAATCCTCATAGAACACTCCAGAGAGGGTTTGATGTTGTTAGAGATTTTAAAACTACGGAGCCTAATAATTAATAAAATCAGACAAACATTCAGGAAAATGGACTACCTGGAAGTTGAAACTCCCATTATGGTTCCGTTCAAAAATCCTGATCCAAACGTCGAGAATGTTAAAGTCCTGTTCCACGATTTTCAGGGAAAGGAACACAACTGGTTCCTTCACACATCTCCTGAGTTTTTTATGAAAAGACTTATCTGGCACGGAGCTGAGAGAATATTTCAGATCACAAAAGTTTTTAGAGATGGCGAGATAACTGACCTCCACAACATAGAATTCACAATGCTTGAATGGTATAGGACAGGAGCCAACTACAAAACTGGAATGGAGGAAACCATTAACCTAATCGGGACATGTGCTGAAATCCTCAACGTAAGAGAGTTAAATATTGAAAAAAGAAAAGTCAAGCTGCAAAATCCTGAGTTTCTGACAGTTGAAGAAGCATTCCAAGAGTTTGCAAAGGTTTCTCCCTTCGACAAAGAAAAGATGAAAGCCCTTACAGGAGAAAAAAACTATGAAACTGCGTTCTTTAAACTATTGGTAGAAAAAGTTGAACCGGGTATATCCAGAATTCCTTATCCCGTTATTCTATACAACTACCCAGCAGAATTCGGAGCATTCTCAAAAAGGAAAGGAAAAGTTGCAGAAAGATTTGAGGTCTATCTGGGAGGAGTGGAAATAGCAAACGGCTATACCGAAATGACAGAATATGAAGAATACGTTGAAGAAATGAAAAAGAGCAACAGAAAACCTGATACGGGTTTTCTAAAACTCCTCAAAGAAAAACCCCTTCCACAGTGTGAAGGAGTAGCCCTGGGGCTCGATAGATTAATAATGGTTCTCTTAAAGAAAAGGAAAATTTCAGAAGTTATGCCGTTCGTCGTTAGGGAGCTCCTTAAAGAGTCCATCCCTTAAAAAGCCCTAATGGCCTTCCAAAAACGTGAACAAGTGCCCTATCAACAATAAAATCCACAAGTTCTTCAACAGTTACTGGCCTGCCATAAAAGGCCGGAGACGCAGGAAGAACTGTTGCTCCAGCATCTATAGCCTTAAGAATATTTTCAGCGTGAATTCTGTTGAGAGGTGTTTCTCTCAGAACAAGAACAACCGGTCGCTTCTCCTTTAAGTTAACATCTGCAGCCCTGTGAATAAGATTGGCAGTCGCTCCCGAGACAATATGACCAAGGGTTCCTGCGGAACATGGGATTATCACCATTCCACCTACCGGATAACTACCGCTGGAAATGGGAGCAAAGAGATCATCCGGACTGTAGGTATTGACAAGATCCTCCGGTAGCGAGGAAACGAACTTCTCAAAAGGAATCCCCAGCTCATACTCAAAAACTTTCTTCCCAACTTCAGAAACAACAAGTTCAACTTTATAACCTTTGGATACCAAAATCTCTACACAACGCTTTCCATAAATAGAACCACTGGCACCTGTTATTCCGACAACGAGCCTTTCCAAGGAAAATACCTCCAACGGTATAAGTTGAGTTATTATAAGTTTTAACCTTCAGATTAGGGAGGTAGCTTTGAAAAGGCCTCTTGAAAAAGTAACAACGCTTCTTGAAGCACTTCCATACATAAAAGAATTCTACGGGAAAACAATTGTCATCAAATATGGCGGAAATGCCATGGTAAACGAAAAGTTAAAAAGTGCATTCGCTCAAGATATTGTCCTGCTCAAATACGTTGGAATAAATCCCGTTATCGTCCATGGAGGAGGACCCCAGATTGGAGAACTCCTGAAAAAGCTTAATATACCAACAAAGTTTGTAGGAGGAATGAGGGTAACTGATAAGGAAACAATGAACGTTGTAGAAATGGTTTTAGTCGGCCAGGTCAACAAAGAGATAGTTAAGCTAATAAATTCCCATGGAGGGAATGCCGTAGGTCTTTCAGGGAAGGACGGTAATCTAATTGTAGCTCAGAAAATTGACTCAAAAGAATACCTTTCTCAGGTTAAAGCCCCTGAAATAATTGACTTAGGATTTGTGGGAAAAGTTAAAAAGATCAACCCTGAAATTGTCAACAAACTTCTTGAGTCTAAATTTATTCCTGTAATAGCACCAGTAGGTATCGGGGAGGATTTCGAGGCATACAACATAAATGCCGATCTGGTAGCAGGGGAAATGGCAGCAGCATTGAAGGCTGAAAAACTAATAATGCTAACAGACGTAGAAGGGCTTAAGGATAAAGAGGGTATCCTGATACCTTCTCTTTCCCGTTCCCAGATATCCCGGCTAATTGACGATGGAACTATTTCAGGAGGCATGATTCCGAAGGTAAAGGCTTGCGAAATAGCTCTTACTGGAGGGGTCAAAAAAGCACATATAATTGACGGCAGGGTGGAACACTCCATCCTACTTGAACTGTTTACCCAGAAGGGTGTTGGAACAGAAATCGTATAAGGAAAACTGTTTTAAAATATTAGGATATGATGGGAAGTTTAGAATTAACCACATTTTGATATAATCAGCTCTTGGAGTTAAAAATAGAATAAGACCCATAAATCTTTTTGGGAGGTGCCGCGATGGACTTCGTATTACTGGTATCGCGACTGCAGTTCGCGATGACAGCCTTCTTCCACTTCATATTTGTCCCGTTAACCTTAGGGCTGTCAACGCTATCTGCACTCATGCTCACTCTTCACTACGCTACCGGTAAAGAGATTTACCGGGACATGGCTAAGTTCTGGGCAAAGCTCTTTGCCATCAACTTTGCTCTCGGAGTAGCTACAGGACTGGTTCACGAGTTCGAGTTTGGTATGAACTGGTCTGTCTACTCAAGGTTTGTTGGAGACATTTTTGGAGCTCCCCTCGCTATTGAAGGTCTCCTGGCGTTCTTCATGGAGTCAACGTTCATGGGAGTCTTCCTCTTCGGATGGGACAAGGTTCCAAAAGCAGTTCACCTCTTAGCTGCATGGCTTTCATCAATTGGTTCTAACCTCTCCGCTCTCTGGATCTTAATTGCAAACGGATGGATGCAACACCCGGTAGGAGCTGAAGTATCCCACTTCGTAGCAGGAAAAAGGGCAGAACTTGCCGACTGGTGGGCGGTTGTATTCAACCCTGTTGCAGATGTTAAATTCTGGCATACAGCAACTGCCGGAATGATACTTTCCGCAGTATTCGTCCTCTCAGTAAGTGCTTACCACCTTCTTAAAAAACAGCATGTAGAATTTTTCAAGAAATCCGCTTACATTGCGCTCATATTTGGTCTTATCGCTTCTGTAGGTGAAATCATCATTGGAGACATTCACGCTCATGAAGTTGCGAAAACACAGCCAACCAAGCTTGCTGCTATGGAAGCTCTCTGGGAGAACAAACAGGGCGCAAACGTCCTCTTAGCAGTGTGGGCAGATGAGAAAGCTCAGAAAAACGTAGTTGAAATTCCACTTCCTATTCCAGGTCTCCTTAGCTTCCTTGCAACACACGACTGGAACGGGAAACTCCTTGGAGCTAAAGAACTTCAGAAAATGTTTGAGGAAAAATTCGGCCCTGGAAAGTATATTCCTCCTGTTAACTTCACATTCTGGGCATTTCACATCATGGTATACCTTGGTTTCTTCTTTGTAATCCTCTTTATCTGGGGACTCACCAAATATAAAAACCTTGAAAATGCAACAGGATTCCTCAAGGTTGCACTCTACTCCCTTCCACTTCCATACATCGCCTGCTGGTTAGGATGGGCTACAGCTGAAGTTGGAAGGCAACCCTGGATCGTTTACCCATTAACAGACGACTACGGAAAAATCCTTCTTCCTGAGATAGGCCTTAAAACAGCTGAAGCTGTTTCTCCGCTCACAAATATTGAGGTTATTATTACCTACATAATCTTCCTTGCAACATTTACAGGTCTTGCTATCGCAGACTTCTACCTTCTTGCTAAGTTTGCATCAAAAGGCCCAGAAAAAGAAGCAGAACTTTACTAATGGAGGAGGTGGGCTATGCACTTTGATTTACCGACTATCTGGGCGATTCTGGTTACTGTCCTGATCGCCGGTTACATAGTTACAGATGGTTTTGACCTTGGAGTTGGAATACTTCATGGTCTTGTTGCCAAAACAGATATCGAGAAAAGAGTTACGATAAACGCCATTGGTCCTGTATGGGACGGTAACGAGGTGTGGTTCATCACAGCAGGTGGTGCAGCTTTTGCTGCTTTCCCAGAGCTCTACGCAGCTCTGTTTAGCTCCCTTTACATTGCTCTCTTCGTAGTCCTCCTCGCCCTCATATACAGGGCTGTCTCCTTTGAGTTCAGGAGCAAAGAGAAGAGCGAGGGCTGGAGAAAGTTCTGGGATCAAAGCATCTTCTGGTCTTCTCTCCTCGTTGCGCTTCTCATCGGAGTTGCAATTGGAAACATTCTTGCAGGTATTCCTATCAAGAATTCCGCCATTGAAGGGGATATACTTCACGGATTCGTTTATGCTGAAAAATTCCCCATCAGCTTTATTAACCTTGTCAACCCATTCACATTCCACGGTCTTTTCGGATTACTGGTAGGAGTTACAACTGTTCTCTTTATCATCATGCACGGTGTCTCCTGGCTCCTCTGGAAAACAGAAGGAGTTATTGCTGAAAGAGCAAGAAACATCGGCATGAAAGTGTGGCTTCCATTTGTAATCATGTATGTAATTTGCACAGGAGTTGCATACACAATCTCCTTCAAGATTGGAAACCCAGAACACCTTAAATACCTTAACCTGCCTCAGGACATAATGCAGCAGGTTGCTTCCATGGTTCAGGGTAACGCTCTCCCCCACGCTCTCTTCAGATTCCCTGTTATTGAACTTATCCTCATTGTTCTTGCAGCACTTTCCGCCGTTGGATGGCTCATGGCCGTCAAGAACATGAAAGGTGGACAGGCATTCCTCTTTTCCACCCTTACATTCCTTTTTGCTGGCTTCGCCGTAATGTTCGGAGCTTATCCATTAGCCGTTCCTTCTAGCCTGGGACTTGAACACTCTATTTCCATCTACAACGGATGTTCAAGCCAGCTAACCCTTACAGTAATGCTCGTAGCAGCTATCATCTTTACTCCAATTGTTATTGCCTACCAGGCATGGGTCTACAAAATGTTCCTCTTCAAGATTTCTCCTGAAAGCCTCAAAAAAGAAATTGAAGAGGCTGCAGAACACTAAAGGAGGGAAAGGTTATGTGGTTAATAATAGCTTTTATCTGGTGGGTCGCAGTAGCTTGGTTGACTTACACCTTAGCTAAGGCTAAGTTAGAGGGAGAGGGGGCTTAACCCCCCCAATCCCTTTTTACAGGGAGTATCCATGGCAGCGATTGTAGGCCTTAAAGAGAGGTTCATAAGTGAGAGAAAAGAGCTGATAGATAGAGCTCTTCAGCTTAAAAAGGAAGGAAAGCCCTGGAACGAAATTGAAGAGTTTATAAGAAGAGAGTTTGAGTCAGATCTTAGCTTTTTTAAGCCTAACTTATTTACATACTTTTTACTCGTTGGAGGGGCTCTTTTACTTCCTTTCCTTTACCTCTGGAAGGTAGTCTTTGAACCCGGAACAACTTTTCACTTTTTAGCGAGATTGGTATTTATACTTGCTGCCATGTTCTCCCTAAAGGGAATTGTTGGGCACTACGTTATCGTTTTCCTGAACCGGGATAGGTTTGAAGAAGAGCTAAAAGCTCTCAAAGCACTTATTGAAGGAGGAAAAGATGGGAACTGTAGAGAACAGCCCAATTAAAACGCTTCTTTTCTACGGAGTGTTCGGTATATACATTCTCATTGTTCTCATTACATCTTTCGTCATTGTTACAAGCCAGTAAACATTCAGCCCCCTTTTTGGGGGCTTTTTTCCTCAAATATTTCCCTGAAAATGTCTGGACTTACAGAAACTGTCTTTTCACCAGAGTAAACAACAAAACCTTTAGGAGTTTTGGGAGGTTTCCTCAGGTTCTTTACTCTTGTATAGTCAACCAGGACCTTTCCAGACTCTCTTCCTCTGCTGAAATAGGCAGCTGCAGAAGCTGAAAGAAGGATATCCTCATCTGAAGGTTCTTCTCCCTTTTGAAGTCTGAGAATAACATGAGATCCAGGAGTATCTTTAGCATGAAACCATAAATCCCAAGGATTTGCTAACCTCAGGGAAAGAAACTCGTTTTCAATAGCATTTCTACCTACGAGAATTTTCTTCCCAGATGGAAGATTGAATGTTAAAAAGTTGGGAATTAAAAATTCTTTTGTGCTTTTAGGTAATAAAGCCTTCAGTTCTTCTATCTTCTCTCTTGAAGCCACAAACTCTTTTAGAAGTTTTAGCCTTTCAAGTTCAGCCTTAATTTCTCCAAGCCTGTTTTCAGCAAATGATATTCTCTTCAAGAGTTTGCGATATTTTTTAAAAATACGACTGAGATTCTCCTTCGGAGAGATTAAAGGATCCAGCAGAACGCGTTCTTCCTTCCCTGTTGAAAAATCCATAACTTTTACTTCGCTTTGGCCGGGTTTTACAAGGTGAAGACTATACTTGAGAAGTTCACCCATCCTTTTCCATCTCTCAGCTTCATTTCTGAGTTTTTCAAGATTCTCAAGCTCTTGTAACTCCTTTTGAAGAGAGTTCAATTTCTTTTCAACCCTTAAAATCAACTTTTCTTTCAGAGTTTTAAACCTTTCTTCTTCAACAGTTTTAACGTAAAACTCCTTCCAGGCCGAAGAGTAAGGTAGGAAACCGCTGAATTCCTTACTCTCAAGATCAGAAAGAGACTGGTAAGGAAACGTTGTTAGAAATTTGGGTTTCCCATTCCGATAATAGACAAAAGCTTTTTCTGATTTTCTATGAAGTTTCATAAACTCTTCGTAAGCTTTAGTTAAACTACCATACTTTTCCATTAAATAAGCAATCTCTTTCGCATTGAGCGGAGAAATACCAGCAACAAACTTGTAAAGTTTGCTCTTAACTCCTTCGAGGGTCACCTCTCCAAACTGAAGTTCCTCAAATTTCTTTTTATCAGAAGGTGGCAAAATATAGGAATCTCCCGGAGAGATTGGCCTTACAGAGCTATCTACACTTCTCAAAAGGAACTCTACTTTCCTATGTTTATTCAGAAGAAAAAGGTTGGCATTTTTTCCGGTTAACTCAAAAATTAGAAAAAAATGAATAAGTTTATTACCAGTTACAGGTTTCACAAGCATGAATTCGATAACTCTGTCAACTACAGGAAGTGAAATCGACTTTACAAAAGCCCCCTTCAACTTCATAAGAGGAGGAAATTCTTGCTTCGTCAGAGGTTTATTATCCAGGAAAAACGCATTGGGATTTCCCCAGTAAAAATTCAGGTAAAAACGACCAACTTTAAAGGAAACCAGTTTTTCTTCTTTAAAAACCTCTGCAAATCGTTCCTTTATAAGACTTGATCTGAGCTCTTCAACAACTTTTTCTATATATAAGAAGTCCATCAAATTGCCTCAGATAGAGGACTAAGATAAGGCTGAAGTTCTGTTTTATTTCCGTAAAGAACTCTTGCAGCTGTTCCAGCATAGTTTCCTTTAAGTTTAATGAACGGTTTTGAGCTGTGAAAAACTTTTCTAAATGCAAAAAGGGGAAGTTTAAGTTCTGATATCAATTCATCAAACTCTCTTTCTGCAGCTCTTTTAGCTTCAAAAAGTTTCATCTGAATTCTGCTTTTAACGTTAATTTCACTGTCTCCTGAAGTTTCTATAGAGATAAAGATACTCTCAGGATAGTCAGAAAGAACTTTTGCCTGAGCTCCATCACTCTGAGTAGAAGGCATACACCCAAAAGGCTTCACAGATAAAACCATATGAGCCTTTCTGTAGATAAGATTATAAATATGCTTTCCTACTTCAAGGTGCCCTTCTCCACCAACTACAAAGTGGTCAAAGTAAGGTTTAGCAAGCTCGGCAAGTTTCCTCTGAGATGGCAGAGGTTTGGGTCTAAAGTAGAAAACCGAACGGTATAAGTTGTAGAGTCCCCTAAAAACAGCCGCCATTGCTTTAACAGCAACGAGCTTCTTTACTTTATCGAGAGAAAAACCTTTTACTCTTAAATCCCTCTTTAACTTCTCCTCTTCGATGAAAAGTTGATAATCTATCCAACCTGCCACAGGTTCTGGCCTAACTTCAGCCCCTTCTTCCTCAAGCCACCTATGGATATGATAGTTTCCAGCACTCTCGGTTGTATGTGCCCAAAACTCTCCTATCACACTCACAACCGGCTTTACTCTAGTATAGTCAAAGCGAAGTTTCTCTAGGTCTTTACGGAGTTCTTCAAGAAGAGCAACTGTTTTTATAACGGGAGCTCCCTTCTTCAAAACCTCATAAACATTCTCAGATGCAACTTTTATCCAGCTATCAACCGATCCCTTTTCAACCTCGTAGGGTCTAAGCTGGTATCCCAGATCTCTTATGATATCTGCAATCCAAACAGCTTTAACCAGAGCCCAAATGAGGGAAGGCGTTAGATCAAAATCCCCATCAGAAGAAAGCTCAGTCTGGTTGAGAATAGCAACCTTGAAATTTTTAAAACCCGCTTCCCTCAGAGCATGCTTATACTCAGTTTCATACATTCCAAAACGGCAAGGGCCACATGCACCAACCGTAACAAAGAAATACTCATCCTCTACATTAACTCCCTTTTTTGATTCCTCAATAAGAAACTTTAGAAGGTTTCCAACAGTATAGTAAGTTGGATTGCACATTCCTCTGTTACAAAACTCTCTACCAACAGAAAGCGAAACGTTATCGGGATTCGGCAGAAATTCTGCCTTATAACCCAGTCCTTCAACAGCTCCCTTTATAAAAAGCTCATGAATAGGTGTAAGTCCACCAAAGAGAAGTGTTTTACTCATCACCTTCTCCACTTCCTTCCTTCTGCTCTACAAAAATGTTTTTCACCGGCCTTGATGGAACGATTGTCGCGATAGAGTGTTTGTATATAAGCTGCTGAGTCCCTCCGTTCTCAAGAAGAACTGTAAACTGGTCGAAAAAGGTTATGACTCCCTGCAGTCTAGTTCCTCTCGTAAGGAATACACTTACAGGTATCTTCTCTTTCCTGAGTCTGTTCAGATAAGCATCTTGAAGATTCATGATTCCTCCCCTCTCCACTAATTTCCGTTTATAATTTAGGACTTTACTACACCTTTTTATAGCTTTCCAGATCTCTTTTTATCAGTTCTAAAACCTCTTCCTCAGATAACTCCGACAGGTTTATCCATCTAAAACCCGATTCTTTTCTAAACCAAGTAAACTGCCTCTTCGCAAACTCTTTCGTCCTTCTCTTTAAAGTTCTAACAGCTTCCTCAAGACTTTTCCTGCCTTCAAGATAATCCGCCATCTCTTTATAACCCAGCGCCTGAAAAGCCGTTGCAAACTTTCCAAGTTTCAAAAGACTTCTGGTCTCCTCTAAAAGTCCTCTTTCAATCTGAGAGTCAACTCGATCTTCTATCCTTTTATACAGCTCAGGCCTATGTCGATAAAGAAAGTAACCCAGAAACGGATAACGGGGTTTCTCTGACCAGATCCTGAAGGACGAAAGCGGCCTTCCAGTCAACCTATGAACTTCTAAAGCCCTAATTATTCTCTTTCTGTCCCTTTTACCTACTTTTTTCGCATACTCAGGATCCACAGAAAGAAGCTTTTCGTATAACTTTTCAGTAGGAAAATGTGAAAGTTCTTCTCTTATCCTTTCACTCGAAGGGGGTGTTTCCGGAATTCCATATAGAAGAGCCTTTATGTAAAAGGCTGTTCCTCCAACAACTATCGGATATTTTCCTCTTCTCCAGATCTCTTTTATAGCCTCATCTGAGAGTCTAACAAAGTCTGCAACCGAAAACTTTTCTGAAGGTTTAACAACGTCTATAAGATAGTGAGGAATCTCTTTTCTTATTTCCTCTGAAACCTTATCCGTCCCAATGTCCAGCCCTTTGTAAACCTGCATTGAGTCAGCAGAAATTATCTCACCGTCAATTTCTCTGGCAAGCTTCAGAGAAAAATCGGTTTTACCTACTGCGGTAGGACCTGTTATAACAACCACTGGTTTTAACGCAGCTTCCTTCATAACTCTCCAATTCAGAAAATTCTCAACAGCACAGAACCTAAAAATCAATGACCGAAGAATAAATATACTCCATAAGGGCACCATTGGTTAAAATTGCTAAAACACATCCTGAATACAAAGAGAGGAGCAATGCAAATAGGAACTGTCAAACTTCAAAACGAACCTGCAGTTATAGTTGCCCTTGACGGAAACCGTTTAAGAGAAAACCTTGAAAAAGCCAGAAGACTTAGAATAGATCTTGTCGAAGCAAGACTTGATCTTTTAGAAGAAATAACCCCTGAAAAAATCAAAAGTTTCTTAGACGCAATTGCCAATTTCGGTTTTTATGCTGTTTCAACACTCAGACCCACCTGGGAAGGAGGAAAATTCATAAAAAGTGAAGAAGAAAGGCTGGAGCTTCTCAAAGAAGTAATTAAACATCCCGCAACAGGAGCCGTGGACATTGAGTTAAAAAGCTCAATCCTTCCGGAAATAATTCCTTTAGTCAGAGCCGAAGGGAAAAAATTAATAGTTTCATACCACGATTTTGAAAAAACACCACCCAACAGTGAAATTGAGGAAATAGCTAAAAGATGCAAAGAGGCAGGAGCAGATATAGTAAAAGTTGCATTTATGGGGAAAAAAGAGGAAGACGCCTCAAGAGTTTGCTGTGTTCTTTCCCGCTTTAACCATCCCAAGATTTTCATGGTAATGGGAGAAAGTGGATCATTCACAAGAGTGGTGGGATTTTCCTTTGGTTCACTCCTTACCTACACTTTCTTCGGGAAACCGGTAGCACCAGGCCAGATAGAGGCTGAAAGGTTAATAAAACTTCTTTCAAGCGTTTACCCTTCCTACAGAAAGAAAAGAGAAAAATTTCTTCCAAACAGTTTCCTAAACCTGATATAATCTCAGCCATGAGTCCTGAAGTTCTTATTTACTCAACAGCTGTTTTATACGGAATCTCCACCCTCCACTATCTTTTATACCTGATTTTCAGAAAGGAAAAACTTGCAACCGTCGGTCTTTATTCTGCCAGGTTCGGCTTTCTAACAAACTTTATTGCCATCGTTTTTCTAATAATCCAAAATGGCTCAATTAGCCTATTCTCCCCAAAAGGAGCGTTTCTTCTGTTCGCTATAAGCGTTGTTACCGTTTACCTCTACTTTTCAACAAAACATAAGTTATCTCTTTCAGGAGCATTTTTAATGCCCTGGGCAACTCTTTTTGTTTTCATAGCCTCCCTGACTTCAGGAGTTCCCAAAAATACTTTTTCAGTAGGAATTGTAGGACTAATACACATTGTCTCTGCATTTTTTGGCTACAGTGCTTTCATATTCGGAGCTCTGCTCTCCATCATCTACTTAATATTCGAAAGTCACTTGAAGAAAAAGAAATTTTCAGTCTTCTTCCAAAAGCTTCCTTCTCTATCTCTGTTGGAGTCAGTTATATACCATGCTGTTACAGTAGGTTTTTTCTTCACAACTGTTTCAATGTTTGCTGGAGCTCTTTGGTCAGAGAAAATATTTGGAACTTACTGGAGCTGGCATCCTAAACAGGTTGCAACTCTTATCTCCTGGTTCGTATACGCAGGAATACTTCACTTATACCTTTACGGAGAGTGGAATGGAAAAAAGTTCTGCTACCTTAACCTTTTGGGTTTACTCGTAATAGTGATAAACTTTCTTGGAGTAAATTTACTATCAGGTAAGGATATTCACTCTTTCAAGGGGTAGAGATGGGAGAGCTCAAACTGTGTTGTCTGGGGGTAAGTCATAAAACAGCTCCTGTTTCCATCAGAGAGCAGTTTTCCTTTAAAGGGGAAGACCTCGAGGATGCTCTCTTAAAACTGAATGCCTTACCCTCTGTAGAAGAAGGAATGATTCTCTCCACCTGCAATAGAGTAGAAGTTTACTTTACCACAAGGTCTGAAACTCCTTTTAAAGAAATAATCAACTTTCTTATCGAGGAAAAGGGAACAAACTTAGAACTGATAAACAAGTACTTCTACAGAAAGGTTGATAGAGAGGCTGTCCGACACGGATTTTACGTTGCATCAAGTCTTGATTCTATGGTAGTGGGAGAACCTCAAATAGTTGGGCAGTTTAAAGATGCCTTTTCTATTGCAAAAGAGCTTGGAACCGTTGGAACAGTTTTATGTAGATTCTGCGAGATGGCACTAAAAGTTTCTAAACGGGTTAGAACTGAAACAGGAATCTCAAAAAATGCTGTTTCAATAAGCTTTGCAGCAGTTGAACTGGCGAAAAAAATTTTTGGGGAACTTCGCGGGAAAAACGTTGCCATAATTGGCGCCGGTGAAATGGCAGAACTTGCCGTAAAACATCTGATAACAAACGGAGCTTCTGAAGTTTTTGTCGTCAATAGAACATTAGAGAGAGCTAAAAAGCTCGCAGAGGAGTTTGGGGGTAAAGCATTTCCTCTATCAGACTTACAGAGCGTTCTGAAAATGTCCGATATTGTTATCAGCTCAACGGGAGCTCCCGGCTACGTTCTAACTCAAGAAAACGTTCTCCCTGCACTTAAAGAAAGGAAACACCGCCCTATGTTCCTTATAGACATAGCAGTTCCCAGAGATATAGATCCAGCACTTAACAACCACGAAGGCCTATACGTTTACGACATAGATGATCTCCAGCAAGTTGTTGATGCCAACATAAAAGAAAGACTCAGAGAAGCTGAAACAGCAAAAGAGATAATAGAAGGTTACGTTGAACGTTTCATGAAGTGGCTGAGAGAGTTAGAAGTTGCCCCTCTTATTGCAGAGCTGAAGGAAAAAGCCGAAGCTATTAGAAAAGAAGTCCTTTCAAAAAGACTTCCCAAACTCAACCTTACTCCAGAACAGGAGCAGGAGGTAGACAACATAACCAGAATAATAATCAACAAATTACTGCACCAACCAATAACTAACGTTAAGAAAAAAGCGACAGAAGAGGAAACGAGAAATCAGGTTGTCCAGATATTCAGAGAAATATTTGGCTTAGGTAAGGAGTAGTTAGATGGAGATAAGAATAGGAACAAGGAAAAGCAAACTGGCTCTATGGCAGTCTGAGTGGGTAAAAACCCAAATAGAAAAGAAGTTCCCGGAAGTAAAGGTTGAACTCGTAAAGATAACAACAAAAGGAGACAAAATTTTAGACGTTCCTCTGGCAAAAATTGGAGATAAAGGACTATTTACTAAAGAGATTGAAGAGGCCATGCTCCGGGGAAACGTCGACATAGCTGTTCACAGCCTCAAAGACGTTCCCAGTAAGCTTCCTGAAGGTCTAAAACTCATAGCATTCTCCGATAGAGAAGATCCAAGGGATGCATTTCTGTCAAATGGAAAATATAAGCTTGATACCCTGCCAGAAGGAGCAGTTGTCGGAACTAGCTCTTTAAGAAGAAAAGCTCAGCTAAAAATTTTAAGACCGGACATTCAGATAAAAGATTTAAGAGGAAACGTTGATACAAGAATAAAAAAGCTAAAGGAAGGGCAGTATGACGCAATAATCCTTGCAGCAGCAGGAGTGAAAAGACTCGGTTGGGAAGATGAAATAGATGAAATCCTTTCTCCTGACAGGATGATTCCTTCAGTTTCCCAGGGTATTTTAGGAATAGAAGGGAGAGAAGGAGATAAAGAGATAGAAAAAATCGTAAGAGAAGCCATAAACTCATGGGAGTCTGAAGTTGCAGCCACTGTTGAAAGGGCATTTTTAAGAACAGTTGAAGGTGGATGTCAGGTCCCTCTTGGATGTTATGCCGTTGTCAATGAGGATCGAGTTCACGTAAGAGCTTTTATCTCCGATCTTGACGGGAAATTCTTCCATAAGGAAGAAGGAGTTTTCAGGTTTTCCTCCCTTAAGGATGCAGACAACATAGGAATTTCTATTGCTCAGAGGCTTCTTTCCGCTGGAGGAAAAGAGATACTGGAGGAGCTTTTTAAGTGCAAATAAGAGTCTTTATATCATCGAATCTCCCTCCTGACTTGGAAAAGAAGCTTATAGGAGAAAACGTAGAACTCCTATCATTTCCCCTAATAAAAACTGTCCCTTTAGACTTCAATCCCCTCATTGTTAAAGCATTTTCTCCAGACTTTATAGTTTTTTCCAGTAAAAACGGCGTTAAATGGTTCTTTGAAACAGTTCCTGCTAACTGGATAAAGAAAAACATAGTTGCAGTAGGCTCCTCAACTGCAGAAAAGCTAAAGAATTTAGGTTTCTCTCCTTACATTCCCTCTGAATTCAGCGGAAACGGATTAATCAAGCTTTTCATAGACAAAGATTTAAGAGGAGTAAGATTTCTTCTGGTCAGACCTAAAATCGCAAGAGAAGAGTTTTCAAAATTTTTAAAAGAAAAAGGAGCAATTGTAGAAGAAGTTATTGTGTATGAAACAGTCAACGACACATCCAACAAAGAGACTTTGCTAAAATTTTTCAACAAGAAAGTTGATTTTGCTGCATTTACAAGTCCATCAAACTTTAAATCTCTCTTATCTCAAATTCCAGCAGAACTCCTTAAGAACACAAAACTTATTCCTATAGGGACAACGACAAAAAAAACAATTGAGAAGCTGGGGTTTTCCTGCTATACTGTTCCTGAAGAGTTCACTCTAAGGGGAATCGTTGAAACTATCCTAAAGGAGATTCGGAAGGTATAAATTTTCCTGTGAAAGTGTCGATAATTAAACCGGAACGCTTAAGGAGGATCAGAATTGAAGATTAACGGAGTTTCATCGGAACTCCTGAAACTTCTTTCAGGAGAGATTAAAGAGGCATCCGAGAAAAAATCAACTGCAGCGAAGAAGGCACACAAAACCGAGGGCATTTCCGTCGAAATAACAACGGAACTTTCATTCCTGGAACCGGAAAAAATTTCCAGAGAGAAGGTCGAAGAAATCAAAAGAGCCATAAAGGAAGGGCATTACAAAATTGACCCCCACAGGATTTCTGAAGCAATTATTAACGAAATTCTCGGCGAGTAACCCTGTAGACATAAGCCAGCACTTCTGCGACTGCTCTATAAAGCTCTGGAGGTATTTCTTCTCCTACATCCAGAGCAACCAGGAACTCAACTAGTTCTTCATCATTCAAAACTTCAATTCCACTTTCCCTTGCAAGTTCTACTATTTTCTCTGCAATGGATCCTAACCCTTTAGCGACAACACGGGGAGCTTTATCTTTTCCCCTTTCATACTTTAAAGCCACTGCCTTTTTAATTTTCTCTTCCATGGGTTTGATTATAAAATTTCCAGATCTCAACAATGGAGGTAATTGATGAGCGTAAGAGTAAGATTTGCCCCAAGTCCAACTGGATTTATGCATGTAGGAAACGCAAGAACAGCCCTCTTCAACTACCTCTTTGCCCGTCACAACAACGGAACCTTTGTTCTGAGAATTGAGGATACAGATATAGAAAGACACAGTGAAGAGGCTGTTAACGTCATATACGAAGCTCTGAAGTGGATGGGAATTGAGTGGGACGAAGGGCCAGACGTAGGAGGTCCTTACGGCCCTTATAGGCAATCTGAAAGGCTTCCCATCTATAAAGAGTTTATAGAGAAGCTGAAGGAGAAGGGACTTGTTTACGAGTGCTACTGCACCCCTGAAGAGCTTGACGCAATGAGGAAAGAACAGCTTGAGAGGGGGGAGCCGCCGAGGTATACAGGAAGATGCAGACACTTAACTGAGGAGGAGAAAGAAAAGTTAAGGGCAGAAGGGAGAAAACCGGTTTTAAGGTTTAAGGTTCCTGAAGATGAGGTTATCGTCTTTGAAGACCTTGTTAAGGGAAGGATTGAGATAAATACGAGGCAGTTAGGTGGAGACTTTGTAATCGTCCGTTCAAACGGAATGCCGGTTTACAACTTCGTAGTTGTTATAGACGATGCCCTGATGAAAATTACCCACGTTATTAGAGGTGAAGACCACATCTCAAACACTCCAAAGCAGATACTCCTTTACAGAGCTCTGGGATTTGACGTTCCACAGTTTGCACACCTTCCTATGATTTTAGGTCAGGACAGGTCAAAGCTCTCTAAACGCCACGGTTCAACCTCTGTTAAGGAGTTTAAGGATAAGGGCTATCTTCCTGAGGCCTTTACAAACTTTTTAGCTCTTTTAGGCTGGTATCCGAAAGACGGGAAAGAGGTTCTTTCAATGGAGGAGCTTATTGAGAGGTTTGACATAAAGGATGTTAACAGTGCTCCGGCAGTTTTTGATACAACAAAACTTAACTGGCTCAATCAGGTTTACATAAGGAGCTATCCGATAGATAAACTTACAGACCTTGTTATTCCATACCTTAAAAAGGCCGGGTTTGACCTTTCCGGCTTCTGCAGAGACTGGCTTGAGAAGGTTGTAGAGGTTACGAGGGAATACTTTACGGTTCTCTCAGACGCTCCTGTTTATATGGAAACGTTCCTGAAGGAAGATTTTCAGGTTCAACAGGAGGCTAAAGAGTTTATACTGGAAAATCCTAAAAGAATTGAAGTTATTAAAGCCTTTAAAGAGAAACTTTCAGGCTTTGACGGGGAGCTCTCCCAGGAAGCCTTTAAGAAGCTCGTCAAAGAGGTTGGAAAGGAAGTTGGAGTTAAAGGTAAGAACCTCTTTATGCCGATAAGAATTGGGTTAACCGGGAAGATGAGTGGGCCGGAGCTCCCCATCTTAGCCGAACTCCTGGGAAAGGAGAGAATTCTAAAAAGAGTTGACAATACATTAAAGCAGATCGGGAATTGAAAGGCAAAACACGGAGGTAACACCAACTCTCACAATTTGACACTTAGACTCAATTGGGCTATATTTTTCCCTGCAAGTGGCGACGTGGCTCAGGTGGTTAGAGCGGGCGGCTCATACCCGCCAGGTCGGTGGTTCGACTCCACCCGTCGCCACCAATTTTCTTTTTACCCGGCCTATGGAAAACGTTAAGTCAAAAGTCAGAAGGGCAATTGCCAGGTTCTCTCTATTTCCTGAAAACTCCCGTCTCCTAGTAGCCCTTTCCGGAGGTCCCGACTCAGTTACTCTCCTTCACGTTCTCCTTTCCCTCAAAAATGAACTAAACCTTACCGTTGGAGCTGTTCATGTTAACCACATGCTTCGTGGAAAGGAGTCTGAAAGAGACGAGGCCTTTGTAAGGGAGCTCTGTAGGGAGTGGAACGTTCCACTTATCGTCAAAAGGGTCAACATACCTGAAATTTCAGGAGGAAGGAACGTAGAGGCTGTTGCCAGAGAGGAGAGATACAAACTTTTAAGAGAAGCTCTGAATGAGTGGAAGGGAGATTGTGTAGCCCTTGGCCATACAGCTTCAGATCTTACAGAAACGGTTCTCCTTAACCTCACAAAAGGCTCAGGAATTAAAGGTTTAAGAGGGTTTCTTCCTAAAAGGGATATTTTTGTTCGTCCTCTTTTCCTCGTTACGAGAGAAGAAGTTGAATTATACGCTGAGGAAAACCAGTTGCCCTTTGTTGTTGACAGCTCAAACTTGAAAACCGACTACGATAGAAACCTGATAAGGATAGAAGTCATTCCCGTTCTAAAGAGAATAAACCCGGCTTTAGAGAATACGGTTCTGAGGGAAACAGAACTTTTGAGAGAGCTTGAGGACTTTATAAGGAGTGAAGTTAACCCTCTGGTATCTGCCTACTTTAAAGGAGGGGCCTTCTGCGCTCCACTTGAAGTCTTAAGGGAGCTCCACCCCTTTCTCCTGTCTGAAGTTTTAAGGGAAGCCTACAAAAGGGTTTCCGGCAAAGAACTTTCCTATAAAAGCGTTAAGGAACTAAAGGAAGCCCTTGATAAGGAAGGGTTTAAAAGGTTTTCGTTTCATTCAGGGATCATCATCTATAAAACACAGAAAAACCTGTGCATTGAGCCGGAAGAAGAACGCGGAGAGGATTTCTGTTATGAAGTAAGGGAGCTCCCCGCCACCGTAAAAACCCCACTCTACACCCTCAACTTCCAACTGAATTCAGGCACTCCCATTGCTCCTCTTTTCTCCTTCAGGGAGAAAGGTATAATTGTCCGAAGCAGGAAACCCGGGGATAGACTGAATTTTAAAGGTTTTTCAAAACCCCTGAAGAAGTTTTTCATTGAAAAGAAGGTTCCTGCCCACATCAGGAACTCACTTCCCGTTGTAGAGTTCAACGGGAAGGTTACTTTTATTCCAGAACTGTATAAGAGAGAATTGGAAATCAAAGGAGATTTTGTAGGAGTTGAGTTTGAGCCGAAAGATAAAGACCCTTATAGACGAGAAAACCCTAAAAAAAAGGGTTAAAGAGCTTGGAGAAGAGATCTCCGGAAGTTTCAATACGGATAAAATCGTAGTGATTTCCATCCTTAAAGGAGCTCTGATCTTTACAGCAGATCTTCTCAGAGCTCTTAAAATAGATGCTGAGCTGGACTTTATCAGACTAAAGAGCTACTCAGGTAGAAGTAAAACGAGGCTCGAAGTAACTTATCGTCCTGAAATTGCTCTGAAAGACAGGGAAGTTCTAATTGTAGACGACATCATCGACACGGGAGAAAGCCTGGAATTTGCTTACAGAGAGGTGGTTTCTAAAGGGGCATCCTCCGTTAAAACGTGCGTGCTTCTGGATAAAGAGGTTCCTAAGAGGACGGAGCTCCGCCCCGACTTCGTCGGCTTTAAAATTCCCGATTACTTTGTCTTTGGTTATGGATTAGATTTAAACGAGACACTCAGAGGTTTACCCTACGTAGGATACTTTGAGGGAGAACAGGATGGATAAAATGAAGGAAATTGGAAAGAACGTAGTTCTCTGGCTTGCAATAGCTCTTATGATCATTCTTGCATTTAACTTCTTCAACTCAGGCCAGCTGAGAACCAGCCAGGAACCTTTCTCAACGTTCATTACTCAGGTTGAAAAAGGAGAGATCAAGAAAGTTGTTATTCAGGGACAGAAAGTAGTTGGCATTACAACCGATGGAAAACCCTTTGAAACTTATCTTCCCCCCGGCTACAACGACATCATAAAGAAAATGACCGAAAAGGGCGTTGAAATTCAGGTTAAGCCAGAAGAAGGAAGTCCATGGTATATAACAGTTCTCGTTTCATGGCTTCCAATGATCTTCCTCATCCTCCTCTGGCTCAGCATGATGAGACAGATGAGCGCCGGAAGCAACAAAGCCCTCTCCTTTGCAAAGAGCAGAGCAAAAGTTTTCATAGACAACAAGCCCAAAGTAACCTTTAAAGACGTTGCAGGAATAGACGAAGTTAAAGAAGAAGTTTCTGAAATAGTTGACTTCCTTAAAAACCCGAAAAAATACCAGCAGCTTGGAGGAAGAATTCCAAAAGGAGTTCTCCTAGCAGGACCCCCGGGAACCGGGAAAACCCTACTTGCTAAGGCTATAGCTGGAGAGGCAAACGTTCCATTCCTCTCTGTTAGTGGTTCTGAATTTGTTGAGATGTTTGTAGGAGTTGGAGCCTCAAGAGTTAGAGACCTCTTCGAGCAGGCAAAGAAACACGCTCCCTGTATCGTATTCATCGATGAGATAGACGCTGTAGGAAGAAGAAGAGGAGCAGGAATCAGTGGCGGTCACGACGAAAGGGAACAAACTCTCAACCAGCTTCTTGTTGAAATGGACGGGTTTGAGAGCTCCGACGGAATTATCGTTATTGCCGCAACCAACAGACCAGACATCTTAGACCCTGCCCTTCTAAGGCCTGGAAGGTTCGACAGACAGATACACGTTCCTCTTCCCGACGTCAAAGGAAGACTTGAAATACTTAAAATACATACCAGAAACAAACCCCTTGCAGAAGATGTTGACCTTGAAGTAATTGCCCGTTCAACACCTGGCTTTTCAGGAGCGGATCTTGCCAACATAGTCAATGAAGCTGCTCTCATAGCTGCAAGGAAAAACCACGGCAAGATAACGATGGAAGACTTTGAAGAAGCCAAAGATAAAGTAACAATGGGAATTGAAAGGAAAAGCATGGTTCTATCCGACCAGGAGAAGCTAACGACTGCCTACCATGAAGCCGGTCACGCCCTCGTTGCAAAACTCCTTCCCAATGCTGACAAAGTCCATAAGGTCACAATAATTCCAAGAGGAAGAGCATTAGGTATAACACAACAGCTTCCTGAAGAAGACAGATACACATACACAAAAGAATACCTGCTGGACAGACTTGCCGTTTTGTTTGGTGGAAGAGTTGCTGAAGAGCTCGCCCTTGGAACTATTTCAACAGGAGCCGGCAACGACATCGAAAGAGCTACCGAAATTGCACGGAGAATGGTAGCAGAATGGGGAATGAGTGAAAAAATCGGCCCAATTGCAGTTAAAATTAGGGAACAGTTTGGAGAACCAGTTGAGCTTGTTAGCGAAGAGATGAGAAAGCTGATAGACAAAGAGGTCAAGAGGATAATTACTGAAACCTACAATAGAACTAAAGAACTCCTCTCACAGAACATGGATAAACTCGAAAATCTGGCCAGAGCTCTCCTTGAGAAGGAAACCCTTACAGGTGAAGAAATAGACAAAGCAATAAATGGAGAACTTCTTAAAGAAACTCCTAAAAATGGAAGCTCTGGAAGATCAGGAGGAAACTCTTCGAAGGTAGAAAATAAGAATAACCCAAGTGTAGAGGGTTTCAATTTCAATCCACAACTGGAGGCTTAAAAGTTGACTTTTGACAGAGAAAGAATAGAAAAAGCAGTCAGAGAAATACTCATCGCAATAGGAGAAAACCCAGATAGAGAAGGACTCAGAGGAACTCCAAAACGCGTTGCCAAAATGTTTGAAGAAATTCTGGGAGGTTACAAAGATTCCCCGGAAAACCACCTCGTTCTTTTTACAGAAAAATACGACGAGATGATAATCGTTAAGGACATCCCTATTTACTCTATGTGTGAACATCACATGCTTCCATTCTTCGGTAAAGCCCACGTTGCTTACATCCCAGGAGATAACAAAGTTACTGGCCTTTCTAAACTGGCTCGAATTGTAGACGTTTACGCAAAGAGGCTTCAGCTTCAGGAAAGGATGACAGAGCAGATAGCAAACGCCATCATGGAAAAACTTGGAGCAAAGGGAGTTATGGTTATAGTAGAAGCTCAACATCTGTGTATGATAATGAGAGGAGTAAAGAAACCGGGATCTTATACGGTAACAAGTTCCGTTAAGGGAGTCATGAGAAGCGAACCTACAAGAATGGAAGCTCTCTTTCTCATAAAGGGAAGATCATGAAAAGAATAGTCTCCCTGGTAGTTACTGCTATCTTGTTAACTTCATGTATGTCTTTGTGGGGCAATTCAAAGGA
Organism: Desulfurobacteriaceae bacterium; assembly: GCA_027051905.1. GTDB lineage: Bacteria > Aquificota > Aquificia > Desulfurobacteriales > Desulfurobacteriaceae > Balnearium. The sequence goes on along the minus strand of JALUGO010000011.1, from coordinate 4,147 downwards.
AAAAACGGAGCAGCCCCCCCCACCACCTCCACAGCCTGTAGTAGAGAAAAAACCCACAAAAAAAGAGAAAGCTGAAGGCTACTATCAAATAGGAATAGCCTACCTAGAATTGGGAGAAATTCCCCTCGCCCTTAACTACCTGTTTAAGGCTAAAAAACTCACCCCTGACGACCCAAAAATTTACAACGCAATAGGCCTTGCATTCATAAAGAGAGGAGACTTAGACAAAGCAGAACGCTTCCTTAGAAAAGCAATTTCCATGAAACCAGACTTTTCAGAAGCCTGGCTTAACTTGGGAATTCTGTATGAAGAAAAAGGCAATCTTAGTAAAGCAAGGGAGTTCTATTTAAAGGCACTTTCCAATCCGCTTTACCTCACTCCTGAAGTGGCCTATTACAGACTTGCCCTTCTTGACGAAAAAGAAGGAAATACAGAGAAGGCCAAGAAGGAGCTCATTTTTGCCATAAGGAACAACGTTGACTTTGTCCCGGCCTATCTCAAACTTGCAGAACTGCTACAGAAGGAAGGAAATATCGAAAAGGCGAAAGAGATATACTACCAACTTATAGAACTCCACCCGAACATTCAGGAGCCATACTGCAACCTTGGTAAAATATACTTACATGAAGGAAAAAAAGAACAGGGCATAAGGCTTTTAAAAAAATGTATTAAACTTAAACCAGCAAGTCCTCTTTCAGCAGAAGCCAGAAGGGAGCTTGAAGAGTTAAATGAGAACGTTCCTTAACATCGTAATAGCGATATCTGCTGCTATCACGGCTTTTTCTTTAGGGTTCTTAATCTACTACAAGCTATCATTCAAACCATCAGCGCACTTTTCAGGAAAAAAACTGGAACATAAACTCGAAAATTCACAAAAACAAATAGGAGAAAAACTATCTACTAACAGCAGTGATGAAAATATTCCGGCAGATGTCTTCTCTCAAGTAGAAAACATTTCACCAGTTGTAACCTCTTACATAGTTAAAATCAAAAATGGCTCAGCAACATTTCCAGCCCTTATATTCAAAGTAACATCCGCACACCAAGGATTGAAAGTGTTTCTGCTTACGTTCTACCCTATGGAATGGCCGTTTATAAATACCCAACTAATGGAAAGAAAACTAACAACTCCCGAAAAAGTTTACCAGTGCGGCAATGGCTTATTAATCCTTGAATACAAAGTCAAAGGCATTTTTCCGGTTGAAGTTGGAAGAGGAAAAGTTGAAAAGTTTGGAGCTATCGTTAGCTGGATAGGAAACGATACAACTGTAAAACTCTTTGACAAAGAAAAGGGATGTTCCGACAATGGCTTCGTTTTTAACCTTGCGGGGGACTTTTCAGGAGCCTGCTTTGGTGGTAATTTTTATAGTGCAGAGGAGCTCTATAACTTGGTTCCTTCTAACTGTAAAATAATTTACGAAATGGAGGGAGAAAGTGGCAATTTACAGGGCAAAGACTGACAGCTGGTATGTTGAAAGGATAACATCCTTCCTTGCAGGATTTTTCGTCTTCGCAAGCGTCCTGTTGGGACTTATAACCGGAAATAAATACTTTTTCTACTTTACACTTTTCGTTGGTTTCATGCTTATGTTCTATGCCATTACAGGTCTATGTCCCTCTTCAATTCTGATACATAAACTCGGAGTTCCCTCTCTCCTTGAGAAATACTGTAAAGAAGAGCAAAAGTAAACTGACAAATCTTGACAGAGTTGAACCTTTGTTTCAATTTATTTGCTGAGCTTTTTCATGCTGGCGTAGCTCAGCTGGCAGAGCGGGGCACTCGTAATGCCCAGGTCGGGGGTTCAAGTCCCCCCGCCAGCACCACTTGAAAGCTGTAAAAATGTTGTAAAATGTAAAAACGAGAAAAAATGGAACAACATTCAATGATATATCATTGAATGTTCCATTTCTGCAATCTCAAGCCTCCCAATCAATATTAGAACATTAGAAATCTGGGGTGTTCCATTTTTCCTGTATGGTGTGATAAATCGTGATACACAGTGAGTGATACGTTAAAATTAAGTTGAGTGATATTTGTTAGATTTTGAAGGTTAAGTTCTACTCTTTTTAACGAGACGAGCTCCTAAAAGCTCAATCTGTTCTTTGAATCTGTCAGGTGAAACTTTCCAACCAGGAATATCCTTGGGTGCTATCCCAGCAAACACAAGTCCTTCCCAGCAACCTTCAGAGCAGAAGAACCCACCGTTGCTGGTAAAAAACGGAAGGACAAAGCCAATAACTCCGAGGTAGTTGTAAGGGAATTTTCTGTCTGCAAGCCAGCGGTAGAAGTGTATTGCTTTTTCATATTGTTCATCTTCTACTTGCAGTTCCCACACTTCATATGGCGTCCCCGGCGTATGAGCTGAAAAATCAGAGTATCTCCAATGAACATGGGGAAGGTTGCCCCACGCTTCTATGAGGCAGCCTTTTTCTTCATCTAAAACAGCCGAATGAGAGTCTTTTGAACGTGTCCAAAACTTGATGCCTTTAGAAAAAAAACTCATTCCGTCAAAGTTCACAAACTTAAGAGGTTTCACCTGAGACCTCTAAGGGTATTTGCTTATACGCTTCTTCACACAAAGCTTTCACGTCAAGCTGAAGGAGCTGTTCAAGAGTCATATTATCTATCTGGGATTCAAGTTTTTCTTCAGCTCTCCAGATGGACTCCTTCCAAGCGATTATGCGAGCAATTTCAACAGCTCTTTCAAAATCCTTTTTCAGGTCGTCAGGGATAGAAAGGGCTGTAATAGCCTGTTCCACAGTTTTTTTGCCTAATATCACTAATACTGTTTCATTTCTGACCTGCTCAGGAGATATTCCCTGGGAAGCGAAAACTCCTTCAAGATAGGACTTCTCACTGATTAGATCAGGAAGATCCTCATCTATCTCCTGGAGCTTTTGTTGAATGAAGGAATCGGTAGCTTGGGATATATCCCTCTTTAACGCATTTTTTGCGATATCCTCTACATTTATCCCTTGCTCTATCAGTTGCTGTCTTGTTCTTTCATTTGAAATATCAAAATTTTTATACAGTTTCCCATCTTTTTCAAAAGTAATAAACATAGCAACACCTCCTTAAATTATTTCTTGAACGTTAATAGAGAATCCATTGCCTGTATTAGAACCATCTCCGTCTGGGTCTAAATTGACGGTAGTGCCGTAAGTTCCAGCTATGACGAATCCGTTTGCAGGATAATTGTTTGTTCCTGCATTTCCCCTGCCTACAACGTATACATTATCACCAACATTGATCGTGCTAAAAGCAAAAGCACAACCGTAGAATCCAATTCCTGCGTTAGGATTTCCAAGTTGTATAAAGACTCTTCGGGCATTCCAGAACCACTGATTTCCATTTCCAGTGGAAGATATTGCAGGTAAATCAATAGTAATACTGTGAAAGTGGATTAAAGCAGGATGAACAGCATGTATATTAAAAATTCCCGTTCCAACAACTGTATTATTGGTATCTTTTACTTTAAAAGTGTTAACTGATAACTTATGCCCATCTCCATGAATAAATACTTGCTTTCCTGAAATATCTATATCTCTATCAATTGTAATGTCATTTTGAAGATAGATGTTTACTAATCCTCCAAATGGAGTATCATTGATTGCATTTACCAATTCGTCAATGGAAGACACATTGTAGTTTTGAACCCACCAACCTTTTATATTCGTCTCCGCCCCGGCTATGAAGTTGTCTACCTGCGCTTTTATCTTTGCCCTGTTTGGGATAGTTACGTTTACAAGGTTGCCGTTTTCGTCTAACTGCGGTAAGGTTACATCCTGAGGAGTTGGATCGTAGAAGATTTGATATGCACGCCTGTTCTGTTCCGACATATTCTGAATTAGTCGGTCTAACTTCTGCTGAATCTCAGCCAAATTGAGCCCCATGTTAACCTCCTATGTATTGTTTTAAGAGTCCTATTTCTAAAGAGTTCTGAAGTATTTGATCGCCAAAGGCTGCTGAGGTCTCAAGAATCGCTAATTCGTGGTCAGAAAGTTTTTGTTCATTTAGCGAGATTCTTTCTTCATGATTTGAAAGCTTCTCAGAAGCTGAGACCTTGAATCTGTAGTAATCAGCCTTGAACTGTTCTAAAACTGTCAGATGTTCCTGAATATCAAAGACAGCTAAGGAGATTGCTGA
>JALUGO010000010.1 GCA_027051905.1 Desulfurobacteriaceae bacterium | reverse complement strand
AAATACTGCCGTTTCTAACTAACAGGTGTAACTTCTTTAAGATCACCGTGACGGCTTCCTACGGGAGTTCTACGGTAAGCCTGTTAGCTTATACCACTAGAAACAGAGTTTTGGAGTGGAAGGTCGTTGAATGATAGGTGTTGACTGGGGGAGCTCCGTCGTTAAGTGGTTCGACGGTAAAGAATTTGGAACTGGAATCCCACAGGGAAGGAGTTTCATCGTTGGAATGTCGTCTTCTCAGCTTTTGGTTTATAAATCCTTTTACCCTGTCTGTTCAGGAAGTAAGCTGAAGCAGTTGGTACTTAACGACGTATCCACAGACCTTTCTGTTGAGCCAGAACAGCTGTACGTAGCGTTCTGTCCAGTAAAAAAGTTGGAGACGGGCTGTGAACTTTTAATTTTCGTTGAAAGGAGAGAAAAAGTTGAAGAACTTCCCGAAGAAGTTGCTTCAAAGTCCCAGATAACCGTTGATCTTCTTGGTGGAGTTACGGCAGCCCTTACCTTTTCAAACACCTTTACGCTGATAGACGCTGGAACTAAAAAAGTTGCCCTTGCAAATGTAAAAGAAGGCACTTTAGAAAAAGTAGAAGTTTTAAGGGGCGGTTACGATTACCACCTGAGAACGGGAGAGTTGTTTCCCATTGTAGGAGATATGGCCCTGGAGAAGGTCTTCCTGGTCGGTGGAGGAGCCCTATCTGAGGAGTTCAAGAAGGAACTTTCAGAGTTCGTTTCTTTTACGGTTCCAGAGATTGAACCTTTTGGGAAAGAAACACCGCTCTACTTTAATGCTTTTGGACTTTACAACTTTAGGAAAAGCCCGTGTAGAGCCTTTTTTAGGAGTTTTTCTCTGTTTTCTCAAGAACTCTTCAAAGAAAAGAGGAGGCTCCTACTTACAGGAACAGTTGTTGTGGTATCCCTTCTAGGAATAACTGGAGGACTCTTTTTAAACTACCTCTCTGCAAAGAGGGACTATATTCTGCAGAAAAAGGAGTTTAAGAAGGAACTCTACAGAGTTACGGGAAGAAAAATTCTAGCTCCAGAAATACAGATTCCGGAAAATCTTAACCGTTACAGAGAACTTGCCGTTTTTTTTAGGATTGATCAACCTTCTCTTCTTTACTACGTTGACGGAATCTCAAAATCTGTAGTGGACGGAATAAAAGTAATATCCATTGAAGGAACTCTATCTTCTGGGCAATTTACGATAAAGGGGAGAGCGAAGAGAACCTCAGATCTTGAGCTGTTTGTTAAGAACCTTAAACGCTACTTTAAGCGTGTTTCTGTTTCTTCAACAAAAGAGACAAAAGTCGGAGTTAAGTTCGTGATAAGGGCAGAGGTTAAAAGTGAAAGTGAGTAGCCTGAAAGAGAGACTCTTTGATTACTTCTCCTCGCTGTCAGAGAGGGAAAGGTGGGTGGTTCTGATAGGTGTTCCTCTGCTCACTCTTATTGTCTATACGTTCGCTGTTCTAATTCCTCTTGAAACGTTGATTCTTGACTACAAAAGAAAGAAAGAACTTGTTGAAAAAAAGTTTACGACAATTGAACCTCAAGTAAAGGAGCTCCTTTGCCTGAAGGAAAAAGTTGATCCCATTAAAGAAAAGCTAAAGAGGGGAACAAACCTCGATGTTCCATCTTTTATCCAGACCGTTGCAAGAATGGTAGGTCTCAGCGTAAAAAACGTTAAAGTTATGCCTGGCCAGACGAGAGGAGGTTTCGAGAGGGACGTTGTTACCGTAAGGTTTAAAGAGGCTGAAATGAACAAAGTTACGCGGTTTATATCGGTTCTTGAAAAGGGCTCTTACTACTTTAGAGCAGATGGAATAACGGTAACGGATTACGACGAAAACGGGTTAGTTTCCGGAAAGGTTACCCTTTTCTTCTACAGGAGGAGTAGTGAAGGTTAAGAGGCTTCTCCTCTATATGGTTGTTTTTCTTACTGCTTTCACGTTTTCTCTCTACTTGACCTTTCCCTTTGAAAGAGTGATAAAGAAGGTTCTCTTTGAAAAAGGATTGTACCCTTCAGATGTATCCTTTTACCGCTTTCCACCTAGGCTTGTTATAGGGAAACTCCCTTTTTACAGCGTTACCTTGAAGAACCTAGTTGTAAGACCACTCTCTTTTCACCGGTTTAAGTTGGAATCGGAGTTCTGCGGTGGCAGGTTAACGGCAACTCTCAGCTGGCCGCTTAGCAGAGTTTCTTACGAAATAGAGGAACTTAAACTCTCTGAGTGCCCCTTTAGATTTCAGCAGTTTAGTTTAGAAGGAATAGTTAACGGTAAGGGCTACTTTAATTTTGAAGGAAAGCATCTGACAGGTGGGAAGGGAGGGTTTGACCTTTCGAAGGTTAAACTTAAGAATCTGAACTTTGGGATCTTCTCTTTTAAGGAGCTCTCTCTGGGAGACGGAAGGATAATCTACAGCGTAATTTCTAAGGACTACTTAAGTATAGCTGGAAGTCTTAAAGGTAGAGACGCGGAAGTGTCTGTAAAGGGAAACGTAAGTTATAACCCACGGAACCCTGTAAACTCTTACTTAAACCTTCGCTTTGCCATAGAAATGAAAACTGGGAAACTGGCGGGTCAACGGTTTAACTTCTCTGTTAAAGGAAACCTCAAATCGTTAAGGTTCTAACGATGTTTGACTACCTGAAAGGAAAAGTTTTTAAAAAGTACGGGAATGCCCTTTCGCTACTTTGTGGTTGCGTAGGTTTTAAAGTTTACGTTCCAGTTTCTCTCTTGAGCGAGGTTAACGAAGGGGACGAACTAGAGCTTCTTACTGAGCTTGTGGTTCCTCCTGAAGGGACGCCAACGCTTTACGGATTCAGAAGCGAAGAGGAGAGAGAACTTTTCAGGAAGCTCCTAAAGGTTCCTAAAGTAGGAAGTAAGGTGGCCCTTTCAGTCTTATCTCACTTGGAACCGGAAGAGTTTAAGAGAGCGGTTTCTAGAAAAGACGTAGAGTCTCTCTCTGCAGTTCCGGGGCTGGGAAAAAAACTTTCTGAGAGGATAGTTGCAGAACTCCGTCCAAAGTTCGAGGAAGAAAAGTTAAGGGAAGTTCCTGCTGAGCTGTATGAAATTCTCACTTCGCTGGGTTATAAAAAGAGCGAGATAAACAGCGCTCTGAAAGGCATAAATTTAGAAGAGCTAACAGTGAACGACGCCGTTAGACTAGCTCTTAAACGCCTTTCAGGGAGAAAGTTTTGATAGAGAGACCGAAAACGTTTGACGAGTTTTTAGGACAGGAGCAAGTAAAGAGGCTCCTGAAAGTTGCCGTAGAGTCGGCAAAGAGAAGGGGAGAGCCTTTAGACCACGTCCTCTTCTACGGCCCGCCGGGAACGGGAAAGACCACCCTTTCCCACATAATAGCAAACGAAATGGGAGCTGAGATAAAGGTTGTTGCCGCTCCAACAATTGAGAGGAAAGGAGACCTGTTGGGCCTTTTAATGAGCCTCAACGAGGGGGACGTTCTCTTTATAGACGAGATCCACAGGCTCAACAGGGCAGTTGAGGAGACCCTCTACTCTGCAATGGAGGATTTCAAGGTTGACGTTGTTAGCGGGAGCTCCCGGGCAACGGCTGTAACCATAGAGCTCCCCCCCTTTACCCTTATAGGGGCAACAACAAGGCTCAACCTTCTGACTCCGCCGCTCCGCTCCCGCTTCGGGCTGGTTTGCAGGCTGGAGCTCTACTCAGTTCCGGAGCTTATAAGGGTTGCTGAAGCTGTAAGCAGGAAATTAGGGCTGAAAATAGATGAAGAGGGGCTGGAGCTTCTCGCAAAATGTGGGAGGGGAACGCCAAGGATACTGATTCAGACTATGAAAAGAGTTAGGGACTACGCCGTTGTCCATAAC
>JALUGO010000009.1 GCA_027051905.1 Desulfurobacteriaceae bacterium | reverse complement strand
ATGTTCAAGCCCCGTTCAGAGGGGCAGATAATAGCCACGCCTGAGTTTGTCATAAAACCGATACCGCTGATAGCCGAAGGGGAGGCCGGGTTGGGGCAGTTCATACCTAACCTTGCAGAGCCTGAGGAAATCATCTGGTTTCCCGTTCCGGCAAGGCTTGCAAACCACAGGCTCTTTTTCGTTAAAGTAAAGGGCAACTCAATGGAACCCAGAATATTTGAGGGGGACATAGTTCTTGTGGATAAAGATGCCCCCATAGGCAAGGGAGACCTGGTTGCGGCCATTCTCAAAGACGGAGAACTCGTAATCAAGCGCTACTGGAAAGACCGGGGAGACGGAACCATAATCCTTGAAAGCATAAACCACGGCTACCCGCCTATTGTAGTTAAACCCAAAGACCTCAAAGACATAGCAGCCGTAAGATTCATAGTCCCTAAAGGCCATTTAATAAACTTCAAGGACGAATAAGAGGGAGGGTGTGATGAGGGATGAAATTGTAGGAATATTAACTCTAATATTTCTTGGTGCTGTAGCATATATCTTATACGCCCTGGTAAGAAAGAAGCCTGTTAAAAAAGCGGCTATTGTTGCGTTAGTATCCTTTATAGCCGCGGTTTTGGCTACACCTTCTAATGAAACTAAACAACATGTTACAGCCCAACCCCAGAATCAGTCTTCAAAAAGTATCCAGGAAAAAACGGAAAAGTCGCAAATAGTTGAAAGACCTCAGAAAAGAGGAAAGAAACATTATCCTTTTCCAAAGCTCGCAAGTATAGAGGATAAACCGACAGGAACCCTTGTTTCATTTCTTGATAGTTGGAGGGCAAAAGATTGGGACAGAATGTATAACCTTTGTCAGGAAACATGGAAAAGCGAACATCCGAAGAATGGTGGAGGTAAAGAGTTCCTTAAAAACAGCTATGGAATTTACCAACTTCTTGGAGCTGAAATTCTTAAGAAGAGTCCAGGGCCTCTTGAGGGTTTTTACAATATAAAAACGAAACTTTATCTGAAGGACATTTCCGGTGAGATAAAGGAGGAAAACAAAACATTCACTGTCGTGTGTGAAATAGCCCCCTATAGACCTGTTTCTCCTGATATCGGAAAGTGTGGTGTCAATCCGCTGTCAGGAATGCCATAAAAAACATAGATTATTAGACTGCTATGAGAGGATTTGAAGTAAAGCCAGAAGTTTTAAAACAGGTAATAGAAAGGGCCGGTGGAGTAGAACGGCTCAGGAGTAAATTTAAAACCATTGAGAAATGGTTATCTGGTGAGAAGTTTCCTACGTTGAAGCAGTTGGAAGAACTTTCCAAGTTAAGCGGAATCCCTTTTGGTGACATTATCCTTGGTAAGGTTCCCTACCCCTTCCAAGGATTGAATATTGTTTTCTTCAGAAGAGATACTGGAAGAGCACCTTCTGTAGAATTAGAAAAGTTAGTGGAATTAACCCAATCAAGAGTTAATTTTGCCAGCGAGTACTTAGAAGAACTGGGATATGAGCCTTTGGATTTTGTTGGTTCTATTGGTATTAACGACAGTGTAGAAGAAGTAGCAGACTATATAAAGAAAGCTATAAAGCTTGAACGGGATTGGTTTAAGAAAGTTAAAACTAAAAAGGAAGCTTTTGGATTTCTCAGAGAGAAATTAGAAAATGCTGGGATATTTGTGTTCTTGAACAATCATTTTGAAAATAATACCCGGTTGAGGCTGAACCCTGACGAATTTAAAGGTTTTGCAATAGCAGACAAATTTGCTCCTGCAATATTCGTTAATACAAACGCTTTTTTGTCAACGCAAATTTTTACCTTGATTCATGAATTGGTTCATTTATTTCTTGGGAAGAGCGCTATTTCAGATATTGATGAAACAACACTTGAAGTAGCTAACGCAAGAGAAGAAAAGTTCTGTAACAGAGTTGCTGCAGCTTTACTTATTCCTCAAGAGGAGCTTGAGAATAAATCTCTTACCTATGAAACTTTAGAAAACATTGGAGAAAGACTCAAAGTTAGTACATTAGTCGTCCTTTTAAGAGCCTTTGAAACAGGGCGTATTCGCAAAAGAGAGTATTTTGAGTACCTTCAGATCTATAAACGACAACTCCATGAATTCTTAAGAAGCCTTCAGGGAGAGGAGAAAAATCGTCTGTCAAAAGGTGGAGGGGATTGGTATCGCTCAAAAGTTAATCAGCTTAGTCGGAAGTTTATTGAATTAGCAATTGAAGCGTTTTACACCAGGGAACTCCCTCCTAACCATTTCGCGTTTTTGACTGGAGTTAAGGTTTCTAACATCCCAAAACTGGAGGAGAGACATCTGTGACAAGCATGCCAACTCAGACTTTGGCCTCGGCAGGGGAGTCTTTCCGAAAGGTAAGCAGCCAGCCTGTCCTGCTCATCCAAACTGCATGTGCAAACTCTGGCCGGTGTTCAGATGATTAACCATAAAATCAGGTTCATGGAACACCATACACAGACAAATGGAACACCATACAGAAAACGTGGAACACATATCTTTCATAATGTCCTAATAATCCCTGTCCCAAAAAGTCCCGCCAAGTCCCTGTAAGTCCCGTTATTTTTAAGCTGAGTGTTCTGTTTATAATTGTTTTTACACCCGCCTTTTTGGAAAACCTTTCCCTTTCCAGAATCATTCTGGAATCCTTCGTTAAACTTCACAAGTGGTAACCTGTATAATTCCTTTAAGTTTTCTTCAATTAAGTTCAATTAAGAGGTTTTCCTATGAACAGATTTGCTCTTCTGCTCGATTACAGTTTTTCTGCTGTTACGAAAAACTGGAAAGCGGTTGTCGTATTTTTTCTGCTTATTACCATTCTGTTCATTCTGCATTTTGTTCCGCTACTCTCGTTTGTTGGCCAGGTTGCCCTATCACTTTTGGTTACGCAGCTGGAAGTTTATTACGGAAAGAGGTTCCTTACCGCAGAGAGTAGGGAGGAACTCCTCTCCTTCCTTGCATCTTCAACGGTAGGTAAAATCTACACAGATAACATTCACATCTCATCTGCCATTTTCCTTGCTTCGTTTCTTGTTACTTCAGCCCTGACAGTTATTACAGTTGGTCTTCTTTTCCTTACCGGGTTGGCCGGCAGTATAGATACAGTTGAAGATGCACTTCTCTATGGCCTTGTCTATTTCCTGCTGGTTTCTACCCTGTGGCTCTTTTTCCTCTACCTCGCTCCCCTCGGCATCGGTTATGCCATGAGTAAAGATAACTTTGGAGAGGCGTTTATAGGTTTCTTCAGGATCTTTACTCCCTCCTTCTGGAAAAAGGCGTTTAGCTTCAGGTATTTTAAGCTAATAAGCCTTGGAGGGCTTCTCTTCACAGTTTTTGCAGTTGTTGCTGTTATTTTCATGATAACGCTCGTTCTAATTCCCCTTGGAGTTGCCGTTTTCTACCTCGATGCGGTTTTCTGGGGAGCTCTGTGTGCCGAGAGTTACAGGATAACCTTTTTAGAGCCTGATAACGGAGCTGGCGTTGACCAGCGACTGGACGACGTCGTAGGCGTTGGAGGCAACTCCAACCTCTAACTGATCTAAAAGACCGAAGTAGTCCAAACAGGTTCCGCAGCAGATTATTTCAACTCCTTTCTCAGAGAGTTCCCTGAGTGCAGAGAGTATCTCCTCATCTGCCCCTCTGCATGCCAGCTTAACAGCGGTGTTTACGAGAACTATCTTCTCTGGCATCGGGTCTGCGTTCAGGAAAGTTTTTATAAACCCTTTTATAAGTATCTTTCCAAGTTCTGGGTCTTCTCCAACGTAGGAGGAGGCGATGAAAACAACAGGACTTTTTTTCTCCGGGAGCTCCTCCCTTCCTTCTTCTGCCGTTTCCTCCCTTTTAACGTTTCCCTTCGAGATCTTTATGTAGAAAAGGCCATCTTTCTCTTCAACTTCAACCGAGCAGCCCTCCTTCTGGGCAAAGCGCTTTACGTTTTCCCGTGAGGCCTTGTTATCAACGATTACGGTTATGGTTCCCTCCTCTATTGATGAGAGAGCTTCTTTTGTTCTCAGAACCGGTATAGGGCATGCCTGACCTCTACAGTCAACAACTTTCATTCTCTACCTCCTTCAGGAGTTCTTTGAACCTTTCAAGTCTCTCCGCAGTCAACCCCATCTCTGCAATGCTGTTTTCCCCTTTTAAAACTTTGTGCTCTAAGTGGAGCAGCAGCTCACAGGGCAGACAGTAGTTTTCTTCCCTCTGATGTTTCTCCCACATCTCTTTTAAGGGGAGCTCCCTCTGCGCGACCCCAAGGCTCTCCGTTTTCTGCTCCTTATCCTTCAGGTAGATGAACCTTGCCTCTTCCCATTCTGTCTCAATTAGTGTGTATCTACTATCTCTGAACAGATTTATAACTTTCAACGTAAAGCCTCTCTGCAACTTCTCTGAAAATCTGTTCTCCCACTCTCCTCAAACACTCTTTCCTCTTCTCTTCAACTTCAGAGGCCGTTCCGTAGGAGTCGTAGAAGTCGTATCTCTCTATTGTAAAGGTAGCAAGCGGTTTCCTGTATCCGTATCTGATGAGCTTGACAGTAGCTCTTACCGTAAGCTGATACTCCCTTGCGACGTCTCTTCTGTCAAAGCCTACTGCTGTGGTTGAGACTGAGTCTACTGATGGTTTTACTATGAGGGAAACGTCTGGAATCGGTTTCAAGTCGACTTTAAAGCGGGGATCTTCTGCAAAAACGTCGTTGGCAACCTGTGTAAATATAACGTCTAACGCCTCTTCAGAAGTTCTGTTGGTTACGGGTTCAAGGTAAACGTGTTCGAGTTTCTGAGGGGCTCCTCCCCTGTTGGGGGCAGAGGCGCACCCAAGGGAAAAGAGACTCAACAGGAGAAGAATGAAAAGCCTCAACTTCTACCTCACAACGATGTTGATAATCCTTCCCGGCCTGTAGATAAATTTAACAATTTCTTTCCCTTCCATGGCTCTTTTTACCTTTTCGCTTGAAAGGGCAATTTCTCTGGCTGTCTCTTCATCTGCATCGGCAGGGAGAGAGACCACACCTCTCACTTTGCCGTTAACCTGAACGGGAACCTCAACCTCTTCCTTTACAAGGGCGCTTTCGTCAACCTCTGGCCACTTTTCAAGGGCAAGCAGTGTTGAGTGGCTGGTCATCTCCCACATCTCCTCTGCAACGTGAGGAGCAAAGGGAGAGAGCATAACAATCAACTTCTCTATAGCCTCTTTGAGGGCTCTGTAATCTCCCTCAGTTTCAGGCTTAAAAGAGGAGACTGCGTTGAAGAGCTCCATAATGGCGGCAATGGCTGTGTTGAACTTGAACCTTTCGGAAAGCTCTCCTGTTACCTTCTGGAGCGTTTCGTGGGTTTTCCGGTGGAGCTCCTTCCCTTTCTTTGAGAGCTCCTCTGGAAACTCCTGCTCGAAAAGCTCTCTCTTCTCCCAGACAAACTGGAAGACCCTCCTTAGGAATCTGTATGCTCCCTCTATTCCTTCCGTTTTCCACTCAAACTCCGCCTCGGGAGGAGCAGCAAAGAGGACGTAGAGCCTCGTTGCGTCGGCTCCGTATTTCTCAACCATATCCTGAGGGTTCACTATGTTGAGCTTGGACTTACTCATCTTGGAGACTTCGCCGTATTCCCTCTCAAGCCTCTCCATAAGTGAGTCAAAGTCGTCGATGAACTTTCTAATCTCCTCTGTTCCAAGGAGCAGAATGGCATTGTCTCCAACTGATACGTGGTTTCTCTTCATCAGAGAGCCGATGGTTTCAGTTATCTCTACCTTCTTACCGGTTAACGCCTCAATCAGCGCCGAAACGGGGCTCTCCTCACTCAGGTCGTATGCCTTCAGGAGGTTCTTAACGCTTACCCATCTCTTGTTTACCATTCCCTGAGTTAAAAGGTTCAGGAAAGGCTCTCCCGCCTTAAAGAAGAGCTTCTGCTCGTCTCCTTCGGGGGCTTTAAAGAGCCCCAAGTCTCTGAGAACTTTTGTGAAAAACCTTGAGTAGAGTAAGTGGAGGACGGCGTGTTCAATCCCTCCGATATACTGGTCAACAACCATCCAGTAGCCGGCCTCTTCCGGGTTGAACGGGAGTTTCTCCTCTTTCGGAGAGCAGAACCTGAGGAAATACCAGGAGGAGTCAACAAAAGTGTCCATGGTATCAGGATCTCTCTTTGCTGGGCTGCCACACCTAGGGCAGGTTGTGTTTATGAACTCAGGAACTCTCTCTAAGGGGGAGCGGCCTTCTCCGAGAAGAGGGGCACTTTCTGGAAGTTTTACGGGGAGCCCCTCTTCTGGAACGGGAACGATTCCACATTTCTCACAGTGAATAACAGGAATGGGGGTTCCCCAGTATCTCTGTCTTGAGATGTTCCAGTCCCTCAGCCTGTATTGAACGGCCTTCTCTCCCTTTCCTGCTTTCTCAAGCTCCTCCGTTATCTTCTCTTTTGCCTCCTCGCTCTTCAGTCCTGTAAACTTTCCGCTGTTTACTAAAACACCCGGAGCTGTATAGGCCTCCTCCATCTCCTCAGCTTTCAGCTCCTCCCCTTCGGGAACGATAACAACCTTTACAGACAGACCGTATTTTTTCGCGAACTCAAAGTCCCTCTGATCGTGGGCTGGAACGGCCATAACGGCTCCCGTTCCGTAGTCCATAAGAACGAAGTTTGCCGTATAAACGGGAACTCTCTCTCCCGTTAGCGGATGGACTGCATAAACCCCCAGGAACACCCCTTCCTTCTCAAGCTCTCCGCTTTCCCTCTTCTTCTTCTCTACCCTCTTCATCTTCTCAACGAACGATTTCACAGCCTCTTCCTGCTCTGTTCCCTCTGAGAGCTTTCTCGTCAGCGGATGCTCAGGAGCAAGGGCAACATATGAAACGCCAAAGAGTGTGTCAGGCCTTGTGGTAAATACCTCTATCGTTTCTCCCTTTTCGGGAACCTCAAACTTAACCTTTGCTCCAACGCTCTTTCCTATCCAGTTCTTCTGCATCGTTATTACAGGTTCCGGCCAGTGGCCTTTAAGGAGCTCAAGGTCTTTCAGGAGTTCCTCAGCGTAGTCAGTAATTTTCAGGAACCAGCTGTCTATCTCCTTCTGAACAACCTCCGTTCCGCATCTCCAGCACCTTCCCTCCTCATCAACCTGCTCGTTTGCAAGAACCGTTAAACAGGAGGGACACCAGTTGACCGTGGCCTTTGCCCTGTAAGCAAGCCCCTTTTCCAGCATCTTTATGAAGAGCCACTGGTTCCACCGGTAGTAGTCTGGCAGGCAGGTTGCAATCTCTCTGTTCCAGTCGTATGAAAACCCAAGGCGTTTCAGCTCTTCCTTCATGTTCTCTATGTTTGAAAGAGTCCAGTTTTTAGGATGGACTCCGCTCTTTATGGCGGCATTTTCCGCCGGAAGGCCAAAGGCGTCCCATCCCATAGGATGAAGAACGTTGTATCCGAACATCCTTTTAAATCTTGCAATAACGTCGCCGATTGAGTAGTTCCTGACGTGCCCCATGTGTATCTTTCCTGATGGGTAAGGGAACATCTCTAGAACGTAGTATTTCTTCTTTGAGGGGTCGGGGGAGCTCCCAAAAACTCCCTTCTCCTCCCATATCTTCTGCCACTTCTCCTCTATCCTCTTAAAGTCGTATTTTCCGTTTCCCATCTCTGCCTTTATCCTCCTTTAGTGGCCTCTTGCACGTAAAAACATAGCACAACTTTGACTGATATAATCCCTCCCGAAACTCCTGAATACAGGGAGGATTGAATGGACATCCCCGAACCTCTGCTAAAGGTTGCTGCCATTTTCTTCGACATCGTTTTCGTTCTCGTAGTTGCCTACGTTGTTCTCGTATTCGGTATCAGAATCTACTGGGCTTACAGATCTAAAAGAATGAAAGGGCAGGAGATTCCAGACGTTCCTGAGTTTGTCAGACTAAAAAAGGGAAAGGGGGTTATCTACGTTCACTCTCCCAACTGCAGACCGTGTAAGTTTGTTGACCCCGTTGTGAAGAAGCTCTCTAAGGAGTTAAAGGGAGTTTCCTTTGTCAAAGTAAACGCAATGGAGAACCCTGAGCTCGTTAGAAGACTCGGCGTTCTTGCTACCCCTTCCCTGATAATCACAGAAAATGGTAGAGTTAAGGAGGTTCTCATTGGCCCTGTAAACGAGGGAACTTTAAGGGAGAAACTGAAGTGAGGATTACCTTTAACGGAGCAGCTCAGGTAGTTACGGGAAGCTGCCATCTCGTTGAAGCAGACGGCGTTAGGTTCCTCTTAGACTGCGGTCTGTTTCAGGGCAGTGAAGAGTTGGAGGAGCTGAACCCGAAGTTCACCTTTGATCCCAGTGAGATAGACTTTGTTATTCTTTCCCACGGCCACTTAGACCACTGCGGTCGCCTTCCCTACCTTGTTAAAAAGGGTTTCAGAGGAAAAATTTACGCAACCTCCGGAACAATAGACATCTCCCGCCTCATCCTTATGGACGCCGCTCAGGTTCAGGAAGAGCAGCTGAAAACTGTAAACAGGAAGAGGCTCAGGGAGGGGAAAAAGCCAAGGGAGCTCCTTTATACCTTAGACGACGTATTCGACACCTTCAACCACTTTAAACCCTGCGACTACCACAGATGGTATCGGGTAGGTTCTGTGAGGTTTCGTTTTTTAGATGCCGGGCACATCCTCTGCTCTGAAACCGTTGAGTTAGAGGTTGAAGGGAAAAGAGTTGTTTTCAGCGGAGACATTGGAAACAGAGGGAAACCCCTCATAAGAGACCCCGAAATCCCCGAAAAGGCTGACGTTGTTATTATGGAGACAACCTACGCAAACAGAAAGCACAGGAGTTTTAAAGAGTCTGTTGAAGAGTTTAAAGAGGCTGTTCTCTCAACGTTTAAAAGGGGAGGTGTTGTCCTTATTCCAACCTTTGCTCTTGAGAGGGCTCAGGATATTCTTTACATACTGAAGCAGATGTTCGAGAGGGGGGAGCTCCCCCCGTGCAAGGTTTTCCTGGATTCTCCTCTGGCCATTTCGATAACAAAAACATTCAGGCGGCACCCTGAATGTCTGGAAGATAGAGTTTTAAAAGAACTTGAAAGAAGAGGAGACATCTTTAACTTTCCATACCTTGAATTTACCCGAAGAGTTGAAGATTCGAAAAAGATTAACGAATACAGAGGCAGGGCAATAATCATAGCCGGCAACGGAATGTGCACCGGCGGGAGAATTCTCCACCACCTGAAGCACAGGGCCTGGGATGAGAGGAACTCCATTATCTTTGTTGGCTACCAGGCAGAGGGAACGATAGGACGGCAGATAGTTGATGGAGCTAAAAAGGTAAAGATTTTTAACGAAACCGTAGCCGTCAAGCTAAAAGTTTACACGATAAACGGTTTCTCTTCCCACGCTGATCAGCCCCAGCTCCTCGACTGGGTTAAAAGAGCTGCCGGTAGAGACAGTAAAGTTATCCTGGTTCACGGGGAAAAACCGGTAATTGGAAAATTTTTACCTCTCGTCAAAAGAGAAGTTGGAGCTAAAGTGTTTGCACCGGAACTATACTCAGAAATTGAGCTCTAAATGGACTCAGTCAAAACTTCCAGCGTTCGCCTGGAACACCTGCGTAAGGCGTTCAGGTTGTATCCTCCTTCCAGGGTGAAGAGGAGGGGGACGGAGAGCTCCCTCCCTGCGTTAACTATCTCTCTGACTATGAACTCAACGCCGTCGTCTGTAACTTCCAAACTGGTTAACGGGTCGTCTCTGTGTAAGTCGTATCCTGCCGAAACCAGAATTATCTGAGGCTTAAACTTCCTTACGGCCTCTCTGAAGATGCCGGAGTAGACCGATTTAAACTCGGCGTCTCCGCTTCCCTCCCTCATTGGAACGTTTAAGATATGGTCGTTGTTCTCCTTCTCGCTTCCCGTTCCCGGGTAGAAGGGATACTGGTGGGTTGAAAAGTAGAAGACTCTGGGGGTGTTGTAGAAGATGTGCTCTGTTCCGTTTCCGTGGTGGGCATCAAAGTCAACTATGAAAACCCTTTCCACTCCCATGGAAAGGGCTTTAACAGCTGCAACGGCAACGTTGTTGAAGATGCAGAACCCCATTGCCCTGTCTCTCTCTGCATGGTGGCCGGGTGGACGAACTGCACAGAAAACGGCCTCGTATTCGCCGGAGAGGAGGAGCTCCACCCCCACCTCGTTAGCTCCGGCGGCCATAAGGGCTGCGTCGCAGGTGTAGGAGTTGTAGTAGGTATCCGGGTCAAAGAAACCGGGGCGGTTTCTCTGCAGGAAACAATTACGTCTGTTATGTAGTTTTCTGAATGAACGGTTCTTAAAAGATCGTAGGAAACCTGTTTGGGGTTTAAAACGGGAATTTTCATCTCCCGAACAGGCTCCATGAAATACTTGAGCCTTAAGGCATTCTCAGGATGTGTCGGTAAATCGTGTTTTAAGAAGAGCTCATCGTATATTACTGCCGTTCTCAACTGAGCTTCCTCACTATTTCAAACTCTGCCCTTCTGCTTTCAACGTCAACGCTCAAAAGCTTTGCAAAAACCCTGTCTCCAATCCTGAATACCGTTCCCGTCTTCTCTCCAACTAAACAGTACTGCTTCGGAACGCAGATGTAGTAGTCGTTCTTAAGGTTAGAAACGTGGATAAATCCAGGAATAACCTGTTCTATTGTTTCTATGTAGAGCCCCTGCTCTGAAACCCCTGTGATGATTGCCTCAAACACCTCTCCAACGTGGTTCTGAGCAAACTGGAGTTTTTTAAGCTCTATAACGTCTCTCTCTGCCTCGTCTGCAGTTATTGAGCGTTCTGTTACATGCTTGCAGATTATTTCTAACTTTTCCTCCCATGCTGGAATGCTCTCTGGGGTGAACATTCCCTTGAGAGCCATCTTTATGAGCCTATGGAGTTGCAGGTCTGCGTAGCGCCTTATGGGAGAGGTGAAGTGGGTGTAGTAGGTTGAGGCAAGTCCAAAGTGGCCAATGTTGTCGGGAGAGTATTTAGCCCTTGCCATTGTCCTCAGCATCAGGTAGTTGATGAGCTTCTCCTCAGGCTTTCCTTCAACCTGTTCTAATATCTTCTGGAGAAGCTTTGGCTGAACGTCGTTCTGGACTATGGGAACCCTTATTCCTAAAGACCTTACAAAGTTTAAGAATTCCTGCAGCTTTTCCCGGTCTGGCGATTCGTGAACCCTGTAGATACTGGGGTAGTCTGTCCAGAACATGTACTCTGCAACGGTTTCGTTTGCTGCAATCATGAACTCCTCAATTATCCTGTGGCTCCAGAGCCTTTCGGCCTTGTAAATGTCTATGGGTTCACCTTCTGCGTTTAAGACAACTACAGGCTCTGGCAGGTCAAAGTCTAAGGAACCTCTTTTGTAGCGCTTTCTGTAGAGTATTTGGGCAAGTTCATACATCTTTCTGAGGGAGTCAACTACGTGGGGGAACTTCTCTATCGCCTCTTTGTCTCCATCTATTATCTTCTGGGCTATTGTGTAGGTGAGCCTTGCTTTGCTGTGGATTACGCTTTCGTAGATTTTGTAGTCAATAACCATTCCCCGCTTGTTAATCTCCATCTCGCAGGTGAACGTGAGCCTGTCTACGTTTGGGTTCAGTGAGCAGATGCCGTTTGAGAGCTTCTCGGGTAGCATAGGTATGCACCGGTCTGGGAAGTAGACACTGGTTCCCCTCCTGTAGGCCTCTCTGTCTAAGGCGCTTCCAGGCTTTACGTAATGGGAGACGTCGGCAATGTGGACGTAGAGCTTGTGGTTTCCGTTTGGGAGCTTTTCAATTGCAACTGCGTCGTCAAAGTCCCGTGCGTTCTCTCCGTCTATCGTGAAGCAGAGCTGATCTCTCAGGTCAACTCTACCTTTAATGTCTTCCTCTCTAACTTCCGATGGTATCTTCTCAGCTTCCTCCAGAACCTCTGGCGGGAACTCTGTTGGCAGGTCAAACTTCCTGATTATTAGCTCAATGTCAAGCTTTGGCCCAGTTTTTCCGAGGTTTTCAACGACTTTACCAACGGGGCCTCTCGTTTCAGAAGGGTAGGAGATTAGTTCAACTACAACGTAATCTCCGTCTTCCACTTTCTTGCAGTCCTCGTGGGTAAGGATTATGTCGTATCGGATTCTCTTATCTTCAGGAACCACAAAGCAGGACTTTCTGCTCTTTTCAACCCTTCCAACGACCTTTTTAACGGCTCTCTCAATAACCGAAACTATCTTCCCCTCTCTTCTGCCTTCCTTTCCCTCTTTAACTATCTCAACGGCAACGATGTCTCCGTTCATCGCCCCGGCCATACTTCTTCCAGGAACAAAGACTCCCTTTCCTCCTTCCAACGGGTCAACAAAGCCAAACCCTTCCCTGTAAACGCAGAGCTTCCCTATAACTAAGTTGAGTTTTTCAGGAAGTGCATACTTCGCTCCCCTGAGCTTTACAAGTTTCCCGTTCTTTGCAAGTTCTTTCAGTTTTTCCCGAAGAGCTCCCCTCTCCTCAGGTGGAATTTTCAGGTATTTTGCTATCTCTCTTGCCCTTAAGGGTTTATTGAAACGTCTTAATGCCTCAAATATTCCCTCCTCTAACTTCTTTTCTTTCTCAAACTCTTTCATAAAATCAGCTTCCATCTCTCCTCCTGAGGTCTGCAATTATCTTCTCAACAAATTTCGTTCCTGAACTTTTCAACATTTCTCTGAAACTTCCGTCAACTTTCAGTCCGTAGTTTTCCAAAATCCTTCCAAGTTTCTGAAATATTGCCTCTCCTTCCGGGTCTAAGTCGGTTAGAAGAACCACTCCCTCGTAGTTTTCGGCTAAAATCTCTGCAACGTCGTGGAACTTTCTCCCCTTTAAGTCTACTACGTTTTCAACTCCTAATTTTTCAAGAACCTGTTTGTCCCTCTTTCCCTCAACAACTACAGCCCAGTTTGGGTGGGTGTATGAGAACTTTCGGAGCTCCACAATAAACCGCTTCAGCCCATCCATTTCAGAACCACTTTACGAGAGCTATTCCCACTGTGAAATTGTAAATTATTGGAAGCCCTGCCTGAAGTAAGAGGAGAACTGCAGTTATTCTTAATGGATAGAGCCCCAAGTAGTATGGCAAGAGGTATGCCCACCAGCTTCTGAGAAGTGAGAACATTCCGTTTCCCACGGCCATAGTTCCAAGGATGTGAGTAACAGGAATTCCCTCTTTTACCATTACTTTGATGAGGCCGTAGGCAACCGGTGGGCTTATCGCCGCCGTTGTTATGTAGGTTATCTCAAGGGAATTAAAGCCAAGGTTCCCGAAAATGGGTTTCAGCTTAACCGTGAGCCACTCCATCGCTCCGGCCTTTATCAGGTAAACGATGAATAGGAAAAGCGGAGTAAACTTGAGGATAAACGAAAAGGCCTCCTTTCCGCCCTTTAGAACTCCCTCTTTGAGGACTCTCAGATTGAACTCCGGCTTTACCTCTTCCGGCGGGGGGAGCTCCACCTCAACGTTTCTATACCTGAACCTTCCAATTACTGAAACTACTGCAAGGAGAACAACGTCAAAGGCAAGTCTTAAAAGTGCGTAGTAAACGGCAATTACTCCTATCAGTGGCAGTAGAACCGGCAGGTAGTAGCGGTAGAGGAACATGAGCCTCATGGGAAAGTTTGAGGCCAGGATTGCAAGGTAGAGGTCTATCGGTTCAATTTTTCCCTCTTTTAGAAGCTGTGAGGCCGTTATGTGGGCAGCCCTCGGTGAAACCAGGTAGATAACGGGAACGTTTGTTAGGAGCGGGTGGAGTCCAAAACGGGAGAGTTTAAGGGTTTTAAGGCCTAACCAGTTTACAAGTTTTGTCTCAACAAGAACTGCGGCCAGAACGTAGCCAAAGGCTATGGCCGCAACGATTACAAAGTAGAGCTCCGTAAAGTTCATTTAGTCCCTTACAAGCTCCTCAGAGAGCTCCCTCACCAGTTCCCCGCACTTTCCTGCTATGTCTGCCGTTATGCAGGCGCACCTTTCAGCCCTTTCCATGCTCCTTGGGTGGATTCCTGTTGCTTTGCACCAGTTGACAATTGAGTCTCTGCAGAGAATTGAGCCCACCGCAGCCTTTGGCAGTTTGGGAATTCTCCCCTTAAAAATCGGGAGTTTTTCTCTGTTGTGGAACTCTATGAGCCTTTTTGCCCCTTCAAGGGCTTTTTCAAAAGGAAGTGTTGTTGCGAAGATGTAGAAAGCTCCCGTAATCGCTCCGCAGATGGCGTTCCACCTGTGGGGGAGCTCCCTTGAAACCTTTTTAACTTCGTTGTAGCTGATGGGG
The DNA here is from genome assembly GCA_027051905.1 of Desulfurobacteriaceae bacterium. GTDB lineage: Bacteria > Aquificota > Aquificia > Desulfurobacteriales > Desulfurobacteriaceae > Balnearium. The sequence goes on along the minus strand of JALUGO010000009.1, from coordinate 126,154 downwards.
TAGAGAGCCTCTTCGTTGAACGCCGTTATAACGCCGTATTCACAGTTGTAGTCCCAGTAGTGTCTGTATGCAAGCTGTGAGAGTTTTTCCTCCGAAAAGGGCTGGAGTTCAACTTCTCCGAAAACTTCCCTGATAAATTCCATATTCTCTGCGATTTTCCTGAATTCCAAAATAGAACCTCCTTTTGGAAATTTTGGTAGGGAAATTTAGGAAAGAGAGGGAAAGGGGGCAAAGCCCCCGGTGGTTAGAACTCTAGGTTGTAGAAAACGTCCATTCCTTTGAATACGGCTGCGCCGTTGAGGAGCTCCTCAATTCTTAAGAGCTGGTTGTATTTAGCGTTCCTTTCGCTTCTTGCGGGAGCTCCCGTCTTAATCTGTCCGCTGTTTACTGCCACGGCAAGGTCTGCAATGAACGGGTCTTCGGTCTCTCCAGACCTGTGGGAAATAACCGTTGTATAGTTTGCCCTCTTTGCCATCTCAATTGTGTCTAAGGTCTCTGTAACCGTTCCAATCTGGTTGAGCTTTATGAGGATTGAGTTTGCAAAGCCCTCTTTGATTCCAATTCTGAGGAGCTCCGTATTTGTGCAGAAAACGTCGTCTCCAACAAGCTGAACCTTATCTCCAAGGGCGGCAGTAAGGAGCTTCCAGCCCTCATAGTCGTCTTCCGCCATTCCGTCTTCAATTGAGATAATCGGGTATTTTTCAACTAACTTCCTGTAGAAGTCAACAAGCTCCTCTCTGTTTAGTCTCCTGCCCTCTCCTGCAAGCTCGTAGATGCCGTCTCCCTTGTAGAACTCGCTGGAAGCAGCGTCTATTGCCAGAACAACGTCCTCTCCCGGCGTATAGCCTGCTTCTTCAATTGCGTTCATTATTACCTGAACGGCCTCCTCGTTAGAGGATAGGTTGGGAGCGAATCCACCCTCATCTCCTACGTTCGTTGAGTGCCCCATCCTCTTTAGAACTTTCTTGAGGGTGTGGTAGACCTCAACGCCGATTCTTAAGGCCTCTGAGTAGTTTTCTCCTCCAACGGGCATTATCATGAACTCCTGAAGGTCAACGTTGTTGTCGGCGTGGACTCCGCCGTTTAAGATGTTCATCATGGGAACGGGAAGTTCCTTAGCGTTTGTCCCTCCGATATACCTGAAGAGGGGAAGTCCTAACTCCTCTGCAGAAGCCCTGCAGACGGCCATTGAAACGCCTAAGATTGCGTTGGCTCCAAGGTTGCTCTTGTTTGGAGTTCCGTCAAGTTCAATCATGAGCCTGTCAACGTTTACCTGGTCTGTTGATTCAACCCCTATAAGGGCTGGCGCTATTACTTCGTTTACGTTCTTTACAGCCTTTAGAACACCCTTACCCATGTAGCGTTTCGGGTCTTTGTCACGGAGCTCTAACGCCTCTTTCTCTCCAGTTGAGGCACCGCTTGGAACTGCAGCCCTTGCAGAAACTCCGCTTTCCAAAGTAACTTCAACCTCAACTGTCGGGTTTCCCCTTGAGTCAAGAATTTCCCTTGCCCTTACGTCAACTATCCTTGACATCACTCCTCCGCTATCCGATTAATTTTCTCGCAGATTTTACCTGTAGGGTCGCTGATTTTAAAAACCCTTTTTCTGTTCTCTTCCCTGCACTCAATCAGAACGGCATTCGGGAACTCTTTGAGGAGTTCCTCTCCCCACTCTACAACCTTCACTCTGCTGTCTTCTAAGAGTTCATAAAGTCCAAAGTCTTCAGCCTCTTCTATTGAACTGAGCCTGTAAAGGTCTACGTGGATCAGGTTTTCATACTCGTGAACTATGTTAAAAGAGGGAGATGAGATCTCATCTTCAGGAATTCCCAGACCTCTTGCTATTCCCCTCGTTAGTGCAGTTTTGCCGCAGCCAAGGTCTCCTTTGAGAACTATCAGCGTTCCCTCTGGAACTGTTCCGGCGATTAGCTCTCCCAACTTCTTTGTTTCGTCCTCACTTCTTGAGATGAAAACACACTCACTCAACTCTCTGCCCCACAAGGGAGACCTTCTTTATCCCAGACTGCCTGAGGGTATCTAACAGGGTAAAAACGAATTTGTAAGGTGTTTCCTTATCGGCCTTTATGAAAATTTTGCCGTTTTTAGGCAGAACTTTAACCAGCTCTAACGGGTCTTTGTAAAGTTTCCCTTTGTAGTAAATTCTTCCCCACTTATCAACGATTATCTTTACGGGCTCTTCCGATTGGCTTAGGGGAGCTCCCCCCTTTGGAACCTGAACCTTTATCTCTCCTCCCGATATAAACTCTGTTGTAACGGCAAGGAAGATAACGAGCATCAGAGAGAGGTCTAAAATGGGAGATAGGTTAATGTCCGCAATCAGTCCTTTTTTGTTTTCCCTTATCCTCAACGCCTCTTCTCCATAAACTTTTTGTGGGCTTTTCTCCAGACTTTAACGGCCTCTCTGCACTCATCTGGCGTTGGAACGAGGGCTATTCTGAAAAACCCTTTTCCCCCTTTTCCGAAGAACTCTCCCGGAGAGATGACGATTCCGTAGTTTAGTAAGTGAAGTGCATACTCCTCTCCGCTTACACCTTCAGGAAGCTTTACCCAGAAGTAGAACGTTGCTTCAACAGGCAGGAACTCAAGGCCTATTTCCCGGAAAAACCTGTCAAAGATTTCTGCCTTCTCCTTGAATATCTTTCTCCTCTTCTCAACGTGCTCCTCGTCGCTCCAGGCAACCTCTGCCGCCTTCTGGACAAACTCTTGAGAAGCTACGCCGAAAGAGGAGCGGTATTTCAAATATTCCTGAACAATCCTCTCGTCTCCGGCAACAAAACCAGACCTGTAGCCTGTCATTCCGCTCCTCTTTGAGAGTGAATGGAAAATGACAACTCCTTCTTTTCCAACTTCTAATGCCGAATGGGGCGGCTCTTTGAAGTAGATTTCAGTGTAGCACTCGTCTGAGCAGAGGATGATGTTGTGTTCCCGGCATATACCGTAAACCTCTTCCAAGTATGAAAGGGGCGCAACGGCCCCTGTTGGGTTGTGAGGGTAGTTTATCCAGACGATTGCCGTTTCCTCTAAAACCGATTTTGGAACCCTGTCAAGTCTTAAGAGAAACCTGTCTTCATACTTGAGCTCCACAGGGTAGGGGTCTCCTCCGGCAAAGAGTGTTCCCCTTTCGTAAACGGGATAGGCCGGGGTTCCAAAGATAACCTTTCTCTTTTCTGAGTCTGTATCAATGAAAACTAAGGGAAAGTGGAAAATAGCTTCCTTTGAGCCTGCAGTTGGGATTACCTCTCTATCCGGATCTAACGAAACTCCAAACCGTTTCTCAAACCAGCCTGATATAGCCTGGCGGAGCTCCCTCCTTCCCTTAACCGTCGGGTACTGGCTCACTTTCGGAACCGTCTCTATAAGAGCTCTCCTTATCCTCTCGTCTGTTGGCTCCTTCGGGTCGCCGGTTCCGAAGTCGTAAATCTTAATACCTTTCCGGCGGAGCTCCTCCTTTGCCCGGTTTAGCCTATCCATCGGGTAAGCTTTAAGCTGCTTTATCCTGCTGTTCATTTTTAACCCTGCTCCACAAACTCTCTAAGTTTATTCAGAACAGCTTCAGCATGGCCCTTCACCCTAACCCTTTTCCACAAATGTGCCACATTCCCTTCAGGGTCTATAAGGTAAGTTGTTCGAACCACTCCATCGTATTCCCTTCCATACATCTTCTTTTTCTGCCACACGCCGTAACTTTTAAGAACATCTTTACTCTCATCACTCAAAAGCCTAACCTTCAACCCCTTCTTCTCTTTGAATTTCCTGTGGCTTTCAACAGAATCGGGACTCACTCCTAAAACCACAGCTCCAAGTTCCTCAAATTTATCAAGCAATTCCGAGAAAGCCTGAGCTTCCTTAGTGCATCCGGGAGTATTGTCTTTAGGATAAAAGTAGAGAACCACCCACTTTCCTCTGAAATCCTCAAGACAAACTTCTTTACCTTCTTCATCAGGAAGACAAAAAGGGGGAGCCTTCTGACCAACCTCAACATACATATCAGAACCCTCCAGTCCAGAAGTTTTCCTAAATTATAGGTTCTGACAACAAACTATTACACCCTTTCTTCGTAGATAGGTTTTTCCTCCTGGTAGAAAATTCCTATAGGAATTCTGCTATCTTCAGAGTCGACAGAGTAGTCCCACTCCTGTGCTTTTTTAATAGCTGCATCAAAATCTGTCGGATCATGACCTACTTCTTCTAGTTTGTAGCAGTGTCTCCTGTAGTAGGAGAAGGTATTGTAAAAGGTCACACAGGGCTGCAGAACATCGATAAATGAAAAACCCCTGTGTTTTATCGCTGCCTTTATAAGCTCCTTAAGATGAGGAATGTCTCCAGCAAAGCCCCTTGCAACAAAGGTTGCCCCGGCAGAGAGCATTAAAAGAATCGGATTCATAGGGTCTTCAGGAGGCCCTTCGGGAGTTGACTTTCCCTTAAAGTGAGAAGGGCTTGTAGGTGTAAACTGGCCGGTTGTTAAGCTGTATGAACGGTTGTCGTGAACAATTGCCGTTAGATTCGCGTTCCTCTTTGCAGCAAAGATAAGGTGGGATATACCCTCTGCGTAAATGTCTCCGTCTCCAACGAACCCGATGCAGATTAATTGATCATTTACGAGCCTCATCCCTTCTAAGTTGTTCAGAGCCCTTCCGTGGATTGAGTAGAAGCTGTTTAGATTGATGTAGTCAACAATCTTCCCGTGGCAGCCGATTCCTGAGGCTATAACGAAGTTTTCAAGTGGGATTTCAGAGGAAAGCTCTTCAACAGCCATCTCAAAGGCTCTAAGTATTCCAAAGTTCCCGCACCCCGGGCACCAGGTGTTCTCTGCGTGGGTTTTAAGGTTTACTCTGCTCATCTCTCCCTCCCTGAAAGGAACTCTAAAAGGTCTTCCTTAAAGATTGGACGGGTGTCGTACTTCCTGAACCTATCGGTAGGTTTTATCCCGTAAAAGTTCAGGAGTTTCTCAAACTGGCCTGCAGGAGAGAGCTCCACAACGATAACCTCCTCTGCTTCCTCAAGTTCTCTCTTCAAACTGTTTGCAGGGAAAGGCTCCATATAGTTGGGTTTAACAGCTTTGTAACCAAGCTCCTCTCCAACTTCACAGCAGACTCCCCAGTTCTCTCCCCAGGTGAGGAGAACCCTTTTTGAGCTTGTATCTCCTCCAACGGAAACTGTATCTTTCCTCTCCTCAAAGAACCTCCTTATCGTCTCCCTCTTCCTTTCTCTCTTATTTTTCATTGCAACTATCTGTTCCGGCTCCTCGGTTGTTATTCCCATCTCGTCGTGCTCGTAGCTTGTAGCCTTAACGACTGCTCCTTTAGTTCCTGGAAAGGCTAAAGGAGAGATGCCGTCTTCTGTTATGAGGTAGCGTTTATATTCGCCGTTTCCGTCCCAGAGCTTTGGCTCTTCAACAACCCTTTCCCTCTCTAAAGGTTGTGTAAAGAAGCTCTCTGCAACGTTTTTACTTGAGAGGACTATTACAGGAACCTGAAACTTCCAGGCAAGGTTTAAGGCTTCACGGGTTAAGAGGTAACACTCAAGGGCGTTTGACGGAGCAACAACGATTCTCGGGAAGTCTCCGTGGCCGGCAAAGAGGGAAAAGAGTAAATCTGCCTGCTCTGTGTAGGTTGGAACACCTGTTGAGGGAGCTCCCCTCTGGGCAAGGTAGATAACCGCAGGCGTCTCGCTCATTCCGGCAAGGCTGAGGGTCTCTGTCATAAGGGCAAACCCGCCGCCGGAAGTTCCGGTCATAGCCCTACCGCCAGCATACGCTGCTCCAAGAACCATGTTTATAACGCCAATCTCGTTTTCCGGCTGAACAACCTTTATCCCGAACTCCTTTTTGTGGGCTGCAAGGTAGTGGAGAACCGGAGAGGCCGGAGTCATAGGGTAGGCGATGTAGATATCCAGACCGCCGTCAACTGCCCCAAGGGCTACCCCCTCGCTACCGGAAAAGTACTCTCCCTTAATTCCCTCAACTTCAACAATCTCTTCAACTTCTTTAGAGGAGTCGTAGAAGAACTCAAAAGTTTCCCTGTTCTCCTCAAAGTTCTTAAGGTTCTGAAGAACAGCTAACCCTTCCTCTTTTGGAATCCTGAATGCCTTTAAGAGGGCACCTAAAACGGCGGAGCTCCTCATAACTCCCTTGGCCTTCTCCCTGAAAGGGAGCCTGATTACGGTTCCGTTCACTTCCTCTTTTACCTTCTCGTCTAAAAACCAGACGGTGTTCTCTTTGGCATCCTCCTTGTGTCTTTTTACGCTCCTGTCGTCTAAAGCCACGATGTAGTCTGCCTTCCTGACGGGAGCGTAAACTTTCTCGTTTGAGAATCTGACAGACGAGAAGTTGTGACCTCCTCTTATCAGCGACGGGTAGTCGTGGTAGGTGAAGACCGAGTAGCCGATGCTGACAAGAACACGAGAGAGAAGGTTCCCCGCCTCTTTTACGCCTTCTCCCGCCTCTCCTCCGATGATGACTGAACGCTCCATACTCCCCTCCTTATTGAGTTAACTGCCCTGTAAGGGTCTGGATAGACCGGAATCTTCTCTCTTTTCAGAATTTCAACTCCCTTCGCAACGGAGCTCCCTCCCATAAAACAACCTACAACAGCCCTTTTGCTCCTCTCAGAAAGCTTTACAACCTCGTGGGCAATTTCGGGAACGTCTGTCATAGACTGTGGAGTAACGATTACAAGGCAGACGTCCCAGTTCAGTTTCTCCAGTATCTCAAAGGCTGCCCTGTAGCGGTCTGAAGTGGCATCCCCTATCAGGTCAACGGGGTTTATCCTGCTCCAGTTTGGTGGAAGAACTCTGGAGAGCTCCTCAAGAACAGGGTCAACGGAAACAAGCTCAAGCCCAAAAGAAGTTGCGTAATCTGCCGCCAGAGTTCCAGGACCTCCGGCATTTGTAACTATGAGGAGCTTTTTATCTTCGAGCCTTCCGTAAGCGGTCAAAAAACGGCAGCAGTCAAAGGCCTCCTCTAATGAGTCAACGACGATTCCTCCTCTACACTCAACGGCATCCTTAAAAACCTTGTAGTTACCTGCCAGAGAACCTGTGTGGGAAGCCACAGCCCTCTTTCCACCTTCAGATCTTCCGGCCTTTATGAAAACGGCAGGCTTTTTACCTACAAAGTTAAGGAGCTCCCAACCTAACTCCAACCCCTCAACGTAAGAGAGAATAACCTTTGTGTCAGAATTCCTCACTGCAAGTTCAAAACACTCCGCTACTTCAATATCGGACTGGTTCCCAAGGCTTATAACTTCGGAAAAACCAATATCCTCCTTAGCTGCAGCATCCACAACGGCGGTTATGAGAGCTCCACTCTGGGAAAGGAAGGAAATCTCTCCTGGAGGAGGTAAAGTAGTTGAGAAGGAAGCATTCAAGTTCAGGGAGGGAACCATAAACCCCAAAGTATTAGGACCGAGAACCCGAATCCCAAATTTTCTGGCAGTTCTGACAACTTCCTGCTCAAGCTCCTCTCTTCCGGCTTCTCCAAACCCGGCAGACACAACAACTGCCAGCTTAACTCCCTTCTCCCCACACTCTTTTAGAACATCAGGAACAGCAGGAGCAGGAATAGCGATAAGGGCACAATCAACTTTTTCTGGAATATCCTTAACAGAAGGGTAGCACTTAAATCCCAGAACCTCATTATACTTCGGGTTAACTGGAAAAACCTTTCCTCTAAACCGCTCAAGGTTACGAATAAGAGCATATCCAACCTTCTTAGGATTGGAAGATGCTCCAATAACAGCAATAGTTTCCGGTCTGAAAAGGTTTTCTGGAAGCGATCTAAATTCCTTTCTTTCTTCAGGTTCCTTTAATACTGCTCTCCCATCTGCCGGAATAACATAGCTTTCCGTAATAAACGTGGGATTTAAATCAAGCTCGTAAATCTGAGGGTTTTCAAGCAAGAGGACCTTCAGCTTTTCAAGAAAATCCAGAAGAAGGCTTTCATTTCCCTTAAATCCCCTAAAACCTTTAATCAAACTGTATAGTTTAAGCTTCCTGAGACAAGCCCTGACTTCCTCTCTTTCAGATTTTAAAGGAATGAAGCAGACATCCCCAAAAACCTCCACAAAAATTCCGCCTGTCCCAATCCCAACAACGTGCAGGAAAGAGAAATCTCTTTTAACTCCAACAAAAGCCTCTATTCCGTGCAGTTTTTCCTCAACAATAAATCTATCTACCTCCGGAAATCTCGATCTAAGAGTGAAAATTGCATCAACAAAGTTCTCTTTTTTCTCAATAAAGATCACTCCACCAGAATCACTTTTATGGAAAACCTCTCTGGAAACAACCTTTAAAACTGCGGGAAAAATATCCCAAGAGGGAATCTCATCCTTCCAGAAAACTTTATGTCTAGGAACTGCAATACTATAAGCTGAGAGAAGTTCATAAACTTCAGGTTCTGTTAGAAACAAAGCATCTCCTCAAAGGATTACTTATCAATTATTATAACGCTTATCAGTAAAATCTATCAAAAACTTAGGTAGAACATTCCAATAAACAATCATTAATAAATCTGGTAAAATGATTGAGGAATAGTGATTCACAATATCGGAGGAACAGTGAAGCGAAGGAACTTTCTGAAGCTCGTTTTCGGGTCTCTTGCTTCATTTGTGGTTCCTGTTGAATTGAAGGCCTCCGTATCAGTATCTCCTCCTTTTGTTTCTCTTTGCAACATAGCTATAGCCCACGAATATGGAGCTATCGTTCAATACGTTAACCACAGTGGCCTTATAACCGACAGAAGAATAAAAGAAATTCTGGAAGAAAATATGCTTGATGAAATACTCCACGCCAGAAGGTTAACTGAAATACTGTTAAAGGAAGGAGCAACTCCTACCATTTCTGTATGGCCTCCCCAAACCGGAAAAGAACTAAAAGTCTTACTTGAGGAAGATATTGAAGGGGAAAATGCAGCTATAAGACTCTACAAGCAAATTCTGGATCTTCCAGAGTCAAAAAAAATATAGAGACGAAATCTATTCATTCTTAAAACGAGAAGAGGTTCATCGTTCAAGGCTTGTGGGGATAATGGGTGTTATTAAGAAAAGCAAAACTTGATACTATCTTCAGCAAAATTTTTCTGCTTACTCTGGTGATATTTCTGTTCTCATTTCTCAGTTTCTATTTCGGAACAGCCTATTTGTTAAAGGAAAGTATTGAAGAAAATTTCAAGAAAAAATCAAAAGCAGAAGCCGAACTTCTAACATCTTATATACAAACGCTCATTAAAAATTACAACTATACTGCCATCTATACTGTGATTAATCAGACCATAAAGGAAGATCCTGAAATAGTTGGTGTAAGATTAAAGGAATTTTCCAGTGAACTGTTAGAGATCAACAGCTCTGGAAACCTGAAAAAATGTAAAGAATCCCTTTTAGAACCGTGCTACTATGTGGTAAAGAAAAGTCTAAAAGGAAGTATTCCCGTTGAAGTCGAAGTTCTCTTTTCTACAGAGCACCTTTCAAACTTCGTCTCATCCGTTAGAAAAATACTTTCTGCTATCTTGGTAACCCTCTTCCTCTTTTCTGAACTTGCCATTCTCATAGTTATGAAGGAGGCTGAAAAAGTTGTAAATACAGTTGTTGAAGCAATAGATAAATGGAAAAGTGGCGGAATCGAAAAGCTAAAGGGTAAAAAGTGGAGTTCTGAAATCAATAGAATCGTTTCAAAAGTGATAGAAATGTATGAAGAACTTCTCAAAGAAAGGGAGATAGATTACAAGCTCCTTTTGTTTACTGAGGAGGTTTTAAACACTCTCCCCCTTTCAAAAAACGAAGAGGAGCTCTTAGAAAGAATAACTCCCTCACTTAAAGCCCTCTTCGGGTTCAAGGAAGCAAAAATATGTAGAGAGAACTGTGACGGTGGCCTTACTATTACTGTAACACCAAAGCTAAATCTTCTCTTAGTAGAGGGAAACTCTATTCCGGAAACGGTTATAAAAACTCTAAGAAACATAATATCTGGAGCGGTTCGAGTAATCAACGAAAAAGAAGAAAAGGAAGAGCTACTTTTCGGAGCAGTAAAAGCTCTGGCAAACGCAATTGACGCCATGTCTCCTTGGACGAGGGGACACAGCGAAAAGGTGGCCGAAATCTCAGTCGAAATAGGAAAAGCTTTAGGGCTTGACGAAGAAGAGCTGGAAAAATTGAGACTTGGAGCTCTACTTCATGACATAGGAAAACTGGGAATTCCTCCAGAAATTCTAAATAAAAAAGACAGGCTAACCCCTGAAGAATACGAAAAGATAAAAGAACACCCTATATGGAGTTACAGGATACTGAAACCGGTGAGAGCTTTTTCGGAAATCATACCAATAGTTCTATACCACCATGAAAGATGTGACGGAAGTGGATACCCTGAAGGTTTAAAGTGTAGCCAGATTCCCTTTCTCGCCAAAATAGTTGCCGTAGCAGACGTCATAGAGGCAATGACTGCAGAAAGACCCTATAAAAAGTCATATCCCCTAGAAGAAGTGCTGGAATACCTGAGAGCTGAATCGGGAATGCTTTTCCCACCAGAGGTCGTAGAAGCTGCAATAGAAAGAGCAGATGAAATTAAAAGTATTATAAGAAAAAATGGTCGGGGCGGGGGGATTTGAACCCCCGACCTCTTGGTCCCGAACCAAGCGCGCTGACCAGGCTGCGCCACGCCCCGAATGTGCAGGGTTTAATATAGAACAAAAACTACTCCTTAGGAAGTTTCAGGTTTGATTCAAAGCCAAGGTCTTTAATCATCTGGTAGTCGTCTTTCAAGCTTCTCCCCTTTGTTGTAAGGTAGTTGCCAACCATAAGAGCGTTTGCAGGAAAGAGGGCAAGGGGCTGGAGCTCCCGCAGATTCCTCTCTCTCCCTCCACACACCCTTATTTCCGCCTCAGGGATTGAAAGCCTAACGGCAGTTAGAATCCTCAGACATTTCAGGGGAGTAAGGAAATCGGCACTCTCCAGAGGCGTTCCTTTAATGGGATGAAGAAAGTTAACGGGTATGGAGTCAACGGAGAGCTCTTTCAAAGAGCTTATGAGTGAAACAATATCATCTTCACTCTCTCCAAGGCCGAAAATCCCACCACAGCAGGTTGAAAGGCCAACCTCCTTAGCCGTTAAAACTGTTCTATACCGGTCTTCCCACTTTTGAAGGGTAGAAATTTCAGGGTAGAATTCACGGGAAGTTTCAAGGTTATGGTGATACCTGTCTAAACCGCAACTCTTTAAGAATGAGAGCTCCTCTCTACCCATCTGCCCCAGAGAGGCACAGACTTTACACTCCGGTTTTTCAGACTTTAACCTCTCTACAACTTTCCCTATGACCCTTAAATCCTCTTTTGTAGGAGAAACTCCGCTTGTTACAAAGCTGAACCGGTCTATTCCAAGGTCAAAGGCAGAGAGAGCTTTTCCAAGGAGTTCTTTTTCAGAAAGGAGTGGATAAACCTTTATCTTCAGGCTAAAGTGGGAAGACTGGGCACAGAACTTACAATCTGAAGGGCAGTGGCCGCTCTTTGCGTTTAAAATGGCACAGGTCTCTACGAAATTTCCGAACTTCCTAAACTTTACCCTGTTGGCCTCAGAAAGAAACTGGTAAAACTTCTCAAGTGGCGAGTTTAAAACTTCTAAGATAAGTTCTCTCACTTCTTCAGTTTCTTTAGAACCTGGCGGGTTATTTCTTTAAAGGTCTCAAGAACCCCAATGCCTTTCGTAGCAACAGCCTCAAAGTCTGGTCTGTTCCACCTGTTCAGATCTCTCCTTAAAACCTCAACGGGAAGGATATTTGGAAGATCTCTCTTGTTATACTGGAAAACTAAAGGAAGCTCGTTAATGTCTATGTCATACTCTTTAAGGTTATCAAGCATATCGTCTAAGGTATCAAGGTTTGCGTCGTGTCTTTCCTCCTGAGAGTCGGCTACAAAAACTACTCCATCAACACCTTTTAAAATCAGTTTACGGCTTGCCTGATAGATTATCTGACCTGGAGTTGTGTATAGGTGAAACCTGACTTTAAAACCCTTTACGTTTGAAACCTCAATGGGAACAAAGTCAAAGAAGAGCGTTCTTTCGGTCTCAGTAGCAAGTGTAATCATCTCTCCCTTGTTCTCGGGCTTAATATGGTCGTATATCCACTTAATGTTAGTGGTTTTACCCGATAGCCCCGGACCGTAATAAACAATCTTACAGTTAATCTCTTTAGTAGCAAAGTTGATAAACGGCATACAGTCCCCTACTCAAAAAGGGTATCAAGGTCGATATCTTCAACATTAAGTTGTTCCGCAATAGAAGACTCCTCTTCTATTCTACTTTCGATTTGTCTCAGTAGATCAACCAGTTTCTTATAGTATTTCTTAATTTTTACCCTAACAATCCCAAGATTGGAAACGCTTTTGTTAAATATAGAAACCAGGATGTATTTCCCGTCGATAAGGATCATGTAGATCCCTTCTTCTTCAGTTTCTGTAAACATATGGTTGAGATTCTTATCACCCAGCAATTTGGAAAGAGCCTCAGAAGCTGCTACATTTCCAGCAGTAAGGGAAGCAAACGTTATATCATCGGAAGAGAAAGCCGGAGACTCACTCCGGCTTATAAGCTGCCCCGACTTATCGATAAGAAGAACTATCTTTGACTTGCTCTCCCTGTTAAGCTCCGTAAGAAGTTTCCTGAGCTTTTCGTCCTCTTCCGGTCTTAAAGTCAGCATCACTCTTCCCTGTTTGAGATTTCTTCCATCTTATTGAGCCAATCCCAGCGCCTATTAACTTCCTCCTGAAGTTCTTTGATTTTATCCTTATTTTCTGGTTTAAACAAGTGCTTAAATCTTCCCTGGAGTTTCAAATATTCCTCGATGGGCTTGGGGTTCTTCGGCCTGTAAGTTATCCTCCACTTGCCGTTTTCAACCTCAAAAAGTGGCCAATAGTTGGTTTCAACGGCCATCTTAGTTACGAGAATACCTTCCTCTTCTTTAGAACGCCAACCTCTTGGACAAACAGCAAACGCATTTATGTAAGCCGGCCCTTCCGTAAGGAGAGCCTTCTTAAATTTCTCCATAAAATCTTTCCAGTGGGAAGGAGCTACCTGAGCAACGTAAGGAATACCGTGGGCAGCAGCAACCTCGGGCATCCACTTCTTGTGCTGGGGCTTACCCAGGCTCTCAGAACCTACCGGCTGCGTAGTTGTATTCGCATACTTGGGAGTAGCAGAGGAACGCTGAATACCTGTGTTCATGTAGGCTTCGTTGTCGTAGCAGACGTAGATGAAATCGTGTCCCCTCTCAAGAGCTCCTGAAAGGGACTGGAAACCAATATCGTAGGTTCCGCCGTCTCCACCAAGGGCTATAAATTTTACTTTTTTATCAGTAGGAAGTTTTCCTTTTCTTTTAAGAGCCTTATAAGCAGCTTCTACACCTGCAATTGTAGCCGCTGCGTTTTCAAAAGCGTTGTGTATCCACGGAGAACGCCAGGAGGTGTATGGGTAGATAGATGTGCAGACCTCAACACATCCCGTTGCATTTGCCCAGATGAGCTCATAACCAAGGGCATTTGCAACCATAAACATCTGTCTGATGATAATGGAAGCTCCACATCCAGCACAGAGTCTGTGGCCGGGAGCCAGTTTTTCCGGGTAGTTTGTAAGCTTTTTAAGCGGTGGAACCTTAACTTCAGCAGTTTTTATTTCAGCCATTACTTCCTCCATTACTCGTTAAGGTTAAGGTAGTTGATAAATGAAACCTCTTTACCTGCAGCTGCCTGCATAACCTTGTCTATCGCCTCTTCAATATGGTGAACGTTTGTATCTCTTCCACCAAGGCCGTAGATAAAACTAACCATTGGATACTGCTTGTTCCTCAGATACATTGCAGTGGCGATGTCGCTGTAGAGAGGCCCTCCAACGGCTCCAAAGGTTTCAGCTCTGTCAAAGACTCCAATGGCTTTGCAGTTTGACGCCTCTATGGCATCCATAACGTCGTAGTAAGGGAACGGCCTGTAAGTCCTTATCTTTATCAAACCAACCTTAATTCCTTTTTCTTCCCTGAGTTTATCTATCACAAACTTTGCCGTTCCGGCCGTTGAGCCGATGATTATGAGGATGTAGTCGGCATCTTCAGTTTTGTAGGTCTCTATGTGCTCATACTTCTTACCGAATGCCTCCTCAAAAGCTTCGCCTACTTCCCTTATTACCTTGTAGGCGTTCATCATCGCTTCTCTCTGTTGTCTCTTAAACTCCATGTAGGAGTCTGTCATGGCAACAGAACCGTGGGTTACCGGGTTGTCAACGTCTAAAAGTGGATACATGGGTTTAAGCTCTCCGATGAACTCCTCAACGGCTCTGTCTGGAAGGAGTCTTACTCTCTCTATAGCGTGGGAGATTACAAAGCCGTCCATTCCAACCATTACGGGAAGACGGGTTCTCTCATCTTCTGCTATTCTAATTGCCTGGATGAGGTTGTCGTATTGTTCTTCCGCGTTTTCAGAGAAGATCTGAATCCAGCCCTGGTCTCTGGCTCCCATCATATCGGACTGGTCGCCGTGGATGTTGATGGGGGCTGAAAGTGCCCTGTTTACAACTGTCATAATGATTGGAAGCCTCATTCCAGAGGCTATCCCAAGAACTTCCCACATGTAGGCAAGACCAGGACCGGCAGTAGCAGTCATAGCCCTGCTTCCGGCAGCTGCAGCTCCAACACAGGCAGACATTGCAGAGTGTTCACTCTCAACAGGGATGTATTCTGTATCAACAAGGCCATTGGCCACAAAGTCTGCAAAGAACTGCATCAGCTCCGTTTGAGGAGTAATAGGGTATGCAGCTACAACGTCGGGGTTTATCTGCCTCATGGCCTCGGCAGCGGCCATGTTTCCCGAGTAGGGAACGTATTTAACCTCCTTTATAAGCTCAGGTCTCATATCAGTCCTCCTCCCGGAACAGGTATTCGGGTTTCATCTCAAGGGCATTTGTGGGACACTCGTGGGCACAGATTCCACAGCCTTTACAGTGGTCGTAGTCAACCCCTACCATTTTTTCTTCCTTAACCAGAATGCAGGAGTCGGGGCAGAAAACCCAGCATAGCATGCAGTTAACGCACTTATCGGCCTCAAATACAGGTCTCCAGGCTCTCCACTCTCCAGTGTTGTATTTCTCACTTGAACCGGGCTCAGGTATTACTCCTCCAATGGGCATCTCTTTCCAGCTTCTCATTCTGACCTTACCTCCTCATAAGCTCTGTATAGTGCCCTTATGTTTGCGTTGAGGGCGTTCTCTGAGATCTTCTTTCCAAAGGCTTTCTTTATGTCCTCTTCAACGGTTTTGATGTCTACAAGGCCGTTTAAGACCTTAACGAGAGCTCCCAGCATCGGAACGTTCATAAGCGGCCTTTTGAGCTCCTCCATTGCAATTTTTGTGGCATCAACGGTGTAGATCTTTCTTCCCTTAATGCCGTATTTCTCCCTGATTTCCTGGGGAGATTTATCTGTGTTGATTACCAGGATTGCGTTTTCGTCTGTTCCCTCAAGGAATGGAACGGTTTTAAGGAGCGTCGGATCAACTACTATAACGATGTCGGGGTTTATAACCATACAGTGGAGGGTTATGGGTTTTTCTGAAACTCTGTTGTAGGCTCTAAGGGGAGCTCCCGACCTCTCAGCTCCGTAGTCGGGGTTGCTCTGGGCGTATTTACCCTCCTTAATAACGGCAGAGGCCAAAATCTTTGATGCCGTAACGGCGCCCTGACCACCCCGAGCATGCCATCTAATCTCAATCATTTCTTCCTCCAGCTATGAGTTTCTTATCTTCAAAGGCTTTTTTCAGAGTTAGCTCGTCTGAAGCGTCAATCGTCCCGCCGTAGGGAATCCCGTAGCCTATCCTGTAGACTCTTACCCCCAACCGCTCAAGCCTGTCTATGAGGAACTTGGCAGTTGCTTCCCCCTCAACAGTGGGGTTGAGGGCGATGATAACCTCTTTAACACCCTCCCTCTCTATCCTCCGGAAAAGGCTCTCTATGTTCAGATCTTCCGGAGAGATATCCTCCAGCGGAGAGATCACTCCTCCCAGAACGTGGTAGAGCCCCTTATACTCCCCAAGTTTTTCAATCGAAACGGCGTCTCTGGGCTGCTCAACAACGCAGATTACGGTTCTGTCCCTTTCTTCGTCAGAACAGATTGAGCAGAGATCCCCCGTTGCCGGCAGACCACACTCCCTGCACGGGTGAACCGTCTCAAGTTCCCGCAGGGCGTTGGAGATAACCTGCTTTCTATCGGCAGGAAGCTTTGAAAGGGCAAGAACAGCCCTCTCAGCAGCCCTTTCACTTATACCCGGAACCTCCGAGAGGAACTCAATGAGGAGCTCAAGGTTCTCAGGGTATATCAAAACAGACCTCCAAGGTCTATTCCAAGACCACCGGTTATCTTCTCCATCTCTTTAGCTATTGTTTCCCTTGCTTCTTTAAGGGCAGCGTTGGCAGCTGTGAGAACCAGATCCTCTATCATCTCCTTGTCGCCAGAGTCTATAAGCTCCTGAGATATCTCAACGGAAACGATTTCTCCAGATCCTTTTGCAACAACTTTAACAGCTCCTCCACCAGCAGTTCCAGTAAATTCCTTTTCTTCAAGCTCCTCCTTCATCTTAGCAGCCTGCTGCTGGAGCTGCTTTGCCATACGCATCAGCTGGTTTATATTTCCGCCTCTGAACATAGAACCTCCGCCAAATAAGGTGTGATTTAATTGTAAACAAACTGTAAAAAGTTCACAACTGAAAGAAGGGACGAGATGGAGTTAGAAAAAGAAAAAGCCGCGGTCATAGCCGTTAAAAGGCCTAAGGAAGAGGTGGATTTGGAGGAGCTCCGGGGCCTGATAGAGGCCTTAGGAGGAGAAGTTGTTCAGGAGATTATTCAGAAGAGAAAGAGTTTCTCTCCATCCACGTATATCGGGAAAGGAAAGCTTTCAGAGGTTGACAGAGAAAAAGCCACTCTCATAGTTGCCTACCATCCTCTTACCTACTCCCAGAAAAGGAACATTGAGGAGATTACAGGTCTCCCCGTTATAGACAGGACAGAGGTTATCCTTGAGATATTTGCAAGGAGGGCAAGAACAAAGGAGGCAAAACTTCAGGTTGAGCTGGCAAAAGCCTACTACCAGCTTTCCCACACAAGGGGAATGGGTAAGGAACTCTCAAGACTTGGTGGTGGAGTTGGAACCAGAGGCCCCGGAGAGACCAAAACAGAGGTTGAGGCAAGGACAATAAGGAGGAAAATTCACAAACTGAAAAAGGAGCTCCAGGAAGTTTTAAAGAGGCAGGAGCTCGTTAGAGAGGGTAGGAAGAAAAAGGGATTTGAGACGGTTGCCGTTGTAGGATACACAAACGTTGGAAAATCAACTCTCGTTAAAGCCCTTACAAAGAAAGATGTTTTCGTCAAAGACATGCCATTTGCAACCCTGGACGTTAAGACGGGAGCTCTCTACCTCGGCGGCGAAAAGGTTCTCATCTCGGATACGGTAGGTTTCATAAGGAACCTCCCCTACGAGCTTGTGGCCTCATTCAGGGCAACCCTAAGTGAGGTTAAGGAAGCAGACCTGCTGCTGATAGTTTTTGATGTTTCATCTCCAAAGGTTGAAGAAGAACTTGAGTCTGTAAAGTCTGTTCTTAAAAGACTAAAGAGCTGGGAAAAGCCAAAAATCTTCGTTGCCAACAAAATCGACAGGATTACAGAAAAACCTGAAGAGAAGGAGGAGCTCTACCACCTAATAGCTGGGAAGATACCAGAAGAAAACCCCGAGGTTGTCTTTATCTCCGCCACAAAGGGCTGGGGAATAGAGGAACTGAAGAAGAAAATTGCAGAAAAGCTAAAGGAAATCAGCTCTTCTTAAACATCTCTTCCAGAGAGTCGACCTCTTCAGCCTCTTTAAGTTTGGAGTAGGCTCGTTTTATCAGTTTTTCGTCGTCTGAAGTTTCAACAATTTTCTGGTAGAACTCCTTTGCCTCACCAAACCTGCCCTGCTCAAAGAGGGCATCTCCAACAACCTCTGCAACCTCGCAGAACTCCTCTTCAGAGAGTTCCGGATTTTTAAGGACAAACTTCCCAGTTTCAACGATGTCTGAGAGCCTCTCCTGCTCCAGGAGAATTATGGAGAGCTCTGAGAAGACGTCTAAAAGAACCCAAACATTATCCGTTGTGTAGAGTATCTCTTTTAAGATCTCCTCGGCCTGGTCGTAGCGTCCCTTTTCTGCAAGGAACTCTGCAAGAACTTTGAGAGCATCATCTCTGATGAATCCTTCAGAGGCGGAAACAGCCTTCCTGTAGTAGTGTTCGGCAATTTCTTCTTTTCCTAAAAGGTCGTAGAGAGCTCCCGCACTCTGGAGGAGATATACGGCATCGGGGTAGAGCTCCAGGGTATTGTGAACAACCTCAAGGGCTCCTTTATAGTCCTCATCACTTACCAGAACCTCTATGAGCTTCTGTCTGTAGTCAGCGTTTCTGTAGTCCAATCGGCAGGCTTCACGGAGCTCCTCTTTAGCCTCCTCCAGCTTGCCCCAGTCGGCGTAAACTTTTCCAAGCTCGTAGTGGAGCTCTGCAGAATCCATAAGGTCAAGACCTTTTTTCAGAACGGATTCTGCCTTTCTAAAGTTCCGTCTCAAAGCGTAGTAGCGGGCGAGCTCCACGTAGGGAAATTTTGAGTAGGGGTCTAAAGTAATCAGGTTCTCCAGAGTTTTTACCATTTTCCTGTGGGAGCTTGTCTCCTTGTAGAGGCGGTAGAGTTCTAAGTAGGCCTCTTTCTCGAATGGGTTTAGCTTTATCGACTCAAGGAGTTCCCTCTCGGCAGCCTTAAAGTTCCTCATAGAGGCGAGGGTAATTCCACGCTGGAGGAGCTCCCTCGATCTGAGCTCTGTATCCAAAAACCTTGCCTCTTCAAAGTAAATTTCAGCCTTTTCGCTATTTCCAAGAGCTTCATAGGCTTCGGCAAGAAGGAGGTAGTAATCAACATCTCTTACTTTGTTCTTCTCAAGCTCCTCAACAGCCTCCCTGTAGTTTTTCGATTTAATGAGAGACTGGGCTCTCTCAAGAACGCTTTTGATGTTAGACCTTTTCTCCTCGTAACTGTTTCTCACTCAGTTCTCCTGAAAGGTTGAGATGGGTTCTGATTTTAAGTATAAATCTGTCCAACCGATTTTCAACCGGAGGAACAATGCTTTCAAAAATAAGGAAAAACCTTAGAGCCTTCAGCCTCCCGCTCTGGATAGTAGCAGCCTCCTTTGTTGGAACAATTTTCCTTGTATGGGGAAAGGGTTCCGTTTCAGGGCCTTCAGGAAATGAAATAGCAACTGTTAACGGAAAAGGTATTAAGCTAACAGAGTTTGCAAGGGAATACTCAAACACAGTAAACCAGTTCAAAGCGCAATTAGGAGAAAACTACAGGAAGATAATAAGCGATGAGGAAATTAAAAAACTCACTCTACAAAGGCTGATAAACAGGAAACTCCTCCTCCAGGCAGCCAGAGAAGAGGGATTGAAGGTAAGCGACAGCGCTGTGGCAAGGGCAATAGAGGAAATCCCCGCCTTCCAGAAGAACGGTAAGTTTTCAGTGGAGCTCTACAAGGAGTTCCTCAGGGCAAGGAGATTAACTCCAGGGGTCTTTGAGGAAACCGTCAGGGAAGACCTGCTGATTCAGAAACTACTCTCCGTAATTAACCACACTCCATCGGTAACGGAGGAGGAGATTAAAAAGTTTTACCGGGAATTTTTCGGAAGCAGGGAGTTTAGCTACAAACTCTTCCCATTAAGCCAGTTTAAACCCGAAATCTCAGAAGAAGAGATTAAAGAGTTCTACAAAAAGAACAGAGAGCTGTTTGCAAACAGAGAGGAAGCCGGAAAGTTTGTCCTGAAGTTCTCCAAAAACAAAGAGGGAGAAAGGGAAGCCCAGAAGGCCTTTGAGCTTGCCAAAGAGGGGAAGTTTACGGAGCTCCTCAAAATGAACCCTCAGAAATTGAACGATAAAACGTTAGAGGAGGAACTTGAGAAAAAGCCATTCGTGTTTAAAACCTCAGATAAAGAGCTCCTTCTGGCCTTCAGGGTTGAAACGAAAAAATACAAACCCTTAAACGAAGTGAGGGATGAGATTGTTCGGGAGCTCTCCCTCCAGAAGGCCGCCGAGGAGGCTAAAAAGGCCGCTGAAAACTACAAAGGAGAGCTGACAGAAAAGACAGAACTCTTAGACAGAGCAGAGTTTGCACAGAAGTTCAAACCTGTTGAAAGCCCCGAGGAACTTTTTACTGCAAAAACGGGAGAGAGAATCGTTCTTAAACTTTCTGACGGATACGGAGTATTCTCTCCCACAACTGAGCTCTTGGTTGAGAAACAGGATCCTGAAAAGGTTAAGAGACTGAAAGAGTTCCTGTTAGAACAGAAGAGAAAGAGCGACTACGCCAACTTCCTCAACCTTCTGAGGCAGAAGGCAAACATAAAGATAAACATGAAACTTTTCAGGAGTCTGAAGTGAAAAGTATGACGGGATACGGAAAAGGAATAGCAGCCAGCGAATTCGTGGAGATAACGGCAGAGGTCAGAAGTCTAAACAGCAAGGCCCTTAAGGTCAGGTTCTCCATTCCAAGGCTCTTCAATCCTCTCATAAACCAGCTTAACAGCCTCATCTCCTCTTACGTAAAGAGGGGAGATCTGGAGCTCCACGTTAAGTACAGAACTTCTCCCAACTTTCAAATTCCTGTAAACGTAAACTATTCAGAGGGTTTGACCTACATAAGGGCGGCTGAGAGGTTGGGAGCTCTCTCAGGAAGGGAAATAACTGTTTCACTGAAAGACCTCCTCTCAATTCCAGAGGTTTTCCAGAAGGAGGAAGTTGACGTAGAGCCATTTAAAGAGCCGCTCCTTGAAGCGGTAGAAAAGGCACTACTAGAGCTTGACAGCGCAAGGAGATCTGAGGGAGAAAAGCTGAAAGCCTTTTTTGAGGAGCACCTCTCTGTAATAGAGGAAACAGTTGAAGAGCTTGAGAAGGAAGTCTCTGAGATTGAGAGAAAGCTCTTTGAGAAGTTAAAGGAAAAGGTGAAAAAGCTCCTTGAAGGAGAGGAGATTCCAGAGGAGTTTGAGAAGAGGTTAGAGCTTGAAGTGGCACTCCTTGCCGAAAAGCAAGACGTTTCAGAGGAAATCTCCCGCCTTAAAGCACACGTAAAGCGGTTCAGAGAGATAATGGAAATTGAAAACGAACCCATAGGAAAAACCTTAGACTTCCTGTGTCAGGAGATGCACAGGGAGATAAACACCCTGGGGAACAAGGTAAAAGAGATAGACGTCACAGAACCGGTTTTAAGGGTAAAGACGGAAATCGCAAGGATAAAGGAGCAGGTTCAAAATGTTGAGTGAAAAGCTGAAGGGCCTTTTAATCGTCATCTCTGCCCCGTCTGGAACGGGAAAGACAACACTTACCCATATGCTCCTAAAAGAGTTCCCAGATATGGAGTTCTCGGTCTCATACACAACCAGAAAGCCGAGGCCTGGAGAGGTAAATGGAAAAGACTACTTCTTCGTTGACAGGGAAACTTTTGAGAAGATGGTTGAAGAGGGGGATTTTTTGGAGTGGGCAGAGGTTTACGGAAATCTCTACGGAACGTCTAAAAGCCAGGTTCTTAAAGCCCTCAACGAGGGGAAAGATATTTTGCTTGACATAGACACCCAGGGAGCTCTCCAGGTAAAAAAGAACTTCCCCGAGGCCGTCCTCATCTTTATTCTTCCTCCATCGTTTAAAGAGCTTGAGAGGAGGCTCAGGAGCAGAGGAACTGATGACGAGGAGACGATAGAGAAAAGGCTGAGGATAGCAAGGAAAGAGGTAGAGAGAGCTCCCCTCTACGACTACATAGTTGTAAACGACGTTTTAGAGAATGCCTACGAAAAACTCAGGTCTATAGTGATAGCCGAAAAGTGCAAAACAGAAAGGCTTAAAGGCCAGTTTGAGAAATTAGTGAAAGACCCGGAGATGGTGGAGCTCCTTGAAAAGGGAGCAGAACTAAATTGAGAGTCAGAACCCCATAAAAGGAAACAATGGCAACGGTAGAGAAAGTGAAGGGAAAAGAGACCCCAAAGAGGAAAAGGAAACGAATACCGAAAGAGCTCGTCTACGAGATGCGCCACGGGAGTCCCATCTACTACAGGGACTACAACCTCGTTCTCTCTGGCGAGAAGAGCCTGGAGGAGGTAATAGGAAGCAGCGGACTACAGTCTTACTTAGTTACTCTATTACTCTCAATACTTTACCCAAAACTCAAAAAACTGGGCTACACAGTTCTGGGAAACGAAGTGGGATACAAGTTCGCTCCAAAGAACTGGTACAACCTTGACATAGCAGTCTGGGAAAAAGAGAAGGTGAAACCTTACCTGAAAAAGGACACCTACGTTGAAGTTCCACCGAAAGTTGTCATAGAGGTTGACACAAAGGCAGATCTGAGGAAGTTCACAACCCCCATGGACTACTTCCACAGAAAAACAAAAGACCTTTTAGAGGCCGGAACGGAGAGGGTTATCTGGATATTCACAAAAGAGAAGAAGGTATGGGTTGCAGAGAAAGGAAAACCGTGGCTCATAGTTGACTGGGACTACAAAATACTTATCCTTGAAGGCATCACATTTACGCTGAAAGACCTTGTAGAGGAGGAGGAAAATGGCTAAGAGAATACCCTTAGAACCTGTAGTTGAGAAGGTTGGAAACTTCTATGAAACTGTCCACGTTGCAGCTAAAAGGGCAAGACACCTCTACACAGTTGACCCATACACGTTTGGAAAGGATGAGAAAGGAGAGGAACATAAAAAGACCGTAATTGCACTTTTTGAAATCCTAGAAGGAAAGGTCTGCCCCAAGAGAGAGGAATAATGGGCTTTAAGGTAGTTGAGAACTACAGAGTCTGTGGAAGAGACTACCTCTTAACAGTTGAGGCATACGAGGAAACAATTGAAAAGATAAGGGCAGGCCAGTTTGGAATGGTTCAGGTGAGGAGTAATCTCCAGTTTGACCCCCTACTTCGCCGCCCCTTAGGGATTTTCAACGTTGAGGGAAACAGGGTCTCTTTCCTCTACAGGGTTTACGGAAGAGGAACGGAGCTCCTTACAAAAACAGAAGCCGGCGAAGAAGTTGAAGTTCTAATGCCCCTTGGGAACTCAATTCCCGAAAACAGAGAAAAGTACCTCTTCATCGCCGGAGGAATCGGAATAGGAGGCCTTTTCCTGGCAGCAAGGTGGTTCAAAGAGGCCGGGAAAGAAGTTGTTGTCCTTTACGGAGAACGGAGCTCTGAGAACCTCTCAGGGCTTCCGTTTCTGAGAAAGTATGGAATAGAAACCTTTATCTACACAGAAGACGGCTCTTACGGAAAAAGAGGGCTTGTTACGGCGGAGCTCCCCAAATTCAAAGACTACACCTGGGTGGCCTGCGGGCCAACACCGATGCTTAAAGCCGTTAAGGAGATTGCAGAAGAGGAAAAGGTGGAATGCTTCCTCTCTTTAGACAGGAGGATGGCCTGCGGTGTAGGAGCCTGTTTGGGGTGCACGGTTAAAACGACAGAAGGCTACAAGCGGTGCTGCGTTGAAGGCCCAATCTTCAGAGCTGAAGAGGTTATCTTCTAAAAGCAACTTCATTTCAAATGAGAATCATTCCCATTTAGAAACTGCAGGACTAAATTAAGAGGAAACTTTCCAGTTTGGTGGTTTAAATGGCAGAGGAGAAAAAGATATTAGGAATAACAGACGAGCTGATTGAGAAGTGCGTTCGGTGCGGCTCCTGCCGGCAGGTCTGCCCGGTTTTTAACGTTACCCACGAAGAGCCCTCCGTTGCCAGGGGAAAAATATTCCTTGCAGACCTTATAAACAAAGGAAAAGCTGAGCTTGACAGGGAAGCTGCTCACTTTTTCAACCTCTGCACAACCTGTTTAAGGTGTGCCGAAATCTGCCCTGTAATGGTTGACTACGAAAAGATAATCATCTCTGCCAGAGCTAAAGCTGTTGAGAAGTTTGGACTTCCCCCTGAAAAGGCAGCAGCAGTTAAGCTCTTCTCAAACAGGAATCTACTTGAAACCGTTGGAAAACTCACATCTCCTCTAACAAAGCTCTTCACGAAAAAGTCAAACAGCCCACAGAACAGGCTATTGCCGGTAAAGGTTCCAAAACTTGGGAAAGTCCTACTCCCACAGCCCAGCTCAAAACCGTTTAACGATAGAGACAGAGTCTACACGGCAAAGGGAGAGGAGAAGGGAAGAGTAATCTTCTTTACAGGGTGTATGTTCAACAACTTCTACACGAAAACTGCAGAGAACGTCGTTAAGGTTTTAAACGCCCTTGGCTATACGGTTTTCGTTCCCAGGGAGCAGTTCTGCTGCGGAGCTCCCGCCTTCTTCTCTGGCGACCTCAAATCCTTTGAGAAGATGAAAGAGAAGAACCTGAAGGGGTGGGGAGGTGAAAAGGCAGACTTTGTAGTCTCTGCCTGTGCAACATGCGGCCACGTTTTAAAGGGAGAGTATAAAGAGCTAAAACTTCCTGTAAAAGAGCTCATTGAAGTCCTCTACGAGAACATTGAAGAGATTGGAAAGTGGAAACTCCCAAAAAAGGTAAAGGTTACCTGGCACCACCCCTGCCACATAGTCCGAGGGCAGAAGATCCCCCGCCACTACCCGTTGGACGTTCTAAAAGTTCTCCAGAACGTAGAGTTTGTTGACATGCCTGAGGCCGACAACTGCTGCGGAATGGGAGGGTCATTCAAACTCTCTCACCCGGAAATATCAAGGGAAATTCAGCTTAAAAAGGCAAGGAATGCAGAGTCAACAGGAGCAGACGCCGTTTTAACAGAATGCCCCGGGTGTGTTATGAACATCGCTGAAGGCCTGGAAAGGATAGAATCTGAAAGAAAAACCCTCCATATTGCTGACCTATTGGCAGAATGTATCAAATCAGAACTTACAATTAAATGATATAATTGTCCCGTCATGAAGCTTACAAAACCTATACTGGAAGCATTAGCTATAGTTTTACTACTTTTAATGCTATACAGCTGCAACAATGACCGAACTATATACGTAATATCTTCTGATCCTGAACTTCAATTACCACTTAAAGCCAGCAAGTTTTTCGGTTTCTTTGAGAAAAAAGGAATAAAACTTCAGTGTGATACCACCCCTGACAGCAGTTTCTTAATTAGATTTCTTAATTTCAGTAAATACACTATCGTTATAACAGATGATAAAACCGTTGCGAAAATAGAAAACTATACCAAAAGATGGATTCCTATATGTATAGTTGCTTTCAAAAGAAAAGAAAATAATTTAAATATCAGCAAAAGGGGGAGGTTTATCCTGTTAATGAAAGATTCAATCCTGAAGAAACGTAAAGAAGCTATAACTATCATAAAAGGATGGAACTATGGAATAGAGTTACTAAGAGATCCAGCAGTTGCAATGCTCTTATCTCCAAAGAAAGAAATTTACCTAAAGTTTATCCGATGCGGAAAGCAGAAATATGAATAAACTCAACATCGATAAATACTGGTTACTATCTACAATAAACCTTTCAGTAGCAATTTTGATAGGTATAAGTTCCTACTTTTTGTCTTATCTTTTCCTAAAGGAACAAATCCTAAAAGTTAACATAAAAAACGCAGAGAACTACATAGAAGTGGTTTCTGTATCCTTAGGTTCTAAAAAAAAGTCAAAGCAACTTGTGGAAATACTAGAAAAAGCCCCATACATAAAAAAAGTTTACTTGAACGTTCCTCAAAATTCAAAAAGCGAATTTGTAATTAGAAAAAACTTGCTCTTCCCCGACGGGAATCTCAAAATATACGTTTTTCTTAACAAGAACACCATTCTGGAATATGCAAAACAGGTAGCGAAGAAAATAGCTTTGGGTATCTTTTTCGTTACAGTTCTTCTATCGGGTTTAATCCTTTTGGCTGTTAGAAACTTCTACCTCAAACCTCTCTGGAGGATAAAAAGAGACATCAAAAAGATATCAACGGGAGAACTCTCAAAATTACCCGAATCCCGAGATAGCTCCAGAGATGAATTTAACAGAATAAGAAGAAGTATAAATAGAATGATAGAAACAATAAAAAGAAAAAGCGAAAGAGAAGACGTTATCTCTCAGTTTATCCACCTTCTGACTGTAGGAAAAGGATTTAATGGTGAATTCATCAGCCTCATGAGAACCGTATTAGACATAACAAAATGTGACGGTGTAATAATAGGAGTAAAAGAAAACGATTCCGAGTTTATTCAAGTTAGGTATATTCCACGCAATAAAAAAGAAAGTCCATCAGTTCAAAGGAAAGCTATCTCTGATCTTAAAGGAATAGAACCCTACATTCTCGAATTAGAAAGAGAAATCGAGACCAAAAAAACCTCTATTCTATCTGAAGACGAGAAAAAACTTGGAATTAAATATGTATTCGGTATACCATTGACAGTTATGTCTAAAACAGCCGGTTTTATAATATTTTTCAGAAAAAAAGAAACTCCCCTGAAACCGGATGCCAAACAGTTTATCAGAAACATTGCCAAATCAATTGCAATTTCTGTTGAAATAAGAAAACTTATCAAAAACC
Source organism: Desulfurobacteriaceae bacterium (assembly GCA_027051905.1). Classification (GTDB taxonomy): domain Bacteria; phylum Aquificota; class Aquificia; order Desulfurobacteriales; family Desulfurobacteriaceae; genus Balnearium. The sequence goes on along the minus strand of JALUGO010000009.1, from coordinate 99,579 downwards.
TTGAAGCGAAACTAAAACAAGAGAAAGAACTCACAGAGAAAATAGTAAAGAGTCTTGTTAGGGGCATAGAGATAAGAGATTCTTACACTAGAGGCCATTCCGAAAGAGTTGCTTACTTTTCAAAGAGAATAGCAGAAGAAATGGGGCTCAGGAAGGATGAAGTTAAAGCAATATACGTAGCTGGACTTTTACACGACATAGGAAAAATAGGAATCCCTGACAGCATTCTGTTAAAACCAGGAAAACTTTCAAATGAAGAATATGAAATTATTAAACTCCATCCTACTCTCAGTTATGAACTTCTTAATCACATAGACGTCCTAAAAAATTCTCTTCCAGGCATAAAATACCACCATGAAAGATGGGACGGAAGCGGATACCCGGAAGGGTTAAAGGGAAAAGAGATTCCCCTTCAGGCTCGAATTCTTGCAGTTGCAGATTCATTTGATGCAATGACCAGCGACAGGATATACAGAAAAGGAATGTCAAAGTCCAAAGCCATAACAGAACTCAAAAAACTGTCTGGGAAAAAATACGACCCAGAAATTGTAGAAAACGCATTACACATCCTTCTCCATGAGGAACCACCAGAAATAGCAGACCAGTATATAGATTCCGATATCTTCTCTACCATAGAGGAAAGGAGACTGGACTATTACTTAAGAGACCATCTAACAGGAGTTTTCAACAGAAACGCTTTAGAGTTAGCCTACAAAATAGCCCAGGACAGATTTGGTAAGTTTCTGGCATTTACGGTAGATATTAAGGAGCTTCGGGAGATAAACGTCAAAGAGGGCTGGGAAAAAGGGGATCAGATTCTGAAGAAGACGGTGGAGCTCCTCCTGAACAGCCTGAAAGACAGTGTAATAGCAAGATACTCCGGAGACAACTTCCTGATCTTCTTCCCTGAGAAAGAGCCTGTAGAGAAAGCCGTGCAAAAGATAGAAGAAGAACTGAAAATCAGAATTACTCTCCACCAGATAGAAAACGTAGAAGACATAGAAGCCCTCAAGGTAGAGCTTACAAGACTTGAGTTTGAATCCTAGTTTTCTTTCTTGTAAACGTTCTGTAAAAATTTTGTTAAAATGATTACCAATTTCAGTGGCGGGAGGAAAGAATGAAAATCCACGAGTATCAGGCAAAAGAGATATTTAAGAAGTATGGCCTGCCCGTTCCAAGGGGAATAGTTGCCCACAATGCCCACGAAGCAGAATGTGCTGCAAAAGAACTTGGAACACCGGTAGTTGTCGTCAAAGCCCAGGTTCACGCCGGCGGAAGGGGTAAAGCAGGAGGAGTTAAACTCGCAAAATCCCCGGAAGAGGCTGGCAAAATAGCTGCCGAAATGATAGGCAACAGACTCAAAACCTACCAGAACCCTGAAGGCTTGCCAATCAACTGCGTTCTGATTGAAGAGGGAGTAAACATAGACAAAGAGTTTTACGTAGGCCTCACGTTAGACAGGGAAGTTTCAAGGCCTGTCTTTATGGTCTCTGCAGCAGGCGGAATGGAGATTGAAGAGATAGCAAAGACAAACCCTGAGCTGATAATTAAAGAACACGTTGATCCTGCGATTGGCCTTCTTCCCTACCAGGCAAGGAAAATCGCTTTCAAAATAGGTCTTACAGATAGAAAACTGGTAAGCCAGTTTGCAAAAATCCTCATGACCCTATCAAAGATGTACTTTGATTTAGACGCATCTCTCATTGAGATAAACCCCCTTGTTAAAACAAAAGAGGACAACTTCATCTGCTTAGACGCAAAGATTGACTTTGACGACAATGCCCTCTACAGGCACCCAGACATTCAGGAGCTTGAGGACACAACCCAGATTGACCCGTTAGAGCTTGAGGCCAAGAAGTGGGACCTCAACTACGTAAGGCTTGATGGGAACATCGGCTGCATGGTCAACGGTGCCGGCCTTGCAATGGCAACGATGGATACGATCAAGTTCTACGGCGGAGAGCCTGCAAACTTCTTAGACGTTGGTGGAACTGCCACAGTTGAGAGAGTTGCAGCAGCATTCAGGCTCCTACTCTCAGATCCTAAAGTAAAGGCCATCTTCGTCAACATTTTCGGCGGAATCGTAAGGTGCGACAGGATAGCTGGAGGAATCATAGAGGCCGCAAAACAGGTTGAGCTTGACAGGCCTCTAATCGTACGCCTTGAGGGAACAAACGTTGAGCTTGGAAGGAAGATGCTTGAGGAGAGCGGCCTCAACATAATCCCTGCCAAAGACATGGCAGACGGCGCCCAAAAGGCAGTAGAAGCAGCAAAAGGTGAACTATAAGGAGGGGAAAATGAGCGTTTTGGTGAATAAAAACACGAAAGTTGTAGTTCAAGGGCTTACAGGAAAAGAGGGTTCTTTCCACGCAAAGCAGTGTTTAGACTACGGAACACAGATAGTTGCAGGTGTAACTCCCGGTAAGGGAGGGCTTATCTGGAAAGACGATGAAGGAAAGTATGAAGTTCCCGTTTTCAACACAGTTGAAGAGGCTGTAAAAGAAACAGGAGCAGATGCTTCCCTCATTTTTGTTCCGCCTGCTTTTGCGGCAGATGCAATAATGGAAGCAGCAGACGCAGGAATCAAGCTGATCGTTTGCATTACAGAAGGAATTCCCGTTAACGACATGGTTAAGGTTAAGAGAACCCTAGAAGGAACCGGTGTTCGCTACATCGGCCCAAACTGCCCAGGAATTATTACACCAGAAGAGTGTAAGATGGGAATCATGCCCGGCCACATCTTTAAGAAGGGAAGGGTTGGGATTGTCTCCCGTTCAGGAACACTTACATACGAAGCTGCCTACCAGCTAACTATGAGAGGAATCGGACAGTCAACAGTTATTGGAATTGGTGGAGACCCTGTTCCCGGAACTACACACAGAGAAGCCGTTGAGATGTTCAACAACGACCCTGATACAGATGCCATTGTCCTCATAGGTGAGATTGGTGGAACAATGGAGGAGGAGGCTGCTGAGTACATTAAGGAGAACGTTGAGAAGCCTGTTGTTGCATACATAGCGGGAGTTACAGCTCCTCCGGGAAGGAGGATGGGACACGCTGGAGCAATCATCTCCGGCGGCAAGGGAGATGCAAAGAGCAAGATGGAGGCACTAAGGGAAGCCGGTGCTTACGTCTGCAACACTCCAGCCGAAATTGGCGAGATGATGGAAAAAGCCTTAAAGGAAAGAGGACTTCTCTAAAGGAGGAAAGTATGGCTGTAAAAGGAATTGTTGAAGTTAGAGAGGACTGGTGCAAGGGGTGCAACATCTGTGCATCGGTCTGCCCCACAAAAGTTCTTGAGCTTGACAAAGTTAGGGCAGTTATGACCGTTGCACACCCTGAAAAGTGCATAGGGTGTAAGCAGTGTGAAATGATATGCCCCGACTTCTGCATCTACGTCTTTACTCCAGAGGAGTACGAAGAAATAGCAAGCGCTTAAGGGAGGAAAGTATGGCAAAGCTTGAGCTTAAGTATGGAAACCACGCCTGTGCAGAGGCTGCAATTCTTGCAGGCTGCAGGTTTTACGCAGGTTATCCGATTACACCATCTTCTGAGATTGCTGAGAGGATGGCGGAGCTCCTGCCCCGTCACGGAGGAGCCTTCATCCAGATGGAGGACGAGATAGCCTCTATGGCAGCTATCGTTGGAGCCTCTTTTGCCGGCGCAAAGGCAATGACAGCAACCTCTGGCCCCGGTTTCTCTTTAAAGCAGGAGAACCTCGGCTATGCATTTATGGTTGAAGCTCCCTGCGTTGTAGTAAACGTTCAGAGGGGCGGCCCGTCAACAGGTCTTCCAACTCAGATCGGCCAGCAGGAGATTATGCAGTCTTTGTGGGGAACCCACGGAGACAAGCTCATTCCCGTCTTTTACCCTGGAAACGTTCAGGAGATAATGGAAGAAACAATTAGGGCTTTCAACTGGGCAGAGAGGCTCAGAACTCCCGTTGTTCTCCTCTTAGACGAAGTCCTTGGCCACATGAGAGAAACTGTTGATATGGAACAGTTTACACCAGACAAGGTTGAGATCTGGAACAGGAAGATGCCCGACGTTCCACCTGAGGAGTATCTCCCCTACAAGCCCGGAGAGGACGACGTTCCAGCAATAGCTCCATACGGAACACCGGGATACAGGGGACACGCAACAGGTCTTCACCACGACTACACAGGCTTCCCGACAACAAACCCTGAGATGTGCGAGGAGCTTATTGAAAGGCTAATCAGGAAGGTTAAGAGAAATCAGCCTGAGATGGAGAAGAACGAGGAGTACAAGTTAGACGACGCTGAAGTAGCAATTGTGGCCTTTGGAACAACTGCAAGGGCTGCAAAGACTGCCGTTGACATGGCAAGGGAGAAGGGAATCAAAGCAGGCCTTTTGAGGGTTGTAACCATCTGGCCATCTCCGGAAGAGACCCTCAACAAGCTGGCAAAACACGTAAACGCAATCTTAGTTCCAGAGCTCAACATGGGGCAATACGTCCTTGAAGTTGAAAGGTGCGCTAAGGGAGAAGCCCCCGTTTACAGGCTCAACAGAGCAAACGGTAAGGTTATCTACCCGGCTGAGATCCTCTCAAAACTTGAGGAGATCGTAAAAGCAAGAGTTTAAGGAGGTAAGTAATGAACGTTCCCTTTGAGAAGGTTCTTGAGAAGAAGGAGTCCTACTTTAAATACTTAAGGCTTGACAAACTCCCAACAATCTGGTGCCCGGGGTGTGGAATCGGCCAGGCACTAAAAGCAACCTGCATGGCCCTCTACGACCTTGGAATTGACAACGACCAGGTTGCAATGGTCTCAGGTATTGGCTGTTCCTCAAGGACTCCCGGTTACTTTGACGGATTTACTCTCCACACAACCCACGGAAGGGCTTTAGCATTCGCAACAGGGCTTAAACTCTTTAAGCCAGAACTTACAACGATTGTTTTTACGGGAGACGGAGACTGCTTTGCAATCGGTGGGAACCACTTCATCCACGCAGCCCGTAGGAACATTGACGTAACTGTTGTAATGATTAACAACTGGATCTACGGAATGACCCACGGTCAGGTTTCACCAACAACTCCCCTCGGCTCACAGACTACAACAACTCCCGGAGGAAACTACGAGCCAAACTTTGACGTTGCAGAGCTTGCAAAGGCTGCCGGAGCAACTTACGTTGCAAGGGGAACCGCATACCACGTTACAGAGCTTAAGAAACTGATCCAGGACGGCATAAAGCATAAAGGTTTCTCGTTTATTGAAGTCCTCTCTCCGTGTACGATTATCTACGGAAGGAAGAACAGGATGACCTTTGAAGAAATGTACATGTGGCTCAAGGAGAACACAATTCCCGTTAAGGCCTGGGAGAAGCTTCCTGAGGAGAAAAGGGCTGGAAAGCTCCCAAGGGGTGTTCTCTACCACGACGACTCAAGACCTGAGTACACAGAGGTTTACTGGAACAGGGTTAAGCAGCTTTCCGGAGGTGAGAAATGAGGTATGAGGTTAGGGTTATAGGTTCTGCCGGGCAAGGTTCAATCCTTGCTGCGGTTGTTCTTGCAACAGCTGCCGCCGAGGAAGGGCTCTGGGCTACTCAAACGGCAACCTACGGCGCTGCAATGAGGAGCGGAACGTCTCTTGGAGACGTTGTAATCTCAGACCAGCCGATTGACTTCCCCCAGGTAACAGAGCTTGATGCGGTTATCATTCAGTCTCAGGAAGCCTACGATGAGATGGTTAAGGGTAAACCTGTAAGGTTAGACCCTGAATGTGGAGAGAATACGGCAGATGTTTTAGTTAACGTTAAGCCGGGAGCTCTTGTAATAGTTGACGAAGACCTCGTTCAGTGTGACCTTGACTGCAACATGTACAGGGTTGTCTCTGCTCCTATTGCAAGGACCGCAGCAGAAGGCCTTGGAAGAAGACAGGTTATGAACATCGTTGCCCTTGGAGTTTTCCAGGTTGCAACATCTCTCCAGTTTGACGGAAAGCCCCTTATCTCTGAGGAGTCTTTCCTCAAGGCTATTGAAAAGAGCGTTCCAAAACGTTTCATTGACCTCAACAAAACAGCTTTCCAAGAAGGGGTAAAGATAGGAAAGGCTGCCCTCCAGAAGGCTTAAACTCCAAAAGGGGGAGCTCCCTCCCCCTTTCCTCACATTTCCCCCTCTCAAAATCAAAACTTTTCAATACTCGGTCTATAATTTTTGAAACCCATCAGGAGAAAAAGCCTTGAAACCGGAAGAGATTGCAAAGTTTATGGAGGAAAACGACAGAGTTGCAAAAACTTTCGGAATGAAAGTTAAAGAGATGAAAGAAGGGTATGCTCTTGTGGAGCTCTCCGTAAACGACTCAATGCTCAACGCAGCTGGAGTGTGCCAGGGAGGAGTAATTTTCTCTCTTGCAGACTTTGCCTTTGCAGTTGCCTCTAACAGCTACGGGAACGTTGCACTTGTAACATCAGCAAACATTAACTTTACAAAACCTACTTTAAAAGGAGAAAAGCTCATAGCAGAGGCAAAAGAAGTCAACAGAAGCAGGAGAGTAGGCGTTTACGAGGTAATCGTAAGGAAAGAAGACAAAACAGTAGTGGCGCTCTTTGTCGGTCAGGCCTACTTCCTTGATAAGCCCATTGGCAATTCTGAAAAGTAAACAATAAGTTAAAAATTGAACCGTATGGAGGGGGAAACGTTGAAACTTTCCCATTTTTCCCTAACACTTTTTTTATTTCTACCCTTTTCTGCTTTTGCAGGCGGCTTTGACATTGGCAGGTTTGAGGAAGCAATAAAACAGGTTCAAGAGATCCAGAAACGGGCTAAAGAAGTTCAACAGGCAGTCAGAGAAAGACCAATTTCAGGAGAAGTCGTAATAGACGACATTTCAAAGCCCTGGTTCTTCAAAATGGAATGGTTTGACGCTGCAGCCTGCTCCAGAATCTACTATCAGGTAAATAACGGCAAACCGGTATTTTTAGTTGAGTTTGCCGGACCAAGACCGCCGGTGGGAGCTCCCATCCCCATTGAAGGCTTAAAGAAGGGAGACAGAGTTCGGTTCCTCGTCAAAACCCACTGGGACGGCAGGTGGATGGGACCCGTATCTTCACAGGATCCACGATTTTTCAAAGCCTTTAAAAAGGGAAAACACCTCTACTACTTCCAGTTTGAGGACGCCACCGGAGCCGATAGAGCATACAACGACGGAGCCTTTACTTTCTACCAGGAAGGGGAGGAAACTCCCCCAAACAAAAACTTAAGAATTCTGAGCTATGAAGCTTTCAGACAAGGTAGCGGATTTCTCCTTACCGGAAAGGTGAAGGTAAATACTCCCGGATACGTTAAATCGGAGATAGAGATAAGGGACAACCATTGGAATGTTGAAAGATTAATAGAGAACGGCTTTAAAGCCGAAAAACCTGGAACTTACGAGTTTAAAAGACTCGTTCAGCTCTCTCCAGCCCCTTTCCATACCTCATTCTGGAGAGTTTCCATGAACGGAGAGGCAGACTCAAGGGTTAGAGGACTGGGAGACTGCACTCCCCTTGCTAGAGAGGGAGAAATCCCTCAGGCTGAAAAGAAGCTCCTCATCTACTATCCCTTTGACGACTGCACAGCTAAAGACGCCTCTGGAAACAGATACGATGGGACGGTTGTGGGAGCTCCCGTCTGCGTAAAAGGAGTAAAGGGAAAAGCTCTTTACTTCAACGCTTCTGACAGGGACAACGGTTGTGGAAAACCAGGAGGAGACTACATAGCAGTTCCCAAAATTGGAAGGGTCTGGAGCAGAGGAATTACAATCTGTAGCTGGGTAAAGTTTGAAGACAACCGCTGGTATGAAAAGATAGTAGATCTTGGAAAAACAACTGGAGAAAAAGGCGGATACAACGTTGTTTTCGGACGGCTGGCCGATACAAACAGAATAGATCTTGAAAGCTGGGTAAACAGCAACGGAGACTACAACAGATCTGCTGGAAGGCTAACATACCCGGGAATCGTCAACGGAAAGTGGCAGTTTTACTGTGCAACTATAGACAACAGAACAGGGAAGATGAGAATTTACACAAACGGCCAGCTCAAAGCAGAAAAGACCGGCAACTCTGTAGCAAACGTAGAAAGGGAAAGCAACTTTATAGGTCATTCCAACTGGTGCTTTAACGACCCGGACTTTAAGGGAGCCATTGATGAGCTGAGAATTTACAACTACCCCTTAACGCCGGAAAAGATTGCAGAAATTTACAGGAAAGAAGCTCCAGAGAATATCCCTGAAGGGAGTTCCTTTGGCTCAACGAAGGAAAACCCATTTGTATTTGAAGGAACCATATACGCAATACCGCCAGGAACAGATAGACTTCCAGACTTCTCAAAACTGAAACCCATAGGGAAGATATACTCAGCCGTTCTAAACATCACTCCAAGGGACTTCAGCACCGGGTTTCCGGGAGTTTCAAACCGGTTTGAGTGGTTCGCAATAGACTACAAGGGGAAAATCTTTATCCCTGAAACAAGAACCTACACGTTCTCTCTCCTCAGCGACGACGGGGCAAAGCTGATAATTGATGGCAAAACCGTTATAGACAACGATGGAATCCACCCTCCAACAAAGAAAACTGGAAGTGTAAAGCTCACAAAAGGCTTTCACACAGTTGAGGTTCAATACTTCCAGGGGCCAAGGTATCAGGTAGCTTTAGTTCTCTCACTTATAAAGAACGGAAGAGAAGTCCCTTTTGACATAAGGGAGTTTGCCCCTGCAAAGATAGAAGAGTCTCAGTGTGAAACAAAGATAACGATGGGCTCAGGAATTCTCTTTGACTTCAATAGCTACCAACTGAAGCCTGAAGCCATGAAGCTCCTTGACACGATCTACTCCATCCTTTCTGGAATGGACTACCAGAAGATAGTTGTAGAAGGGCATACGGATAACGTAGGTTCTGAAAAATACAACCTGAAGCTCTCTAAAGAGAGGGCACAGTCCGTTGCCAACTACCTGATAGCAAAGGGAATACCGAAGGAAGAAATAACGGTCATAGGATATGGTGAAACGAAACCCCTCTACCCGAACGACACGCCGGAACACAGGGCGAAAAACAGGCGGGTTGAGATAAAAGTTCTGAAGGAGTGCAATAGGGGAAAGTAGTGGAGCTCCGGGGTGCTGTTGAAATTATTCCCGGAGCAGTTTACCTCGTTGTCAACCCGGAGTGTAAGTGCCGCAGGAGTTACAGGGTTTCCCCTGAAAGCGCTGCAGAAGAAATTTTAAAGGAGGTAAGAAAGAGGAAGGGAGCTCCCCTCAAAATAAGAGTTCTGGGCTGGCTCAAAAGAACTTCTCCTTGGAGTGGATATATTTACGTTAAACAGTGGCAGGAGGAGAAGTGATGGCCAGCCCGGAAAAGCTAAAAGAGTGGGACAAAGAGTTTGTCTGGCACCCCTTTACCCAGATGGCCGAGTATGTAAAGCACGAACCTATCGTTATTGAAAGGGGAGAGGGGTGCTGGCTCATAGATACAGAGGGAAGAAGATACTTAGACGCCGTCGGCTCAATCTGGTGCAACGTTCACGGCCATAACGTCAAGGAGCTCAACGAGGCACTCTGTGAACAGGCGGGAAAGATTGCCCACTCAACCCTTTTAGGTCTTGCAAACGTTCCGTCAATTCTTCTTGCAAAGAAGTTAGTTGAGATAACCCCTGAAGGTTTGAACCACGTCTTTTACTCAGACGACGGCTCAACGGCAATGGAAGTTGCCTTAAAGATGGCCTACCAGTACTGGCAGCTGAAAGGGGAAAAAAAGAGGACGAAGTTTGTAAAGCTTGAGGAGGCCTACCACGGGGACACGATAGGCTCTGTAAGCATTGGCGGAATAGACCTTTTCCACTCAATGTTCAGAGAGCTCATGTTCCAGACCTACAAAATCCCCGCCCCTCACCCTTACAGGTTTCCCGGAACCACCGAAGAGTGCAAGAACTACTCCTTAAAGAAGTTAGAGGAGGTTTTAAAAAAGCACGGAGATGAGATTGCAGCTGTTGTTATGGAGCCTTTAGTTCAGGCTGCTGCAGGAATTATCGTCCATCCGGAGGGCTTCTTAAGGGGAGTGAGAGAGCTCTGCGACAGATACGGTGTTCTTCTCATCTTAGACGAGGTTGCAACAGGATTTGGGAAAACCGGAAAGATGTTTGCCTGTGAGTGGGAAGGTGTCGTTCCAGATATTATGGCAATTTCAAAGGGATTAACTGCAGGTTACATGCCTTTAGCGGTTACAATGGCAACAGATGAAGTTTATAGAGCTTTCTGGGGAGGGGACTACGGAAGCGGAAAGACCTTTTTCCACGGCCACACCTTTACAGGGAATCAGCTTGGCTGTGCAGTAGCACTTAAAAACATTGAGCTCTTTGAGAAAAAGGGGTGGCCTGAAGAACTAAAGGAGAAGATTGATTACCTCTACAGGAAGTTAAAGGAGGAGCTCTCCCCCCTCAAATACGTTGGAGATATAAGAGGAAAAGGTTTTATGGTTGGAGTTGAGCTGGTCAAAGACAAAAAGACGAAAGAGGGATTCAGCTGGAAAGACGATGTGGGAAGAAAAGTTTCAAGAAGAATCATTGAGAAAGGAGTTTTTACCAGACCTTTAGGCCCCGTCCTTGTTATAATGCCGCCCCTTGCAATAAGTGAGAAAGAAATTGACTTTATGGTTAAAACCTACAGGGATGCCATCGTAGAAATTCTTGAAAAAATTTGTTAGTTTTTACACACAAGAAACAAAAAAAGAAATAAGGAGGTGTAAAAATGATAAAAAGAATGAGAACCTTTGGTGCATCGCTAATTCTGGCAATGGGGTTGCTTGCTAGCTGCGGAGGTGGAGGAGGTGGTGGTACAAGCAGTGAAACAACTAACTCGGGTCAATTTTACGATAGCCCTGTAGCTAACGTTGAATATTCAACTTCTACAGGACTGTCTGGAAGAACAGATGGTAACGGAACCTTCAGGTATAGAACTGGAGATAAAATTACATTTTAGAGTAGGCAAAGTTATCCTGGGCAGAGCAGAGGCTGGAGAAATTATTACTCCAGTGGAGCTGGCTGGTAATAATACCAATAACGTTCTGATAATATCTGCATTCCTTCTGGCACTTGATAGTGATGGCAATCCAGATAACGGGATTCAGGTTAAGAGTGATAACATCACAGTGAACAAAGAAATACATCTATGGAACTGTACAATGGATGAGCTACCTGAAGAAATTAAAACCAAAGTGGAAGAACATTTAGAAGAAGCAAAAGAACATCTCTCAGGATCCATATTTGATCTTCTTAATGAAACACTTCAAAAGCTTGACAACAAAGAAATTGCATTCCATGGACCAAATATGTCTGGTAGCTGTTATTTCGAGTTAAATAGTATTAATGATACTGAAAAAACTATAACCGCCGAATTTGTATCTTGCGAAGGTGATATGGAAGACGACAATGTAACATTTAGTGTAGAAAACGGGACACCCTACCTTTATGAAGGGGATGGCAAAAGAGACATTGTGCTTCATATAAGCCATAACGGGTTCTGTTTCTACACTGACGATATGGGAAAAATCTGTGTTAGATCCGAAGATGAGGGAGCATCTGCAACTCCCGGTTCTGGTGGCACCGGAGGTGAAGGCGGCTCTGGAACTTCTGGCAGCAGGGAATAACTGTGCGCTGGCGGGGAAGACACTATTGTCTTCCCCGCTACATACCTGGTAGGGGAAGGAGTGTTTCAAATAGAAATACGATTTAGTAGACTTATTCTTTTTATTTGCTTTTTAGCGTTTGCAATATTCTTCGTAGATTTAATAGCCTATTTTAATGGCATGTATGTTATTCCTTTCTTCAGTAAATATCTAAATCCAACCTTAGAGAGAAATCTGCCAACTTTGCTTTCCTCTTTTAGCTTTTTTGTAGTATCTCTACTTTTGCTCAACGTTAAAATAGCTGGAGATTCAAGCCCGAAAAAGTGGAAATTTTTCGGCTATTTTTTTCTGTATCTGGCACTTGACGATTTGTTAATGATTCATGAACAAGTAGGAAGCTTTTTAGGAAAACGGCTTTTAAAAGGTATTTTCTCCAGCTACTACTGGCAGGGAATTTATGGCCCCGTGTTTTTTGTAATCTTCCTTGCTTTGTATATATTTGTATCTAGGAATCTGCTGCACAATAAAGATTACAAAGCATTTGTGTTTCTGAGTATGGGATATATTCTCTATTTTATCAGTCAGTCTATGGACTTTTACGAAGGTTTAAGAACAAATATGAAGTTTTTTATGAGGGCCTTCCACCTTTCAAAGTATCAGGTAATTCACGTCTTAAGGAGCGTGGAAGAAACGTTAGAAATTGTAGCAAATGTTTTTGTAGCTCTATCCATTCTACCTTTAACTTCAATCAAAAAAGTAGCTGTAAGTATTAAAACAATGCAACATTAGAACACAAACATAGCATCAAAGTTCCAAATTCTTTAAATCTTTTGGCAGCCATCCTCTTCAGGGCTCTTAACAACAAGAACGGGAGAGTCAACAGCCTTTATGATGTCAAGAACTTTACCCACTCTGAAGAAAGAGAGAGATTCATCTGTTACGCCAAGGGCAACAAGCTTAATTCCGTATTCTTTTGAGTAATAACCAATTGTCTCATCAAGCTCACCGGGAATCAAAACAACACGGGTTTTTATTCCGTTCTCTTCAAACTCCTTCGCAATTTCTTTCATCTTCTCAAATATCCTTTTAAGGCCGTCAACGTAGCCGTCATCTATGGCTCCCCTTAAAGCCTCTATCTTGCCTTCTGAGTCGTATTCCTCTTTTGCAACAAATCCCCACTCGGAAGGTAGAAGAACGTAGAGCATGTGAACTTCCCTACACCCTGCCTCTTTCAGTTTTAAAACATATGGCTTAACGCCTAAGCTGGCCCTTCTCATATCAAAGGGATATAAAACTTTCTCAAACAGCATCATTCCTCCTCCCTTCTCTTAACTATTAGAACAGGGCACTCTGCGTTTCTTATGACATCTGTTGAAACACTTCCGAGAAGAATTTCCGTTAAAAGACCTTTACCGTGAGCTCCCATAACGATAAGTTTTACCTTCTCCTGCTTTGCTACTTCAACTATCTGTTTGGGAATATTTCCGTATTTCAGGTAGAGTTTTACAGTTAAATCCTCGCTTTCAAGGATTTTCCTAATGGCCTCAAGTCTCTCAATCAGTGAAGTTACATACTCTTGATCTACCTCAGGAAGTATTTTGTAGAGTTCCTTTTCTTTTAGAAGGTCTGCTCCCTCGGGGAGCTCTATTGAGAGGTCATCAACAACGTGAACAACAACAACCTCTTTCTCCCCCGCCTCTTTCAGCTTCTTTACGTAGTCTAAAGCAACCTCTGCAAGGGGAGAAAAATCTGTTGAGTAAAGGGTCTTCTCAAAAAGGGGCATCTCTCCCTCCTTATCCCGTTATAGAGAACTTTTCTAAATCAAATATCGGCTGAACTGTAAGTTCTGTTAATAGTTTACCACCTCTGTAAACAGCTACCTTTACCTCTTTTTCGTTCTTTGCGTCTGAGTAACGGGCAACAATACCTCCTGCTTTCTTTAAAACTTCATGGGAAGGTTCTCCTCTACACCTCAAAAGGGCTGTTGGAGATGGAATATCCGGAACGGTTATCAGGTAATCACCCTCCTTTGCAACCTCCCTTATTTTTCTGTTCTCTTCTCTGTTCCTCCCAACTATCAGCTTACAGCCGTTAACCCTGAAGTGGCGGCCGATTTTAAGGAGTTTTATATTCTCCCAGCTGAGTTCGTCGTGCTCCATCAAATCCTTAACTTTTCTTGCAAACGAGGGTTCCGTTAAGAGGCAGCCGCCGGCAGGGGTGGGGAGCTCCTCACCATTTAAACCGAGTTTTTTCAAAACCTCTGGATACCGCTTCCTTGAACGGCCTTTAAGGTCTAAAAGTTCTTCCCGGTTAACAACTCCCTTCTCTTCGTAAACAGTTGGAGGAAGGAGCTTTCCCGAAAGAGGTCTCAAAATCTGACCCTTTAAACCTGAAAGCTTCTCTATTGTGTTAAAGGAGTCCCTCCTTTGAGACATGGGTCTCTGACCCAGAACCTCGCCTGTGGCAAGGAGAGCTCCCTCCTCTGCTACCTCTTTCAGCTTTCTGAGCATGTAGGCCTTACAGTCTATACAGGGGTTCAGATTCTTTCCGTAACCGTAAACCGGGTTTTTCAGCATCTCAAGGTAATCTTCCCCTGCTTCAACAACCTTTAGATCAATTCCGACTTTATCTGCAAGTTCCTTAACCCTTTCAACATCTTTTTCAAAGAGAGGCGACGTAATGTGAACACCTACAACGTCAAAACCAAGTTTTTTAAGGAGTTTAGCCGCTATAATGCTGTCAAGCCCTCCTGAAAAGAGAAGGTAAGCTTTTTTCCTCTCCATAGACACTCCCTTTCCTTTTGCTTTAATTTAAAGTTAAGAGACAAAAGAGAAGGAGGAAGGGATGGCACAGCTAAAGCTCAACCTTATCGGTCACGGAATTGATCTTACAGGGGCAATTAAGAGCACACTGGAAGAGAAGTTCAAACGGCTTGAAAAGTATCTGGGGGATGACGACAGAAGGGAGGTGTTTGCAGACGTAATTGTTCACAAAGAAAAGTTCCGTTCATCTGTTGAAATCGTCATCTACAACGTTTTTGACCACACTCTAAGGATTAAGAAGGAAACAGATGACCTCTACACAGCCGTCGACTACGTTGTTGACGCAGCAGAGAAACAGCTGAGAAGACTAAAAGACAAAGTTAAAACAACTGGAAAGAAAGAGGCCCAGAAGTCTAAGAGGATGATGACAGTTGTTGAGGAAGAGGTTGTTGAGAAACCTATTGAGATAATTGAAGTTGAGCCAGAGCTCTACAAGCCCATTTCTGTTGAAGATGCAATTGTTAAGCTCCTTGGCTCAAACAGGGAGTTCGTCGTCTTCTGTAACGTTGAGACGGGAAACGCAGCAGTTGTCTACAAGAGAAAAGACGGAAACATCGGACTGATAGAGATGCCGGCCTGCAAGTGAACTTAACAGAGAAGGACAGTGAGTTTGGCAGAGAAATACTTACCAAACTATACCGTTGACGACTACCTGCAGTGGGAAGGAGATTGGGAGCTGATAGAGGGAGTTCCCTTTGCAATGGCTCCCTCTCCTTTAGCTGTCCATCAGAGGGTTTCGTTTTTGATTGCAAACCAGATAGAAGGTCAACTTGAAGAATGTCCTAAAGACTGTAAAGTTTACTTAGAGCTTGACTGGATAGTTAGCGAAAATACTGTTGTAAGGCCAGACGTTGTAGTGGTCTGTGGAAAAGTTGAAGACTTTATTAAAACCACTCCAAAAGTTATCTTTGAAGTTGTTTCAAGGTCTACTGCAATAAGAGACGAGCAGCTGAAGTTTGAGCTCTACGAGAAGGAAAAGGTCAAATACTACGGCCTGGTCTACCCAAACTTGAAGAAGATGAGGGTGTTCAAGCTCACCAATAACAGATATGAGAAGATCTTTGACTCAGACAGAGGTAGCTTTAGGTTTGACTTAGAATGTCCATTTACCGTTAACCTTGAGCAACTGTGGAGGAGAATTTAAAGGGAGGGAGTCCCCCTCCCCGTTTAATCAACCTTTAGAACCGCTAAAAACGCTTCCTGAGGAACTTCAACTTTACCCAGCATCTTCATTCTCTTCTTACCCTCTTTCTGCTTCTCAAGTAGCTTCTTTTTCCTGGTAACGTCTCCACCGTAGCACTTTGCAAGAACGTCTTTCCTTAAAGCCTTAACGTTTGAACGGGCAATGATCTTATTTCCTATTGCAGCCTGAATTGCAACTTCAAAGAGCTGTCTTGGAATTATCTCTTTCAGCTTATCAACTAACTGTCTTCCCCTCTGGTAAGCCTTGTCCCTGTGGACGATTACAGAGAGGGCGTCAACAGGCTTTCCGTTGATCAGTATGTCAAGTTTTACAAGGTCTGAAGGCCTGTAACCTGCAAACTCGTAGTCAAAGGAGGCGTAGCCGCGGGAGATAGATTTTAACTTGTCAAAGAAGTCAAAGAGAATCTCGGAAAGTGGCATATCGTAGCGGAGCTCCACCCTCTGCTGGTCTAAGTAGGTAAATCCTGTCTGGATTCCCCTCCTGTCCTGACAGAGCTGCATTATGGGGCCAACGTAGTCTGCCGGAGTTATGATTGAAGCAGAGATGTAGGGCTCCTCAATCCTCTCAATCTTCTCAGGAGGCGGCATTTCAGCAGGGTTCTGAACCTCCTTAACAGAGCCATCTTTCATGTAAACCTTATAAACAACGCTGGGAGCTGTAGCTATAAGGTTAAGCCCAAACTCCCTCTCAAGCCTCTCTTTTATAACCTCCATGTGGAGGAGTCCTAAGAATCCGCACCTGAAACCAAAACCTAAAGCTGCTGAGGTTTCAGGTTCAAAGAAGAGTGCTGCATCGTTGAGCTTGAGCTTTTCTAAGGCCTCTTTCAGGTTTTCGTAGTCGTCTGAGTCAACAGGGTATAAACCCGCAAATACCATAGGTTTGGCAGGCCTGAAGCCGGGGCATGGCTCATCTGTTGGGTTTTCAGCATCTGTTATCGTATCTCCAACCTGTGTATCCTCAATGTTCTTGATGTTTGCAGCTATCCAGCCAACCTCTCCGGCAGAGAGTTCTTCCGTTTTCACCATGTTTGGCGACTGTGTTCCAACTTCAACAACTTCAAACTCTTTGTCGTTTGACATCAGCTTTATTCTCATTCCCGGCCTTATCTTTCCGTCAAATACCCTGATAAAGGGAATAACTCCCCTGTAGTTGTCGTAGAAAGAGTCAAAGATGAGGGCTTTTAGGGGCTTTTCAAGGTCTCCTGAAGGTGGAGGAACCCTTTTAACTATCGCTTCTAAAATCTCCTTTATCCCGATTCCCTCTTTTGCAGAGGCTAAAATGGCCTCGTCTGGGTCTAAGCCTAAAACGTCTGCAATCTGCTCCTTTACCCACTCAGGGTTTGCACTGGGAAGGTCTATTTTGTTTATAACAGGAATAATCTCAAGGCCGGCATCTAAAGCTAAGAAGAAGTTTGCGATTGTCTGAGCCTCTATCCCCTGGGTTGCGTCAATAACGAGGAGAGCTCCCTCACAGGCAGACAAACTCCTTGAGACCTCGTAAGTAAAGTCAACGTGGCCGGGAGTGTCAATAAGGTGCATCGTGTAGGTTTTACCGTCGTCTGCCTTATACTTCATCCTAACGGCGTTGAGCTTGATTGTGATACCTCTTTCTCTTTCAAGTTCTAAAGTGTCAAGCATCTGCTCTTTTAACTCTCTCTTAGAAACAGTTCCCGTATACTCCAGTAGTCTGTCTGCAAGGGTAGACTTTCCGTGGTCTATGTGGGCAATTATGCAGAAGTTCCTTATAAGCTCCTGGTTCATCTAACCTCTCCAGAAGGTTTTTAAGAAATATAGGCCTAAAGTGAAGGGTAGAGCTGGGGAGCTCCCTCTATCTCAAAAGCACTTCTCCTGTATTCCGTTATAAAATCAACGGCCTCTCTGAATGCTTCTTCCAAGTTTAAACCTTTGGCAAGTAAAGCTGTAAGAGCAGATGAGAAGGCACATCCCGTTCCTCTAACAACCCTGTTATCCCTTTCATGGCAAACTCTACCAACTTCCTTTCCGTTAACAAAGAGGACATCGCAGACCTTATCGCCGTAAGGCCATCCTTTAACAATAAACGTTTTTCTCTGAAGGAGCTCCCTTAGCTTTAGAAACTCAGAGTAGTTAGGAGTTAAAACAGTTGAAACATCAATCAACGGCCTGATAACTTCCAAATTTTCAACAAACTCCTTTCCAAAAGTTGGAGAGAGAACAGGGTCAAAGACAACAGGAATAGATAAAGAATATATGAGAGCCGCAATTTCTTTATTTACCCTGTATTCCCCATGAGGTATACCAACCTTTACTCCTTTAGGGGAAAAGTCCTCAAGTATGGCATTCAGTTGATGAAGAATAAACGAACCGTCAACATACTGAAACTCCTTCACTCCTTTTGTATTCTGCACCGTATTGGCAGTAACAACCGCTCCCCCCAGAAAGCCAAAATAGTTGAAAGTTTTGATATCCCTTAAAACTCCTGCACCACCGGTAGGATCAAAGCCGGCAACAGAAACGAGAAACTGCACATCACCTCCCAAAAACACTTCTAATCCTTCCAGAAGGCAGGAAGAAGAACCGTTAATAGGGGAAATACCTCCAGCCTTCCAAGGAGCATTTCAAAGGAAAGAAGCAGTTTGTCAAAATCTGAGAAAAAAGCAAAGTTTCCTGCAGGCCCCACTTTCCCGAGTCCGGGCCCCAAACTGGTTATACAGGCAATAGAAGCCGAGAAGGCGGTAATAAGGTCATAACCGGAAATGGCTATGATGAAACCGAAAAGGAACGTAAGAGAGAAGTAAACAGAAATAAAAGCCCAGATTGCATTCAGAGTGTCTATTTCCAGAACTTTCCCTCCAAGGTTAACCCTGTAAACAAGTCTTGGATGGGCAGTCTTTTTAACCTCTCTCATCATTGTTTTAACCATAACTAGAAACCTGAACTGTTTTATACCTCCAGCCGTTGAGCCTGAAGAGGCTCCTATCAGAGAAAGAGCCATCAAAAGCGCAAGGATGGAAGAAGGCCAGCTGGAATAGTCCGTCGACGCAAAACCGGTAGTCGAAGCCGCCGTTGAGATCTGAAAGAACGCATATCTGAAGGATTCAAGAAGGGAGGTATAAAAACCTCTGTCGTAGAGGAGCAATGTAACAAAAAGCGTAGAGACAACGACAATTACCAGGAGAGATCTCACTTCGTAGTATGAGAAAAAGAGTCTCAAGCTCCTCTTCTTAAAAGCCCTGTAGTAGAGGGAAAGGTTAATAGCCCCTAAAAGCATAAAAACAGAAATCACCATCTCAACAGCAAAAGAGTGAAACGCAGCAACGCTCTCATTTTTTGTAGAGAAACCGCCGGTGGCAACGGTTGCAAAGGTATGGTTAACAGCGTTGTAGAGATCCATACCGCAGAGTTTCAACAGGAAAATCTCACACACGGTTAACGCCACATAAACGAAAAGGATAGCCTTTGCTATTTCTTTGACTCTGGGAAGAACTCTCTCTTCCACTGCTTTTGAGGACTCAAACCTTATGAGCTGAGCTCCTCCTGCTCCAAGGGCAGGAAGTATTGAAAGGGAGAAGACAACAAAGCCAATTCCCCCTATCCAGTGGGTAGTTGAACGCCACAGGAGAACACTATCTGGAAGTGCTTCAATATTCGTAAGTACGGATGCCCCGGTAGTTGTAAACCCTGATACAGACTCAAAATAAGCATCTGCAAAATGAGGAATGGAGCCGGTCTCCATGTAAACAAAGGCAGAGAGAGCAGGAAACAGAAACCAGACAAGGACAACAACTAAAATCGCCTCCTTTACAGAGATATCAGAGACTTTTTCCTTTATCTGAAGAGCAACTAAAAAGAGAGCTCCCATCAGTATCAGAGGAAACAGAAACTCCTCTGTAAGGCCATCTCCCGTAAAGAGGGAGTAGCCGGCAGGAATGAGAAACGACAGGGACAGAAAAAAGAGAAGTATCACAACATACTTGAAAACGAGCTGATACCTCAACTTTCCCTCTTCTTTATACAGATAAGGGTATCCCCCTCTTCAAGAACAGTGCTTCCCCTTGCCAGCTCAACTTTTTCTCCTTTTTTAACAGCAACTATCAGGTTACAGAGGTTCGCATCTCTAACCTGTTTACTGGCACTCTTCTTAGGAACTTCCATCTCCACAATCTCAAGCTCTTCAGAAAGCTCAAAGAGATCGATAAATTTCCTATGGCTGAGCTGTCTGTAAACCTTTGAGGCCAGCAATTTACGTGGAATAACCGGAACGTCTATACCGATAGATGTAACTATCCTTTCATACTCTGGATGCATAATGAGAGCGAGGGTTTTCTTCACTCCAAGCTTTTTGCAGAGAACAGCCGAAAGTATGTTTTCTTCCTCATCGTCAGTAATCGATATAGAGAGATCTGCTTTTTCTATTCCCTCTTCTTTAAGAAACTCTATATCGGAAAACTCTCCATGAAACACGTCAACTCCGGGAAACCTGCCTGATACCTCCTCACACTTTTCCATATCGGAACAGACAAACTTTACTTTCACAGGCAGATTTGAGAGCTGGGCGAGGAGCTCCTCCGTAAACCTTGAGTAACCAAAAATAAAAATGAGTTTAACCTGTTCAAACTTTAGACCGAGCTTTTCAGCAACCCTGTCAGCCTCTTCCTCTTTAACAGCCAGGTAGATAACATCTTCCGGATAGATAAAGTTAGTTCCTGAAGGAATTATCGTTTTTCCATCCCTTTCAACTGCAACAATCGTAAAAGGAACTTCTTCTCTTATCTCTGAAAGTTCAAGAATCTGTTTCCCTGCAAGAGAGCTATCGACAGAGATCTTTACTTTGAGTATGACAATTCCCTCTTTTTCAAGTCTCACTGCATCCAAAGCAAAAGGATACTTGACCTGATTAAGAACAGCCTGAACGGTTTCAGACAGAATGTTAACCACTTCACACTTCAGAAATTCCTTTACCGGCGGTGAAGAAAAAGCTTTGTTACTGACTCTTACAATGATTTTTTCCTTTTTAAAGATTGACTTTAAGAGAATCGCCACAGAAAGGTTTTTCTCGTCGCTCTCTGTAACAACAACGAAAAGGTCAAAATCCTGAACGTTTTTTAAACAGTTAACTTCCAGAGCATTACAGTTAATGGTCATAACATCGTAGCTGTATGAAAGCGCTTCCAGCTTGGAAGAATCAACATCTATAACGGCTACTTCGAAACCCTCTTTGCTGAGCCTTTTTGAAAGGTGACTTCCAACAACTCCAGCTCCTATAACGCAGATCTTCAACTATAATTCCCCACTATGAAGGGTTCCCTTTTTAAATCGGCTGGTATTGTATCACTTTCAATATTTAGCAGTAGAGTCCTGGGGCTATTGAGGGACATAGTTATAGCCTCAACGTTTGGAGCTGGAGCTCTAACCGACATCTTCTTTGTGGCCTTCAGGATTCCCAATCTGCTGAGGCGAATTTTTGCAGAGGGAGCCTTTAACTCTGCCTTTGTTCCTGCGTTTACAAAAAAATTAAAAGACTCAAAAGAGAAAGCTGAGCTCCTTGCAGGTCAGATATTTGCGGTTCTCCTGATACTGCTGACGGCATCGGTTGTTTTCGGGGAGATCTTTGCCCCTCTCATTGTAAAGCTCGTGGCTCCGGGTTTCGGCGGGAAGGAATTCTCCTATGCGGTGAAACTTCTAAGGGAGATGTTTCCCTACATAATGCTTGTAAGTCTTACGGCGTTCATAGGGGGAATCCTCAACGCATTTGACCGATTCTTTTCTCCGGCATTTTCAACTGCTCTCTTCAACCTGTCCCTAATTCTTTCGGCTCTTCTGCTCTCTGAAAAACTCTCTGTGGAATCCCTCGCCCTTGGCGTCATAATCGGCGGATTTCTTCAGCTTTCTCTTCAAATTCCTTTCTTAAGGAGCATCGATTTCAATCTGAAGCCGATCCTTAAACTATCCGAAGAGGCAAAGAAGGTTCTTCTAAACACTGTTCCGGGAATTTTTGGCTTTGCCGTCAGACAGGTATCGATGCTTATAGATACGGTAATAGCCTCTTTCCTTACATCCGGAGCAATCTCTTACCTTTACTACGCCAACAGGTTCGTTCAGCTTCCGTTAGGAATGTTTGCAATTGGCCTCTCTCAGGTTCTGCTACCAAGACTTTCAAAGAGAATAGGAGAAAAGGACTATCACAGGGAGTTAGAAGCTGGAATTTTACTCTGCTCGGCGGTGGTTATCCCGGCAGCTGTTGGGCTCATTTTCTTCGGAAAGCCAATAGTTGACATCGTTTTCAACCACGGAGCTTTTACCGAAAAAGACCTTATCGGGACTTACGCTGTTCTTGTCTGCTACTCAACAGGGCTTTTCTTCTTCTCCATGGAAAAGATAGTTTCCAACGTTTACCACTCAATGGAAGAGTTCAAAATTCCAGTTAAAGTTGCTGCCTACACGCTGGTTTTCAACTTTATCGTTAACCTGATCTTCTGCTTCGGGTTAGGTATGGGAGCTCCCGGTCTCGCCCTCGGAACGAGCCTCACTTCCCTTTTAAACCTTGCAGTTCTCCTTTTAATCCTCAGGAAAAAGTTCGATGTTGACGTCATCAAAACCGTTGCAACACAGGGAGTAAGATACCTACTCTTCTCTGTGCCGGTTGGAGTGGTTTCCGTTTTAGGAACAGAGGTTTACTTTAAGGCCAGCACATTTCCGGGAAAGGCAGTTACAGTTCTGTTGACGATTCTGATCGCAGCGGGGGTTTACGGAGCTCTCCTCTTTACACTCAAAGACCCTGTCATTCAGAAACTGAAGGAGGTCTAAATGCATCCGATACTCCTCAAGATTGGTCCCGTAACAATCTACACTTACGGGGTAATGGTTGCCCTTGGAATCTTTTTTGGCTCTTTAATCCTTGTTAAGCTCGCAGAGAGAGAGGGGATCCCCAGAGAAGATGTAGTAGATACAGCTTTCTGGAGCATCGTTTCAGGATTCATAGGAGCAAGGCTCTTCTTCTTCATCTACAACCCTCAGTATCTAAAACCCTGGTATAGGATCCTGTTTGTGTGGGAAGGAGGACTTGTCTGGTATGGAGGAGTAATATTTGGAACCCTTACAGCCATTTACTTTGTAAGGAAGAGAAAAATACCGGTCTGGAAGTTTGCAGACATCGTTTCAATCGCCCTTTCTGTAGGCCTCGGGTTTGGAAGAATAGGCTGCACAATGGCCGGATGCTGCTACGGCAAAGAGTGCCACACCCCATTTGCCCTCGTATTTAAGGATACTCACTCCGCTGCTCCTCTCAACGTTCCCCTATGGCCTACTCAACCGATCTCCTCTGCGGCAAACTTTCTTATAGCCTTGCTACTCTACCTGTTATACAGAAGAAGGAGAGCTCCCGGAGAAGTCTTCGGTTTCTACCTGATTTTCTACGGAATCTTCAGATTCCTGATAGAGTTTGTAAGGTCAACTCCTAAAGAGATATTTGGAATATTCAGCAACAATCAGATTATTAGTATTATAATGGTCGCCGCAGGAATAGTTATCGTTATTTACAGGAGAAAAAGAGCGGAGGAAGTTTAGATGGGAAGGTTTGCCTACTTCGAGGGAAAATTTGTTCCTGTTGAGGAGGCCAACATAAACATACAAACAAATTCTTTCCACTACGGAACGGCAGTCTTTGAAGGGATAAGGGCTTACTGGAACGAGGAGAAGAAACAGCTCTTTGGCCTCTTTATAAAAGAGCACTACGAAAGGATGCTGGCAAACTGCAAAATTCTGAACCTGCAGGTCGGGAAGAGTGCCGAAGAGCTGACAGAGATTACCGTTGAACTCCTAAGGAAATGTGGCCACAGGGAGGATACCTACATAAGGCCAATAGCCTACTTTGCAGACCTCAAAATCTCCCCCAAGCTCATAGGCTACAGAACGGAAATTGCCATCTACACAGTTCCGCTGGGAGACTACTTAGATCTTTCAAGGGGATTAAAAGCTAAAACCTCAAGCTGGCACAGGATAAACGACACAATGATTCCGGCAAGGTGCAAGGTTGCCGGAGCCTACGTAAACAGCGCCTTTGCAAAAACTGAAGCCCTTTTAAACGGTTACGACGAGGCCATAATGCTAAACCCCGACGGAACGGTAGCAGAGGGAAGCGGAGAGAACGTGTTTATGGTGAGGAACGGAAAGCTGATAACAACCCCATCGGCCTCAAACATCTTAGAGGGAATTACGAGGAACGCAGTAATTGAACTTGCAAGGAACGAACTTGGAATAGAAGTAGAAGAGAGACCCATTTTAAGGAGCGAGCTCTACGTTGCAGACGAGGTCTTCTACACGGGAACGGCAGCTCAGGTTGCCCCGGTTGTTCAGATAGACCACGTTGTTATAGGGAATGGAGAGATAGGAGCCGTTACCAAGAGGCTTCAGGAGGTTTACTTCTCAATCGTCAAGGGAGAAAACGAGAAATACTCCCACTGGTTAACCCCTATTTATTAAACCGTAAGGGAGATGGTAAAAATTGACACACTGAACCGGCTGGAAAAACTTGAACTTATAGAGTCGGCAGAAAAGTGGAAGGAATTAAAGGAGTTCCGTAACCTCCTTACCCACACCTACCCCTGGGAAAAGGAAAAACTGATTAAGAACCTTAAAGTTACACTGAAACGGTCTATGGAACTCCTTTCAACCTTTGAGAGGTTCAAAGATTTCCTGAGGAAAAGAGGTCTGGAAGCTTGAAGCTAAGGGTATCGGTTCCGGAAGGAAAAACTCTCTATCAGATTCTGAGAGAAAAAGGATTTATGAAGTCTGCCTACTGCGGAGGCAGAGGGATATGTGGAAAGTGTATCGTTAAGGTAGGTGAAAAGGAAGAACTTGCTTGTCTGCTCTTTGGCCCCTTTGAGGGAGAGGTGGAGCTCCCGGAAGAGAACCTCACCTCCAGGGGAGAGAACCTCTCCGACATTCCCGTTGACGCCAGAGAAGGGTTTGGAGTTGCAATAGATCTCGGAACAACAGGCGTTGAAGCAGCACTCTTTGACCTCTCAACCGGAAAGTTTATAAAGAGCCTGAAAACCCTCAACTTCCAGTCGGCATTTGGAGCAGATGTTGTAACAAGGGTTGAGCTTGCAAGGGAAAACTACGATAAAGAGAGGGAGCTCCTTTTAAAAACCCTCTCATTCCTTCTGAAAGAGATGGGAGCTCCCATAAGAGAGGCCGTGGTCGTCTCAAACCCGGTAATCCAGCACTTCCTCTTAGGGCTGCCGGTTTCAGGCTTTGAGAGGTTCCCGTTCAAACTTGAAGTTGAAGATGAAGTCTATACAACCGGAAAAGAGTTAGGGCTTGAAGGGTTTGAAAAGACTACTTTTTACATTCCTCCGCCCCTCAAGAACTTCATAGGCTCAGACTTCCTCTCAAACCTTTTGGTCTTAACTCAAAACCACCCAGACTTTGCCGTTGCAGACCTTGGAACAAACGCAGAGATGGGAATCTGGAAGGAAGAAGGCGGATTCGCTGCCTCCGTTCCTGCTGGGCCTGCCTTTGAAGGCGTTGGCCTCTTCTCTGGAATGAGGGCTGTTGAGGGAGCCATCTACAAAATTTTCTTCGACGGTAGAGATTTCAGATTCCTTACGATCGGCAACAAAGAACCGCTAGGCATCTGCGCCAGCGGCTACTTTGATCTGATCTACCTTTTAAAGAGTTTTAGGGTTTTAACTGAAGAGGGAACGATCCAAACAGAGGACACCCCTCCATTGATAGCTCAGAGGATAAGAGAGATAGAGGGAGAAAGGGCATTCATTCTTCATGAAACCGAAGAAACTCTTACTGCCCTTACCCAGAGCGACGTTAGAAAGTTCCTGCTGGCAAAGGGTGCCGTTTACGGAGCTCTAAAAACCCTGTTGGAAGAGGCGGGAGCTCCCGCCGAGCTCTACTTCTCCGGAGCATTCGGAAGCCACATAGACAAACGGAGCGTAAAGGGACTCAGGCTCATTCCGGAAAACTTCCCGGAGCCCATTGCTGCCGGGAACCTGGCTTTAAAGGGAGCCTCCCTTCTACTTGGCAGAGAGGAAGAAAGGGAAAAAATTAAAAGATTAAAGGAAAAAACCGAAACTATAGAGCTTGCCACGAACAAAACCTTTGAGAAAGCCTACATAGAGGGAAT
The DNA here is from genome assembly GCA_027051905.1 of Desulfurobacteriaceae bacterium. Lineage (GTDB taxonomy): Bacteria > Aquificota > Aquificia > Desulfurobacteriales > Desulfurobacteriaceae > Balnearium. Next base: position 73,824 of record JALUGO010000009.1, on the reverse strand, counting down.
GGAGTTTTGAAACCGCTAATTAAAGGCAGAAACCTGGTTTACAGGGTCAACCCAAAGGACATAGCTTTTATAAACGCTATTTTTGAGTGGTATCATGAAGTGGCAACGGTCAGAACGAGAGATCCTAAAGAAGGATTAATTGAACTCTGGATAGCCCCCGATTTCTTTGACGAAGCAATGAAGGCGGTTGAACATTTAAAAAACTTCGTTGATAAAATGGAGTTTGTAGAAGAGGTAGGGGACAACTGGTGGAGAGAGTAAGGGAGGTAAAGTTGGAAAGAAGAAAGAGAAGGGGTTTCACCCTCTTGGAGCTGATGATTGTAATTATTATCCTGGGAATGCTTGCAGGGTTGATAGGACTGAAACTTATAAAGAGGGGAGAAGAGGCGAAAGTTACACTTACTCAGGTTCAGATGAAAAATCTAGAGGATGCTTTGAAACTCTATAAACTCCATAACTCACTCTACCCCACAACGGAACAGGGACTTAAAGCTCTGGTTGAAAAACCTGAAACGGAGCCAATCCCAAAGAACTGGAAAGGACCCTACATAGAAAAAGTTCCACAGGATGCATGGGGAAACAACTTCATCTACATTTCAGACGGGAAACACTTTACACTCATCTCTCCTGGCCCAGACGGAGAAGAGGGAACAGAGGACGACCTGAAGGTAAGCCAGTAATGGTTATCTATGGCGTTAATCCTGTGGCTGAAGCCGTAAAGGCTGGCTACCCGATTCTGAAAATCTACATCGACGAACACTTTAGAGACAGGGAGAAAGTCCTAAAAACTGCCCGGGAAAAAGGGATAAAAATAGTTAAAGCCTCAAAAAAGAGACTGAAGGAGCTTTCCAGAACGGATAAACACCAGGGAATAGTGGCTCTGGTCTCCCCCGTTGAGCCTGTTGACTACGGGGAGCTCCTTGAGAAAACCGTAAAAGAAAACGGTTACCTCCTCTTTTTAGACAGGATCGAAGATCCCCACAACCTCGGGGCAATCTTCCGGTCGGCAGATGCATTCAGAGTTTCAGGAATAGTTCTACCAAGAGACAGGAGCGCAACAATTACAGAAACGGTCGTTAAAGCCTCTACTGGAGCGGTTTTCTACGTCCCCTTTGCCGTTGTAAACAGCTTTTCAACTGCCCTCAGAGAGTTTAAAGAGGCAGGGGGCTGGCTCATCGGCCTTGAAGCAGGAGGAAAACCTCTTAGCAAGTTCTCCTTCCCCTTTCCTTTAGGGCTTGTTGCAGGCTCAGAAGGCAGGGGAATTTCAAGGAGCACGATGAAGCTCTTAGATGAAGTTGTCGAAATAGAGATGGGAGGTCACGTCAATTCTCTCAACGTATCCAATGCAACAGCAATAGCTCTATATAAAGTATTTTTAGAATCCCTCTCATAACCTGTAAAAACTTAAAAGACCTAATTTGTTACAATTAGATCCATGAGAAGAAGAGAGTTTATTAAATTTTCAACGAGCTTTTTACTACCAATAACATCAGGATGCGCAAGCTCAAAAATTCTTTCTCGGCAGTTTCCCATTAGACCCTATAGATACTCTAACGAAGCCAAAATAAAAAGCATATTTGAAAGCAAAGATGACCCATTAACTCTGAAGTATATCCAGCTCTATCAGCAACTTATAAGGGGTATATATCAACTTTACAAAGAATATAGGGCAGTAAAATATATAAAGCTCAGCGACTTTGTAAATCTATATTCAATCCTTCTATTTAAATTCCTTCAGATGTTTATTTATATCACTATCCTAAAAACTACAAACAATAAACCAAAAGTTATCGTTAAAAACCAAAAAATAATAATTCCACCTGGATACTTAATAAGCTACAAACAGCATGGATTTTGTATGAACAAAACATATCCAGCACCTGTTCAGAACGATCTTCTAAGATTGAAACCTTTAGTAGAAAGTAGAATCCCAGAGGAAATTCTACCAATCTTCAAATGCGTTATCCTAAACAAAGATAAACTAAAAAATCCTCAAGGAATCGTATGGTTCCTAATAGAACTAGATAAGATACCTTATTCTGATTTAACAAGCTCAAAATATTCTTCTATACTCAACGAATTGGATAAAGTATGTCCAAACAGTAAAAACTCTATACTTAATTACAAAAAAACGCAAATACCAAAAGAGATACTGCTAACTCTTCTAAAAAGCTTTGAAGTTAAGCTTAACGGCAAAACTTATACTCTCGACAACCTTATTTCCAACCCTAATGCCACTCAGGAACTGATAAACAATTTAATACAACAAGGAGCCAAAACTCCAAGCCCTAAAGGCCCAGGCTATTCCCAAATAGCCAGAGATCTATATGCCAAAACAATTGGAATGGCCCCTTTAACAGCAAAAGTGGACATCCTCAACTTCTCCTACAAACCTGTAGAATTCTCTCCCCTTGATTATTACATTCAACCTGCGGCAAAGAAGCAAAGAATCTCACCTATTTCAAACGTAGAAGATCTTTCCGTTCACATACCACATCCTTCAAAAAGTGAAACTTTCTATCAAAAACTCTTATGCGATCTGGTGAAAAAAGCAGAAGAAATTTTCAGTAAAATATTTCCAGAAAAAGGGGACAAATTACTAGAACAATTTGCAGACAGAATGTTAAATAGAGAAAAAAGTAAACTCAGAGAATTACTAGGAGATAAAATAGCTGATTTCTTAGCCAAAATTCTTAAAAAAACTCCAATAGCAAGAGGGATAGGAATTTATGAGTCAATGTGTGGTAAATCATTCCTCTTCTGCAGTCCTCTATCCTGTAAAGAAAGGATCTTTGCATTCATATCCATTTTCTCCCCCTTAGTTGCCGATTTTATCAGTAAAATATCAGACAAAATAGATCAAGTTTTTGAAATTATAAAAGAAAACAAAGGAGATAAATTTCCTATAGTTGTTGATAACAGTATGAAGAATATTGTCAATCTAATCGAAAAATGTGAAAAGGCAACACTACCGATTTGCAACACATTATGTATTACCAGCTGGTTTAAAGGAGATCCCTTTTCTCATAAAACAACTTTAGCCGACGTAATTATCGATTGCCAAGCCTCCAACAACTAACCCCTTCGAAGCACCTTGACCTTCAGAAAAGGTTTTCTCTACCCCGTCAGAAACCTAAATTATCTAATCAAATAACATTGAATGAAAATCTGGAGGAAAGATGGAAGAGCTCAAAGGTAAACTTGTTTTTGTTCAAACTGCAGGAGGAGAAGGAGCAGTTCCAACAACGGGAATCCTGGGAGTTGTTGAGGAGATTACTCCTGAATTTGTAAAGCTCAAAGAAGCTGGAGTATTTGCACTTCTTCCAACAACGAAGGGAGCACAAGCAACAATAATGCCTCTGGATCCAACAGCAAATGAACCTGTAGAAGCTTACCTTGTAAAATCTCAAATCGTTGCAATTGTTCCGGTGGGAGAAATATCAAAACTCAAGGAGTTCCATCAGCAGTTTAAAGCTGCAGCCGCAGGAATCGAGCTTCCAAGCGCTGGAACAATAGACGTTTCAAAGCTCAAAGAGTTTCCAAAAGGCGGAGGAAACAAAGGGGGGCTCTCCATAACTTAGGGGGAGAGCTCCCTGTTATAAAGAGATCCTAAAATGAACGTTGAGTTTGAAGATCTACTGTTCTCTCTTCCTTTCCCGGCAGTAATAACAGACAGGACAGGAAGAATAGAGAAGGTAAACCAGAAGTTTGAATCATTCTCAAACAAGTCCTTTAAATTCCTGAACGGAAGGAATATCGGAGATATTCTTGAAATTAGAGAGCTATCCTTTCTTATAGAAAAGTCTTTTGATGAAACAATAGAAATCATCGGATTTAAAAAAGGAAATTACACATTTCATATCTCCCCCCTCTTTACCCCTTCAAAAAAAGTCGGAGTCATAGTTCTTATAGAACCATGTGTTGCCTCTCCTTTTGAAGAAAACATTACTTCATTCCTCAAAGGGCTCTCACATGAGATCAAAAATCCCCTAAGCGGTATTAAAGGAGCGGCAAAGTTATTCAAGGAACTTAAAAGCTATGATGAGGAACTTGCCCAGGTTATAGTTTATGAGGTAGAAAGAATAGAAAGGCTCCTCAAAAACATAACCAAAAGCTTCGATTTCACAAGACTCTCTTTTAGAAAAGAAAATATCCATAAAATAATCCAGCAAGTTTTCAATCTTTTCTCTCCTCAAATTAAAGAGAAAGGGATTCAGGTAAAATTTTTCTTCGACCCGTCACTGCCAGATGTTCCAGTTGACGTTGACAGGATGACACAGGCAGTTCTAAATGTCGTAAAAAACGCAATAGAAGCTGTTGAGGATTCCAGGATTAAGGAAATAACGGTCGAAACAGGATACGCGATAAGACCTTCCGGGTTTATCTTCATAAAGATTAAAGATACAGGAAAAGGAATGGACGAAGAAGAGCTTCAAAGGTTCGGTCTTCCATTTTTCACAACAAAAGAAAAGGGTTCAGGTCTTGGAGCCTTTATTGTAAAAGAGGTTATCAAAAGTCACGGAGGAGAAGTAAAAGTAAGGAGCTCGCCCGGCAAGGGCACTGAAATTAAACTCTTGATTCCTATGAAGAGGTGAAGTTGGCAAGGATACTGATTGCAGACGATGAAAAAAGCATACGGCTCGTTCTTAAGAAATTTTTAACATCTCGAGGATACGAGGTTTTAGAGGCAGAAAACGGCAGAGAAGTTCTTGAAATTTTAAAAAAGGAATCAGTAGATCTCATCTTCTTAGATTTAAAAATGCCCAAATTAAGCGGTCTTAAAGTTCTTGAGAAAATCAAGGGTATTCCCACAGTTGTCTTAACAGCTTACGGCACTATGGACTATACTGTAAAAGCTATAGAACTAGGAGCTGTTGACTATATTACAAAACCGTTCTCCTTCGAAGAAATAAGGGAAATCTTAAAAAAGTTACTCATCAAGAAAGAGGATAAAGAAATAGGTAAAGACACAACATCTGGAATTGTCGGAAGCAGCAAGGTAATGCAGGAAGTTTTCAAAACTGTTGCAAAAGTAGCACGGAGCTCCATAACCGTCCTTATAACAGGTGAAAGTGGAACAGGAAAAGAAATCATTGCAAGGGCTATACACAGGTATTCAGATAGGAAAAACAAACCTTTCGTTGCGGTTAACTGTGCAGCTCTACCGGCAAATCTTTTAGAGGCAGAACTTTTCGGATATGAAAAGGGAGCATTTACAGGAGCAGTCTCTTCCAAAAAAGGTCTTTTTGAACAGGCAAACGGTGGAACAATATTTCTCGATGAAATAGGGGAACTCCCTCTCTCTTTGCAGGCTAAACTGTTAAGGATTCTTCAAGAAAAAGAGGTTCGACCAATAGGAAGCGAGAGAAGTAAAAAAATTGACGTTCGAGTGATAGCAGCGACAAACAGAAACCTTGAAGAAGAGGTAAAAAAGGGAACGTTCAGAGAAGACCTATACTTCAGGCTCAATATCGTAAAAATTAAACTCCCTCCACTAAGAGAGAGGAAAGAAGACATAGTTCCACTTGCACACCACTTCATAAAACGGTTTTCAAAAGAGTTTAAACTCTCTCCAAAAGAACTCTCCGCTGACGCCGTTGAGTTTCTCCTCTCATACCATTTTCCAGGAAACGTCAGAGAACTTGAAAACATGATTTTAAGAGCAATGATCCTTTCCCCTTCAAACCTTATTACGGCCGAAGATCTTAAAAGACAGGCATACCAGGAACCTCCCTCGTTGGAAAGTCTCATCAGAGAGTTTGTCTTTAGGGTGTTTTCTGTTGAGCAAAAAGAAGAAAACAACCTATACGAGATTGTCGTGAAGGCTGCCGAGAAGGCTGTGATTTCAGAAGTTCTGAAGAGATGCAACTTTAACCAAGTTAAGGCTGCAAAACTCCTTGGAATTCACAGAAACACACTAAGGAAAAAAATAAAAGAGCTGGGGATAGAACTTTCTTGACAAAGGTCAATTCCTTAATTGGTATCTTGGAATAAATTACATATAGGTATAAAATAAGTTATGCTTTATGACATGATGTAAAGGTGAGAACATGAAGTCTTCAACCGAAATAAAGATGCAGGTAATCTTAACGCAGGATGGTTCTCCTTTTATTCCTCAATATCCTGGTGGTATAGATATTCTAAAGTGCACAGGGTGTGGAGATTGCATAGAGATATGCCCTCAGAAGTGTATAGAACTCAAGGAAATAAAAGGGAAAAAAGTTGCACTGATAACAAAACCAGAACTTTGTATAGGAGACGGTTTCTGTAAAATCGTCTGCCCGGAAGATGCTTTTCTCTGAGGCATTAACTGTTCCTCCAGTTTGGAGGAAGTAGAGGTAAATGAAGAAGAACTCCTTTCAGACGAAAACGGTAACTACGCTTACCTTACACTTGGTGGGATTCTCTATACCCCATCTTACCTAAAAGAAATAGACCACAACCGGTGTCAGAATTGTGAAAAGTGCCTCCATCTGTGTGAAACCAGAGGACTTGACGAGGATGGAAGGGTTATACCTGAACTTCCTGAAATCTGTTCAGGATGTGGCCACTGTGGAAATGTCTGCCCAGCTAAAAGCATAGAGGCCAGGCCTATTCCCCTTGAAGAGATGAAAAGACGCGTTAAGGCAAGAAAGAGTTCCCGTTAATCACAGAGGGAAAACTTTATTCCCAGCTCTTTAACCGTCTTTTCAATGTCGGGACGGGAGAAAACCATCTTTTTCAGTTTTTTCAGGTCAACTGGCTGTTCTGGTTTTACTTCAATTTTCAAACATGAAGGATTTTTAATAAATTCCTCAATGGCTTTTCCTATGTTTCTGCGGAGTTCCCCACTAAAACTCTGCCTAACCATGGTAAGAAGCTCGTTCCTGATTTCATCAGGCGTAGTCCCCTCCTGTTCTGCAGCGTAGTGGAGGAACCTTTCATAGAACCCATGGTCCTTTAACACCATCTCAAATTTAGAGAGTTTCCCGCGGTTTATCAGGGCATTGACAGTTGTTCTCCCTTCAAAGAAACGTTCAACAGTAGGGTAATCAAGGTTATCAATTTCTGCATTGAGATAAACTTCTCCAAGGTTCTGAAGTCTTAAGAAAAATGAATAAACAAAACGATTGTCACCAAACCTATACCACCCTTCCATATCAAACTTGAAAAGAGATTCCCCCAAAAGTTCATCAAGAAGAGGAAACTCAATACTGAAAACGCCTCCCTTTACGGCAATCCTCAGGTAGGGAGGAAAACTCTTTTTACGAAAATTGTATGGCAGATCAATAACAAAATCCCCCATAGTCAAAGAAAAAACATTTCCTTTTACAGTAAAATCCTTAAACTCAAGGTCGTTTGAAGCAAGGTTGTAGTGAAAACGGGAGTAAGAAGAAGAGTAAGAAAGTTTTGACAAACGCCTGTCTATCTTCTCCTTTAGTTTTACGTTGGCGTATGCCTCAAGGGCAAAGTAAGAAGAAACAAGGGCTGCAAGAAAGAGGAGAAGAGCAAGAAGAATCTTCTTTTTCATTGGCGGAGCTCCCTGCTAATTCTATGAACTGTATCAACCAGGAACCTTGCCTTTTTTGGATCTGTCGGCGGAAGTATTCCGTGACCAAGGTTAAAAATGTGCCCCCGCGCTTTCATTCCCTCTTTTAGTATTTTCCTCACTTTCCTCTCTATCGTCTCCTCATCGGCAAAGAGAGCTACAGGGTCAAGGTTCCCCTGAATAGACTTGTTAACCCTTTCAAGGGCAAATGGGATCTCTGTCTTCCAGTCAAGGCCTATAACGTCAACGTTGAGCCTGTTGTTTACCTCTAAGAGATGGGCAGCATTTACACCGAAGTGGATTATAGGGGTTTCAGGGTGTCTTTTCTTTAACTCATTTACAATCTTCTCCGTGTAAGGGAAGACGAACGCTTCGTAGTCCTCTTTTGCGAGAACTCCCATCCAGGAGTCAAAGATCTGAACAAGGTCAACCCCTGCCCTTATCTGGGCAGAGAGGTATTCAATTATGGTATCTGTAAGTTTAGTCATGAGGGCGTCCCAGAGTTCTGGCCTGTTCCACATTGTTGACTTAGCAGCTATGTAGTTTTTGGAACTCCCCCCTTCCAACATGTAACTTGCCAGGGTGAAGGGAGCCCCCGAAAAACCGATTAAAGGCCTGTCGGTTAACCTCTTTTTTATTATCTGAATGGTCTCAAGAACGTAAGGTAAATCCCTTTCTGGCTCTGGAACCTTCAACCTCTTAACGTCTTCCAGTTTCTCAACCTTTGGCTCAAGAACAGGCCCTTTCCCCTCAACAAAAGAGACGTTTATCCCCATCTTCTCAACAGGAACGAGGATGTCAGAAAAGAGAATCGCAGCATCAACTCCAATTTCTTCTATAGGAATGAGCGTAACCTCTGCCGCAAGCTCAGGGTTTTTGCACAGATCCATAAAAGAACCTGCTTTTGCTCTTATCTCCCTGTATTTAGCCGAATACCTTCCTGCCTGTCTCATTATCCAGATGGGCGTGTATTCGGTCTTTTCTCCCCTTGCAGCCTTCAGAATGGGATGGTCTTTCAAAGACATTCTCTCCTCCAGATGAGTAATCAAAAAGAAAACGAGCAAAAGTTTAGCAAAGAAAGCAAGCTAAACCTGTTTTATCTTGTTCAGGTCAACTCCTACCCTCATTTTCACAGGAATGTAACGGCAGATAGGGTCTTCGTGCATGTAGTCGCCGTGCTCCCAGTAGGCACGAACTCTACAGCCGTTGCAGATCTTCACGTATTCACAGCTTCCACACCTTCCTTTGTACTCTTCTATCTTTCTCATATCCTGCATTATTTTTGATTCAAACCAGGCCCTGTGGAAGGGAATGTCAAAGACGTTGGCGTCGGAAATGGGGAAGTAGCTGCAGGGTCTGAGCCAGCCATGGCAGTCTATGTAGGCAATAGACTGTCCTGCAACGCAGCCCTTCCCTCCGCCGGTTCCAAATACAAGGTTTCTCCTCTTAAGATCTAAGCCGTCTCTTTTGGCGTTCTGGTAGAAGATCCGGTAGTAGTGGGGAGCACAGGTCGGGCGGACTAAGATTGTGTTATCTCCCTTTAGAATCAGTTCCTTCTCAAGCTCGTAGTGCCAGTTGAGCCAGTATTCAGCCTCTTCGGCGTTGAGGAGCTCTGCATTGGCCTCCTCTCCCCTTCCAACGGGAAGAACTATAAACATGTACCAGGCCTTTGCTCCAAGCTCCCTAGCTTTCTTATAAACGTTTGGGATGTCAAAGGCGTTCCTCTTTGTAAACGAAGAGTTAATAAGGAAGGGAATTCCGTGTTTGTTGAAGAGCTCCGCAGCCTTTATAACCCCCTCGTAGGCTCCGGGCTGCTTCCTGAAGTCGTCGTGAATCTCTGGAGTTGAGCCGTCTAAAGAGAGGGAAACCATTTTTATTCCAACCTCTTTCATCTTATGGCACACTTCGTCGTCAACTAAAGTTCCGTTTGTGGCTATACACATTCTAAAGCCAAGTTTAGTTCCGTATTCCGCAAGCTCCCAGATGTCTTCCCTCAGGAGTGGTTCACCTCCCGTAAGAACGACAGTAGGCTTCGAGAGTTTCGCTATATCGTCAAGGAGTTTTTTCCCGTCCTCAGTTGAGAAATCTCCCTGCTCAGACTCTATAGTTGAAGCGGAACGGCAGTGGATACACTCAAGGTTGCAGCGTCTTGTAATCTCCCAGGCTATCCACTTTGGCAGAAACTCCTCTTTTACAGCCATTCTCTCTCTCCTGATGGTTTAATGGATTGGTTTAATTGAAATTATAGAGGAAGGGAATCTTAATCAAGAAATGGAGGGAGGGGAGCTCCCCTCCCCAGAAATGAAGAACTACTCCTTTTTCTCAAACTGGTGGAGCTCCCTAAGCTCTTTGGCCTTCTGCTGGATCTCAACAACGGTCTCTTTTAAAGGGGCCCAACCGTACCAGTGCATATAGTCGTTGCTTATGTGGAAGGCTCCTTGGAAGGCCCTCTGTCTATATTCAAGAAAGATGAGGTAGAGCTTCTGGTCAAGCTCTGAAGGAGAGTCGTAGAAGTGGAGGATATCTGGGGCATACTTCCAGCCCTTTGGTTTTTTAAGTATTCCGTCGTCGTAGAGCTTCTTAACGGTAAGAATGGCCTTGGCAAACTCGTGATCTGCAGCCTTCACAACTTCATCTGCCGCCCTGAATTGAGCATCGATATAAGGTTTTGAATGGCAGGTATAACAACGTTTTTTCATGGCCATTCTGAGCTTGTTAAACTCCTCAGGACCTCTAACAACCCTTGCTTTTAGAACAACTTCCAGTCTTTCTGTTGGTTGCAGGTTCCCATCAAGGACTCCAATTCCCTGAAGAATTACAGCCCTGTCAAAGGTCCACTGCGGGTCGTCATCAAGGTCAATGTAGTGGCCAGACGGAAGTTTAGCGGCCAAAGACCTGAGCTGTTTTTCAAGCTGAGGTGCCACTTTAATCAGAGCAAGAACGTTCTCTTTGGTTGGAAGCCTTAAAGCCAGGAAGCCCCAGGGAGTAACAACGTTGTGGGTTCCTTCAGGCATATGGCAGAACTGGCAGGTGGGAGCTCTCCCATCCGGTTTCCTCCCGTCTATGTCCCAGATTATCCCATGCTTTGAGGACTCATACATCTCCCACTGAGGATGGTCAAATCCCATGTGGCAGTTTGAACAAGCCCTTGGAGAACGAGCTTCCTCAACGCTAAACTTGTGGCGAGTGTGGCAGGCATCACACTGGGCGTTTCCATACCTGTAGTGTGCCATGACCTCCGGAGGCTTCCTCCCAATCTTGTGGCACCCTGAACACCCTTTGTAGCCTGCACCAACAATTGCCCTCGGCTGGTGGGTAACCATAGGCATTGCGCTAAAGGCTATCCAGCCAAGGTCGTGCTTTCCGGCCCTGAACTGCTGAACCTGAACAGGGTGACACTTTTTACAGGTGTCTGGCGTTGGGAATTTGGCCTTCTTGTAGTCGGTTGACGTCATGTGCTCACTGCCGTGACAGGCAGAGCAGTCAACTCCAGCTTTCCCCATTTTTCCAGATAGGAACTGCTTGACAATGCCGGGGGTCACCTTCTCGTGACACTCAATACACCGGCTTTTAGCCAGAGAAGTTTGGGGCAGTATAAAGGCAGAGACAACAGCTGATAAAAGCAGGAGCCTTCTTATCATAGCTCCCCCTCCTTTATATGGTTTAACTCCATCTTCCCATTTTCTGGAGGGGGAGTAATTGATTTATGTCATTTTTTAATTTATTATGTTTGAATATTCATCATATAGACAAAATCTCTTAAGTATCTGCCTTAGCAAGCTCTTCGATCTTTTGTGCCTGCTCGGCGGCTGCAAGGGCATCTATCATCTCATCAAGGTCTCCGTCTAAAAACTCCTGAAGGTTGTAGAGTGTAAGTTTTATCCTGTGGTCTGTTACCCTCCCTTCGGGGAAGTTGTAAGTCCTTATCTTCTCGCTCCTATCTCCGCTTCCAACCTGAGAGCGGCGGGCAGAGTCAAGCTTCTCTTTCTGCTCCCTCTCGTAAAGCTCTTTAAGCCTTGCCCTTAAAATCTTCATCGCCTTAATCCTGTTCTGAATCTGGGAACGCTCGTTTGAGCAGGTAACAACTATCCCTGTTGGAATGTGGGTAATACGGACGGCAGAGTCTGTTGTGTTAACGTGCTGTCCGCCGGCTCCTGAGGAGCGGTAGGTATCAATCTTTAAGTCTTTCTCGTTTATCTCAATGTCAACCTCTTCAGCCTCTGGAAGGATTGCAACGGTTGCAGTTGAAGTGTGAATCCTTCCGCCAGACTCTGTAACGGGAATCCTCTGAACCCTGTGGACACCAGACTCATACTTGAGCCTTGAGTAGGCTCCCTTACCGGAAATCATGGCGATTACCTCTTTAAAGCCACCAAGTCCTGTTTCGTTAAGTGAGAGTATCTCGACCTTCCACCCTTTCCTTTCGGCGTAGCGGGAGTACATACGGAAGAGATCCTGAGCAAAGAGGGCTGCCTCCTCTCCGCCGGCTCCTGCCCTTATTTCAAGAATTACGTTCTTTTCGTCGTTGGGGTCTTTTGGAATCAGGAGTTTCTTAAGCTCTTCTTCTAACTTCTCAACCTTCCTTTCAAGTTCCTTCTTCTCCTCTTTAGCAAGCTCTACAAGTTCATCGTCTTCCCCAGCCTCTATCATCTCAATGGCCTCGGCTATTCCCTCTTTGGCCTTTTTATACTCCATGTAGGTGTCGTAGATGGGCTGGAGTTCTTTGTGCTCTTTTGCAAGTGCCTGAAACTTCTTCTGGTCAGAAATTACTTCAGGTTTCCCCAGGCTCTCCTCTATCTCCTTAAACTTCTTTGCGATATTTTCAAGCCTCGTCTCAATAGCCTTCTCCATAACAACCCCTCAATTCTGTTTTCGCCTTAAAAAGATTAACCTATAAAATAGTTTTTCAAGGACAGGAAAAGGAGGAAAAAATGAAAAAACTGCTCTTAACGGCTGCTGCAGTGGTTCCCCTTCTCATCTCCTGTGGAGGTCCGGAGTTCAGCGTAGGCTACCGCTACGTCCCACCGAAAGATAACACGGCCTGCCTTCAGTCCTGCGATTCAGAATTCAGTAAATGCCAGCAGAAGTGTGAAGAGAGAAGAGAAAAGTGTATTGAAGACGCCAGAAAGAGAGCTGAAGCAATCTACCAGAAAGAGCTCAGCATCTACCAGAAGGAACTCTCTGCCTACAATAAGGCCTACGCCAGCTACCAGAGAGCTCTCCTTGACTGGAACAACAACTACAGGAAACTCTATAGAGACTACCTTTATTTTAAGAAAGCCTGCAAAAAGACTAAAGACTATTACGCCTGCGACAGGAAATATCAGTTAGAGGAGGCTTTAGATACGCTGAACAACACAAAACCCACCCCACCGGCACAGCCCACAAAACCAGACCTTCAGGAAATAATTTCGGAGCTCTCCGCCTCCTGCAACGCAGACTGCGGCTGTAAAGAGGTTTACAACAGCTGTTTTACCTCCTGCGGTGGAGAGATAGTTCCATATAAGTTCTGCGTTAAAAACTGTAAGTGAGGTTGAGATGGAGATTAAGACGCACGAAAAGATTGACAGGGAGATTTCAGGAGAGCCTGTAGAGGTTAAAGAGGGCTACGCCAGAGTTGTTCTGAAGACAAAGCCCTTTATGGCTGCAGATGAGAAAGGGCTGGTTCACGGCGGTTTTCTCTTTTCTGCGGCAGACTACGCAGCAATGCTCTCTGTAAACCACCCCAACGTAGTTTTAGGCTTTGCTGAGGTTTCGTTCCTCAAGCCTGTAAAGGTTGGAGATACCGTTGAGTTTGTTGCAGAAGGAGAAACCAAAAACAAGAAACGGGTTGTTGACGTTGTAGGCTACAGAGATGGAGAGGAAGTTTTCAAAGGGCGGTTTACCTGCTTCGTTCCGTCAAAACACGTCCTTGACCGTTAGCAAGGAAGTTCTGGAGGCGGCGGAAAAGGAAGGGAGCTCCCGTGAGTTCTTCTTCAAGTTAGTGGAGCTCCTTACAGGTTTAAAGCGGAGCGAGGTAAAGGGGCTAAACCACGAAAAGCTCATAAAAGAAATAGTCAAGGCCAACCGGTTAGAGGAGTTCTTCTTCCCCTCAAAGAGCAAGAACATCTACAGTGCTTTAAGAAAAGCTTTCAGGCAGAAGTTAAGAAGTGAAGTTGAAAAGGAGTGGGAAAGGAAGCTAAAGAACTGGCGGGAGGAGTTTGAGGAGAAACTCCACAGGGCTGCAAGCAGGTATCTGTTAGCAGTTGAAAACTGGGAACTGATGGGGGAGCTCTACAGAAAAGAGTGGCTCCTCCCGTCGGATGTTCTCAACCGGTTTAAAGGAAAAGCAGAAGAGTTTGAAGACTGGATAGCCCAAATCTCAACGGAGGAGTTTCTGGAAAAAAGGGTTGAGAGATGGATGGAGCTCCCTCCATTTAAAAGGCGAGAAAAGATAGTTAGAGACATTCTGAAGGCCTACCGGCTCAACTGCTTAGAGCTCGGAATCTACGGCCTCTTTTCCCTATCTGAGGGCGTTGTGTGGGACGCCTTTGTAAGGGAAAATACTTTAGAGGCAGACATTGAAGCCCTCATAAGGAAGAGGAACAGGAAGTTCGTAACGATTCAGTATGCCGTGAAGCTGATTGTTGAAAGGGTTTTCTCGGAAGAGGAGATTCCCCCCTTTTTAGACTGGCACCCGTTTGTAGATTACAGGGAGGGAACGTTAAACCGCCACGCTATTCAGCACGGCGTTGCCGTAAACTTTGGGACTAAAGAGAACTTCCTGAAGCTCTTCTACTTTGTAGATTTCCTCTCTGAAATTATCGGCTACCTCCTTGCTTGAAAGTAAACGGTGAAAACAGTTCCTTTCCCCTCCTCAGACGCAACCTTAACCTCCCAGTTGTGGAAACGGGCAATCTCCTTAACTACAGAGAGGCCGATGCCTGAGCCGGAGCTCCCTTCACCCTTAACAAACCTCTCAAAGATCTTCGGAAGAAAACTTTTGGGTATTCCCCTCCCTGTATCTGAAATCCTCAAAAACTCCGAAGTAAGCTCAATCTCTACTCTACCCTGTTCCGTAAACTTCAGAGCATTATCTATCAGGTTTCTCAAAAGCTGCTGAAACAGAACTTTATCTGCCGGAAGGCTCACATCCTCAAGAGAAGAAAGAAGCTCTATTCCTTTCTCTTCTGCTCTCTTTTTAAAGGAAGACAGAACTTCCTCAGTTAAAGGCCTCAGGTTTACCCACTCAAAAGTGGAAACTCTATAAGAAAAGAGGTTCTTAATACCAGAGAGTATAGACTCTATCTTCCCCGCCTTTTCGTAAATCTCCCTTACAGCATCGGGATCTGAACACTCGCCGTAGAGCAGGAGAAACTCTGCGTTCCCTTTTATGGCCGTTAGAGGAGTCTTTATCTCGTGTGAGAGGGTTGAAACAACACTCCTTTTCAGCTCCTCTATCTCAACCTCAAGCGTAATGTCTTTCTTCAGGGCAACGATTAAACCGCCGACTTTAGAGAGCTTTAAAAGGTAAGTCCTCTCCCCCTCTGTAAATGTTGCGGAGCTCTCCCCCTCCCTTACCGCTTCCTCAAAGGCTTTAACAACCTCCTGAAACGGGTAAACGTCCCACAGTTTCTTGAAGTCCTCGCCCAGAACAAACCCTTTCTCGTCAACAATCTTTATCTCAGGGAACTTACTCTGGAGTTCTTTCAACCAGCCTGTATCCAACTCCCCAAACTGTCTCAATCCTGTCTCCTATCTTATCTCTCAGGTGTTTTACGTGAACGTCAACAACCCTTTTTGAAACAGCCTCTCCCTTCCACACTTTCTGAAGGAGCTCCTCTTTAGAGACAACCTTTCCTCTGTTTTCTAAAAGAACTTTGAGGAGCTCCCTCTCCCTGCCCGTCAGTTTTACCTCTTTCCCGTCAACGAGAGCTCCAACGTCTGTTATCACTATTCCAAAAGGCTCAGGAGTAAACGAAACTTTACCTCTACGCCTTAAAAGTGCCCTTAAACGGGCAAGGAGCTCCCTTATACCGAAAGGCTTCGTCAGGTAGTCGTCTGCCCCGCTGTCAAGCCCTTTCACCTTATCGTCCTCCTCAGAGAGGGCAGTAAGCATCAGAACCGGAACATCGCTCCCCCTTTCCCTTAAAAATCTGCACGCTTCCACTCCATTAATACCCGGAAGCATCAGGTCTAAAATAACAGCATCAAACTTCTCTCCGTAGTCAAAAACAGCACTGAGAAACCTCTCGGCCGTTGAAAACTCTCTGACAGAAAACCCCTCTTTAATCAGAACCCGCTTTAAAAGGTTTACAATAGAGAGATCATCCTCAACAACTGCTACTCTCAAGGCTCCTCCGGAACTACATTAAGGTTTAAAATAGGACAAAAACCTTAAGGAACTGTTAAGATGTTATCAGATGAGTTCATAGCGGCAGTTGAGAAAACGTTTACCGTTAAAGGCTTTGACCTGAACGTAGAGTTTCAAGACCTTGAAACCTGGGACGAGGCAATATTCCACACCAAAAGCCTCATCTCAGAACACGGTATTGGCTACGTTTCTTTTCACCACACATTTAAGGTGGAATTCCTATTAGAGAATGGAAACCTCATTTCCCTATCCTACAGACCAGTTCCAGGAGATATGTATGGAAAAGGTTATTGATACAGCAGTAAAGGCGGCTGAAAGGGCTTCAGAAGTTCTCTTAGACTACTTCGGAAGGATTAAAGCCTCAGAGGTTGAGGAAAAGGCAAGGAACGACTTTGTAACCGAGGCTGACAAAAAATCAGAAATGATTATTATTAAGACTATACAGGAAGTTTTCCCACAGCACACTATAGTTGCGGAAGAAAGCGGCCTCCACTCCGGAAATCGCTGGAAGTGGTATGTAGACCCGTTGGACGGAACGAAGAACTTTATCCACGGCCTGCCGATGTTCTGCGTATCAATCGGAGTGGAGTGCGACGGAGAGTTAGTTGCGGCGGTTGTGAAGGCTCCCGTTTTAGAGGAGACCTTTATAGCCGAAAAGGGAAGCGGAGCCTACTGTAACGGAGAGAGGCTCAGAGTAAGCACAAGGCCTTTTGAGATGGCGCTAATTGCAACAGGTTTCCCTTTCAGAGGGAAGGAGCTCTTAGACAGCTACCTGAAGTGTTTTAAGGAGGTTTTCCTGAAGGTTTCAGGTATAAGGAGATGTGGCTCTGCCGCTTTAGACCTTGCCTACACGGCAAAGGGAGTTTTTGACGGCTTCTGGGAGATGTCCCTCCACCCGTGGGACATAGCTGCAGGCGTTCTGCTGATTAAAGAGGCTGGCGGTAAGGTCTCCGACTTTGAGGGTAAAGACGGGTACTTAAAGAGCGGAAACATCGTAGGAGCTTCTCCCAATACCTACAAAGGGCTCCTTGAGATAGTTCAGAGACATCTAACTTAGGAGGTAGAGAATGGCCTTTGACGAGAAGAAGTGTGAAGGCTGTGCACACAAGGACAAGTGCCAAACAGCCCAAGACCCTATGGACGTAAAGCTCACCTGCAACCTCTCTAAGATAAAACACAGAATCGGGATTTTGAGCGGTAAAGGAGGCGTTGGAAAGACAACTGTTGCAACGAACCTTGCTGCTGAACTTGCAAAAAGAGGCTACAAGGTTGGCCTTTTAGACGCAGATATACACGGCCCAAACGTTGCCAAAATGCTTGGAGCTGAAGGTCAAAGGCTCTTTGCAGACCCGAATACACAGACGATTAAGCCCTTTATTCCACTCGGAATTCCAAACCTGAAAATAGTTTCAATGGCCTTTCTCCTTGAAAACGCCGACCAGCCGGTTGTCTGGAGAGGCCCTCTAAAGCACCAGGTTATAAAGCAGTTCCTTGCAGACATAGACTGGGGAGACCTTGACTTCCTCATCGTTGACCTACCACCTGGAACGGGAGACGAGGCGCTGAGCGTTGCTCAGCTGATAAAGCCGATGGACGGCTTTGTAATAGTTACAACTCCACAGGAAGTTTCACTCCTTGATACAAGAAAATCCATCAGTTTTGCAAAGATGATGAACGTTCCAGTCCTCGGGATTATTGAGAACATGAGCGGCCTCATCTGCCCCCACTGCGGTAAGGAAATTGACCTCTTTAAGAAGGGTGGCGGAGAGAAGGCTGCCGAGGAGCTTGGAGTTCCGTTCCTTGGAAGGGTTCCCATTGAGCCTGCAGTTGTAGAGGCAGGAGACAAAGGCGTTCCGATAGTTGTCTCCCACCCTGAAAGCCACTCTGCAAAGGCACTTGAAGAAATTACAGACAAGCTCCTTGAGGAAGTGGGAGAGAAGGTTGAAGCTGCCAACTAAGAAGGTGTTAGCGGGGGGAGCTCTCCTCCTCTCCCTAATTCTTATAATCATCGGAATCATCTTAGGCGAGCCCAGAATTGTCTGGAGCAACGGGAAAATCCTCTGCCTCACCTGTATAGGCATCAAGTAGGAGAGGTTATGCTGAAGGTTCCTTTTTTAAAAAACAGGCGGGTTTATCAGTTTTTAACGGGAATAACGGCGAATCTTCCTCTGTGGAACTTTATAACTGCAAGGCTCTACACCGGAAAGCTCAAGTCTATTCCCTTTCCCATAATGAACTGTTACGCCTGCCCTGCCTCCCTCTACTCCTGTCCTATTGGAACGATCTCCCACTTCTTTGTAATCAGTAAGGTTCCACTATTGACCCTTGGAATTATCTCTGCAGTATCGGCATCTTTTGGCAGGTGGATCTGTGGATGGGTCTGCCCTTTCGGGCTGATTCAGGATCTACTCAACAAAATTCCCTCTTTCAAGTTTGACCTACCAAAGCCCTTTGTTTACCTGAAATACCTGATGCTCGTTTTTGGAGTGATTCTTCTCCCATACTTTTTTAAGGAACACTACTTCTGTATGGTCTGCCCTACGGGAACGGTAGAAGCGGGAATCTACTGGGTTGCCGTAAGTTCAATGATTGCAAACATGGCGGGAGCCTTTTTTCTCTTTAAATTAGCCTTTGGAAGTATGTTCCTCTACGGATCAATCTTCATAAAGAGACCTTTCTGCAGGTACGTGTGCCCTTTGGGAGCTCTCTTCTCCCTCTTTAACAAGCTCAGCATCGTTGACTTTAAAGTTGAGAAAGAGAACTGTATAGAGTGCAACCTGTGTAAGAAGTCTTGCCCTGTGAACTACCCGATATACGAAGACCCAAACTCTCCGGCCTGTTTAAGGTGTTTAAACTGCGTAAGGGTCTGCCCAGTTGTAAAAATTGACTCCCCTGTTTTAAGGGCAAAGGAAACTGTAGAGGGCTTAAACAGGTAGGAAATAAGCCCCCGAAGGGGCAGAAAAGCCTAAAGAGTGCTCACTTCCTTAACTTTACCAGCAAGCTCTTTTGCAAACTGAGAGAGTCTTTCGTAGTCTTCCTCTTTTGGAAGGCCTTTAACAAGAACAGGCTCCAACCACTCGGCCTTAACGTTTTTCAGCGTATCCTGAACGTGTTTAACCATAACTTTACCGTTCCAGCCGTAGGAACCGATTACAGAAACGAACTTCGTTTTTGGCCTTAAGCCGTTCATCAGGTAGGCAAAGGAGATAACCGACGGGTGGGCACCTGCAAGAACTGTTGGAGAGGCGATAACGACGGCCGCAGCGTCAACTAAGTCCATCGTAACGTTTCCGATGTCTGCAGTTATCAGGTTGTAAGGTCTGACGATTACGCCCTCTTTGGAGAGCTCCGACGTTAAGTGGTTAACCATGTGGCGGGTGCTCTCGTGCATTGAGACAAAGGGAATGATAACCATTGGCTTCACTTCGTCTGAAACCCACCGCTTGTAAGCTCCCGTCATAAACTCAACGTCTTTGATAACAACACCGTGGCTTGGAGCGATTATCTCGGGCTGGAGTCTATCTATAAGGGCTAAATGTTTCTTTATGAAGTTCCTGAAGGGCATCATGATTTCTGCGTAGTAGCGCTTTGTCTCCAGGTAAACCTTTGCCCTGTTCTCGTCTGTTGTGTCAAAGAGTTCAGATGTAGCTATGTGGGAGCCTAAAAAGTCGCAGGTAAAGAGAATTCTGTCCTCTTTCAGCCATGTAAACATGGTCTCCGGCCAGTGAACCCACGGAGCCATGAAGAACTGGAGGGTTTTGTCTCCTAAAGAGAGCTCCTCTCCCTCATCAATAACCTGAAATACCTCCTCCGGCAAGTGGAGAAGGTCTATAAGCATGGTTTTACACTTCTTGTTTGTAACAACTTTTGCCTCAGGAAATCTCTCAAAAACGTCTGGAATTGTTCCGGAGTGGTCCTGCTCTGCGTGGTTTGAGACTACGTAGTCAATCCTATCAACTCCAAGCTCCTCAAGGTTTCTAAAGAACTCCTCCTTTTTGTGGGGCTCAACTGTATCTATGAGAGCTGTTTTCTCACTTCCCTTAACGAGGTAGGCGTTGTAGCTGGTTCCCTCAGGCAGGCTCACAAGCTCGTCAAAGAGAACTCTGTCCCAGTCAACGGCTCCAACCCAGTAAACGCCCTCTTTTATTCTCTTAGCTGCCATCACTCCTCCACAGGTTCAAAGTCCTCTTTACCCGCTCCACACCAGGGGCAGGTCCAGTCGTCGGGGAGCTCCTCAAAAGGCGTTCCCGGAGGGATTCCGTTCTCAGGGTCTCCAATCTCCGGGTCGTAGATGTATCCGCAGGGAATACAGACGTATTTTTTCATTATAACCTCCCTTTATCAGGAATTCTTCCTAATAAGGAAGTTATCAACATTAATAGCTCAGGTCAACCCATTTTGACTGATTTAACTTTATGTAAAGAACAATCCTCCCCTACTCGATTTTGGACTATATTGGTTCTGAGAAATCAAGGAGGAAAACTATGGAACAACTTCTAATCCTCTACGACAACAGAGCTATTGAGGGATTTCAGGCAGACTGGGGATTCTCCACACTGATAGAGCTTGAAGAAGAAACAATCCTATTTGACACGGGAGCAAAACCGGAAATCCTGAAACAGAACATGGAAGCCGGGGATGTCGACCCTGCCGGTATCGATAAAGTCTTTATATCCCACAACCACTGGGATCACGTTGGAGGGCTTTCTTACATACTTGAAGCTAACAGAGAGTTTGAGTTATATATCCCTGAAATTAATTGCTTTAAAATTGAAGAGGAACTCCCTGAATCTGTAATCTGCGTGCCGGTGGGAACCCCAACCTACATCTCTGAGAGAGCCCTTTCCAGCGGCGTTATGCCTACCGGCATGGATGAACCTTCAGAGGAGCAGTCTCTAATCGTTCTCTCTCAGTTAGGACCTGTTCTCATAACGGGCTGTTCCCACCCTGGAATTGTCGATATAGCCAGAAAAGCCGTCTCTCTTGTAGGAGAAGAGCTCTTCCTTACAGTTGGAGGTTTCCATCTCTACAAATCCACCGACGAAGAGATAATAGAAGTTTCAGAGGAGCTTAAAAAGTTCACAAGGTTCGTTGCTCCCTGCCACTGCACAGGAGAAAGAGGTATAGAGATTTTCAGGGAAACGTGGAAAGACCGCTTTGTAGAGACCATGGCCGGAGTTGAAATCCCCTTAATGGAGGAGTAGATGTTCGACGCACTTGCAGAGAGGATACAGTCAACCTTAGAGAAGATAGGCAGGAAGGGAAGAATTGATGAAGAAACTCTCGAAAAAGGCTTAAGGGAGATAAAACTTGCCCTCCTTGAAGCGGACGTTAACTATAAGGTGGTATCTCAGTTCATAAAAGATATCAGGGAGAAGGCCTTAGGAGCTGAAGTTGTTAAAGGGGTAAACCCGGCACAGCAGCTTGTGAAAATAGTTTACGACGAGCTGGTAGAAACTTTAGGTGGAGAAGAGTCAAAGCTCAGCTTAAAGAGTAAACCTGCCGTTATCCTCCTTATAGGTCTTCAGGGTTCCGGAAAAACAACAACGGCGGCAAAACTTGCCAACTACTTAAAGAAACAGGGGAAAAAGGTTCTCTTAACTTCCACCGACGTTTACAGGCCTGCTGCAATGCTCCAGCTGAAGAAGCTGGGAGAGAAAATAGGAATTCCTGTTTTCCTCGAAGAGGACGAAAAAGATGCCGTAAAGATAGCAAAAGATGCCCTTGAGAAAGCCAGAGCTGAAGGTTACGACGTTTTAATCATCGATACTGCCGGAAGGCTCCACATAGATGAAGAACTTCTTGAAGAAGCATTCAAAATAAGGGAGACAACAAACCCCGATGAGGTTCTTTTCGTTATAGATGCTATGACCGGTCAGGAGGCCGTAAACATAGCAAAGGCTTTTAACGAAGCCGTGGGAATGACGGGAATCGTTTTAACGAAGATGGATTCAGACTCCAGGGGTGGAGTTGCCCTCTCTGTAAAAGGGGTCACAGGTAAGCCAATAAAGTTTGCAGGGATAGGAGAGAAGATAGAGGACTTCCAGCCTTTCTACCCTGATAGAGTGGCTTCAAGAATTCTGGGCATGGGAGATGTGGTTTCCTTAGTTGAGAGAGCCCAGCAGGTAATAGATGAAAAAGAAGCCCTCTCCATGCAGGAAAAGTTGCTCTCTGGAGAGTTTACCCTCGAAGACTTTCGCCAGCAGCTTAGAATGATTCAGCGGCTTGGTCCCATTCACCAGATAATCAGGATGATTCCGGGGCTTGGAAGCCAGAAGGTTCTAAAACAGCTCCAGCAGGCAATAGATGACAAAAAGCTCAAGAGGATAGAAGCAATTATAAACTCCATGACCCCTGAGGAGAGGAGAAACCACGCAATAATAAACGCAAGCAGGAAGAGAAGAATTGCAAAAGGAAGCGGAACTTCCATAAAGGAAGTTGATGCCCTCATAAAGCAGTTTGTCCAGATGAAGATGGCGATGAAGCAGATGAGGAAGATGCAGAAAAAGATGGCCAAAAAGGGTGGCCGTTTCCCGTTTCCATTTATGTAGAGGTTGAAGAAGCCCCTTTTTTGACTAAAATTAGAGCGCAAAACTTCAGGTAGGAGGAGTGCCTTGGTTAAGATAAGGCTGAAGAGAATGGGAAGGAAAAAACTTCCCGTTTACAAGATCATTGTAGCAGAAGCTATGTCCAAGAGAGACGGAAGGGCCGTTGACATTCTGGGAACTTACAACCCCAAGTCTAAGGAACTCCAGTTAGACGTAGAAAAGGTGAAGGAGTGGCTCTCAAAGGGTGCCGAACCCACTCCCAGAGTTGCTTCACTTATCAAGAGAGCTCTACAATAAGGAGGTGAGAGATGTCTGCATTGAAGGAAATCGTTGAGTGCGTAGCAAAGAGGCTCGTTGACAACCCGGATGCAGTTTCTGTAAACGAGACAGAGGGAGAGAGAACAGTTGTAATCGAGCTCAAAGTTGCTTCAAGCGACCTTGGTAAAGTTATTGGCAAGCAGGGAAGAACTGCAAAAGCTCTCAGAACAATTCTCTCTGCAGCAGCTGCAAAACAGGGTAAGAAGGCAGTTCTTGAGATAATAGAGTAGCGGTTCACCCGCTACTCTTCAACTTCATTCATCCCTTCAACGAGAAGTCTAAAAACGTCATCTGAAGAAGTATCGGGCTCTATAAAGAAGTGTTTTATTTTGTAATTCACCAGGACATTTTTGTTACTGTAGGTCTTAGCCTTCAGGTTAATAAGCATAAAATTAAGCCTTTGCTCAACTGCTTCTATATCGCTGCGGTTTTTAAGTGGAAATATTACTCCCACTATTTCATCATCTATCTTAAACAGTAGGTCACTCGGTCTTACATGCCTATCTACATAGGTGGCAATATAGTTTACTATAGACCGTTTATTCGTTGAATCGATCTCCCCAACTACAGAAACTTTTATGCCTACACACGCTAAAACTTCCTCTCCAGAAAACTTCATTCTGTCTATGAGCCTCTGAATCCTCTCCTTTACAAACTTTGCCTTAGGTATAAAGGCCTCCTTGTCTATCAAACTTTTATACTCTTCAAGCTCTTTCTCAAGAAGATCCAGGACATATTCAACACCTTCAAGCTCATGAAGACTCTCTTTAATAAGTCTCAAAGAGTTTTTTATCTTCTCTATTCCAAAGTTATCTGCCAGTCTCAACCCTTACTCCCCAAAAGTTTATTACAAAGTTTTAAATATAGAGTCCCTGTCGGGAACCTTCGCCCAGTCCTCTAAAAACCTCTCAATTCCTATATCTGTAAGAGGATGTTTGGCAAGTTGTTTAATCACCTTAAACGGAATAGTTGCAATATCAGCTCCTATAAGGGCTGCCTGAAGGACGTGTTGAGGATGTCTGACGCTGGCAACAATTATTTCCGTTTCAAATCCGTAGTTTTCATATATCTGGACAACCTGAGATATTAATTCCATTCCATCGTGACCTATGTCATCAAGCCTTCCAACAAAAGGAGAAACGTAAGTTGCTCCTGCCTTTGCAGCAAGAAGCGCCTGAAGAGGGGAAAATACGAGGGTTACATTTGTCTTAATTCCTTCTGCAGACAGTATCTTAACAGCCCTCAAGCCCTCTGTCGTCATCGGTATCTTTATAACCACGTTATCCCCGAGCTTTGCAAGCTGCTTTGCCTCATCTACCATTCCCTGTGTATCAAGGCTCACAACTTCAAGGCTAACAGGACCAGGAACAGTCTCAACTATCTCTTTTGCAACTTCCAAGAACGGCCTTCCGGTCTTCGAAACAAGAGTAGGGTTCGTAGTTACTCCATCTATTAAGCCCATTTCCATGGCGGCTTTTATCTCGTTTATATCTGCCGTGTCAATGAAGAATTTCATTTTTACCTCCTACCTCCAGAAATTGATGAAGTTGTAATCGAGAATTCCTGCCTTTACCTGGTATATAAGGGCAGTTAACAACATTAGTATAACAAAGAGCTCTCCTAACTTCCCCGTCTTTACAAGTTTCAGCGAAAGTCTCGGATAGTATTTGAGTTTGTAGGGAATTCCAAGAGGAGTGAGAACGTCCAACAGAAGGTGGGAAACATACCCGACAGTGAATGAGAGGAGGAAAATACCCGCTTTTTTGCTAAAAAAATCCTTAACTGCAATAGAAACAATAAAAAAGAACACAGCAACTGCAGGGTGGTGTGTCACCCCTCTGTGTGCGTTAAAAAGAGTCCTTTTCGGAGGAAAAGGCAGACCAAGTTTGATGTCGATATCAGGGGCTACCGAACCAAGAGCTGCCGGTAAAACAGGCAGGTTAAGGAAGGAGGATAGAACCACCCCTGCAAGTATGTGGGTTCCTGCCGTCATCTTATAAATTCCCGAATGAACAGGTTGTGGTGGAGCTCCCTCTCAAGCTCTGTCGTTTCTCCGTGACCGGGAATAATCGTTGCTTTGTGGTCAACCTCTTTCAGGACTTTAAATATTGAGGTCTTAAGCTCCTGAAAGTTGCTCATGGGGAGGTCGTATCGACCTATACTGTCTTTAAATATGAGGTCTCCTACAACTGCCAATTTTCCCTCTGGGGAGTAAAGGACGATACTTCCAGGTGAGTGACCAGGAGTGTGAAGAACCCTGAAGCTCTGGTCTCCTATTTTCAGGAAGTCTCCCTCTTCAACTGTCTCATCTGGGAGTGGAGAGTATTCTGCTCCAGCAAGCTGGCCTATTTCACTTTCGACCCAGAAGTTGAGGTTTTTGGCAGATTCCGGGTGCATTACCAGTTTTGCCTCTGGAAAGGATAGTTTCGCCCACGCGTTTGCCGCCGTGTGGTCTGGATGTTCGTGGGTGTTAACGATGTATTTGACCTCGAGGTCTCTCCTCTCAACCTCATCCTGAACGCTCTCAACAGCCTCTTTACTTCCAGGGTCTATCAGCATGGCCTCTTTCGATTTCTCGTCCCAGATCAGAACAGTATTCACAACGAAAGGACCGGTTGGAAAAATGCGAATCTTCATCACTCTTCCTCTAAAACTATGAAGTCAGCCATTTCCTCTAAATCTATGTATTCGTTGGCTGCCTGAATTATCTCTTTTGCCGTTATGCTCTTAAACGAAATCACCTCTACTTTTATTCCTTTGGCCTTTAAAAAGTTTATCAGATCAACGAAGTCACCATCTCCGCTCATGAGAACGACTACGTCCACTCTTCTACTCTCTGCCATTGCTATTGCGTCTATCGCAATTCCCATGTCCCAGTCAGCCTTATACTCCACCCTGTCCCAGTTGTAGAACTTTTTAGGTTCCTTCAGCTTTACCTCGTAGCCTATGCTCCTTAAAACATGTATAAAACCATCTTGATTTACCTTCTCAAGGTCAATAAGGTAAGCAATTGCCCTGTAGAGACTTCTTCCCCTTACTCCCAGCCTCAGCAGGTTTTTGAAATCGATCTTTTTCTTCAGGGTGTTCTTTGCCCCGTAGTAGAGGTTCTGCATGTCTACCAGAACTACTACAGACAGGTGCTGTTTTCCTCTGTCTCTTTCAAGGAGTTCCCGTGCCTTCAACTTCTCCTCCGGTAATATCGCAGGTGTATCTGTTCCATACTGCCAGGGGCGGTTCACAGTATGGATCTTCTTTGAGTTTTTTCAGGAACTCCTGAAGATCTTCCTCTGTTATCAACTTCATCCCTATTCCGTAGGCAGAGAGGGCGTAGATAACTCCCTTTCCCAGGGGCAGGTTGTTTACAGCTATGCAGTCAACTCCTCTTCTAGCCAAAAACTCAACCAGTTCTATACACTTTCCGAACTTCAGCCTGACAGCCGGATTTTTCAGCCTTTCTACCGTCCTGAACCCATCTTCTTCCTGCTTCAGGATCAGTATTTCAGGACACTCTGCAAACCTGTCACACACCTTTTCTCCGTTTACCGGAACTGCAAAGAGCTCTGCCTTTCTCTCTTCCGGTTCAAAGTGGATTACAAGTTTCTCTATGAAGGGAATCTCTCTTTTTACTAAAGCTTCAACTTCGTGGACGATGTTGTGGGCTTTCTCAAGGTCGTTTGTGGCAACGGTTACCTCTGCCTCTATGAATTTGTAGCTGCCGGAGCTCCGCCCCGTAATCGACTTCACTTCCGACACTAAAGGATGGAATTTGAGGAGCTCCTCTATCCTGTCAAGGGTTTCCCTATCGATGGAGGCGTCCAGTAGAACTTTCAAGGCTTCAACAAATATTTCGTAGCCTGCGTGAAAGATGAGAAGAACTATCAGCAGAACTGCGGCCTTCTCAACAACGGGAAAGCCAAGGTAGTTGCCCACTATACCTGCTAAAACAACGATTGAGGAGAACATGTCCGTTTTTATGTGTTCAGAGTCTGCTATGAGGCTTGGGGAGTGGAGCTCCTCTCCCTTTTTCCTCTCAAACTGTGAAAATAGGTAGGTTATAACTATGGTAAGAACAACTGCTCCAACAGCTACTCCAATATTCTCTATTCGGTAGCTCTTCTCCTCAAAAAAGGTTTCCCTTGCTATTTCGTATCCTGCAAAGAAAATGGCCAGAGCGCTGACCAGAGAGATTATGTTCTCCACCTTGTAGAGCCCGTAGGGGAAACCTTTTACTTTCATGTTGGCTATTACTATGCCTGCGTAAACCGATACGGCAGCTGCAAGGTCGGCAAGGGAGTGGATGCCGTCTGCAACGAGGGCTTTAGACCCCGAAATAAAACCAGCAACGAGTTTCAGGATTGATAAAAACAGGTTAACGGCAATGGAGTAGAGGGCGATCTTTTTCTTTTCTGCTGCAACGTTTATCTCCATCTAAAACTCCGGGTCAAAGATGTCTTCAAGCTCTTTGTTTACCTGCTGGAGCTTCTTTTTGTATTCCCTCCAGCTCTCTACTGCGCTTATATCGTTTCCGCTTCTCTTTGCCTTTGCCAGTTTGACTTTTACAAGGGCAGGAACGGAAATCATTTTACCCATTAAAAGTGCTTCTCCAACGTTCAGGGATGGGAGCTGGTTTACAAGATCTGCACTCAAGGACTCTGAGGCCTGCTGAACGTGCCTCTGGTCTCCCGGTTCAACTAACTTAAGGATTACCATGTTGTTGGCCTGGGAGAGGGCATTTGAATCAAGGGCTTTCGGTCTTTGAGTAACGAGGCAAAGTCCCAGACCGAACTTTCTCCCCTCCCGTGCAATTCTCGATATCCAGTATCTGGAGCGGGTGTTTACCGTTGAGGAGGCAAGGATGTGGGCTTCCTCTAAAACCATGAAGAGGGGAAACTCGAGGCCGCCGGAGAGTTCCCTTACGCTTCTCTTCCTGGCCTCTAAAACGTTCCTCAGAACGTGGCTGACAATTATGTCTGCAATCTTCTCATCTACATGAGAAAGATCTATTACGTTGAGCTTCCCGAACTCTATCTGCTCAACTATTGGAGACTGATTAAGGGCAAAGAGCTCCCCGTAGGCTTCCTTCATATCCTCAACCTTGTTGAGAACGCCGGTAATGGATTTCCTGTCGTCTTTGTATGCCTCGTCTTCCGCCCATCCCTGGAGCAGTCCTTCAAGGTGCCCCCAGAACTGGTCTGCCTGTATTTCTCCGTTTACGACCTTTTCAACGGTTTCCTTAAAAGCTCTTCTCAGGTATCTGTCCTGTATGTAGGCGCTGTCGTCAACGTTGGCGAAGATCCTGAACTCGTGGTAGTGGAGCCTTACAGGGTTCAGCGCCAGCTCTATTCTCTTTACCGCCGGGCTGCCTCCCTTTTCGTAGGCAAAGTTGACGTATTCTCCGTGCATGTCAAAAACCAGAACGGTTCCGTCCTTCTCAAGAAGTCCCTCTAAAATCACAGAGACTGTGTTGGACTTTCCTCCTCCTGTCACGGCTAAAATGGCAAGGTGCCTGCTCACAATGCTGTCTATGTCTATAAAGACAGGAACGTCTGGCCTTGTAAGCAAATGCCCTATGTGTATCTTTGTTCCGTCGTCCTTTCCAAACACTTTTCTGAGGGTTTCCGTTGAAGCTTCGTATATGTAGGTTCCCGGTTCCGGAGGAATCCTGGGGATGAACATTCTTCTATCGGGGTCGCCCAATATCGTCAGCTTCCCGTAAAAGAAAGACCTTCCCCTTGAAAACTGTCTTATCTTCTCTGCGTCTTCCGGGTCTATTGAATCGTCTAATGAGCGGTTCAGCCTCTTTATCTCCTTTACAAGGGCTAGAACCCTGTATCCCTCGTATTCAAGCTCTAAGTAATCTCCTAAAGCTATTCGCTGGTTGCTTATAAACTCCGCTTCAGAGGTTGTGAGCTCCCCCACGCATACGCCAACGGGTTTCCTCCCTTTCAAACTGCTCCTCCGCTTTAAGGTGAGATTTAAATTATAAGAACAACCACAGACAGAGGAGGGCAGGATGTCGGTTTTGGTTGAGTTTGCAATGTTTCCGACGGACAAGGGAGAGAGCGTAAGCCAGTATGTTTCCCGGATAATAAAGATGATAGATGAGAGTGGTGTTCCCTACAAACTTACTCCCATGGGGACGGTTTTTGAGACGGAGACGATGGAGGAGGCTCTGAAGATTATAGGGGAGGCTTACAAACAGCTTGAGCCCGACTGCAACAGGGTCTACTCCGTTGTTAAGTTCGACATAAGAAAGGGAAAAAGTAACAGGCTGGTTCAAAAGATTAAGTCAGTTGAGAGCAAATTGGGAAAAGAGGTTAGCAAGTAGGCATTAACGGCTTATATTACTATGGGGGAGCAGGACGAGGGGCCGCTCGGGGTTTAACCCCGGGAGGAAAGTCCGGGCTCCACAGGGCAGGGAGCCGGCGTTGAGCCGGGCAGGGGCGACCCTGCGGAAGGGCCACAGAGAGCAGACCGCCGCCTACAAGGCGGTAAGGGTGAAAGGGTGGTGTAAGAGACCACCGCTCCGACCCGCAAGGGGAGGAGGCACGGCAACCCCCTCCCGGAGCAAGGCTAAATAGGCTGGCGCTTGAGGGTGGCCCGCCCGATGCCAGCGGGTAAGCCGCACAGATAAATGGCCCCCTTGAACAGAACCCGGCTTACGGACTGCTCCCGTTTACCCCTCTATTACCTTTACGTAAACCTTCCTGGTTCTGGGTCCGTCAAACTCGCAGAAGTAGATTCCCTGCCAGGTTCCAAGCAGGAGTTTCCCTTCCTGAACGATTACCGTCTGGTTGCAGCCTATGAGGCTTGACTTTATGTGGGCAGCGGAGTTCCCTTCAGCGTGCTCGTAAAAGGGTTCCCTCCAGGGAACCAGTTTCTCCAAGCTGGAGATTATGTCTTTTCTGACGGTAGGATCTGCGTTCTCGTTTATCGTAACCCCTGCCGTTGTGTGGGGAACGTATATTATGCAGATTCCTTTTCTTACTCCCGACTGGAGAACAATGGACTCAACCTGCCTTGTTATGTCAATGAACTGGTTTCTTCCTGTTGTTTTGAGGGTTATCTCGTAAACCATTGTCCCTCCTCAGCTTTTAAGGTTGCTCTTTTTAGATTTTATCAGCTTTGAGTTTTTTCAAAAGTTCCCAGGCTCTCTTTTAGAGCCATCTTACGCCCTCTCTCTACGGTCTCTTTCAGGTAGGGAATTCCCCTCTAATCAACTATATCCGCTTTATAAGGTAGCAACTCTTTTCGATAATTTCTCTCAGCTCTATTAACTCTCTACTTACTTTTACCTCTGACTCAACTGCTATGTTGATGTCTGAATATGGAGTGTTGTCTCCTCTGACCCTTGAACCAAACAGGTAAACTCTCACGAGCTTTCCTGAAAAAAACTCTTTTATAAAGGGTTTCGGATCTTCAATGGTTCTTATCTCCTGGGGTTTTCTGCTGAACATCAGGGGAGCTCCCGGCCAAACCGATGGTTATCTATCAGCCTTGTATTCCCGACGAAGACAGCAAGGGCTATAACGTCCCCCTCCTTTACCTCTTCCACAGGCTCTAAGGTTTCAGGGTCAACTATCTCAACGTAGTCAATCTTTTTTACGTGGGGATGGGAAAGAATAAGCCCTTTAACCCTGTCCTTTATAGCCTCCGGATTTCTCTCTCCCTTCTCAAAAAGCTCTTCTGCAAGTTTCAGTCCCCTATACAGTGAAAGGGCAGATTCCCTCTCTTCAGGGGAGAGGTAGGTGTTCCTTGAGCTCATTGCAAGTCCGTTTTTCTCTCTTACTATGGGGCAGCCGACGATTTCAACGGGAATGTTCAGGTCTCTAACCAGCCTTTTTATGACCTGAAGTTGCTGGTAGTCCTTCTCTCCAAAGTAAGCCCTCGTGGGTTGAACGATGTTCAGGAGCTTTGTAATTACCGTTGCAACTCCCCTGAAGTGCCCCGGTCTTCTTGCTCCGCAGAGCCCTTCTGTTAGCCCTAAAACTTCAACGTAGGTTGAATACTGTTCGGGATACATTTCAGAGACCGCTGGAATGAAGAGGTAGTCAACGCCCTCTTTTACTAAGAGTCTTTTATCCCTCTCCTCGTCTCTCGGATACCTTTCGTAGTCTTCGTTGGGGCCAAACTGCGTCGGGTTTACAAAGATGCTGACAACAACGATGTCGTTTTCTCTCCTTGCCCTTCTTACAAGGCTCAGGTGCCCCTCGTGGAGATAGCCCATCGTCGGGACGAACCCTACCTCTTTTCCAACCCTGAAGTAGCTTTTTGAAATCGCCTGCATTTCTCTAATTGACCTGACTACCCTCATTCAGTTCCCCTTCTGCAATCAGTTTTCCCTTAACTATACCTGCTCCAAGCAGTATTACGGTTGCAGAGTAGTATATCCAGATGAGAAAGATAATGACGGCAGCAAACGAGCTGTATAGAATGCTTACCTTTGAAACGTTCAGTATGAACCAGACAAAAAACCGCTCAAAAACGGCAAGAACTGCAAATATCAGAACCGATACTTTAAACACCGTTTTAACGGGAACACTAACGGGCAGCAGGAAGTAGTAGATGGATGTGAGAACGACAAAGAGGAGGAACGGAGGGACAAAGGATGAGAGGTAGGAGAGCTCCGGAAACTGCGGAAGGAGTGCCGCTATCAGGTAGTGGGCTACGTAGAAGACAAACATCAGCGCCCACAGGAGGAAGATAACCAGAATAACAACGATGTGCCTGTAAATGAAACCGGCGGGGTTCTCAACTCCAAGGATTTCACAGAAAGAGCGCTCTATTGACGTAAAAATACCCCTTGAGAACCAGAGCATAACAAGGGCTGCCGTTCCGCTTATGAGCCCGGAGTTGTTTATGACTTTCTGAAACTGAGCAATTATTGGTTTTAGCGGAGAGTTCAGGAACTCTTTTGGTATCAGCTCCTGAAAGTTGACGTGGAAAACTACCATTCCCAGGAAGAAGAGAAAGATAAAGAGGGGAATGATGGACATCAGCGTATAGTATGCGATTGAGGCAGCGTAGAACATGTAGTCGCTCTCAAACAGGTCGCAGATGGCAAAGGAGAGGTAGGAGAGGAAAGAACCTCTCCTGAGAACTTTCCTGCATATCATCCCTTGAGAGCTCTCTCAACGATTTTGACCCTCTCCTCCATCTTCTTCCGGTCTTTCTCTTCGCTGAAAAAGGAAAGGAGCTCCTCCGGCGAAACCTCAATCTCCCCTCTCTCCTCTATCAGCTGACAAGCTTTTTCAGAGAGGGCTAAGAGTTTCTTACATCTCTTCGTTGCCTTAAAACGGCACTCCTTAACCCTTCCTCCTTCCCTCTTTACGAAAAACTGGAGCTTGTGGCAGCCCTCTTTAATCTCAGGCAGTGCTTCAAAACCCTCAGGGACTTCAGCTGTAAAGTGTTCCATTCCGTTTTTTAAGAACTCAGACACCTTCATCCTCCACCTCCTTTAAAAGAACAAAGTTGTCTCTATGGATAAAGAGTTTCTCTTTTTCGACCTCGTCACTGCCGCACCTGGCAATTCCCTTTCCTATGAGCTCCCCCGTGAGAGAGTAAACCTCAACAGCATCTCCCTTCTCAAACCTGCCCTCTACTTTTTTTACTCCCCTGGAGAGCAGGCTCTTTCCCATTTTAACAACGGCCTCTTCGGCTCCCTCGTCTATGAAGACTTTTCCTTTGGGCTTCATAAGGTAAAGAATCCTGTATGCCTTAGCCTTCAGTTTCTTTTTCGGCATAAAGAGAGTCCCGACCCTCTCCCCTTCTGCTATCCTGAGGAGAACGTTTTTCTCCCTTCCCCCTGCCACGATTACCGGAATTCCCTTTCTTGCAGCCTTTAGAGCCGCCTCTACCTTTGTTCCCATTCCCCCCGTTCCAAAGGCCGTTTTACAGGAAAAATCACACTTCTTAAGGAGCTCTTCCTCGTCTTCAACTACCGGAACGAGTCGGGCATCGGGGTTTGTTGTTGGGTCTCTGTCGTAGATACCGTTTGCCGTTGTGAGAATTATCAGGAGGTCTGCGTTTACTAAAACGGATACGTGGGCGGAGAGGTTGTCGTTGTCTCCTATCTTTATCTCCTCAACTGATACAGTATCGTTTTCGTTTACAACGGGAACAACTTTAAGCTTCAGCAAGGCTTCAAAGGTGTTCTTTGCGTTGAGGAACCGCTCTTTAGACCTTAAATCCTCTGCGGTCAGAAGAACCTGGGCAACCTCAGTTCCATAGCGTTTAAAGGCTCTTCTATACTCGGCCATCAGGTAGGGCTGTCCAACGGCAGAGAGTGCCTGCTTTTCTGAAAGTGAAAAGGGCTTCCTGTTAAGACCTAAAGCCTTTACCCCGGCAAGGACGGCGCCGGAGCTGACCAGGATAACCTCCCTGCCCCCTTTGCGGAGCTCCTCAACCTGCCGGGAAAGCTCTTCTATAAACTCACTGTTGAGCCCTTCTTTTCCTGCAAGGAGCTGGGAGCCCACTTTAACCACTATTCTCTTTGCTCTCTTCAGCATTCTGCAGCTCCTTTAACTTCCAAGAGACAAACCGCATCAGCTCTTCCATTCCTTCTCCTGTAACTGCAGAAACAGCAAAGAAAGGATACCCTTTTTCCTCAAAATACCTCTTCAGCCTCTCTATAACGCTTCTGTCTGAAAGCGCATCGATTTTCGTTCCCACAACTATCTGGGGTTTTTCAGCAAGTTTTGGAGAGTAGAGGGAGAGCTCCCTGTTTATCGCCTCAAAAGCCTCTTCGGGGGTTCTCGTCTGATCTGTTAAATCTATTAAATGCAAGAGCAGCTTAGTCCTCTCTACGTGCCTCAGGAATTCATGCCCAAGTCCTTTGCCTTTATGAGCCCCCTCTATAAGCCCCGGAATGTCTGCAACCACAAATGAGTGGCCGTCAACCTCCGTTACCCCTAAAATCGGCCTTAGAGTTGTAAAGGGGTAGTCGGCAATTTCGGGCTTTGCAGCGGAAACCCTTGAGAGAAACGTTGACTTTCCGGCGTTGGGGAAACCTACAAGTCCAACGTCTGCAAGGAGTTTGAGTTCCAGCTCAATCCACCTCTCCTCTCCCGGCTCTCCCGGTTCCGCAAAGTCGGGAGCCTGGCGGGTCGGAGTTGCAAACTCGGCGTTCCCCCTTCCTCCTTTACCTCCTCTAGCTACAACAAGCCTCTGGCCGTGTTCTGTAAGGTCTCCTAAAACTTCTCCCGTCTCTGCGTCTTTAACAACGGTTCCAACGGGAACTTTAATTATCAGGTCTTTACCGCTCTTTCCACTTCTTTTGTTTCCCTCTCCGTGTCTTCCCCTTTCAGCTTTGTAGTGGCGCTTGTATTTAAAGTCCAGCAATGTATGGACGTTCCTGTCCGCCTCAAGGATAACGTCTCCTCCTTTTCCTCCGCTCCCACCTGATGGGCCTCCTTTGGGAACGAACTTCTCCCGTCTGAAGGCCACACAGCCGTTGCCTCCGTGTCCTCCCTGGACAAATATTTTAGCTCTATCAATGAACTGAGCCATTTTTCCTCCGTGAAACTGTTTAAGATGCTGCCAGCTTTAATATAGTGTGGTTCAGAACATCCAAAACGGGTTGAACTCCTGTTCACTTTATCCAGTTCTCTACTCTTAATCCCTCAACCCTGAGAAATTCTTTTTCATTGTTGGTAACGAGCACAGCAGAAAGAGATCTCGCATGAGCAGCAATCTGGAGGTCGTAAGCTCCGATAACTGCCCCTTTCCTTTCAAGCTCTGTTCTAATCAGAGCATACTCTTCAGCTGCTTTTGAATCAAAATCATAAACAACAAAACCGCTGATAAAGCATTTAACCGCCTCTATTAACTTCTGGCTGCCCTTTTTATAAGCTCCGTAGAGCAACTCAGATACAACAATAGAAGATAGAGCTACCTGATGCAGCCTTTCTACCTCTTTTAGTTTCTCCTTAACGCTTTCTGGCCGGTTCCGAATGATATAGCTGCAGATGTTTGTATCAAGCATGTAGATCAAAACAGCTCCCTCTCCTGCGGCTCAGGTTGTTTTCTGTCTACAAGGAAATCTCTGCACAGCTCTTCAACGTTGCTAAGCTCCTCAAAGATGGCATCCCACTTCTTATCAGGCGGGAAAAGAACGATTCTGTTGCCCACTCTCGTTATGCACAGTTCTTTTTCATCAACTCTAAACTCCTTTGGCAGCCTGACGGCTAAAGAGTTACCGCTTTTAAAAACTCTCGTCTTTTTCAATGGACGTCTCCATAATGTGTTTACTATAAGTATATACTTAATACCGGACAGGTCGCAAGGCCATACTCAATAGTATTGTGCATCTATGGTTTACTTAAAATACTGTGGACACAACTTTTTAAACTTTGACGGAGGGGAACGATGAAGAGAGTTCTTACGCTTTTGCTTGTGATTGTGGCCTTTCTGCTGCCGCTTTCTGGCTGCCTGAAGGGGAATGAAAAGGCACAGGTTGACAGCTCTGTTCTGAGGGAGCTCCACTACAAAGACCTCAAGTTTTACGAAACCGTTGGAGGCCACACGATAAAGCGCCACGTGGGGAAGAACTATAACTGGCTCGTTGAAAGGCTTAAAAGGGAACCGAGGTTAAAGTCTGCAAGCTCTTTCTACGATTACGAAACGGCAGAGAGAGTTGTTGAAGCTGCCATCTCACAGAACGCTGAAAAGATTAAAAAGTGGCTCTCCGACCCAGGCTCCCCCGATAAACTGATTATTATTTACAGGGGAGAAAGGCCAATAGGGGTTAAGGTTAAACGGGGAAAAGATCACTTCACAGAGGCTGTGTGCACAGATGCCAGAGTGGTATTGAAAAAGGATAAAAGGTTTGGTTACATAGTCCTTACGGCATACCCAACCTGATTGGAGGGAAACGTGGACTACGAAAAGGAGAAGCAGTTTGAAGAAAACTACCCGTTTTTCTACTCCCTCCTTGCTGCCTTCTCCTACGGCGTTGAGGAGGGGAAGTCCGACTGGGACATAGTTAGGGAAGAAGTTAAGGACTGCGAAACCGCTGAGAAGCTCCTCCAGGAGATTGAAACTTTCCTAATGAACAGACCTTCAGACTTTGAGCACGTGGTAGGAGACGTTGCAAACTACTACTTTGACGACACGAACAGCTTTTTAAGGTGGTTAGAGCAGGTAAAGCGGTTCGTGGAATCCCTGAAAAGGAGACTCTGTGGACAGGGAAGTTGACCTTTCAACATTCCTGAACGAAAAGTGTCGGTTCTACCAGTTTAAAGAAGGTTTCCGTTTCGGAACCGACACTTTTCTCCTTACCGACTTCATTAGAGTTAAAGGAAAGGAAAGGGTGGTAGATCTTGGAACAGGCTGCGGCGTTATCCCCATCCTCCTTCTCCTTAAATACCCTGAGCTTTCGGCCGTTGGAATTGACGTTCTTCCTGAAAACGTTGATCTCGCTCTGAAGAATGCCAGTATAAACGGCGTTTCAGAGCGGTTTTCAGTCTACGCTCTAAACGTTAAGGAGGTTAAAAACCACTTTAAACCCGCTTCCTTCGACGTTGCCGTAAGCAACCCGCCCTTTATAGAGGTCGGAAGGGGAGACGTGTGCACAAACAGACTTAGGGCATACGCCAGGCAGGAACTCTCTGCAAGTCTCTCGGACTTTATTGAAGCTGCCCGATACCTCCTGAAAAACAGAGGCCGTTTTTACCTACTCCTTCCCGTTCACAGGTTTGTTGATGCCGTTTACCTTTTGAGAGAAAAGGGGCTTGAGCCAAAAAGACTCCGTTTTATCCACCCCTGCCCCGGCAGGGAGGGCAACCTCTTCCTTTTAGAGTCTGTAAAAGGGGGAGGAAGGGGGCTTACAGTTGAGCCGCCCCTGACTGTTTACAGAGACTGCAGCAGCAGAGTCTATACGGAAGAGGTTGAGGAGAAATATAGCCACTTTCTCCCCTGAAGTCCTTTTTGAACTTCACTACAAAATGGTCTAAAATTCCGTGAACCTGAGCCCATCTGGAGGAGACTGTGGGAAAGAGAGTTGTTCTTGCATACTCCGGCGGACTTGACACATCTGTAATAGTTAGATGGCTTACAGACAGGGGATACGAAGTTATTACCTACACTGCAGACGTTGGACAGGGCGAGGAGCTTGACGAGATACCGGAAAAGGCGAAGGCTTCTGGAGCCGTTGAAGCAATAGTCGACGACATAAAAGAGGAGTTTGCCAGGGAATACTGTATGCCATTGATGAGGGCGGGAGCTCTCTACGAGGGTAAATACACGCTCATCAGCGCCCTCTCAAGACCTCTAATCGCTAAAAAACTGGTTGAGGTTGCCCACAAAGTTGGAGCCGACTACGTTGCCCACGGCTCAACCGGTAAGGGGAACGACCAGGTTCGCTTTGAGGCTTCCGTCTGGGCTTTAGATCCAGACATTGAAGTCCTTGCCCCCGTAAGAGAGTGGGAGTTTAAGTCCCGCGAGGAGGAGATCGAATACGCCCAGAAGCACGGCATTCCAGTAGTTGCAACAAAGGAAAAACCCTACTCCTACGATAGGAACCTTTGGGGCGTTGCCATAGAGGCAGGTCCACTTGAAGACCCTTACACGGAACCCCCTGAGGATGCCTTCGTTCTAACGGTTTCTCCGGAGAGAGCTCCCGATGAGCCGGAATACGTCGAGATAGAGTTTGAAGAGGGAACTCCTGTTGCGATAAACGGGAAGAGGTATGGGGAGCTCTGGAAACTCATCTGGGACTTAAACGAGATAGCCGGAAAGCACGGCTACGGCCGTATAGACATGGTTGAAAACAGACTTGTGGGCATTAAGTCGAGGGAGGTTTACGAGTCTCCCGCCGGTCTTCTTCTAATAAGAGCTTACGACGAAATTGAGAGCTTAGTCCTTGACAGGTTTACCTACCACTACAAGCAGAGCCACATCAAACACCCTTACGCTGAGGCCGTTTACGAAGCTCTCTGGTTCACTCCTCTGAGGGAGGCCTTAGACGCATTCAACAACGAAATAGCAAAACTGGTTACGGGAACGGTGAGGTTTAAGCTCTACAAGGGAAGTGCTCAGGTTGTGGGCAGGAAGTCTCCAAACTCTCTCTACTCTGAAGATCTCGCCACTTATAGCCCTAAAGATGCTTTTGACCATAAGGCAGGTGCTGCGTTTACAAAGGTGTGGAGCCTGCCCCTGAAAGTTATGGGAAGAGTCAGGAAGAAAGGAGGGGAAGAATGAAATACCAGATTGAGAAGCAGGGAGACGTTATTTACAGGCTCACAATTGAGGGAGAGCCTGAAGAGGTTAAAAAAGAAGTAGAGACCGTATGTAAGGAGATTGGGAAGAGGGCAAAAGTTCCCGGCTTTAGACCAGGAAAAGCTCCCGTTTCCGTTATTAAGAAGTTCTTTGCAGACGACATAAAGTCTGCTCTCCTTAGAAGCTACATTCCAGTTAAACTTGCAGAGGTTGTCGAGAAGGAAAACCTTAAGCTCATCAGCGACCCTGCAGTTGAATCCTTCGACCTCAACCTCAACAACAACGAGCTGAAGGTAGTTCTCCTGTTAGAGGTTAAACCTGAGATAGAGCTCAAGCCTGAGGACTACAGGGGAATAAAGGTTAAAAAGGTTAAGAGGGAGCTCTCCGAGAAAGACGTTGAGAAGGTTATAGACGGCCTTAGAAACCAGGCAGCAACCTGGGAAGAGGTCGATAGAGAAGCAAAAGAGGGAGATTTAGTTGATCTTGAGTATGAAACCCAGGTTGAGGGAGATGAGAACGTTCACAGGGGAACCATCTCCGTTGTTTTAGGTCAGAACCAGCTCTGGCCTGAAGTTGAAAAGGAGGTTCTCGGTAAGAAGGCTGGAGAAGAGGGAGAGATTGAGTTTACCGCTCCCGAAGATGAAAAGTATGGAGAGGCCAAGGGTAAGA
The DNA here is from genome assembly GCA_027051905.1 of Desulfurobacteriaceae bacterium. Classification (GTDB taxonomy): domain Bacteria; phylum Aquificota; class Aquificia; order Desulfurobacteriales; family Desulfurobacteriaceae; genus Balnearium. Next base: position 35,192 of record JALUGO010000009.1, on the reverse strand, counting down.
AGGTAAAGGTTAAGTTTACCGTTAAGACCGTTAAGGAAAAGAAGCTTCCGGAAGTTGACGACGAGTTTGCCAAAAAGTTTGGCTTTGAAAACGTTGAGGATATGAAGAAGAAGATAATGGAAGACCTTGAGACTGCAGAAACCATAAGGGAGCAGGAAGAGGTAGAAGACCAGATAGTTGAGGAGCTCCTCAAGAAGGTAAACATTCCCGTTCCTCCTTCTATGTTAGACCTTGAGATAAGGGCTCAGGCTCAAAATCAACTCAACAGGCTTGCCCAGATAGGGGTTGACGTTCGTCAGCTGAACCCTGAGGGTATCGTTGAGATGGTAAGGCCAACTGCCGAGAAGACCGTTAAGGTAAAGCTTCTCCTTGAAAAGGTAGCCGAGCTTGAGGGAATTGAGGTTACAGACGAGGACGTTGAGAAGGAGATTCAGAAACTTGCAGATGCAGCCTTCGGCGGAGACTACGTTCAGGCAAGACAGTCTTTAGAGGAGAGAAACCTTCTTCCAATGATAAGGGAGGACATCCTCAGACAGAAAGCTTTAGACAGGCTCATAGAGCTTGCCGACGTTGAAGAGGTAGAGACTTCTGAAGAGTCTGGAAAGGAAGAGAAAGAGGAGACAAAGGAGTAGTTTCTCACTCCTCCCCGGCTGGGGAGGAGTATTTACTCAGTCTGTATCTGAACTCTCTCAGGGTTAGTCCTAAAAATTCAGCAGCCTTTGTTTTCTTCCCTCCAGCCATTTCGAGGGCTTTAAAAAGGTATTCTCTCTCTATCTCTGCAAGAATTTCCTTCAGTTTTACTCCCTCTTCAGGTATGCTTACAAACCTGTCGGAAACATTTGTCTCTACAGAATAGCCACCTCCCAGCACCCCGCTGTCTGAAAGTATTACCTCCCTTTCGACGATGTTGCGGAGCTCCCTCACGTTCCCCTCCAGCGGCAACCCCATCAGGTAGTCGATAAACCCCTTTGAGATTCGTTTTATCTCCTTGCCGTATTTCCTGCTGAACTCCTTTGCGAAGAACTCAACAAGCAGAGGAATGTCCTCCCTTCTCTCCCTCAGAGGAGGGACTTCAATGACTATTGTTGCCAGCCGGTAGTAGAGGTCTTCCCTGAAGTTCCCCTTCTTTATCTCCTCCTTCAGGTTTTTGTTGGTTGCAGCAACAACCCGAACGTCAACTTCTTTCTCTTCCGTTGAGCCTAAAGGGATGAACCGTTTTGTCTCTAAAAACCTCAGGAGCTTTGCCTGAAGAGACAGGGGCATATCTCCTATCTCGTCCAGAAATAGGGTTCCTCCGTCTGCCTTCTCAATCAGTCCCTTTTTGTCTGAAACTGCTCCTGTAAAGGCTCCCCTTTTGTAGCCGAAGAGCTCGCTTTCAAGGAGCTCCGGCGGGAGAGCGGCGCAGTTTATTGCTACAAACTCTTTGCTTTTCCGTGAGCTTAGAGAGTGGATCGCTTTTGCAACAAGTTCCTTTCCGCTACCGCTCTCCCCTAGTATGAGAACATTTACGTCGTATGGAGCGATTTTCTTTATAGTTTCCTTCAGCTTTTCAACCGCCTTAGACCTTCCAACAATTTCAGGTATCTCCTCATCAGAACCTCTTTTTTTAAGCCCGATCTTATCGGTTACGTTCCTCAGAATCAGTTTCAGATCTTCTAACTTAAAAGGTTTCTCAACGTAGTCGTAAACTCCAAGCTCAAAAGCCTCTTTTATGGTCTCTGTTGAAGCAAAGGCAGTAATAATTATGACTTCTGTCTCTGGCTTTTCCCTCTTTACCTTTCTGACAAGCTCCATTCCTGAACCGTCTGGAAGCCTGAGGTCTGCAAGTATCAGGTCGTAGTGGTTCTCCTCTACCTTTTCAACTCCTTCTTTTAAGGTTTCCGCTTCGTCTATTTCGTATCCGAACTCAGAGAGAATAATGGAAAGTATCTCCCTCAGTGATTTCTCATCCTCTAAAACGAAAGCTTTCATTTTCTGACTCCTTTGGCAGTCTGAGAGTAAATGCGGCACCCCCTAAGGAGCTCTTCTTTACGAAAACAAACCCTCCGTGTTCAACGGCAAACTTCTTTACAACGGAAAGCCCAAGGCCAGAACCTTCCTTCCTTTTTGAGAAGAATGGCTCAAAAACCCTGTCCCACTCTTCTTCGGGAATTCCGGGGCCATCGTCCTCAACGGTTATCTCAACCCAGCCGTTCTTCTCATTTACGGTTATTTTAACCCTGCTCCTTGCCCAGTAGAAGGCATTCCTTATGAGGTTGTCAAGGGCTGAGTAGAACGTTTTCGGCTCAACGGCTATCTCTACTTCATCCCCTTCAACAGTGCACTCCTTTCCTTCGTTTAGCCGGCTACATACCTCATCAATAACCTCTTTAACCTTTAGCAGTTCCTTCTTGGCAGGTATTGGCTTTGCAAGGTTCAGGAAGTCTTTAATGATGGAATCGAGCCTCTCAGTTTCTCTTAGAACAATATTTAGTAGCCTTTCGTTTCTGTGGCCGGTAGAGAGGAGCTCCACAGCTCCCTTTATCGACGCCAGCGGGTTCTTCAGCTCGTGGGCGAGGTTTGCGCTTATCTCGTAGAGCCTCTTGTAAAATGCCGTCTCTTCCCGCAGTTTCTCAAGTTCGGAAATGTATCTGCTCTGATTCTCCAATTTCTCCTTAATCTTCTGACCGAGAACTGTCATAAGGACAAGAGCCACTCCATTGAGGAAAAACTGGATAAGAGACTCCAGCTGGAACCCTTTTGCCGTTATCAGGAAGTAGGCAATTTGGAGAGAAAAGGCAACAAAAAGGGCAGCATAGCTCTGGAGAGTGTTAAGAAACATGGCCGAGAATAAAATAGGAAAGAGAAGAAACAGTGAGAAAAAGCCATACGAAAACGCCCCTTTCAGAACCAGAAGAAAAAGGAAAAGTTCATCAAGGAGAAATTCAAACAGGAGAGCTCTTTTTCCAGTAATAAAGAGGACAGCACTTACAACTGTATAAACAGCAAGAACCATAAGAGAGAATTTATCTATTATGTTTCTGTTTATGGAGTAGATAGAGAGTAAAAGAACCAGGAGGCCGGCGGAAAAGGAAAACCGGCCAACCTTGTAGATGAGCTGAAGTTTCTCAAAAGGAGAGTTAACCCTGTAGTCCAAGCTCCTTCTCTAAAGCCGTTTCGTAGATCTCTTTTGCCTCTTCAACAGGGATGTTAACGAGCTCTTTCCCTCTGTGTTTGATAACTCCCCTGTCTCCTCTAACTGTTCCTATAACCTTTGCAGGAACTGTTCTTTTCTCAAAGAAATCCAGAACCTCTTTAACTTTTTCGGGAGAAACAGAGATAACAATCCGGCTCTGGTCTTCTCCAAAGAGTAGAAAATCGCTCCTTATGTTATCGTCAAGCTCAACCTCAAATCCTAACTCCTTTTCAAATGAGGACTCAAATAGGTTGACCGCCAGCCCTCCCTCAGAAACATCGTGGGCGTGCTTGATTAAGCCCTTCTGTATCGCCTCAACAATCGCTTCCTGAAGTGTTTTTTCAAACCTTAAGTCAACTGTTTGCCCAGTTCCCCTAAACTCTCCTATCTGGAGCTTCTGATACTCTGAGCCTGAGATGTTTCCGGTGTTCTCACCTAAAAGAATGATTACATCTCCTTCATCTTTAAAGTAAGAGGTCATTCTCTTCTCAACGTCTTCAAGAACACCAACGCAGACAACTGTTGGAGTTGGGAAAACAGCCCTCTTGCCCTCGTCTGTCTTTGTCTCGTTGTAGAAGCTCACGTTTCCGCTGACTACGGGAGTTTCAAGGACTTTGCAGGCGTCTGCCATTCCGTCTGTTGCCTTAACAAACTGCCACATTATCTCCGGGTCTTCCGGGCTTCCAAAGTTTAAACAGTCTGTTATTGCCCTTGGAACGGCTCCGGAGCAGGCAACGTTCCTTGAAGCCTCTGCAACGGCTATCTTTCCACCCTCGTAGGGGTTCAGGTAGCAGTAACGGGAGTTACAGTCGCTGCTTATGGCAATTCCTTTCTCCGTTCCCTTAACCCTTAAAACCGCTGCGTCTGAGCCGGGGTAAACTACAGTGTTTATCTGAACCATGTGGTCGTATTGCTCCCATATCCATCGCTTGCTGGCGATTGTTGGAGAGGAGAGGAGTTTTCTGACAACTTCGTTGTAGTCTTCAGGTTCAGGAAGTGTGTTCTGGTCGTATTTCCTGTTCTCTAAGATGTATTTGGGAACTTTAAACGGTCTGTAGTAGACGGGGGCTTCGTCTGTGAGGGCTTTTATGGGGAGCTCCGCCACAACTTCACCGTGCCAGAAAAGTTTTAGAACCGGCTCCTCAATAACCTCACCAATCACCGTTGCGTCAAGCCCCCACTTCCTGAAAACATCCATTATTTCCTCTTCTTTACCCTTTTCACACACAACCAGCATCCTCTCCTGAGACTCGGAGAGCATAATCTCGTAGGGGGTCATCCCCTCTTCCCTTGTGGGAACCTTATCTAAGTAAAGGACAACTCCAACTCCCCCGCGGGAAGCCATCTCAACGGAAGATGAGGTTAAGCCGGCAGCTCCCATATCCTGAATGGCGACAATTCCCTCCTTCTCCATCGCTTCCAGACAGGCCTCTATGAGGAGCTTCTCCATGAACGGGTCGCCAACCTGAACGTTTACCTTCTTCTCAACCTCCTCCTCAGATGAAAACTCCTCAGAGGCCATTGTTGCACCGTGGATTCCGTCCCTTCCCGTTTTTGCCCCAACGTAAATAACCGGGTTCCCAACCCCTGCAGCCCTTGCGTAGAAGATCTTGTCCTTCTTTACAACTCCTAAGGCAAAGGCGTTTACAAGGGGGTTTGTCTGGTAGCAGGAGTCAAAGTAGACCTCTCCGCCTACCGTTGGGACTCCCACACAGTTCCCGTAGTGGCTAATTCCAGAAACAACTCCCTTTGTTACGTATCTCATTTTGGGGTCGTGGAGCTCCCCGAACCTCAGTGAGTCCATACAGGCAATCGGCCTTGCTCCCATTGTAAAAACGTCCCTTAGAATTCCACCCACTCCTGTTGCCGCTCCGTTAAAGGGCTCTATGTAGGATGGGTGGTTGTGGGACTCAACCTTAAAAGCAACGCAGGTTTCTGTTTCCTCATCTACCATTATTATTCCTGCGTTCTCTCCCGGCCCCTGAACGACCCAGGGAGCCTCTGTAGGGAACTTCTTAAGGTGAGGTCTTGAAGACTTGTAGGAGCAGTGTTCAGACCACATTGCAGAGAAGATTCCAAGCTCAACTAAGTTAGGCTCCCTTCCAAGGAGCTCCACTATTTTCTGGTACTCTTCCCACGTAACGTGCTGTTCTATAACCTTTCTGTCCATTAAAGACTCCCCGAAACTGTTGTGTTAACGTATTATACGTTGAATTTAACAGCCCACAAACTTAAATTTGGCACGAGAAAAAACGTGCAGGAGGGAGAAATGGCAGTAGTAGGATTTGCAAAGCTTGAAGCCCTTATGAGGAAAGCAGCCGGCCTTGACATTGACAAGAACAAGGCCAAGGAGATTACGGACATCGTAGAGAAGAAGCTCTACGACCTTCTCCTGATAGGGGAGAGGAACGCAAAGTTCAACAGCAGGGAAGTTATCTGGGAGTGTGACGTTCCTCTTACAAAGGGCTTTTTGGAGTCTATGCAGAAGTTTAGAGAGCTTGAAGAAGAACTTTCTCTTCAAGACGTCCTTGACTTCCTGGCAACAAAGCCGCCCCTCAAGTATCCGTTAGAGGCGGAGCTTGAGAAAAAACTCCCTGAAATCGTCGGAGCTCTCCTCTATATCCTTGCAAGGATTATGAAAGAGGTTGACCCGGCCTGCAGGCAGCCTTCAAGTGAAGACATTGAGAGGGCTGGAAGAATCTTAGACCTTACAATGTAGTTTTCGGGGGGGAGCTCCCCCCACTACCACCGTTTAAGGAGGAGACTTGGAAAAGCCAAACCTTCAGATGACCTTAAGGGAGTGTTTAGAGAAGTTCCCCCAGCTGAAAGAGAAACTCTACGAGCTCGTTGAGGAGTGTATCTACTGCGAGGGCTTTAAAGACGAAACCCTTGAAGAGGTTTTCAGAGCCCACAGGTTAGACCCTGAAAAGGCAATAAAGGAGCTTGAGGGAGCTCTGGAGGAGTGATGGACTTTCCCTACTACAGCGCAGTAAAAACCGTTGCAGAGCTTATGTGCTGTAGCGCAATAACAGCTCCAAAGGGAAAGGGGGTAAACCTTCTCTACACTAAAATCTTTGAGGGAGAGGAAAAGGACGCCGTAGCCGACCTTATGGAGAAGATAGGAAAAGAGAAAAACCTTGCCTTTTTCGTTAGAGATGCAAAGAACGTCAGAGATTCCCTTTTAGTAGTTTTCATAGGAACGGAGGTTAAGCCCAGAGGTGTCCCTTTCTGTGGTTTCTGTGGGTTTGAGAACTGCGAAAAGTCTATGGCCGCTGGAGCCTACTGTGCTTATGCCGTTGGAGATTTAGGGATAGCAATAGGTTCAGCAGTGAAACTTGCCTCAGAAAACAACATGGACAACAGAATTATGTTCTCCTTCGGAAAGGTTGCTATTGTTGGCGGTTTTGTTCCGGGTAAAATAAAACTCGGCTACGGAATACCCCTTTCAGTTTCCGGGAAAAACATATTCTTTGACAGGAAGTATTAATGGAAAACGTTGCCTGGATAGTTGTTCCATCGGGGGAAACGCTAACAACGGTAACAACTCCCGTTTCGTCCCTCATTGAGAACAGGAGCATTCTGAAGAAGAAACCCCTGTGGATACACTTCAGGCGTTTAGATGAGGCAGTTGAGGAGCTCCTCTCAGAGGAGTTTGATATAAACGAGCTCTCAATTGAAGACTGTAAATCTGAAGCCCGCTCAAAGGCGGAGCACTTTGAGAACTACCTCTTTATGCTCCTCATCTACTTTGACGGCGGGATAAGCCGTCAGAAGAAGCTCTGCCTCTTCTGGGGAAAGGATTTCGTTTTAACAGTTGGAAGCAGGCGCCTCTTTGAAGAGGCCAAAAAAGAGCTGATGCTTGAGGAGGAGCCCTTTGGAGAGGGCGTTGAGAAGATAGTCTGGATAATCTCATCCCTCATAACCGATAAGTTCAAATACGTTACAGACCTTTTGGAAGACCAGGCAGACGAAATAGAGGCAAAAGTCTTTAAGGAGCAGAGTCCGGAGCTCCTTGAAGACATCTCAGACCTCTCCTACGAAATACTCACCTTAAGGAGAGCTCTCAAGCAGATTAGAGACGCCTACAAGTTTGCCATGTCCTTTTCCGGCAGGTTTGCAAACCCCGAGAACATCCACTACTTCAGAGACCTTTTAGACGAGATTAGCATCCTCTACGATAGGGCAGAGACCTTACACGAGTTCATCCAGAACGTTTTAAACGTCTTCTCTTCACTTGTTAACTTCAAGCTTAACGACATAATGAAAACTCTAACAATTTTCGTTGCCGTCCTTGAGCCCATTATGTTCATCTCCTCTTACTACGGAATGAACGTTGAGAACCTTCCGCTGGCCTCAAAACCCTACGGTATACTCGTCATATCTTTCTTCATGCTCTTTCTCAGCTTAGGGCTTCTATACTACTTCAGGCGGAAAAACTGGATTTAGGGAGAGAGTTGAAAATCCTCGTCTATCAAACGGCTTTCTTAGGAGACCTTATCCTCACTTCCCCGCTCCTTAAGTCCATTCACAAAACCTTCAACTGCGAAGTCCATCTGGTTCTAAGGAGAGGTTTTGAGGAAGTTTTCAAAGGCTTTAATTTCATAAAACCGATTCCCGTTTCAAAGCCCTCACCCTTTTCCCTATCAAAGCTCTTAAGGGAATACTCATTTGACGTTGCCATATCTCCCCACCGCTCCCACAGGACCTCAATAACCCTCTTCCTCTCAAAAGTTCCAAAGAGAATCGGTTTTGACAGGGCAGGTTTTTCCTTCCTGTACACAGATGTTGTTCCCCACCGCTTTGAAAAAGGGCTCCACGAAGTTGAGAGGAACCTCTCTCTCCTGAAACCTTTAGATAAGGAATTCAACGTTGTTTACGACAGGGAGCCGGAGCTCCTCTTAAAACCGGAAGAGGTGGAGTCTACTTTGCAGAAGTTTGGCCTGAGAAAACCTTACATCGTATTTGCCCCTGGCTCTGTGTGGCCTACAAAGGCCTGGCTCCCCGAATACTACGGAGAGGTGATAAAACACTACTCAAGTAAGGGCTACGAAACTGTTATAGTTGGCTCAAAGTCGGACTTCCCTTACTGCCAAAAGGCCTGGGAAACTTCAGGGAAAGCTGCAAAGAACCTCTGCGGAAAAACCGGTTTAAGGGAGTTCTTTTCAGTTATAAAAGGAGCAGAGCTTGTAATCTCAAACGACTCATCTCCCGTCCACGTTGCAGTCTCTGTAAAAACTCCCGTTGTTGAAATCTACGGAACAACAGTTCCAGAGTTCGGCTTCTTCCCCTACGGTAAGGGAGAAATCGTTGAGCTTCAGGGTTTAAAGTGCCGTCCCTGTGGCCTTCACGGCAAAAAGAGCTGCCCAGAAAAACACTTCAGATGTATGGCTGACCTTAAGCCGGAAATAGTTATTGAAAAAGCTGATAAACTTTTATCGGCCACTTAAAAGTTGGTATATTTCCCTCACCTAAACAACCGATACGGGAGGCAGTTAAATGAACGTTAGAGTAACTCCACTTGACACCCAGCCTGTAAACCAGCAGGAGATTGAAATCGTTGAAAGAAAAGGGCTGGGACACCCGGATACGATCTGCGACGCCCTTGCGGAGAAGCTCTCTGCAGAGCTCTGCAAGTTCTACTACGACAAGTTCGGCTTTGTTCTCCACCACAACGTTGATAAAAACCTCTTAGTTGGCGGCAGCGCCCTTCCAAAGTTTGGCGGAGGAGAGATAAAAGAGCCTATAGAAATATTCCTCTCAGGTAGGGCAATTAAGGAGTATAAGGGAGTAAAAGTTCCCGTAGATGAGCTGGCAGTTGAGAGCGCAAAGGAGTGGCTTAAGGAGAACATTCACGCCATAGACCCTGAAAAACACGTGAGGATTCACACCTACATAAGGCCGGGATCTGTTGACCTTGTTGACATATACATGCGCCAGCTGAAAGAGGGACTTCCACTTTCAAACGATACCTCTTTCGGCGTTGGCTACGCTCCCTTTGACGACCTTGAAAACGTTGTCTACCACGTTGAGAAGAAGCTCAACGATAAAGAGTTCAAGAAAGTTCACCCTGAAGTTGGCGAGGACATTAAGGTAATGGGCGTTAGACTTGGAGAGAAGATAAAGATAACAATCGCCTGCGCCTTTGTTGACAGATTCGTGAAAGACGTTGACGACTACGTGGAGAAAAAAGAAAACGTAAAGAGAACTGCTTTAGACGTTGCAAAGAGGTTCACAACAAGGGAAGTTGAGGTTGACATAAACACTGGTGACGACGTAGAGAACGCAAACGTCTACATAACAGTTACAGGAACCTCTGCAGAAGCAGGAGACGACGGGGAGGTTGGAAGAGGAAACAGGGTTAACGGCCTCATCACTCCATACAGGCCGATGAGTCTTGAGGCTGCAGCCGGCAAGAACCCCATAACCCACGTTGGAAAACTCTACAACATAACTGCCAACGAGATAGCAAGGGAAGTTGTTAAAGAGATTCCGGAGATTGAAGAGGCCTACGTTTACATGGTTAGCCAGATAGGGAAGCCCGTTAACCAACCGCTGGCCGTTGACGTAAAGGTGAGGAGCTCCCAGCCAACAGAAGCCTTCCAGCCAAAGGTTGAAGTTATCGTCAACGAGAAGCTCTCTGAAATGAAAGACATCTGGAAGAAACTGGTAAACGGAGAGATAACAGTTTATTAATTCTTTAGGTTAAAGGGCGGGAGCTCCCGCCCTTTGTCTGAGGTCAAAAGTTGAACGTTCTTATCGCCTTGTTTCTTTTCCTATTGATTTTCTTCCTTCCTTTTGAATCTTTCTTTTCTTGATATCTCAGTTAATTTCCTCTATGATCCAACTAAAAGGCAAGCGTAGTAACGTAATATTAAAGAGCAACCGCAAATATCTGAAGAAAAGGCTCAGTTATCTACCTTAGAAATGAGTAGCATACATTACTTACTTGTTCTGATTTGCTATACTTGAATAAAATTGCCTGAATTATTTTGGAACCAAAAATTGAGCTTACTTGATTTAGCTGCTGAAGTAGTAATTTTCATCTCTATTTTCTTAATTGGCATTTCCCTTTTATTTGCTATTTTATGTATAGCTTTATGGCCTGTTTGGGGTATTCTTTACCTTATGGCTGCGTATTATGAAAGAAAAGCTCAAACTGAGGAATTAATCTTCCATAAAAAGTTCCTGGAGTGTTCAGAAGTTCATTTCCCAGCTCGTAAGCAATGAAAGATAAAATTCTTTTACCATTTTATAGTTCTGAGGAAGAGAAACGTTGAAAGTAAAGGGTTTTGGCGTTGTTCTGTCGCAGAATTCGGTTTTGAGCTCAGGGTCAGACCTTTTAAGGGCTTCTTTAATTAGTGATATTACCCTGTGTCTATAGATAACAGGTAGTTTAGACGTTTCAAAGAGAACTCTAAACCTCAAAATCCCTCCCAATATCAGGGAGAGTATATCAAACGTGCTCCTGCAGAGTATTCAGCAAGCTATACTTCTATAACTCTGCTAAGCCCTCTCTACTATACTAACGAAATTCTTAAGGAGTTTCTGACCAGCCTTCTGGCTCTTCTCCGGGTGGAACTGGGTGGCAAAGATGTTCTCCTTTTCAACGGCCGAGGTGAAGTAGATACCGTAGTCCGTTTCTGTTAGAACAACGTTTTTATTCTTTGGCTTTACGTAGTAAGAGTGGACGAAGTAGAAGAACTCTCCCTCTTTTATGTTCTTGAGGAGCTCCGACTCCTTTTTCTTATAAACCTGATTCCAGCCCATGTGGGGAATCTTGAAATCTTTGGAAAGTTCAAACTTTACAACCTCTCCCTCTATAAAACCGAAACCTTCCGTCTCTCCAAACTCGTAGCTCTTCTCAAAGAGGAGCTGTAGGCCTAAACAGATACCTAAAAACGGCTTTCCCTTTTCAACTTCCCTGATAATAACTTCCCAGAGGCCGAACTCTTTTAGATTCCTTACTGCGTCTTTAAAGGCTCCAACTCCAGGAAGAACAATTCCTTTAGCGTCTTTTAGGTCTTGAGGGTTCCTCGTTACTTTAACGTCTGCACCAACGTGCTCTATTGCCTTGCTCACGCTTCTCAGGTTCCCCATTCCGTAGTCTACAACGGCTATCACTTTATACCCCCGGGCATTGAACCTAAGAGGTATTTAATGTCCTCATCACCAAAGAGAACGCCAAACCCAAGGTACGCACCACGCCACTTGTGGTAGAGGAGCTCGTCTCCACCTCCGTAAACAAACCAGTTCTTTTTAAAGAAGTATTTAGCCCCAATTCTCAGGTGTGGAGGTATATCATCTCCGTCTGAGTCTTTTCTTCCGGTATCCCACAGGTCAGAGGTAAAGACAAGCTTTGGGCTGTAGATGTAGTCTAAACCGAACCCCCCAGTGCTTTCTTTTAAACCGCCCCTCAGGACGATTTTTGAACCGGGATGAATCCACTTATCGTCAAAGACCTTGGCATACTGAAGAGTAAACTCCGTCCTGTAGTTGGTCTCAATTTCCTCCTGCCACCGGGAAGAAGAACCTGAAGTTACGTAATATTTTTTCCTCTCTACCTTTCCTTGAGAGTCTCCAACAACTTCTAAGAGGTAGTAGTGATCTTTTGAAGGAACGATTTTGAATGTAAAAACTCCCCGACCTTCACCAGTTCTGGTGTTAACATCTCCTCTGAAACCTATAAATGTTTCTGTTTTCTCAACTTTCTCAGCAAGCTTACCAAGGGTTTCTGTGGTTTTAGAAAGGTTCTGATAGAGCTTATCGTCATTAAACAGTTTACCGATCGTTCCCTTACCCTCGTTAACTTTGGCAAGAATTTCCTTTAACTCTTTTGTTGTTTCTTTTATATTGGCTATTGTTTTCTTTATGTTTTCTGTGTCTTCATCGTTCAGAAGCTGCTGAAGTTTCTGAGTCAGTCTGTCTATATTCTGGGCTATCTGAGGAGCCTTTTGACTGGCCAGTTTAAGGTTTGTAACTATTTGCCTTATATCCTGTCTGTTTTCGAGAGTCATTTCAGAAAGCTGTGTTGTCAGAGTGTTAATGTTGTCCATTATCTGTGGCAGATCCTCTTTCAGCATTTCAGACAGAGCTAGAGCGTTTTCAAGAACCTGTTTTACGGTCTGTCTGTTTTCTGCTACTACAGAATTAAGATTACTTACCACTCTATTAACATTCTCTGTCAACTCCGTAACTCTATCCATAATAATTGCAAGTCTGTTTTTACCGTCGGGGGTTGTAACAGCCTGGTTAAATTTTGTAAGTAGCTGGTTAAGGGAAGACATTACCTCATCCATAGATGCAGGAACCTGAGTGTTTCCTATCCCTGAGCCAGGAGGGAGAATAGGGGCTGGTGGATGTCCTGGATCTATTTCAACGTATTTCTCCCCCATTAATCCCATTGTTTCTATTTTCACAACGGTATTTCTGTATAGTTTGACCGGTTTTGTAAAAGCTATTTCCACTTTAGCTTTACCGTTCTCAACTCCTACACTGAGGACTTTGCCAACCGTAACGCCGGCAACCCTGACCGGGGCATCTTTCTCAAGACCGGCAGCGTTTTTAAAGTAGATCGTATATACCTGAGAGGTTTTCCCTCTTTGAAACTTCAGGGGCTCCAGTGTTGTTGCTATAACCCCAAGACCTATAAGGCCTGCTACTACAAATGCCCCAACTTTTGCTTCGAGGGAGAGTTTACCCATCTTCCCGCTCCCACATTTCTGTTATTGGTCCTTCTGGCTCTCCGTTGATGAACTGTTTAACTACCGGGTTTGCGCTTTCTCTTATCTCTTCCGGAGTCCCTATCTCAACGATTTTCCCGTTGAACAGTATTGCAATTCTATCTGCTATTCTAAATGCGCTGTTAACGTCGTGACTTACAACAACGCAGGTTTTCTTAAACTCTCTCCTGAGCCTGATTATAAGCCTGTCTAAAACGGCAGTCATAACCGGGTCTAAGCCGCTTGTTGGTTCATCGAAAAGGATGCACCTGGGGTTCATACAGAGAGCTCTCGCCACTGCAACCCTCTTCCTCATACCACCGGAGAGCTCCGATGGATATAGGTCTTCTGTTCCAGAAAGCCCTAAAAGGGAGAGGTAGTAGCTGGCCTTTTCCCTTGCAACCTTCTCCTTTACCCCCTTCTTCTCAATCAGGTAGAAGGCCACGTTATACCAGACCGGGTAGGAGTCAAAGAGAGCTCCGCTCTGAAATACGTAGGTGAGAGTTTCCCTGAAAGTTTCAAGTTCTTCGTCTTTAAGGTTGAGAACGTCCATTCCATAAACGAAAATCTTTCCCTCGTCGGGTTCTATAAGCCTTGCAATCTGTTTCAGTAGAACACTCTTTCCCGTTCCAGAGGGTCCCATAATGACGAAAATCTCCCCGTCGTAAACGGTAAAGGAGACCCCGTTGTGAACAACCTTGTTTCCAAATCGCTTTTTCAGGTTCTCAACAACAATCGCTTTCTCTCTCATAGGTTAAAGAGCCTCAAAATGTATGTAATCAGGTAATCAAATATGAGAATGGACATTGATGAGGTTACGACAGCCTTGGTGGTTGATTCTCCAACTCCCTTTGCTCCGCCCCTTGTGTAGTAACCGTAGAGGCAGCTGATTGTTGAAAGGAGAAACCCGAAAACCGCCGCCTTTATGAGGCCGTGATAGACGTCGTCCATCTCTGCAAGGTTCTGTGTGTATCGGATAAAGAGAATCTTATTAACTCCAAAGAGGTAAACGCTCACCAAATACCCGCCTATGTAGCCTATTATGTCGGCAATTATCGTAAGGAGAACTAAAGAGATGATTGACGTGTAGATTCTGGGAGTTATCAGGAACTTAACCGGGTTAACAGCCATCATTTCTAAGGCGTCTATCTGCTCAGTTACCCTCATGGTTCCAATCTCTGCGGCCATTGCCGAGCCTGAACGGGCAGTTACAAGGAGTGCAGAAAGAACCGGTGCCAGCTCCCTTGCCATTGAAATTGCAACAACTGCGCCTATCATATACTCGGCGTTGAACCTGTGGAAGGCATTGTAGGTTTCAAGGGCAATAACCCCACCGGTAAAGAGGGAGGTAATTCCCACAACCGGAAGGGAGTTCGCTCCAATGTCTGCAAGGTAGTAGAAGTATCTGTTGATTCTGAAGGGCTTACGCAGTGCAAGGGAAACAGCTTTCACAGAGAGGAGAAACCATCTTCCCCAGAACTCGAGGAATGAGAGGACGGCGTTGCCAACGGCTTCCAGCAGTTTTACTATCAATTCCAAGCCTCTGTTGAGGAGTGTTTTCTTTTTAGTCCTTTTGGATTATACAAAACCCAAGTATTAAAATTTTCAGGTTTATTTTCGCTACAAGGAGAGAGGTATGGCTGAAGAGAGGATTTTAGAGCAGAGAAAAGAAAAGGTTGAGAAGTTAAAGGAGCTTGGATACGAACCCTACGCATACAGATTTGAGGTTAACGCTAAGGCCGGGGAACTCCTTGAAAAGTTCGGAAGAGTGAAAAGCGAAGAGGAGAGGGAAAGGGAGGAGCTCCCCAAAGAAGAGTTCTCACTGGCCGGCCGTATCATGTCTATGAGGATAATGGGTAAGGCCGCCTTCTTCCACATTCAGGATGAATCTGGAAAAATTCAGTGCTACATAAGAAGAGATACAGTTGGGGCAGACTTCTACAACAAAGTTTTCAAAAAACTGATAGACATCGGAGACATTGTCGGAGTTAAGGGAACACTATTTAGAACGAAAACCGGAGAGCTCACTTTAGAGGTTAAGGAGCTTGTTCCACTTACAAAGTCTTTAAGGCCTCTTCCAGAAAAGTGGCACGGCTTAAAAGACACCGAAAAGCGCTACCGCCAGAGGTATCTGGATTTAATCGTTAACCCGGAAGTTAGGGAAATTTTCAAGACCAGAACGAAAGTAATCAAGAAGATAAGGGAATTCTTAGACAGCAGAGGTTTTATTGAAGTTGAAACTCCTATTCTGCAGCCCATAGCCTCTGGAGCCGCCGCAAGGCCGTTCATCACCCACTACAACGCCTTAGACATAGACGTTTACCTGAGGATTGCGCCGGAGCTCTACCTGAAGAGGTTATTGGTTGGCGGTTTTGAGAGGGTTTACGAGCTTGGAAAGAACTTCAGGAACGAGGGGATCTCAACCCGCCACAACCCCGAGTTCACAATGATTGAGTGGTACATGGCCTACGCCGACTACAACGACCTTATGGAGATGACAGAAGAGCTCTTTGAGTTCCTCTTAGACGAGATATTCGGAAAGGGCGTTCGTGAGATAGAGTATCAGGGAACGAAAATTTCGTTTGAGAGGCCCTTCAGGAGGATCTCATACCTTGGAGAGCTCTCCAAAAAAACCGGTCTTACCGAAGAGGAGCTCCTCCACGACGAGGAAAAAGTCCTTGCAAAGGCAAAGGAGGTAGGTATAGAGAGGGCTGAGGAGCTTTCCCACTTCAAGAGAGTCCAGGAGCTCTTTGAAGCCCTGGTTGAGCCTGAGCTCATCCAGCCAACCTTTGTTGTAGACTTCCCAAAGGCCATTTCCCCACTTGCAAAGGAGAAGAGAGGAAATCCGGAACTTGTTGAGAGGTTTGAGCTCTTTATCTTTGGAAGGGAGATTGCAAACGCTTATACCGAGCTCAACAACCCAAAAGAACAGAAAGAGAGGTTCAAACAGCAGCTTGAGGAGAAGGCAAAGGGAGACGAAGAGGCGATGGAATACGACGCCGACTTCATAACCGCCCTTGAATACGGAATGCCTCCTACAGCCGGTGAGGGAATCGGAATAGACAGGTTAGTAATGCTCTTTACAGATAAAGACTCAATCAGAGAGGTTCTACTCTTCCCTCAGCTCCGCCCTGAGAAGAGGTGCGGCGAAGAGATCTGCGAAGTTGAACCGGAGAAGAAGGAAGAATGAACCCTCTTTTAAGGTGGTTAGCCCTTAGGGGTTTAAGCTTCCGTAAGGGCTATCTCTCCTTTGCCTTTCTCATTGCCGTTCTGGGGGTGGTTGTTGGAGTTGCTGCCCTCATAATAGTCAACTCGGTAATGACAGGATTTCAGGACGCCATAAAAGAGAGGCTCCTCTCTGCAAACGCCGACATAATCGTTATGAGGAGAGATGGAAAGCCTTTCTACCGCTACGACTATGCCGAGAGGAAAATCTCTGAGCTGAAACACGTTGTGGGAACGGAACCTTTCCTCTACGTTCCGGTAATGGCAGCAAGCAGTTCCGTTACCTCCGCTTCAAGCGGAGCTCTCAGAGGCTGCATTACAGAGAAAGAGCCGAAAGTAACCTCAATACCGAAACATCTCACACTTGGAGACTGGGAACTTTTTAAGAGAAACCCTAAAGGCATTGTAATTGGAAACCAGCTTGCAGACACCCTCGGAGTTACTTTAGGAGATAAAATAAAACTCATCTCTCCTTTAGGAAGAAGAACTCCCTTTGGAATAATTCCCAGAACGGCCACTTACACAGTTGTTGGAATTTTTGAAGTGGGAATGTATCAGTTTGACTCCTCCCTCATACTTGCTCACTTTAAAACCGTTCAGAAGGACTTTGGATTCGGAGACGTTGCAACGGGAATAATGGTAAATGTTGATAAATTGGAAAATGTGAGAACTGTTGAAAGAGAAATTGAGAAAACTTTAGGGAAGGAGTACACAGCCGAAGACTGGATATCTCTAAACAAAAGCCTCTTTTCAGCACTGAAACTTGAGAAACTTGCAATGTTCCTCATTTTAACTCTTATCGTTATAGTCGCCTCGTTTAACATCTCAAGCCTCCTAATGATGAACGTAAACTCAAGGGCAAGGGAAATTGCAATACTGAAAACGGTAGGAGCTTTTAACCGATTTATACTAAAGGTATTCATATTTCAGGGATTCCTGATCGGTTTAATAGGAACGGCCATTGGCGAAGCCATAGGAATTTCCGTTTCGCTGCTGGGAGAGAAATTTAAATTAATTCCTCTTCCCCCAGACGTTTACTACATAGACCACCTACCCTTTAAACTTCATGTTTTAGACTGTATAGTTGCTGCTGTTGCTGCTATACTGATAAGTGTTGCAGCAACTATCTATCCTGCTCTAAAGGCTGCAAAGACAGACCCCGTCAAAGTTCTGAGAATGGGAGAGAGCTAATTGAAGGGGAAGATAAGGAAGGCAAAGATAAAAGATGCTGAGAGCATTCAATTTTTAATAAACGAATATGCCAAGTTAGGACTTATGCTCCCCAGAACGATACACAGTATTTATGAAAATATCAGAGACTTCTGGGTTTACGAAGAAGACGGAAAAATACTCGGAACCTGCGCTCTCACCGTTTTCTGGGAGAACCTCGCAGAGGTAAGATCATTAGCCGTTTCTCAGAAGCACACAGGTAGAGGGATAGGGAGTTCCCTCGTCAGAACAGCCCTTAAAGAAGCCCAGGAGCTTGGAATAAACAGAGTTTTCACCCTTACCTATCAGGTTGAGTTTTTCAGGAAAATGGGTTTCAGGGTTATAGATAAGGAGCTCCTTCCCCACAAAATCTGGAGGGACTGCATAAACTGTGTTAAATTTCCAAACTGCGATGAAACAGCAATGGAGATAAACCTTGACGGAGAAGAAGAAAATGAGACCGGAAGAGCAGCTGAAGGTAATAAAGAGAGGAACTGCTGAGATAATAAACGAGGAAGAACTCTTAGAGAAGCTTAAAAGCGGAGGGAAACTGAGGGTAAAGGCGGGGTTTGACCCGACAGCTCCAGACCTCCATTTAGGCCACACGGTTCTTCTGTGGAAGCTGAGGGACTTTCAGGAACTTGGCCATGAGGTCTACTTCCTCATAGGCGACTTTACGGCGATGATAGGAGACCCAACCGGGAAGAACGAGACAAGGCCTCCCCTTACAAGGGAGCAAGTTTTAAAAAACGCAGAAACCTACGCCCAGCAGGTTTTCAAGATTTTAGACCCTGAAAAAACGGTTGTCGTTTTCAACAGCGAGTGGCTCGGCTCTATGACGGCTGCAGACCTGATAAAACTTACATCTAAATACACCGTTGCCAGAATGCTTGAAAGAGACGACTTCTCAAAACGGTTCAGAGAGGGAAGACCCATCCATATCCACGAGTTCATCTACCCACTCCTTCAAGGTTACGATTCTGTTGAGCTTAAGGCAGACGTTGAGCTCGGCGGAACAGACCAGAAGTTTAACCTCCTCGTTGGAAGGCACCTTCAGAGAGAGTTCGGACAGGAGGAACAGGTTTGCATAATGATGCCCATCTTAGAGGGCTTAGACGGTGTTCAGAAGATGAGTAAGTCTTTAGGAAATTACATCAGGATTTTAGAGCCTCCAGAGGAGCAGTTCGGAAAGGTTATGAGGATTTCAGACGAACTGATGTGGCGCTACTACAGGCTGGTTACGAGGGTTCCAGAAGAAGAAATTGAAGAGATGGAGAAGGCCGTTAAAGAGGGGCGACTCCACCCGATGGAGGCGAAGAAAAGACTTGCAGAAACAATAGTCAGAACGTTCCACGGAGAGGAGGCTGCAAAAAAGGCCAGGGAGCACTTTGAGAGGGTATTTTCAAGGAGGGAGCTCCCTGAGAACATCCCTGAACCAAAGGTAAAAGTTCCCGAAAACCCTGTGTGGCTTCCCCGCCTTTTAAAAGAGGCAGGCCTTGTAAAATCAACGAGCGAAGGCAGGCGTCAAATAAAAGGAGGAGGAGTAAGGGTAAACGGAGAGAAAGTTTTAGACGACCAGATTAAGATAGACGTTCTAAAAGGTGAAGTTATTCTTCAGGTTGGAAAGAGACGGTTTGCAAAGATAAAGCCCGAAAACGTTACGGTAGAGGCAGACCGATAAAAGATGCTTTTTATCCTCTCAAAAACTTTAGGGGTATTTCTGGTTCCTCCCGGTCTCTTCGTCCTCCTCCTTTTCCTCTCGCTTTTACTCTTTCTAATAAAAAAACAGAAACCTGGACTGATTCTTCTCTCTCTTTCACTCTTTTTTATCTACTTCGTCTCAATAGAACCGGGAAAAGACCTGATACTCTCTCCCCTTGAGAACGCCTACCCTTACCCAGACCTCTCAGAAGTTAAGTGCCAATACATCGTTGTTTTAGGAGGGGGAGAGATTCCCCACTCTCCGGCAGAGAACGGCAAAGCCTCCGTAAGGCCAGCAGTTGCTAAAAGGCTCTTTGAAGCGTTTAAGCTCTACAGAGAGAAAGAACTTTCTATTTTGGTTTCAGGCGGAAACGTCTACGGAATTGAAGCCGAAAGTGAAGCAGAAGCAATGGCAAGGTTCCTGAAAACAATAGGCATCCCCGATGAAAAGATAACTGAAGAAAAGGAGAGCAGAAACACTCTGGAAAACGGAATCTTCTCCTATCAGATACTTGAGAAAAAAGGGGTCAAAAATATCTGTCTTGTTACTTCCGCCTACCATATGCCAAGAAGCGTAAGGATTTTCAGAAAGGTTGGATTCAGAGTTACTCCGGTTCCTGCAGACTACAGAGTTTACAGGGAAAAGTATGGCTGGTTTTCCTATATGCCAAAAGCTGACTATCTGCAGGATTCAATGAATGGTTTTAGAGAGTATGTCGGAATTCTTTACTTTGAGCTTCTGCAGAAGAGAAAGATTCTGAAGTGGCGGGCCCGGGAGGATTCGAACCTCCGACCTACGGATTAGAAGTCCGTTGCTCTATCCAGCTGAGCTACGGGCCCCTGAGGAATGGTCGGGGCAGCCCGATTTGAACGGGCGACCTCGTGCTCCCAAGGCACGCGCTCTAACCAGGCTGAGCTATGCCCCGAACTGACGGTATCGTAATTTAGGCAGTTGTGTAAAATTTGGCAAGGCAATTCAGAAAAATTGAGAGGTATTCAAAAGTGGAAATAGACAGAAGAATCGAGGGGTGGCTCAAGGAAGCTATAGAAAAAGAAAGACCTATTGAATTAATAAGTTTCTTTGAAGAATTACCTGTCAGAGTAAAAGTCAAACCGTTATCTATGGAGAAAGGGTTCATTCAGTGGGAAAGTCATCCAAAACTTAAACTGGCTGTCAGTGACTTTGGACGCATCTATACCCATTTTCTAGACCCTGCCTACGGAAAAAAGCGAATTTTAGCAGCAGACGTAACTTACCACAGCGATAGTATGATAGAAAGCACTAAATTCAAACCTTTCGATGAACCACGCTTTAGTCGGGAATTCCCCAGAGTAACGGTATCCGAAAAGTTACCTGTCAAATTACTAGTCAATTCCGGTAAAGATAAGAAAACGATTTATAAAGTAAGGGATATTTCAGAAAACGGTATAGGGTTTGTTTCCTCAAAAGGAGAATTCTTTCTAAACCAGAAAATAAACCTTGAGGTGGAGCTCCCCTTCGGCTCCTTTCAAGCGGAGGGAGAAGTTCGCTCAATAGAACCCCTTGAAAATAAGGAAAAGGTGGGAGTGAAATTCCTGAACTTAAACAACAGGTTCAGAAATCTTCTCCACAGGTACGTAGTTGAACGCCAGAGAGAAGTTTTAGACAGAATAAGGCTGCTTTCGGAGTAACTATGGGTGTGAGGGAGCTCCTTGAAGAGTTAAAAGAGCTACTGGAAGAGGAGAGGCAACTCCTCCTTTCTTTTCCTGTTAAAGACGTTAAACGGTTTGAGGAGATTCAGGAAAGGAAAAGAGAGCTCCTCCTGAAAATTTCCTCTTTCGAAAGAGAAGAAGTTGAAAAAGAGAGGGAGCTCCTTTTAGAAATTTTCCGCCTCAATTCCACAATTTCAGCGCTTGTTGTAAACGGTCTTTCGTTCTTTGAAGAGATAGAGAGAGAGCTCTTTGGAGACTCTATAACCTATACAGACAAAACTTCTCAGAACCTGTTTGACAGGCGTGCCTGACTAAAGAATTTCCCCAATTTGCGATAATAGAAAGAGAGACCAGTTGACGGAGGGATAATGTCCCTTTTTGGAGCTCTTACGGCAGCCAGCCAGTCTCTCCTTTCACAGAAGATAGGTATAACAACTACCAACAGAAACATTAACAACGTTTATACAGAAGGGTATTCCAGAGAAACACCTGTATTTGCAGATACTCCCGGCCTTGGCGTTCAGGTAGAGACTGTAAAAAGAGTTTTCAGCAGAGCATACTTCAAACGTCTCGTTTCTGAAAATGGAGACAACTCTCAACTTAAGACGTTCAAAGAGATTCTTTCACAGGTAGAAAGCCTCTTTAACGAATCGATGGGGAGCGGCCTTTCCGAAATTATCAACCAGTTCTTCAATTCCCTTCACGATGTTGCCGTAAATCCCGACGATATTGCTGCAAGGGCAAGCTTCCTTTCAGTTGCTCAAACACTGGTCGGAAGAGTTAGAGATACCTACTCATCCCTTGAAGAGATAAAAACAACTTCCGTTTCTCACTTAAAAGACGTAATAGATGAGGTAAACAGGCTGACGAAGCGGCTGGCAGATATAAACAGAAACATGCTCATTTTTAAAGACTCTCCCGAACGGTTCAACCAGTATCTTGATGAGAGAGACAGGGCTTTAAAAGAACTTAGCTCCATGGTTGACATTAAGATAGTTTACCTTCCTAACAAAAGGGTTAGGGTTTTTACTGCAAAGGGTTTTCCCCTTGTTATGGAAGACAGAAGTTTTGACCTAAAAATGACTCAGGATGCAGATGGCGTTAAAGTGTTTTCTGATGGAGTGGACATTACCGATGATTTTGAAAAAGGAAAAATTGGTGGAATCATCTCTGGTTTAAAGATGGTTAAAAAGTTTGAAGATAAGTTGAATACCTGGGTTTCGACATTTGCTGAAAAGGTAAACCAGCAGCATGAAGCTGGATACAACCTTTACGGAGAAACAGGAATTTCTCTGTTCTCTTCAGACAACGGTCAGCCCATTGATGCATCAAACATCGTTTTGGCTATTGAAGACCCGAAGAAAGTGGCTGCAGCTTCTGATCCTGCTTATCTGAACTCCGACAATACAAATGTCAAAAACATTATTGCCCTAGGTGAACAGAAGTTTCCGGAGCTCTCTGACCTGAGCTTTTCCGAGTTTTACGCGACAGAAATTGCTTCTTCCATAGGTGCTGAAACAAAGTCGGTAGATGACCTTCTGGAAGCTTCCCGCTTCAGACTGGAGTCTATTGAGGAAAAAGTAAAAGAGCTTTCAGGAGTTAACATAGACGAGGAGCTCGTCAATCTTACCAGGTATCAGCGGGCGTATCAGGCAGCAGCAAGGGTTGTTACCGTTACAGATGAGCTCCTGCAAACAGTATTGGGTATGGTGAGGTAGCAATGAGGGTGGCAGATGGAATGGTTTTTGACATACTCCTCAGATATGACAGGCTGAGGAGTGAACAGCTGAAGAGGAGCACAGAAGAGCTCTCTTCCGGTAAATCCATCTTAAAACCGTCAGACAACCCTGTGAATTTTGCAAGGTCTCTAAGGTTTCAGCGTTTTATAGAGAAGATTGAAAGGTTCAGCAGGAACATTGACCTTACAGACAATACTCTTAAGATGGCTGAAACTTCGATGACTTCGGCGATAAATCTTCTTCAGGAAGCAAGAGTAAGA
This sequence comes from Desulfurobacteriaceae bacterium, assembly GCA_027051905.1. Classification (GTDB taxonomy): domain Bacteria; phylum Aquificota; class Aquificia; order Desulfurobacteriales; family Desulfurobacteriaceae; genus Balnearium. Next base: position 12,472 of record JALUGO010000009.1, on the reverse strand, counting down.
ATTATTCAGGTATTAAATACGGGAACCCTTAATGGAGAAGATGCAAAAGTTCTTGCTGATTATTTCAGGAATGTGGCTTCTTACATTGTGAATATGGGCAATACAAAAGTTGGGGATTCATACATTTTTGGAGGAGTGAAAACTCAGAGTGCCCCTTTTGATAGCGATGGAACTTACAACGGAGAGACTGTAGAAACTTCTGTCCCCGTTGCCGATGGAGTTTCGGTTAATACGAACTTCAACGGTGCCGATTACTTTGGAGTTAACAGGGTTTCGAACAGAATAACCGTCGTTGAGATTCTGAACAGAATTGCGGACATAATAGAAGCTGGAGATCTGGAGAGGCTCCATACAGAAACTGTTTCTGTTGACCTTGGGGATGGTGTTGAAGACCTGAAACTCCTTGATGCTTTCGATAAAGGACTTTCTCATATAGAAGCTTACCGTTCAATTCTAGGAACCCAGCAAAGAGTTGTTGAGGATATAAAGACTCAGAACGATGCCGTGGCAGTTCATTTCAAAGAGCTAAAATCCAAAATTGAAGATGCCGATTACACCGAGGCTATAGCAGAGTATGAAAAAGCGAAAACGGCTTACCAGGCACTTCTTGCTGCAATCACCCAGACTCAGAATCTTTCTCTCCTTAACTACTTTAAGTAGGACTTGAATGCACCTTTTTAGCTGTTACGTTGACGTTGAGCGGTTTTTAGGGGAGCCTATTAAGGAGCTTGTTCACTTTCTCATCTGTCTTTGCAGAAAAGAGCGGTTTCCCGTTATTACCCATATAGCCCGCTTTTTCCAGCACGTTGACCACGTTAACCAGTTTTATCAGTTCAGGAGAGAAAAGAAGGAGGAGTTTCTCGGAGCTCTTCCGCTGTCTGTGGCCGAAAGAAGAATCCTATGGAACCTGATAGAAAACTTTTTTCTCAAACATGCCGAGAACTCTTCTGGCAAACCCATACCTCAAGATGATGTTGTTTCTTTAAGGAAAGGAAGACTTTTTGAAGAGCTTGTTTATCACCTGGGACCTATAGAGAAAGAAAAGGTGGAGCTCCTCTCCATGCACTGCCAGCCCATGGTGAACAGGAAACGTCTGAAAGTTTTTTGTAGACATAAAGAACTTTCTGGAAAAAACGTAGATGTTGCATTCTGGGGTAGAAACTACGTGGAGGCTTACGAGTGTAAAGGAAACGTTGAATTTTTTATGAGGTTGGCCTTTCACGGTGGGGAGAAGGCAAGGAAGGTTAAAGAGAAGATACTCTACCTAAACCAGCTTGCTTATCAGCTTTCTAAATTCTTTGAGACGAAAATTTACCTTGCAAGTTTCGCTCCCGATATAGATCTTGACTGGTGTAGAAAAATGGCTTTTGAGTGGGTGAGGGAGTGCGGAGCCCCTTCACTTAACTTTAAATTCATCACGGTAACAGACTTCCTCAACAGAATTTCTACCGCCTGATATTTTTCACTCTATAGAGAACCATCGTTGGGAAATCATCATAAACGAGATCAAAGAGGTTTTCATCATATTTTCTCAAGATATACATCTGATTAAACATCGATTTAAACGGCTGTTCTTCCATGAGGAAAAACCAGCTCCTGTTTCCTCTTCTAACATACTCCAGGTATAGGTTACCGTTTCTATGAAAAGGCTTTAAAATCAAGTCTTTATCAGTCCTGATTACCATAGACTTTAGAGGTATTTGAAAATTACCCTGAGTAATTGTCCCATTCTTCAAGTTTATCAAAAATTTCCCCCGGTTACACACGAGAGTGCTATTATCTCTGGGTCTGCAGCTTAGAGGAATTATAAATTTCTTCAACCCTTTTTTCATTTCAAAATTCCACGTCCCAAAAAAGTTTATCCACATAAATTTCCCTATCTCATCTTCAGAAAAAAGCCAGTAAACAGGATGCTTAAGAGGAGCAGAGAAACTTCCAGAAAATATCATGTTTCTTATATCCTTTGGTTTTTTTCCTGATTTAAGCAGTTTTTTTACTCCAGTTGCGCCAATATTCGATATTGCCGTTATAACATTGTGAGCTAATTCAGGAGATGGCGCAGAAAAAGCGGTTGCCACAAAGTAAGTTTTTGGAGAAGTCTGACTCTGACCATCATGAAATACAGCTCTTCTACCAAGGTATTCTATTGCCGTCCCGTAATCCCACCAGGTCCATATCCAGCTATCTTCCGGAGTAATCGAACGAAGTTTCAGAAAATCCGACTCAAGTTGAGGTGTGATCTTGGGTTTAGAGATAAACTTGAACGAAGACCAGTTGGAAACAATCAAAGCTACTACAAGAAAAGCTACTCCAACTGGGTAGAGGAAACTCCTAAACTTCAGACCAGAAAACCTCTCCTTTACAGTTTCTATCCCCCTCTCTAAAAGATAACCAAATCCCATACCTATAAAGGGAGCAATATACATACCGAACCTGTTACCACCTTTAAGAGCTATAGCTCCTATCAAGAATACAGGTATTAAGAAGAAAATACTCCTAAGTTCCCTAATGAAAAGAAGAATGGTCCCTGCAAAGCCAAGAGAGAATATAAACATATTGCCGGCAGTAATCTTGGACAACTTTAAAAGCTCAAAGTGTCTTGCTTCGCTGATGGACATAAAAACATTCGGAAACCCTTCAAGAGCCGGTTTAAAATAATTGATAAAATATGTAGATATACTGGAAACCAGGTTGTACATACCCGAGTAAATCACCAAAGGATTTGAAAAAACGGCAAGAACAAGTATATTTTTGATGTTTTCCTTCCATTTATCTCTAGAGAAAACAAAAAGCCACACCACATATGTCAGGAAAATTACCAACACCAACCCAGGATGCATATACCACCAGTTGTAAAGCTGAGACAGAAGTCCCGCCACTATTAGAAATAGATACTTTTTCTTTCCCTCAGATAAAGTTGATTCAAACAGGAAATAGCCAATAGCAAATGGGAAAAAGAGGTTAAGGGAGTCGGTGTCAAACCTGACAATTTGAGTCCTCACCAGGTATATGAGGGATATAACTCCAAGAAGAGCTCCAGAAAAGCCCGTCACGGGAAGTCCCAATCTGCTCAAGTAGAGAAGAAGGGGAATGACGAAGAGAACAGACAGAACAGGAGTAAGCCATAAAGCCACATTTTCTATGTGAGTTTCCATAGTTTTTGAAATCTGAGCTCCAATCCAGCTCTCCATAGGTATGGGATCGGGATAGGTAACATTCCCCGTTATGAAGTTATCTGGAACAAACCTTAAAGGATCCATTTTGCCAGCTCTGTAGACCCCTTCAAGGTAGTCTTCACCAAACCTTGCAAAGAAAAAAGCATCGTAGCTGGTGAACAGAGGTCTATCTTCGTAGTAAAAAAATTCCCGGTGCTTATTCCAGAAGGTAAGGTCGTCAAAACGGATATAAAGACCTATCAGGACGGGAATCACCACTAAGATCAGCAGCTGGAGAAACTTTTTGCCTTGCATTCCTTCTCCTTCTACAATACAACTTGAGTTCAATTATAGATCAACTTAAGGATCTATTAGCTCTTTAACCTGAAGGAGAACTTCCTCCAGACTTTTCCCTGTTGTATCGATCACCACCGCTCCATCCGGAATTCTGAGAGGAGCAAACGGTCTGTTTTCGTCCTGCCTGTCCCTCTCTACTACCTCTTTTAGAACTTCCTCGTAGGTTACGCTGTAGCCTTTCTTTTTCAGTTCCTCGTAGCGCCTCCTTGCCCTCTCCTCGGGGCTTGCCGTCAGGTAGATTTTCAGTTCTGCGTTAGGGAAGATGTAGGTGCCCGCGTCTCTGCCGTCTATCACTATTTTTTTCCCTTTAGCCATTCTCCTCAGGAGCTTTACAACTATCTCTCTCACTTCAGGAAACTGTGCAACCTGAGAGGCCAAAAGACCACCTTCAGGAGTTCTTATCTTTGTAGTCACATCTTTTCCGTTTAATAGAACTCTACCATCTGGCAGAAACTCGACTTTCAGGTTTTCCGCAACTTTTAAGACAGCCTCTCTGTTTTTAAGGTCAACTCCCGCCAGTTTACAGCCGTAGCCGATTGCTCTGTAGAGAGCTCCCGAATCTAAATGCACATATCCGAACTGTTTTGCTATCTCCTTTGCCAGCGTGCTCTTTCCCGCTCCTGCAGGGCCGTCTATCGTGATGATTTTTGGGTTTATCAACTTTCCCTCTCTATTTCCGAAAGTGTTCTCCGGTAAAGCTCTTTTAGTTTCTCGCTGATTCTGACGGGATATTCTACCCTCCGGTCTACTCTCTTTATTTCTTCTGGTAATTTTGAAAATCTCTCAAGGAAAAACTCCCTCGACTCTTTTAGAGTCGGAAGTTTTTTAACTGGCTGGCCGTTTTCCATAATTTTCTCAAGGAGTGGTTCGCCGGGGAGTTCCTCTCCAAAAACCCCAACAGTGTCTCCATTCTTTCCTCTGAAGACCTGCTTCCTTCCAGGATACATCTTCTTCCCAGAACTTGTCTTCATTACAGGCCTTCTGTTAAACTCAACAAGCTTATAAACAAAGTCTATGTATGGAGAATCTGCAGAGGTTCCAACTTTCGTTCCAACTCCAAAGGCATCAACGGGAGCTCCTTTTTCTAAAATCTCCCTTATCCTGTACTCGTCTAAGCCACCGCTGACTATGATTTTCGTCTCTGTGAACCCTGCCTCGTCTAAAAGCCTTCTGGCTACTTTAGAAAGCTCCACAACGTCTCCGCTGTCAAGCCTTATTCCTTTAAGGGTAACTCCCATTTCTTTTGCAACTCTTACCGCCCTTTTAACCCCTTCAACAGTATCGTAAGTGTCAACAAGGAGAACTCCATTGCTAGGGAAAGTCTCAAGATAGGCTCTAAAGGCCTCTTCCTCGCTCTCAAAAGCCATTATGAATGAGTGGGCAACGGTTCCAACAACGGGAATTCCGTAAACCTTTCCGGCCAAAACGTTTGACGTCCCATCAAAGCCGGCTAAATAGGAGCTCCGTGCAACCTTCATCCCGGCATCAAACCCGTGGGTTCTCCTCAGAGAAAAGTCCGCAAGCTTTTTCCCTTTCGCAACGGAGAATACCCTTGCGGCCTTTGTTGCTATAAGAGAAGAAATGTGAATCTGGTTCATAATGGCTGTTTCAAAAAGCTGGGCTTCGTATATGGGAGCTTCAACCCTTAGAACCGGCTCGTTCTGGAAGAAGATTTCACCTTCTCTCATTGCGTAGAGGTTTCCCGTGAAACGAAACTCTTTCAGGAAATCCAGGAAATCGTCTGAAAAGAGTTTTAGAGAGTAGAGGTAGTCAATGTCTTCACTTTTAAACCTGTAGTTTTGAAGGAGCCCCACAACGTCATTTAGGCCTGCAAATACTAAGTAGTTCCTGTTTTCAGGGAGTTTCCTTACAAAGAGCTCAAATGAGGCCGTCCCTCTCTTCTCAGCCTTAAAGTAAGCATTCATCATTGTAAGCTGGTAAAGGTCTGTAAAGAGAGGTGAGATCTTCATCACCTGCTCCTCTTCACTCCAATCTTGGGGCAGTAAGGCTCAATGGGGCACTGTGAACACTTTGGAGAAGTTGGGTGGCAGATGTGCTGGCCTAATGAGACCAGAAGGTCGTTTATCTCTATCCAGAACTCTTTGGGTAGTTTTTCCCTGAGGGCAAACTCTGTCTCCTCTGGGGTTTTTGTCTTAACGTAGCCCAGGCGGTTCATTATCCTGTGGACGTGGGTGTCAACGCAGATTCCCGGCTTTCCGTATCCTAAGGTTACTACAAGGTTTGCCGTTTTCCTTCCAACGCCGGGGAGTTTGAGGAGTTCCTCTAAATCGTCTGGAACCTTCCCACTATATCTTTCAACGAGTATTTTTGCTATCTCCTTGAGGTTCCTGGCTTTCCGCCTGTAAAAACCTACTGGGTAGATGAGAGCAGCAATTTCATCCTCTTCAAGCTTTAAAAGTTTTTCAGGTGTGTCTGCAACCTGAAAAAGCCTCTCTGCTGCCTTTGCAGTAACCTCGTCTTTCGTTCTGAGTGAAAGAACCGTTGCAACCAGTATCTTAAATGGGGCGCTTCCGGTCTGAGACATAAGGGTTACTATGGGAACGTTCCAGTTCTCTTTCTCTTTCCTTAGTATTTCAACAATTTTCTTTATCCTCTCGTTCTCCTTCAAGGCCATCTACACACTCCTTGAGTTTCAGTAGTTTACTTATTAACTCTGGAAACTCCTTCAGCGGAACCATGTTGGGGCCGTCTGAAAGTGCCCTCTCGGGCTCAGGGTGGGTCTCAAAGAAGAGGCCGTCAACTCCAACGGCAACTGCTGCCCTTGAGAGGTATGGAACAAACTCCCTATCTCCTCCGCTGGCCTTTCCAAGACCTCCCGGCCGCTGGACTGAGTGGGTAGCGTCAAAGATTACCCTGTCTGAAAACTCCTTCATTACAGGAAGTGAGCGAAAATCTACAACTAAGTTGTTGTAGCCAAATGTCGTTCCTCTCTCTGTGAGCCACACCTCTTTTGCGGAGCTCTCTCTTAGCTTCTCAACAACGTTTTTCATGTCCCACGGGGCCATAAACTGACCTTTCTTAACGTTTACTGTCTTTCCCGTCTTTGCGGCAGCAATTAAGAGGTCTGTCTGGCGGCACAGGAAGGCGGGAATCTGGACAACATCAACTACTTCTCCTACCGGTTCAGCCTGCCAGCTTTCGTGGATGTCTGTTGTTAAGATAAGACCGAACTTTTCCTTCACTTCCGCAAGAATTTCAAGACCTTTTTCAAGACCGGGGCCACGGTAGGACTTAATGGAACTCCTGTTGGCCTTGTCAAAAGAGGCCTTGAAGATGAACGTGTGCTGTGAAAAGCAGCGCTGGAGCTCCGCCAAAACCTTGGCAACCTGAAAAACCGTATCCCTATCCTCAATAACGCAGGGTCCAGCTATTACTATCATTCCTCCTCCAGTCCTGCAGCTTTCCTGAGCTTCTTAACTTCTTCAGGAGTGAGCTCCCTGTAGGCTCCCTTTGGCAAATCTCCTAGCTTTATGGGACCAACGGCTACCCTTTTCAGCTTTAAAACGCCGTGGTCAAATCTGTCAAAGAACCGCCGGACAACTCTGTTTTTCCCCTGGTCTATCGTTATCTGAACATAGGTGTTCCTTCCTGTTTTGGAAGGGTGAAGAAGTCTAACATCTAACGGCTTTATGAAAAACTTTTTACCCTTATCGTCAACAAGGAGAGCTCCCTTCTTCATCCTCTCAATCTCTGCCGGTTTAACCCTGCCCTTCACTTTGGCAATGTAGGTTTTTGGAACGTGGTATCTAGGGTGGGCAAGCCTGTCTGCAAGCTCTCCGTCATTTGTCATTATGAGGAGGCCTTCAGTGTTGTAGTCAAGCCTTCCTACCGGAAAGAGGCGAACAGGGTATTTCCTGAAGTAGTCGGCAACTATCGGCCGCCTGTCGCCGGGAGCTCTCTCCATAGCCGTAAGAACTCCCTGAGGTTTGTTAAACGCAATGTAAACGAACTTTTTGGGGAGCCTTACCCTCTCTCCATCAACCTTTACAACGTCCTTTTTTGGATCAACGTCAACGGCAGGGTTTGTAACAACTTCTCCGTTTACCTCAACTCTTCCCTGCTTTATTATTTCCTCAACCTTTCTCCTTGCTCCTAATCCTGCATATGCCAAAAACTTGTTCAAGCGCATCATACCTCCTGATTTGTTTAAAATTAAAACTGATAACCTCTTTTGAGGCAGCTATGGGAACAGAAAAAGAGCTCCTATCAAAAATAGACTATTCAGTTCTAAAGGCTACAACAACAGAAGAAGAAGTTTTCAGAGCAGCCGAAAAGACAAAAGAGCTGGGCTTCGCTGCTTTGTGCGTATTTCCAAAACACATCAAAACTGCAAAAGTCGTTTTACCAGAAGAAAAAATCTGTTCAGTCATAGCTTTTCCGCTATCTACAACCCCGTTCCAGCTTAAACTTGCCGAAGCCCTGTTTGCTGCCGAAGAAGGAGCCGGAGAGTTAGACGTAGTTGTCGATATCGGTGCTGTAAAAGAAGGAGACTGGAAAAGGGTAGAAGAGGAACTCCTTGAGCTCAGGAACAACCTTTCAGATCGGACTCTAAAGTTGATTCTGGAATGCTGTTACCTTACAGAAGAAGAGAAAACCACCCTATGCCGGCTGGCTACAGAAACCGGCTGGGACTACGTTAAAACGTCAACCGGACACGGAACTTACGGTGCCACAATTGCCGATGTTGAGCTTCTTAAAAGGTGCTCAGGTGGAAGAACAAAGGTTAAAGCTGCAGGTGGAATAAAGAACTTAAGTCTTGCCAGACAGTTCATAGAAGCAGGAGCAGACAGAATTGGAACAAGTTCAGCCATCGAAATCGCAAAAGAGCTGTTGCGTAGTTGGTAAGTTTGAGGCCTTTCACAGGGGACACAGAAGACTGATAGAGAGGGCTAAAGAGATCTGCACTAGGGTAAAGGTAATTTCAATAAGGGGAATAGGAGACAGCATCTTCACCGACGAAGAGAGAAAAGAGATCGCAAACGAGCTAAACGTAGAACTCCTCAATGTTCCGTTCTCAGAGGTTAAAGACTTTTCCCCCCAGGAGTTCTTCGAGAAACTGAAAGAGTGGAAGTGCGACGTTTTAGTTGTTGGAGAAGACTGGAGGTTTGGGAAGAACAGAAAGGGAGACGTTAAAACCGCAAAAGCTTTAGGAAAATCGTCTGGAATAGAGATTTTCGTTGTTCCAGTCGAAACCGAAGGCAAAGAAAAGATAGGAGCAAGCAGAATAAGGGAACTCCTTTCCCTTGGAAAAGTAGAAGAAGCAAACAAACTCCTCGGTTTCCCATACTTTGCAGCGGGAGTTGTTGTAAGAGGCAGCTCAAAGGGAAGAGAGATAGGTTTTCCTACTGTAAATGTTAAGCCCTTTAAGGAGCTCCCCCTCCCCTTTGGCGTTTACGCTGTAAACCTGATATTTGACGAGAAAACCTCCAGAGGAGTTGCCAACTACGGGAAAGCTCCTACTCTGAAAAACTCTGAACCCCTGATTGAGGTCTTCGTTCCAGGAGAAAAACTCCCCTCCCTCTACGGCCGACAGGTTAAGGTAGAATTCCTGAAGTTCCTGAGGCCTGAAAAGCGGTTCTCTTCAGTTGATGAACTGATTAAACAGATTAAATTAGATGTAGAAAATCTAAAAGAGTTTTGGAGGTCAGAAGTTGGAGCAGGAGAGTAAAGGATTTAAGTCCGGTTACGTGGCAATCCTTGGAAGGCCAAACGTTGGAAAGTCAACGCTTTTAAACAGCCTTCTTGGAACAAAGGTTGCAATAGTCACAGACAAGCCCCAGACAACCCGCCACAGAATAGTCGGTGTCAAGCACATGGAAGATGCCCAGATAGTCTTCCTGGACACTCCGGGGATCCACAAGGAGAAGTTTGAACTGAACAGGTATATGAACGAAATAGCCTTCAGCGTTATTCCTGACGCAGACATAATTCTCTTCCTCATAGACGCAAGGGCTGGACTTACAGAAGCCGACAGGAAGATACTCCAGAAAGTAGGTGAAGAGAAGAGAAAGGATACAAAAGTTATAGTTGTGATAAACAAGATAGACGGGGTTCAAAAGGAGGAGCTCCTTCCTTTAATTGAGGAGATAAGCAAAGAGTTCCCGTTTGTAGATGAAATAGTTCCCATCTCTGCCACAAGGGGAACGAACCTTGACAGACTCTTAGAGCTCCTCGTCAAATACCTACCTGAGGGTCCCAAATACTACGAAGACCACATGGTTACAGATCAGCCCATAGACCAGTTTATAGCCGAGATAATCCGCGAGAAGATAATGCTTCTGACCAGAGACGAAGTTCCCCACGCAACAACCGTTCAGGTAGTCAACATTCAGCCGGGAGATAAGAACCCCGACATGCTGGTGATAGACGCCGACATAATAGTAGAGAAAGAGTCTCAGAAGCCAATAATCATCGGCAAGGGAGGGCAGAAACTGAAAAAGATCGGTCAGCTGGCAAGGGAAGAGCTTGAACAGCTCCTTGGAAAGAGGATATACCTGAGGCTCTGGGTAAAAGTGAAGGAAGACTGGAGGAGCAGACCGGAACAGCTAAGAGGACTGGGATACTCTTACTAAGGAGGAGTCTTGAACAGGAAGTATAAAGCGTTCCTGATCTACGCTTACGTTTTCATCTTCATTTACATGTTAAACAGCCTGCTGACCTGGTTTTTTCTGAAAACGGGGCTGTCTCCTGTTTTAGGAACGGCAGTTGAAGCCCTGATTATGGTTTCCGGTCTTTATTTAGCATTCTACACTCTGATAAAGAGGTATTACGGTTTAACTGACCGGAAAAAGATAACCTACGCATGGCTGTTCCACTTTGTTCCGTTTATAGTTTCCTCATTTCTGCTCTTTTTCGTTCTTATAAAGGCGGTGCCTAACCCTTCCTTTGCCATTTTTGTCTATCTGAACGCTGATGTAGTTCTCCTGTTTTTCACTTTTAAGTTCGCAGTAGAAAAGTTTATTGAGAGGGATAGTGGCTAGGTATATTCAGGGAGCAGCCTTCTACCTTTTTGTTTACTTTATGCTAGGACTTGTAAACTCCGGTATTCTCTACTTTCTAACAAAGTTTCTCCACGTCTATCCGGCAATTTCTCTGGGGCTTTTGATATTCCTGACGATATTCGTTCTCTACTTTGGTTTTGAGAAGTCTCTAACCATCTTCTTTGGGGTAAAACCGGAAAAAGGCAGGGTGATTTTGGGCTGGATGGTTCAGTTTATAGTTTTCCTGACGGTTGCAACTCTTGCGGAGAAGAAGTTAGCTTCTGTGGTAGGAAATCCGAAGCTGTTTAAGGTTCTGACTGTTTTTGTTAACTTCCTGACGTTCTTTGTTACCTACTACCTTGCCGTAAGGTTTGTGGTTTTTCGGGGAAGGGATGAGACTTGATAAACTCCTTTCAAATGCCGGTTTTGGTGCAAGGTCTCAGGTTAAGAGGCTTATAAGGAAAGGACACGTTACGGTAAACGGGAAGGTAGTTAAAAATCCTGCTTTCCACGTTGACCCTGAGAGAGATGAGGTTCTTGTTGACGGAGAGCCGGTCTTCTACGAGGAGAACTACTACGTTATTCTCAACAAGCCTGCCGGATATGTTACCTCAACGAAAGACAGGGAGCTTACGGTTATGGAGCTCCTTTCAGACATCCCCCGCTTTGAGAGGCTTTTTCCCGTTGGAAGGCTTGATAAAGATGCTGAAGGTCTGCTTCTCTTAACAACAGACGGGGAGCTTGCCCACAGGCTCACCCATCCTAAGTGGAAGGTTCCAAAGAAATATTACGTTGTTGTTGAAGGAAGACTAACCGAGGAATCGGTTGAACCTTTAAGGAGAGGCATAGAGCTGAAGGACTTCAAGACAAAACCGGCGAAGGTGAAAATCTTGAAAGCGGGGAAGGAGGAATCTGAGGCGGAGATAGAGATATCAGAGGGGAAATACCATCAGGTTAAGAGGATGTTTTCCGCCATTGGCCATCCTGTCAGGTATCTGAAGCGGATTGAGTTTGGGGAGTTAAAACTGGGGGAGCTCCCCGTCGGCCACTACCGCCACCTGACCAATGAGGAAGTTAAGAAATTAAAAGAAAGCGTAGGCCTTAAGTTCTAACTCTGTAGTTGTAAGAAAGTCGCTGAAGAAAGTATCAGTAATACCGTCTGAAACTGTCTGCTCCTTAGACTTTGAGGCCTTGTTGACATAAGTTGGTTAAGAATTTATAAATAATTATAGAGGATGTACTGTGGAATCTGATTGGGAAACAGATAGTGGTACGTAAAGTTAGTGTAGTAGAAGAATTAAATAAGTTTGAGAGGGATCTTGGAAAGGAGTCTAGATGGGAGGTTAAACCGCGCTTATGGATGGCAAAACTAAGCAGTAAAAGTCGCAGGATATCTGAGGAAATTTCGGAAATTTTAATTAATCTGACGAAATCTGTAGAAAAACGAAAAAACAATCATATTACGAGATGTCTTTATAGGATTCTCAGTAGAAATGGGCTAATTAATGTAAATCAAATAGTGGGGAGATAAGATGTTAGAGAGAGTTAGGTCTTATTTCCTCCTAATCTTTGGTATTTTGTCGGTAACTTTTGGGCTTTCAACTCAAGTTTTAGCTCAGTATGAATGGCACATTGAGACAGTAGAAGAGAGCAAATCTTTTAGTTGGATGAGTCCTCGGCATATGGTGCTTGACAAACACGGGTACCCTCACATTGCTTACGGAATGAAACACCTCTACTACGCCTACTACGATGGAACCAGCTGGCACATTGAGACTGTCGATAGTGGTAATGCTGGTTTATATGCTTCAATAGCTCTTGATTCAAACGGCAATCCCCATATTGCTTACCTAAGTGATAATGGTCTAAAGTACGCCTATTACGATGGGAATAGCTGGCACATTGAAACTGTTGATAGCGGCGTTAATATTGGTTTATATGCTTCAATAGCTCTTGATT
>JALUGO010000008.1:602-4882 GCA_027051905.1 Desulfurobacteriaceae bacterium | reverse complement strand
GGAAGCCCTCAGCAGACTCGGTGTTAAATCAGAAATAGCAAAGTTTGGAACAAGCATAAGGCTTAGAATAAACACCGATAAACTCTTCCCTCCTGGAAGCGACAGACCTTACCCTCAAGCAATCCCGATAATTATGGAGATATGCAGGAAACTGAAAGAGCTTGACCTACCCATAACAATTGAGGGTCACACGGACAACACTCCTATTAAAAGCAAACGGTTTCCCTCTAACTGGGAACTTTCAGCCGCAAGGGCAACGAGTATTTTAAGGCTCTTTATACAGTGCGGATATAACCCAAAAAAGCTCTCGGCAGCCGGCTGCGGCCCTTACAGACCTATAGCTCCCAACACGACACCTGAAGGTAGAGCAAAAAACAGGAGAATAGAGTTAGTAATCCACTTACCTATGTGAGAAAGGAATGGCTAGGAAGAAACAAGAGGAATGCAAGTCTGTTCCGGCGTGGCTTACGAGCTTTAGTGATTTAATGTCTCTCCTTCTTACTTTTTTCATTCTTCTCTATTCTATGTCAACATTAGACATTACGAAGGCTGTAAAGTTCCTCTCCTACTTTCAAGGAGAAAAGGCTAAATCGTTTGAACAGCTGTCAATCGTAAAACCCATCCAAATATACACGACAGATTTAGCAAAGAAGATTAAAAAAATTCTAAAAAGGATACTCCCGGTTTCAGGTTATCAAATAGTAGTAACGAAAAACTACGTAATGATCAGAATTTTTAACAGAATTCTCTTCAAGGAAAACTCTCTTGAGTTAACTCCTCAAGCAAAAAAAGCTCTGGATCAAATAGCAGAAGTAATTAAAAACCTAAAAGGAAACTATCAGGTTGTCGTAGAAGGGCACACTAGTAAAGAAGAACCTACAGTGCCCTTACCTGGCATTCAAGACAGTTGGGATCTTTCCATAAGAAGAGCAACAACCGTTGTTAGATACTTAGTATCAAAAGGAGTAAACCCCTCTAAAGTTGAAGCAGTAGGTTACGATACGATAAGACCCCTCTACACCTGGAACAATCCTATACTGCAGGCGCGAAACAGAAGGGTCGAAATATACATAAAAGTAGCCGTTCCTAAAGAAGAGAGAGAAAAAAAGGTTGAACTGAAAAGAGAGGAAAAACTGCCCGGCAAAGGGCAGGTAAAGGTCAATTCAGAAAAACATTGAGTTTTTTCCTTAAGGCATACTCTTTCATCTTTTTCTTGGCCCTGGTCTCAAGCTGACGAACCCTCTCACGGCTTATTCCCAATTTCTCTCCTATTTCTCTAAGGGTTTTAGGTTCGCTTCCGTCAAGGCCGAAACGCATTATGATTATCTTCTTCTCCTGAGGAGTCAACTGTTCAAGCATCTCCTGAATGCTCTGTTTAAGCTCTTCCTGAACAACTTTTTCCTCTACTTCAGCAGTGCCTTCTCCCTTAAGGAAGTCCTTAAAAGTCGTATCCTCCTCGTCACCGATAGGCGTATCTAAGGAGAGAGGTACCTGACAGATTGAGAGAAGCCTTTCTATCTCTTTCGGGTCCATTCCTACGTACTCTGCAAGCTCCTCAGTTGTTGGTTCACGTCCGAGTTTTTTTAGGAGCTCCCCGTAAGACCTGGTAATCTTGTTTACCAGAACCGCCTGCTTAACGGGTATCTTTACAGCTCCCGTCTGCTGGGCAAGAGCCTGCATAATGGACTGCCTTATCCACCAGACGGCGTAGGAGATGAACTTAACCCCTTTATCAGGGTCAAATCGCCTTGCAGCTTCTATAAGTCCCAGTATTCCCTCAGCTATCAGGTCGTGAAGTGGCAGTCCACACCCAAGGTACTTCTTGGCAACGCTGACCACAAACCTTAGGTTTGATTCAACAAGTTTCTTCAAAGCCTCTTTGTCACCAGCCTTTGCTCTCTTTGCAAGCTCTATCTCCTCCTCTCTTGATAGGAGAGGAATCTTTGATATGGCCTTCAGAAAGGCGTCTAAGGAGTCTTTATCGGGAACAAAGGACTCTATAAGGGACGGATCTATCTCCTGATCAAAGAGGGAAAGCTCCCCCTCTTCGGAGGGAGCTCCCACGCTATCGTCAAAAATCTGACTTTCTTCGTCTTCAAGGAAAAACTCCTTCTCCTCCATTTTACTCCTCCGGTTTCAGAACGACGTAAATTACGCCCTCTCCTCTTATAACCTTCAGCAGAACTCCAGACTCCCCTGCCTGGTTGAGGGCTTTAACTAGGTCGTCAACACTCTTCACGGGCTTCATTGTCCTTGGAGTAACTCCAGCCTCAACGATTATGTCCCCTTCCTTCAGACCGGCATCGTCTGCCGGTGAACCAGGCTTGACAGAGGTAACGATCAGACCGTGTTTAATCCAGCTAGGAACTCCGAGCTTCTTACGGAGTTCCGGAGTCAACTTCTGAACGGAAAGACCAAATTTACCCATCAAGTCGGCAGATGCAACGCTTCCGCCCCCAGGCATTTGGCCTATCTTAACTGTAAGGGTCTTCTCCTTGCCGTCTCTGATTACCGTAATCTTAACCTTCTCACCAGGTGGAGTATTTATAACCCTCAGCTGGAGGTCTGCAACGTTCTTTACCTCTTCTCCGTTGAACTTAACTATAATGTCTCCACTCTTAAGACCACCCTTCTCAGCCGGTGAACCAGGAATAACCTTCGTGACCAAAACTCCGTGTTTAACTCCAAACTTCTGGGCAAGCTCAGGTGAAACGTCCTCAATGTAAACTCCAAGCCAACCTCTTATAACTTTTCCATACTTGAGAAGGTCGTGCATAACTTTCTTCGCAATGTTTATAGGAACGGCAAAACCTAATCCCTGAGCGTTTCTAACAATGGCCGTGTTTATACCTATGACTTTACCGTGAATATCACACAGAGGACCACCGCTGTTACCCGGGTTAATAGCTGCATCGGTCTGAATAAAATCCTCAATAGGGTTAAGACCCAAACCGTGCCTTCCCTTTGCAGAGATGATTCCGTGAGTTACAGTCCAGTTCAGACCGTAGGGGTTACCTATTGCAATAACGAACTCTCCAACCTTTATACTGTCTGAATCTCCAAGCTCAACAGTAGGAACTTTCTTATTGCCAACTTTAATCTTTATCAGGGCAACGTCAGTCTTGGGATCCCTTCCAACAATTTTTGCCCTGTAGATAGAACCATCGCTCAACTTTACTTTAATTTTTTTTGCCTTTGCTACAACGTGATTATTTGTAAGAATGTAAGCCCATCCGTTTTTGACTTTAACGATAAACCCAGAACCTAGCGATCTCATCTGAAAGTGTTCTGGAATATTAGGAAAAGGAAAACCAAAATGGTGGAAGAAATCTTTGAACTCTGGAGGAATGGGAGGATGATCTATCTTAAACTCAGAAACCGTGCTAATGTTGACGACAGCAGGTTTTACCTTTTCAGCAACAGTTTCAAAAACCTTTTGAAGAGACTCAACAACAGAGTAGTCTTTTTGAGTTGCCTCTACAGAGGCCAAAGCAGGAGTTGAGCTTAAACTAATAAGAGTTGCTACAGCTAGAGCTCCCTTTAGAAGCTGTCTTGTGTTCATCGCACTACCTCCTTTCTCTGCTATTTATCTGCATAAAGTCTGTCTACTATCTCTTTTACCTTTCTCTCACTTAAGACCCTCTTAGCCCCCAAAAACCGACGGCTGAAGTACCTATCACTTAGGGACGATATTGCTAGGCCATGGTACATGGAAGAGAAGTGGATAAACTTACCGTTCCCTATATATATTCCAACGTGAGAAGGATAGCTGGCATAGGTCCTAAAGAAGACCAAGTCTCCAACTTTAAGGTGTCTTCTATCAATGGGCATTCCTACGTTAAACTGAGCTCTAGCAGTTCTAGGGAGCTTTACACCTAGTTTCCTGTAAACATACATTGTAAAAGAAGAACAGTCTAATCCCACCTTTGGATTGCTACCCCCAAAAACGTACGGAGTATTCCTCAAGTTCTTGAAAATTTCGGCCAGTATCCGAAAGAAGGTTCCTTTATACTCCGGGTCGTTAAGTATAGAGAGGCTCCAGTTGTCGTACTTTACATTTAAGGGAGTTGATAAAACGTCAGAGAGGGCTTCGGCTTCTCTATAAACAACATCAGTTATCGGATATATCTCTTCAGAGACTATCTTTGACTTTACTTTTTCCGACTTTTCCTCTAGGAACTCAATTGTCTCTAGGCTCTTCTTCGGTCTGAACTTCCTGTACCATCTCCTAGAGTGGAAACGAGGCGGTATGTAGAGTCTTTGACCTGCTCTTATAAGGG
>JALUGO010000008.1:0-592 GCA_027051905.1 Desulfurobacteriaceae bacterium | reverse complement strand
TCGCTCTTTTTATTTTTGAGACCGAAGTGTGAAACTTTTTCGCTATCTTCGCAAGCGTATCCCCTCTCTTCACAACGTAAACTTGAGAGAAAGCGGGAACAGAAGAGAGTAAGAGAAAAACGGAACAGAGAACGAGCTTCCTCACTCCAACCTCTCCCTCATACGGTAAGTTCAAATTTTAACACAGTTAAGCCAAAGCTCCTTCGGTCTCAACCTGCTCCTTAACGTACCTATAGTAATTCATCAGTGAATCAACAACTCCGTTCTCAACGTTTGAGAGGAAGTCCTCAAAAAGCTGGTAGGCCTCCTTCTTAAACTCAACCACCGGGTCTCTCTGCCCGTATCCTCTCCACCCTATACTCTCCTTTATGTGGTCCAAGGCCCTGAGGTGCTCTCTCCAGTAGTGGTCAAGCCTATCAAGGAGGATCATCCTCTCTATCTCCCTCAGCTGTCCCTCACCTACAAGCTTCTCAAGCTCCTGGTACTTCTCAATGAGGGTGTCGTAGATGAGCTTTGCAAGTTTCTCTCTGTCGGTGGGAGCTCCCTCCACCTCAAGGTTCATCAGCTCCTCGTACTTCATAGGAATCGGGAA
>JALUGO010000007.1 GCA_027051905.1 Desulfurobacteriaceae bacterium | reverse complement strand
CTCAATCGGCTACTGCAAGGCTAACGAGACCTGCGGAACACCTCAATTGTAAGCCCATAAGGGCTTTTACTCTTTCCGCAGGGTGCGTGTCCCTTATTCTCCTGTCAAAGACCGTTTTTGGCGGCAAGGTCTAAATTTATGCCTTTGAACCGCCTCTGTCAATCACTGAGTTTTCAGTCTGCATTTACTTCGATTTTGACGGTAGGTAATATAAGATGTATGATACAGGATGTCAAGGGTGTGCATAAGTTCAATACATAGTGGACACACTGATTGTTTTAATATACTCTTGATTTACAAAATTTCAATTCGGCTGGAGAAAGGCACCTTGGAGTTCATGATAAAGTTTCTGAGCGTATTTTGGGATTTTACGAATTCAATAAGCATATACCTTGTTGCTGGACTTTTTCTAGCTGGAATCCTTCACGAAATTCTTCCCGATGAACAGATAAAAAGACATCTGGGAAGTAAAACTTTTTACTCCATTTTCAAAGCCGTCATTTTTGGAATTCCTCTTCCACTGTGTTCCTGCAGTGTTATCCCTTTTATCAGCGCTCTTAAGAAAAAAGGAGCAAACAGCGGAGCAGTTTTGGCGTTTACGATTGCAACTCCCATAACAGGGGTTGATTCCATCTTTGCCACCTACGGGGTCTTCGGCTGGCTCTTCACGGTTCTGAGGGTTGTCACCTCAACAGTTATTGCAGTTGTTGCAGGAGTTGTCGGACTCTTCACGCTAAAAGAGGAAGAAAAAAGAGAAACCGTCACTTGCGGATGTTGCGGCTGCAGCTGTTCTGTTCAGGCAGAGGAGAGTAAAAAGGGATTTTCTCTTGTAGGAGCTCTCAGTTATGGCTTTAAGAACATCCTTTCAGACATTGCAAAACCGCTGCTGATCGGCCTTTTTGTTGGAACTCTCATAACTGTTTTAGGTGAAAGCTACCTGAAAACTGCCCTTTCAAGCTCTCTCTTTGGCTATACGGCAGCCCTTTTAATTGCCGTTCCAATGTATGTTTGCGCAACCTCTTCCATTCCCATAGCGGCATCTCTCATTCTGGCGGGAGCTCCACCGGGAGCAGCTTTCCTCTTTTTGACTGCTGGCCCTGCAACAAACGCAGTCTCAATTGGCGTTGTAAAAGAAACCCTCGGCAAAAGGGCAACGGCTGTCTACCTTTTAACGGTTATCATCGGAAGCCTTCTCTTCGGCCTCTTAATAGACTACACATTCCAGCAGTTCTACATAGACCCGAAGAGCGTTTTAAGGGTAGAAGAAACAAGAGGCCTTTTAAACACAGTTTCCTCTATTATTATTTTAACGCTGTGTGTCTATTACCTTTTTAAGAAACGGTGGGGGAATGGTTGAAAAAGTTAATCTCAGTTCTCGCTTTAACGCTTATTTTTAGCCAGGCCAGGGCCAACAGCTGCCTTAAGTGCCACAGAGGAATAGAGAACATCGTTCCGCCAGAGAGCAAAATGGCAAAAGCCCTAAAAGCCGTTGCAGAGAAAATCGGATACCCCGACAACACCTGTATAGTGTGCCACGGGGGAAACCCTGAGGGGAAAAGTGTAAAAGAAGCCCACCGGGGAACGGTTAAAGCCCTTAAAAAGATAGGCGGAGCGGAGGATTTCTACCCTGACCCTGGAAGCCCGTGGATAAACGAGCACACCTGCGGCCTGTGCCACAGGTTTGAGGTAGAGGTTCAGAAAACCTCTCTCATGTTCACAGAGGCGGGGAAGATTCAGGGAGCTCTTTGGGCTTTCGGTGGACTTGAGGGATACAACCACAAAGTTGCCAACTACAAAGTTAAGAGCGGTAAACTCTACGGAACCAACGAATACAAAGAATATATAAAGGAGCTGAAAAAAGCTGAACCTCAACTCTTCCCCAAAGAAACCGTTCCGGTTCCCAGAGCTTCGAAGGCCGAAGAGGTTGAGAAGGACGTAAAAAAGGCCGTTTACACCTACCTGAGGGAAGAGTGTTTAAGGTGCCACACAGGAGTTAAGGGAAGGGCAAAGAGGGGAGACTACAGGGGAATGGGCTGTTCCGCCTGCCACGTTCCCTACTCAAACGAAGGTTACTACGAGGGGAAAGACCCAACAATTCCCAAAGACAAACCGGGCTACCCGCTGGTTCATGAGATTCAGGGAACAAGGAGCTTAAAGGTAAAGGTTCACGGAATAACCTACAGCGGCGTTCCCGTAGAGACCTGCAACTCCTGCCACAACAGGGGAAAGAGGATAGGTGTTTCATACGAAGGGTTAATGGAGTCTCCTTACGGCTCTCCCTATTCTGAAGACTGTTCAATGCAGCCGAAACTACACACAAAACGCTACATCCACTTGCATCCAGACGTTCACTACGAAAAGGGAATGACCTGTCAGGACTGCCACACAACCCTTGACATCCACGGAAACGGAATAGTTGCAGGCACAAACCTTGCAGCCGTAGAGGTTGAGTGTCAGGACTGCCACGGAACGGTTGACAGGTTCCCGTGGGAGCTCCCCTTAGGATACGGCGACGAGCTTGAGGGCAATTTCAAAAAGCCAAGGGGCGTTGTTTTTAAACTTCCAGACTACATGAAGTTCGGGAAAGTATACAAACCGGAAGATGGATACCTCTTAACGTCAAGGGGAAACCCCTTTGGAAACGTTGTTCGCAGGGGAAACTTAGTTGTAGTCCACACAGCCGGCGGGAAAGACCTGATACTAAAACCCTTAAAACTTCTCTACAAAGAAGGGAAACTCTCTAAAGAAGCCCTTGTTGCAATGAAGTTTGTTAAGGGGCACGGGAAGTTGGAGTGCTACACCTGCCACTCAAACTGGGCTCCACAGTGCTACGGATGCCACGTAAAGATTGACTACTCCAAGGGAAAGAGGCACTGCGACTGGCTGTCTAAAGGCGAAAATCACCTGAAAAACGGCCTTGAAGGAAAGGGGAAGAAGATAGACGGAGAGGTAAAGGAGACCAGGAGCTACTTAAGGTGGGAGAACCCGCCTCTTGCTGTTAACGGAGAACACAAAGTCTCTCCGGCAATTCCTGGATGCCAGACAGTCATAACCGTTATAGGAAAAGACGGAAAGCCCATAGTTCTTAACCACATATTCAAGGTTCCAAACGCCGAAGGTGCCGGAAAAGAGGGACAGAGGGCAATAGACATAGCCCCCGTTCAGCCCCACACAGTTTCAAAGAGAACAAGGAGTTGTGAGAGCTGCCACAACAACCCTGTAACAATGGGTTACGGAATCTCCGGCGGAAGGCTGATGGCTCCACCAGACAAACCCTACGTTGTTGACATAAAAACTCAGGATGGAAGAGTTGTCCCTGAAAGGGCAAGGGTTCAGATTAACGCAATTCCAGACCTGCCGTCAGACTGGAGCAGGTTTGTAACAGAAACGGGGAGACAGCTTCAAACGGTAGGCCACCACTTTAAGGGTTCAAGGCCGCTGAATAACAGGGAGAGAGTTCTCCTTGACAGGCGGGGAGTCTGCCTTGCCTGCCACAGAAAACCGTTCCCTCAGGTTGAACCGTCAGGCTTCTTGCTTGACCACCTTGAAAAGGTTTTTAAGCTGAAGAAGTGAAAGAAGGGGGAGCTCCCGCTCCCCAAATTTAATTACCCAAACCTTTAACAACATTCTTTACGGCATTAACGGTTTCTTTAGCCTGGTTTATCTTCCCCTTCGCCTTCTGGATCTTTGAAGGTATCTCCTCAACCTTCACGTTCTTAACGGCCTTTTTCACCTTCTCTACGGCAGAAGAGGCTTTGTTTTCTGCTTCTTTCTTCTGCTCCTGAACATTCTGAGTGGCTTCAGCAGCTGCATCTTTAGCACTTTCTGCCTTCTCTTTTGCAGCAGAAGTTCCGCTCTTTACAGCGTTGTTAACAGAACTCTTTGCAGACGAAGCTGCATTACCCACCGCCTTTTTAGCAGACTGAGTGGCGGAAGAAACTTTCCCAGCGGCAGAACCAACGTTCTCTTTAACGGCTTCGCCGGCAGTCCCAGCC
Organism: Desulfurobacteriaceae bacterium; assembly: GCA_027051905.1. Taxonomy (GTDB): domain Bacteria; phylum Aquificota; class Aquificia; order Desulfurobacteriales; family Desulfurobacteriaceae; genus Balnearium. The sequence goes on along the minus strand of JALUGO010000007.1, from coordinate 172,827 downwards.
TTCTGGCCTGCAGACTCAACTTTTTCCTGCATCTGACTTTTAATGTTTGAAGTTCCCTTTTGGCCTTCCTCTTTGTTGAAACAACCACTTAACGTCACTCCGGAAACGGTAAAAGAAGTTAATGTAAGAAGTGTAAGGAATTTCCTCATCTTTTCCCCCTAATAAATTTTTTTAACTAATTGGGAAGTTTAGACCTTTAAAGGGGAAGTTTCTTTAATTTTTATTATTTCCGCAGGTCTAAAAGGAGAAAGGGGGGAGTTCCCCCAGAAAAGAACAACTAATCTTCAAGAGTTGAAAGGTCTCCCGGATCAATACCAAGCTCCCTGGCTTTAAGAACCCTTCTCATAATCTTTCCGCTTCTTGTTTTGGGAAGCTTATCAACGAACTCTATTTCAGACGGAATGGCGAGAGCTCCAAGCTCCATCCTTACATGGTATTTCAGGTCTTCCACCAGTTTTTCAGAAGCTGCCACCCCCTCTTTAAGTATCACAAAAGCCTTAATAGTTTCACCCTTAACAGGGTCTGGCTTACCGATAACGGCAGCCTCTGCAACTGCCGGGTGGGAAACAAGGGCAGACTCAACCTCCATCGTTCCGATTCTGTGGCCAGAAACGTTAATTACGTCGTCTGCACGGCCTAAAATCATTATGTAGCCGTCTCTATCTTCAACTGCAACGTCTCCTGCAGTGTAGCAGTTTGGAATTGTGTTCCAATACTGTTCGTACCTTTCGGGGTTTTTCCAGATTGTCCTCATCATGGAAGGCCATGGATGTTTGATGACTAAGAAACCTCCCTTATCAACCTCAACGGGGTTTCCTTCCTTGTCCACAACGTCTGCAATAACGCCGGGAACGGGCTTTCCTGCTTTTCCGGGCTTCATGGGAAGGCCGTCTATGGTTGTAATCATTACCGCTCCCGTTTCCGTCTGCCACCAGGTGTCAACTATCGGACACCTTTCCCTACCAATAACTCTGTAATACCAGAGCCACGCCTCAGGGTTTATGGGCTCACCAACGGAACCTAAAAGCCTTAAAGACGAAAGGTCGTACTTGTTTGGCCACTCCTCTCCTGCTCTCATGAACATTCTGATTGCGGTGGGAGCCGTGTAGAAGATGTTCACGCCGTACTTTTCTACAATTCTCCACCAGCGGCCGTAGTCTGGGTAGTTTGGAGCTCCCTCAGCAATCACCTGAGTGGCTCCGGCAACGAGGGGACCGTAAACGATGTAGCTGTGGCCTGTAATCCAGCCCGGGTCGGCAGTACACCAGTAGACATCGTCGTCTTTCAGGTCAAAAACGGTCTTCATTGAGTAGTAGGTTCCGACCATGTAACCGCCGGTTGTGTGGAGAACTCCTTTTGGTTTACCGGTTGAACCGGAGGTGTAGAGGATAAAGAGTGGGTCTTCTGCATCCATCACTTCAGGCTCACAGTAGTCTAAGTGGCCGTCCATAAACTCGTAGAAGTCAACCTCTTTTTCTCCTATAAGGTCAACCTTTGGCTCAAGTCTCCTTAAAACAACAACCTGCTCAACGAAGGGCAGGTCTAAGATGGCCTCATCAACAATTCTTTTAAGGGGAATAGCCCTTCCACGCCTTATTGTTACGTCGGCGGTTATAACCATTTTTGCTTCTGCATCCTCAATTCTGTGGCGAAGGGCAGAAGCGCTGAAACCTGCGTAAACAACAGAATGGATTGCTCCTATACGGGCAGAGGCAAGCATTGCAACAACCTGCTCAATAACTAAAGGCATGTAGATAACTACTCTATCTCCTTTCTTTACCCCGGCAGCTTTCAGAGCGTTGGAGAATTTGTTGACAAGCCTGTAGAGCTCCCCGTAGGTAACAACCCTTTCATTCCCGAGCTCATCTTCCCAGAAGAAGGCTACTTTGTTCCTTTTTCCGTTCTTAACGTGGCGGTCTAAGGCGTTGACGGTTATGTTTGTCTTCCCTCCAACAAACCACTTTGCGTAGGGGTAGTTCCACTCAAGGACTTTTTCCCACTTCTCGTACCAGAAGAGCTCCTCGGCAACGCCTGCCCAGAACTTTTCAGGGTCTTCTAAAAACCTTTTATACTCCGCCTCGTAGTCCTTTACGTTTGCCTGCTCAACAAACTCTTTAGGTGGCTCTATAACCAGCTCTTTTTTTAGCAGGTGGTCAAGCTTCTCTTCAGACATAACAGCCTCCCTTTATTTCGTTCTTTTTCTATTTTAATAAAGGGAAGCCTTAAGCCGGTATAAGGAGTTTTCTCAGCTCTTTTATTCTGTCACGGAGCTCCGCCGCCCTCTCAAATTCCCAGTTCTTTGCAGCTTCCTTCATCTCTTTCTCAAGGCGAGCTATCTCTTCAAGGAGCTCCTCCTCGCTCCGTGGAATCTTCTCAAAACCTTTCCTCTTTAACCTCTGGAATGCTGTAAGGCCTGCGTCTTCTAAAATTGAGGAGTCAAGCTCCCTCTTAACCGTTTGGGGAGTAATGCCGTGCTTCCTGTTGTATTCTTCCTGTATCTTCCTCCGTCTCTCTGTCTCTTTAATAGCCTTTTCCATAGAGGGAGTAATCCTGTCTGCAAAGAGGATAACTTTCCCGTTAACGTTCCTTGCTGCCCTTCCCATTGTTTGGATGAGAGAGGTTGTTGACCTTAAGAAGCCTTCTTTGTCGGCATCAAGGATTGCAACAAGGGAAACTTCCGGCAGGTCTAAACCTTCCCTCAAAAGGTTCACTCCAACAAGAACGTCAAACTCACCGCTCCTCAGCCCTCTTATAATCTCAACCCTTTCAACAGAATCAATCTCTGAGTGGAGATACTTGGCCTTAATTCCCTTTTCCAAGAGGTATTCGGTCAGCTCCTCGGCGCTCCTCTTTGTAAGGGTTGTTATAAGAACCCTCTCGTTTCTGCTTATAACTTTTCTTATCTCGGAAATCAGGTAGTCTATCTGCCCTTCTGTTGGCCTTACTTCAACAAGGGGGTCTAAGAGGCCTGTCGGCCTTATTATCTGTTCAACAACCCTTTCAGAAACGGAGAGCTCAAAATCTCCCGGAGTTGCAGAGACAAATATTGCCTGGGGAACTCTCTCCAAGAACTCCTCAAAGTTTAACGGGCGGTTGTCGTAGGCAGACGGAAGCCTGAAGCCATGTTCAATCAGGTTAAACTTCCTGGCCCTGTCTCCTCTCCACATGGCCTTAATCTGGGGAATTGTTACGTGGGACTCGTCAATGATTACTAAAAAGTCGTCTGGGAAGTAGTCTAAAAGGGTGTAGGGGGGCTCTCCAGGCTTTCTCCCATCTAAGTGGCGGGAGTAGTTCTCAATTCCTTTACAGTGGCCGATTTCTAAGAGGAGCTCCATGTCGTAACGAGTCCTCTGTTCAATTCTCCTTGCCTCAAGCTCCTTTCCTTCCCGCAAAAAATAGTCAATCCTCTCTTCAAGCTCTTTCTCTATTGACTGAACGGCCTCTAAAATCCGGGAGTAGGGAGTCGCGTAGTGGGATGCCGGATAAACGGTGTATGAGTCAAACTCCCTTAAAACCTTCTGGTTGAAGTAGTCAAGCATAACTATGGAGTCTACTTCGTCTCCAAAGAGCTCCACCCTTATGAAGTGGTCTTCTTGGTCTGCAGGGTAGATATCTATAACGTCTCCGCGAACTTTAAAAATTCCCGGCTTAACGTCGTACTCGCTCCTTTCGTACCCAAGGGTTACAAGCTTCCTTATTACCTCGTCCCTCTCTATCTCCTCTCCAACCTCAAACCTTAAAGAGAGGTTCCTGTAGTGCTCAGGGGAACCCAAACCGTAGATGCAGGAGACCGAGGCAACAACTATCGTGTCCGGCCTTGTTAAGAGGGAAACGGTGGCAGAGTGGCGCATCCTGTCTATTACGGGGTTTATTGAGCAGTCTTTTTCTATGTAGAGGTCTCGGCTGGGAATGTAGGCCTCTGGCTGGTAGTAGTCGTAGTAGCTTATGAAGTATTCAACGGCGTTGTTTGGAAAGAAGTTCTTAAGCTCGTGGTAGAGCTGTGCCGCAAGGACTTTGTTGTGGGAAATAACTAAAGTGGGCTTCTGAACCTTCTCTATAACCTTTGCAATTGTATAGGTTTTACCGCTTCCCGTTATCCCCAAAAGGGTCTGATATTTCAGGCCTTTTTTTATACCTTCTGAGAGCTCCCTTATGGCCTTTGGCTGGTCTCCACGGGGCTTAAACTCTGAAACAACTTTAAACTTTCTCACCCTGACTACCTCTAAACTCTTTCTGGCAAAGTTATAAGATTAAACCCTGCAGAAAACCCATCAAGGGGAGAAAGATGGTAAAGAGAACCCTACTTGCACTCCTTTTAACAACGTCTACAGCACTGGCATCAGACATCTCTTTGGGAGTTAAGCTCTACAGAGACGGACTTTACTCTCTGGCGGCAAAAACTTTCAGGGAGAACCTTAATAACCTTAAAGGGGAAAAGTTCAAAAGAGTTTACAGGTTTGCATACCTATCATTCCTGAAAGCAAAAGACTACAAAGGTCTGGAGCAGTTTGTTAATTTCTGGGAGAATAACTACCCGGAGTTTCACAGGGGGGAACTCCTTGCCCTTCAAACCCTTTTGGCACTGAAAAAGGGCATTCCCATTGACAAAGCATTCCCACTTCAGGAGCTTAAATCACTTCCAATAAACGAGAAAATCGGATTCTTCTACGCCCTCTCAAATGGGGAGCTCTCCCCCGAAGAGCTCTACTTCGTCGTTAACGCTGTATCTAAAGACGTGGAGCTGAAGGGAGCTCTAAAGGAGAGCGGATTCCTCAAAACCGCCCTTAAAAAGGCAACAGAGAGCAACAACTACCAGCTGATAGACCTGATATTTGACACCTACGGTCGATGGTTCAAAACGCCAGAGGAGACGGTTCAATTTATAAGGTATTTAGAAAGGAAAAAGCAGTTCCAGGACGCCGTTGTAGAGGCGGAAAAGCTATTTAAGAAATACCCCTCCCGGAGAACAAAATTAGAGCTTGCAAGGGCTTACTACCTGTCGGGGCAGTTTCAAAAGGCCGAAAAGCTCCTGAAAAACCCAAAATCGACGGAGGAGAAATACCTCCTCGCCTGGACGCTCTACAAACTGGGAAAAGCGAGAGAGATACCGGGGGTTATAGGACTAACCGTCAAAAAACCGGAAGAACCGGAGAAACTCAGAGTTTTAGAGGAGTTCTACAGAGGTAATTTCGATCTTGAAAAGCTTCTAAAATTCTACCCGGAACTCTACGTAAAAGCCCTCCTTTTCTCCTTTTCAGAATCTCTTCCGGAAAAAGAGGTCGGCTCACCCCATGACCTCGGATACCTCTACTACGAAAGAGGGCTTTACAACAAAGCTCAAAAAGAGCTTGAGAAGGCCATTCAAAACCCAACAGAAAAACTTACAACAGCAAGAACTCTCTACCTGTTAGGAAAACTTGGAACACTGAACACACAGGTCGGAAACGTCGTTTACAACCAGCTGATGGGAAGCTACCAGAACACTCCCTACTACAAAGCCTCCCTCTTAGACGCGGCAAAGGTTTACCTCTATTCCGGCAACCCTGCCCTTTCGCTGAAACTACTCCAGTTTGCCTATAACCAGAAGGTAAACAGAGGAGAAGAGATTCTGAAACTGATGGGAAGAGCCTACTTCAACACAGGGAACTACAAAAAAGCGGTAGAAGCTCTGAAAAACTTAGAGGACGGAGAGGCAAGGACTCTGCTAGCGTTCAGCCTATACCAGACGGGGAAGAAGAAAGAGAGCTACAAAGTTGTGAAAAGGGAACTGAAGGAAATGGGTCTTTTCCCGGAAGTTAACGGCGGAAGGGCTATTGTCCTCTCGAAGGAGCTCGGGAAGACGGGGGAGCTCCCCAAACTCCCCCTTAAATCTCCAACCGTCCAGACAATGGCCGCTGTAGTCTCAAAAGACGTAAAACTGGCAGAGAAACTGTTTACCGGCGTCCCTCAAAGGGAGAAAACAGCCCTTGCCCTGTTCCTCTCAAAGTTTTACGAAGAGAAAAACCCTCAGAAGGCAATGTTTTACCTTACGCAGCTCTTCAACCTCTCATCAGACGAGGAGACCTCCCTCTTTGCAAAACAGTTCATAAACCACCTTGCCTACAAAAGCGGAAACTTTGAACCTCTCCTCTTTAACGACCCTTACTTCATAGCCTACAATCCGGAAAACACAAGCACAGACACAACAACGCTGGTTTCAAAGGCTGAAGACTACCTCTCTCAGGGAGAGCTTGGAAAAGCATACGGACTGCTGAAACTTGCACTCCAGAGAACTACCCTGCCGGAGCTCCGAAACAGAATAGTAGAAAGGCTGGTAGAGATAGACCTGCGTCAGAAAAACTACTCAAGAGCTCTGAAAGATGCATCCCTAACGCCAGACAGCAACCTGAAGAACTTCCTGCTGTTCAAAACCTACCTCTCTATGGGAAGGCTGGTTGACGCATACACAGCCGCCCAAAACGTTAAAGACATAAACAGCATTCCTGAGAAAGAGAGAGGCTACTTCCTGGCAAAGCTCGCCCACTACTACAAGCTGACCGGCAACAAAGAAAAAGCCATCAAGCTTACAGAAGAGCTGATAAAGATGGGCAAACTCTCCTCTGCCGGATACGACGACCTCATAAGTCTTGGAATCTTAGCCCAGGAACAGGGGAAACTTAACCTTGCCAGAAAACTCGTTGAAGAAGCAATGAAGAAGGCCAGAACGAAAGAGCAGAAGGCCGAATCCCTCTTCTGGAAAGCGGCCATAGAGGCTCAGGAAGGAGACCTTGACAGCGCCATAATAGACTACCTGAAAATCCCATACGAGATAGATGTTGAGCCGTGGAGCTCCACAGCCCTCTACAGAGCCGCCCAGCTTTTCGAGGAGAAGGGAGACCTTAAACAGGCACTGAAACTCTACCGAAGGGTTGCAAAGCTCAAAAGGGGCACAAAGGAGGGAGAAGTGGCAGCAGAAAAGGTAAAATCTCTCCTGCAAAGACTGAACAGGGAGGAATGATGGCTAAAAAGCACCGCTTCCTTAAACTTCTGGCCGACAGAATAGTAGACAACCTCATCAACAAAGAGCTCGTTATAGCCGATAACCCCGAAGAGTTCAGAGAAAAGGTTTACCACATCCTGTATGAAGACTACAAAACTGAGAAGGAGCTTGAGGAGGAAGCGGAGAGGATAATACAGGAAAACAGCGAAGAGGTTCTTTACAGGGGCGTCTCCCTCCACAAGGCGAGAAAGCTGATTAAGGAGAAGTTAGCAAAAGAGCGGGGGATACCTGTTATAGGAAGCCCACTCTCAAGGGAAAAAGCCAACTACCTCGCAGGAAAAGTTTTGAAGCTGATATTGACAGACGAGAGCCTTGACTACACCGAAGAGAGGGGAGTGATAAGAGGAGCTATTGTTAAATCCTTTGAAGAAATTGCAAAGCTCAGAAGAGAAATAGACGAAAAGATAAGGGAAAAGATTGCCTCCCACTCAAGACCCATATACGAGGGAACTCCCGAATGGTATGCCCTTTATAGACGCTACTACAACGAAGAGCTTATAGAGAGGGGACTGGTTGAACCGGAATCGGAGTCTGAAGTGTAAGCTGTGGCCACTTTTCCTCCTCTGGGCTGTCGTTATCCCCTGGTTCGGTTATAGTTATTTCTTAGGTAAAAACTCTGTAAAGGAGCTCCGCCAGCTAAGGAAAACCTCGGAGAGGCTGAAGAGAGAAGCAGACTACTGGAAGTTCCAGAACGAGGTTCTAAAAGAGAAGCTCTTTGCCCTGAAGGAAAACAGCAGCTTCTACTACGAAAAACTGGCCCGGGAAATGCTCGTAAAGGGCAAGAAAGACGAAGAGGTAATCCTCTTTGTTAAATAGAGGTTTAAGGGAAACTTTTAAAAAGTTTGGCCAGTGGCAGGAACCTTTCAGCAATTATGCTTTCTACGGTAAACTGACAACAAAAATAGTCCATGAAACCCTGTTTCTGAAAGACTACGAAATCGTTAACAGCTATTACGTTTTTGGGAAAAACGTTAAGAATCAAGAAGAAGCAGAAGAGGTTTTCTCTAAATTTTTGAAAGAGAGTCAGAACTTTCTGGAAGTTCCGCCAGACCACTACCTCTCCTGTATGGCATTAATCCTCACATCCAACCAGGAAATAGATGTCTCCAGATTCTTTAAAAAGGAGTTCATCTGGCTCGGTATAAAAGGGAAAGTTGTAAAGTTTGCCGTCTATCTATCGTCCGACGGGCTGAAAATTCCACTTAAAGCCGAAAAAGAGGCGCCAGAATTTGTAAAGTTTCTGAAGAAAACGCTTTTCTCTACAACCTCCAGAGGATAATGTTTTTAAACCTTTCCCTGTCGTAGACTCCTTTAACATCAAGAAGAATGGGCTTTGTTCTGCAGAGGGAAGAAAAGAAATCTGGAGAAAATTTTCTGAACTCATCGTGCTTAACGGCAACGATTACTGCGTCGTAGGGAACTCCTTCTTGCGGCCTCTCAATAAGCTCTATTCCATACTCCCTCTTAACCTCCTCTCTGTCTGCAACAGGGTCGTAAACGAAGGGTTTAACTCCATACGAGAGGAGCTCCTCGTATATATCTATAACCCGGGAGTTGCGAACATCTGGAACGTTCTCCTTAAAGGTTATTCCCATTATGAGAACCTTTGCACCAAGTATCTGCTTCCCCTCCTTAATCATCAGCTTAACGGCATTCTCTGCAACGAACTTACCCATTGAGTCGTTTATCCTGCGGCCAGCCAGAATAACCTCCGGGTGGTAACCGACCTCCTGAGCCTTAAAGGTCAGGTAGTAAGGGTCAACGCCGATACAGTGGCCGCCAACAAGCCCCGGTTCAAACTTTAAAAAGTTCCACTTGGTTCAAGCAGCCTCAAGAACGTCTCTGGTGTCTATTCCCATTCTGTGGAAGATAAGGGCTAACTCATTCATAAGGGCAATGTTTAAGTCCCTCTGTGTGTTCTCAATAACCTTTGCAGCCTCAGCAGTCTTTATGTTTGGAGCAACGTGAACCCCTGCGGTTATCACAGAGCTGTAGACGTTTTTAAGGAGCTCCGCCACCTCTGGAGTATCGCCGGATACAATTTTAACGATTTTATCTATTGTGTGCTCTTTATCTCCCGGGTTAACCCTTTCAGGAGAGTAACCAACGTGAAAGCCCTCTTTCCACTTCAGGCCGCTTTCAGCCTCTAAAATGGGAACGCAGATCTCCTCTCCAGGTAAACAGTTGACTCATAAACAACAACGCTTCCCTCGGAGAGGTTCTTTCCAACAGTTCTTGTTGCAGCCTTTAATGGCCGAATGTCAGGAATTTCATGCTCATAAGAATTCCCAATTCCTAGAAATAAAATCCCAAAAAGCCAACAATTTAGCTACTCAATATTTTTTCGTAAAGCTTCAAAGTTTTTTCAGTTACCTGTTTTATATCAAAATCCTGAGCTGTTTTCCTTGCTTCTTCTCTGAGTTTCTCATTATCAAGATTTTCAATAGCAAGAAACAATCCATCAATAAGGGATCTCTCATCCCCCGGTTTAATAGCTATCCCATTTTCCATATGTCTCAGATAACTCTCAATTCCCCCAACATTAGAAGCAACAACAAGCTTTTTCATAGCCATTGCCTGAAGCAGAGAACCAGCTATACCTTCATTTAAAGAAGGAAAAACAAAAACATCTGTAGCTTTCAAAATTTGGGGCACATCTCTTCGAAATCCCAAAGGAATTACTTTACCAGTAAGTCCCAGTTCTTCTATTAAACATTTAGCTTTTTCAGAATCTGTATCTCTACCTACTAAAAGCAGATAAACATCTTTCCTTCCAGTAATTTCCAAAAACTTTCTGAAAGCTGGTAAAAGAACAAAATGACCTTTAATTTCTGAAAAGTTTGCAACATTGGTAAACACAAGAGCTCCCTCTGGAATTCCAACGTCTTCCCTTAAAGTGCTTTCAACATCAGGAGAAAATCTGTCTAATTCAACCCCAGAAGGAATATAGTGAACTTTATCTCTTATAAAGGAAAACTGCCTAAGCCATTCATCAATTTTAGGAGAAACAGCAATTATTCCAGCTGTAAAGAATTTATATTTTGTCAACAAAGACAATTTAGAAATAGGGTAATGCACTCTTCTAGTATAAACCAGTTTCGGTCTTTTTTTCGTAAAGAATAAAGAAAACCAAACAAACCAGTGAGCCTTGGGGATATGAGTATTTACCAAATCATATTCTGAAACTACATCAGCCAAAACTCTAGCTTCAGAAATACTGAACTTCCTTGTATTAGGAAAATATCGAACTCTAATTTCTAATTCTCTAGCTCTTCTTTCGAGTTCTGTTCCTTTAAAACAAAGGATATCTGTTTTAACTCCTAGTTTGTTCATATACTTGGCCAGAAGTAAACACTGTTCTGTTCCTCCACTCCAACCACGAGCTGTGGTAGCCTGAAGAATCTTCATATCCTCTCCATGAAGTAAAATTTAGGATATTGAATTTTAAATTTAGGAAATCAGGATAAGAAATGAAAGCGCTAATAATACAACTCCGTCAGCTTGGAGATGTTCTCCTCTCATCCCCCCTTGCAAAAGCTCTCAAAGAAAATCTGAAGAAATGTGAGGTTCATTTTCTAACCTCCCCGGTGGGTAGTGAAATCTTAAAGGGAAACCCTTACATAGACAGAATCATACCTCTTAAAGAGGGAGGTTTAGGAGAGTTCCGCACCCTATCAATCATCAGAAAAGAAAAGTATAACGCGGTTATTGATGTTCAGAGGACGGGAAGGTCTCAGAGGCTAACGTTCTTTTCGGGAGCTCCCCTCAGGATAGCCTTTAGAAAACCCTACAAGAACTGGCCATATAACAGAACTGTAGAGTGGGAGAACAGAGGTTATACCGTATGGGAAAGACTAAAACTGCTGGAAGCTTTAAATATCAAATTGAACAATCCACAAAACTACCTGCCTGAGTTTTTTAATTTCCTTGAAACTGCTCTGCCCTTCAGTAACCCCTACATAACATTAATTCCCACCTCACGAAGAGAAGACAGGATATGGGATTACAGAAACCTATCCCAGGTAGTTGAGTTTATCTATCACAAATACAGGTTACCAGCAGCCATACTATACGGTCCCGGTGAGGAAAGCAAGATACTATCGCTTAAAAGTTTAATTAAAACTCCCGTATTCATCCCTAAAAAAGTGCTTAGAATAGGAGAATCTGCATTTATTATCAAAAAAAGCAAATTATTTATCGGATTTGAATCATTTGGTTCCCATTTATCTATAGCTTGCCGGACAAAAACTGTAGTGATAACAAAAAAACATACCGGATGGTTTCCCAGAAAAGATTGGATAAGAGAAGTGCATTCAAAAGATAGTTTTCCAGAAGTAGAAAAAGTTGAAGAAGCCATTGAGGAACTAATTAACGAGAAACTGTAAATCTACCAGTCGTCTATAGTCTGGGAGTTTCTCGTAGAGCTCCCTGTGGCTCCCCTTTTCTACAAGCTTTCCGTCTCTCATAAAGAGAATCTCATCGCTGTTTAGAACTGTTGAGAGCCTGTGGGCAACGGTTATGAGGATTCTGTCTCTGAACTTCTCATCTATCGCCTGCTGGATGGCCTTTTCGGTCTCTGAGTCAAGGGCGCTTGTTGCCTCATCAAGTATGAGAACATCAGGGTCTTTTAAAACAGCCCTTGCAATGGCTATCCTCTGCCTCTGGCCGCCTGAGAGCTGAATTCCCCCCTCTCCTATAAGGGTGTCGTAGCCATCGGGTAGCGAAACTATAAAGTCGTGGATACAGGCAATCTTTGCAGCCTCAACAATCTCTTCCATCGTGGCGTCGGGTTTCCCTATGGCAATGTTCTCCTTTAGAGTTCCCCTGAAGAGAATTATCTCCTGAGAGACAACTCCCAACCTTTTTCTGTATGGAAGGAGCTTCAGCTCTCTGTAGTCAATCCCGTTTACGTAAATCGTTCCGCCTGTTGGGTCGTAGAACCTTGGAATCAGGTTGACAAATGTCGTTTTTCCGCTTCCAGATTTCCCGACTATTGCGTATTTCTTCCCGCGAACGAATGAACAGCTAACAAAGTCAAGAACCTTTTTGTCTGAGCCGGGATAGGTAAAAGAGAGGTTTTCTACACGGAGCTCCCCAATAGGCTCCTCCAGTTCTAAGTGGCCGTCTTTAATGGAATACTCATCCGGCAGGTCTAAGATTTTTTTAACTCTCTCTGCAACGGTTATAGACTGCTGAATTTTGTTGTAGTTCTGTCCAAGCTTCCTTATGGGCTCGTAGGCCATTATAAGAGCGATAATAAATGAGAAGAAAGCCCCTGCCGTTGTCTCTCCGTTTAAAACTCTGCTTCCGCCGTAGAAGACGAGAAAACCTACGAGGAGAGCTCCCGTCAGCTCAACAATGGGCGGATATATTCCTTCAACTTTTTTAACCTTCATAAACTCTTTTAAATACCTGAGATTATCTTTTGCGAAAACTTTGGAAAACCTTTCTTCAAGCCCAAAGAGCTTAATCTCACGAATGTTCTTAACGGCGTCAAAGAGATGGCCGGTTATAACTGCCAACCTATCTTGCATCCTGTCTGTATAGCGTTTTATCCTCTTTCCAATTCTTGAGATAACGTAACCCACGAGCGGAAGACCCAAGAAACCGATAACGGCCAACTGAAAGTCTTGGTAGAAGACAACTCCGATAAGGCCAATGGCCGTTAACAAGTTCCTGATAAATGTCGCAACCTGACGGCTTGTAAAGTCCTGAAGAAGAGAGGTGTCGTTTATAACTCTTGAGACAAAAGTTCCCGGCGGCTCTTTCAGGAAATTCTCTAAGGGAAGCGAGATTATTTTGGTGTAGAGCTCCTCCCTCAGAGAAGCAATAACCCTCTGGCCTATGTAGGCCATTGAGTAGTAGTTGACAAAGAAGACAACTCCCTTAAAGAAGACAAGGAGAACCAGAATAATCGGAACCAGCTTAACCATGTGGGCGTCTTTCTCAACGAAGACCGAGTTGACAACAACCTTAACGAAGTAGGCAAGGTAGGAAGTGAGGGCAGCGTTGAGGATGAGGGTAATCAGTACAATTAGAACCAAAAGCTTTAACGGTTTTAAGTATTTAAAAAGCCAGAACGGAAAGTTCTTCACAGCCTCTCCTAAAGGGCGTAGAGAAGTGATCGGGTTTTAAACCAGAACATACTCTTTTTCTCGCCAACTGCAAGCCTCTTTATACGGCACAAATTCCCTCTGTTCCAGCCCCTTTCAGTTGTGAAGCAGAACCTGTAGCCTATCCTCTTTGCCATTTCTACAAGCTCCTTGTCGTAAATTCCCCAGGGCCAGGCGATAGCATTTACCTCCTTTCCAAGTTTTTCCTCCAAAATGGACTTTGAGAGGGAGAGCTCCCTTTCCGCCTCTCTCTTATCTGCAATTAGAATACTTGTCAGCTCCGTTCCTGGTTTAATGTTTTTCCTTATATCTTTTGGCAGAGAATAGATTCTCCAGTCGTTCAGCGGCTTGTAGGGTTTTCCCCTTCCAAGGGCAGCCCTGTGGGTTAGGGCGTGGGACTGAACGGAGACAAGCCCTTCTGATGAAATGAGGCGGAGCTCCCCCCAGGAAAGGAAAGCCGAGTTATCGCCCTTTAAAAAAGACCTTTTAAAAGCCTCAGGAGTTGGAACATCTGAAAACTCCGAAGAATTCCTGACTTCTTCACTGTTCAGAACCCTCTCAGGAGACACAAAAATAACGGCCGGAACCTGATACTTCTTTAAAATTGGATAGGCATAAACAAAGAAATCGTAAAAACCGTCATCAAACGTAACAAGAGCAGAAAACCTACCTGAATTTTCCAAACCGTTAAGGGAAATAGTTTTCAACTTAGCAGACAAAAACTCTATCTGTTTTCTAAAGACTTCAGGATGAACACCAAATTCAGGGTGAACTCTATGATATAGAACAACTAAAAGGCCACTCATAAGACCATCCTGCTGGGTAATTTCCCTGAAAGAACGCCATCATATAGATCTAATAACTTATCCACATACCTCTCTATAGTAAACTGCTTTGCGATCTCTTTTGCCCTCAAGGAGAGCTTTTTATAAAACTGTTCATCGGTTAACAATCTATTCAAAGCATTTGCTATTTTCTCAGGGTCTATAGGAACGATTAAACTACACTCTGAAGCAACTTCCTGAGAGGGAACGTAAGGGGAAATAACAGCAGGAAGCCCCGCATACATAGCTTCAAGATGAGCAATTGGAAATCCTTCAAACGAAGATGGCATCAAGAGAACATGACTTCTTTCAAGAATAGGAAAAACATTAGAAAGATATCCAGTAAGTATCACCTTTCCATTTAAACCAAGACTATCTATTAAAGCCTCAAGATTTTTCCTTTCTTTTCCTTCTCCAACTATAATCAGTCTTACATTCGATAATTTTTTTCCCAGTATAGCGAAAGCTTTTATAGCAATATCAAAATTCTTCATTTTTACTAATCTTCCAACGCAAACAATATTTTTAAATTCATTGCCAAAAACTAGCGACTTTGGAATCTTACTTTTATACTCAAATCTACTTGGATTTATAGCATTGTATAGAACGTAATGAGGACGACCAGCGATATTATGATCCATCTCTACAACATTAAAAATGGCCTTTGATGCTGAAAGAAAAACGTCTGTCTTATAAGACAGCAACTTATTTAGAACTCTTCTTTCCAGACGTCTCTCTCTATTAATTGTATGAATATGGGTAATTATCTTCGGGAAACTTAATCCAACAGAGGAAATCCTGGAGAAATAGTCTGCAGAAAAGTGCATAGAGTGGATTACATCCGGTTTATAGTCCTTAATTAACTTTCTCAACTTAAAAGCGGTATCCAATCTAAAGGTCTTTAAGCTCTTTTTGGAATTCCCCAGATTAACAACCGGTAAACCCGCTTCCAGAAATTCTTTTGTTTTCTCTCCAGTCCCCGAAATATTTATAACTTTAAAACTTACGCTTCTTCTCCTTAGCTCAAGGGATATATCAAAAAGTAAGTTCTCAATTCCTCCAAACGGCAAACCTCCAACTACAAAAAGAACTTTCAAAGACCCCTCCAAAGACATAAATTCTTAGACCATGAAAATAAGGCTTATTATAAGAAAGTTCACAACTTATGGTGGAGCAGAAGCTGTAGCGTATAGGTTCGCTAGGTTTTTGCTTGAAAAAAATCTTCTTCAAGAAGTTATATGCGGAAAGAACGAAATAAAAGATTTTCCCGGTAAGATAATTGAAATAGGTTTTTTAAAGCCTGGAAGATTCCTGAAAACATTCTCCTTCCAGTCAAGAGTCAAAAAATACTTACAGGAAAAGAACGAAAGAGGAATTGTTAATTTTACCTTCTCAAAAGTTCCCGGATGCCATGTTTACCAAAACGGTGGAGGAACACACATAGGTTTCCTAGCTTCATCCATAAAAGCCTACAGCGGATTAGAAAGGTTCAAAAAGAGAATTTCCAGATTTCTTAATCCGATCAACTACTACAACCCGTTACTTGAAAAAAACATTTTTTACTCATCAAAAAGGATAATAGCTGTGTCAAATAAAGTAAAAGAAGAAATTATCAGATACTACGGACAAGAACTAATTGAAAAAATTGACGTCATACCAAATGGGGTCGATGTAGAAAAGTTCAACTACAAAATAAAGCTTGATTTACGGCCGGAAGAGAGAAAAAAATTAAACTTTAGCAATAAAGATTTTGTTTTAGGCTTTGCCTCAAGCAATTTTAGACTTAAAGGATTAAAATACATAATAAAAGCCCTAAAACTTCTACCTCAAAATGTAAAACTCGTAGTTGCTGGAGGTAGAAATCATAAATATTACCTCAATATAGCTAAAAAATTTGAAGTTAGCCACAGAATCACATTTTTAGGAAAAGTCAACAACATGGTTAACTTCTACTCCTCTTTAGACTGTTTGGTTCATCCCTCGTTTTACGATACTTTTGGAAACGTTATAACTGAAGCTCTCTCAATGCATATTCCAGTTATAGTTTCTCAAAGCACCGGGGCAAAAGACTTTATTGTTCATGGAAAAAACGGATTCATACTTTCAGAAATAGAAGAAAGAGAAATTTCACTACTTATCAGGGAATGTATGAATTTTAATCCTGACTTTTCTGTAAATCATATTCCTTCTGACAATGAAGTTTTTCACCAGTATATTTCTGTAGCAGAGCAAAGTTTATCCCAAGAACAAACATAACTGCGAATTGAACCTCAGCATCAACAAAGTTATTTTCAAAAAAACCTGCTGCAAGGAAACCCAAATAGCCACTCAACAAACCTCTGGTGAACAACCAATATGTTCTTTTATAGGTAAAGTTAACATACAGGATATACATCCAGAATGCTATAAAACCAAGAAAACCTAAGACTCCATACTTTGTAAGATACTTCAGATAAATATTGTGGGTTTCTCCCCTATGGAAGTGAAATTTTAGCCCTTTATTCGATATATTTTTCAACCCTGAAACTTCTTTAAAAGACTCTCTAAATCTTTTCCATGCCAGATCATCTGCTTTATAACCAGCTCCTAACAACTTCTCCTTTAGTGAATAATCTTTCAAAAATGCTTTTAGATGAGCATTCCAGAGCGCTAACCTATCAAGATTACTATAGTTTGCTTTCGGATTAAGCATACTTTCGAATCTATGTTTTATCTGAGGAATCTGATACAGAAAACCCGATAACATCATCAAGGAAACAACTAAAATTAAAACTCCCCTATTTCTTTGTAAGATAACAAGGAATAAAAGAAATACGATACTTCCTAACCAGTAGGATCTACTTTCACAAAAAACTATTCCTAAACCTGAAAACAAAATAGGCATAAGATAGACTTTTCTTCTAAACTGAATAGAAGCAGAAATAAAAAGAACAAACATTATAAAAAGCACTCCTCCTGTTGTCAGAGGATGATTTAAAAAGCCTTCTGCTCTTATTGGAGTAAGATGTAGCGAAAGAGATTTCAAATTTATATGCTTGACATTTTGCCAGGTAAATGCTTCAAAAATAACAGACAATCCAAGAATTGACGTAGAGATAGACAAAATCAAAAGGATGTGTTCTAAAACTTTAAAGTTTTCTTTGATTGATCTATACACGGAATAATATGGAACCAGATGGAGGTTAAAATCGGTTTTAAAAATTTTCCTTGGAAAAAAAAGAACGGATTCTATAATCTGTGGAATCAGAAGAAATGAAAAAGGTTTTAAAGGAGGATAAGGAGATATCCCTTTCCCTAACAACAACAGGATAATACCAAGAACTCCTACACCGGCGGCTACATTATCCAGAGCAATAGAAACAGGAATCGAAACAGCGAACAGAAAAGCTGAAATTACAACAAGCTTATTGCCTATTTCAGCAATTTTCTTCAATTGACTTCCTCAAATTCTTAGCGTTTTCGTAGGGATCACCAGATTCAAAAACGGCACGAACAACAGCAATTCCAGCAGGTTTACAGGAACAAACCTCTTTTACATTATCAGCAAAAATTCCGCCTATGGCAACTACGGGGAGCTCCGACTCCTCCACAACCCTGCACAGGTCTTCAACTCCTGTAACAGGATCAGGATTTTCCTTGGTGGTCGTAGGAAATACAGGGCCAAAACCGATGTAGTCGGCAAGTTTCTCTCTGTTGGCCTCTCTTACTTGAGAGAGGTTGTGGGTAGAAAGCCCGACAATAAACTCCCTACCGACTATCTGACGGATAGCATCAACGGGAAGGTCCTCCTGCCCGACGTGGACGCCATCTGCCCCAACAGCAAGAGCAAGGTCTAACCTGTCATTAACTATAAAGGGAACCTGATGGAGTTTCGTTGCTTCACGAACTAAAAGAGCTTCCTCATACATTTCACGGGAGTTTTTTTTCTTTGCTCTGTATTGAACAATAGTAGCACCACCTAAAATAGCCCTTTCAACGGCCTCAAAAATATTGAAAACGTTAAGGAAGCGCTCATCTGTGATTACGTAAAGGGAAAGGTCTAAAGAGGATTTTTCCATTTTTTCCCCAATTTATTATTCAAGGGAGGAAATTAATGGTAGGGCCGAGGGGTTTCGAACCCCTGACCTCCACCGCGTCAAGGTGGCGCTCTCCCACTGAGCTACGGCCCTACAGAAGAACAGGAGATAATATAAACTTACTGTGCTGACGTGGCAAGCTCCTTTTCAAGCTGAGCAACAGCTGTGGCAATCCTTGACTGGCGCCTTGCTGCTTCGTTCTTGTGAATTGCCCCTCTTGCTGCAGCTCTCTGAATCCACTTCATTGCCACTTTCAGCTGCTCTTTAGCTAATTCCAGGTTTTTTTCCTCAACAGCTTTTAAAACTTTTTTTGCCTCTGTTTTCATCCTGCGAACGTAATACTTGTTACGCTCTCTCCTCTTTATGTTCTGGCGAAGTCTCTTCTTAGCAGATTTCGTATTTGGCATTCCACTTCCTCCACCAAAGGTTAATTTGTGCGGGTGAAGTTTATAGCAATTGTCTCCGGAAGGCAAGAGGCCTTAAAGTCAAGTAAAAAAGACCGCATTCTTCATCCACTTGACAAATAAAAAAGGGGAATGTAAATATTGGCTTGCTTTCCCGCAAAAAACTTCAGGAGGTAAAGATGAAGGTAGTAGAGGTAGAGGCTACCAGAAGGGAAAAGACGGGTAAACAGGTAGCCAAGAAGCTACGCAGGGAAGGCCTTCTGCCGGCTGTTATCTACGGCGGCGGAAGACCAGAGGCGACACACATCGCCATTCCTGCGAAAGAGGTAAGAAGGCTGAAGCACCACCACGGCCTTGTGAAGGTCAAATTAGGGGACGAAGAGAGGATGTGCATCCTCAAAGACATCCAGTATAACTGGCTTGGTGACGTCCCCATCCACGTAGACTTTCAGGAAGTAACCTTCGGAGAAACCATCGAGGTAGTTGTTGAGCTGGAGTTTGTTGGAACTCCGGTAGGCGTCTCTGAAGAGGGAGGCGTTCTTGAAATCCTCAAGAGGGAAGTTGCCATCGAAACTCTCCCAAGGGCTATTCCTGAGAAGATCGTTGTTGACATCTCAGACCTCCATGCTGGAGACGCCCTTCACGTAGGAGACATTCCTCTTCCAGAAGGGGCAAAGCTGGTTGACAGCCCTGAAGAGACCGTTGTTGTTGTAACAGAGCCTGAAGAAGAGGCAGCAGCTGAGGAATCTGAAGAGGCTTCTGAAGGAGAGGAGTAATTGATAAAGCTGGTCGTTGGCCTCGGTAATCCCGGAAGGGAATACGAGAGAACCCGCCACAACGTTGGCTGGTGGGTTATCGACGAGCTTTCAGAAAGGATCGGTTTCTCCCTCAACAGAGAGAAATTTAAAGGCCTTTACGGGGAAACCAGAGTCAACGACCAAAAGGTAATTTTCCTTAAACCACTTACTTACATGAACAGAAGCGGAGAAAGCGTTTCCCAGTTCGTTCGCTTTTTCAAGCTAAAGCCCTCGGAGGTTCTCCTCATTTACGACGACTTAGACCTTCCCTTGGGGAAGGTAAGGTTTAGAGAGAAAGGGAGTTCCGCCGGCCACCGGGGAGTCCAGTCTGTAATAGAAACCCTTGGAACACAGGAGATCCCAAGGATAAAGATAGGTATCGGCAGGCCGGCAACGAAAGAGGAAGTTGTCGATTACGTTCTGTCTCCTTTCAGTGAAGAGGAGCTCCCGCAAGTTAAAGAGGCCGTAAAGAGAGCTGCCGACTGTGTAGAAATGCTCCTGAGAGCAAGGAATCTCTCAAAAAACCCTGAGTAAATGCAGTTAACGGAGGTAGAGATGAGGGAATACTACTACGAAATGGTTTACATACTCAGACCCACAATGTCTGACGAAGAAACAAAAGCAGCTATAGATAAGGTAAACGCCAACGTTGAAAAGTTCGGCGGAGAAGTTCTTCTTATCGACAAGTGGGGAAAGAGACAGCTTGCTTACCCGATAAACGATTACGACAAGGGCTACTACGTCCTTGAATACCTTAGAACCAACGACAGGAACTTTGTGAAGAACATGGAAAACTTCTTCAGGATCAACGAAGACGTAATCAGGTTCCTCCTCTTCAGACTCAAGCCTTCCGAAGTTAAAGAGCTGAAGGAAAAGCTCTCAAAGAAAGAGGAACCTGCAGCAGCTACCGCTGAAGAGAATAAGGGAGAAGAGTAATGGCAAACCTCAATAAAGTTTTTCTCATTGGAAGGCTGGTTGCCGACCCGCAGCTCCAGCACACAAACAGCGGAACTCCCTTTACCCGGTTCAGAATAGCCGTAAACAGACCATACAGGGACAGAAACGGCAACTGGCAGGAGGATACCCTTTTCATAGACGTTGTTGTGTGGGGAGATGCAGCCGACAGGGCTGTAAGCAGGTTCAACAAAGGAACGAGAATCCTGGTTGAGGGAAGCCTCAGGCAGTCAACGTGGGAAACGGACTCCGGGGAAAAGAGGAGCCGTATAGAGGTAAGGGCAGAAAGAGTTGCTGCCCTTGACCCAAGGAGGGAAATTGAAGAACCTGAAGAAATTGACGATATTGAATTTTAAGGAGGTAAACCATGGCCAATCCACTTCCTCAGAGAAGGTTTATAAGAAGAAGGAAATACTGCAAGTTCTGTGCCGAGAAGATCGAAAAGATTGACTATAAGAACGTTGACCTGCTAAAGTCTTTCATCTCAGAGAGGGGAAGAATCATCCCAAGGAGAATCTCTGGCGTATGCTCCAAACACCAGAGGCAGCTTGCAAGGGCTGTTAAAAGAGCAAGACACTTAGCTCTCCTACCATTCGTTAAGATGGATTAAGGAAAATGAAGGGCCTGAAACCTTCTGCTGCTCTCTTTGCCTTAACGGTCGGTTCTGGAATGCTTATGGGGAGCTCCAGCCTTATGCCTTTTGGGCTGGGGCTTTCACTTTTCATACCTGCACTCTTTATCTACACATACCTCAACCACAGCCCCATCCTCGCAGTCGTTTCTTCTGCACTGGCCGTCATCACCGTTGTTCTGTTCCTGAAGGAGGCAGCGGCAGACCTCGTATCGGTTCTGCTCCTTGGACCTCTATACCTCCTGCTGAGGCGTTTTGGCTCATCAGCCTGTGTAGTAGGAGGGGCTCTGCTCATTACAGCTGCAACCGTGCTCGAAGAACAGTTTTTCGGCCTGCCGCCGGAAGTAAAGGCAGAGCTTTCCCACCTTGCCAGCTACCGTTTTGCCCTATACTTTTTCTCATCTGCAGTCTTTTCAACTTTTACATACGGCATCGTCAACTGGCTGGTAAGAAAACTTCATTCGGTAACGGAGCTCCACTTCGGCTTCTGGACGGTTATTCTCTTTACACTCTCTGCCGCTGGAACGCTGGTTGGAACGGGCACGGTTAAAACCATAGCCATTAACCTACTCATAATCTCTCTTGCGCTTCTAATCGTTCAGGGGACAGCAGTATTTCTGCACTTTTTCCCCAGACTTTCTGGCCTGTGGAAGTTGATAGTAGGGCTGACAATATTTATCTTTCCACCGGGATTTTTCATAACGGCACTTGTCCTGGGACTTTTAGACCAGAAGTTTAACTTTAGAAAATCCACTAACGGAGGTAAGGAAAATGGAAGTAATCCTTCTTAAGGATATGGAAAACCTCGGAAAGGTTGGCGACATCGTAAAAGTTAAAGATGGATACGCAAGAAACTACCTTATCCCATCTGGAATTGCCCTTCCTGCAACGAAGTCAAATATAAGAAGAGTCCAAAATGAGCTACAGTCACTTAAGAAAAAGGCCGAAAGACAAATTCAGAAGTTCAAAGAACTTGCTGAAAAGCTCAACACAACAAGGGTCACCATAGAACACGAGGCAGGAGAGGAAGGAAAACTCTTCGGCTCAGTTACAACCTCTCAGATTGAGAAGGCTCTTCACAAAGCCGGTTTTGAGGACATTGAGAAAAAGCAGATAGTCTTGGAAAAACCTATAAGGGAAACAGGAACCTACGAGGTAAAGATTCACCTCTTTAAAGACATTGAGGCAACAATTACAGTTGACGTTGTTCCTCTCAAGAAGTAAACGCCTATTCTGGAGGCCGCCATGGAGTTTGTTGGAAGACACATAATGATGGATGCCGTTGTATCGGATATAACAAGGATTAACATGATACAGCCAATCTACGACTATATGGAGGAGCTCTCCCGTCAGATAGACATGACACTGGTTTATCCCCCAATAGTTGCCCGCTTTCCGTTTGCCCAGTCTGAGCTTGAGCAGTTTGTAAAGAGACTCTCTGAAGAGAACGTAAAGAGCAGAACTTTAGAGATTATGGAAGAGGTTTTAAAGAGAAGGGCAACTGAAGACAGTGGAGTTTCCGGCGTCTCCATCTGGCTGGAGAGCCATTGCACCATACACACGTGGCCTGAAGAGAAGTTTTTCAGCTTAGACGCTTACAGCTGTAAAGACTTTGACCCCATGGTTGCCTTTGAGTTCACCATAAAGTGGTTCAAAGTTGAATACGCATCCTTCGTTGACGTTGAACGCTACATTGGAGGACCCTGCAAGATAAAGGCATACGAGTATAAAGACGGAAAACTTACCCCATGCACACCCTCACTTGGAAAGTAGCTCTAATGCTCTTCTATAGATTTCCCTCTTAGGGAGGCCTGTTAGCCTGGCGGCCTCCTTTGAGGCCTCCTTTACAGAGAACCCCTTTGATAGAAGTTCTCTCAATACAGCGTCTAAATCACTTTTCGGCTCTTTCTCACCGGGAGGAATAAGAATTACTATCTCTCCCCTGAGCTTTCCCTCTGAAAGGAGCTCCCTGAGAATCTCATCAGCTTTTCCGGTTAAAAACTCCTCATTCATTTTAGTAATCTCCCGATAAACACCAAGCTCCCTATCGGGGAACATATCAGCAATAACTCCAAGGGTTCTCTCAAGCCTGTGGGGAGACTCGTAGTAAATAGAGGTGTAGGGTCTTCCAAAAGCCTCTAACAGCTCCTCTTTCAGGGCTTTCTCCTTCCTTGGCAGAAATCCTCCGAAGAAAAATTTGTCGGTTGGAAATCCTGAGGCAGAAAGGGCAGCGATAACGGCAGACGCTCCAGGAATGGGAACAACGGGAATCCCCTCTTCCCTTGCCCCCCTTACCAGCCTGAACCCCGGATCGCTTATGCAGGGAGTTCCTGCATCTGAAACCAGGGCAACAGACTGCCCCTCTTTAAGAAGGGAAAGAACTCTGCCTGTCTGCTCCCTCTCGTTGTGTTCGTGGTAGGGAATAAGCCTCTTCCCCTCTATTTTCAGGTGGGAGAGGAGTTTTCTTGTCCTTCTGGTATCTTCACAGACTATAAGGTCAACTTCCTTTAAAACTCTTATTGCTCTGAGAGTAATGTCTTCAAGGTTTCCGATGGGAGTTGCCACAACGTATAGGGTTCCTACCCCCTTACCGCTATGCATTCCACCTCCACCTGTGCCCCTAAGGGGAGCTCCTTCACGCCAACAGCCGACCTGCACGGCTTAACGGGGCATCTCTTAAAGAATTCCTCATATAAAGCGTTAAACTCTTTAAAACGGGAGATATCTGTAAGATAAACGGTAACCTTGACTATACTGCACCTGCTTCCCCCCGCACTCTCAACCACGGAAACCATGTTCCTTAAAGCCTGAAGAGACTGTTCTTTAAAACCTTCTACCAAACTGCCGGTTTCAGGATTGATACCAATCTGCCCCGATGTAAATATAAAGTTCCCGTAGAGAATACCCTGAGAGTAAGGACCCACAGGGGCTGGAGCTCTATCGGTCTCAACAACTTTCATTTAGAACCTCCTAATTTAATAATTGACTTGAAAATGCAGGAAGATAATTCTATATTATCCGACAATCAATTTTAAGGTTCCATTCTACTTGTCTTATATTTTTAATTGTGTAAAATTTAGAAAAACACAAACTCCAGGAGGAGACATGGCAGAGAAAAAAGACAGCATTATCTTGGACGATGAAAGAATAGAGGAAGGAGCCGAGTGTTTAAAAGCTCTTGCATCTCCAGTCCGCCTGAAAATCCTCTTCACACTAAAAGACAAACCGATGTGTGTTACAGATCTTGAACAGGAGCTGGGAATCTCACAGTCTTCGCTGTCCCAGCACCTCAGAACCCTCAGGTATAAGGGAATAGTTGCCAAAAGCAGGAAAGGAAACAAGGTTTACTATACAATATCATCTGAAGCCTTCAGGGAGCTCCTCAACCTACTCCCTCAGATAGCTTGCTTCAGAGGTTAATGAATGCTTGACAGACTCTTTAAAAAGAGAAAAGCACCCAAAGAGAAGGGACAGCTCCAGCTCCCCAGTGGGCTGTGGCTCAAGTGTGAGCAGTGTAAAGCCCTGCTGTTTAAGGGAGAACTTGAGAGCAACGCATGGGTCTGCCCAAAGTGCAACTACCACTTTCCCATACCTGCAAGGGACAGAATCTACATGCTGGTGGACAATGGAGAGTATGAAGAGCTGGACGGGGAGCTCTCCCCGAAAGACCTATTGGGCTTTAAAGACAGGAAACCTTATACTCAGAGAATCGAGGAAGCCCAGAAGAAAACAGGGCTTAAAGATGCAGTTGTTAACGCAAGGGGAAAGATTGACGGCAGGGAAGTGCTCATAAGCTGTTTTGATTTTAGATTTATGGGTGGAAGTATGGGCTCGGTGGCCGGCGAGAAGGTAACACGGAACGCAGAAAGGGCTGCCGAGGAGGATATCCCCTTCATCTGCATCACAGCCTCCGGTGGAGCAAGGATGCAGGAAGGGGTAATCTCCCTCATGCAGATGGCCAAAACGTCAGCAGCCCTTGCACGCCTTGAGGAAAGGGGGGTGCCGTTCATAACTGTTCTGACCCACCCAACGATGGGTGGCGTTTCAGCAAGCTTCGCCTTTCTTGGAGACGTGATTATTGCAGAGCCAAAGGCTCTGATAGGTTTCGCCGGCCCCCGGGTCATTGAACAAACTATAAGGCAGAAGCTACCCAAGGGCTTCCAACGCTCTGAATTTCTCCTTGAACACGGACTAATAGACATGGTAGTTGGGAGAAAAGAACTGAAGGAAGTTCTATCAAAGCTGTTATCCCACTTTGGAGGATAGAATGGCAGCCTCTAACTCAAAAGTTGAAAGACTGGCAAGAACCATTGTTGCAGACTTTTTCCTATACAACCAGGATAAGATTGACAAAGGTTTGTTGAACGACGATTTCTTTGAAAGATTAGAGGGAGAAATAGAAGACTCCGTTACCTTCTTCCGGGAACACGCCGGAGGAAAGATGGAGATCTTCTGGGATACCCTCTTTAACAGGCTCATGCAGAGAGAAGCCAAGCTCTTAGAGATGAAAGAGAGTTAATGTTTGAGAGAAACGTCAGGTTAGTCTCCTCAGGCCTCAAAGAGGGAAGCGTAAAGGTCAGGGGTCTTCCCGGAGGTTCAAAGGCTGTTCTCCTGAAAGAGCTGTTATCTCTTCTCTCTCCCGGGGTAGTCGTTGCTCCCTCCGAGCAGACTGCAGAAAGCCTCACGGAAGATCTGAAACGGGTAGGGCTTAATGCTGTTTACCTGCCCGCCTGGGACGTTCCACCCCTTGATATCTCCTCTCCGCTGTCGGTTCTCCAGTATAAAAGGTTAAAGGCTCTCCTCTCCATACTTGAAGGGGAGTTCCACTACATAGTAACAACTCCCCATGCGCTTCTTCAGAAGGTTGTTTCGCCGGAGCTCCTCATAGAACTCTCCCTGCCCTTTAAGAAGGGAGAAGAGGTAGAGAACACGGCAAAACGGCTTACAGGCATGGGTTACAGGCGTGTGGAGAGTGAACCGGAGAGGGGGGAGTTTTTACTCAAGGGAAGCTACCTGGAGGTTATTACTCCAGAGGATGAAAGGGTTGAAGTTGAGTTTTTCGGAGATGAAGTTGAAACTGTGAAGGTAAACGGAAAAGAAGTTGAGGAGTTTACGCTGGTTCCGGCGCTGGAGCTCCCCCCAACAGAGGAGATACTGAAAAAGCTCTCCGGGATTAACAGCGAACTTGCAGAAAGGCATGCCCTTTTAGGAGAGCTCAGTGGAGCTGAAAAATTCCTGCCGGAAGTGGTTGACCTTGTATCTCTGTCAGAATACACCGGAACCCATAAAACTGTCTTTATTGAACCAGACCAGGTAAGAACGGCTGCCGAATCGTTCCTGAGGCAGGTTGAGGAGAACTACACACTCCTGAAGAGAGAAGAGATAGACTCCTCAAGGCCTGAGAAGTTTGTTGAAGGGGAACTCCCCAGACCAAAGCTCCTCATCTACGAAAAGCCCGTTAAAGATGCAGTAGACTTTGGAATAACTCCTCTCCCTCCAGTATCTGAAGAGAACCTTGAAGAGGTTGTAAAAAGCCTAAAGGGAAAGAGAGTTCTTCTTATATACGGAAGCGAAACCCTGAGGGAAGAGGCGGAAAAATTCCTGAAACTACACAACATCAACTACTCAACTGAAAAGGGCAGGTCGTCTGGGGGATTCCGGTTCGACGAAAAGGGCATTGCGTGGATAGTTGAAGGAGAAATTGAGATACCAACGGCAAAAACGAAAGGAGAGGACATAACAACGTTAGAGCCGGGAACCCTTGTTGTGCACAGAGACTACGGAATAGGTCTGTTTCAGGGTATTGTAAGCAGGGAGATAGGAGGAAAGGCATACGATTTCATAGAGATTGAATACGCCGGAGGAGAAAAGCTCTTTGCTCCTTTCACACAAATAGACAGAATCTACCGGTATTCGGGATACAGGGGAAAAACTCCAAAACTTGACAGACTGGGTGGAACCTCCTGGAAAAACCTAGAGAGAAGGATAAAGGCCTCTCTGGTTAAATTCGCCAGAGAACTTGCAGAGCTTTACAGAGAGAGGAAGCAGGCCAGGAAAAAGAAAGTTGTTGGAGACCTCCAGCTCCTCTCAGCCTTTGAGAGACGGTTCCCATACAGGCTTACCCCCGACCAGCAGAGGACAATAAAGGAAGTTTACAGAGACATGGAATCTGACAGGCCTATGGACAGGCTGATATGCGGCGACGTTGGATTCGGCAAAACGGAAGTTGCCATGAGGGCTGCAATGAAGGCCGTTTCAGCCGGAAAACAGGTTGCCCTCATAGCTCCAACAACCGTTTTAGCAGACCAGCATTACAGAACGTTTAAAAAGCGTTTCGCCGGCTTTCCCGTTGAAATAGAACTTCTCTCCCGTTTCAAAACCAAAAAGGAGCAGAAGGAGATAATAGAAAGGCTCAAAAGGGGAGAAATCGACATAATAATTGGAACCCACAGGCTAACACAGGATGACGTCGAATTCAAAGATTTGGGGCTTCTGATAATAGATGAAGAGCACCGTTTTGGAGTAAAGACAAAGGAGAAGCTAACGAAGTTAAAGTCCAATATAGACGTTCTTTACCTCTCAGCAACCCCGATTCCAAGGACCCTCTACTCGGCACTTTCAGGTTTCAGAGATATCTCCCTGATAGAGACGCCACCGGCGGGAAGAAGGGGAACAAAAGTTGTTGTAGGAAAGTATTCCGATTCCATCCTGAAGGCAGCTGTTGAGAGGGAGCTCTCCCGAAACGGCCAGGTCTTTATAGTCCACAACGACATAGACGAGCTCCCATTTATAAAGGAAAAAATTGAAAGCTTCTTCCTCGGCGTAAAAGTGGAAATAGTCCACGGCCAGATGAAAAGCTCACAGATAGAGAAGATAATGCACAGTTTCTTCGAGGGAAAAGTTCAGGTTTTAGTTGCAACGTCAATTGTTGAGTCGGGTCTGGATGTCCCCAGTGCCAACACGCTGATAGTTATAGGAGCAGAGAGGTTTGGTCTTTCTCAGCTTTACCAGCTCAAAGGTAGAGTGGGAAGGGGCGTTGAAAAGGGATACTGTTACCTCTTAACAACTCCGGGAGTAAAGCTCACCCCTGAAGCGGCAAAGAGGCTTGAGGCAATGAAAAAGCTTTCTCCATTAGGAGGAGGTTTCCAGTTAGCCCTTAAAGACCTTGAAATAAGGGGAGCCGGAACTCTACTTGGGCCGAAGCAGAGCGGTTTTGTCGAATCTGTGGGGTTAGACCTCTACATGAAACTCTTCGAAGAAGCTGTAAAAGAGAAGGAAGAGGAAGACGTTAAACTGAATCTACCCTACGAGGCATTCATCCCCGACGACTTCATAGAGGATCCTAAAGAGAAGATGAAGCTCTACTCACAGATGGCCTCTTCAGGAAGCTCCCACGAGCTGTTAGAGAAGCTCAGAGAGATACGAGGATACCTCCCCGACCCGGTAGTAAACATGCTCAAGGTTATGCAGCTGAAAAATTTAGCAAAAGAGATAGGAATAAAAGAGATAACCGTTTCTCCGTCGGGAAAAGCTATAATCTCATTCCAGGAAGAGACCAGCGTTTCACCGGAAAAACTGGTTGAGTTTGTTAAAGAACGGAAAGCCGTCTTCACACCGGAGAGGAAACTCTACGTAGAGGTAAAAAATTTAGACAACCTGATCTCACTAATTGAGGAATTGAAGGAGAAGAGAGATGAGAAGAGCAGTGCTTCTAACACTAACGCTGATGCTAACAATTCCAGCCGTTAGCCCCGCAGCACAGCAGACGGTAAAGGTTGACAGGAAAACAGAGAGAGAGTTCTTCCACTCTCTGAGGAGCAATAACTTTAAGAAAGTTGAGGAGCTGATCTCCTCAGGTAAGGTTCCCGTCGACTACAGGAACAAGTTCAACCAGACCCCCCTCTACTACGCAGTAGACGCAAACAACCCTGAGTTTGCCGAATTCCTCATTAAACACGGAGCCAAGGTCAACACAAGAGACTACTTCGGCTTTACCCCACTTCACGAAGCAGTTGTCAGAGGAAGCTATCAGGTGGCCAAGCTCCTGATAGAAAAAGGCGCCGATGTAAACGCTAAAGACAAATACGGCTATACGCCCCTCCACCTCACAGCCATCTACAACAGGCCGAAAATGGCGGAGCTCCTCATAAAGCACGGAGCCAACGTTAACGCCAAAGACAACTACGGGAACACTCCACTCCACTACTGTGGAACAACTCCCGGAACGGCTAGCGTGGCAAAAGTTCTGCTTGAAAACGGAGCAGACCCAACCATTAAAAACAGTAGAGGTAAGACTCCATTAGACCTTGCAAACGAAACCAAGAACTTCCCCGTATCGAGGCTTATAACGAAATACATGAGTAAGAAGTGATAAAGCTTCTTCTCATAACCTTATTGGTCTTCTTCTCCCTCGTCCTCTCTCTCTTTTTCCTGTTGCTTTTCCTTTCCTTTGTTTTTGAGCTCTTCAACTGGCTGGAAAGGAAGGTGGGGGAGCTCCCCACAAAACTCCTCTTTGGCCTTTCAGGCATCGCTGGATTCCTGCTACTTGTGGTCGGCTGGTTCAAAGTTGACGTTCCATCCGTTCAGGCAGGGGCATTTCTCATTACGCTGTCTGCACTTTACCTGCTGTCGGAATCGGCTAAACCCCTAACTTAACAATAACTTTCCCCCTCTCAGTTGAAATACCCTTTATAAACCTCGCCTTCTCTCCTTCGAACCTGTAAACGGGAATTCTCTTCAGAACTCCCTTGAAGAGGGTAGAGAGGAGCTCCCTGGTCTTATTTGAAAGAAACCTCTTCCCGTTTATAGATACCTCCTTCGTCTCAAGGTCAACAAGGTATATGGTTTTCGTTTCAGGATCAAACTGAAACTTCCCCACGGCATCAACTTTACCTTTAAGCTCTTTTCCTATCGGAGGTTTAACCGCCAGATCAAACAAAATCTCTCCCCTGTTGCCCTCCAGCAGTTTAAGGCTGGGATTATCCAGCTTTACCCTGGTAAAGTAAACCTCCTTTTCAACGGGAAAGACCTGTCTCAGCCTTTTGTTCAGATCAGTTTCAGACAGCGTAAGGTTGTAAGCACACGAAACGAAAAACAAAAGCAGCAGAATAGAAAAAAGCCTCTTCATAACAAACTCCCCAACTATTTTCTCTTAGTTTAACAATTTCTTAACACATTTCGTATTAGACTTTCTTTAAGAAATCTACCGGAGGTAACCATGGGAATAAAGAGGGCAGTTCTGGTAGCCACAGCTTTCTTAGGAGTAAACGCAGCAAAGGCAGACACAATCCTCATCAACGGAACCCCTGTTAGCCACCTCTACGTTGACAGCGAAGGAAGACTCTACCTTACACCGGGCCCTGGAAGGAAACCTGTGGAAATAAAGATACCTTCAAGGAAAACAACACCCGTAGTTTCAAAAGACAGGAAGATAAAAATCGGAGGAACGGCCTACATCCACTATGACGCAGACCTCAGAAATCCATCACACAACAACGCCTTTAAGATTACAAGAAACTACATAGAGCTCAGAGGCTACTTTAACGAGAAAGACTACTTCAGAACAACGCTAGACGTAAAACAGGAGGAAAACTCCGGCGGCAACTTAGACGGCTCCTACGTGGCAAGAGTAAAGTATGCATACGTTTACTTCCACAACGTCCTTCCATACACCGGAGTTGAGCTTGGCGTTGCCCACAGACCATGGATAGACTGGGAAGAACACCACGGCTGGCTTCACAGAGACGTTGAAGAGACATTAATAGAGAATAAAAAGGGAGCACATTTACTGAATTCTGCAGACCTTGGAGTAAACTTCAAGGGTAAATACGGTATAGCCTCCTGGGAGGTTGGACTGTTCAACGGGGAAGGCTACCACGGAGAAGAGGAGAGCAAACACTTCGGAAAATCGATAGAAGCAAGGCTTTCCCTCAACCTCTTCAACGGATTTACCCTTTCAGGACACACAACCCACATGTTCGACCTGAAGGGCGAAGATATGGACAGACACATCTACCAGATCCACGCTGCCTACAACAACCCCTACATCCTGATTGCCGCCCAGTATATATGGGACAGAGACGACTACTACAACAAATCTGACGTTGATCAAAAAGGCTACTCCATCAACGCTGATCTCAAACTAAAACCTTTCACAGGATACTCCCTTGGACTTTTTGGAAGGTTTGACCGCTGGGATCCCAACGACGACAGGTCAAACGACGAAAGAAGGCATTTCGTTTACGGTGGATGGTGGAATTACAGCAACCACGTCCGGTTTACAGTTGCAGACGACAGACTCATAGACAAAGCAGGAGATGACAGTAACACCCTCATGGGAGTGGCTCAGGTTAAGTGGTAGGAGCTTTCCTGGCCTTTTAATATACTTAGAAAATAATCAGAGTCAGGAGGAAACCGATGAGGAAACTGATAGCAATATCCCTCTCTTCAGCCGTTCTTCTCTTTGGATGCTTCGGAGGGGGAGAGAAGAAGACAGAAAAGAAAGCTTCCCAGAAGGCTAGCAAAGCAGTTATAAACGGAGCAGGAGCTACCTTTCCATACCCGGTATACGTAACCTGGGCAAAGGAATACGAAAAAGCCAGCGGTGTAAAGGTCAACTATCAGGGTATAGGTTCAGGAGGAGGCATCAGGCAGGTAACTGAAAGGACTGTCGACTTTGGCGGCTCCGACAAGATGCTCTCCCCACAGGAGCTTGACAGGAGAAGACTCTACCAGTTCCCGGCAATAATCGGATCAATTGTCGTCGTTTACAACCTTCCCGGAGTGGGAGATACAGAGCTGAAACTCTCAAACAGAAGTGTTTGTGACATCTTCATGGGCAAGGTTAAATACTGGGACGCTGAAGAGATTAAAAAGGACAATCCAGGTCTTAAACTCCCCCACCAGAGGATAACCGTTATTCACAGGGCTGAAGGCTCCGGAACAACCTGGAACTTCACCTACTGGCTCAGTCAGGTCTGCTCTGAGTGGAAGGAAAAGGTCGGTTACGGTAAGGTTGTAAACTGGCCAACGGGAATTGGAGCCAAAGGGAACGCAGGAGTAACGAACTACGTTATGCAGACGCCAGGAGCCGTAGGATACGTGGAATACGCTTACAAACTCCAGAACAATCTCTCAGCAGCCCAGCTCCAGTCTAAAGACGGAGATTTTGTAAAGCCCGATGAAGAGACATTTAAAGCAGCCGCTTCCCAC
Organism: Desulfurobacteriaceae bacterium; assembly: GCA_027051905.1. GTDB lineage: Bacteria > Aquificota > Aquificia > Desulfurobacteriales > Desulfurobacteriaceae > Balnearium. Next base: position 140,778 of record JALUGO010000007.1, on the reverse strand, counting down.
GCAAGCTGGAAGCCAGAAAACCACTTCTACCTTCCTGGAAACCTCCTGCTTCAACCGGGTAAAGATAGCTGGCCTCTAACAGCTGCAAGTATGATACTCCTTCCCAGGGAGAAAAAAGAGAGGAACAAGCTGGTCATAGATTTCTTTGACTGGGCATTTAAAAACGGAGACGGTGCAGCTGTGAAGTTAGGCTATGTCCCTCTCCCGGAATCAACGAAGAAGATGGTAAGAGACTACTGGAAAAACGTAGTTCTGAAGTAAATTGAGTAGAAATAGAGGAAAGGGGGCTTAGAGCCCCCTTTTTTTTTAAGAGAGAATTTCGTCGATTGTAATAACTGTCCCAACTTTACCGGCAATGTCCGGACCTGGCTTAAGAGTCTTCTTACCAGGTCTCCAGTTAGCAGGACACACCTCTTCAGGATGCTCATAAACGTATTTCCAGGCCTCAAGTTGACGGAGAAGCTCGTTAACGTTCCTTCCAACAGGTGGATTGAGGACTTCTTCAGCTACGATGACGCCGTCGGGGTTGATGATGAACCTTCCCCTTCTGGCAAGACCTGCTTCTTCAATGTAAACGCCATAAGCCCTTGCAGTCTCTCCTGTTGGGTCTGCAGCAAGAGGGAATTTAAGGTCTTTAAGGAGAGGTTCTGTTTCGCAGAAGATCTGGTGGCTGAAGTGTGTATCTGTTGATACTGCGAGAACCTCGGCACCAAGAGCCCTTATCTCATCAATTTTTGCGTTTACAGCAGCAATCTCTGTTGGGCAGACAAATGTAAAGTCTGCAGGGTAGAAGCAGAGAACCAAGAACTTTCCTGCGTAATCAGAGAGTTTTACCTCTGTGTAGGTCTTCTTGACCGGGTCGTAAGCATTGAGGCAGAACTCTGGAGCCTTTTGTCCAACGAGTGCCATCGCCTCCTCCTTGGGTTTGATTTGTTCTAACAGGAATGATAATAATTAGCAACTAAAAATTCAAGGCAATAAAATCTATATTGCACTGCCTATTTAATAGTTTCTTTCTATTTAGTAAATAGACAGGTTAACACAAATCAGTTCTGAAGCTCAGACTCCATAGAAAATCCCCCAGGAAGGGAAACGCGCTGGTAGAGCAGAAGCCCCGTTTTCGGGTCAAACTCCTGCTCCGCAAGAACTGTTCCCCGCCACACATACCTGACCAGTACTCCCCCTCTGCTTCCTCTTCCAGCTCTGACAATTTCAAAACCCGCCTCAGGAACACTTAGAAGAACTTTTTGAGACAGCCAGGCCGGATGAATGTAGTTGGGACCGCTCAAAACAACTCCCAATTTCTCTACCGGAACCGGATAGCCAGAATTGGTCTCCTGGTAGTGGAGAACAGGCCCCTCCTTACCTTTATAGTGAATGTTAATGCTTCCAACGGGCATTTTTCCCATTGGTGTAAAGGAGTAAAGGACGTAAGAGTGACTTTTTAGAACTTCCCTCGAAATGTTTGCTACATCAGGAAGACTTGTGTAGAAGTGCTTAATATAGCTTGCTCTTAACTGGGTTATATTTCCCCTAACAGAGCGTTGTGAAACAACAATGTTTTTCACAAGTCCAGACTCTGGATCATACCAGACAATAAACTTTGATGACAGACCGTTCTGAAAACAGTTCATGAAAATCCTCCCAACCATTCCGCTCAACTGGCAGTTTGGAGGGGATTTTTTCTCTCTAATATCTCTGTTGATAGATGGAGCATGCAGATAAAAAATGGAGGTGCTAAGGTCAATAAGCCTCATATCAAAGAAGGTGGAATAACCGGAAGACTGAAGCATAATTCTGAGGCCATAAGGCTTTTGTTTGTAAAAATCCAGAACAACGTTTATCAGGTATCCCTTTCCGTAAACGCCGCTTGCCTTCGGGGTATTGAGTCCTGTGGCTGAACCACCCTCCAGAGAGTAAACGACAACAAGTCCTTTTTTAACCCACTGAGGAGCAGGATTGTAGAACGGCAAAAATCCTTCTGAAGCTGCTGAAAGAGAAAATGAAAGGATTACGAGAATAAGAGAAAATAGATACTTCATAATTTCCCCCCTCAAATGCTTACAGTTTTTAATTTAAATCCGCGGGAAAAACAGCGCCAATTTCCAATTCTGCCATTCAAACCTATTTTTATCTGCGAAAATCCTTTGAGAAGGAGCTCCATGAAAGACCGCATCGTAATAAGAGGTGCAAGGCAGCACAACCTTAAAAACGTTGACCTTGAAATACCGAAGAATAAGCTGGTTGTAATAACAGGTGTTTCTGGTTCCGGGAAGTCCTCTTTAGCCTTTGATACCCTCTACGCTGAAGGGCAGAGGCGCTACGTTGAGAGTTTGTCTGCCTACGCAAGGCAGTTCCTGCAGCTTATGGAAAAGCCAGACGTTGACCTTATTGAAGGGCTATCTCCTGCCATCTCCATTGAGCAGAAAACCGTTTCAAAAAACCCCAGGTCAACGGTTGGAACGACAACAGAGATACACGATTATTTAAGGCTCCTCTTTGCAAGGGCTGGAACTCCCTACTGCCCTACCTGTAACGTCCCGATAGAGCCACAAACGGTTCAGGAGATAGTTGACAGGATTCTAAAGCTTGAAGGTAAAAGGGTAATAATCATCTCCCCCGTTGTAAGGGAGAGAAAAGGGGAGCACAGGGAGCTCCTTGAGAAACTGATAAAGCAGGGTTTCAGGCGCTTCAGAATAGACGGGAAAGAGTATAAAGCCGAAGAGGTTTTAAACCTTAAGCTTGAGAAGAAGGTTAAGCACACTGTTGAGGTAATCGTTGACAGGCTGAAGGTTTCTGAGAAGTCAAAGACAAGAATTGCAGATTCTGTTGAGATAGCCGTTAAACTCTCAGACGGACTTGTAATCGTTCAGGACTACGAGACGAAGAAAGAAGAAACCTACTCAACGAAAGGTTCCTGCCCCATTTGTGGCTTTAGCTACAGGGAGATCTCGCCGAGGCTCTTCTCTTTTAACAGCCCCCTCGGAGCCTGCCCGGAGTGTGGAGGGCTTGGCTTCAGGTTGGCGATAGACCCGGAACTCCTTTTGGACTTTGAAGCTCCCGTTATTGAATCGGTAGAGCTAATAAACAGGGCTAAGTTTGAGTATCTGATTGATCTGATAGAAACTGGCTGTGAGAAACTTGGAATCTCACCCTACACTCCCGTTAAAGAGCTGAGTAAAGAGGAGTTCAACTTCCTCTTCTACTCAGAGAAACAGCCTGTAAGGGTTTACAACACCGTTCCCTACAGCCGTGGAAACTACAGACCTTACTACTTTGAAGGGATAATCACCCACCTTGAGAGACGCTACCACGAGAGTGAGTCTGAATATGTAAAGGAGCTGATTGAGCCCTACTTAAGGGAAGTTGAGTGTAAAGCCTGCTGTGGAAAGAGACTGAACAGAGAAGCTCTCTCTGTAAGGGTTGGTGGAAAGAACATCGCAGAAGTTGAATCTATGACCGTTGAGGAGTGTTACAGGTTCTTTGAGAAGTTAGAGTTTAAGGGACAGAAGGCCGTTATAGCTGAGAGGGTTTTAAAGGAGATAAGGAACAGGCTCAAATTCCTTTTAGACGTAGGGCTTGATTACCTGACTTTAGACAGGAAAACTTCTACCCTTTCAGGGGGAGAATCCCAGAGAATCAGGCTTGCAACACAAATTGGTTCAAGGCTCTCAGGCGTCCTATACGTTTTAGACGAGCCAAGTATTGGTCTTCACCAGAGGGATAACAGAAGACTGATTGAGACGCTGAAAAACCTGAGAGATTTAGGGAATACAGTAATCGTTGTTGAGCACGACACAGAAACTATAGAGAGTGCAGACTTTGTTGTTGACATGGGCCCAGGAGCGGGAGTTCACGGGGGAGAGGTTGTTGCAACAGGAACGCCGGAGGAGATAAAGGAAAACCCGAAATCACTAACGGGGAAATACCTTTCAGGGAAACTGAAGATAGAAACTCCGAAGGAGAGGAGGAAACCTACCGGTAAGTGGCTGAGAGTAGTAGGGGCAGCTGAGCACAACTTAAAGAAAATAACCGTTGAGTTTCCCTTAGGGCTCTTTGTCTGCGTAACCGGGGTTTCAGGTTCAGGTAAGTCAACGCTCGTTAACGAGATACTCTACAAAGCCCTGGCAAAAGAGATTTACGGAAGCAAGGTAATTCCCGGAAAGCATGAGAGAATTGAGGGGCTTGAGCACATAGATAAGGTTGTTCGGGTTGATCAGTCTCCCATAGGTAGAACTCCAAGGTCTAACCCGGCCACCTACGTTGACGTTTTCACTCCCATAAGGGAACTCTTTGCAGCAACCCCTGAGGCAAGGGCAAGGGGGTATAAGAAGGGAAGGTTTTCCTTTAACGTTCCCGGCGGAAGGTGTGAGGCCTGTAAGGGAGACGGAGTTGTAAAGATAGAGATGCACTTTCTACCAGACGTTTACGTAACATGTGATGTCTGCGGCGGAAAACGGTTCAACAGGGAAACCTTAGAAATTACCTACAAAGGTAAGAACATCTACGAAGTTCTTGAAATGACTGTTGAAGAAGCGATGGAGTTCTTCAGGAACCACCCTAAAATCTTCAACAAACTGAAAACGCTGTATGACGTAGGCCTTGGCTACATAAAGCTGGGGCAGCCTGCAACGACACTTTCAGGTGGAGAGGCACAGAGGGTTAAGCTGGCAAAAGAGCTCTCAAAGAGAGGAACGGGGAAAACCGTTTACATACTGGACGAACCCACAACGGGACTCCACATCCACGACGTTAAAAAACTGATAGAGGTTCTCCAGAGGTTAGTTGATAAGGGAAACACTGTAATTGTGATAGAGCACAACTTAGACTTTATCAAGTGTGCCGACTGGATTGTTGACCTCGGCCCTGAAGGTGGAGAAAGGGGCGGAAGGGTAGTTGCAGCAGGAACTCCAGAGGATGTTGCAAAAACCGATACCTGGACTGGAAAATTCCTGAGGGAAGCTCTTAAAACTTAAGAAGGAGGTTGAAATGAAGGTTCTTCTCGTCCTCAACAGGCAGCCTTATGATGGAACAGACGTAACCTGGAACGCTTTAAGGCTTGCAGGGAAGCTCCTTGAAAAGGGAGCAGTTGTGAGGATCTTCCTGATGAACGACGCCGTTGACCTTGCAAGGAATGAAACCATTAAGCCAGACTCTTACGACCAGGACCTTGTTGCAATGCTTAAGGATTTGATTTCAAGAGGGGTTCCCGTTAAGGTGTGCGGAACCTGTATGGCAAGGTGTGGAATCCACAAAGGGAAGCCCTACTACGAAGGGGCTGAGAAGGCCACGATGAACGACCTTGTTGAGTGGATTCTTGACAGCGATAAGGTTCTAACCTTTTAAGAGTGGGGGAGGGGAGCTCCCCCTCACTAACTTTTCAAAAATTCCGCTATAAAGTTCATCTCCTCAATCAGGGTAAGCTCCACAACTCAACTTCCTGACATTAGATAGTTAAGAAAGCTCTTTCATAGTAACTTCGTGGCAGAGCCTGCAGTCCATCTTAGTTTTTTGAGCTCCCTTAACCTTGTACGGTTTAAAGTTTCCAAAGTGGTAGTTGTTGAGCATCTCAACAACTTTTGCCGCAACAGAAGCAGCAAGCCTTGCACACCTCTCAGAACGCTCCTTACTGTTGTATAGAACCGGCCTTCCAAACTTCACAGAGGCCATTTTGCACCACCTTTGAACAGAAATGTGACAGAGCGGAGAATGGGAAACACTTTTGGGGAAAGGTTGCTTACACCACCTACCTTTACAGGGTACATAAGTTGGAAGTGGCGTTTTCTGATACCAGTCGTATAGAGTATCTATCATAGCCTTAAAATCTTTCTGGTCGCAGGTAAGGTTGAAAATCGCTCCTGCAGCGTTGAGGGTTCCGCATAACGTCCCCCATCCTGCAGCACCACCACCGCCGTACCAGAACATAAGAGTTGGTATTCCTAGGTAAGGCCCACCAACCTTTTCCTGAAGCTCACTTATGACGGCGTTAAAAACTCCGTAAGCACACTCGTGCCGATAGAATCCGTCGTAAGCCTTATCAGCTACCTTTTTTGGATCAAGTTTTACGTAAGGAAGGGGAAGCTCTATTTTCTTCTGAGCTGCAAAGCTCATAGCGGAACCCACCGTTAAACCGGCGATTGCCCCAATTCCTGCCTTTGCGACATCTTTAAGAAACTTTCTTCTTTCCACGGCACCCTCCTTAACCACCATTTAGTGGTAAATTTAGTTTTATCGTATCATATTTCCATGGAAATTGAAGAAAGCGTAAAACTCCTTAAAGAGTTCGGATTAAACTCCTACGAGGCCAGGGCTTACATTTCTCTGCTGAAACTGGGCAAAGCTGCTGCCCATGAAGTTTCAAGGGATTCGGGTGTTCCTCCCCAAAGGGTTTACGATTCGCTCAAAGGGCTGGAGGAAAAAGGCTTTGTTTATGCTTTAAACGGGAAACCCCGCCTCTACGTTCCTGCTTCTGTCAGAGATGCCCTGCTGGGAAGGATATACCAGCTAAAAACTGACTTTGAAAAGAGGGAACGTTTCCTCAGAGATTTAGTGGAAGAGCTGGAAAAACTGCTCTCTAAGTTTAACCAGAGGGAAATTGAAGGTGGAGAAGAGGTTTTAACGATAGAAGGAGAGAAAGCAATAATCTCAAAAGCCCTGAGCACAATCTCATCGGCACAGAAATCTGTCTGGATTGCAGGAGTTAGACCTCTATTTAAGTTTGGATGCAGGGGAAATCTGGATAGATACATCCAGAAGAGTGTTGAACTCATAGCAGTGGGAAAGTTTGATATACCATGCAAGGAGGAAATAAGAAAATTAGGTGGAAGATATGTGGAGAAGGAGGTGGAGCTCCCCTACCTCCTTATCGTCGATGGAAGAAAACTCCTGCAGGTTTACTCAAAAGGGAAGAGTCTCTACACGGAAAACAGGAGCATCGTTGTTCCGTTCATAACTTACTTTAAGAGCTTAACGGGCTGAGGGAGCTGGCTGGCTGTCCACCGTATACCAGCTTTCGTGAACGTGAATTACCCTTCCGTCTTTTGTTTTAACGTCATACTCTGTATCGGCGTTAACAGTGTGGGTGCTGGTCTGATCGCTTCCAAGAACGTATCCTAAAATACCACCTGCAACTGCCCCGTAAAGGGCAGCATCTTTCGCCTTCGCCTTGTAGTGCTTGTGGGTTGCAGCTCCTACTGCAGCACCTCCTAAAGCTCCAAGCATTACCGCATCTGTTTTTGAAAGCTGAGTAGAGGTGCAGCCAGAAAGAAAAAGTCCAACAATGCTAATCCCTAACAGTGCCCGCTTCATCATACTTCTCCATAATCCGTTTATACTCGTCAAGAACTTTCCTCCTTATGTGGAGGTAAAGCTCTTTACTCAAAAGGTTAACAACCGGTATAAACTCACCTGTCCTGCTCTTTCTGGTAGGCATCTGTATAAAGTAGCCCTTGTTTGAATATAGGATCTTTATGTCTTTGATTTCCAAAATATCGTTAATCTTCACAGTAGCCACAGCTTTAACGTTTCCTCCAACCCCGGTGGTATCAAAGGGATATATCTTAACGTCGGTTACCTCAAGGTTCATAACAGGCAGGCGCTCAAGCTCTTTCCGCGTCATTTTATTGAAACGCCCTCCTCTATTTCTCTGTAAACACTGCTTCCCATTTCCCTCCACCTGTTGAGGCGCCTTTCAGATATAACCTGCAAGGGAATGTAAACTCCCATCTCCTCATAAATTTTTAGGGCTTCTTCCATGGCTGGCCTGAGAGCTACAGTTTCATCCTCAACCAGAACAAAAACCTCAAATCCCTCATCTTTCTCAACAACCTTTATGTCGTTGTAGAAGACCCTTCTCTTTAAGTTCTCCGAAAACTGCTTGAGAGCCCTTTTCTTATCATCACTCAGAGAAAGACGGTTCCACCAGGAAACAGATGTTGCTTCTTCTCCCGCATAAACAACTATTCCCTCTGTTCCCTCAGGGATAGAACAGGGTTCTACAGGAACAAAAACCCCATTCTTAAAGATAACTCTGAGACTTTTCACTGTCCGGTTCCCCTAACATATTCAATAGAGAGAATTTATTAAGAGAAGGGAGAGATGGCCATATTCCAAAACCGGCTACAGGCAGGAGTGGAGCTTGCAGAGAGAGTCGAACTTCCATTAAACAGCGTAATCTTTGCAATTCCAAGGGGTGGTGTTCCGGTAGGTTATGGAATCTCCTTGGAAAAGAGAATTCCAATGGATATCGTTGTGGTCAGGAAACTGCCCATACCATGGAACCCAGAGGCAGGGTTTGGTGCCATAACGTTAGACGGTTCACTCTACCTCAACCCGGAGTTTGAGGGGTATCTCTCTCCAAAAACCGTTGAGGAGATAGCAAAAACTGTTTTAAAAGAGGTTGAAAGGAGAAACAGCGTTTACAGAAACGGAGCCGGATACAAAAACCTTTCCGGCAGGGTTGCCGTCGTTGTTGATGACGGTTTTGCTTCAGGCTACACAGCAATTGCAGCAGCAAACTTCCTGAAGAAGCTAAAACCGGATAGAATTTATGCAGTTGCTCCCGTCTGTCCCGTTCACACAAAAGAGCTCCTTGAAAACTACTACGATGGGGTCTTCTGCCTGGTTGAGAGTAGGAAGCTTCCCTTCGCCGTCGCCTCCTTCTACGAAGACTTCCACGACCTGACAGATGAAGAGGTTTTGAGTTACATTGAAGACTTAAAAAGAGAAAATCTCTTCTGGCCGGAGGTAAGATGAAAACCGCTGAAATGCTTAGACTGGCAAAGGAAGCTGTTAAAAACTCATACTCCCCCTACTCAAAAGTAAAGATTGCTGCCGTTTTAGCAGGAGAAAACTGCACAGTAACCGGAGTAAATGTAGAAAACGCTTCATACGGACTTACAGTATGTGCTGAGAGGGTAGCCGTCTTCAAGGCCATATCCGAAGGGAGGAAAAACTTTTACAAAATGTTAATATATTCGCCGGACGTTATGCCCTACCCCTGTGGAGCGTGCAGACAGGTTCTTTCAGAGTTCTTTCCGGAAGACTTTGAAGTAATAGTAACCAACGGAAAGGAGGAAGAAAGGTTTACACTGGGAGATCTTCTCCCTTTCAACTTCAAACTCTAAGGAGGTTGTATGGTAGAGGTTCTCCTGATAGAAGACGACGAGAATTTAGGGGAACTTACCAAAGATAGACTGGAAGACCGCAGATTCCACGTTGACTGGGTTCTTGACGGAGTGGAGGCATTTAAGAGGGTAAACGAGAAAAAATACGACATAATCCTTTTAGATCTTATGCTTCCCGGAATGAGCGGCCTTGAACTCTGTAAAAGAATAAGAGAGGAAACAATTAACAGGGAAACCCCAATCATCATTCTTACAGCTTTAGGAGATGAGGAGACAAAGGTAAAAGGTCTAACCCTGGGGGCAGACGATTACGTTACAAAGCCGTTCAGTATAAAAGAGTTAATTGCCAGAATAGAAGCCGTTTTAAGGAGAACAGGATACGGCAAAAAGGACATTCTGGAGTTTGAAGGAATAGTTGAGAACAAAAAGTCAAAATCTGTAACGGTTGACGGAAAGCCCATTCACCTTACAAAAACCGAGCTCCAGCTTCTTGAGTTCTTCCTTGAACACCCTGAGGAGCTCTTTTCGAGAGAGGAGCTTTTGGAAAAGATATGGGGAAGTGATCACAATGAAACCACAAGAACTGTTGATGTTTATATAAGCAGACTGAGGAAAAAACTGGGAAAAAAGGGAAAGTTCCTCAAAACTTTTCCCCGCTTGGGTTACAAGTTAACCAGAGAAACGTAATCTACCCGTAGATTGCTGCAAGCTCAGATTTAAGGGAGTTAAGAGTTCCGTTTTTTATGGACTCCCTTATTCGTTTCATCAGCCTTCCGTAGTAATGAATGTTGTGGATGGTATTGAGAATAACAGCATTTATCTCTCCCGAAACGTAAAGGTGCCGCAGGTATGCCTTTGTAAAGTTCCTGCAGGTGTAACAGTCACAGTCGGGGTCAAGGGGAGTAAAATCCCTCTTATACTTTGCAGCCTTTATGTTTACTTTTCCTCTACTTGTAAATAGAGTTCCGTTTCTTGCGTTTCGAGTTGGCATTACGCAGTCAAACATGTCAACGCCGCTTTCCACAGCGGTAACAATGTCTAAGGGCGTTCCAACGCCCATCAGGTAACGGGGCTTATCGGCAGGGAGCTCCGGCGCAATAAGCGCCGTTATCCTATACATATCCTCCTTGGGCTCCCCAACACTCAATCCCCCAATGGCGTAACCGTCAAAGGGGAGTCTGGTAAGGAGCTCTACACATCTAAGTCTCAAGTCTTCGTAAACTCCTCCCTGAACAATCCCAAAAAGAGCTGTTTTCTCTGTTGTTCTTGCGTTTATACTTCTCTCTGCCCAGCGAACAGTCCTCTCCATTGAGTGTTTTGCATACTCGTAGGTTGCAGGGTAGGGGGTGCACTCATCAAGAACCATACCTATGTCAACCCCTATTCTCTCCTCGAACTCAACAACAAACTCAGGGGTAAAAAAATGTTTTGAACCGTCTATATGGGAGCGGAACTCTACCCCCTCTTCCGTTATTCTCATCAACTTTCCAAGGCTAAAAACCTGAAAGCCACCGCTGTCTGTAAGTATCAGTTCACTCCAGCCTGTAAAGGAGTGAATTCCCCCTGCAGCCTCTATAACCTCAAGCCCCGGCCTTAAATAAAGGTGGTAAACGTTTGAAAGAACAAGGTGGTAACCCATCTGCAATATCTGTTTCCAGGTAAGACCTTTAACGGCTCCCAGCGTCCCAACAGGCATAAAGCAGGGAGTTTCTGTTACTCCGTGGGTCCCCTTTAAAAGACCAAACCTTGCATTCCCGCAGGTTTTAAGAACTGTAAACTCCATGGCTACTTTTCCAGGCTGACCAGTGAAAACGCTCCATTTCCCGTAACGTAACAGTCATCTTCTATTCGAACTCCTCCAAGTCCGGGAACGTAAACGCCAGGTTCAACTGTAACAACGTTCCCACTTCTCAAAACCTCTTCCGATCTAGAAGAGAGTGTGGGGGATTCGTGAACCTCAACACCTATTCCGTGACCCAGAGAGTGGACGAAATACTCTCCCAATCCCTTCTTCTCAAGGAACTCTCTGACTGCCCTATCAACACTCCTGCACGACTTACCTGAGCGGAGTTCCCCAATCCCTACCTCCTGTGCTTCTCTTACGACATCGTAAATCTCCCTGAGCTGCGAAGGAACGTTTCCAACAAGGAACGTCCTCGTTATATCGGAAACGTAACCTTTATAGACTGTTCCAAAATCCACAATTACAACATCTCCATCCCTTATCTCCCGTCTGCCCGTCTCCCAGTGAGGAACTGAAGAGTTTGCACCTGAAGCGACAATTGTTGGAAACGCCTCTCCTTCTCCTCCAAATCTGAAGAACGCCGAAAGGAGCTCCCTCCTGAACTCAATCTCCGTTATTCCCGGCTTCAAAAGGTGAAGAACGCTTTTCAGTGAAAGCTCTGCTATCTGAACAGCTCTCGTTATGAGAGAAATCTCTCTTTCATCCTTAACAGCCCTGAACTCAGAGAGGAAGCCAGGTTTTTCCTCCAGAGAAAACGAAGAGAGCTTTCTTACAGTAGATAGTTTCAGCCTTTCCGGATCTACAATAAGAATCTCTATACCAGCTCCTTCAAGGAAATCGGTAAACTTCTCCCAGCCTTCCCACTTTAAAACCTTGAACCCCTTTACTTCCTTCTCTGCCCTCTCAATGTAACGGCCGTCTGTGAAAAAGAACAGCTCCCCACCACCGGTAACCAGAGCAATCCCAAAGGTAGACCTGAATGAAGTCAGGTAGAAACTCTCTGCACTGTCTGAACAGAAAAAAGCCTTTCTCCTGTCTCCTACCTTCTGAACTACAGAGTGGATTTTCTCCATCAGAGAATATACCTCGTCAGGTCTTCGTCCTTTATTATTCCCTCAAGCTGCTCCCTCACGTAATCCCTGTCAATAACGACTTTCTGCCCTTTCATTTCAGGAGCATTAAAGGAAAGGTCTTCAAGAAGCCTCTCTAAAACTGTGTGGAGGCGGCGGGCTCCGATGTTCTCAGCCTTTGTGTTTGCCTCCTCGGCTATTCTAGCAATCTCCTCAATGCCGTCGGGAGTAAACTCAATATCAACGCCTTCAGCTGCTAAAAGAGCTTTATACTGCTTCGTAAGGGCATTTTTAGGCTCTGTCAGAATTCTGACGAAGTCTTCCTTCGTCAGGGGTTTCAGTTCAACCCTTATGGGAAACCTTCCCTGGAGCTCCGGTAGCAGATCAGAGGGTTTTGCGATGTGAAAGGCTCCGGCAGCTATAAAGAGCATGTGATCTGTTCTTACAAGTCCATAGCGGGTCGAGACTTTACAGCCCTCAACTATAGGAAGAAGATCCCTCTGAACGCCCTCCCTTGAAACGTCCGGTCCTTTAGCTCCGCCCCTTGCAGCCACCTTATCTATCTCGTCTATGAATATGATTCCCTGGTTCTCCGCCCTGTCTATCGCTTCCCTTACCACCTCATCCATATCTATCAATTTCTGCGCTTCTTCCTGGGTAAGATAACGGAGAGCTTCCTTCACTTTCATCTTCCTGAGTTTTTTGGGCTTTGGAAGAAGAGAGGAGAGCATATCCTGGAGGTTCTGCATATCTCCACCAAGACCAATAACGTTGACCTTCGGTGCCTCCACTGTTACAGGTATTTCAACTATTTCATCATCAAGCTTTCCCTCTTTAAGGAGCTTCTTTACCCTGTTCCTCTCATCCTTTAGATGGGTATTCTCAACCTGTGTTTGGGGTTTCTGTGGCAGGAAGACGTCAAAAAGGCTCTGAACAGACTGGGTTTGCTGTGGTTCCGGAATCATTATCTCTGCAAGCCTATCGTAGGCAAGTTCCCTGGCTCTCTCTTCAACTTCGGCAATCTTCTCCTCTTTAACCATATTAACGGCTATCTCAACAAGATCCCTCACTATCGATTCAACGTCTCTCCCAACGTAGCCAACCTCTGTAAACTTTGTGGCCTCAACCTTTATGAAGGGAGCTCTCACAAGTTTCGCCAAACGCCTTGCTATTTCTGTTTTTCCTACTCCTGTAGGGCCGATCATTATTATGTTCTTTGGAACAACCTCTTCCCTCATATCCTCAGGAAGCCTCTGACGGCGCCACCTGTTCCTCAGGGCTATGGCAACTGCCTTCTTGGCCTCCTTCTGGCCTACAACGTATTTGTCGAGCTCTTCAACTATCTGTTTTGGCGTAAGGAAATCTTCGCTTCTCTCAACTTCCCTTTTACTGGAATCTTTTGAATCGGAGCTCCCAAAAAGCTTTTTAAACATTCGGCCTCCTTAAGGCAGTTCTTCCACAACTATGTTTGTATTTGTATAGACGCAGATGTTCCCGGCAATCTCAAGGGACTTGTAGGCAATATCCTTAGCTGAAAGGTCTGTATTCTTGTAAAGGGCTGTAGCGGCAGCCTGGGCATAGGGGCCTCCCGAACCTATAGCCATAACGGGAATGTCAGGCTCTATAACGTCCCCATTTCCAGAGATAAGGAGAATCCTGCTTGTATCAGCAACGAGGAGCATGGCCTCAAGGCGCCTCAAAACTCTATCAGTCCTCCAATCTTTTGCAAGCTCCACGGCAGATTTTAAAAGGTTTCCCCCAAACGTCTGAAGCTTGTCCTCAAACCGTTCTAAAAGAGCAAAAGCGTCAGCAACAGAGCCGGCAAAACCGGTAAGAACCTTACCACCGTAAATTTTCCTCACCTTTCTCGCACCGTTCTTAAAAACGGTGTTACCAAGCGTAACCTGGCCATCACCGGCCATTGCAACTTTCCCGTCTCTTAAAACGGCACAGATTGTTGTTCCTCTAAACTCCATCATTCCTCCAGGTTAAGGGAAGAGAACTGTCTTCTCCTCAAACGGGCTCCAACATACTGCCCTAAAACAGCAACAGCTATAAGAAGAGGAGCAAATTTCCACGAAATTCCAAGCATTAGCCTAAGGGCGACAATAAACGGTATGGGAAAGTGAACGTAGAAAAACCAGAGTAAAGAAAACTTTCTTACTCCTTCTCTCAACCAGCCAAATGGAAGGTTAATGAGAAAAGTAAAGAGAACTACAAAAAACAGTCCGAGCAACTTTTTCCCTCCATACACTTTAGTGGTTAACTAATTTAGTAAGTCAAATTACCTCTGGCAAAATAAAAAGCCCCCGCAATTGCGGGGGCTGGAGCAGATCCTCAAGAGGAGGAATTACTCATTCTCACTCTCTTTATTCTCCTCTCCCTCAGAATCTTCTTGAGACTCCTCGGCAGTCTTTATCTCTGCTTGCTTGGGAGGGAGCTCTTCTTTCTCAACGTTAAATGTAAACTCTCCCTTCTCCTTATCGTAGTCAACAACTACAGTATCTCCCTCTTTAACAGAGCCTTCAAGTATCTTCACAGAGAGAGGAGTTTCAATCTCCCTCTGAATGGTTCTTCTGAGTGGCCTTGCTCCAAACTCAGGAACGTATCCTCTCTTAGCAAGCTCGCTCTTGGCCTCTTCAGTGAGCTTAACCTTGATTCCTCTCTCTTCAAGGCGCTTGTTGAGCTTGGAAATGAGAAGATCAACAATCTTCTTAATCTCTTCTTCGCTAAGAGGATGGAAGATGATAATCTCATCTATCCTGTTGAGGAACTCAGGCCTGAAGCGCTTCTTGAGCTCCTCCATTATCTGCTCTTTAATCTTATCGTAGTTCTTCTCAAATTCCTCTTTGGAGAGGTTCATGAGGTATTCAGAGCCAACGTTGCTGGTCATGATTATCACGGTGTTGCTGAAGTCAACGGTTCTACCTTTGGCGTCTGTAAGTCTTCCGTCGTCGAGTATCTGAAGCAAGATGTTAAACACGTCTGGATGAGCTTTCTCTATCTCATCAAGGAGAATTACGCTGTAAGGTTTACGCCTTACGGCCTCTGTAAGCTGTCCACCCTCCTCATAACCTACGTATCCTGGAGGTGCACCGATAAGCTTGGAAACTGCGTGTTTCTCCATGTATTCAGACATGTCGAGCCTTATCATTGCAGTCTCATCGCCGAAGAGATACTCGGCAAGGGCTTTAGCAAGCTCAGTCTTGCCAACTCCCGTTGGTCCAAGAAAGAGGAAGCTACCAAGTGGCCTGTTTGGAGGCTGAAGCCCTGCCCTTGCACGCCTGATAGCCTCGGAGATAGCCTTGATAGCCCTCTCCTGACCGATAACCCTCTTGTGGAGCTCCTCCTCCATCCTAAGGAGCTTCTGAATCTCCTCCTCCTGGAGCTTGGAAGCAGGGATTCCTGTCATCTCAGAGATTACTTCGGCTATGTCTTCAGCAGTAACGACAGGTTTCTCCTCTCCCTGCTCTTTTGCCTTCTCCATCTTCTCTTCAATCTCTTTGATACGCTCCTCTATCTCTTTAATCTCTTTTTTGAGCTTTGCAGCCCTGTCAAACTCCTCGTTTTTAACGGCTTCGTCAAGTTCAGCCCTTAAAGTGTGAAGTTTCTCTTTGAGCTCAGAGAGCTCCGGAGAGCTGTAAGTGGCCTCTATCTTCTTGCGTGCGCAGGCTTCGTCTAAAACGTCAATGGCTTTGTCGGGAAGATACCTGCCCTGGATGTATTTCTTGGAGAGCTTAACGGCAGCTTCAATTGCTTCGTCTGTAATCTTAACGCCGTGGTGCTCCTCAAGTTTAGGCCTTAAACCTTTGAGCATGAGAATCGCCGTTTCAATATCTGGCTCATCAACCCATACAGGAGCAAAACGCCTTTCAAGTGCAGGGTCTTTCTCTACGTGCTTCCGGAACTCATCGACGGTTGTAGCACCAATAACCCTTATCTCCCCACGGGCAAGGGCAGGTTTCATAATGTTTGCTGCGTCCATTGAACCCTCGGCTGCACCTGCCCCTATAACGGTATGGAGCTCATCGATGAAGAGAATAATGTTCCCCTCTTCCTTAACGGCATCAAGAACCTGCTTGAGCCTCTCCTCAAACTCACCACGGTATTTGGTTCCTGCAACGAGGGCTGCCATATCAAGGGCAACAATCCTTTTATCTTTCAGGTTGTCTGGAACCTCACCGTTGGCAATTTTCTGGGCAACACCTTCAACAATTGCAGTTTTACCTACACCTGCAGGTCCAACAAGAACAGGGTTGTTCTTCGTTCTACGGGAGAGTATCTGAATAACTCTCTTAATCTCCGTCTCACGGTCGATAACAGGATCAAGCTTACCCTCTTCTGCAAGGCCGGTAAGATCAATTCCAAACTTTCTGAGGATTTCGGGAAGCTGTTTGCCTCCCCTGCCTGCCTTGGCTCCAATCTCACGGGAAACTTTAGCCCTGCCTTCCCTATACTTCTTGACAGCCTTAAGGGCTTCTTCTTTCTCAAGGCCGAGTTTTAGAAGTATTCTGTAGGCCATACCTTCAGGAACCTCGTAGAAAGCAAGGAACAGATGCTCAAGATCAACGCTACGGGCCTTCATCTGACGGGTTATATCTAAAGCTGCATCAAAGACTTTCTTTAGAGTGGGAGTTATGTAAATCTCCTCATAACCTGTATAGGCGCTACTTGGAAGCCCTAACCTTCCAACCCTGTCCACCTGTTCCCTTATGAACTTCTTAGCCCTGACAGGGTCGTAGCCTGCAAGGGTAAAGATGTCGAGTATTGGAGAACCTGGAAGTTCCACCATTGCAAGGAGTAGATGCTCTGTATCTACATACCTCTCTCCAAGCTGCCTTGCAACCTCCTGAGAAAGAAGAATTGCATCCTTCGCTCTACCGCTTAAAACATCCCAGATGTTCATCTCTCTCCTCCTCTATCTGTTTAGTATTTCTATGAGTTTTTTACTGTTAAGTTCGTCGAAGTGGAGCTCTGAAAGGAGCTCCATCAGAAGCTCTTTCGTTTCACTATCAAGCCTTTTGGCTATCGCCTCAAAAAGGCGTTCAATATCATCCTCAAGTTTCAGAATAAGACTCGTCCCTGCAACGTTAACGCCCCTTTCCCTGGTAAGGGAAACTATCCGCTTAATGCGGATCAAATCCCTCTCAGAGTAGAGACGGGTTTTCCCTTCTGTTCTTGAGGGTTTAATAAGCCCCTCACTTTCGTAGAACCTGAGAGTCTGGGGATGAACGCCTGCAATCTTTGCAACGATACTTATCATGTAGACTGGAGTGTCTTTGTCTATCACCGCCCACTCCTCCTATATCCTTGAATAACAATTTAGTTATTTTTAAACCGAGCGTCAACTATTCTAAAATAGCATTTTAACCTCAGGAGGAGCGGACAGTTAATCAGTAGGGAAGCTTCTCCCAGTTAACGTTCTCTTTTATCCAGTTAACGTAAAGTGGAATCCCCTCCTCTATCTGAACAGTTGGATACCAACCCAGAATCTCTTTAGTCTCTGTAAGGTCGGCCTCCGTGTAGTTCTGGTAGAAGTCGTAAGGGTTATCAAAGTATTCGGTCTCTACATCAACTCCCAGGGTTTTCTTGATTATCTCAACTACCTCATTGAAAGTTCTGGCTCTTCCGGTTCCAACGTTTACAACGCCGCTTTTTTCAGCAAAAAGCCCTCTTATGTTGGCCTCTACACAATCCATAACGTAAACGAAGTCCCTCTTCTGCTCTCCCCACTTAAAGAGCCTAGGCCGCTTTCCCTTAAGTATCTGAACTGTAAGCTGAAGAACCATGCTGGCCATTTTCCCTTTGTGGGTCTCCCTGGGCCCGTAAACGTTGAAGTAGCGAAGACCAACCACAGGAATTTTCGGATTCTCTGCCATAAAACGGTAGGCATACCTGTCCATTGCAAGCTTTGAGTAGCCGTAAACGTTCTCTGGTTTTAAACCGCTTTTAACCCTCATAGGGGGAGGAGTGTTTCCGTAAACGGCGGCAGAGGAAGCGTAAACCATTCTTCCTTTAGACTCTCTAACGAGCTCCAGGAGGTCTTTAAACGCCTCACTGTTAACCTCCATCATCCGTTGCTGGTTCATATCTGTCGTATCGACGTTTGCAGCCTGATGGAGGATGGCATCAAAGTTATACTTCCTGAGTTTTTCAAGGGTTTCAGGTTCTGTAATTGAACCGGTTATAACTTCTCCTTCAAACTCTATAAGGTTTTTAAAAGTTCCTTTAGAAAAGTCATCTAAAACAAATATCTCCCAGTCCGGATAGCGTTTTTGAAGCTCAAGAGTTAAGTTTGAACCGATAAATCCTGCTCCACCTGTAACAAGAACTCTCATTCTCCAAGCTCCCCTTTGAGATGTGTTTCATAACCTCTGCTCTTAAAAAACTCACTAAGGGCACGTCCATACTTCTTTGCAAGGTTCCAGCTGTGGAAAACCCCGTAAGTTGCAGCCTCTTCAAGCTCATCTCCGTTAAATCTGACAACAGAAACGCCCCATTCAAACCTGCTAAGCTCATCGTCCATGTAAACCCTTTGAACGAAAACGTCGCACACCTTACGGCTCTCTCCCAAATACTCAGAAAGCTCCTCCGGAGATTTTCCAAGGGCATCGGCCATCAGCTCTCTAAAAAATTCCTCTCCCATATCTATCCCTACTTTTCAACTATTGTCTCTTTCACCTTCATTCCAAAGTGCCTTCCAGGTTCCTCCGTGTAAACAAGAACCTCATCTCCCTCTTTGAGGTCAACAACCGATATGGGTTCTCCCTTGGGAGATGTGAGGCGGATGGTTTCTGCATTTTGCAGAATTGCAGACACTTTTTTGCCGTCTTCTGTTCTGGCCTCTATAAGGAGCATTGGACGCCTTTCAACTTTTGCTCTTCCAACGTAGGCTATTCTCCCCTCACCTTTGTAGTTGTAAATCATTACCTCATCACCGCTCTCTATTTCCGATAGGTATTTCGTCTTTCCACCGGGAAGACGGACATACATGTGAACGGCTCCGGCGTTTACCCTGAAGGGCCTTGCAGCAACGTAAGGATTTGACTCTGTCTCCGCGTGGACTAAAAACATTCCTGCAGAGGAGTTCCCAACGAGAGCTCCCTCCCCGCGGGTCATGTTTGAGCAGGTATCTATACAGACCCTGTCACACATGCCTATGGGTTTTACCCGTGTAATCTTTGCAACCTCAAGCTGAACCTTCTCGCCTGAAAGGTTGATTGCCTCACCTGCAGCTTTTATTTCGTTAACGTCTTCAGTATCAAGGACTACTCCCTTAACGCCCTTCTCCAGTATGGTTATTGCGGTTTCAGCCTCTTCGGCATTCCTGACCCATGCGTAAACGTCGTCTCCCTGAGCTAAAAGGTTTTCTAACGGAATAATCGTCCAGTCGGTTGTTTTTACAATGACTTTTTTTCCTTTTTTGAGGAGCTCCGCCGCCTTCTCCTCGTCTTCCTTTCCTTTTATCTCAACAATGATGTAGTCTTCCCCAAGTTTGTAGTCTCCATCCGGAGCAATCGTCTTTACTTTAGCAAGCCTTTTCACCTTTTCACTTTCAGGTTTGTCCAAAAGGAGAGCAGAAACTCCAGACTCAAGGGCGGCAGTAACAACTTTCTTATTCTTTGGATCTTTAACGTAAACGATTAACTCCTTTTTCATTCCTTCCCTCCTAATATTTTCTTGGACCGAAAAGGGCAGTTCCTATTCTCACAATTGTAGCTCCCTCCTCAATTGCAACGGTAAAGTCGTGGGACATTCCCATAGAGAGCTCCGGGAACTTCCTGCTAAAGATACCCTCCATTTTATCCCTTATCCGGCGGAGCTCCCTGAAAAACGGTCGAACTTCCTCAGGGTCTTCAAGGTATGGGGGAACTGTCATAAAACCTAAAACGTTAAGCTGAGGGAACTGGAAGGTATAGGTAAGGAGCCCCTCAACGTTCTCCGGAGGGCATCCGTGTTTCGACTCCTCAGGAGAGAGCTTTATTTCCACTAAAACATCCATCTTTTTAACGCCTTTCCGCTCCATCCTCTTCAGGAGCTCATCCACAAGCTCTTTTCTGTCGAGGGTCTCTATGCAGCTGAAGAGCCCAACGGCGTATTTCACTTTGTTGGTCTGGAGATGGCCTATCATGTGCCACTCTGCATCTTCAAGGTCTTTCAGCTGAGGGATTTTTTCTCTCGCCTCCTGAACTCTGTTCTCCCCGAAAAGCCTTACCCCTGCCTCGTAAGCTTCCCTTATCTCATCGGGAGTTCTGGTTTTGGTTGCTGCAAGAAGCTTTACCTCTTCGGGCTTCCTCCCGGCTCTCTCACAGGCCTTCTCTATCTCTTCCATTATCCTTTCGTAGTTCTTCTTAACCATTTTCTAACCTCTCGTAGACCTCATCTGCAAAGAACCAGAGGTCATCGCTGAGGTTGGACTCCGAGTTCTCTAAAAACGACTTCCAGCTCTTCAGGTAGCCCAGTTTGTAGAGATGGTAGCTGGAATCTACAAAACCGCACTCTTCGTAAGAAGACTCCCCATCAAACCTCAGAACTCTTATGTCAACGAACTTATTAACTCCAGAGTTAAAGAGCTCTTCGGTAAGTTTTCTCCAGAACTCGTAATTCGACTCTTTCAAGAATAGCCTTGTCTTCCTGCCTGTTATGGGCTCACCGCTTTTGAGGAAAAACTTATACTTCAGGGAAATAACAACTCCAACACCGCCGTCTTCCGTTCTCACAAATTTCAGGTCTGTATCCTTTACCGGCATCGTTTTAACGTAATAGCCAAGTCGGTCTGCAATGGCAGAGGAGAGTTTGGCGCTGTTGAATATGTCGATGAGCCTGTTTACCTCTTTTAAAACGGTATCAACGTCAACACTCTTTTCTTCCACCAGAGGCTCAAGGGAAGTGTAGTAGTGGTTCCGGTAGAGATAACCACCTTCTCCCCTTAACAGAGCTGTTCCCGGTTCAATTTTCAGTGAGTCTGAGCCGTCTGAAAGGAGAAGAGCTCCCCCGTTAACAACAACCACAGAGAAAGTTGCCGACTCAACGTTTAAATCTTTCTCAGGAACCAGAAGGGCTCTGTTTTTAAAGAGGCAAACCGCCTGCCCATCCTCAACTTTCGCCACATACAGAACGTCGTTCTCTTTTAGCTCAATCCCATCGATGGTTTTTGGGTGAGAGATGACGGCAAACTTTAACGGGAGCTCCCCCATCACCTTCTCAAATGGAAAATCAAAGCTGGTATAGTCGAGGTTAACCCAGCCGTTTTCGGTCTTTCCCCAGAAAGTGAAGAGGGAGGAGAGGGAAGCTCCCTCCCCTCTGTTTAAAGTCTTCTCAATTTGCCCCATCGGAATCTGCCTTATAGAAGCGGCACTTGAAACAACCTTAAACTCTTGAGCTCCACAAACAGCCGGAACAAAAAGAGCAAGCACAACAAGAAGTTTTTTCATTTTTGACTCTCCCTGAAAACAAACATCAGAGCTTCAGCCTCAGCAACCTTTTCCCCGCCAACCTTTCTCATAACAGCTTTAGTTATCTTAAACCGTTTCCTCTCCTCCTCTATCCAGGCTTCAACCTCAACCTCCTCCCCAACGTAAAGGGGAGAATGAAACTTTACGGTTATCTTCCCTGTTAAAAACCGCTCCTCCACTCCCTGGAGGTAGGCCATAGACTCATCCAGAATGAGAGAGATTATTCCCCCGTGGATAACGTTGTCGTAGCCCTGGTAGAACTTAGAGAGGGAAAAACGGCTGTAAACCCTGCCCTCTCTCCTCTCAAAACTAAGGTGCATGCCCCTGGGGTTCTCCTCTCCGCAGACGAAACAGTATCTATCCCTTCTCAGCTCTCTTCCGTTCATAGTAGTGCAATTATAGGTTATAAATAGAAGAGGGAGGTTGAGATGAAGAACAAAGAGCTTGCCGACATTTTTGACAAGTGGGCAGACATACTTGAGTTTATGGGAGACAATCCATACCACATAAGGGCTTACAGGAACGCTGCAAGGCTGATTAGAGACCTCTCTGAGGACATAGAAGTCCTGGCAAAGGAGGGGAAACTCTCTCAGCTTCCGGGAATAGGCCAGAGACTTCAAGCAAAAATCCTGGAGTTTCTGAGAACTGGAAAAATTGAAGAGTTTGAGAAACTGAAACAGCAGGTTCCTGATACCATCTTCACACT
Organism: Desulfurobacteriaceae bacterium; assembly: GCA_027051905.1. Lineage (GTDB taxonomy): Bacteria > Aquificota > Aquificia > Desulfurobacteriales > Desulfurobacteriaceae > Balnearium. The sequence continues at coordinate 118,678 of JALUGO010000007.1, read as the reverse complement.
GTTAGATATTCCGGGAGTGGGTCCTAAAACGGTCAGGCTCCTCTACGATGAACTCGGAATAAGGAGCATTGAAGACCTAAAGAGAGCAATTGAGAGGGGAGACCTCCTGAAACTTCCGGGTTTTGGCATCAAAAAGGTTGAAAAAATAAAGAAGGGTATAGAACTCCTTGAGAAGAGCGGCGGAAGAATCCTCCTGGGAGTAGCCGTATTCATAGCAGACAGAATCGTCAACCAGCTAAAGGAACACTCCGCCGTTGAGAGGATATCGGTCTGCGGCTCGACGAGGAGAATGAAAGAAACAGTTGGAGACATAGACATCCTGGCAACAGGGAACAACCTTGAGATAATCGAAGCATTTGTGAACCTTCCAAACGTTAAGGAAGTTCTCTGGAAAGGAACGAAAAAGGCAACCGTGATAGTTGAGGAGGGAGAACAGGTTGACCTGAGGGTAATTGAGCCAGACTCTTACGGTTCAGCCCTTCAGTATTTCACAGGCTCAAAAGCCCACAACATACACCTCAGAACAATCTGCCTGAAGCTGGGCTACAAGCTCAACGAATACGGCCTCTTTAAAGGAGAGGAGAAGATTGCAGGAAAAACGGAAGAGGAGATATACAGTGCCCTTGGAATGGACACCCCTCCTCCGGAGATAAGGGAAGATACGGGAGAGATTGAGGCAGCACTTGAACACAGGCTCCCAAGGCTTATAGGTTACAACGAGATTAAGGGAGATCTCCACATCCACTCAAACTGGTCAGACGGTGCCTCAACGATAGAGGAAATTGCGAAAAAGGCCATAGAAATGGGTTATAAATACGTCGCAATTACCGACCACTCCAAAAGTTTAAAGGTTGCAAACGGCCTCTCTGAGGAGGACTTAGAGAGGAGAAACTACGAGATAGACAAACTCAACGAGAAATTTAAGGGGAAAATAAAAATTCTGAAGGGAGCAGAAGTTGACATCCTCCCAGATGGAAGCCTCGACTACCCCGATGAGATACTGAAAGAGCTAGACTTTGTTGTTGCCGCCATTCACTCCCGATTTACACAGGACAACACAGAGAGAATTCTAAAGGCCATAAACAACCCATACGTAAACGCCATTGCCCACCCAACGGGAAGGGTTATCGGCCAGAGGGACGGCTACCCGTTAGACCTTGAAAAGGTGATGAAAGCAGCTGCAGAAACGGGAACAGCTTTAGAGGTTAACTCCTACTATAACCGATTAGACCTTAAAGACGCCCACTGCAGGATGGCCGTAAAGTTCGGAGTAAAACTCGTCATAAGCACAGATTCCCACCACGTAGACCACATGTGGATGATGAAGTTGGGGGTTGGAACGGCCAGAAGGGGCTGGGTTGAGAAAAAGGACGTTGTTAACGCCGGGAGTTTGAGGGAGCTCCAGCGCTTCGTAAAAGAGAAACGGAAAAAATTTGGCGTTAAGTAGTTGACTCTCGAGCCTGGCAGGTCTAAAATTAAAATAGGATTTTAAGTTTACTAAAACCAAATTGTAGGAGGGAGAGATGTTTGGAGGATTCTTCGGAAGAGGCAGAAGAGGGTTTGACCCTTTTGAGGATATGTTCAGGCAGTTTCAGGAAATAGAGAGAATGATGGCCGAAATGATGAGGGGTTTCGGCGGATTCAGGGAGTTCCCCGGTTTTGAAGCCGGTTTTGAGCCTAGAATCGAGATGTATGAAACCCCAGACGAAATAGTCGTAAAGGCTGAAATGCCTGGCCTCGACAAAGACAGCATAGACGTAAAGGTTCGCGGCAACTACCTCATCATAAGGGGAGTAAAAAAACAGGAGCAGAAAGAAGAGAAGGATAACGTTTTCTTCAGCGAAACATTCTACGGCGAGTTCCAGAGGGTAATTCCCTTACCTGTAGAGGTTAAGGAAGAGGGAATAGAGGCATACTACGACAAAGGAATCCTTGAGATAAGGCTACCTAAAGCTGAAGCTGCAAGAAAAGAAGTGAAAATCATTGTCAAAGAACCAGAAGAGAAGAAAAAAGAGGATAAAGACAACAAGGAAAAGTAGAATTAACACTCCCTTGACACGGTAAAGTTCAAGGCATATCTTCCTTAAACGCTAAAAGCGCGGAGGGGTGGCCGAGTCTGGCTGAAGGCGGGTGACTTGAAATCACCTGAGGGCCTAACCGGCCCTCCGGGGGTTCAAATCCCTCCCCCTCCGCCACAACAAAGTGGGCCCGTAGCTCAGCTGGTAGAGCAACGGACTTTTAATCCGTAGGTCGGAGGTTCGACTCCTCCCGGGCTCACCACTTCACCTGGAGAGGTGGCCGAGCTGGCTGAAGGCGCCCGCCTGCTAAGCGGGTGTACGGGTTTAAAGCCCGTACCGCGGGTTCGAATCCCGCCCTCTCCGCCACTTAACCAAACATCCGCTCCATCAGCAAGTTTTTCCCTCCAGTCTTAAACAAAACGCCCGCCGCAAACCAGTTAAACAAAAATCAATAAATCACAGGAAAGCCAATCTTACTCAGCCTTAATCTGCCTGTAAAATCTGCCGGGAGTTCCCTCTTAATCGTTATCATATAATTTGTCTGGCTAAACTAAGAAGAAGGAGAAAGGTATGAAAATCGTTAACCTGAGGAATGACAGCTGGAGGGAAGATCCGGAACTCTCCCGAATAAGAAACAGAGGACAGGGACTTGAGTCAAAGTTTGCTCCTGCAGTTCTTGAGATAATAGAAAACGTCAGGAATTTCAGAGATAGAGCCGTATTTGGCTACGCAGAGAAGTTTGACAGAGTTAAGCTAACTCCTGAAAACGTAAAGGTTTCAGAGGAAGAGATAGAAGAGGCGTTTAGAAAAGTTCCGAATGAAGTTATTAAAGCCATAGAGTTTGCCGTTGAGAGGGTGAAGAAGTTCCACCAGCACCAGAAGGAGAACTCCTACTTTATAACAGAACCTGGAATTGTTTTAGGTCAAAAGGTAACGCCTCTGGATAGCGCCGGAATCTACGTTCCCGGAGGGAAAGCCTCCTACCCCTCTTCTGTAATTATGAACGCAGTTCCCGCAAAGGTTGCAGGGGTTGAGAAAGTTGTAATGATAACTCCTGCAATAGGTTCCCTGGAAGTCAACCCCTACTCTTTAGTTGCTGCAAAACTTTCTGGAGTTGATGAGATCTACAGAGTTGGAGGAGCCCACGGAGTTGCCGCTATAGCCTTTGGAACAGAAAGTATTCCAAAGGTTGACAAGATTGTGGGCCCCGGGAACATCTACGTTGCCCTTGCCAAAAAGTTTCTCTTTGGAACAGTTGACATAGATATGGTTGCAGGCCCCAGTGAGATCCTCGTAATTGCAGACGAAACGGCAAACCCCGACTGGGTTGCAACAGATCTCCTCTCTCAGGCGGAACACGACGAGCTTGCCGGAGCCTTTTTAGTTACCCACAGTGAAAAAGTGGCTAAAGAGGTTGTTAAAGCGGTTGAGGAGAAACTTAAAACCCTTAAAAGGAAAGAGATAGCAGAAAAGGCCATTGAAAACTTTGGAACAGTTTTCCTGACTAGGGATATCTACCACTCCTGTGAAGTTGCAAACGAGATAGCCCCCGAACACTTAGAGGTAGCAACAGAGGAACCTTTCGCTCTTTTAGACCACATTAAACACGCAGGAGCTATTTTCTTAGGCCACTACACCTGCGAAAGCCTGGGAGACTATGTTTTAGGTCCCAACCACGTTCTCCCAACCGGAGGAAGTGCAAGGTTCTTCTCTCCACTTGGGGTTTACGACTTTATAAAACGCTCATCGGTTCTTTACGTGAGCCCTGAAGGGTTTAAGAGGGTAAGCGGAGCGGCAAGAGAGCTTGCAGAGTGCGAAGGCCTTGAAGCTCACAGACTTGCCGTTGAGGTGAGAGAAGCTGTGAAGATGGTGATTAAAGCTACAGAAGCTGTGAGGGAGTGATGGAACACCTCCTTTCTGCAGAAGATATAACCGTTGAAACCTTTAACGAAATTTACGAAACGGCACAGAAAGTGAAGGGAGCTCTTCGGGAGGGTAGAAAAAAGTTCTCAGTTCTGAGGGGAAAGTGCGTTGTGAACCTTTTCTTTGAACCATCAACGAGGACGAGGTCTTCCTTTGAGAAGGCGGGAAAGTTCCTCTCGGCAGACGTGATAAACATAAGCACATCTACAAGTTCTGTTAAGAAGGGAGAAAGCCTGGTAGATACTCTTAAAAACCTTGATATGATGCACCCCGACGTTATCGTTTTAAGGCACCCTTGTGAGGGAGCTCCCCACACAGCCAGACCCTTCGTTAAAGCTGCAATAGTAAACGCAGGAGACGGCAGACACCAACACCCAACACAGGCTCTCCTCGACGCCGTAACCCTGAAAGAACACTTTGGCAGCCCTGAAGGAAAAAGAATAACGATAGTTGGAGATATTGCTAACAGCAGGGTTGCCCGCTCAGATGCCATTCTCCTCAGGAAGTTAGGGGCGGAAGTTTTTGCCTATGGCCCCTCAACAATGATGCCAAGATACCCCGAAGCAATGGGAATAAAAGTCCTGAAAAGTTTTGAAGAGGTTATAGAAGTATCAGACGCCGTAATTCTGCTGAGAATTCAGCTTGAAAGGCAGAACGCGAAAAAAACATTTCCATCCGTTCGAGAATACGCTGAGCTCTTCGGGCTCAACAGGAACAGACTGAAACAGTTAAAGCCTGAAACAGTTATTCTCCACCCGGGACCCTTCAACAGAGGTGTTGAGCTTACAAACGACGTTGTGGTCTCTGAAAGAACACTCATCTTCGGCCAGGTAGAAACTGGGCTGGCAGTTCGGATGGTTGTTCTGTCACTTCTCTGCGAAAGACTCGAAAAACTGAAGGAGGAAGTCCAATGAAGAAATTTCTCTCTCTAAGCCTGATAGCCGGACTTACCCTTTTAACGGCAGGCTGTTTCAAAGGAGGCGTTTTAAATAAAAACCTCGTTTTCAAGAACAAAAATGGAGACGTAGTTTTCAGCCACGTCTACCACGTTAAAGTAAAGAAACAGCACTGTTCCTACTGCCATCCAAAACTCTTCAAGAAGAGATTCGGTGCTGACAAGTTCACAATGCAGGACATCTGGAACGGCAAATACTGTGGAGCGTGCCACAACGGAACAAAAGCTTTTGACGCCAAAAACCCCAAAAACTGCTCAAGATGCCACAGGCAAAATGTGGAGAGAAGCAATGACAAGACTCCTCTTTAAAGGTGCAAGAGTTATAGACCCATCACAGGAAATAGACGAAAAGTTGGACGTCTTAGTAGAGGGAGAAAGGATCTCTAAGCTTGAGGAAAACATCAGCTCTGTGGAGGCAGAGCGGGTAATAGATGTATCTGGCCTGATTCTCACTCCCGGCTTTATAGACCTCCACTCCCATCTGAGAGACCCCGGTCAGGAGTGGAAGGAAGATATTGAGACAGGAACCCATGCTGCTGTGGCAGGCGGATTTACGTCTGTCTGCTGTATGGCAAACACAGACCCTGTAAACGACAACCCAACGGTCACCAGATACATCATTGAAAAGGCCGAGAAAGTAGGGCTGTGTGACGTTTTTCCAATTGGAGCAATAACTAAAGGGCTTAAAGGAGAAGAACTTGCAGAGATAGGCCTTATGGTAAAGGCAGGTATTGTTGCAATTTCTGACGACGGAGAAACTCCAAAAGATTCAAAAGTCTTAAGAAACGCAATGGACTACGCAAGGAGTTTAGGAATTCCTGTTTTTACACATTCTGAAGACAAAACTCTCTCTGCCGGCGGTCACATGAACGAAGGCCCCCTCTCAAGCCTTCTGGGTATTCCCGGAATGCCTCCGGAAGCAGAAGATATAGGAACCATGAGGGACATACTCGTTGCAAAGCTCACGGGAGCTCACATCCACGTCTGCCACGTATCAAGTAAGGGAGCTCTCCAGATAATAGAAGCTGCAAAAAGGGAAGGCGTGAGGGTTACCTGTGAAATAACTCCCCATCATTTCACCCTAACAGAAGAAGCAGTTAAAGAGTTCAACACAAACGCAAAGATGTGCCCACCGCTGAGAACCGGAGACCACGTTGAAGCCTGCAGAAATGCCCTCAAAACAGGAGTTGCAGACGCAATAGCGACAGACCACGCCCCCCACACAGAAGATGAAAAGTTGGTTGAGTTCTGCCAGGCTCCGTTTGGAATCATCGGTTTCCAAACGGCACTTTCACTCTCTCTGAACCTTGTGAGAGAAGGCTACCTTACACTGAACCAAATGGTTGAAAAGCTTTCTACCAACCCAGCAAAAATAATCGGGAAGAGTGATATAGGAACCCTCAAACCGGGAGCAAGGGCGAACATAACCGTTTTCGACCCGGAGGAGGAGTTTACCCTAACAGAGGATTTGATAAAGTCTAAAAGCAGAAACACTCCATTTCTCAACTGGAAACTTAAAGGAATGGTGAAATTCACCCTACATAATGGTAGAATAGTCTACAAAACTGTGTAGGGAGCTCCCATGCACCAGCAGCCCGGATTCAGTTTCTTCGACCTCTTCTGGCTCCTCATAATCCTCTTTTCCCTCTGGCCACTCTTCCAGCAGAAAAACCTTGAATGGGCAAGGCTCAGGCTCATAAGAGAGATTGAGAAAAAGAGAAAATCTCGCGTCATCACAATGATCCACCGACAGGAGCGGCTGGCCTTCATGGGATTCCCCCTCGTCCGTTTCATAACAATAGAGGATTCCGAAAGAATACTCAGAGCAATAAGAATGACTCCTGAAGACATGCCCATAGACCTGATAATTCACACTCCCGGCGGTCTGGCCTTAGCGGCAACCCAGATAGCCTCTGCACTTGCAAAACATAAAGCCCCTGTAAGGGTTATCGTTCCCCACTACGCGATGTCCGGCGGAACCCTTATCGCCCTTGCGGCAGACGAAATAGTTATGGATCCCAACGCCGTTTTAGGCCCCCTCGATCCACAGCTGGGGCAGTTCCCGGCTCCATCGATAATAAGAGCTGTGAGGGAAAAACTACAACACGAGAAATCTAGCGTTAAGGATGAAATCCTCATTCTTTCAGACGTTGCCGAGAAAGCGCTTGCTCAAATGAAGGGAACCATAGAGAAAATCCTGAAACAGAAAGGACACGACGAAGAAAAGGCCAGAAAAATAGCAGACCTCTTAACGTGTGGATACTGGACTCACGACTACCCGCTAACCGTTGAAGTTGTTGAATCTTTAGGGCTTAAGGTCTCTACCGATGTTCCGAAAGAGGTTTACGACCTTATGGAGCTCTACTACCAGCCGTCCGGACAGACGTCAGTCCAGTATATTCCCATCCCCTACGGTGAACCAAAGAAAGGGGAGGTGCCGGTAAGGAAACCACATTAGGAGCGATAAAGTGTTCAAAATAGGAGACAAGGTGGCTTATCCCCCTCACGGAGTAGGAGTAATCGAGGGAAAAGAAGAGAGGGAGGTCGGGGGGAAGAAGGTTGTCTACCTGAGAATAACCCTCATAGGCAGGAACATGTCAATCCTGGTTCCCCAGGAGAGTGCAGAGAGCTCTGGAATAAGACCCGTTCTATCGGAAGAGGAAATAGAGGAGCTCTTCAACTACCTCTCGGAAGTTCCAAAGAATATCAGCGAAAAGTGGACTGTTCGCCACAGGCTTAACGTTGACAGGCTCAAAACGGGAAACGTTAAAGAGCTTGCAACCGTTGTAAGGAACCTATCTTACAGATCCAAAGATAAGGAACTCTCATACTCCGAAAAGAGAATGTTTGAGGAGGCTTTCAGCAAGTTAGCTGAAGAGATAGCCCTCTCCCTTGGAGAGCCCGTTAGAAAGGTTAAACAGAGGATGAGGAAGATCCTGAAAGAGGTTAAGAACAAGTGATTACGAAAATAATAGGTGGATTCTTCCTTTTCCTCATTTTCGTAACCATTGTAATTTTCAAAAACTACGGCTTTACCCTTACCCAGTCTCTAATTCTTGGCATTTTCATAACGGCCGCCTCTTTTCTCTTCTACCAGTTCGTTCTCAGAAGAAAACTGTCGGTTAAGGTAATCCTCCTCTTTTTCGCAGGTTTTTACCTGGGGCTTTACCTCGCAAAGGGCATTACCCTATCACTTTTCCCCATATTTTCGTCGTTTGCCTACCTGCAGGACATTCTCTTTCTGACTCTCCCCTATCTCTTTGCCTTTTTAGCCGTAGAGTTAGGAGCCGACAAGCCCATAAGTCAGCTGCTGAAAGAAGAGTCTCCCCTCTACTGCACGGCAAAGGTTGTCGATACCAGCGCCCTTATAGACGGCAGGGTTTACGAAATAGCAAAGATAGGGTTCATAGAGGGAAAGATAATTATCCCCAGGTTTGTTTTAGAGGAGCTCCAGCTCCTTGCCGATTCAACAGATCCAACGGTAAGGACAAAAGGAAAAAAGGGACTTGAGATAGTCTCTCAGCTGAAAACCCTTGAGAAACCGCCTGTTGAGATCTACGAGAGGGATTTTCCCTGGATAAAGGACGTTGACGCAAAACTTGTGGAGCTATCCAAAAGACTGAATGCCAAGCTAATAACGACAGACTACAACCTCAACAGAGTGGCAACGATTAAAGGGGTTGAAATACTGAACATTAACGACCTTGCAAATGCCCTAAAGCCGGTAGTCGCCGTTGGCGAGGAGCTGGTAGTTTTCCTGGTTAAGGAAGGAAAAGAGAAGAACCAGGGAGTTGGCTACCTGGAAGATGGCACAATGGTTGTTGTCGATAACGCTAAACACCTGATAGGTCATAAGGTAAAGGTTCTGGTTAACAACATTCTCCAGACCTCCGCTGGAAAGATCATCTTCGGAAGGCTGAAAGAGGTGGTAAAGTGAGGGTTGCCGTAATTCCCGCTGCCGGATCTGGAAGACGGTTCGGCGGGAAGAAGCAATTCTTCAAAATTTTAGGGAAACCCATCGTAGAGTTTCCCCTTGAGATCTTCAGCAAGAGTGAACTGATAGATGCAATTGTCCTTGTTCTTCCAAAGGAGGACGTTGGACTGGGAAGGGAGCTCCAGCAGAAGTTCCCCAAAATTGCCGCAGTTGTCGAGGGAGGAAGCGAAAGGCAGTCTTCGGTCTTTAAAGGTCTTTTAAAGGCTTCAGAGCTAAACCCTCAAGAGGTTATAGTCCACGATGGGGTTCGGCCGGTAGTGGAGCTCTCTCTCATAACAGAGCTTACAGTAGCCCTTTCAGATTATGGGGCAGACGGCGTTATCCCCGGCGTAAAGCCAAAGGAGACGGTAAAGGAGGTGGGAGCTCCTTTAGAACCCGGCGATTTCCTGATAAAAAAAACTCTCAACAGAGAAAAACTGATCCTTGTTCAAACTCCCCAGATCTTCAAATTTGAAGTTCTTTTAGAGTGCCATAAAAGGGCTGAAAAGGAAGAAATAGTTACAACCGACGACTCAGCTATCCTTGAAAAATTTGGTTACACGGTAGTTTCCATAGCAGGAGATTATAGAAATATCAAAATAACAACTCCAGAAGATGTTAAAATAGCAGAAACATTCCTCAGAGAGCTCTACATAGAAGGAGAGTAAATGGAGTTTTTAAAAGAAATACCTCTATTTAGCGGGCTCTCAGAAAATCAAATTGAAAGAATAAAAAAAATTTCATATTCAAAAAACTACTTAAAAGGGGAAGTCATATTCAACCCTTCAGAAAAAGGTGATCACTTTTTCATACTAAGGAAGGGAAAAGTAAAAGTTTTCAAAACTGCAAAAGGGAAAGAACAGATAATAAAGGTTTTTGATAAACCCGCTCTCTTTGGAGAAGCTGCCAGTTTCACAGGAAAAAATTTTCCGGCCTGGGCAGAGGCTATCGAGGACTCAGAAATCCTCATAATACCCAGACACCGCTTTCTCCAGCTTCTAAAAGAAGACCCCGAAATCGGAATGAAACTACTATCAGTAATGGCTCAAAGACTTATACACCTTACAAACGTTATAGAAAACTTATCACTCAAGAACGCCCTTTCTAAAGTTGCTTCTTACATACTGAGAAAATATGAAGAGTTAGAGGAAAAAGAAATACCTTTTAGCACCAGTATGGCTTCCATGGAACTCGGCTTAACTAAAGAAACTGTATCAAGAATGCTCGGCAAACTAAAAGAACTCGGAATAATAGAAAAGTCAAAAAGTAGAATAAGAATAAAGAACCTTGAAGCCTTAAGAGATATTGCCTTTTAAGGAGAATTTCTCCTTTATTTCATGAAGCAACCAGCCAATAGGATCGTAAATAAGCAACCTTGGGCCGCTAAATTTCATAACTTGCTTCACTTTTTCCCTCATATCAGGCTTATAGCAGTGAATCGGACACTTTTTACAAGTTGGTTTTTCATCACCAAAAGGGCAAAGTTCCAAGCGTTTAAAGGCGTAACTTAAAAGTAATTCACACTCCGGGCACAACTCTCCCCTGTTACTACCGTGCTTTTTCCAGCAAAAAATTTCAACCATCTTTCTGATCGTTTCTTTTTCCTTCTCTATAGCACTCAACCCAGTCCTCCAGCCATCTCCAAAATAAAGAGCCCTCCCCAAAATGGGGAGGGTAACACTCACTGGGAGGGAGGAGATGAAGATACCAACTATATACCAAGGAGTTCCCTCTTCTTCAATATATGCTCTTCCATTCCATCAACAGCTTTAACAGGATCATCCCCAACTGCAATCTTACCACCTGTAAGTCCTTCCACTTCCTCGGTCAGGAGCTTAACAACTTTGTCTGATCCTGTAACAGGGGGAACAGGAGAAACATGTGTATAGAAGCCCATAGCAACTGCAGAGAAACCATCAATTACTGCCTTCTGCTCCATGTATTCAGGAGCCGTAACAACAGCCGGAAGCTGAGAAGGATCTACACCAAGAGCGTTAGCTATAGCTACTGCTGTCATTATGATACGGCCTGTATCTGTGCAGGTTCCAAAGGAAAGAACAGGAGGAATTCCAAGTTCCTTACATACACCTGCAAGTTTTGGACCTGCATACTTTTCAGCTGCTTCAACCGTTTCAAGGCCAGCCTTCTGCATACCGGCGTTACCGCAACCGGCACCAATAACAAGAATGTCTCTCTTGATAAGCTCTTTGGCTATCTGAACTGTTACGCTGTCCTGAGGCCCATTTCCGAGGGAGGTGCAGTTAACGAGAGCCGCAATTCCTTTAATATCACCGCTCTTAATAACCTCAAGGAGTGGATCAAGGCTTCCACCAAGGGCGTTAACTATAGCTTCAGCAGAGAATCCAACAAGGGCTTTCTGTCTGAACTTAGAAACGTCAACCTTTTGCTTATTCCTCCTCTCCTTAAAGTTCTCAATAGCCAGCTTGATTATCTCTTCAGCTACCTTCGCTTCGTTTCCTGGCTTATACTCAAGCCTGATTGAACCGGGAACGCCAATAATGTTTGAAACGGCAATTAGTTTAAAGGTATATTTGTCTGCATACTCCTTCAGGTTCGCAAGGGAACAGTTCATATCCATAACAAAAGCGTCAACCGCTCCGGTTGAGAGGAAGTATTCAATGGAAATCCAGTTTGAAGTCAAACCTGCAAAAACATCATCACACTCAACCCGTGCCATTATTTCCTGGCCGGTTTCAATAGAACCAACTATTCTTATACCTTTAGCTCCAGCCTCTCTAGCCATCTGCTGAAACTTTTCATCTTGGGCAAGTTTAATAAGAGCCATACCGACAAAAGGTTCATGACCGTTTGGCAAGATGTTAACGTAGTCTGGATCGAGAACGCCAAAGTCAACTGTGCACTCGTGAGGAGATGGAGTTCCGTAAAGAGCATCCTGGATCATCTCAAGGGGAACAAGGCTTCCAAAGGCAGAAGCAACTCCATTTCTGAGGGCTGCAAGGGCAAGGGTAATGTAGTCTCCATCTATGTTTGTCATTGAACGGGTCACAGAATCTACAAGCTCGTTCATTGGCCCCTTTGGAACGATACCCAGCTTCTTGAAGACCTCTTTTCTACTTTCAGGAGCAAGGGCTTCTACAAAGGTTGAGGTCTTGTTCTCGGAAAGGGTTTCAAGAACCCTTTGAGCAACCTTCTCTGCCTTAGCGTCAAGAGGAAGAGAAGTATCAACTCCTAAAATCTGAGCAAGAGCATCTACCTTTGAAGGGTCTTTAATTTCGTAAACGGTGTTACCCCTTGCAGTTTCTAAAAGCGTAAGAGCAGCTTCTCTACAGTGGTAAGTGTAGGCTGCAAGACCCATGTTGGCTTTAATCAGAAGGTTCCTCATAACAATACCGTGGGCATCTATACCACAAACTCCCCTTGGAGTTTGAGGAGTTATACGGCAGGGCCCCATTGAACAGAGCTGACAGGAAACCCCCTCTTTACAGAATTTACAGCGGACTTTCTCCATTGCCTCAAAACGGTCGGCAACGTTGGAAAGCCCTGCCTCTTTAACTTTCTGATACATGAAATTGACACTTTCGTGAACGGATGGCATTTTGAGACCTACGCCTGTAGCAAGGTCAGACTCCACGCAGAAGTTTGGCTCATTCTGTTTGCCATCTCCTCCGTTCCCTTTCTTGAAGAATCCAAACATCTTCTCCTCCTGAGTTTTTAGTTTCTAATTCATAGGATAAATTCCGAAAAGCAGAATTTCCTTGATATATGTCAATACCAACCCTATATTTGAATACACAATTAATTGGAGTTTTACAATTAAATTTAAATTATTTTAGGAGGTTGCAATGAAGGTTGCTTTACCTGTAATTGAAAAGGAAATAAACAGTAAAAGACTCGTTAACTACCACTTTGGAAAGTCAAACCTTTTTGCCATAGTGAATACCGAAACTGGAGAAATGGAGCTCCTTGAAAACCCGGCACTACACCTTGAAAGGGGAAGGGGAAATTTAATTGCCAGAGCTTTTTCTGAAAAAGGAGTAGAAGCCGTTTTAGTCAAAGAAATAGGATCCGGAGCCTTTGAAAAGTTAAGATCCTTTGGAATTTCCATTTATCTCGTTCCAGCAGAGGTTAAGTTTTTAGACAACGCTATTGAAATGTTCAAAAACGGTAACCTGAAGATACTTGAAGAACCCAACGAATAAAAAAGGCCCCCAAACGGAGGGGGCAGCCTTAACGTGAGGAGGGAGAGATGGAGCATCTGGGTGGGATATAATATAAACTTGAATCACAAAGTCAAGTGCAAAGTTTTAAACTTTTTCTAAACAAAACTTCCCCCGTTGGCTGAAACTGAAGTCGAACAGCATAGAACTCAACGCCGGCATTAAGAGCTCTGTAAAAGACGTTAGAGAAATCGGGATCCCTCTCTCTATTAGGCAGGAAACATTTACAGCCTCTAAAAGCAAGGAATAAGACGGCTGATCTATAGCCCCTGTTTAATGCAGAGAGGAGTTCTCCTAAATGCCGCCTACCTCTATCTGTAGGAGCATCGGGAAAGAGGCAGACTTCCTCCTCAACGAGATTACACCCCTTAACTTCAAGAAGAAGATTTTCATCTACAAGAAAATCTATACGGCTGTTTTCCAGTTTATACTCGGCTTTCAGATTTCGGGGCTTAAATCCTAAAACGCCACTTTCCAGAACTTTACGGGCAATCTTTGAGTGAACCGAAGTGTTCAAAAGAACCCACTCTCCCCCTTTCTCAACGGCCACAAACTTGTAGTCGAGTTTTCCCTTCGGGTTGGGAGAAAGGAGAACGGGAACTCCCGGCACAAGGAGCTCCCCCAGCCTTCCGGTATCGCTCAAGTGAGCCTTTTTAATCTCTCCATTTACTTCAACAAGAACCACAAACCTGTTAAGCCTTTCTAAAAACTTCCCTCTTATGAACTTCCCAAAGTAGGACTTGAGATCTACCAGAACCATTAGAGAGATTTCTGAACCTCAAGGTCTATCTCTTTTCCAAGGTGCCCAGTAGCATTTGCAACGTGAACAACAATCTGTTTTGTTTCTGGGTTATATTCGAGAACGGTTATCCCGCAGTTTGCCTGTTTGAAGGCCCAGAACTTGTTGAGGTCAGTTCCAAGGAGGTGGCACATTAAAACCTTGTTCGTAGCATCGTGGCCGACTATAACAATCAGATCTTCGGGAGAAAACTGCGAAACAACTTCCTCAAAAGCTCTTACTGCCCTATCGTAAACGTCCTTTAAACTCTCCCCTCCCGGCATCTGAACCTCTGCCGGCTTAGTCCTCCAGAGTTTGAGGAGCTCCGGATACTTTTCCTCAACCTCAGAAGCAAGCATTCCTTCCCACTCTCCGTGGTCGATCTCCTTAAAACCTTCCTTTACCTGAACATCTAAACCGTGATGTCTGGCAATCTCTTCAGCAGTATCTCTGCACCTTGAAAGAGGACTTGAAAAGACAGCTTTAACGGGAAAATCCTTCAACGCCTCTCCCACTCTTCTGGCCTGTTCTTTACCCTCTTCGTTAAGGGGAATATCCATCTTCCCCTGATATCTTCCCTCTGCGTTCCAGACCGTTTTCCCGTGCCTGACAAGGATAACTTTTGGCATCAGCTCCTCCGGAAGTTTTGGTCTGGAAATTATACAGACAGGGAGTTTTTACAAATTTTTTACAAGACTGTAAAATTCCATAAACACACTTTGGAGGAAGGGAATGAAAAAGAAACTGGACAGATGGATGGATAGAATGCCCATGCCGGTTCTTCCACCAGAAGTGAGAAAGAGAGTATTCAACGAATACGTTTTGGGATACGGCCACACCGCTGCAAAAGATGAATCCATCCGCTGTCTCCTATGTAAAACTCCTACATGTATGGACTCATGCCCCGTAAACAGCAGAATTCCAGAATGGATAGAGACCATCCAGAAGGAAAACGTTATAGAGGGATACAAAATCCTGAGGGATAGAAACCCCTTTAGCTCTGTTTGCGGAAGAGTCTGTCCTCAGGAAAGGCTATGTGAAAGCACCTGCATTCTCCTTAGGAGGAAAAACGGTGAAGCCGTTTCAATAGGAGGCCTTGAAAGGTTTATAGCAGATAACGTAAGGATGTCTGGCATTAACTGGGTAGATGAAAAGGAGTGTGAAGACACAGGTAAAAAGGTTGCCATAATCGGAGGAGGGCCTGCAGGGCTTGCAGCCGCTTACTTCCTTGCAAAGAAGGGACACAGAGTAACAATTTTCGAGGCCCTTCCATACCTTGGCGGAGTAATGAGGTATGGAATTCCTGAACCAAGGCTCCCAAGGGAGGCTTTAGACTGGGACATTAATCTGATCCTCAACCTTGGAGTTGAGGTAAAAACAAACACAGTTGTAGGTGAAGACATAACCCTTGAGCAAATAAAAAACGACTATGACGCCGTTTTCATTGCCGTCGGCTCCGGAAGAGGGAAAAAGATGAACATTCCCGGAGCAGACCTGAAGGGTGCCTACTCCGCAATCGGCTTCCTCATGAAGGTAAACACAGGTGAAATTCATCCTCTCCTTGCCCCCGAAGCAGACATAGAGCTCCCCCAAGATAAAAGGGTCATCGTTGTAGGCGGAGGTTTCACTGCTGTTGACTGTGCTCTTGTAGCCGTCAGACTCGGAAACGAAGTTGAGGTGGTTTACAGAAGAACAAAGGAGACATCATCGGCAAGGGAAGATGAGTGGGAAATGCTCGAAGAGGAAGGAATTAAGATTAACTGGTTGACACAACCCGTTGAGGTTTTAGGCGACGAAGATGGAAACGTGAGAGCTCTCAAGTGCGTTAAGATGGAGCTGATTCCCCAGGAAAGCGGAAGACCAAAGGTCAAGCCTATTGAAGGGTCTGAGTTTGAAATCCCCTGTGACGTTGTTATTTTTGCAATAGGTCAGGGAGACAACCCGGTAGCTTACAAAGACTTTGAAGGCCTCAAGATCGATAAGTGGAACAACCTTTCAACCGTTGACGAGGAGTTCAGAACAAACGTTGAAGGAATCTGGGCAGGAGGCGACGTAGTCAACGGAGGAGACCTCGTTGTTACGGCTATCAGACACGCCCAGATAGCTGCAAAATCCATCCATAGATATCTGACAACAGGAAAGTGGGAATACAAGGGGGAGTAAAATTTGGTGGGCCTTCGGGCTCACCTTCCCATTAACCTGTCTAGGATAATTGACGCAGCCGACCTCACAGAGAGATGGTTATAATCGGTAATCCCCTCTATCGGTTCCAGAACGTAATCTGCCGATGAAATGAACTCTTCCGTCAACCCCCATCCTGTTCCAAAACAGATAATAACGTCTTCCCCTGCAGATATCCTTTCTCTCAGAAAAGCGTAAGAGACAGCGTTACCGTAACGTCTGGCAGATGTAACAACAACCTTCGGAGTAACACCATCCTTCTCCCTTATATCACTTAAAACATCCTCAAAGTAAGGAACAGCCTCAACTATCTTCAGCGCTTCCCAGCGTTTCGGGTTATACTCCCTGCCGTGACCGCTCTGCCAGAAGGAGAGGAGTTTCCTTGCAAGCCAGAGATGGTTTTCTATGGGCTGAACAACGTAGTAACGCTTAACTCCGTAAGTTCTGGAAGCCCTTGCTATATCGTGTATATCAAGGGTAGTAAGTGAGGTTGCAACCACTTTTTTGCTCTTGTTATAAACGGGGTAGTGAAGAAGAGTGGTATAAACTGCCATCACCCTCTCCTGTCCGTTTTTGAAAGCATACTACTTTTCAGCAGCCCTTTTAAAGAAGTAAAGTCCCGGCAGGTAAACAAGAAGTAGCTTGGGAGAGAGTGTAAGAACGATAGAAAACCCAAGAAGAGCTGCTCCCCAAAAAGTTGAAGAAACTTTCTTCTGCTTTTCCGCTTCTTCTCTTCCGACATTTTTAACGTAAGACGGAAGCTGAGATAGGAGCTCCCCGTAATCCAGAGCCATTCTCAAAGCCACCCTCTTTACCGAAGAGGCCACCATACCGGGAGTTAACTTCATCAGGTAGGGTTTTAAAACGGGAGGCAGGTGGAAATCCGGATAGATAATTCTGGCTATAGATTCAGTATGGGCAATAGTCTTCATAAGAGTGACAAGCTCTTCAGGAAGAACAATCCTAAAACGCCTTGCAACAGAAAGCTCCTCGTAAAACAGCCTCTCAGCGTCTATCTGAGACAGAGGTCTGTTATAGTATTTATCGAGGAAAATCAGAATCTCCCTCTTTAGCAGATTCTCATTTACTTTATCACTAACTGCTCCTATCCTCTTGAGGGCACTTACTATCATATCTGGATCCCTGTTCATAACCCCAATAGAGAAAAAGAAGAATTCTCTTAACGTATCTGGCGACAGCCTTCCAACGATGCCAAAATCGACAAAAGCAAACCTTCCATCTTCCAGAAGAAATATGTTACCGGGGTGAAGGTCCCCGTGGAAAACGCCAAGCTCAAAAACCGTTCTGTTAACTATATGGACAAACTTCCGCGCAAGCCTTTCCCTCTCTTTAGGGATATAAGGTTCAAACAGCTTTTCTGAGAGTTTTTCTCCCTTCACAAACTCAGTAGTAAGGTATCTGGAAGCCGTAAATTCCCAGATAACTTCCGGAACGTATAAGCCCGGCTCTTTCCGGGAAAATTTCCTGAAAAGCTCCATATAAGCCGCTTCAGTGGTAAGCTCAAGTTCGTTCAGCAACATCCTTTCAAACTCAGAAACTATCTGAGGAACTCTAAACTCTTTAACGGCAGGTATGAATGAGATTAAAAAGACCAGAGTTCTCAAGATAGAAACGTCTCTCTTTATTAACTCTTCAGCCTTAGGCCGTATTATCTTTAAAGCAACTTCCCTCCCATCTTTGAGAACAGCCCTGTGAACCTGGGCAACCGAGCCCGAACCTATCGGCTCCTCATCGATTGACAGAAAAGCGTTTTCAAGAGCAGGGTAGTGCCTTAGGAGCTCTTTTAAAGGTTGAGGGGGAACTCTGTCCTGCAGGCTTTCAAGCTCTCTGACAAATTCAGCCGGAAGGATGTCGACCCTTGTAGAGAGGAGCTGACCAATCTTTACATAAGCGCCTCCTAACCTCTCAAAAGCTATCTTCAGACGCCTTGGAGGAGGGTAGGAGAGGAGCTCCCTGTAAGGAAAGAAAAGAAAACTCAGAAAAAACACCCCCACAGGGGTCAAATACCGCTCCAGAATCTCGTAAGAACAGAAAAAAAGATAAGCAACAACCTGCCAGAGCCTTAAAAGACGTGACATTACTTCTTCTCTTCAAGAGCCTTTTTAAGCTCCTCCACTTCAGCTCTGAGTTCCTTTATCTCCTTTCTCAAAGCATCAAGCTCAGATTTTGTTGCTACAGGGAGCTCTTTCAAAACCTTCGAAACCTCCCTGGCCACCTCCTCCTTCTGTTTCTCCAGCTGCCCTTTAAGCTGCTGAATGAATTTCTTCCCCTCTTCTTCAGAAAGTTTTCCTTTTTCCTCAAGCTCCTTCACAAAAGTTTCTACCTTCTCAGAAACAAGGGAGATAAAACCTATCTGGAGCAAAGCAACCTTTTTGACAATCTCTGCAGGACTTTTCATAGTCAACCTCCCGATTGTAATTTCAGTTTAAAATTATGAAGACAAAGGAAAAAGGGGAAAGTCTTGAAAAAGTTAGCTACACTACTGGTGGCACTTTTTCCAGCCATTTCGCTGGCAGCAGTTCCCGTTCACATTACCGCAGACAGAATTTCTGGGAACGTTGAAAAGTCAGTAACAGCTTCCGGCAAAGTTTTCGTAAAGTATCAGGAAGTTACAATCAAAGGAGACAACGCCTCATACAACAAGGAAACCGGAATCATCAGAGTATGGGGAAACGTTGAGATAATCGAAAAACCTGCCCACCTCTTCTGCAGGGAGCTCGTTTATAACCTAAAAACCAAAAGGGCAGTTCTTACAGATGTTCACGGCTTCCTGTCTCCAACAGACAGGATCAAAGCCGACAGAATTGAAAGAATCTCTGAAAAGGAGTGGATAGCCTACGATGGAGAATATACCCCCTGCTCCCACACCTGCCCCGACTGGTCTGTAACTTCAAAAAAGTTCAAAATACTTCTTGGAGAATCCTTCCGTGGAAAGTGGGTAGCATTCAGGGTAAAGGAGATCCCCATCCTGGTATCTCCCTACCTATCAGGCCCCATTCAGAAGGAGAGAAAATCGGGATTCCTCGTTCCTAAACTGGGCTACATGAGCAACGACGGCTTCATCTACAAACAGCCTGTATACTTTGTCTTAGGAAGAAGCGCAGACCTCACGCTAACTTTTGAGAAGAGAACAATCGACGGACAGGGATTAGAAGGAGAGCTCCGCTACGTTCTGGGAAATAGAAACAGCGGAGAGATAAACTACTACCAGCTCAACAAAAAGAGGAGTAAAGACTGGCGCCTTAATTTCTATCACTCTTACAACCCATCAGACTTTCTCTACTTTAAAACAAAGGCAAACATTATCAGCAGCAGGTCTTACTACATAAACTCTTCAACGTTTGACGTTGAAGCTCAAACAAGGCTATACACAAAATCCACAGTAACCGGGTCTAAGCTCTGGGAAAGGGCGATCCTGAACGTCAACACCACATACCTCCGCTACCTTACCGGTTCCACAAACACAGCCTATCAGAAGGTTCCAAACGTGAACTTCTACCTCTTAGACACACCTGTTCCCGGAACGCCCTTTACGTTCAACCTCAGTTCAGACGTAACTTACTTCTACAGAGAAGCCGGCGGTAGCGGTTACAGGTTTAACGCTCTGCCATCTCTTAGGTACACCAGAAAACTGGGAATTCTGAAAAACAGCTCAAAGCTCAGCTACCTCTTTACCTCCTACCAGGAGGGAGGAAGCAGACACATAGTAGAGTTCAAAAATACAACAGAAACCAGCAGATTCTACAGGACAGGAACATACAGTTTCTCGGTTAACCCTCAGCTTACGTTTTTCTACAGGGAGAGTGAAGACCAGAGCTCAAATCCATTTTTCGACCTAACAGACAGGTTGAAGGGAAGAAGAGTTCTCACTCCGGAAATGGAGCTTTACATCTACTCACCTGAATGCAGGATAGCAAGGGTTTTAATGTCTGCGGAATACAGTTTAACAGATAGCTGGGAAAACCTGATGTTTGATACAGATACGTCTCCTTTAAGCTGGCTCAATCTGAGAGAAACCCTGCAGTTTAACTTGTCTGAGGGCAACCTGAATTTCTCAAACACAAGAATCTCTTTCAAACTGCCATTCAACATAAGACTATGGAGTAACTACTACAGACAAAACACTCCGGAAGAGATAACCTACCTCAGGTGGGGAACATGGTTACCGATAAACAGGTTCCTCTCTTTTTCCTATCAGCAGAGATACGACCTTAAACTGAGTGAAGACAGGGAGAGGCAGTATTCCCTCTGGATCAACAGAGGTTGCTGGAATGGAAACATCTCTTACAGGTGGATTAAAAATTACAACAACACGGTTGACTACCAGATAGTCCTAAGAATCGATTTAATGAAACTGGGTAGTTACGGATATAAACTCACAGGAAGAAAAGAGTAAGACTTCAAAATAGTCACTGAATCCGATAACAGTCTATCCGTCCGTTAACGTCACCGTAGTCTGTTCTTATTTCACACTTAACCTTTACCCCGTTTATCTCAAAGATACAGTAAGATGTTGCTATTTTTATGTAGCTACCGTTTTCACTTACTTCCAGTTCGCAGGAGTTACTGGAAATATCCATAGTGCAGTTTCTGGAGTCTGTGCCGTTATCCGCATATTCAGCCATAAGCTGAGAAGCACAGTTCACAAGGTTCTGCTGAACGTGGGAAACAACTGCATTGTTCTTATACTTCACGTAAGCGGGCAGAGCAACAGCCGTAAGAATAGCAAGAATGGCAATCGCTATTAAAAGTTCTATTAAGGTAAATCCTCCCCTCTCCATCATAGATTATTTTCCCCCTCCCTCCATTATACCAGAAAAATTGTTGATTAGTAACAGTAAATTGTATTAGTGCTTGTTTTAGCTTCACAGGTTACCTGATGACCTTTAATTTTAACCGTAATGCTTGTTGTTGTATTAGAAGCATTGTCAGGATCCGCGAAACCAGCCAAGTTCCCATCATCATCCAGTTTAATAGTATACGTAGCATTGCTACCATTACCCAAATCTATGGTGCAATCATAATCCTTTGCAGAACCGTTATCAGCAAACTGAGCCATTGCAGCTGAGAGACACGCAGAAAACGCTGCCTGAGCATTTGATGCAGCAGCTTTTTTCACATACTTGGTATACTGTGGTATTGCAATTGCTGCCAGGATGGCGATGATTGCAATAACAATCAGCAACTCCACCAGTGTAAACGCCTTTCTCATGATACTACCTCCTTTAAAATTTTTTCATTCTATTTTTGATTAGTATAGCAACATCTATGCCAAATTCAAATTCCTTTTCCCAAAAGGGAATTCATCGAAACCACAAACCACAAACTGACAATTTTGGTCACAATCACTGACATTTTTTGTCAAAATAGGGTAGTGGTTCACCGACAATTTTAAACCTCCGGCACTTTAGGAGAGGGCTTACCAAGGTAAAAGCCCTGGCCGTAATCTACACCTAATTCCTTAACCTTTTCGTAAATCTCTTTACTACCAACAAACTCAGCAACTGTCTTTATCCCAAGGTCTCTGGCAAACATAACGATATGGGAAACCAGTTTCTCTATTTCCTTAGATTTTGTAACTTTGGTTATAAGACTTCCGTCTATCTTTATGTAGTCTGGTTTTATGGTTGCAAGATACTCATAGTTTGAGTAGCCACTGCCAAAGTCATCAATAGCAAGTGAACTCCCCAGCTCTTTTATCCTAAAATAAAATTTCTCAAGGGTCTTTATATCACTGAAAGCCTCTGTCTCAACAACTTCGAAACACACCTTTTCTGCAATATCGTGGTGTTTAATTGAGGCAATAATCCAGTCAACCATTGTAGAATAGGCAATATCTTCAGCTGACAGGTTTACAGAAATGTTTAATCTCTTATCAGCTGCCACTTTAAAAGCTTTCTCCAGAACAGCCCTCGACAGCTTCCTGTAAATCGAAATCTTCTTGGCAATTGGTAAAAACTCTCCAGGGTTTAAGTAGTTTCCATTACTATCAATTATCCTGATAAGGGCTTCATACTTTACAGGCTGTGAGCTTTTCAAATCAACTATAGGCTGAAAGAACGGAACAACTCTATCTTCCTCTAGAGCTTTTTTAATCTCAGTCGCTATTCTTACATTTTTCTCAAGGCTTTCAAACTTCTTTTCAAGTTCTTCGTCAAACACATAAAGATCCAGTCCTTTCCTCTTCGCTTCTTCTTCCGCCATCTCTGATTCTATGAGGAAATTGTCAGGATTTTCCGAAATACCGGCTACAACATCGAGACGTAAATTGATGTCTTTCAGATTAAAGCTCTTAGCTTCAAGGTTCCTTATAACTCTTTGAACAAAATCAACAAAGCCTACCTCACTAAAGCCACAGCCAAGAAGACCAAACTTATCTCCTCTTATCCTATACACAAGACATTCCTTACATTTACTCTTAACAATATTTTTCAGTTCCTGCCCGAACTCTTTGAGAATAATATTGGCATCATCAAAACCTAAAAGGTCATTGATATCTCTGAAGTTCCTGATATTAATTAGAGCAAAGTGCAGATTCTCCCGCATCTTGAGGTTTATTACATCCTCAAGGAACTTTTTCCTGTTAGGAAGGCCAGTAATATCGTCTTTATAAGCCGTTAACTTCAAACGTCTGCTAAGTCTTGACAGTTCTCGTTTGTGTTTTCTTAGGGAAACAACTGCTTTCAAAAGATCTTTATTAGCCTTGTAAAGACCAAAACTTGCAACTAAAACTATCAATACAATAATAACTGAGCTCACAAGTAAAGCTGCATTTACTCTTGTGAGAAACTGCTTTTTAAGGTAGTAAACTTCCTGTAAAAGTTCCGAGCCAGTAACGTAAGCTCCTACAATCCAGTTCCAGTTTTTATAGTATTTAACGTAATAAATCTTCCCAAAATGTCGGATAAGAACGCCATCTTCGAGTTTTTTTAAAGGAATATTCTCAATAAAACTGTATTTTTCTTGATTTATTTTGGTATTACTATCAACAATAAATACATTGAACGGCTTAAGAGTAGCCAAAACATGCTCTTTAACCTTTTCTTTCACATAAGAACGGTAATATCCTGCACCTATTATCCAGCCCAAAGGTTTAAAATATTTTATATACGAAGTCTTAAAATCCAGTTGCTTCGTTCCTGGTAAATAAAACTTGTAAGATACATACCCCCCTCCCATGGGCGAATAAAGGACTATCTCTTCAAACTTCTTATGAAGATAAATTCCCGTTGGATTTTTCTCATTCCACACATTTTTACCTTCAATCTTCGAATACCCTGGGCTTAGTATCACATTTCCCTTAACAGAATCAATGAAAATGTATCCATTCCCCTTACCACTAAAGAATCTAATTTTGGATAGAGCTCTTTTAATCAAAAGCTCCGTTGCTTTTTTACTACATCTCTTTTCCTTACAAAAGAGATAAATGGTATTAGCAACATGCCAAGCATTATCAACTTCTCTTTTAATTTCCCTTTTAGCCATACTTTCAAAAAGTTTCTCTTCCACTTTAGCCATAGCGATTGCAGAATCAACAAGAAAGTTCAATTTTTTCTCTGATTCTGTTACAGTAGTTGTGTATATTGCATCCTGAATCTCTCTCTCAAAGAAGTAATAGTTAAAGGCTGTAAAAGCTATAACACACAAAATAAAAAACCATAAAATGGATATGTAAAATCTGTTGTTACCAAGCATTTGCATTCTCCAGCTGGTAAAATTGGAGCAAACTAACCGGAGGGTTAAAAGTTGAAGAAGCCATCTTACAGGGCTTACAGGAAAAAGGAGAAGGAAAAACCGAAAGTTCCGATACCTGAGAAAATAGACACTCCGCAGGCTGAACAGTTGGTTTCAGATCTTTACTCACTCCTCCACTTCCTTGGAAAACATAAAAAGAAGATACTTTTATTTATTCTATCACTTCTTATTTTCGGCGGAACTTATGGAGGTTACACCTGGTACCTCTCATCAGTTGAGTCAAAGGCTGCCAGGATAGTTGATGAAGGGCTTTACTACCTGGACAAAGGAGAGAAGAAGAAAGCTTTTTCTCTGTTTGAGAAGGCTGTTAAGGAGTATAAGGGAGCTCCCTCCTCTAAGCTGGCAGAGTTTCTGTTAGGAAAGCTTGACGGAAAAGAGAAATACCTAACGGAGCTCTCAAAAGGAAAGAGCTTCCTCTTCTCTCCGCCGTCTAAAACTTCCTTAGGAGCTCTCTACATAGATAGAGGAAAGCTGAAAGAGGCCAAAGCCACTTTAGAGAGGGTTAAGAGGGAGGAGTGGACTCACCCTGAGGCTCTCTACGACAGGCTTTTAATTGCTCTCAAAGAGAAGAGAGTAAATGATGCAAAGAACATTCTTGACACCCTTAAAGGAGATTACGGTGACCTGCCGATAACTCAACTTGCAGAGAGGTTGATGAAGTGAAGCTAAAGGTGATTGAGGGAGCTTTAAAGGAGGGGCTCCTCTTTAAGTTGAGAAACAGGGAAACTCCACCCGAAGAGTTCAGAGAAGCCTTTGAGAGGATTGGAGTTCTTCTGATTTCAGAAGCACTAAAGGATTTAAAAACGGAAAAAACAGAGGTTGAAACGCCGGTAGCAAAAGGAATTGCAGAAAGGATTTCTCAGGAAGTTGTCTTCATAGCCATCTTAAGGGCAGGGCTTTCACTGATTCCGCCGGCTGTCTCCGTATTTCCAAAGGGAAGAATAGGTTTCATAGGAACCTACAGGAACGAGGAGACTCTGAAGCCCGTTAACTACTACATCAAGTTCCCAAAAGTTCCCGGAGCTCACTATGTAATTCTTGACCCGATGCTTGCAACGGGGGGAACGGCAAAGCAGGCCGTTAACATCCTAAAGGAAAACGGAATTCCCGAAAGTGAAATTACGTTTGTCTCTGTAGTTTCAGCTCCTGAAGGGATAGAGAGGCTAAAGAAGTTTCCTGAGGCTAAATTAATTACCGCCTCTGTTGACGAGAGGCTCAACGACGCCGGATACATCGTTCCCGGACTTGGAGATGCCGGAGACAGGTTCTGCGGAACAGAAGAGGTGGAGGTGGTGGAGAGCTATGGAGTTTAAAGCGATAAGAGGCGTTGAGGACATACTGCCGCCAGAGAGCTTAAGGTTTGAGAAGGTTGTTGACACTTTCAAGAAAACTGTGGAGCTCTACGGGTTTAAGGAGGTAATTCTTCCCATATTTGAGGAAGCAAAGCTTTTCTCAAGGAGCGTTGGGGAGGCAACAGACATCGTCCAGAAGGAGATGTACATATTTGAGGACAAGGGAGGAAGGGTAATCGCTTTAAGGCCTGAAGGGACAGCATCTGCCGTAAGGGCTTACGTTGAGCACGGGGTTTTCGCAAAAGAGCCCTTTACAAAGTGGTTCTACGTTGGACCTATGTTCAGGTTTGAAAGGCCTCAGGCGGGAAGGAAAAGACAGTTTTTCCAGGCAGGTTGCGAGGTTTTCGGCCTTAAAAACCCGGGAGCAGATGCAGAGCTCATAAAGATGGCCTCTGAAATCTTAAAGAGGCTGAATGTTAACGCCGAGCTTGAGATAAATTCAATTGGGTGTAAAAAGTGCAGGCCTGAATACAGGAGAGCCTTAATTGAGTTTCTGAGGGAAAAGGTTGACTCCCTCTGCCCAACCTGTAAGGAAAGGCTTGAGAGGAACCCATTGAGGGTTCTTGACTGTAAAGAAGAAGGGTGCCAGAGGGTTGTTGAGGGAGCTCCCAAAATCACAGACTACCTGTGCGAAGAGTGCGAGGAGCACTACAAAAAGTTTAAGGAATACCTGAACCTTTTAGGAGTTGAGTTTAAGGAGAACCCTCTCCTTGTGAGGGGACTTGACTACTACACAAAAACCGTCTTTGAGTTTAAGAGCTCTGAGCTTGGAGCCCAGAGCACAGTTCTTGCTGGCGGAAGATACGACGACCTTGTAAAAGAGATTGGAGGGCCCGACACTCCCGCTTTAGGCTTTGCAATGGGAATAGACAGGGTTCTACTGCTTCTGCCGGAAGAGGAGGAAAAGAGGGAAGGGGTATTCGTAATTACACGGGGAGATGAGGCTTACAGAAAAGGCTTAGAGGTTGCAGAGTTTTTAAGGAGCAAGGGAATAAAAACTCAGATAGACCACAGACAGGGAAGTTTCAAGGCTCAGATGAAAGCAGCAGACAGGGAGAGGGCAGCCTTTGCGGTAATAATCGGGGAAGAGGAGGTTCAGGAGGGCTTCTTCTCTTTAAAGGAGCTTGAGACCGGAAAACAGGAAAGGGTTGAGAGCCTGGAGGAGCTCCTTGGAAGACTCTAAGAAAATTCTGATACTCGGCTCAACAGGTTCAATAGGTGAAAACACGCTAAAAGTTGTTGAGCAGTTCCCTGAGAGGTTTAAAGTTGTTGGCCTTGTCGCAGGGTCAAACAGGGAGAAACTGGAGGAGCAGAAAGAACGATTTAACGTTGAAAGAGTAGCCCTCTACTCAGAAGTAGGCCTTGAAGGGATAAAAAAGCTCATTGACGAAACGGACTTTAACGTTGCAGTCTGTGCAATCTCAGGGTCTGCCGGAATTCTCCCGACCTACTGGGCAGCAGAGAAAGGGAAAAGGTTAGCCCTTGCAAACAAGGAGTCTTTGGTCTGCGCCGGAAACTTCATAACAGAGGTTGCGAAAGAGATTATCCCTGTTGACAGCGAACACACTGCAATCTTCCAATGCCTTGTGGGAGAGAAGAAAGAGGAAGTTGACGAGATTATCCTCACAGCCTCGGGAGGAGCGTTCCTAAACAGAGAAAACATTGAGAACGTAAAACCTGAAGAAGCCCTGAAGCACCCGAACTGGGATATGGGGAAAAAAGTTACGGTTGACTCGTCAACCCTTATGAACAAGGGACTGGAAGTTATAGAGGCTTACTGGCTCTTTGGTCTCCCCGTAAAGAGAATAAAGGTTGTTATCCACCCTCAGAGCATAGTCCACTCCCTCGTAAGGTTCAGAGATAACTCTGCTAAGGCTCAGCTAGGGGTTCCCGATATGAGAATTCCCATAGCCTACGCCCTCTCCTACCCTGAAAGGCTCCCGCTGAAGGAAGAGGAGCTCCGCCTGAACCTTTTCGGGCTGAACCTTACGTTTTTAGAGCCGGATACCGAGAAGTTTCCCTGCTTAAGGCTTGCATACGAGAGCTTAAAGATGGGCTACCCTTATCCGATAGTTCTAAACGCTGCAGACGAGGTTGCAGTTGAGCTGTTCCTTAAAGGGAAGATTAAGTTTACAGAAATTCCAAAGCTGATTGAGGAAACACTGAGTAGGGCAGACTTTAAACCGCCCAAAGATATCTACGAAGTTGCCGAGATAGACAGGAGGGCTAAGGAGCTCTCCCTGGAGGTTTTCAGGAGTTGGCGCTGAAAAAGGGCTTTGTCCACGTTTACACGGGAAACGGTAAGGGTAAAACCTCTGCCGCTTTGGGGCTTTGTTTAAGGGCTGTTGGAAGGGGTTTAAAGTGCACGTTTATCCAGTTTCTAAAGGGGTGGGAGACGGGGGAACTCCTCGCCGCAAAATACCTGCCCGGTTTTGAGTTCATCCAGACGGGAAGGCCAGACTACGACTTTAAGCCTACAGAGGAAGACAGGAGAATGGTTCACGAGGGGCTGAAACTGGCAGAGGAGAAGTTGGAAGAAACAGACGTTTTAGTTCTGGATGAGATAATCGTTGCCGTTCATCTGAACCTATTAGAGGAAAACAGACTCCTTTCCCTTATAGAAAGGAAACCTGAAAATGTTGAGGTTGTTCTAACCGGGAGACACGCAACAAGCCGTTTAATTGAGGCCGCCGACTACGTAACCTACTTCCAGCTTGTCAAACATCCTTTTTATAGGGAAGAGGGAGCCAGGAAGGGAATAGACTACTGACGGAGGAAGAGATGAGATACCTGCTCCCTGCCGCTCTGCTTCTCTGTTTATCTCTAACGCTCCAGAGCTGTCTTCCGCTTCTTGCAGCTGCAGGAGCCGGCGCCGCCGGAGGTTACTACGTTGGGAAGCACTACAACGTAAAGGTTCAGCCACCTGTAGAGGTTGAGAAGAAGGATGATTAGGGTCTGTGAAGTATTTGAGTCTGTTCAGGGGGAGGGGCTTACCGTTGGAGCTCCCTCACTCTTTATAAGAACCGGCCGGTGTTCTGTTAGCTGTAAGTTCTGCGACACAAAGTATTCCTGGAACTCGGGAAGGGACTATTCAGCAGAGGAGATAAGGGAAATTGTTGAGAAAACTGCTCTTCCAGACGTGATAATTACGGGAGGGGAACCTTTAGAGGAGCCGGAAATTGACAAAGTTCTTTTAGAAATCTCACAGGTTGAATCCGTTAGAAGGATTACGCTTGAAACCTGCGGCCATTTTTTCAGGGAGCTCCCAACCCAGAAACTCCATCTTGTCGTCTCTCCAAAGCCGCTAACTATGGGGGTTGAGTTCCCGTTTAGAGAGGTTTCTAAGTTCCTTGAAAACTATGAAAACGTTGAGCTGAAGTTCACCCTCTTTTCAGAGGAAGATCTTGAAAGGATTAAAGAGTTCTTGAAAGAATACCGAAAACTTATAAACTTTCCAGTTGTTCTCCAGCCGCTCCACCACCCGGAAGAGGAATACAGGGAAACCTGCCGGAGGGTGGTTAAAATGGTTTTGAAGGAGAGGGAGCTCCTCTCACAGTTTGAGATAAGGGTAATCCCTCAGGTTCACAAGCTGATTGGGGTAAAGTAGTGTTCTGGATATACAACTTCCTTGTGGCTCTTTCTGTTCCTCTCTTTCCGATAGTAAAACTGAAAACAAAGGATAGGGGAGAAGTTCACCTGAAACCAAGGCTTTCAACCAACTTCCCGGGTGCCGAGAACAAAATCTTTCTCCACGCTGCAAGCATTGGAGAGGTAAATACGGTTAAACCGCTGGTTAAAAAGTTAGAAGGAAAGGTTGCCCTTACAACTTTTACAGACTACGGCCTTGAGAGGGCTAAGAAGCTCTACCCTGAAGTTCCGTCAAGGGTCACTCCGTTAGACCTCTACCCTCTAATAAAGAAGTTCCTGAAGAAGAACAGGCCGAAAGCTATTCTCATCTACGAGTCTGAAATCTGGCCATCTCTTTTAAAAGCAACGACAGAGCTCTCCATTCCGCTCTTCTTTGT
This sequence comes from Desulfurobacteriaceae bacterium, assembly GCA_027051905.1. Classification (GTDB taxonomy): domain Bacteria; phylum Aquificota; class Aquificia; order Desulfurobacteriales; family Desulfurobacteriaceae; genus Balnearium. The sequence goes on along the minus strand of JALUGO010000007.1, from coordinate 89,498 downwards.
AAGCGGAAAGATAGGAGAGAAGGCTTACAGAAGGCTTTTAAAGTTTAAAAAGTTTTTAAAGCCGCTGATTGAGGACAAAACATTCCTTGCAAAGAGCGAAAAAGACGCAGAGAGGGCGTTAGAGGTAGGATTTAAAAAGGTTGAGGTTGTGGGAGATCTGAAGCTTGACTACGAGCCGCCACAGGAGAGAGCTCCACTTAAAATAGAAGGGAGGCGTTTTGTGGTTCTTTGGGGAAGCACCCACTCCGGAGAGGAAAGATTGGCGGCAGAGGTTCACCAGAAGTTAAAGGAGGAGTTTCCCGGCCTTTTAACCGTAATCGCTCCAAGGCACGTTGGAAGGGCGAAGAGCTTAAAACTTCCCGGTAAAACGGTTTTCAGGAGCGAGTCTCAAACGGTTCCGTCAGATGCAGAGTTCTACGTTGTTGATACTGTTGGGGAGCTCCCTTCCCTCTACTCCTACTCAACGGTTGCCGTTGTCGGAGGGAGCTTGGTTCCGGGAATCGGAGGCCACAACCCGGTTGAGCCGGTCGCAACAGGCGTTCCAACTGTAATGGGTGTTTACGGAACAGAGTTCTCAGACGTTGCAGAGAGACTTGGAGTTGATGTTGTCACACCACTAGAGTTAGAGAGAACTTTACGAACACTACTTCAAAACCCTAAATTAAGGCAGGAGAAATCCAGCAGGAGTTTCCTGAACTGGAAGATGGAGAGGGGAGTAACGGAGAGAATCCTCAAAAAGATCGGAGAAACTGTTGAGTTTTAATCTGAACGACTTTAGGAAAAAAGTTTTAAGAAAAGACGGAATTTTCGCTCTTCTTTACCCAATTTTCTTTTTACTCTCTAAGCTATATTGTGCAACTGCTTCAATCAGAAATTACCTATACGACTCTGGAATTCTGAAGGGTGAGCACTTTCAGTTTCCAGTGGTATCCATTGGAAACATAACGGTAGGTGGAAGCGGCAAAACCCCTATAACGGAAACAGTATACAGAATATTCGAAGAAGCAGGTTTCTTTCCAGTAATTGTCTGCAAAGGGTATAGAGGAAAAATCAAAAAGCCTGCCTTCGCAGAGCCCGATCCTGCAAAATTTGGAGACGAATGCTCTGTTTACGCCTTAAAGAAGTTCAGAACTGTTGCCTCTAGAGTTAAAGTAGAAGGAGTCTCATTTGCATTCCAGAATGGAGCAACAGCTGTCGTTTTAGACGATGGTTTCCAGCACAGAAGGGTAATTCCCACTCTTTCAATAGTGGTAATAGATCCGTTCAACCCCTTTGGAGACAACCACTGTTTACCACTGGGGCTTCTAAGAGAACCTCTTTCAGGACTTAAAAGAGCTGATGCTTTTGTGATTTCAAGAGCAAACCTGGTCTCAAGAGAAAGAGTTCAATCCTTAGAGCTCTTTCTTAAAACTTTTAAAAAACCAATTTTCAGAGCCGAACAAACATTTAGCCACTGGATTGATGGGAATTTCAACAGAACAGAACCACCTGAAAACAGGGAGATAGACCTCTTCTGCGGAATAGGTAACCCCGGACAGTTCATCGAAATGGTTTTAAAAATGGGATTTAAGATCAAAAATCTAATTATATTCGATGACCATCACATCTATACGGAAGAAGAAATTGAGAAACTTAAAGAACTTAAAAATCCGGTAACTACAGAGAAAGATCTAATTAAGTTGAAAGGAAAAATTCCTCACGTAAAAGCACCGGTTCTAAGTGTTGACGTTTACGGCCTGAAAGAGTTTATACTGGCAAACATAAAAAACGTTGAAAAGGTTGAAGAGGAAGCAGTTGAAGGAGAGCTTTCACCTTCTGGAGTATCTACTTTTAAAGCTACTCATTAAGGGAACCCAGAAACCCTCAAGGGAAAAGGCTTTTTCCCTTGCAGAAAAACTCGGAGAGTTTGCCTACAACTACCCCCGAATAAAGAAGGTAACAGAGGAGAACCTGGAGTTTACGGGATTCCCGAAGAAGATCGGAAAAGAGAGCTTTAAGAACTTCCTCAAATGCTCTGCAGACTTTTTCAGACTTCCTACCTACACGCCAGAAGGTCTAAAGGAACTTTTTTTTCCCATTGACCCGTCTGTCGTTCCCGAAGGGGGAGGTTTCCTCTTAACGGCACACATAGGGAACTGGGAGGTGATGGGAGCTCTCTTTTCCCTTTTGAGCGGCGGTAAGCTCGCCGTTGTTGCAAAGCCGATGAAGAACAAACGGGTAGACAGCCTCATAAACAGTATAAGGGAACATTGGAGAGTAAGGGTCATTCCAACCGGTAAGGGAACGGCAGTTTTCAGGGAGTTAAAGAGGGGAAACTACGTTGGAATTCTCTTAGACCAGAGGCCAAAGGTTAAGGAAGGAGTCCTCACAACGTTCTTGGGAAGGAAGGCATACACAAACAAAGGACTGGCACTACTCTCTCTAAAGACAGGAAAACCTGTAATCCCGGCCTTCTGCTTTTTAGAAGGGGAAAAATACAGAATAGCAGTTTACGAGCCGATATACCCGAAAGGGAAAAGCGTTGAAGAGCTGACCCAGGAATATACATCTGCAATTGAGAGGGCTGTAAGGGAACACCCGGAGCAGTGGTTCTGGTTCCACAGGCGGTGGAAGAACTCACCTGAGCTCAAGGAGTGGAAAAATGAAAGAGTGGCTGAAGGCAGTTAAACTCTTTTTCAGGGGAGCCGTCTCAGATTCGGCAACAGACAAGCTGGAATATAAGGCTGCAGTTCTAAACGACACCCTTTTAACGGTTGTTCTCAGCGAAAGGCTTGGAATTCCAAACCCGATGGCCTACTACACGGTGGAGCTCCTCCCTTATATCGGAAACGAGATTCCTGGCTGGGAAAGGAGAATGGCAGACAGGGAAAGCGTAATCTCAAGAGTTATGGAAGAAGTGGGGGAGCCTTGAACCTGACGGAGTTTAAAACTGTTTTCCTTTCAGGGAAGGGGGGCGTTGGGAAGAGCACAGTTTCCTCAGCCTTAGGCCTTTTCTTTGCAGAAAAAGGGTTTAAAACCTTAGTGGTCTCTTTAGACCCTGCTCACTCACTCTCTTTAACATTTGACACAGAAATTGGAGAGAAGCCAAAAGAGATTACGAAAAACCTCTTCGCAGTTGAAATAAATCCTGAAAAAGAAGCTAAAAGATATCTGAACCGGGTTAAGAGGGAGGCAAGGGAGCTCCTCTCACCTGTCGTAATCGGAGAGATAGAGAAGCAGATAGAGCTTGCCTACTACTCACCAGGGGCTTTAGAGCTTGCAACGGCAGACGTTATCTACAGGGTGGCCGTTTCAGAGAGGAAGTTTGAGAGGGTAATCTTTGACACGGCACCTTCTGGCTACACATTGAGAATGCTCACCTTCCCTGAGCTGACAGAGGAGTGGCTTAAGAAGCTCATAGTTCTAAGGAGAGAAGCTCTCAAATACAGAAAGATGGCAGGAAAAAAGGTGGAAGAAGACCCGGTTCTGGGAATCCTTGAGAGGAGGTTAAAGGAGGTTAGGGAGCTCCGCAATCTCCTGCTCTCTCCTGAAACCCTAATAGGGATAGTTGTCAATCCCCAAACCCTCCCCGTAGAAATAGGGAAGCGGACTGTAAGGGAGCTTTCTGCCGCCGGCATAGAAGCCAAACTGATAGTCGGAAATAAAACCTCAATAGAAGAAGAAAAAAAGCTGATAGAAAAAGACTTCCCAGGAATTCCCAAAATCTTCATTCCTGCTTTAGAGAAAGAACCTAAAGGGATCCGAAAACTTCAAAGTTTAACAGGGACTTTTAAAAAGTTAATAAGGACATAAAACGGAAGAGGAGAAACCTCCCCTTCCAAAAACATTGTAATTAATTAGTTAACTTTCTCTTCCTCATCTTAAGCCCTAGTAGTCCAAAAGCAAATACAACTGAAAGGAATGAAAGATCAATTTCTCCACCAGTCTGCCCGATAGAACATCCAACACTACTGCTGCTACTATTGCTTGCCGTTGATCTTTCTGTCTTTTCCAGAAGAACAACAGGATCTTCTATAACTCCTGAAGAACTGTTGTCATCAAATTTCCCGTTATCAGAAATATTGTAGACAAGGTTTCTCCTATCTTCACTTAGGTAATTTGCAAGGGAAATAAATTTACCGTCTTTAGTAACCTTAAAAGGAACAACATTCTCAGGTAGTGGAGAATCAAAACTAATCTCGACACCTACTGAAAGACCATCTGTGTCTCTTGCCACAATATTTATAGCTTTATCTGAATAAACCCTGTAGCCAGAAGGAGTTTTAACATCGGAAGGCTCAAATACAGAAACGTCATAAGAGCAACTTTCGTCACAATCCTTTGGCATTGTTATGTGAACTCCACCTTTAACTTTCCCAAGGTCAAAATCTTCAACCACAGGAAGTTTATAGACATCATCATAACTTCTAACCCATAAAATCCCTCCTCCTACCATATAAACTGACCCCTTATTAGGAGCGTAAACCAATCCAAACCCAACGTTTCCCTTCGGAGGTTCCATAATACTTCCGGGAACAAATTCATACCGGTTTTCTTCAGGGTAGTAAAAAAGAGCTACCGTTCTTTTCGTTGGGAATAACCAATAATACTTACTATTAAATGTATTTCCTACAATGAGAATCTTCTTTCCAACCGCCACAGCTTTTGCAGGAGCTACAGCAACAGGCATAGGAGGGAGTTCCACGCAACTTCCAGTTTCAGGATCACACCTTTCAGCACTGGAAATAGCTGCTGTTCCGTTGTATCCTCCAAAAACGTAAATCTCATCTCCGTAAACAGTAACTCCTGCAGTTAATCGAGGTTCATTGAGGTTGCCGACTGGTTCAAAAGTTTCATTGTCACTCAAAACGTAAATTTCTCCTGTAAACGACAGCATATAAAGGTTATCTTTCACTTTAACTAAACCAAGGATTCTTAAACCCAAAGGTATTTCAGGTCCTGCAGTCCAATTTCCTGTAGAAACATCATACACATAAATTGAATCGTAAGCTCCAACGTATATTTTTCCATCGAAAGGACAGGCGCTTCCCCAAGGGAGTAAATCCGGATCTCCAGGAAATGCTGTGCAGTTATCCCATACTCCAGTTTCAGTATCGTAAACATAGCAATCACTTACTGTTTTATCCTCTTCCCAGTCAATACCTCCAAAAGAGTAGATCCTTCCGTTGTAATAAGTAACTGTTGAAGCCCATAGTCTTTTAGGTAAACTTGCTACTTCTTCCCATGCAGAAAGCTTTACAAAGCGTGAACTCTTACCGCCATTAAACACAGCAAGATATCTACCCAGGTTTTTATCCCTCGGAACTCTAACTGTTATGGAGTTATCAGTATAAGACAGAATCTTTCCGTTCAAAATAGAAGTGTCGTTTCCAAGGTTTTCAAAAACAACTGCTGGAGAACTACCAAAATTCTTACCAGAAATCGTTATTTCCATTCCCGGAAGAACTCCAAACCTTTTAACAGAGTCAATAAACGGTCCCGGACCTTCAGATAGAGCCTTGTAAAGATCCAGACCTCCAGTTCCAACCACTTTATCAAAATTCTTCCTCATCTTCGTGTTTCCAATAATCCTTCCTATCCTGTCTTCCATAGTATCATCAGGATACATAGCTGCAACAAGGGCAACTGCACCGGTAACATGGGGAGTAGCCATAGACGTTCCATTCCAGGACTGATAACGTGGTTCTCCAAACTGTGCTCCAGTAATTCTTACATCATCAACATAAGCCCCATCATAATTTTCACAGCAATCTGATTCAAGATGAAATCTCACCCTCAAATCTGAAGAGCTAGAAGGAAAAGGAGCGATAAAACTCACATAACCCTCTGTATCCCCGGTAAAAGCAAAACCAGGGGTCCAGGAAGAACCGTTATTTTCAGAATATTCAACGTATAAATAATCATAATCCTCTTCTAAATTGACATCAGCCCAAAAATTCACACACACGCCATCATAAGAAGAAACATCAAAAACTTTATTAAGTTCAAGAACCTCATTTATTTCATCAGGGTAATTACCTCCAGGGCTATCGCTCCAGGAGTAGTTACCGCTGTGAGGGTTCTCACTTGTAATCTCCCATCCATTTATAGCTATCCAGTTATCACTGCCGTTCTCCATATCATCGAAGAACAGAACCTCATCAGAACACTCAAGCTCCCTAATAACCGTGCTCCAGATATCTACTCCGGGAGCAGCAATATCTACAGTGCCTTTACCATAGTTAGAGAAACTTGCAATATTTCCATCTTTTCCATAAGCACCTACACAGATGATATTATTCAAGTCGTAACCACAGGGATACACAGACATAGCATCATTTTCTACTTGCTCATTTCCAGCAGCAGCAACAAAAATGATTCCCTTTTCACCGAGCTCTTTAATTGCATCCCGAAGAATGGGGTTGTAGAAGTAACCTCCCCACGAAGCATTTACAGCAACAATGTTAACACCTTTATCCTTCAAAGTAGCCACGTAATGGAGTGCCTCAATTATGGCTGAATCGTAAATCTCACCAATTCCCTTCGATATCTTTACCGGCACTATCTTTACATTCCAGTTAACTCCAGAGACTCCTTCACCGTTATTGCCTACAGCACCAATGATACCGGCAACATGAGTCCCATGGGGAACTGTCATTAAATCCATAGGATTGCTATCATTATCACCAAAGTCGTAACCCATACAGTCGTCTACATAACCGTTACCATCGTCATCCACTCCGGGAGTGCCATCACACTCAGCAGTATTACGCCAGATGTTGGGAGTCAGTTCCGGATGGGTATAGTCAACTCCGCTATCAACAACAGCAACCACAACATCAGAGGAACCTGTTGTAAGCTGCCATGCTTCCGGAGCGTTAATATCGGTATCATTTTCATTGTTCATATTCCACTGATTGGAAAACAAAGTATCATTTGGAACGACACCATAAAGGGATCTCCTGTAGTTGGGGGAAACTTCTTCTACAAAGGGCAGCTTTTTCAAATATTCTATCAGCTCCTCCGTAGTCATTTTTTCCGAATGAAGTAACACTATCTTCTTTGAAGAACTCTTAGAAAAACCCTTGTAAACCCTTAAAACCCTTATTCCTCTATTCATCAAAAGGTTCCGGGTAGTGGGGAGAAATTCAGAAAACTTAGCAAGAACCTCATGCTCTTTGTAAGGTTTTACAAACCTCTCTAACTTTCCAATTTTTTTCAGATTGAAATTTCTGGGATTCTTCAGGAATAAATCTGATTTTAAAACTTCCTGTGAAACCCCTTGGCCTGAAAGCAAAAGACCTAAAACCCCTCCCAGAATTAAAGATTTTCTTAGCATAACACCCTCTTCATTAGGTTCCATGAATCATTTTAATCCTCTATTTTTAGTCTGTCAAGTTATATACAAGTTCAATATAAGGTTTTCAACTTCTTGGTTCTTTCCACAAGTCCGTATCTTTTGAGAACTCTGTAGACTGTTGAGGCGGATATGTTCATTCCGAGTTGTTTTTATATGAAGATGGATATCTTCTCTTTGCTCCAGGTTGGGAATTTCCCTCTTATTGTAATGATGAGGTTTCCTATTTCCAGGTCTATTTAAAGTTGTCTTACTCTGTAAGGTCTTCTACCTCTGTTTTTTATTTTGGTATCTTTTGAACCATTTATAAAAGGTTGTTGGACTCATTCCAAAGTATCTGCATGTCTTTCTTGCGTTATTTGTTTTGTGGTAGTAGGTTATCCATTTAAATCTTTTTCTAACGTTTGGGTCTTTTATCAGGTCAAGGGTTTTCTTTATTTTTCTCCCTTTTTTCATTGTTTCTTTGAATGCTGTATTTGTGTATGATATGTGGAGGGATGTTCATCTGAATCCCTTTAGTTGTTTCATGGGTGGACACCTCCTTTTTGTGAAATTTAAAAGTTACTGTAGGGTATCCACCTTCTTTCTGAACTTCAACAGCAAAACATCTACTTAGAAAACACAGCTTTTGCAAAGTAGTTAAGTCCTCACATTCAAACAGGATAAACACCCACAGTTAACTGTTTTAGTCTAAACCTAAAATTACAAAGCTTTAATTTTGTAACCTATAAAATCAACACGTGATACTAATTATGTCTCTTCCTACGTAAGTAGAAAAGCGGCAGTCCAACCACGAATAAATTGAGCAATCCTGCCGCTGACGGCATTTCCGCTATAAGAGAACAACCACCTCCTCCGCCACCTGAGGAGCTTCCAGAAGGTTGAGAAGATGGGGTAGCGATGATTAACGGATCATCAACTATACCTGGACTGCTATTTTCATCAAGAAGACCATTATCTACTATCGTATAGGCAATCGTATCACCCGCTATTTTTACCTGTGAGGTAATATCCCTGTTCCTCTTCAGAATACGAACATTCGCAGGTAACGGTTTCTGGAAGGTTATTACAACAGGAACGGAAGAAGTTGCATTTTCTACCCTGAATCTAAGTGCAGTTATCACGTCATAGCCCTGAACAGAAACATTGTTTACTTCAGAAAAGTCAGAAACTACTCCAGAACCAACCTCTAAGGTAACCTCTCCCAGCTTTGTCTCAGGAAGTTTTTTAAGATACTTGATGGAAACGCTTTTAGAGCTCCTTACGGTAGTGTAACCATCACTCACAGCAAGAGTTACTCTAAACTCTCCGGCTCTGTTATAGGTATAACTAAGAGTAGCATTTGTGCAGTTATCAACTACCTCATCATACTTGTTATCTTCATCAAAGTCTAAATAACAGGTTAATGTATCATCTAATAAATCATAAACCGAAACCGTCGCATTTACCTGAAGAGGAACGTATCCCCTATCGGGAGAGATTTCAAAAACCTTTATCTCAGGTGGTGGATTATCAACGTAAACGTTTCTTGTTATCGAAACACTGTTCTCGCCATCACTTACAGTAAAGGAAACGTTATAAGTTCCATAGTTCTCGTAAGTATAGGAAACCGTTCCATTTAAACAGTTTTCAACAATCTCATCTGTTGAGTTATCTCCATTAAAGTCAAAGTAGCAGGTCAGGTTATCGCTGTCAAAATCAGAAACCTCATACGTAAAGTTGGTAGTTAACGGAGGATATCCCCTGTCTGGAGAAACCGTAAAATTCAGGATTTCAGGAACTTTATAATCGATATTAAGCCTTACAACTGTTCCATCCGATGGTATGGAAACCGGAGTTTCTGGATAAACATAAGTCCTGTTGTCAGAATCCTTCAAGAGTAAAGAAGTTAACGTGCCATCACTTCCCGAATCTCCCATATTCTGAAGAGACAGTATGTAAGACTCTGGAATTCCAAGATCTGTTATATCAAAAACAGCATGGACTCCTTTTCTGGTATCCCCGGAAATGCTCTGGAATAGGTAATCACCCATCAAAGTAATCTCATCTGTTCCATTAGAAACGGTGGCATTCAGGTTTCCCCTTTCCAGTTCATCGATATCCAGATCAACTATTCTTTTCCACTGGTAGCCTATTCTATCTGTCATGTAAGCCGCTTCAAAAGCGTAGTTCTTAACAAAGTTGTAAGAGAGGTAAGCCTCTCCGTTGTTTCCCCATGTAGTTCCCCAGGAGTTCCTTATCTTAAACCCTCCGGCTCCATCGCCTGCATCATCATCGTAACCACAGACAATGATGGCGTGTCCTCCCAGGTAATCATCACCATCCCCAGGCCCATCGTAAAAATAATTCGTGCTGTCTAAATACTCGAAATTCGTATAAACGGGAATGGCAATCATAAAAACATCGCCATTCGCTAAATGCTGCTTCATATCATAAATAACATCGTCCGTTAAAGGAGTATTCCTTGCTCCTGTGTAGTTGTTATCAAAGGTAAAAAAGAAACCAAAACTTTCTCCTCTCCAGTTGAGGGCGTTTATCATCTGATCCTTTGTGGGTAAAGTAAGATAATCGCTATCATCGTAAGGCATGTCCTGCAAATTATCGCAGCCCTCTCTTACAATCAAGCGGAAGGCATCTATAGGATAGGAGCCTCTATCTTCACCACCGTTAATCTGGTTATACACAAAAGCAGGACTGCAGATCTCTGAACTGTTGGCGCAATCCCAGCCGTGCTCTTTACACTCCTGAAAAGACTTGTAATAGTAACCAACAGCCCAGGCAACACAGGAACCCTGATAGCCCTGATCTCCTACGGGGGGAAGCTGATTACAAAGATCAACTGAGGTGGGCAGCGAGTAAGCTTTTAAACGGGGACTCGGCCTGTAAAGGTACTTCTGAGCTTTTTCTGGAGGTGTTGGCTTGTAACCAAACTTCAACTTCGAAGCTGAAGCATAAGAGGAAAAGCAAAGCAGAAAAGAAAAAACGAGAGCTGTAAATTTCTTGAACACCAGCCACCTTCTCCTTAGTAAATTTTTAAATCTCAACCAGGTATTGTCGATTATAACAGAAAAAAGGGGAGGAATGTTCCTCCCCTTCTAGGAATCTAAATCTCCTAGCCTTTACTTTAATCTCCAAAGAATGGAAATCCCAGGAAACCGTAAGATCTAAAGTTAACAGACTGAATGGTAGAGTTATCAAAATTGAACACGGCGTTTTCTGAACCTGAGATAAGGTAAGGAACTTTATCCCCAGCAGAGCAAATACCTCCTATATCCCTTTCACAAACAAAGTAGTAAACCATATCCGGATTGAAGTTCTCTGTAACTGATCCAGAACTTTCAACTGTAGCTGCTACCTTAATATATATATCACTTCCGGAACTAATTACAAAAGACGCCGGAACATTTATCGCAAAACCGTTTTCAGAAATCACTGCAGATCCCTGTTTATCTCCATTATCCGCCTCTATTTCTGAATCTAAGGCAAAATTGGTCAACCTAAGCCTGTAATCTGTTATGATGGTCTGGTCTTCATTAACGGGAACTCCGCTCCACCAGGTATTTAGCAGTCCGTAATTGTTTCCAAAGAAGTCAAACATAGGCCTATCATCGATATACTGCAGAAATGTAAGAGTATTCCTCAAATCATCAATGCTTGCTTTCGTGTAAGGAATGGCAGAACCATCAACTGAAACTTCTAACCTGAACGTCTGTATAGGATTCTTAGCTAATGAACTACCAAGAGGCTCTTCGCTTAGTTGATTCTCCAGTCTAAACAGGGAATAAACCGGATTCCTCATCAGCTTTTTCAAATCAGCTGACTTAGCAAAAATTTCTGAAATCCAGAATCCAGAACCCACAAGACCTTTAGAGTTTACACCACTTATAAATACAAACCTGAAGGCAGTTTCATGTTCAAATATAAAATCTTCCAGATCATCTACAGAATCAGGGATGTCTGCGTCAAGATAGACCAAACCAAGGATATAAGTATCAAATACTATTCCCCTTTCTCCAATATATCCTACTAAGTAAATTCCTTTACCTTCGGTATCTTCAAATCTACCAGCTGCAATAAATGGATCTTCTTTAAAAGCACTTAGAATTCTTTCATCGGGAATAAGTTTAATCTGGTAATCTTTTCTACTGCTTGTTTCCAACGTTCCCTTTAGCGTTACAGTTTTAGAAAGCAAGTCTACGAATCCGCTGTTTACAACTTTAACGATAGAAGGAGTTACGTGTTTACAGTGATGCTTCTTTTCCTCTAAATCATCCATTCCGCCGAAGTAAGCAGCTATAGTTTCTATTTGAGTTTCATTAAGGGATGCAAAATCAATACTACTTACAACTGTAGCGTTTTCTGTTGCGTTCGAACAGGTGGCGTTAAGGGCATCTTTGAATGCCAAGCACAGATCAGATGCCATTTCCTCACAGGCTGTATCGTTTATTGAAGACAAATCCCAGATAATATCGGTAGAATTGGCCCCATAACCTGCCATTTCCTCAAGAACAAGACCAACCAGTCCACCTACATCTTCATTTCGCTGTAGAGTTAGCGGAGTAACAATTTGCTTATCTTTTGTGGCTTTAAACTCCCCAAGCTTGATGTTAACAGTGCAGTTCCCAGTGTGGGTGTAGTAAACCTCCAGAACTTTTCCGGCCGCTCCGGGAATCTGGAAACGCCCATACTTATCAGTTACCGCACATAGCTGAGGCTGCTTTTCACAGTCTGCTCCTTTTACTTTTACCAGGAGTCCTTTAAGAAATTCATCAGCTACAACGCCACCGGCATTCCCTGGCGTAGAGGAGCTTTCTACTCCTCCACCACCTCCTCCACATGAAAACATTAAGACAGATGTTACCGCTAAAGATGTTACTGCTGAGAGCCACTTTCTCACGATACCCCCCTTTGTATTTGGTTAGAAACTTTAGCATTAGCTACGCTTCACACTTTCCATTATATTGTCTAATTATTCCGTTGTCAAAGAAACAAAATTTCTATTTGAAACATTTCAACTCTATTAAAAAAAATCGCCTGAAGCCGAAGCAAGTAGACAATGAATGAAATCAGTCATATAATAGCCCCTGCAAAAATCCTCAAAAAGGAGGCGATGCTTTATGGCAACAGTTTACGTTAGAGACGGAGAACCTTTTGAGAAAGCCCTTAAAAGGTTCAAGAAGCTCTGCGAAAAGGAAGGAATCCTTACAGAGATTAAAAGGAGAGAATACTACGAGAAGCCCTCTGAGAAGAGGAAAAGAAAGGCAATGGCCGCAAGGAAGAGGTTGATTAAAGCCCTCAAGAAGCGCGGTCTTCTTCCACCAAAGGGCAAGAAGAAGAAAAAGTAATTCAAGGAGAGAAAATGGGCTTAAAGGAGCGCCTGAAGGCCGACATGAAAGAGGCCATGAAGGCCAAAGATAAGGTAAAGCTCTCAACGATTAGAATGATTAACTCCCTCATAAAGAACGCCGAGATTGAGAAGAGGGGAGAGCTGACAGACGAGGAGATTATCCAGCTCCTTATGAAGTATGCAAAGCAGAGAAAAGAGTCTATTGAGATGTACGAAAAGGGAGGCAGGCAGGACCTTGTTGAGAAGGAGAAGGCCGAGCTTGCCGTTGTTGAGTCTTACCTGCCCAAGCAGATGAGCGAAGATGAGATTAGAGAGATAGTTAAACAGACCATTGAGGAGGTTGGGGCCTCTTCAATCAAGGACATGGGAAAGGTTATGAAGGCCGTTATGCCAAAGGTTAAGGGAAGGGCAGACGGCTCAGTTGTCAACAGAATTGTTAAGGAGTTGCTTTCATAAGGAAATTGGTATAATGTTAACCGCTGGAAGCTGGTGCCTCGCTTCTTTGGGTAATTGGAGGGGGGTCTTCATATTACGTTCAAAGGAGCGGGGCACCTTCTAATGGAAAAGGCGCTCAAAACTCTGGAGTTCTTTAAGCTCCTCTCTGAAACTTCCCGCCTTGCAAAGAGTGAACCGGGAAAAGAGGTTGTTCTTCTTTTAAGGCCAAGAACAAAAAGAGAAGAGGTTGAGAGAGAGCTCTCCCTGACAGACACCTTTGTAAAACTCCTCTCAGAGAGAAATCTACCGTTAGAGACGTTTCCAGACATCTCCGCCGTTTTAGAAAAGCTGAAGGTTGAAGGAGCTATTCTAAGCCCTGAGGAGCTCCTCTCCATCTTAAAAGTCTTAAACCAGTCTGCAGTTCTAAAGCGGTTTTTCTCTGAACTTGAAGAGAGGTTTGAGAGAATAAGGTTTTTCGCCGAAAGGCTCAGCGAGGTTGGGGAGCTCCGCTCAAAACTCAACTCGTCAATTGACGAAACGGGAGAGATTCTGGACTCCGCCTCTCCTCAGCTGAGGTCTATAAGGCGCTCTCTGAAGCAGATTTCAGACAGAATAAAGGAGAAGCTCACCTCAATTGTCAACAGGAACGAAGACCTCTGCCCCGACAGAATAGTTACAGAGAGGGACGGCAGATACGTAATCCTTGCAAAGCCTCAGTTCCTAAAGAGGTTCAAGGGAATAGTACACGACAGGTCTTCCTCTGGCCAGACCCTCTACGTTGAGCCGTTATCTGTTGTTGAGGAGAACAACAAGTTACGGGAGCTCCGCTCAAAAGAGAAAGAGGAGGTAAGGCTGATACTGAGGGAGCTCTCAAAACTTGCCTCTGAACACAGGGAGGAGATAAAGGAAAGCTTTAAAGCCCTTGTTGAGATAGACAGGCGTTACGCCGTTTCATATATGAGCTTAAAGCTAAAGGGAACTCTCCCTGAAATCGGCAGGAGTTTAAACCTTAAGGGGGCGAGGCACCCGCTCTTAGTTCTCTCTGGAAAAGAGACTGTCCCCGTTGACATAAAACTTGAAAAGGGGCTCGTTATAACGGGACCCAACACGGGAGGTAAAACTGTAACCCTCAAAACTGCCGGGATTTTAACCCTTATGGCTCAAACAGGTTTCCTCATTCCGGCAGAGGAAGGGAGCTCCATCAGGCTTTTTAAAAGCTGGTTTGCAGACATTGGAGACGAGCAGAGCATAGAGCAGTCTCTCTCAACCTTTAGCGGCCACATAAAGAACATTGCGGGGATTCTGAAAGAGGCAGATTCAGACTCTTTAGTCCTCTTAGACGAGCTTGGAGCGGGAACAGATCCTGTAGAGGGTTCAACGCTAGCCGTTGCAATACTTAAATACCTGAAAGAGAAAGGGGCAAAGGTTGTTGCAACAACTCACTTCACACCTGTAAAGCTCTTTGCCTACAAAGACGACTACTACCAAGTTGCCTCTGTCCTCTTTGACGAAAAGACTTTAAAGCCTTTATACAGGCTGGCCTACGGAATAGTCGGAAGGAGTTACGCCCTTGTAATTGCAGAGAGGTTCAGCGTTCCGAAAGAGGTTATAGAAACTGCCAAGAGCCTCATGAAGGCTGAAGACAAATTAGCAGAGGACATTTTAGAAGCCCTTGAGAGGGAGTATAAGAGGCTTGAGAGTGAAAGGAGAAGGGTTGAAGAGCTGAAGAAAAAATTGGAAGAGAAAGAGAGGGAGCTCCACGAGAAAGAGCGGAAACTGAGAGAGGAATTTTCAGAGAAGCTAAAGTCTTACATAGAAGAACTTGAGAAGAAAACGGCAGAAGCCCTGAAGGAGAAAGAGGCCGAGAGGGCAAGACAGAAGGTCAGGCAGGTTGTTGTAAGCGTTAGAAACAGGGCAAAGTTGGAAGAGGAGATAAAGCCGAAAAGGGAGCCAAAGGTAGGAGATACCGTAAAGCTCTTAAAGAGCGGGAGAAAGGGAACTGTTGTTGAGATAAACAGGGAGAGGAAAACGGCAAAAGTTCAGGTGGGAGCTCTAAAAGTTGACGTTAAACTCTCACAGTTAGAGGTTGTTGAAGAAGCTCCTAAAAAAGAAGAAACTGTAAGCGTAAACGTTAAAAGGCCTGAAAGTTTCTTCCCTGTCTTAAAAGTCCTTGGAATGAGGGGAGAGGAAGCCCTAAGGGCTGTTGAGAAGTTCTTAGACGAGGCCAACTTAGTTGGAGTTAAAGAGGTAAAAATCGTCCACGGCTACGGAGAGGGGATTTTAAAGAGGCTCATAAGGGAATACCTGAAGGAATCTCCCTACGCAAAGTCTTTCCGGTCTGGAAAGCCTGAAGAGGGCGGAGACGGCGTTACCGTTGTGGAGCTCCGCTGAACCTCTTCCTCGCGTTCTCAAGCCACTCAACAAAAAAGGCTACAAAGACTCCAAGAAACAGACCCGTAACAAAAGAAACAGAAAGGATGAGCTTCCTCTTTGGCTTCACTGGCTTATCCGGAAAATCCACGTAAACAACCTCATAGCCATGCACCCCAGCACTCAAAAGATATTTGAGTCTTGAAAGCTCCGCTTTAAGTTCAATCACACTTTTGTCAATTTCCATGGGGTTAAAACCAAAAACTTTCATATCTTTTGAGCCTAAAAACTTCTTTTTCAGAATTTCCCTCTCCCTTTCCACCCTTGGAATCTCTTTCTCTAGTGCATTTAACTGCTTTTTAAGCAAACTCTTCTGTCCCTCTATTATCTTCCTGACGAAGGAATTATCGTTTAAATAGTCAACAACAGAATTAATCACCTGAGGCAAAATTTCCTTTTTTTTACCTTCAACCTCGAGTAAAAATACTTCCTTTCCTCCTCTCCTTCCCAGAGATTTTGCATCAATTTTGCTGACATGGGCTTTTAACACAGGGATTTTAACGCTATCAGGCAGCGATTTGTAATCTTTGTCTTCTATCTTCCTGTTTAAAGACTCAACTATTTTCTCTGTAGTTGAATAGTCAACAAGAACATTTCTACCTCTTTCCTTCACATCCATCGAGGGAAGTGCAACTACAGCAGAACTTCTGTAAATGGTGGGAGAAACAAAAGCGTAGATTCCACCAAGAAGAACAAACAGAATTATCACAGAAAAGACATAGAACTTTCTCTTTTTCAAAACAAGCCAGAGTTCATACAGGTCAATTTCATCATCGTAATACTCAACATAGCGAGCTTTATCTGTCAGCTCCCTGTCTCCACTCAAGTTTCACTCTCCCGATAGAAATTTGTGGAAATTATAACGAGTGAAGAAGAAAACACAAGGTGTATACTCCCGAACACAAATCGTTTAGGAGGGAAGAATGCAGGAAGTGGTGAGGAAAACAGAAGAGTTCGTTATGAAAACCTACAATAGATACCGGGTCTCATTCGTTAAGGGAAAAGGATGCTGGCTTTACGATAGTGAGGGGAAAAAGTATTTAGACATGCTGGCGGGAATTGCCGTCTGCAACTTAGGCCACTGCCACCCTAAGGTCTCTGAGGCGATATGTGAGCAGGCGAAAACGATCATTCACACCTCTAACCTTTTCCACATAGAGCCTCAGGCTGAACTTGCAGAGCTGATATGTAGAAACTCATTTGGAGATAAGGTCTTCTTCTGTAACTCTGGAGCTGAGGCAAACGAGGGAGCTCTCAAACTTGCAAGGCGGTATGGAACAGAAAAGAACCCTGAAAAGTATGAGATAGTCGCCTTTAAGCAGTCTTTCCACGGAAGGACGATGGCGGCGGTTACGGTAACGGGGCAGGATAAATACAGCGAGGGCTTTGGCCCGATGCTTCCGGGAGTTAAGTTTGCAGAGTTCAACAACATAGACTCAGTAAGAGAAGTTGTTTCTAAAAGAACTGCAGGAATAATCGTTGAGCCTGTTCAGGGGGAGGGGGGAGTAGTTCCGGCCAGTAAGGAGTTTCTGAGGGAGCTCCGCCGAATAGCCGACCAGTTTGACGCAGTTTTAATATTTGACGAGGTTCAGACCGGTATAGGAAGAACAGGAGAGCTATTTGCCTACCAGCACTACGGTGTTGAGCCAGACGTTATGACACTTGCCAAAGCCCTGGGAAACGGCGTCCCCATAGGAGCTATCGTTACTAAAGGGAAGTTCTCAGAGGTTCTAAAGCCGGGGCTCCACGCCTCAACCTTTGGAGGGAACTTCCTCTCAACGAGGGCCGGCGTTGAGGTTATGAAGATAATGACAGAGCCGGGATTTATGGATGAGGTAAAGAGAAGGGGAGAATATCTCAGGAAAAAACTTGAAGAGGTTGCTTCTGAGTTCCCTGAGAGGTTTGAAGGTGTAAGGGGACTTGGAATGATGTTAGGGCTTGTGTGCAAAGAGCCCTGCAGCGGTATAGTTGCCTCAGCCCTACAAAAGGGACTTATTATTAACTGCACGGCAGGTAACGTCTTAAGGTTTGTTCCTCCTCTAGTTATCACAGAGGAGGAGATAGACTATGGAATAGAACTGCTAAAAGAGGTTCTGAAGGAAAATGCAGATAAGTGAGGTAAGCACTTCACTGATTTTCAGGTCTAAACGGGTAGCTCAGGAGCTTATTACGGATGCCCTCCTCTTTTTTGCCGAAAGGCTTAAAAAATTAGGGGTTGAGCTTGACGGGATATACCCCGGAGACCCGGGAGCTCTCCCCTTCTCAATGCTCCTCTCAAACGCCCTCTCTGTTCCCATAAAAAGCGAGAACTTTCTGAGCAGGAATTCCAGAATTTTAGTCGTCTTTTCCGCCGTTCCCTTTGAAGGAGTTTCTGAGACTTACATCTCCGAGAAGATGAAAATCATCAGGGAGCGTTTTCCCTTTTCCCCATCCCTCGTCGTTCTTTCCAGTAGAGAACTGTCAAACGTTGACTTCCAGCTACTAAAAGCCCCTGTTGAAAAGGTATTCTCCTACCAGTTTGTCAGGGAGGTAAGGAAGAACTACTTCTGGCCTGTCAGGGAGGAGGTTATCCACGTAACCGAAGAGCTGTGGAACCTCTCTAAAAAGGAGGCCAGGAATTTCCTGAGGGCTAAAAGAATTCGGGACTCTGCAAGGAGATACCTGAGGGAAGAGGAGGTTGTGGAGCTCCAGCTCTCCGACCCCGACGTTGACCTCTCTATATGGGAGAGGTTTGTAAAAGTAAAGCTCACAGACCCCGAAGTTGAGAAAAAAAGAGAAAAGGGAGAAAGGATAAGAGTTGAAAAGCTGTTCCAGGTTGAAGATAGAACTCTCTCCTCAGCCACTACCTCGGTTCTTGAATATATCGCTCAGGGACTGGAATTCCACTTTCCTACACACCTTGCCTACTCCAACCTTGAGGTTGTTGAAAAAGAGGGAGTGGTCATCGTTCCAAGGATTACAGAGGAGCTTAACGGAGCCGACATACGAGTTGAGTTTATCGTTCGCTCAAAAGACGTAAAGAAATCGATCGAGAAAGTAATCTCAGTAATAAGGGAATCGTTCAGAGAGCTGACTGAGGACATCTTTGGAGAAAAGATAATTACTCCGTTCGTCGACAGGGTTTACGACGCAGAGCTTGGCAGGGGAAGCGTTTACCTCAGCTGGTTTATGGACAGGGATATGGGGGAGGAGCTCCTCAAAAAGGTCAACAGGCGCTGGCTTATGACAAGACTCCTCTACCGAAAGCGGTTTAAAACAGAGGTTAAGGAGCTCCTCAAACTCTTAGACAACTTCCAGTTTACAACGGAAAACTTTGAGTTTTTAAGGAGCAGGCTTATAGGACTGTGGAAAAAGAACCCCAACATACTGAAGGCAAAATTTGAGGAGATAAAAGAGACCATAGAGAAAAACGGCCTGTGGCCTCTAATCGCTGCTCTTCTCTCAAACGAAACGTTCCCCGATGAGCTCTCAAAGTTCCTGCTGAAGATGGGAGAGTTTGAAAATGTCCACCATCTGCTGGCAGAGATAGACGTGTATTACGTTCCTGTAAAAACCAGAAGGATTTACAGACCCAACTGGGAGAAGGTTATAAGGGAGAAGGAGGAGTTTTTCTTGAAGGCAGAACCTCTGAACCCAAAATCTCCGGTAACCTACGTTCTCCAGACGGCAGACGGGAAGTTTTTAGGGGAGCTCCCCACGGCAGTCTCCCACTACATAGCAGCAAAGGAGAGGCAGGGTAAGAAGGTGTCCTGCCGGGAGCTCTACTTTGAGCCAGACGTTTTCAGCGAAAACTCCTACTGGGTTGAAGTGAGATGTCTTTAAAAGTAAACGCCCTCTCTATCTCTGCGGGAAACGTTAAGCTGGTGGTTGAAGGGGAGCTTTTCTGCAAAAAGGGAGAGAGAGTGGCCGTTGTTGGAGAGAGTGGCAGCGGAAAGTCCCTTACGGGTCTCTCCATTCTCAAGCTCCTGCCTGAAAACCTGAAGGTAGAAGGAAAAGTGGAGGTTGACGGAACAGACGTTTTGAAACTAAAAGGGGAGGAGCTCCGCCGTTTCAGGTGGGAAAAGGTATCAATGGTTTTCCAGGATCCCTCATCCTCTCTGAACCCTTTGATGAGAGTTGGAGAACAGGTAGCCGAAGCTCTGCTTTTTCACGGATTTAAAGAAACAGAAAAAGAGCTGAAAGAAAAAGTTGTGGAACTCTTTAAACTGGTTCAGATCCCTGAGGCAGAAAAGAGGTTCGACGCCTACCCCCACCACCTGTCTGGAGGTTTGAAGCAGAGGGTTGCAATAGCAATGGCACTTGCCTGCAGCCCAAACTACCTGATAGCCGATGAGCCCACAACCGCCTTAGACGTGACAGTTCAGAAAAGGATACTGGAGCTCCTCTTGGAGCTTTCAAAGAGCAGAAAAATGGGAACCGTTCTGATAACCCACGACATGGGAGTGGTAGAAGAGTTTGCAGAGAAAATCTTTGTTATGTATGCCGGCTACACCGTGGAGGAGGGAGAAACAGAGGAAATTTTTAAAACCCCACTCCACCCCTACACAGAGGGACTTATAAAATCCTCTCCAAAACTTACGGGAAAACCGAAAAGGAAACTTCCCGCAATTCCAGGCTCCGTTCCAGAGCCGTCTGAAAGGCCTGAAGGTTGCCCATTCCATCCAAGATGCAGAAAAGCGAAAGAAGTATGTAGAAGAGAAGTTCCCCCAACCGTTGAGGTTGAGGGAAGGAAAGTCAGGTGTTTCTTCCCCAACTACTGAGAGAAAAAGTCCTCAATCTGCTTTCTTGCAGCCCTTTCAGCCTTTAAAAGGTAATCGGTAGTTGTGTGGGGCTGAACTTCCGGATAGCTTTCAAGGTTTGTATGAACAAGAAAGCTGTGATGAACCCAGTGGTTTTCATCCCCAAAAAGATACCAGCCCGGAGAGGCAGGAGGGCTATTAAAGTCTGAATCGGTCGAAAGTCTGACAAAGGAACTAAAACCTGCCTTTTTAGCAAGGGCAAGGTTTGAAACAAAGGGAACAACGGTATCGCAGCAGGCGTTCTGTATGAGCGTTGAGTTTGAATCCTCTGTTCCAAGGTAAACAGGGTCTGCAGGGTCAAGGATCAGCTGGAAGAAACCTAAAAGGACGGCATAGCCGTTCGTGTTCTTCTCCACTCCTATTGACTCTAAAAGCCCCTCTATGAGTTCATTTTTAGCAGCATCCACTATAGAGACGTAGTTACCGCCGCCAACGTTTAATACAACCTTATCAGGAGTTCCAAACCTTGCGTAGATGGAACCGGTTATGGCTCCCATGGAAACGCCCACAAAGTTGACAGTTTGGACAGAATCGGTGCTATTGTCGTTGTCTATGTCGTAAACACCGTTCCTCAGAAGGAGCTCAAGAAGGCGGAGGTTAAAAATAGACTGATAGATATTTAACCTGTTTGCAACAACATTGGAGGTAAGGTAGTACTTACCCTCTCCACACTCAAGCGTGCTGTTCTCCGTCAGTTTTGTATAGGCACCGTGATAGGGAAGGTCAATGGCAACTACCGGGTAATCGATATCCTGAAGTAGGTTCTCCGCCCTCGTTCTGTCGTTTCCGAGGCCGTGCTGGAAGATGTAAACAGTTCCGTTGTAGCTTTCACCGTTTCCAATGTAAACGGGAATAAACTTCACGTAATCTCTCAGATCAACAGTTTCATTGTTAGATAGAGCCGTAAGGAGTTCAGCTAGTTTTGTTATATCAAAGGCAGGAAAGAGCCTGTTTTCTCCCAGCATCTCCTTCAAAGTTACATTTTCAGAAACAAGGGTATTGTTGCTTAAAACGACATTTAGAGCACCGTAAAGAAGGGATTGAGAAGCGTTTTCTGAATCAAAGACCCTGTAGTCGGACTCAATTTGAGAATAAGGAATGCCAGTAACATTTAAACCGTTCGTTTTCCCTTCGGCAACTGCTTTTATCTGTGCAAAATCCATCACAGAAAGTGTCTTATTTGCAGTGGTAAAGGTAAATAACTCCAAAACACTATCTCTGTTCAACTCAACTCCGGTTAAATTAGAAAGAATAGGCAAAACCTCGTCGTAAATCTTCTTATAGCTCAACCTTAGAGCTTCAAGGTCTGGGTCTGAAAGGGGCTTTTCCCCCTCAAGCTCAGTGAAAATTTGAGGTGGAAGTAACTCTTTTCCGTTTATATCTTTAATTCCTTTAAGCAGAACAAAAAGGTAGTGGTGACCTGGGTCAAGTGGCTTAACAGGATAAAACTTGAGATACCTGCCATCCTGCAGAGGATAGAGCCTCCCGTTCTGAACTAACTCCCCACCCGTCTGGCCTGAGAGTAAAACAGTAAGATCAAAAAGGAAAAACCTTCCGTTTAAAGAGTCCATACTAAGGGAAATGTCAGAGGAAAGGGGAACAAAGATAGGGGTATTCGGGCTCAACCCCTCGATTTTAAGCTGATTCACGGCTTCAAACAGAAGCCTTTGAAGAGGATCTGAAACTGAAGAGGTATCAAAATTAACGTAGCCATCATCCCTGTTTGCCGACTGCCAGAAAATATCGTTTGGAAACGGTATACCCAGCGGCTGATCTTTTTCCGTTGAGAAGGGATCAAAAACAAGATAGACTCTATCTAAACTGCCACCGTTCATCTTATCTGAAACGTCTTCAGTATCCTGAAGACTGCCTCCACAGGATGAGAGCAGGAAAAGTGCAAGAAAAAACACCAGCCACCTTCTCATTATACCCTCCTCTAAAACCTGTAGCTGACTGTAATTCCATAACCCCAGAGATGTCCGTCGGCAGACATCTCAACACGGCCGGGATTTCCTGAAACTCCAGGGTAGCTGTTGTTGAGGTTGGAGCTCTCCCCGCCAACCTCCCTTTTATACTCCGCCACCACATACTGAACTACAGTATCGATCGTCAGTCTGCCAAAGTGGAAACCGGCTCCCAGGGAGTAGGTCTTCTTGTCGGCATCAGGCCAGAGCATGTCGAAGGTATGATCTGGAATGGGAGATGGATCGTAGAAATAACCACCCCTGAGGGTTAAGAAGTCGTTCCACTTATACTCAATTCCAACCCTCAGCTGCCTCGTGTCTTTCCAGTCTCTCGGGAAATACTCCTCCTTTTTCCCCAGAAGGGATCTTTTAAACTTAACCGTATAACCTCCAATAGTGCTCCAGTTTGTCCATACAACGTCTGCCAACAGGGTTAGTTTTTTATTGGGTTTATACCTTACGCCAAACTGCAGCTGTTCCGGATGGTCTATGCTGGTAGAAGCATCAACTTTATCAACTCCTTTAACCTCTACTGTTCCCTCAAAGTCGGTATTGGTTCTTGAACGGTAGGCCAAACCGAGAGATAGGTTATCGTAGGGCTTATACAGGATACCAACGTTAAAGGAGATGTTGAAGTCGTCGTGGAGGTTCCCCTCAATAACCCTACCGTGAAGGGTTGGAATTGAAGGAGCGTATATCCTCCTCTGGGTTCCTGCGTCTGAACGCCCGAAGGAGATTCCAAAACCGGCAGAGAGCTTATCCGTGAGCTTTATTGCAACGGTAGGAGTAACAACTCCCCTAACGTAGTAAGACTCAAAACCGTTGTAAGCTGCGGGGTTTTTAGATGGGTCATCCTCCCACTTTATATGGAGACCGTAAGGGATGTAAGCAGCAATGCCGAAGTAGATGTTGTTCCACATGGGAGTGGCAAAGCCAAAGTGGGGAACAACGAGGTTGTCGGAGGAATCCGTAAACGAAACGCCGTAAGGGTTTACTCTGTTTCCGTCTCCATCGGTAGCCCTGTAGTTGTGAACCCTTAAATGGGGATTCAGAAGCTCAAAACCGATGGAAACCGTAGGTCTGTCTATCTGGGTTAGACCGGCAGGGTTGTAGTAAACGGCAAACGGGTCATCTGCGTAAGCCGAGTAAGCCCCTCCAAGGGCTGTGGCCTTGGAACCTATTCCAAAAGTATCAACGTTTCCAGCCCGGGAGATTGACGGAATCAGAAAGAGGGAAAGAAGCGCCAGCGCTCTTTTCATATCCCTGCTCCTCCTCCAGAGTATAAGGGCAATCTTATCAAAGAGGAGGAACAGGGTATAAGAGCTACTTTACAACTTTTATGTCAGGCTTTTTCTCTTCCTGCTCTTCCTCCTTCAGACCCTTTTCAAACTCCTTTTTGGCCTGAAAGAAGGCTTTAAACAGGTTGAGAATCTTATCCCAGCCAAAGATAACTCCAACAACTATCAGAAGAATCAGAATTTTTACTATCAACTTTCTCTCCCTATCTGTTTAGGGTAAGGATACCAGAAAGGGGCAGACCGCCCCTTCAGCTTAGCCTCAGCCAAAGGGAGAACAGAAGTTGGCAATATCAATTACCTCAACATCCTCAGAGCCGCAGTAGGGACACTTAATCTCCATGAGCTGAAGGGGAGAGTAGATAGCCTCCTCGAACTCGGCTCCACACTTGTTACACTCAAACACATAAATTTGCATGCTGCCTCCGTTTGATGTGAAATTGGCAACTCTTAATTTAAGGAGAACTTTATAAAATGGAAACCATTAAAGTTCTCGAATCGTCTCACTTTACCGGAAGTAAAGGGAAGGCCGTTTTAACCGTTAACGGAGAAATAGAAGAAATTGAGCTTGTTGATGTTAAGTCTGAAAAACTGCCATTTTCCTTTAAACTGCTGAACCCTCTTCAGACAGCATTTTACAGGTTTTACAGTGGCGGCAACGCCCTGATTTCGTCTCCTACGAGCTCAGGGAAAACCCTCATATCTCTGCTCTTCTACCTGAAAAACAGTGGAGGGAAGTTCATCTATACCGCCCCTACCCGCTCGCTCATATGGGAGAAGTTCAGGGAGTTCAAAGGATTTTTCAGGAGGGTTGGAATAAGAACGGGGGACCTGATAGAGGAGCTTTCAGAGATAAGCCAGCCGGCAGTTGTGTGCACTTACGAGAGCCTCCTTTCAGCAGCAAGGAACAGGGCAAAGTGGTTTGAAGAGGCAGGAGCTCTCGTCATAGATGAGATACACATAATCAGAGAACCCTCAAGGGGAGCAGCAGTTGAGGAAATTGTCAGCTACGCCTTAGAGGAGGGAATTCCTCTCCTTGCCCTCTCTGCAACGATTCCGGGAGCTCCCGAACTTGCCAAGTGGATTGAGGCGGAGCTCCTCTTAGAGTCTGAGTGGCGGCCTGTTCCATTAGAAAGGAAAATCCTGAACATGAGGAAGTTCCTGAGTAGAGTCAAACTGCCAAAGGGAACGCCGGAGGAGAAGGTCGTTGCAACGGTTGAGGAGCTGAAGCTAAAGGGTAAAACCCTCGTTTTTGTTCCCAGGAAAGACCTTGGCTGGCAGGCTTTACAGGTTGAAAACGGGGTTTACAGAAAGAGGGTTTTAAACGAAACACTACCATTTATACCGGAGGAAGGGGGGAAGGGAACAGTTGCCTTTCACAATGCAGACGTTCCTCAAGAGGAGAGAGAGGTAATCGAAAGGGAGTTTAAAGAGGGAGAACTTGAGAGACTCTACGCAACCCAGACCCTTGCTTACGGGGTAAACCTGCCGGCGGACAACGTTGTCATTTTTGTTAAGGGGAGTTTTGACAGGCTGACCCTCAGGTATCGGTTCTTCCCAGACCCTTTGACGATTCTCCAGATGGAGGGAAGGGCAGGAAGGTTCGGCCTGTCAGAAAAAGGACACTCCTACCTCATAATTGCCGGCGCAAAGGAAAACGCCCTTGAAGAGGCTCTGAAAGAGGAGATGGAGATGCCTTTTTCAACAGCCCTCTCTTCGGGAGTTGAGAGGGAAGGAAAGGCATGTCAGAACAGGAGAAAAGCATTCCTAAGCCTTATGCTACTTGGACCTTTAATAAGATACGGAGAGGGCTGGAAGAGTGCCATCGGAAAAATGTTCAGCCTGAAGAGAAATCCGCTACTCCTGAAGGAGGTTGAGGAAATAATAGAGGAGCTCCAGGAGATGGGCTTTTTAGAGGGAACAGAGCCGACACAGCTTACAAAACTCCTGGTTTCCTCTTTCGTCTCCCCCTACTGTTTCTCGGAGTTCCGAAAAAGGCTCAACGCCTCTGAAACCCTTTTAGAGGAAAACCCAACCGTGGGTTATAGTTTCGTTCTGAGACCTTTCTTAAGGAAGGAACTGAACCCAAAAAGCGTAAGCGTGTTTACAGGTGAGGGGTTTTTGAGGGAGGCGGAGAAACTTCTCGAAACGGTTGAGGAAAAGACGGGACTCAGTGGAGACGACAACTTTGAGGTCTTAGCATTCTACGCAGAAGGAGGTTTTTTCCCCTTTAAGAACGTTGCGAGGCCGCCGGGGGAGCTCTCAACGCTACCGCCGGAGAGCTCCCTTTTGGGTCAGCTCCTCTGCAAACTCAACATTTTCGACTTTGAAACCGTCCACAGGGCGGTTATGATGGTTAGAAGCGGAATTCCTTTCAGATTTTCCCTCCTTGGAAGCGTCAGGGGACTTGGCTATATGAGGGGAAACGCCCTTGCAAGGGCGGGGGAGCTCCTCAAATACCACTCCGAAATTCCCCTGATCAACGGCCTGAAGGAAGAGCAGATAGAGGTTTTAGATGCCCTGAGGGAAGCCCTCTCTTACAGATACGATACCGTCCAGCAGGTTGAAAGGGAAGCAACAGCAATTGTTAAAGCAGTCCAGAGGATTAAATTTCCCCTGGGAGATGAGAAACTCCTGCGATTCCTCTCATCTCTATTTGTGGGAAGGAAAGAAGCTATAAAACTCACAAAAGAGAGAGCTCTGGAGGTGCTCTTTGAGAACGTCACGGGGAAAGAGAAAGGTAAGGGTAAAGATTGACGGGAAACCGGTTGAGCTTGAAGTGGGAAGAGAGGCAGAAGGAACCTCTACAACAGGACTTTTAAGGCTCATAGAGTATCGCTACCTGTTCCCCGAACGTTCAATTAAATACGTGGAGATGAAGGGAGAGAAGCTCCATCCTGCAAAAGTTGACGAAATAAAAAACGTTGAGGAGCTCAACATCGTCACGGAACCAGCACAGAACATGGTAAGGAAGCAGATAGAGCTGGCCCTTGTGGCACTGGAGGGTATGAGAAATGCCATTGATCAGATAGTCTCCGACTGGCACACAAAACCGGAGCTTGCAAAACTTATGCTCCACAATCTCCTTGACTCTTTAGACTGGACTGTGAAACTGGTTGACACCGGTTCCCGTATTCTCCCCCTCTACGAGGGAATAGACGAGGAGATAGCAAAACTTGAAGACGCCGTTTTCAGGTTAGACGACCTTATGTATGAAGGGAAGGAAGAAGAAGCCCTTAAGGTTCTTCAGACAGACGTTAAATCGGCGGTTGAGAAGTGGTCGGCCTTCCTGAGGAACCTCGTCCAGTTCGTTAAGTCCGCTCCCAAGGAGACCCACTAATGGGAATCTGCCTCATCTTGTTCGTTCTGGGTCTCTTCATCGGGAGTTTCCTCAACGTCTGTATTTACAGAATTCCTGAAGGGAAGTCCGTCGTCTGGCCGCCATCACACTGCCCGAAGTGCGGGAGCCCCATAAAACCCTACGACAACATCCCTGTTATCAGCTACCTGATATTGAAGGGAAAGTGTAGAAGTTGTGGAGAGAGGATAAGCTGGCAGTATCCGGTGGTGGAGCTCCTTACCGGCCTCTTAACGGCTGCTACCGTTTGCAGGTTCGGGCTGAGTTTCTCTTCCTTTTACTACCTGCTGCTCATCTACTATTTGATAGTTGTTTCGTTCATAGACCTCAAAACGATGGAAGTTCCCGTAAGGCTCAGCTACGGAACTCTCCTCTCAGGGCTTTTTCTCTCTTTCTTCGTTCCGGAACACTCCTTTAAGGAGGCCGTTTTCGGAGCTTCCTTTGGAGCTGGAGTAATCCTCTTCATAATTGAGAGCTACTACGTCTTTACGGGAAAGGAGGGTATGGGATACGGCGATGCCAACATAATGGCCGTCGTAGGAGCCTTCCTTGGATGGAAAAAGGTTTTGCTTAACCTCTTTGCAGCATCGTTCGTTGGAGCCGTTGTGGGAATTGGGCTCATACTCCTTAAAAATAAGAGTAAAGAAAACCCACTGCCCTTTGGTCCATTTCTGTCTGCTGGAGCTCTCATCGCCCTCTTCTTTGGAGACGTTTTGATAAACTGGTATCTGGGAGGGATGGGAGTATGACAACGTTTGTCAAGAGAGCTGAACACTTTTTAATGAAGATTTCCGACTTTTTCCTGTTATTGATAACGTTTACGCTCCTTGCCATCTCCATAATTCTCTTCTTCGAGTTTCTCCTGCTTACTCCAAAGATGGTTCACATCGAGGAGATCATCTTCTCCGGCCACATGAAGGATGCAACAGAGAGCCTGAAGGATCTCATATCTCCACTGCTCATGTTCGTTATTGTTGTTGAACTTGTCATAATGCTCATAAAACATCAACCGAGAATCGTTTTCGACGTCCTGTTAATCGCAATCGCAAGAGAGATCATCATCTACGGCCACGATTTTAAAAACGTTCTGCTGGGAACTCTCTCTCTGCTGATCCTCTTCTTCATAAGGAAGTTCCTGACGCTGAAGAGCGTTCCTCCAGGAACTGCCGTAATCATCGACCCGTTTATAACAATTGAGTCGCTGAACGAGATGTTAGACGTTCACATTCCATTCGAAGAGGACAAATACCTCATAGACCTGATAGAGAGAGTGGCAAAAGAAAGGGGAATAGCCCTCAAAAAGAGAAAAACGATAGACGTTGCCAACGTTAAAATAGAGATATTAGACCTTGACGAAAACGGAAAACCCATACTGGTAAGAGTTATAAAAACGGCATGACAAGGTTAGGAGTTGACCTTTCTCTTCCCGAAGGAAGCGTCTCTGTGGAGGTTAACGGAGAGGTAATCTCTTCCATCTGCTGGAACCGCCCTAAGCTCCATGCAGAAGTGATCTTTTCTCAGATCGAAAAAGCCTTTTCACTTGCCGGCGTAAGCAAAAAGGAAGTTGAAGAGGTTGTTGTATCGTCTGGCCCCGGCTCCTTTACAGGAGTAAGACTCTCTGTCTCCATCGGAAAGGCATTTAAGGAGTGTGGAATTAAGGTTTTTTCGGCAACAACGCTGAAGGCACTGAAAACCGGATACGAAAGGCTCAAGCTCACGCCCATTCCCGTTATACCGGCAAGGAGGGGAAGGGTTTATGCGGAACTCCACGGAAAAGAGGTCGATATTCCGCCGGAAGAGCTCCTCTCAGAAGTCAAAGAGGTTAAAAACCTGCTGATCGTTTACAAGGGGGAGCTCCCCCCGGAACTCTCACAACTTCCTGCTATTCAGGAGAGAGTTCCCCTCTCAGCAAAGCTCCTCCTGATTCCCCCTGAGGAACTCTCGCCCCTGACATTCCACTACGTAAGAGACCACGATGCAAAACCTCAGTGTAGAGAACTTTAAAGAGAAAGAACTATCGGATATACTTAAGTTAGAGAGGGAGCTCTTTGAAGACCCCTACTCAGAAGAGACGCTGAGGAAAGAGTTGAAACTACCCTTTTCACTTGGTCTTACTGCAAAGCTCGACGGAGAAGTTGCAGGCTACTGCCTTGCCTGGTTGATAGGGGAAACCTGCGAAATCCACAGGATAGGGGTTAAGAGAGAGCTCCAGGGAATGGGTATAGGAAGGGAGCTCCTTAAAACACTCTTCAAAATTGCCAGGGAGAGAGGAGCAAAAGAGGCAATTCTCGAAGTAAACGAGAAAAATTACAGAGCTATTTCACTCTACAAACACCTTGGTTTTTCAAAAGTTTCAGAGAGAAAGAACTACTACAGAAACGACCACGCTTTAATATTGAAACTCAATCTTTAGGAGGAGAAAATGCTGAAAGACGAAAACCTTAAAGCCCTTGCAAGGGAGAAGTTCCACCACTTTAGGACACTTGAGAAAAAGCACCAGGAGCTTGACGACATAATCGACAAAATGGAGAAGAAGGCGGTTCTGACTCCTCAGGAAGAGTTAGAGCTTGAGAAGATGAAGAAGGAACGCCTCCGTCTGAGGGACGAGATGATGCTCCTTATGAAGAAGGCAAAGGAGGAAGCCGAGAATGAGAAGTGATGTTCTCAGGGAGTTTGAAAAGCTTCCGGCAAGAGCCCTCATGATGGCAACAGGGCTCCAGAGGAAAGACATCGAAAAACCGCTCATTGGAATTATCTCAAGTTGGACAGACCTTGTTCCCGGCCACGCCGACATGTTCTCACTTGAAAGGTTCATAGAGAGAGGAGTTGCAGCTGCAGGGGGAACTCCCTTTATCGTTCGTGTTCCCGCCATTTGCGATGGCATAGCGATGGGACACGAAGGGATGAGGTTCTCACTCCCCTTGAGGGAGCTGATTGCAGACGCCGTTGAAGACGTTGTCACAGCCCACCAGCTTGACGGAATAGTTCTTCTAACTGCCTGTGACAAGATAACCCCCGGAATGCTAATGGGAGCAGCAAGGGTAAACATTCCGGCAATAGTTGTAACCGCCGGTCCCATGCTTGCGGGAAGGAGAGGAAAGGAGAGGTTAGACCTCGTTACACATACATTTGAGGCAATTGGTAGGTATAAGGCAGGGGAGATAACTTTAGAGGAGCTCCTTGAGCTTGAGGGAGCAGCATGCCCCTCTTCTGGAGCCTGCCAAGGAATGTTTACAGCAAACACAATGGCCTGTTTAACAGAAGCCCTGGGAATGTCTCTACCCTACTGTGGAACTTCACCTGCACCGCTGGCAGAGAAGAAGAGAATCGCCGAAGCCTCCGGAGAGAAGATAGTTGAGCTGGTTAAGAAGGGAGTAAAAGCAAGGGACATTCTTACCCCTGCAGCCTTCAGGAACGCCATAAGGGTTGACCTGGCCTTAGGAGGTTCAACCAACACAGTTCTCCACCTGCCGGCAATTGCCCATGAGGCGGGAGTTCCCTTTGAGATAAAGCTATTTGACGAGCTCAGCAGAGAAACTCCCAAAATCTGCTCAATGAGACCCGGTGGCAAGTATTTGATGGAAGACCTCCACTACGCAGGCGGTATTCCGGGAGTTATGAACAGGCTCTTTGAAAAGTTGGAAAGCAATCCAACGGTTTTAGGAACAGACATAAAAGAGATTGCAGCGGCTGCAAGGATATGGGACAACGACGTTATAAGGCCGATAGACAATCCATACAGCCCCGAAGGTGGAATTGCAATTCTTTACGGCAACTTGGCACCGGACGGAGCCGTAATCAAGCAGGGAGCCGTTTCAGACAAGATGAAGGTCTTTACAGGAACGGCCAGGGTCTTTGACTGTGAGGAAGACGCAATGAAGGCCGTTATGGAAGGCCAGATAAAAGCAGGAGATGTGATAGTGATAAGGTATGAAGGGCCAAAGGGTGGCCCCGGAATGAGGGAGATGCTTGCAGTTACGGCAGCCGTTATGGGAATGGGGCTGGGAGAGTCTGTTGCCCTCATAACAGACGGAAGGTTCTCCGGCGGAACCCATGGCCCCTGTATAGGCCACATCTCCCCTGAAGCAGCCGAAGGAGGCCCCATAGGAGTTGTTAGAGACGGAGATAAGATCCACATAAACGTTCCAGAGAGGAAGCTTGAGCTCCTCATAAGTGAAGATGAACTTAAAAAGAGGCTCTCTGAGTTCAGGCCGAAGCAGAAGGAGATTAAGTCAAAACTCCTCAGAAAATACGCAAAGCTCGTAACCTCTGCAGCAAAAGGTGCCATTCAGGACGTTTAATAAAGGGAGGGAGCTCCCTCCCTTTCCATTCCCGAATCTAAAAAGGAGAAAGCCTTGAAGTTCGTAGTCTTTGGAGCCGGAGGAGTTGGAAGTTTCTACGGCGGAATGCTTGCAAAGTGCGGCCACGAGGTTGTCTTTATAGCAAGGGGTGAACACCTTAAAACAATGAAAGAGAAAGGGTTAACCGTTAAAAGTTTTAAACACGGAGAGTTTACAGTTAAAGAGGGAGAAAAGGTTAAATTCACAGATAGACCAGAGGAGGCCGGAAAGGCCGATGTTGTTCTGGTCTGCGTAAAGTCCTACGACACCGAAAAGGTTGCTCCCTTAATAAAACCGATGCTGAAAGAGGATACAGTTGTTGTTTCCGTTCAGAACGGAATTGAGAACGAAGAGATTCTGGCAAAGCACTTAGGGGAAAAACACGTTTTAGGGGCAACCGCCTTTATAGGAA
This sequence comes from Desulfurobacteriaceae bacterium, assembly GCA_027051905.1. GTDB lineage: Bacteria > Aquificota > Aquificia > Desulfurobacteriales > Desulfurobacteriaceae > Balnearium. The sequence continues at coordinate 57,782 of JALUGO010000007.1, read as the reverse complement.
CCTACGTCTCAGAGCCTGGAACCGTTGTCCACGAGGCTGCAGGGCTTTTGGAGATTGGGGAGCTCTCCGGGAAACCCTCTAAAAGAGTTGAAAAGTTAGTTGAGGAGATGAAAAAGTGCGGAATTGAGGCAAGGGCTTCTAAAGACATCAGGTATACCCTCTGGAAAAAACTGGTCTGGAACGTGGCGTTTAACCCCTACTCTGTAATAACGAGGGCAACTGTTGGGGAGATGCTGGAACTCCCCGAAACCTATCAGATTTTAAAGAAGCTGATGAAGGAGTGCTACACCGTTGCAGAAGCCCACGGGATAAAGCTGAAGCCGAAAATAATGGAGAACTACCTGAAGTCCTCTCCAGACCTTATGAACTACAAAACAAGCATGCTTTTAGACTTCGAGAGGGGAAAACCGATAGAGATTGAGGGAATAACGGGAGCCCTCATAAGGAAGGCAGAGGAAAAGGGAGTAGAAGTTCCTTACAACAGGTGTGTTTACGGAACCGTTAAACTCCTTCTGAAAAAGAGAGACAGAGAGAGGAAAGCGTGAAAAAGAAAATAGGCTTCTGGGAAGCCTACTCGATAGGCGTTGGAGGAATGATAGGAGGAGGAATCTTTGCCGTTTTAGGCCTCACAATTCTCCTGTCAAAGGGCGCCGCTCCCGTAGCATTCCTCTTTGCAGGAACGATAGCCCTTCTAACGGCCTACTCCTACGCAAAGCTCTCTGTAAGGTATCCAAGTGAGGGGGGAACCGTCGAATTCTTGGTTCAGGGGTTCGGAAACAACTTTTTTACCGCCTACATGAATACCCTTTTACTTGCCAGCTACGTGATAATGCTCTCACTTTACTCCTACGCCTTTGGAAGTTACGGCTCAGCCCTTCTCTTCGGCCACGAAGTTCCGATAGTTAAAAAGCTCCTCATAGTGGGAGTTGTTTCATTTCTGGCGTTTATAAACTTCCTGGGAGCTTACGCAAGCGGAAAGACAGAAGACATTATGGTTTTTGCCAAGCTGGGAATTTTACTCTTCTTCTCAGCCCTGGGCTTTTTGACGGGAGACTTTTCCAAGCTCTCTCCGGAACACTGGGAGAGCTTTCTAAAGATAATGGTAGGAGGACTCATAATATTCTTGGCATATGAAGGGTTTGAGCTGATAGCGAACACGGCAAGAGATGTTAAAGACCCGGAAAAGACACTGCCCAAGGCTTACTACGCAAGTGTCTTAACGGTTATAGCAGTTTACGTCTTAGTATCGGCAGTGGCAGTGGCAAACCTCACCTACCAGCAGGTTGTAAAGTATAAAGACTACGCCCTGGCCGTTGCGGCAGAGCCTTTCCTGGGAAAGTTTGGATTCGTTTTAATCGGGATAGCAGCTCTCCTTTCTACAGCCTCTGCAATAAACGCAACACTCTACGGAAGTGCGAGGGTCAGCTACCTTGTGGCAAAGCTGGGAGCTCTCCCCAAGAGCCTGAGTAAAAAAGTGTGGAGGGAGGGAACAGAAGGACTTTTAATACTTGCTGTTCTAACAATTTTCTTTGCCACATTCTTTAACCTTGAAAATATATCAATTGCCGGAAGTTTCGGCTTTCTCTCCATATTCGCAGCTGTAAACCTTGCAAACTTCAGACTTCACAGATACACAGACTCAAACAGGTGGATATCGCTAACAGCATTCATCCTTTGCATTATATCGGCAGCGGTTTTAGTTGGCTACAACTTCAGAACAAACCCCGATTCCCTAAAGTCGCTAATAGTGGTTTTTGCAGGAGCTCTTATCTTTGAAGTTATCTACAGAAACGTTACTTCAGTCAAGTTAAAGGAATTCATAGACTGGAGGCTCAAGGAGAGAGAGGAGTTCGTAAAGAAATACCCTATTTTCCTTTCCCTTCTGAAAAAGGAAATAGAAGACAGGTTTAAAGGTTCCAGAATTTCCGTTATCTCCATCCCCGACCCGGAAAAAGGAGGGAAGTTAACAGTAAAGATAGAAACAGACCAGCCAGACAATGTAAAAAACGCTCTGGAACGGCTGGTTAAAAGAGTAAAATTGGAAGATCACCACCCCGTAGAAATCGTGGTGGAGAAAAAGAATGGAAATGGTTCTGTTCAGCTCAAAGAACTGTAGCGTATGCGTTGCTCTAAAACCAAAACTTGAAAAGATTGTCCGGCAGTTTAAACTGGAGCTAAGAGAAGTAATTATAGAGGAAAATCCAGCAGAAGCTGCCCAGGCTATGGTCTTTTCCGCTCCAACAGTTTTGTTAGTAGAAAATAACAGGGAACTCCAGCGCTGGAGCGGAGTCTTCTCAACCTCAGAAATTGAAGCATTCCTGCAAAGAGCTCTTTAACTTTTCTCCCTCACTCTAACTCTTTTAATTCTTTTTCTATCAACATCTTCAACAGTCAGAACGTGGTTGGGGAACTCCACCACCTCTCCTCTCTTTGGGAATCTTCCAAGCTTTGAAAGTATCAAACCACCAAGGCTAACGTAATCGGAGTTCTCTGGAAGAGGCTTCTTTAAAAACTTGTTTAACTCCTCAACTTCAACTGAAGCATCAGCTACAACCTCTTTCCCCTCTCTGATTACGTTTTGAGTATTCCTGTCAAATTCATCCTCAATCCTTCCAACAATCTCCTCTAAAATATCCTCAATGGTCACTATGCCGAGGGTAGAGCCAAACTCATCAACAACTATCCCCATCTGCTCCCGATTTTTCTTAAACTCTTTTAGTGCGTTAAAGATGTTCATATACTCAGGTAGAACAACAACCGGGCGCATAATCTCTCTAACCCTCAAGTTAGGATTATTGACGGAGATAAGGTCTGAAACGAGAACGTAGCCCACTATGTTGTCCACTCTTCCCTCGAACACGGGAAGTTTTGAAAAACCACTTTTATCCATAAGCTCAAGAGCCTCAAGAACAGAAGCGTTCTCACTAACGGCCATAACCTGAGACAGGGGAGTGTAAATGTCTCCAACGCTCTTTTCCTTTAGCTGAAGAACGTTTTTCAGTATGTTCCTCTCGGTTTTTTCCACCTGGAACCTGGAGCTGCTCTCAAGGAGAAGTTTCAGCTCCTCCTTGGTAACAAAGGGGTTTCCCTCTCCCTCTGCTTTCAAAACGTGGGCAATGAACCTTGAAAACCCTATAACCGCAAAAGAAACAGGCTTGAAAAGCAGGTAGAAGAAATAGATGGGATAGACAATCTTAAATGCGACAACGTGGGAATACTTCTGAAATAAACTCTTTGGGATCAGCTCCCCGAAGGTAAGGGTTAAAGGCGTAAAACAGAGGACGGTAATGAGCTCCGGGTAGCCGGCAAGGGAGGGAAAAACCCGAACGATGTTGTCCATTATATAGGTGGCGAAGATTGTGGAACCAGTTACCGTAGAAAGGTTTGTTCCCACAAGGGTGGTCGTCAGGAGTTTCTCTGGCTCCTTAAGGAGCTCCGCAAGGAGTTTAGCCCTGCCGTCACCAGCCTGTAGCCTCTTCTGAAGCTCAAGTTTTGGGAGAGAAACGATGGCGATCTCGCTTCCGGAAAAGAACCCCTCAGAGAGAGTACAGAGGAAAATCAGAAGGAGAGGCCAGATCTCCATTACTCTACCCTCTCAACGACAACGGACTTAACTCTGTTACCCTCTTTCCTCTCAACGGTAAACCTGTATCCCTGATACTCTACGGAATCCCCCTCATCGGGGATTTTCTTGAGAAGAGCCATAATCAGGCCTGAAACTGTATCAACCTCTTTCAGAATCTCGTCGTCTGAAAGGCAGAGGAGCTCCTTTAGCTCTTCAACGGGAATCTCACCCGAGAGTCTGAAGGTTTTCTCCGACAACCTCTCAAAGTCCCCACAGACCTCTTTTTCGTCGGGGAGCTCCCCGACAATCTCCCTAAGAACATCGTCAAGGGTTACAACACCTGCAGTGTTTCCATACTCATCAACAACAACAGCCATGTGACGGCGGGTTCTCTGCATCTGATCCAGAAGGTCGTCTAACGTTAAAAACTCCGTAACGAAGAAGGGCTTATCGGCAAAATCCCTGATGGGCTTTTCAAAGTCTTCAGACTTAAACCTCAATGGGATAATCCTTCTGGTGTAGAGTATTCCCGTAACCTGATCCAGCGAATCTTTATAAATTGGAATCCTTGAAAACCTTACCTTTTTAAGAACTTCAAGGGCATCTTTTAATTTCATATCTTCAGGAAGGGCAAAGACTCTGTGTTTGGGAACCATCACCTCCCTGACGTCCATCTCTCCAAGGTCAAGGGTTCTGTCTATAAGCTCAACCTCCTCCTCTCCTATCGTTCCCTCCTTTGCCCCTTCAGAAACCAGGATCATGAACTCCTCGTCGGTCATGGCTTTAGGTTTGCTGAACAGCTCAACACCAAAGGGTTTAAGAACTAAAGAGGCAAAACCAACAAGCACTTTCCGAAAAGGGGTCAGAACTCTGCTTACAAACTTGAGAAAAGGGAAGATAAAGAATGCATAACGTTCACTGAACTTTATTGCCAGAGTTTTGGGAGTAACCTCACCGAAGATGAGAAGAGTAATTACGGTAACAGGAACGGAGAGGGGAGCTCCCTCTTCTCCAAGGAGCTTTACAAAGAGGACTGCCGAGGTTGAAGCTATGGCAACGTTTACCATTTCGTTTCCAATGAGAATTGTAGCTATCAGCTCGGCAGGTCTCTGGAGGAAGTGGAGTATCTCCTCAGCTTTTCTGTTCCCTTCCTTTGCCAGCCTCTCAAGCCTTAAAAGGTTGAGGGAGAAAAAGGCCGTTTCAGAGGCCGAAAAGAGAGCAGAGAGAAGAATAAGAAGAGGAAGGAGGATGTAGTAAACGGTTAAACTCTCCGTTTCCATAGCTTAGCTTTCCCTTTTCTCCATCAGTCTGTTTATAACAAAGTTCTGGATAGCAGTTATAACGTTGTTTGTGAGCCAGTAGAGAACAAGCCCCGCCGGAAAGCTGGCAAACATAAAGGTAAAAATTACCGAGATAGCGATGAAAATTTTCTTTTGCTGCTCGTTGGTTGTTGGAGTAAAGAGCTGCTGAACTATCATGGAAAGACCCATAAGAATGGGCAGAAGGTAGGTGGGATCAGGTTGAGAAAGATCAGGAACCCAGAGGAAGGGAGCTCCCTTCAGCTCAACTGCGTTGAGGAAAATCTCGTAGAGGATGAAGAAGATCGGAATCTGCAGGAGCATCGGCAGACAGCCGGAGGCAGGGTTTACCCCGGCTTCCCTGTAAAGCTTCATCGTCTCTTCCTGGAGCTTCTGGGGATCGTTTCCATACCGCTTCTTAATGTCCTCAAGTTTTGGAGCTATCTCCTGCATCTTCTTCATAGAGACAAAACTCTTGTGGGTAAGGGGATGGAGGAGAATTTTGATAATGAGGGTAAAGACGATAATGAGTAATCCCCAGTCCGGTATGAACCTGTGGAGGAAGAGGAAGAACTTCAGAAACGGTTTTGCTGCAAAGCCGAATATTCCGAAATCGATGGCAGCGTCCATTCCAAGGCTTTCAAGCTGATTGAGCTCCTTGGGACCTCCGTAGAAAATCACCTTTGAAATCAAATTCCTCACAACGGTATGGTCTGGAGGAACAGCCTCAACAACGGCAGAAAAGCCACTTCCCTTAACAGCCATCAGGAAGTATTTATCCTCCTCTCCTGCCCATAGAACTCTGCTGAAGGAGAGGTATCCGGGAATGCCCTTCGGTTCAAGCCTTACAACCTTCTCCTCCGTTTCAAGGACGGGACCTATATGCCCCATACGGGAAGAGTGGGCTTCGTTTACCTTTATATCAGGACCAACTATCGTCTCAAGTTTTACCCCCTCAAGGGAAACTGAAACGTCTATCCTGTAAGAGTCTGGATAGAATGTAAGGGTTTTCACAAACTCTCTGCCGTCTGAAAGTTTCCCCCTGAGAACCAGAGAGGCAGGTTTATCCTTAATGTTCAAAGAAAAAACGTTAGGAGTAAGCTCAAGACCGGCAAGTTCCCCACTTAACTTGGGGTCATCAGAAACCGTCATCAATGGATAGATACCCATAGACTTTGAAACCGATGAGACAAGCTGAGCCTTATACTTCTTAACGTAGAGGCTTATCAGCTTACCGTTTACCGTTGAGATTTCAGCAGTGTAAAGGGGAGTTTCAACTTTTACAACCTGACCTATCTCTTTTGAAGCAGGAATATCGACTTTAACGGCAGAAACTTTCCGGGCTTTCCCCGATTCCTGAGCTTTTTCTTCGTGATGCCCGAAGAAGAATTGAAAGCCAAAAAAGACAAGAGCTGCAAGGATTATCGCCTGAAAAATTGAAGCCTTTGAGTTGTTCCTATCTCCCATTTCTCACTCCTTACGGGTAATCTACTCCCCCCTTTGAAAAGGGGTTGCACCTCAAAATTCTCCAGAAAGACTTTATCAAACCCTTAAAAACGCCATACTTTTCTACAGCCATAACTGCGTAGCTAGAGCAGGTCGGGTAATACCGGCAGGAACCGGGAGTCAGGGGAGAGATGAACTTCTGATAAAACTTTATGGCAGAAATTACAACCTGTTTCAGCAACTTACTCCTCTCTCAAAATACCTGCCTTCTCTGCAAGTCTCAGGAAATCCCTCTCCACTTCCTGATACTTCTTCCCTAAAATTCCCTTCCGGGCTATGAAAACAAGATCAACAGGTTTAAGTTTGTGTTTGTTGAGTCTGAAAACTTCCCTCATAAGCCTTTTAGCCCTGTTTCTGTCAACAGCTCTCTTTGAAACCCTCTTTGAGGCTATGAAACCCGCCCGCGGATACTCCAGATTGTTCGGGCAAAAATAAAAAGCCACGGTAGAACCGCCAAGGCTCTTCCCGTGGGCAAACACTCTTTCAAACTCTTTCTGGCTCTTTAACCTCTCGAAAGGCCGGAAAGTAAACCTTATCTTCTCTTCCACTCGTCGCTTACCGTAAGTTTCCAGCGCCCCTTCTTCCTGCGCCTCCTGAGTATTTCACGGCCGCTCTTTGTCTTCATACGAGCTCTGAAACCGTGAACCCTTTTACCATGAAGCCTGCTCGGCTGGTAAGTCCTCTTTGTTGACAATTTCCACCTCCAGAGAGGGAAAAGTTTGATAAGGGAATTATAGGCAAGGGGAACTATTTGTCAAAGAGAGCAACTATTTTCGGGAAAACCCCAGCCGGATTTTCCTTGTATCGATCGATAAGGGAAAGGAGCTCCCCTTTATCAACACCAAACTCCTCTAAAAGCTCCTTTCTTCTGAGAATGTGATAACCGATAAACTGAAGGAGGTTCCTGGGCTTATCTTTAAACTTTGCGCTTTCAAAGTCTATAATCCTGACTCTCTTTCCGTCATAGATTAGGTGTTTCTCTCCCTTTATTTCGGAGTGCTCAACGCCACAGGAGTCAAGTAGGTAACAGCTTTCAAGGGCAAAGAGAATAACGGGTTTACCGAAAACTCTGTAAGCCTTTGAAAGCGGAATCCCCTCTATCCACTCCACAACTAAAAAATCGGAAGTGCACAGCAAAGGAGAAGGAGCGGGATTCTTTTCCTTTAAACATTTATCGAGATGCTTCAAAAAGGCACACTCCTTCTCAGGAAGGTTCTGCTTGGGAACGTCAGAACGGGGGAGCTTCACCGCAACCGGCTTACCGTAAAGCTCTCCTTTAAGAACAATTCCCCGATAACCTTTCGCGACAAAAGAGAGATTCCGAACCCCGTAAGAGTTAAGAAGGTTAAACCTCTTCTTCCCCTCTTCAGGATTTCCACGGGGATAATCTAAGAGTTTATACAGCTGAGAATTCTGGAATTCCATGTGCTTTCTTTAAGCAGTCCCTGAGAAGTGTCCTGGCTGTAAGCTTGTAGATTTTGCTGCTCCAGTAAACGGAATAGGGATCAAGCTGCTTCCTGATTCTGGCTTTACACTCCTCAACGTGGGGAGAGTGAGACTCTAAAAGGGCGTAAAACTGATCTTCTATTTCTTTCAAACTCTTCTCAACCTCAAACAGGTTGGGATACTCACGGAGAGAAAGTATTTTGTATGCAATTGAAAAGTCGTTGAAGTTAAGTTCTATCAGAACCGACTTAACAATCTTATACAACTTCTCTATCCTGTTATGCGGAAGCGTTTCTTTCGAAAAGCTCTTCCTGGCTTCCTCTGCTTCCTTTCTACACTCCCTAAAAAACCACCTTTTTACGGGCTCCCTGACATCTCCAAAGGTAAACCTATCTGGAATATTCTCTTCCGCCAGAGCCATGAGGACGTAGTGGGGCTCTATCCCAAGAGTATACCATTCCTTTATTATCGGAAGGTCGTCGTATCCTCTGTAAAAGAAGTTCTCATACTGGTCTCTTATACACTCCACAAGCTCCTGTGCATACTCCTCTAAACTCTTGATCTCATCCATTCCACAAACCCCAGGTAGAAGGAACGAACTTTCCTCTTCAGGTCGTCTATTCTATCATCGGATAACGCAGGCCTGCCGAAAAGCCTTGAGTCTGTTTCAAGTCGGCGGAGCTCCCTATAAAGCTCCTCCCCTTCTCTGAAACGGACATCCTCTTCTGTCAAAGCCCTCAGTGAATCGAGGGTATGCCTCAGCCACCTCCTTGAGTAGAGCTGATAGGTGTAGGAGATAAATTCAAGATCCACAATACCTCCAGCCCCATACTTCAGCTGCTCTTTTCTTCCCAGTTCCTTTTCAAGGCGTTCCCTCATAGAAACAATCCCGTCTAACGTTTCCCTATCTAAAGGTTTTCCAAAGAGGAACTCTGCTACAGCTTCCTCAACCTCATGTTTCAGAGAACCAAAGAGGAAGCGAAATCTTGTAAAAGCAAGCCTCTCCCAGAGTCTTGCAGTCTCCCGAAAATACTTCTTCAGGTAGTCAACTGTAAAAACCAGCTCTCCCTTTTCCCCAAAGGGTCTTAAACGGGTATCCACTTCATAACCAAGTTCCTCCATCCTCTTTATCAGCTCAACCGCCTCTTTGCTGTTCTTCTGAGAAGACTCGGAGGCTATAAAGAGAAGGTCTAAATCGGAACTGACGTTCATCTCTCTACTACCGTGTTTACCAAGGGAAGAGAGAGAAAAGGAGGGAGATATCTCTTTGTAAACCTCTTCCAGAACTCCATCACATACAGAAGTTATCTCGGCAAGGAACTCCTCAATCTCCGTTCTACCAAGCCTTAACCTGAGAATGGTAACGACTTCGAAAACATTCTTTGCAAGCTGGAGGTTGTTAAGTTCTGACTGGAGTTCCCTAAATCTATCAACAGTAACCGGATTTTCTATAAGATCAGGACGGAAAATGTAATCCAGTATTTCGGGAGTCTTCCTGAAACGGGAAATGAAGAAATCTTTAGTTGATAGCAGGTATAAAAGCAGCTTTACAACATTCTCATGGGAGAGGTAGGAGAAGAAAAAGAGCTTTCCCTCTTCACTTTCAAGGAATGTAATGAGGTTTTTCAGGGCAGAAACAGGAGATGGAACTGTAAGGAGAAGCCTGACCAGCCTATCTCCTGCAGTATCAATCCTGCTTCTCTCCTCAGGGAGTAAAGACCTAAGGGAAAGGAGAACGTCTATTAACCGTTTAACCTCTTCTGGATTTCCAAATTTCAAAGCTTTAAGATCCTCAACTTCGTATGAGGAAAGGGTCTTCCTGTCTCCTGTGGGGAAGAATTTGTTAAAGTGGTAGTTAACCGTTTTCATAACTCTATAAAGCTCTCTGAGGAACTCCTCTCTATCCTTAAACCCCATCTTCCTGGCAAGCTCAAGGGCTTCTTCACTTTCTGGATGAAACGTTTGAGTCTGGCGGAACTCTGTTATCTGGAGCATGTGTTCACACCGTCTCAGAAAGAGATAGGAGTTCCTGAGATCTTCAAACTCTTCTTTTGTTAAAAAACCCCAGCGAAAGAGCCTTCTTAGGGCAACAAGGGTGTTTCTGGATCGGATTTTAGGGAACTTACCACCATATATGAGCTGAAACGCCTGAACGATAAACTCAACCTCCCTGATTCCTCCCATTCCCAGCTTAAGGTCTATTCTGCTCCCCTTTTTCCTTACCTTCGCCTTTATCATCTCCTTTAATCTGAGAACTTCCTCAATGAGAGAGATATCAACATACTTCCTGAAAACAAAAGCCCTGGCAAGTTTAAGAAACTCTATACCCGTTCCCGTCACATCACCGGCAGAAGGGCGAGCCTTTAAAAGCGCAAACCTCTCCCACGGCCTCGCAACAGCCGTGTAATACTGTTCAAGGGCTTCTATATCGTTAACCAGAGGCCCCATAGTCCCGTTGGGCCTGAGACGCGTATCAACGAAACAACACACCCATTCCAAAGTCTTCTGAGAAAGGAGCTCTGTTATCTCCTGTGCAAGGAGGGTGAAGAAATCATGGTTGTGGAGCTCCCCGTAACTGCCCCCAGAGGTTTTCCCGTAACGACTCCCATAAACGTAAATAAGGTCTACGTCTGAGGAGTAGTTAAGCTCAAAGCCCCCTGCCTTACCCATATCTACAACCACAAACGCTGAAGTAGGCTCCCCGTAGCGCTTAATTAGCTGGAAATAAGCAAAACTGTAGGCAGCCTTTATACAGGCATCGTGAATCAGAGTAACGTCTCTCACAAGTTCCTGAAAAGGAGAGAGATTAAGAATGTCTCTCAAAACGACCCTGGCCATGTGAAGGTGCTTAAAAACCCTGAGTTCATCCATAAACGACCTTCTATCGTCAGAAGACGGAGTAAAAACAAACTCCCCAGGAAGCAGCCGTTTTACGTATAAGGTTTTGAGTTTGGGAAGGAGCTCCACGTGTCTTACCAGAAAGTCTGCAAGGAAGCGGGAAGCGGAAAACAGCTCAATCAGATGGTAGAGGAAGTCTCCCTTTATCTCTGTGGGAAGCTCTCCCTTCAAAGCTGTGTAAAGCTTTTCAAGGTAGATAAGAGCTCTTTTGGGATTTGGAAGCCTTTCTGAGTTATTTTCCACGTATAAAAGAAGATCTTTCCACTCTCCTGCCATCTCTCCTTTTAACTTCTCAAGAAGATACTTCATGGCTACTTTACCCTCCTCTTGAAGGCCCCCGGTATTCCCATTTCCTCCCTATACTTTGCTACAGTTCTCCTGGCAACCTTAAACCCTCTCTCTTTTAGAAGCTGAGCTATCTTACTGTCGCTGTAAGGTTTTCTTTTATCCTCACCCTCAATAATCTCCCTTATCGCCTCTTTTACATCATCAGAAGAGGAGAAACGAACAGACTTTCTGAAGAAAAACTTTGCAGGGTAAATTCCAAAAGGCGTTTCTACTAACTTATCCTTTAAAGCTCTACTTACAGTGGATTCGTGAAGCGACAGGGAGGAAGCAAGTTCTGAAAGCGTCATAGGTTTTAATGTTTTTCCATCCTTAAGAAACTCTTTCTGGCTCTCAAAGAGGGCTTTTAAAACCTTTTCAAGGGTTTCCCTCCTTTGATCGATAGCCCTTCTGAGCCAGAGAGCTCTCTGATACTTTTCCTGGATAAACCTTTTTAACTCCTCACGGGAAGCGTGTTTGATGTAGTAAGTGTTTATCCTAAAGTTAAAAAAAGAAGGTGAAAGAACTTCAACCTTAACCTCATCCCCCTTCTCAAGCCAGACTCTTGCATCAGGTTTTACAGAGGCGTTGAAATCACCTTCCTCTCCAGGCCGGGTATCACACCTTCTAAGGTATGAAACGAGGGTGTTGAACTCCTCTTCTGTCAGGTTTGTCTTTGCCCTGAAAGTTGAGGGAGACGATATATGCTCTAAGAAAGAGAGGGATCTGATAAGTTTCGGGGGAGCTCCCATCTCCTCAAGCTGAACCTGAAGGAGCTCTTTAAGGGAATAAGAGCCGCAGCCAACGGGACTCAATCTTTTAAATCGCTCCCTGACCTTCTCTACAAACTCCACTGAAACGCCTGTTTTCAAAGCTATCTCTTCAGCACTTAAAGTAAGGAAACCTCTACAATCAAGGTTTTCCAAAATGTAAAGGGCAACTTCCCTCTCCTTACCATCAAACTCTAAAAACACCTGTTCTTTAACCTTACTGTAAAGGCTCTCTTTTGAGGGAACTACAGTTCCCCTCTCATCTTCAGGAAGGAAAACGTTTCCTCCCTCAAAAACAAAATCAAAACTCTCTTCAGGCTCGGAGTCAGCTCCGGAAGAAGAAGATTCTTCATCCAGCTCAATAAGGGGATTGGACTCAATCTCGTTCCTGACAAACTCCTCAAGAGAAACCAGAGGAAGCTGAAGCAGCTGTAAACTGAGAACCAGCGAAGGAGTCAGCTTCAGCTGTTGGGTTAAGGAAAGGTCAAAACCAGGCTGCTGTTTCAAACCGCTCTCCGTAGTAAAATTAGTCTGCTATGAGAAGAATATATGTTCTACCGGTAATCCTCGTTTTAACTCTCTTCCTCTTTGCATGTGGAGTAGTAAGAACCTCTCCGTTTGGAGAAACCTCACTTATCCTTATTCCTGCCTCCCAGGAAGTTGCTCTTGGAAGAGCTGCAGCAAGAGAAGTTGAGAAAAAAGCCAAACTTTGTAAAGATCCGGTAATAAACAGTTACGTCAACGAAGTTGGACAGAAAATAGCCGCAGTTTCGGGAAGGTATGACATAACCTACCACTACAAAGTAATAGAAAGCCCCAAGCTAAATGCATTCTCTCTGCCAGGAGGCTGGGTATACATATACACCGGGCTGTTAAAGCACCTTAAAAATGAGGCTGACCTTGCCTTCGTCTTAGGACACGAAACAGGTCACATAGTCGGAAGACACGCCATAAGAAGGCTTCAGGTCATATACGGAATAAACTTCCTCCTTTCACTAACTCTGGGAGATAAAAACCTGTCTCAAGTTGAACTTGAAGTTCTGAAGGTTCTATACCAGATAGTTATTGCAGGATATAGCCGAAAAGAAGAATTCGAGGCAGATGCAATGGGAGCCTACTTCACAGGAAAGGCAGGATGGAATCCTGTTGCATCGGTTGAGACAATAGAAATACTGGACAAGCTAACGAAGTTCAAACCAACCGGCATAACAGAGCTCTTCATGGATCACCCTACAAACAGAAAAAGAATCAGAAACCTGAACAGCTGGATAAAAAAATTCCCGCAACAGTGGCTGGAAAACCCGTTCAACGAAGAGAGGTATAAGGAAAACGTTCTCTGGAGGCTTAATGGAAATACTGAAGGAAGGAAAGAGAGTAATAGAGGAGGAAGCAGAGGCCCTTCAGAAGCTGGCGAAAATTCTTGATGAGAACTTCGTTAAAGCAGTAGAACTTCTTTCAAAAACAAAAGGAAGAGTTGTTTTAACAGGAGTGGGGAAATCAGGGCTTATCTGCAAAAAAATAGCAGCAACCCTTTCCAGCACAGGCACCCCGGCTTTTTTTCTCCATCCAACAGATGCAGCCCACGGCGACTTAGGAATGGTTAGAGGAGAAGATACAGTAATTGCTGTTTCAAACAGTGGAGAAACTCAGGAGCTCCTATCGATAATTCCCATTATAAAGAGTTTTGGAATACCTGTTATTGCCATAACCAGCAACCCTCAGTCATCCCTTGCAAGACTCTCAGATGTCGTTATCAACCTAAACGTCCACAAAGAAGCCTGTCCTTTAAACCTCGCTCCAACAACTTCAACAACCGCAACCCTTGCCGTTGGCGACGCCATTGCAGCAGCACTTATGAAACTAAAAGGCTTTACAGATAGAGACTTTAAACGGCTCCATCCAGGAGGAAAACTCGGAATAAGGCTTTCAAAAGTAAAAGAGCTAATGAGGAGGGGCAAAGAGATACCAAGAGTAAATCTCAACTCCTCCGTAAAAGAAGTCATCTATGAAATCTCGTCAAAAAAGTTAGGAGCAACACTGGTTATAGACGAAACTGGTAACCTGAAGGGAATAATAACCGACGGCGACCTTAGAAGAGCCTTCGAAAGGGGATTTGACCTCAACTCCAGAGCCAAAGAGATAATGACCAAAAAACCAAAAGTCATTAAGGAAGATCTCTTTGCAGAGGAAGCGCTTAAAATCATGGAAGAGAACAAAATTACCGTTTTACCGATAGTCAACAATGAAGGAAAAGTAACCGGTATCATTCATCTGCACGATATTTTAGGAAGAAGAATCCTTTAAATTCGAAAAAATTTTCAAAAATCTCCTGAAAATGTGCTAAAATATTTTTAAACGAACAGAAATTCTGGAGGTAAAAATGGCAAGAGGAAGAAAAGCAGGAAAAAGGGCAAACAGGGTTGTAAGGCTCTCAATACCAAAAAGGCTCTATTTCATCCTTCTGGGTGTTGCTGGAAACAACGAACAGAAACTCAACAGGTTAATAAGGCTTATTATCGAGGAAAAACTGGAAAACTCCACTGTTGCTGAACTTGCACAGCTCTTAGAACCAACAAGAAGAAGAGAAGAAGAGGAAGAAGCCGAATCCGAAGAGTAACCTTCAGAACTCAATTCCAAGAGATTCCAGAAGGGCCCTCCCTTTGTGGAGGGTTTCTTCAAACTCCCTATCAGGAATGGAATCCCAAACAATGCCAGCTCCCACCTGAAGGGTTCCCAAATTCCCCTTAAAGAGAAGCGTTCTGATAACAATATTGAAGTCCATATTTCCGTTAAAAGCCATGTAGCCAACAGAACCCGTGTAGAGCCCTCTCCTGGTCGGTTCAAGCTCTGCAATAATTTCCATTGTTCGCACTTTGGGAGCTCCCGTAATTGTTCCTCCAGGAAAAAGAGCCTTCAGGACATCAACGTTTCTAACTCCACTTTTCAAAACCCCTTTAACGTTCGAAACTATATGGATAACATGGGAATAGTATTCAGGAACCATAAGCTCATCAACCTCAACCGTTCCAAACTCACAGATCTTCCCAAGATCGTTCCTTTCAAGATCTACAAGCATAACATGCTCAGCTCTCTCCTTCTCAGACAAAAAGAGTTCCTTCTCAAGCTCCCTGTCCTCTCTCTCTGTCCTTCCTCTTCTTCTGGTTCCCGCTATCGGCCTTGTCTCGACAAAATTTCCTTCTACTCTAACAAGCCTCTCAGGAGAGCAGGATACGGCAGTAAACTCTCCAAGCTGGAAGAAAAACGAAAACGGAGAAGGATTCAAATTCCTGAGCCTTCTGTAAAGTTCCACAAAACTTCCCTCAAACAGAACATCTATCCGCTGAGAGAAGTTAACCTGAAAAGAATCTCCAGAAGCTATATAGTCCTTTATCTTCCCAACAGCATATGTAAAGTAGTCTTTATCCATGTTTGTCTTGAAAAAAACAGAAGAGTAACTCTTCTGCCTATATTTCGGCAAACTATCAACATCCAGAGAACCATCAAGAGAAACCAAATAAACCTCTTTCTTCAAATTGTCAAAAATCAAAGACTGTTTTGGCAAAAAAAAATGGATATCCGGTAGCTTTAAATCATCAACAAAAGGCGAAGGAACATCCTCTATAAAGCGGTTAACATCATAAGAAACATAACCGTATATTCCAAACGGAAGATCCTGAACTCTATACTTCTCGGCATACTTCAAGAAGAAAAGATAAAGCTCCTCAAAGGCTCCAGGACTATCCTTCAAAACTAGTTCATCCTCAACTCCCAGACATATAATTGAAAACCTGCCAGTCTTACCGTTCACGTTTGCAGAATCGAGGAAAAGCTTAACAGGGTAACCAGCCTCAGACAGGGAGAGGAAAACATCTAAGGCTTCTTTATAAGCTAAACGCTCAACTATCAAAAGCTTTCCCTCCTCTACTGAGAGTGAAAATCAATATAGGAGTAAAAGCTCCTTTGTGCTATTATTCCCAATTACACGAAGCAGGAGGAGCATAATGAAACTTTCAGGAGCAGAAATTCTCCTCAGGGCTTTGGAGCTCGAAGGAGTTGAAAAGATATTCGGATACCCAGGCGGAGCAGTCCTGGACATATACGACAGACTACCATTTACACCACTGAAACACTACCTGACCCGCCACGAACAGGGAGCCGCTCACGCGGCAGACGGTTACGCCAGAGTAACAGGTAAGGTGGGAGTTTGTTTTGCAACATCAGGACCTGGAGCAACGAACCTTGTTACAGGTCTTGCAACAGCTCAGATAGATTCTGTTCCAGTAGTTGCCTTTACGGGAAACGTTCCAACTTTTATGATTGGAAACGATGCGTTCCAGGAAGTCGACACAGTCGGAATAACAAGACCAATAACTAAACACAATTTCCTGGTAAAAGACGTCAAAGACCTCGCAGACACAGTTAAAAAGGCCTTCCACATAGCAAGAACTGGAAGGCCAGGGGTAGTTTTAGTTGATCTTCCAAAAGACGTTACAAGAGAACTTACAGACTTCTTTGAAGAGGAATACAAAACTCCCGTCCAGATAAGGAGCTACAAACCGGTATTAAAAGGGCATCCCGGTCAAATAAAGAGAGCTGCAAAGGCGATAGCCTCTGCCGAAAGGCCTATTCTCTACATAGGAGGAGGCGTTGTCTCTTCCGGCGCTTCAGACCTCGTCGTGAAAATGGCAGAGGTTGCAAACATTCCGATGGCGGCAACCCTTATGGGGCTTACCGCTGTTCCGGGTAACCACCCGTTTTTCCTTGGAATGCTCGGAATGCACGGAACTTACGCCGCCAATATGGCCATTCAGGAAAGCGACCTGATAATCGCAATTGGAGCAAGGTTCGACGACAGGGTTACAGGCAAACTCTCAGAGTTTGCTCCAAACGCCAAAGTAATTCACATAGACATTGACAGCGCAGAGATAGGAAAGAACAGACACGCCGACATACCGATAGTTGGAGACGCAAAGCTCGTTATGGAGGAGCTCCTCCCCGAAGTTGAGAAGCAGGTAGCCAAGAACAGAGAATTCTACGCTGCTCGGGAGAAGTGGATTCTGAAAGTTAGAAGCTGGAAAGAGAGATATCCCCTCTGGTATGAGCCAAGCGATAGGGTGATAAAGCCTCAGTTTGTAATAGAGAAGATCTGGGAAGTTACGAAAGGAGAGGCAATAATCACAACGGACGTTGGCCAGCACCAGATGTGGGTTGCCCAGTATTATAAGTTCAGGTTCCCAAGGCAGCTGGTAACCTCCGGCGGACTTGGAACCATGGGATTCGGCGTTCCCGCAGCGATAGGAGCAAAGGTTGGAAGACCCGACAAAACGGTCTTCTGCATATCAGGAGACGGCTCCTTCCAGATGAACATGCAGGAGATAGTTACAGCAGTTCACTACAACATACCGATAAAGGTTGCAATCATAAACAACGGCTTCCTCGGAATGGTTCGCCAGTGGCAGGGAATCTTTTACCAGAAGAACTACTCCCAGGTTCATTTAGACGTCCAGCCAGACTTTGTAAAGTTAGTTGAGGCCATGGGAGGAGTAGGATTAAGAGCAACAAAGCCAGCTGAGGTTGAAGCTGTTCTTAAAGAGGCAATGGCAATAGACGACAGGCCTGTTGTTATAGACTTTATCGTAGACAGAGAAGAAGACGTCTTCCCCATGGTTCCGCCGGGTGGAGCTCTCCACGAGATGATACTTCCCAACTACGGCAAGAAGAAGGAAAAGAAAGCGGTTTAAGAGGTTGAGATGGACAGGAAGTGCGATCATAGAAAGCACATAATCAGCGTTTTAGTTGAGAACCAGCCGGGAGCTCTGGCCAGGATAATTGAGCTCTTTAGCTCCCGTGGTTACAACATAGAGAGCCTGAACGTTGGCCACACAGAAGATCCTACAATCTCAAGGATAACAATGGTTGCAAAGGGAGACGAGCACACGATAGAACAGATAGTTAAACAGCTGAGAAGAATAATTGACGTCTTTAAAGTCAGGGATTTAACCGATAAGAAGAAGCTCGACAGGGAGCTCCTCATCGTTCGGATCAACGTTGAAACCCCTGAGAAGAAAGAAGAGGTAATGAGGTTAGTTGAGATATTTGGAGCTCAGGTTGTTGACGTCTCAAAAGACACCTACACGGTAGAGCTTACCGGAGACGAAGAACAGGTTGACGCCTTCTTAGAGCTTATAAAACCGATGGGAATAAGGGAAATGGCAAGAACCGGAAGAGTTGCAATGGTGAGAGCTCTCCACGGAGAAACCTTTGGAGAACAAAAAGAATAGTTAATATAGGAGGTAGCAATGGCAAAAGTTTACTACGACTCAGACGCAAGCCTCGATTACTTAAAAGGTAAAACCGTAGCAATCCTTGGTTACGGAAGCCAGGGACACGCCCACGCCCTCAACCTCAGAGACAGCGGAATAGAGGTTGTTATTGGTTTACGATCTGGAAAATCTGCAGAGAAGGCAAAAGCAGACGGCTTTGAAGTCTTAACTCCCGAAGAGGCAGCAAAAAGGGCAGACGTTATCATGTTCCTCCTCCCAGACCCGGTTCAAAAGAAAGTTTACGAAGAGGCCGTTAAGCCAAACCTTGAGCCCGGAAAGGCTTTAGCCTTCGCCCACGGCTTTAACATCCACTTCAACCAGATAGTTCCCCCCCAGGACGTTGACGTATTTATGGTTGCACCCAAAGGCCCTGGCCATCTGGTTCGCTGGACTTACCTTGAAGGAGCAGGCGTTCCGGCACTTGTGGCAGTCCATCAGGACGCAACAGGAAAAGCTTTTGACATCGCCCTTGCCTACGCTAAGGGAATTGGAGCAACAAGGGCTGGAGTTATAGAGACAACCTTCAAGGAAGAGACAGAAACTGACCTTTTCGGAGAGCAGGCAGTCCTCTGCGGTGGAACTGCTGCCCTCATTAAGGCCGGATTTGAGACACTTGTTGAAGCGGGATACCAGCCGGAAGTTGCCTACTTTGAATGTCTCCACGAGCTCAAACTCATCGTTGACCTCATTTACCAGCACGGCCTTGCAGGAATGAGGTATTCAATCTCTGATACTGCTGAATATGGAGACTACACGAGAGGCCCCAAGGTCATTGATGAAAGAGTTAAAGAAAACATGAAAAAGATCCTCAAAGAAATTCAAACAGGAGAATTTGCAAGGGAGTTTGTCCTGGAAGCTCAGGCAAACTACCCGGTTCTTAACGCTTACAGAAAAACAGAAGCAGAACATCCAATAGAGAAAGTTGGAAAGAAACTCAGAGAAATGATGCCGTTCCTCAAGCAACAGAAGAAGGAACTTAAATAAACCCTGGAGGGGAACTATCCCCTCCTCCCAAACTCTTTCTCGTAGAGCTTTTCAGCTTTTTCCCTAAATTCACTTGCAAGAACTGAAAACCCCTTCCTCTCCAGAATTTCCCCAATCTCCTCATAAAAGGAAGCAGCCTCGAGAAGCTTGCCCCGTTTTAAATAACAGTCTGCTACTGACTTCCTGAGGAACGTGTTCTCCCTTTGAACAGAGAGAAGTGGAAGAACCATTTCCATCAGTTCTTCACACTTTCCTTCCTGGGCAAGTTTAACAACAATCTTCTCCAGATCTTTAGAAGGGACTCCTTTTCTCCACTTAAACCCAAAAAAAAGAAATAGCAACAATACCAGAACCAGAAAAAAGTTATAACTGTTACTATCTGAGCTATCCTCTAAGCTGCTTCCCTTCCTCTTATCTTCTTTTGTTAAAGTTGAAGAAGTTACATTTTCTAGGCCCTTCTCTGCTTCAGAAGAACTTCCCTCGCAAAAGTCGCCTGTTTCCAACATAGTTTCATTTTCCTGAACAGTAAGTTCCAACTCGGAGCTCTCCGAACTATTTTCTGTTGAATTCAAAGCACCATTACATTTCTTATCAGAACCATCTCCTGAAACATCCAAAGTAACTTTTTCATTTTCAGGTTCAGGTGAACTATTCTTTTTCTCGGAACTGGAATGATTGGAATTTTCATTAGAAGCAAAGTCATTTTTTTCAGCAAAAAAAACATTTTTGGGAGAAAATCTAATCTTCGTTATATAGTAATCTTCTATCCTGCTCTCTATTTCATTCTTAACAAAGTCCTTAGCTTCTTGAATAGAGCCAAAGAAACCAATTCTAACCTTATACCTTCCAGCTCTGTAAGATATACGGGCAAACGGTAAATCCTTAACAGTCTTCAGGACTTTTAAAGCATCCTCTTTCTTCCTGAAGGAAGCGATCTGAACAGTAAAATACTCCTTCTCCGGCTCGGGAACAACTGCAAGAGCATTAAAAGTAAAGAGAAAAAACAGAATAAGAATTCTCACCATTATTCTTTAACCTTCTTCTTAAGACTTTTAACCTCAAGCTCCAGATCGTGAATAATAGTAAGCATTTGTTTCAGAGTTTCCATAACAGGGTCAGGAAGCTGACCGTGTTCAAGGTCAACTTTGGTAGGTTTTATTCCGTCCCTCTTTACAACCTTACCGGGTATCCCAACAACAGTAGAATTAGGAGGAACATCCTTTATTACAACGGAATTGGCACCGATTTTACAGTTATCTCCCACTTTAACAGGACCCAAAATCTTAGCTCCAGCACCTATAACAACGTTATTACCTATGGTTGGATGACGTTTCCCCTTCTTAGTGCTTGTTCCCCCAAGGGTAACCTGATGGTAAAGTGTTACATCATTCCCTATTTCCGCCGTCTCCCCAATAACAACTCCCATTCCGTGATCTATGAAAAACCTCCTTCCTATTTTTGCCCCAGGGTGAATTTCTATACCCGTAAGCCATCGGGAAATATGTGAAACAAGGCGTGCAAGAGTTTTTAAATTGTGTTCCCAGAGCCAGTGGGCAACTCTGTGAAACCAAATGGCGTGAAGACCTGGATAGCAGAGGAGAACCTCTAAAACACTTCTTGCTGCTGGATCCCTCTCAAAAACAGTCTGGATGTCTTCTCTTAAGCGTTTCAGCATTTCCTTAAGCTCCTATGCTAAAATTGAGTTGTTGAGGATAGGAGGTGTCAATGTCTGAAGCTTGCGAAAAAAAGTATAAAAAATATGATAATTTCGCAAAGCTGTTTGAAATCCTCTCAAACCCAATAAGAATAGGAATAATAGTATCTTTAGCTGAAGGTCCCAAAAAGCCCAAAGAGATAAGACAGGAACTTGGAGTTCCGCAACCTCTCCTCTCACAACATGCAACAATTCTCAGAGAAATGGGCATAATAGAGAAAGTTGACAGATTCAACGTTAAATCTCCATGCAGACTAAAAGATAAATCCGTAATAAAAATTCTTAAAGCTGCAGGAATCGCTATCAGCGAATCTTCAACATACTCAGAGAAAGAAGAGCGAGAATAACAGAAATTATCCAGAAACGAACAGTAATTTTCGGCTCTTCCCATCCCATCTTCTCAAAATGGTGATGAAGAGGTGCCATCTTAAAAATCCTTTTGCCTTTGCCATACTTCTTCTTTGTGTATTTAAAGTAGTAGCGCTGGATAATTACAGAACATGTTTCGAGAACGAATATACCTCCAGCAATTGCAAGAATAAACTCTTGCTTTGTTAGCAGAGCAACAGTTCCAAGGAGAGCTCCCATCGAAAGCGAACCCACATCTCCCATAAAAACCTCAGCAGGGTAAGCATTAAACCACAAAAACGCAAGAGAAGCCCCTATCAGAGCAGAACAGACGATGGCAAGCTCTCCTGCACCGGGAACGTAAGGGATGTGGAGGTAAGTTGCAAGTTTTACGTTTCCTGCAACATAAGCAAAAACGGTAAAGACCAAGGCAGTAGTGATAACAGGGCCAATTGCAAGACCATCTAGGCCGTCTGTTATATTAACGGCGTTTGAGGCTCCAACAATGATGAAAACTGCCCAGGGAATAAAGAACCAGCCAAGGTCAAAGTGGAGGTTTTTAAAGACGGGGAAGTAGAGCTCTGTGGAGAAACCGGAAAAGTAGAGAAAAAGTGCTACTGCTGTTGCAAGGAAAAGCTGGGAAAGGAATTTGGCCTTTTCAGGAATCCCCTCAGGGTTTTTGAGTTTAGCCTTAACGTAGTCGTCTATAAACCCTATAACTCCAAAGCCTACAATAACAAAGATAACCACCCAGATGAACCTGTTTAAAAGATTGTTCCAGAGGAGAATTGAGAGAAGAAGGGCCGTTATGATGAGAAGCCCTCCCATAGTTGGAACCTGCTTTTTCTTATGGGTTTCGGGCAGATACTCCTTAATTGTCTGTCTGAACTGCAAATCTTTCAGCTTCTTCTCAAAGTAGGGATAGAGGAAAAAGCCGACGAACATTGCAGTGAGGGCTGCGTAGATGCTCCTGAATGTTATGTATTTAAAGAGCGTTATTCCAAGGGCTTTGTAGAGCAAAAGGTAGAGCATCTCACCTCTCTAACTTTACGTCAAAGTAGTCTCTCAGTCCGTCTCCTAAAAGATTAAAGGCAATAATAACTAAAGAGATTGCAATACCTGGCACAAGAACCCAGGGGTAAGCCGAAAGAACGTGAACGTTACTGGCCTCGGAGAGCATGTTTCCCCAGGAAGGAAACGGCTCCTGAACACCAAGGCCTATAAGGCTTAATGCGGCCTCTCCCAAAATGTAGCCCGGAATACTTAAAGTTGCGGCAATTATAACGTAGGAGTAGGTAGAAGGTATAACATGCTTTAATATTATGTAGAGGTGACTTCCGCCGAGAACCCTTGCAAATTTTACGTAATCAAGTTCCCTGATAGAGAGAACCATCCCTCTTATAACCCTTGAAAGCCCTGCCCAGCCGATGAGTGAAAGGATTGCCACAATAACGATAAAGACCAGAACGCTTGGCATATCCACGGGAAACATAGACCTTAGGGCAAGCATCAGGTAGAATGCCGGAAAAGCCATCAGTATCTCAACAAGCCTCATTATGACAGTATCAATCACTCCACCAAAATAACCGGCAGTTCCGCCTATTAAAAGCCCCAGAGTAAACGAAATGGCAACACCAACAAGGCCAACAGTCAGAGAGATTCGGGTTCCGTATACAAGCCTTGAGAAGATGTCTCTGCCAAGCCTGTCCGTTCCGAAAATGAAGACGTGACCTCCACCTTTAACCCCAAAGAGGTGGATATCTGTCTTTATGAAGCCAAACAGGTAGTGGGGATAGCCTCTAACGAAGAAGTCAACCGGATACTTCTTTGAATAGTCAACCGTGTAGAGCTTATCTACAGGGTCAATAAGTTTGTGGCCGTAGACAAAAGGTCTTAAGTGGAAGTGGCCTTTCTCGTCAAAGAAGTGGATTGGAGTTGGGGGCTGATAGGGGTGGTGGCGGAACTGGATGTCATAAGGGTAGGGGGCTATAAAGTCTGCAAAGATAGCAACGAAGTAGAGGAAGATGAGAAAAACGAGGGAGTAGGCAGCAAGGGAGCTCTTCCTGTAGAGGGAAACAAGGAAGTTAAAGAACTTACCTGCCAACCTTACCCTCCACTTCCCTTTCTCTTATTCTCGGGTCGTTGAGAGCTAAGAGAACGTCCGCTATAAGGTTTCCAACAACCAACATTATTCCGCCTATGTAGAGGGATCCCATAACAACAAACAGATCCTGAGACATTACAGCGTCAAACATGAGCCTTCCCATTCCCGGCCAGGCTGTAATTATCTCAATGAGTGCAGCACCAGAGAGGAGATTGGCTATGTCAAAACCGATGAGTGTAAAAAACGGGTTCAGTGCGTTTCTGAATGCGTGTTTTAAGACCACCCTTCTGTAGGGAAGCCCTTTGGCCATCGCCACTTTAACGTAATCTTTGTTTAGTTCGTCTAAAACTGTAGATCTAACCAAACGGAGAAGACCTGCAATGCTTCCGATAACAAGAACAGTTAGGGGAATTGCCATGTGCCAGAGCCTGTCAAAAACTTTTCCAAGAAGTGAAAGACTTTCATAGTTCTGAGAAACAACTCCTCCAATGGGGAAAAGTCCTGTTTTTGCAGCTACATACATGAGGATAAAGGCTAAGAAAAAGTTGGGAACGGAGATTCCAAAGAGGGAGAAAAAGACGATAAGCCGGTCTAAGAGCTTTCCTCTGTAAACGGCAGCAACTATTCCAAGTGGGACGGCTATGAGCCAGGAGAAGAGAAAAGAGGTAACTGTTAACTCTAAAGTGTTTAAAAGCCTCTCTTTAATAAGGTCTAAGACCGGCTTGTGGTAGGCGAAGGAGTAGCCCAAGTTAAACGTTAGAGCGTTTTTGAGCCAGTGGAGATACTGGAGTAGTAGGTTCTGGTCTAAACCGTAGAGACGGCGGAGTTCCTGAATAGTCTCCTTTGAGATTGACGGGTTCAGCTCAAGCTGTGTAAGGTAGTCTCCTGGGGCGAGCTTTATAACAACAAAAGAGACAAAGGTCATCCCGATAACTATCGGGATCATCTGAAGCAAGCGCTTCAGAACGTATTTAAACATATCAGCTTCTTAAATACTCAGTGATTACCTGATTGCCGCACTGAAAGACCCTTTTTATCCTGAACCGCTTAACGGCATCAAGGGTCTTAAAACCCTCTCCAGAGGTTAAAGAGGGAACGTCGTCTCCTCCAACAACAACGGGAAGGTGGATGAGCCTTATCTCGTCAACAAGGTCGTTTCTTATCAGCTCCCAGTTGACGGAGCTTCCCCCCTCAACCATCAATTTCTCAATTCCCATACTTTTGAGTTTTTTGAGGAGCTCCACAAAGTCTATCCTCTCTTTTCCGGCAACTACAACTTCGGCTCCCTTTTTCTTAAAGGCTTTTATCCTGTCGGCGGGAACTCTCTCAGAAACGGCAATAACCGTTGGAGCAACGTTGGTATTTAAAACGTTAGCATCTAACGGAATATTCCCTGAAGAGGTTGGAATAACCCTTATGGGGTTTTTTCCTTCAACGTAGCGAACTGTCAGGTTGGGATTATCTATCCGAACAGTGTTAGCCCCAACCATTATCCCATCACATTCAGCCCTTATGCGGTGAAGGTATTTATTAGCCTCTTCATCCATCAACTTCATTATCTCTTTACTTGAAACCCCTTTAGCTAGGGTAAGCTTGCCATCTATCGTAACTTCAGAAACTATCAAAATGTAAGGTCTATCCATCTTAAACCTCATACTCATTCCCGTAACGTTTGTAAAGGTAGTAGAGCCTGTGGAGAAGTGAGAGGAAAGACATGACGGCTATAAACTCAATACCGTAGGCCAGAACCTTGTGGTTAATGGGGTAAAGGATTGAAGCAGTAAAGAGAACTATAAAGGTTTCAGGCCTTCCAAAGAAGCCTGTGTTCTCAAGTGGGTCTTTTATCTTCCCAATCTCCCTCTGCTGATAGCCAATTTCAGCGTAGGCAACAGGTTTTATAAAGGTGTGGAGCATCGTTGAAACAACTGCAAGGAGAGCAACCCATGGGCTCGCGTACTTAAGTGCAACAGCTCCAAGGACAAAGCCGTCTACCCACTTGTCTGCTATCCAGTCAAAAACTGCACCGAACTTTGTGGCCTTTCTGTTGTTAACGGCAACGTATCCGTCGCACAGGTCAAGAACTCCGGAGACAAAGAGGAGAAAAGCTCCAATAACCGGATGGCCGGCAAAGTAGAGAACAGCAGAAAGCGTTCCGAAAATAACGGCCATAAGGGTTATAAAGTTTGGTGAAACGTTAGCCTTAGCCAGAACCCACCCAAAGGGAGAGTAGAGTTTTTTCAGGGTATCTCTCTTACTGGTTATGTTCATTACGGTCTCCCGATACTTTCATACGTGCATATCTGTTTCATGACAGAAGGTTCCCAGAGGTTCCTACCGTCAATGACAACTTTGCCCTTAAGTTTATCAAAATCAACGTCTTTAAACTCCTCCCACTCTGTAACGAGGATTAAAGCATCTGCTCCCTCAATGGCTTTATACTTATCCTCAACGAAATTCAGCCTATCTCCAAACCTTTTAATGTCTTCCCTGAAAACTCTTTTGGCGTTCTCAAGGGCCACAGGGTCGTAAGCCTTAACCGTAGCTCCAAGTTCAAGAAGTCTCCTCACTATCGGAATTGACGGAGCTTCTCTCATGTCGTCTGTTTCAGGCTTAAAGGCAAGACCCCAGACGGCTACTGTTTTCCCTTTAAGGTCCGGAACATGTTTCAGGAGCTTCTCAACAGGTTTCAGTTTCTGACTCTCGTTTACCTCTATCACCGCCTCAAGGAGTTTGGGCTCCTCGCCTGCCGTCTTTCCTGTGTGTATCAAAGCCTTAACGTCTTTAGGGAAACAGCTTCCACCAAATCCGCAGCCAGCCCTTAAGAAGTAGGGGCTTATCCTGTGGTCTAAACCCATACCTCTAGCAACTACTGTTACGTCTGCTCCAAACTTCTCACAGATGTTTGCCACTTCGTTTATGAATGAGATCTTTGTTGCCAGAAATGCGTTTGAGGCATATTTAATCATCTCCGCCGTTGGAAGGTCTGTTATGAGAATTGGTGGTTGGAGTTTTTCGTAGAGTGAGGCCACTTTTCCTGCGACGTCTCTGTTGTCTGCTCCAACTACAACTCTGTCAGGCTTCATAAAGTCTTCTACAGCTTTTCCTTCCCTTAAGAACTCAGGGTTTGAGACAACGTCAAAACATTTCTCCGGCTCTTTTATCCCTCTCTCCCTTAAAAGATTGGCTATGAACTCCTTTGCCCAGCGGCCCGTTCCCACGGGAACTGTTGACTTGTTGACTATTACCTTGAAGTCTCCCTCGCAGATGTGCTCGGCTATGCTCCTGTAGGCGCTCTCAACGTAAGAAAGGTCTGCAGAGCCATCTTCACGGGACGGGGTTCCAACGGCTATAAAGATGTAGTCTGAATTTTTAACGGCATAGCCGTAGTCTGTTGTGAACTCTATGTTCCCGTTCTCAATGGCCTTTTCAAGTATCCTGTCAAGTCCGGGCTCGTATATAGGAACTTCTCCTTTTTTGAGTCTCTCTATCTTCTCCTCATCTACGTCAAGGCCTATAACTTTGTGGCCTAAGTAGGCAAAGCAGGCTCCAGAGACAAGCCCAACGTATCCTGTTCCAACTACAGCTATCCTTTTCAACTCTTCGCCTCCTTTAAAGCTAAACCGTAAAGTAGTCCAAGTTCACTTACAGTCAAATAATCTTTATCAAAAACTTCACAAAATACCTTAAAAAAGGCAAGTCCGGGAATTATCACATCTGCCCTGTTTTCCTCGAGCCCTTTAACTCTCTTCCTCTCGTCAACGGTCATTCCAGTAAGTTTTTTATACCACTTTTCTATAACCTCCCTTGAAACCTTATAACCGTGAACAATTTCTGGCCTGTAAACCTCCATCTCTTCTTCCATGGCAACAACGGAGGTTATCGTCCCTCCAACGGCGTAAACCTCAAAAGGGAATTTAACGCGATTTCTTACTTTGAGGAGCTCCCTCCTCACAAACTCCTCAAGGGCAGAAAGCTCTTCCTCTTTAGGCGGGTCAGACTTTAAGAACTTCTCTGTAAGGAAAACTACTCCGAACTTTAAACTTTCCAGATACTCAATTCTCTCCGCCGTTCCGTAGACTATCTCGGTACTCCCTCCTCCAAGGTCAACGGTCATTGCACGGCCTTCAGGCTTAAAGGCGCTGACGTTTGCCCAGAAGACAAGCTCCGCCTCTTCCCTGTCTGAGAGGACGGAGAGCTCTATACCAAGCTCTTTTACCTTTTTTAGAAACTCATCTGAGTTCTCGGCAAGCCTTGCCGCCTCTGTCGTTACCGCAACAATTTTTTCAGCTCCAAACTTATCTATTAGCTCTTTAAACTCTCTTAAAACGGTTAGGGTTTTCTCTATGCTCTCCTCTGAAAGCTTTTTCGTTTTTCTGACGCCTTTCCCGAGCTTTGTAACCTTTCCAACCTTTAAAACAGGCTTAACTTCTCCGTTTTCAACATCTGCTATGAGAAGCCTTGTTGAGTTCGTCCCTATGTCAACCGTGGCTATCCGCAATATTCCCTCCCAGCTATAATTGGTTGAAAATTCTACCAACCGGAGAAGAGGTGTTTACCGGGCTGATTGAGGAAGTTGGAACGGTAAAGAAGATAAGGAAGGGCGGAAAGGGGGCTCTCCTCTCCGTAAGGTGCTCAAAAGTTCTTGAGGGAACTAAAATAGGAGACAGTGTAGCCGTTAACGGTGTTTGCCTTACCGTTGTTGAGATGGGGAAGGAGTACCTCTCATTCTTCGTCTCAAACGAGACGCTTCAGAGGAGTAATTTGGGGGAGCTCCGCCCCAAAACGCCTGTAAACCTTGAACGGGCATTAAAGATTGGAGACAGATTTGGCGGCCATATCGTTCAGGGACACGTTGATACTGTAACAAAGATAACCGGAATAAAAAGGGAAGGAGAGAGCTACAGGTTTATTTTCCGGCTCCCTGAAAAGTTTTCACATCTCCTGATAGAGAAGGGTTCTATCGCTATTGATGGAATAAGTCTTACCGTTGCCTCTCTGAAAACTGACACATTCTCTGTCGCCGTTATTCCACACACATACGAAAACACAAATCTAAAGTGGAAAAGGACAGGAGATACAGTAAATGTTGAGTTTGACCTGATAGGGAAGTATATCGAAAGGATGTTGAAAGGCGCCCCAATAAGGGACGCCAGAAACGTTACTCCTCAACTTCTACTGTAACGTCTTCGCTGTGCCACAGGCCGTGAAGGTTACAGTAAGCGTGGGCTGTAAGTGTTGTTGTCTCCTCAAGCTTGATTTTAAAGACAACTTCAGAAGCAGCCCTTTCAGGCTCAAGGTCAGCCCTTCCTGCTAAAAAGTCTCCAGCCCAGAGGGAGATGTGGGAGATCCAGTGCTCCTTTGTGTTGGGGTGGGGAATGTCCTTTCCTACAACAACCCTTACCTCAAACCACTCTCCCTTTTTGACCTTTGCAGGAGCTTCAATTACAGGTGTGTGCTTCCTTTTGCCTTCTGGCTCTGGTCCGTGAACTTTCATGGTTCCTCCTCCTCTTAAAGTTTTTATCTCAGCATTCCCTGAACAATTACATCTACAGCTTCGTCTTCTGTTAAGCCTCTTGCCATAAGGGTCTCAAGCTGCTTCTTATCTATACTACCGATTGCAGCCTCGTGGGTAACCTTAGCAGTCTCATCGTTAACAACAACAACCGGAACAGCCTTAACCGTTACATCTTTTCCCCTTATAACCTCTGAACAGTCTATGTGGCCTCTGCATCTCGGTGCGTTTCCGTAGGTCTCACCTACGAATGTGGCCTTTGTCTCATCTACAGCAATTATACGGCTCTTTGAGATACCTCTTGACTCTTCACCGTTTAGGTGAATCACGTCTTCAACGTATATCTCATCGTCCTTCTTTCCTATCATCTTCGTCTCAAAGACCGCAACGCCCTTCTTATCAACCTGCGCCTTAAGGACTATACGCACCTTTCCAGCCCTTCCCCTGGTCTGCTTGAAGACAGATCTGAAGTAGGCGTTTTCGCCTATGTAGGCGTCGGTTTCCGTGTCAAGCTCAACAAAGGTATCCTCGCCGTTGTAGTGAAGGTCTAAGAACTCAAACCTTGCGTTCTTCTCAACCCTAACCTTCAGTTTGTTCTTGTGCTTAAGCTTGATACCTTCTGCCATAGCGCCGTAAACCTGAAACTTAACGTCGGCACCCTCTCCAACAACAATTTCACCCTCTGTTGTCTGAACCTCCGTCGTTTCAGCGGCACCGAAACAGAGGGTTACAGGCTCCTCAAGTTTTGTTCCCGGCTCAACGTAAACCTTTGTCTTAACTCCCGTTGGGGTCTCTACAACCTCAGACCTTACGCCGGGAGCCGGGTAGCGAACGATGATCTTGTTCCTGTCAACTAAAAGGTTGAATTTATTTCTCTCAAAGAGGTCTTTTGGAAGGCCTATCTGGATAAACTTCTTTGCAACTGTATCAAGAACGTTTTTTGTTGCCATTACTCACCTCCTACAAGTTCCGGGTTACGGACTTCACACTTGACGCACATTGTTTTGAACTTCTGACCCACCTCTTTGGGATCTCCGGTCTGAACAACCTTGCCGTCACACATTAGGGTTGCCTTATCTGCAATCTCTGCAATCTCCTCCCTGTGGGTGATCATCAGAACGGTAGTTCCTCTTTCCCTCATGGTCTTAATCATGTTTGCTATGTCTTCCATTGACGCAAAGTCAATACCGGAATCCGGCTCGTCTAAAACGGCAAGTTTTGGTCTCATTGCAAGGACAGAGGCCAGCTCAACTCTCTTCCTCTCGCCGCCAGAGAGGGTATCGTCAACGAACCTGTTAAGGTATGAGCAGTCAAGACCTACAAGCTCCAAGCACTCAACAACGTCAAGCTCTGGGTTGTTCCTGCCGGAGAGCTTCAGGTATTCCTCAACGGTTATTCCTTCAAATCGGGCAGGTTCTTGCCAGGCGAGTGTGATTCCCAGCTTTGCCCTTTCGGTTATGTCAAGACCGTTGACCAGCTTATCCTGAAAGATTATCTCTCCTGAATCGGGTTCTTTCAGGTCGTTAATTCCCATTATGAGACCTGCAAGAGTAGACTTTCCTGCACCGTTTGGACCTAAAACCGCATGAATTTCACCCTCGTTAACAATGAGATTTACACCCTTCAGTATGGGTCTTCCGTCTATGGTAAGCTTTACATCATTAACCGTTAAAATTGGAGTCATCGCCTCCTCCTGTGCTGTTTAATTTGAATCTTATTTCCCACTTTCCTGATTGTCAAGTCATTTCTCTTTCTTATTGAGAATGCTTATCAATAAATTGACTAGCCACGGGAGCTCCATAAATTTCCGATGTAGAAAAAAACAGAGGTGAAACTTGAAGCTAATAATAGTAGGGGCAGGAGAAGTAGGAAGGGAACTTATAAAAAGGCTCCAGAAGGAGTGGAAGCTGGTCGTTATCGACCAGGACGAAGAAAAGCTCCACAGGGTGGTGGAGCTCCTCAATTCCGAATCCCTCAACAGGGTGGTTCTCCTTCAGGGAGATGGAACCAGCAAACTGCTTCTGAAAAAGGCCGGTATTGAAGAAACCACCGCTTTTACTGCCTGCACAGGAGATGACGAGGTCAACCTTGAAGCCTGCAGAATAGCGAAAGAGTTCGGCGTCCCAACAATTTTTGCCGTTTCAAACAGCACTGAGAACGATGAAAAGTATGAGAAAGAGGGAATAAACTACGTTAACAAAGCCATAGCAACGGCCTCTCTCCTTGAAAGGCAGATAGAGTCAGGAATCGTAAGTCCAACAAATATCGGCCTGGGACAGGGAGAGATCGTTGAGGTCTCCGTTATGCCCACCTCCATTCTAGCAGGTTATCCCGTTGGAAAATTCACTTCCCGCCGGTGGAGAATAGTTGCCATCTTTAGAGGAGACAGGCTAATACTTCCCCGTCCTAAAACCGTAATCAAGCCAGGAGACAGAATACTGATAGTCGGAGACCCCAAAATTCTTAAATACATAGCCGGCCTCATAAAATCGGGAGAGCCTCAGTTTCCTCTGCAGTTTGGAACTGAAGAAGTGGTCTTTCTACCTGGTCAGTATGAAGAAGCTGTAAAAGATGCCAGGTTCTTCTATGAAAACACAAAACTAATGAAAGTTTCGTTCTATACCTGCTTTACAGCAACCAGCTCTCTCATCAAGTCTTTTGAAGGCATAAAAGGGGATGAGATAAGAACGAAAAAACTCAAAACCTGCGAAAAAGAATTCTTTCAGGAAATAAAGGAGGAAAACTTTGGCCTTATAGTTATGCCGGACAAATACAGAGAATTTCCTCTGTTCCTCGGAATAAAAACACTTCCAGTTTTAGTTGGAGAGGAAACCCTCTCTCCTGTAGCTATTGCCAGAGGAACAACACCTGTTGAAAGAATACTGGTGCCCGTCTCCGGCTCTTTCAGCGGAATCAGAGCCCTTGAAGTTGGGATCGAACTCTCCCTCATGCTCAACGCATCACTTACTGCCCTATATGTTTCTCCCTTTGAAAACGAAGATAAAATAGAAAACCTGAGGGAGAGGATTACACGGCTCTCAACAATGTATAAGGTTCCCATAGAGTTTAAGGTTCGATACGGAAATCCCATACGGGAGTTTGCTGACGAGAGCAGAAACTTTAGCCTTGCAGTTATAGGAGCACGGAAAGGGAAAAAAACTAACTGGTTCAACCCCTATCCTCCATACCATATGCTTCACAGGGCAAAGTGCACTTCAATACTTATCTGCGTAGGTGAGTAGATGGAAGGTTCCCTGCTGTCAATAATTCTCATATCTGTTGGAATTCTGTTCATCCCTTTCTTCAGCAAACTGCTCCGCATTCCTGTTTCCGTAGGGGAGATACTCTACGGAATAGTCATTGGAAAGTCGTGCCTCAACCTCATAGAGCCCTCCCAATGGCTTGGATTCCTGTCAAGCTTCGGTTTCCTCCTGCTGATGTTCATAGCCGGCCTTGAGGTAAAAATCAGGGAAATAGCTCAGCTCTCCTGGAAAACAAAACTCGTTTACGGAACAACTCCTCTCCTCATACTCCTCCTGGCGTTATACCTTGGAAGCAGGTTCGCATTCCATCCCCTCGTTTCAATAGCGTTAGGAGTGGTCTCTGTTGGTATTGTCGTTGCTGTTCTCAGGGAAAGGGAGCTCCTCTCCACAAAATACGGAAAAACGGTTTTCCTGGTAGGAATAGTAGGAGAGGTTTTCAGTATCGCCGCCCTTACACTCTTTACC
Source organism: Desulfurobacteriaceae bacterium (assembly GCA_027051905.1). Classification (GTDB taxonomy): domain Bacteria; phylum Aquificota; class Aquificia; order Desulfurobacteriales; family Desulfurobacteriaceae; genus Balnearium. The sequence continues at coordinate 25,262 of JALUGO010000007.1, read as the reverse complement.
CTCTACACCGAGTTTGGGTTTGGCCTCTCCTTCTGGCTTGGAATAGGAAAACTCCTGGCCTACCTCTTAGTTGCCAGAATTCTCCTTGTCTTCCTCAAGAGCTTTGTCTGGTGGTATCCCAACAGGTTCAAGTTCTTCTTTGAGAAAAACCCCGCCGAAATAGGAGTGAGAATCAGTCTGGCAGTTATGTTCGTCCTCTCAGTAGCAGCTTCACTCATTAACGTCGAGCCAATAATAGGGGCGTTCCTTGCTGGAGTGATATTTGCAACGGTTTTTGAAGATACGGAAAACATTGAGGAAAAACTATCGGGAATCAGTTTCGGGTTCCTCATTCCCATCTTCTTCATAACGGTAGGGATAAACTTTGAAATGCCCCACATCTCGCTCCATCTGTTCCAGATGCTCCTGATTATGGTTGTTCTCAGTTTTATCTCCAAGATTGTTCCATCTCTTCTGTTAAGGCTTGAAGGTTTAGGTTTTAAAGAGTCTGTGGCCGCCGGGTTTTTACTTTCAGCCCCTCTCACCCTGGTAATCGTTACAGCAGAGCTTGGAATAAAGATGGGAGTAATTGACCACCACACGGAAAGCTCCCTAATTTTACTTGCAATTGTCACGGGAATCCTTGCCCCAACCCTCTTCAATGCCATCTACGGAAGGGGAAATGAGAGTAGTAATACTTGACGGATACGTTGACGAACCGACCTGTTTAGGAGTTCCTCCCTACATCTCCACTTACGTTCGGTACGTGGCGGGAGCTCTCGTCTGTGCAGGCCTCCCGGAAGAGAGTATCTCCTACGTTGCAATAGACGATTACAGGAGAAGAGAGGAAAAGAGGGAGCTCCTCAAAGAGGCCGACGTCATCTTCCTGATAACGGGAATGACCGTTCCCGGAAGGTATTTAGGAGGAACTCCAATAGCAAAGAGGGAGATTGAGGAGATAGGGGAGCTCCCCGCCTACAAGGTTGTGGGAGGTCCCATAAAGTTCGGCTTTACCCTCAAAGGAGGAAGCAGGGCAGAGAAACTTGAGTTTGAAGGTTTTGACCTCATCTCCCTGGGAGACGTTGAGCTTGCCGCCTACCACGTGGGAAGGGCTCTGGTTGAAGGGGTAGAGCTCCCTACAGGAACCTTCAGGCTGAAAAGAACGGCAAGAGAGGTTGATAAATTCGCTCCCCTGGGGGCGTTCATAGTAAAAGATCATTTCTACTACCCTTACGTAATCTGTGAGATAGAAACCTTTAGAGGTTGCGAGAGAACGCATCACTGCTCCTACTGCACAGAAGGGCTATACGGAAGACCTGACGAGAGAGAACCGGAAAAGATAGTTGAAGAAGTAAAAGCACTATACAGTGCCGGAGTAAAGTTTTTCCGGATAGGAAGACAGCCAAACATTCTGGGATACAGGGCTAAGAAAACAGACGGGGAGTTCCCGGAACCAAACCCCGAAGTAATCTGCTCACTGTTCAGGCAGATAAGGGAAGTCGGGAACATCAAAACACTCCACATAGACAACGTAAACGCCGGAACCATAGCCGCCCACACTGAAAAGTCGGAAGAAGCCCTGAGGTGCATAGCTACATACGACACAGAGGGAGACATTGCCCCCTTTGGGCTTGAAAGTGCAGACCCTGAAGTAATAAGAAAAAACTACTTAAAGGTTGATCCAGAAGGGGTTAAAACGGCAATAAGAGTGGTCAATAGAGTAGGAGCATTCAAAGAAAGGGAAAAAGGCCTCTACAAGCTTCTTCCGGGAATAAACTTCCTTGTAGGCCTTCCCGGAGAGACAAAGGAGACCTTTAAAAAAAACATCGACTTTCTGAAATCCATCTTAGACGAGGAGCTTCTAGTTAGAAGGGTAAACCTACGGCAGGTTATGGTTTTTGACGAAACGCCGATAGCTGAAATGATAAAAAGGCCAAAAACAAAATTCAGGAAGGAGTTTGAGAAGTTCAAGGAATGGGTAAGGGAGAACTTTGACCTTCCGATGATGAGGAAAGTCTTTCCCGTTGGAACAATTATAAAGGACGTTCTCCTTGAAGCCCACGACGGAGCCCACACCCTTGGAAGGCAGATAGGAACTTACCCGATTCTCGTCAGAATTCCTGAGAGGTTAGAGCTCTTTAAGACAACTGACGTTGTCGTTGTAGGTCACAGGGAGAGGTCTGTTATAGGAATCCCGGTGCCGATAAAGATAAATGAAATTTCACACAAACTTCTCACTTACATTCCGGGAGTTTCCAGAAACACAGCTTCAGAGATAGTTCTTAAAAGACCATTTAAAAATAAAGAAGAAGTCCTTTCGCTCTTCCCTCAGCTTGAAAAGTTTGCAGATGAGATAGAAGTTTAAGAGAGGGGAGCTCCCGCTACCCCTCTAAAAGCTTTGCAGCCTCTTTTGCAGTTTTACCCTCGTGAACTATTGCAGCAATTGCCCTTACAATCTTCTCAGGGTCTTCGTGCTGGAATGCGTTCCTTCCGATTGAAACCCCTTTAGCGCCAGCCTTCATGGCACCTTCAACCATCTCTAAAATCTCCATGTCGTTGCTCATCTTGGGACCACCGGCTATAACAACCGGAATGGGGCAGCCCTCAGTTACCCTTCTGAAGGTTTCAGGGTCTCCCGTGTAGGCAACCTTAACGATATCTGCCCCAAGCTCTGCGGCAACCCTTGCACAGTGGGCAACAACGTCTGGGTCAAACGGGTTCTCTATGTGTTCTCCCCTTGCATACATCATTGCAACAAGGGGCATTCCCCACTCCAGACACTTCTCAGAAACCCTGCCGAGGTCTTCAAGCATCTTATCTTCGTTCATATCCCCAAGGTTAACGTGAACAGAAACCCCATCTGCTCCAAGTTTAATAGCCTCTTCAACCGAACAAACAATTACCTTTGAGTTTGGCTTTGGAGAAAGATTGGTGCTTGCAGATAAATGAACAATAAGACCAACATCCTTACCGTGCTTTCTATGGCCGTGGCGAACAAGACCTTTATGGATAATAACTGCATTAGCCCCACCGTTTGCAACCTTATCTATAGAATCCCTTATATCTATGATACCTGGAATAGGACCCATTGAAACGCCGTGGTCCATAGGAATGATAACGGTGTTCCCTGTCTCCCTGTTAATAATCCTTTCCATCCTTATAGCTTTTCCAATTTTCATAACGGAAACCTCCGAGATCGTTTTTCAGAAAGCTATTCAGGGTGGGATTTTACGATATTTTTAGATGGATTACTCCCTTCCCTCCCCGAAGGGAGGGAAGTAGTTATCGTAAGAGAAGAGAAACTTCTCAATAAAGTCACAGAGAACGTGCCCCAGAGTAATGTGGACTTCCTGAATCCTTGGAGTTGAAAAGCTCCTCACAATAAAGGCATGGTCAACAATATCTGCCAGCTTACCCCCTTCTTTTCCTAAAAAACCTACAGTCAGCATCTTCTTTTCTTTCGCCTTGTTGACAGCACGAACAACGTTTTCTGAATTCCCACTGGTGCTTATTCCTATTAAAACGTCCCCTTCCTGTCCTAACGCCTCAACCTGCCTTTCAAAAATTCTATCAAAGGAGTAGTCATTGGCAACGGCAGTGAGGATTGAGGTATCCGTAGTTAAAGCTATTGCCGGGAGAGCTCTCCTCTCCATACCAAACCTTCCAACAAGCTCTGCGGCTATGTGCTGACAGTCAGCGGCAGACCCTCCGTTCCCGCAGAGAAGGATCTTTTTCCCCTCCTTTACCCTCTCTGCTATCTCTTTGAAAACGTTGAATATTCTCTCTCTGTTCTCCTCTATAAACTCCCTTTTAAGGTCTGCACTCTCTAAAAAGCTGTAGTATATGAGCTCCCTCATGCGTTCATCGCCTTTAAGAAGTCTTCGTTGGTTTTATACTTTCTCAGTTTCTCAAGGAGGAACTCCATAGCCTCAACGGGAGACATTGAAGTTAAAAGCCTTCTAAGAATCCAGACCCTGTTAAGCTCCCACTCAGGGAGGAGAAGCTCCTCCTTTCTTGTTCCAGACTTATGGATGTTTATAGCCGGGAAAATCCTCCTCTCAACGAGGGATCTATCAAGAACTATCTCCATGTTTCCTGTTCCCTTAAACTCCTCAAAAATTACATCATCCATACGGCTACCGGTTTCAACAAGAGCAGTTGCAAGTATGGTAAGACTTCCACCCTCTTCAATGTTCCTTGCAGCTCCGAAGAACCGTTTGGGCTTGTGGAACGCGTGGGCATCGATACCTCCGGAGAGAATTTTACCACTTGGAGGAGTGAGAGTATTGTAAGCCCTTGCAAGCCTTGTAAGTGAGTCAAGGAGTATGACTACATCCCTCTTGTGTTCAACAAGCCTTTTAGCCTTTTCTATAACAATTTCTGCAACCTGGGCATGCCTTTCGGGAGGCTCATCAAAGGTAGAGGAAATAACTTCATCGGCTAGGGTATTCCTCTGCATATCGGTAACTTCTTCCGGCCTCTCATCTATGAGAAGGATAATGAGATAAGTGTCTGGATCGTTTGTCTTTATAGCGTTTGCTATCTTCTGAAGAAGAACTGTTTTACCAGCCCTTGGAGGAGCAACTATCAATCCCCTCTGCCCCTTTCCAACGGGGGTTATAAGGTCAACAACGCGGGTAGAGAGCTCCGAAGGGTCGTGCTCAAGCCTGAACCTCTCCATAGGATGGAGTGGGGTCAGCTGGTCGAACTGTGGACGGGTCTTTGCTACCTCCGGAGGTTCCCAGTTAATGGCGTGAACTTTCAAGAGGGCGTAGTATTTCTCCCCTTCCTTGGGAGGCCTTACCTCTCCGGCAATCGTATCTCCAGTTCTGAGTCCAAAACGCCTTATCTGGGAAGGGGAAACGTAAATATCGCTGGAACTTGGAAGGTAGTTGTTTTCAGGGGAACGCAGAAAGCCAAAACCGTCGGGAAGAACCTCTAAAACGCCAACTCTGAAAATAGAACCTCTCCTCTCTGCATCTTTTTCAAGGATTTTCTTTATGAGCTCCTGTTTTTTTACAGACTTTACCTCAACCCCTAAAGACTTGGCCACTTTTCTGAGGTCGAAAATGCTCATTTTCTGAAGCTGTTCTAAAGAAAGGCTCTCGGCTAAATTTTCAGTCATGAACGGCTCCCTCCAAGAAGGTTATTAATAGGTGATCTCCTCTTCCTCCCTTCCAGCAATTTTTGAAACCCAGATGCTGAGCTCGTAAAGTGCCAGCAGGGGAAGAGCCATCATTATCTGGGAGAATGCATCAGGTGGTGTAAGAAGCGCTGCTATTACAAATATAGCAAGAACGGCAAACTTTCTGTTCTTTTCTAACATTGTGTAATTTATTATTCCGAGCTTTGAAAGCAACCAGACAACAACCGGAAGCAGGAAAACAAAACCGAAGGCAAGAATCATCTGGATGACAAAGGAAACGTAACTGCCAACGGTAATCTGCGGAGTTAAAAGGTCTCCCATAAACCCCAAAAGGAACTTTAGCCCAAAGGGAAGAATAACAAAGTAGGCAAAGGAGGCACCGGAGAAGAAAAAGAGAAGAGAGAAAAACATAAAGGGCAGAATAAACTTCTTCTCGTGCTCGTATAATCCCGGTTCTATGAATTTCCACAGCTGGTAAAGAACAAAGGGAAGAGCTATGAGAATTCCAGCAAAGAACGATATTTTAAGAGCCGTAAAGAACGCTTCTGGAGGGGAGAGGAATATCAGCTTTCCCTTTAACCTGTCTGGCAGGGGTTCTTCAAGGAAAAGAAGTATCCTCTCCTTAAACGGCCAGGCAACGAGGAAACCCACAATGATTGCTATGAACGATTTAAAGAGCCTCTGACGGAGCTCCTCTATGTGCTCGGTTACCGGGAGCTCCTCTTCGGGAGATTGATAGTTCTTCTCTGGCATCTCTTTTACTTTATTCCTTGACTTTTATTTTCTCTACCTTTTCCTCTTCTTTCTTCGCTTCAGTCTTTGCTACGTTCTCCTCTTTCTTTGACTCCTTCTTCTCCTCTTCCTCGTCGATTATTCCCGCTGAAGCTTTCCTGAACTCGTTTATTGCCTTACCTGTCGAACGGGCAAGTTCAGGAAGTTTCTTGGGGCCAAATATGAGAAGAGCAATTACCAGAATAATTATAAGCTCCTGAGTTCCAAGACCAAACATATTTCCTCCGGAAAATTAGGATTTGGTAGCCGCTTTAAGGCCGGCAAGGAGTTCTCTCAGCTCAGGCAGGTTCCAGGATTCCACCCTCTTCACAACGGCACTTCCAACAACAAAACCATCAGGACTATTATACATCCGCTTTATGTGTTCAGGTTTTGATATACCAAAGCCGACAACAGTTCTCTTCCCCGTAATCCTTTTTATTCTATCTATGTCCCTCTCTATCTCTGCATATGCAAGCTCTTCTCTTTCCCCCGTTATCCCCGTAACGGAAACGTAGTAGATAAACTCTCCTGTAGCCTGTCCTATAAGCTTAAGCCTCTCTTCTGTGCTCGTCGGAGCAGCAAGGAAAACCGGAGATAGCTTTAAAGACTTAACCTTTCTCGCAAAGTCCATCCCCTCTTCAGGAGGAAGGTCTGGAACTATAAATCCGTCAACCCCGGCAGATTTTGCATCCCTTATGAACCGTTCTTCCCCGTAATTGAAGATGGGATTGTAGTAGCCCATGAGGATAATAGGCTTATCCGTAAACTCCCTCAGCTTTGAAACCAGCTCTAAAACTCTACAGGTGTTCGCCCCGGAAGAGAGAGCCCTCTCGTGGGCCTTCTGGATAGTGGGGCCGTCTGCGAGGGGATCAGAAAAGGGCATTCCAACTTCAACCATATCGGCGTATTCAAGAATAAGCTTAAAAACGTCTAAAGATTTCCCGCAGTTAGGATCGCAGGCAGTTGCGTAAACTATGAGAGGTTTTTCTCTCCTCTCTCCAAGTTCCTTAAACGTTCTCTCTATTCTTTCCATACTTTCTCCAGAGGTAGTAAGCTGAAAGGATAAAGAACAGGGCAAAAAGAGACGCCAGTTTATGGCTAATAATAGTTGAAATCAGCTTATCTATCAAGTTTCCCAGGAACAGGTAGGAAAGTGCCCAGAGGAGAGCTCCAGCCCCGTTGTAAACCGTAAACTTCAGGTAGTTGGGCTCAAAAGCCCCTATTACAACGGGAAGGGCAGGTCTTACAACCGGAATAAACCTGCCAAATACCAGAGAAACCTCTCCCCTTTCCTCAACAAAACGCTTAACTTTTCTAAAGTTCTTTTCAGAAACGCCAAACCGGGAAAGAACCCCGCTCAGGTAGCGCTCCCCTATAAAGAATCCCATAAAATAGGAGAGCTGATACCCCAGGAACGTTCCAGTTGCAACGCAGGCAACAAACGAGAAAGGGGAAATTACCCCCTTTGCGACAAGGACGGAAGAGAGTATTAAAACTTTTTCAGCTGGAAGAACAAGCCCTAAGAGGAAAGCCGTCTCAAGGAAAGACCAGCCAAAGAGGACAAAACAGGTAAGATTTGGATGTTCTTCTACAAAGTGAATACTCGAATCAACAAACTGGTAAAGGGATGAAAGCTCCACTTGACACCCGGTAGGGTCTAAATTAAACTTTCCAATCGCACAACGGCCAATTATAGCAGGAGGTTGAGATAATGAAAAAGGGAATCCATCCAGAATACAGGGAAACAAGAGTGATCTGTGCCTGCGGCAACACGTGGGTAACAAGGTCAACAAAGTTCCCGGAGATAAAGGTTGAAGTCTGCAACGCCTGCCATCCGTTCTTCACAGGAACTCAGAAGCAGAAAGTTGTAAGGGGTAGAGTAGAGAAGTTTATGGCTAAATACGAAGGAAAATACTAATGAGTGTGGAGCTCCTCTCCACAACAAAAGACTACCTGAAGGTAATTGCAACGGCGGCCAGAGTCTGTTACTCCGGGCTGCCGGTTGAGGAGCTCCTCTCCCGTTACTCTGAAGAAGATGACAGAGCCCTCATAGAGAGGGTCGTCGGAATGGGTCACCTCTCGGTTGTTGAACACGCAGTCTTTACGTTTAAAGTGAACAAATCCTACAAAGAAGAGCTCTTCAGGATTTTCATGGAAAAACCCTTTATTAAAGTAAGTGAAAGGGAAGATTCATTTATAGTTTCCTTGAACCTGAGGACGGCGGCGGAGCTCCTTTCAGAAATGCCCGATTTAAAGTTCACAAAAGCAATTGAGCCCTTTATCCCGGACTTTGTCAAACCGAAAGGTTAACAGATACCCCCTCCCCTCTGAAAAACTCCCTCTTAAACTCGTCAACCGTTTCCATTGAAACCGCTCTGATAACGATTGGCTTTAATCCAGCAGCCTCAAGAGCTCTTCTCATTTCCTCCGGGTCTATCCGTTCAAGGAGTTCCGGTGATCCCCCATACTCAACCGAAAGGTTCTTACTGAGGAGTTTTAACAGAGCCCTGAAATCACCCATCTTCGTCTCAACCTCAATCAAGGCAGTAAAGAGCTCCTCTCCGCCGGAGCGATAGAAAACCCTACCCTTAAACTCTTCATCAATATAGACTGGAATCTCAACAACCCCAAGGAGAACGTAGAGGGAGTAAAGCCCGATAAGCTGGTTTATCAGCCCCTTAACCTCCTCTCCCGCTGGAAGTTTCACCCCCTTTTTCTCAATTTCTGAGTGAACTTCCGGCTTCAACAGGAGAAGCAGGGAAAAAACAAGGTAGGGAGAGTAAACCCTGCCGGAAGAGACAAACGCCCTGAAGCCAGGAAGGAGCTCCGGATACTCCCTCTCAACAACCGGAAGCAAGGCAGAGAGGAGTTCTCTATCTGGAAGAACTACCGTTTTTGAGAGGAGGGAAGGGAGCTCCCCCTTCAAAATCTCAGAGAGCTTACCTCTAAACGGCAGAACGAGAGAGAACTCAACCCTCTCTCCAACCCCCTTCAATCTCAGTAAAACCTCTTCCCCCGGTTTAAAAGCCCTATCAACCTCAAGCCGTGCTGTAAACTCTGTATTCCCAAGACGAAATTTCCCCCTACCCTTTCCCTCATAACCCAAAAAAATCGCCTTTAGAAGAGTCTCAAATTCGGTTGTGGCCTTTCCCTTCTGCTCCCCTCCCGTTATCTGGGAAAGGAGCTTTTTCATCTCGTGGTAGGAAAAGTTCTCAAGTCTCAGGGGAAGATCCCTGTTTATCCCCTCTATGGGGATAATCCCCTCTACCCTCCTTATTTCCACATCCCACCTACTCAAAGAAGTCCGTTGAAAGGTAACGCTCTCCGGTATCTGGAAGAACCGTTACGACTCTTTCACTTATTCCCGCTTCCTTTGCAACACGAAGGGCAACGGCAACGTTTGCCCCAGAGGAGATACCAGACAAAACGCCAAACTCCCTAGCCAGGAGCCTTGCGTAGTGTTTCGCCTCTTCGTAAGAAACTTTCTCAACCCTGTCAATTAGAGAAGTATCAAGGACTTGAGGGATAAACCCTGCACCTATTCCCTGAATTTTGTGAGAACAAACCTTTTCACCGGAAAGGACTGCACACCCTTCAGGCTCAACGGCAACGCAGATGCACTTCGGGTTCTCTTCTTTAAACCTCTTTGCAACTCCTGTAAAGGTTCCCCCCGTTCCAACCCCTGCAACAAAGAGGTTTGGAAGAACTCCCATCTGCTCAAGTATCTCTTTAGCAGTTGTCCTGTAGTGAATTTCGGGGTTTACAGGGTTCTCAAACTGCCCTGCAGGGAAGAACTTTTCCGGTTCTTTTTCAACCAATTCCCTAACCTTTTCAACTGCCCCCTTAACTCCATTCTCTGCCGGAGTTAGAAGGAGCCCCGCCCCGAAAGCCCTCAAAATTCTCTTCCTCTCCTCACTCATGTTCTCCGGCATGGCTATCAGACACCTGTAACCCTTTGCAGCACAAACAAGGGCAAGGCCAATCCCTGTATTCCCGCTGGTTGCCTCAACAACGGTCTTCTCAGGAGTGAGCTCTCCACTCTTTTCCCCATCTTCGATAATTGCAAGGGCTACCCTGTCTTTTATTGAACCGCCGGGGTTAAACATCTCAAGTTTCAGGTAGAGCTCCACCCCCTCAATCTCAACCCTTAAAAGAGGAGTGTTCCCTATGCTGTTAAGGATACTTCGCAACAACGTCCTCATCTGTAAGCTCCTCTAAAACGAAAACTCTCTTTTTCCTCTTAACCGTTTCACTCTTTACTTTACCAAAGAGGCTTTCCCTGAAAACGAAAAAGCCGCTTACGTGTTTCGCCGCTTTCCTGAAAAAGAAATCGGTCAAATCAAACTCCTCCTTCAGCCAGTTGAACTTCTCCTCAGGAAGTCCTCGAAGGAGCTCCCCCCTGTATAGAAACCTCTCAAGTCTGTCTTCCAAAAACTCTCTCAGGAACCGGAGCTTTGAATCTCTGGTCAGATTCCTCTTTACAACTGTATAGAGGTCATCGGGAGAGGTCAGGTAGTCGGCAACTATCTTTATTATCTCGTTAATCCTGTCTGGAACAACGGAAACTATTCCTTTATAGGTTATTTTCCTGTGTTTGAAGGAGGGAAGGAGCTCCCTCGTTGAACCCTTCAACCTCTGAGAGGAGTCAACAATCCCTCCAACAACTATCAGCGTATTCCCGTCAACCTCTTCGTGTGTAAACTCTTCCTCGGCATTAGGGTCAAGAACAACCACCTGAGAGTAGCTGGAAATTTCCTCTCTAACAGGAAACGGCACTTCCGGAAAGAAAAACCCTTCCATAAACTTTTTCCCTTCAGGGGAAACGTTAAAAACGAAAAAGTTCTCCGGAGTAAAGAAGTCCTTAACAGTTCCGTAAGCAATCTCAAGTTGAACCATTAAAGATTTCCTTTCAGAGGGAAGAAGTCTGTTAAAGAGGGACATATCAACGGCAAAGTCCGGGTATTCAAACCTGACTTCAGAGAAGTCAACCGAGCCCCGCCTTCTAACAACAGCAGCATCTGCTTCAACGTCTCCCCGGAAGGCAAGGAGCCTGACATCCTTGCACCGGGCAACAACTTTTCCCGGCCTTATCGGTTCATCAAACTCGTCTGCCCTGAAAACTCCATACTCTCCCTTAACAAGCCTGTAAGCCAGCCTGTTGAAAAAGTCTCCTCTTCCGGGATTAAAAAGGAGCTTGGGAGTCTTTATCCCCTCAGAAATCAGCTTTTCTGAAACCAGAACCTTCGGGCTCTTAAACTTCAACTCCCTCTCCGGCAGTTGTAAACTTTAAATCAGAATTATAGGGAAGGAGGAATGATGAAAAAGGGAATCGCTGAAGTTCCAGGTGTAAAGTGTGGAACGGCCTTTGCAGGAATAAAAAAGACAGAAAAACCAATAAACAGACCAGACGTTTTGGTAATTGTAACAGATGAACCTTCAGAGTTTGCAGCGGTCTTTACCAGAAACGATGTTAAAGCGGCTCCGATTAAGGTAAGTATGGAGATAACCGGGAAGGTCTCAGGTATCGTTGCAAACAGCGGAAATGCTAATGCCTGCACAGGAGAAAGGGGATTAGCCGACGCCGTTGAGATGTCTAAGCTTGCCTCTCAGCTTACAGGAAAAGGAAAGTTCCTCGTTGCTTCAACGGGAGTAATTGGCGAGCCGATGCCAATGGAAAGGGTGAGAAAGGGAATAGCAGAAGCAGTTAAAAACTTAGGAAAAGCAAAAAGGGAGGAACCTGCAAGGGCGATAATGACAACGGATACGTTCCCTAAAACTGCTTTTACTAAAGGTAACGGATACGTAATCGGAGGAATAGCAAAAGGCGCCGGAATGATAGACCCCTCAATGGCCACAATGCTATCCTTCGTTGCGACAGACGTAAAAATCTCTAAAGAGCTCCTCCAGAGAGCCCTTAGAGAAGCAGTTGAAGTCTCCTTTAACGCAATAACTGTCGACGGAGACATGAGTACAAACGACTGCGTCTTCCTCCTCTCAACCGGGAGGAACTCCGTAGAGATAACCGAAAATAACTACCGGGAGTTCAGAGAGAACCTGACGGTAGTTCTGAAAGACCTTGCCTACCAGATAGTTAAAGACGGAGAAGGAGCGACAAAGGTTGCAAGGGTTGTTGTTGAAAAGGCAAAGAGCAAAGAACAGGCAAAGGCAGTTGCAAGGAAGATAGCCCTCTCCCCACTTGTTAAAACCGCCATCTTCGGCTGCGACCCCAACTGGGGAAGGATAGCAGCAGCAGCAGGAGCTGCAATGGTTGGCGTCGAAGAGGAAAAGATGGAGATATACATAGGAAGTTTCCTGCTTTTCAAAGGAAGGAGGGTTGACTACAACGAGGAAGAAGTTTTCAGATACATGAAGGAGAACGATGAAATTACCATAAAGGTTGTTCTCAATCAGGGAGAAGAGAAGTTTGAATACCTTACCTGTGACCTGACATACGATTACGTGAGGATAAATGCAGAGTATAGAACATAGTATTCTTCTGATAGATGCGGGAAATACGCGAGTTAAGGGAGCTCTCTACAGAAACGGCCAGATAGTTCCTGTTTTCTCCTTTGAAACGGCTGAGGTTTTAAAAAGAGGGGAGCTCCCCTCCATAAACGCTTCAGACGTTGCTGTAGCCTCAGTTGTTCCGGGAGCAACAGAAATAATCAGAAGGATTTACCCTGGGGCTCTCTTTATCTCTCAGAAACTGAAACTTCCCTTTAAACTCTCATACAAAGGAAACTTAGGGGCTGACAGAATAGCCAGCATTGCAGGGGGATTAAAGTATTCAAACAGCTTCATCGTTGTAAACTGCGGAACAGCAACAGTTATAGACGTTGTTGTTAAAAAAGAGTTTATAGGGGGCTACATACTACCCGGAGTTAAAACAATGGCAGAGAGCCTCTTTAAAAAGGGAGCTCTCCTGCCAGAAGTTGAAGTGGAACTTCAAGAATTACCGGGAAACTCAACTGAGGAGTGCATAAAGGCAGGTATAACAGCAGCCACAACAGGAGCGATAAATAAAGTCAAAGAAAGGTTTAAACTTCCACTGTTTATAACAGGAGGGTATGGAAAACCTATTTCAGAAATTGTAGAGGGAAAACTCTTAGAAAACCTGACTTTTGAAGGGATCTATGAGATATATAAGCTTGTAAGGGGGGAACTCCCCCCGTAAAACTTACTTACCAAATATCTCCTTGGCAGCAGCCTTAAGAGCAGCATCATTATTTTTGACAGCAGCCATCATTGGATTATTTGTCTTCTTAGCAGCATCTACGAAAGCTTTTGCATTCTTAAACTTTGCTTTCAGCTGAGCCTTTGAGGGAGCCATAGAGCCGTTGTGGCATCCAGCACACTGAGTCTCCCATACACCAGCGGAAGCTGGAACAGCCATAAGAGCTACTACTGCAAGTGCTCCAAGAACTTTCCTCATTTCTTACCTCCTTTAAGGTATTTTCCAGCTATCAATTTATTAAAAAGCTAAACGTTTGGCAATGATTAGAAAAGTTTAATCATTTACCTTAACCACTCCCGGAGTAACCCTTAAAACTCCTTTATCTCTCCAGGTAAAGTTCAAAGCATTTGTGGGGCAGACGTCAACACACTCGGCACAGTTCCAGCAGTAAACAGTCTGGCTCTCACCAACGCTTGGTTTAATACCCATAGGACATCTCGTATCACAAACTTTACAGCCTACACACTTAGACGCATCGTAGTGGATAACAAGCTGCCTCTTTTTACCGAGCAAAGCAAGCGTTGCCCCAAGAGGACAGAAATAACGGCAGAAGAGCCTACGTGTCAGAAGATTGAGAAGAAGAACCAGAATAACAATTACAATTTCGATGGTTACATGCTTGTAGAAGACGTAAAACATAGTCTCCCTTCCAACAAGACCCGGTGGTGACCACCAGACAAAGAGGGGGTAACCGATTATCATCGTAAAGAGAAGCTCTGCAACAAGAGCAAACCAGAGAAACCTCTTTGGTAAACGGATGAGGTCAGGTCTGTATTTGAGTTTATTTCCCCATTTAGGAATTAGCCCGAATATTTTATCCGTCAAAAGTGAAAGGAACTCAATAGGGCACATCCAGCTACAGAAAACCCTTCCCATAAGTAGAGCAACGGTAACAGGAATAACCATTCCAACCAGAGAAGGCATGTAGAAAAACTTAGCTGTAAGTATCGATTCTACACCCTCAAGAGGAGAAACAATCCATAAATTGCCCACTCCTATCGATTGAAACCAACCCTGAATGAAGTTTATATCCCAGTAGTAATTGGTAAATGGGTTTCCAACAACAATAACAAAACAGACTGCAAGAAAAAGGTAACGCCAGATTGTTATCCTTTTCCAGAAACTCTTCCTGGCCAACTTATCACCTCTTTAGGATTTCTTAATGTCCTCTAACTTGATTTCCTTAATCTTCTTCCACTTAATAGGCATTATAGTTATTGCCTTCTTACCTTTATTTTCATACCAGGTATCAGCTATACAGGAATAAGCACATATACCACAACCTGTGCAGTATTCCTCAACAATGTAAGGCCTGAAATCATGGTCAATTTTTATAGCCACTCCAGAAAACGGACAGACAGAGAAGCATGTTTTACACATAAGTCCTGTTTTCTGCTGCTGCCAGGTCACACATATCTGTCTGTTAATTACAGCAACACCCATCCTAACGTCTTCCTTCGCACACGGAACAAGAGAACCTGTAGGACATACGTAAACACATTTCATACATAAGTAACAGGGCTTCTCCATTACATTAACGTAAGGCGTTCCGGAAAAAACTCCGCCCGTCTTAATATCAAAATACTTTATACAGTGATAGGGACAGACCTCTCCACATCTACCACAACGAATACACTTTTGAGCAAAATGCTCCTCAGAAACCGCTCCAGGAGGCCTTAAGATATTTGGACCAATAGGTGATTTAACCATTGTTTTTGGATTTTTAAACCTTGAAAGATCGCAAGAGGTCAAAGCCCCCGACAGAAACGTTCCAAGAGTTACTTTTAAAAATTGCCTTCTCTCTTTAATGAACTTCTTTTTCTCCATTTTCATCTTCTCCAAGCCAAGCTCTTTCCGCCTCTTTTTCAGCCTTTCTGAGTCCTCTAAATGGATTAATCGGGTAAATTTCTCCTTCCTCTATCTTTTCAAACTCCTCAAGGAAGTGAGCCTCAACGACAGCAAGCTGAAGAACGCCATCAATGGCCTTTATATCTTTTTCCATCTGCTCAAGCTCAGCATAACGCTCAGCATCGAGAACAACAATTATATGGTAAGCGTTTTCCTCCTCCTTAATACCTCCTCCGTAAACTTCAACACCTGGAATTTTTAAAAGCTCTTTCTCTACCTCTTTTCCCTTTTCAGGAAGAGTAGTAACCACACAACTCACAATAGGCATGAAACACCTCTCAGGAATTCATTATATACGGGAAGTTAAATATAGCGTGGAAAATAAAAGGGAGGGGCTTTTAGCCCCTCCCCAAACAAATTACTTCTGGTTAGGATCGAGTTCAGCGTTGTGAAGGTAGCCACCTTTAACCTTGACGAGCTTAACGAGGTATTGCTTGAGTGGCTGAGCAGGAGCGTATTTCTTGATGCGGCATGCACAGATCTTGAACTCAGGCTGCTTGGAGCCTGGGTCAAAGGCGTCAAGCGTACAGAAGTTAATCATTCTGTCCTTGTGCTGGTCGTACCAATAGACGAAGACCATTCCTTCCATCGGACCTTCGTCAGTGGAGATCCTTGCGGGAAGGATGTTCTTTCCACGGCGTGTCTCAACAAGGACAAGATCACCAGGATTGATACCCAGACGCTGAGCGTCTTTCGGGTTAATCTCAACCCAGGCGTACGGATAGTCGGAGGCAAGCTCCGGGATACGACCAGTCATAGAACCGGAGTGCCACATATCAATAACCCTACCTGTAGACAGGTAGAACGGATACTCAGCATCTGGTGGCTCAGCAGGACCCTTGTAAGGTCTGAGCCAGATCCAGAACTTGTGGTCTTTATGGAGGTGACCGTAGTCAACAACTTTCCAGCCTTCAAGTCCATGCTTCTTGACAAACTCTGTAGCAAGTGGGTCTTTCCCAACAACAAACCTTCTAAGGGTTCCTCCCTTCCTTGCAATTTCAACAGTTGGTGCAGGCCACTGAACACCGTCTGGCCTTTCAAGAAGAACTTCATATGTAGCACCGGCAAGTGTAGAGTCTCTTCCTTTAGTTACATGCTGAGCATACTCTGTCCAAACAGCTTTGGGGAGCTCCCACCATGGGTCTCTCTTGGCAGCTTCAATGAACGGAGCTACGCACTGGTAAACAGTGTGTGCCCTTGCACGGAGTTTCGGATCACGCTCCCTTCTGAGTTTCTTAGCAAGAACCTGGGCAAACTCAACGATGATCTGGAGTTCAGGCTTACACATGCCAGGAGCTTTAACTGCAACAGGAGTTAACTGTGAACGACGTTCTGTACATCCGTAAACACCTGTCTTTTCAAAGTGGAACGGTGTTGGGAGAATCAGGTTTGCAAACTCTGTTGTCCTTGTTGGGAATATCTCGTTAACAACTACGAAAACGTCATCCCTTGCAAATCCTTCACGGAACCTTCTAACGTTAGGGAGAGACTGCAGCGGTGTGGTTTCCTCAATCCAGATAAAATGGATAGGCTTGAGGCCTGGAAATCTCTTCCTGTCCTGCTCTGTGTAAGAGATAGCGGAGAACATCTTAACAGTGTGGTATCCAGGCTTTGGAGGAATAGTCCCTTTTGGCACTCCCCAGATTTTCTCAAGGCTTTCCCTGTCAGCTTTACTCTTAACAACCCTGTGTCCTGGAAGGATGTGACAAAGTCCACCACCTTCACGAACACCACCACAGGCGTTTGGCTGACCTGTAAGTGAAAGGGCATCTGCACCATCTTTACAGATGTTTCCTGTTAAGAGGTGGAGGTTTGTAACGAGGTTGTTAACCCATACACCACGGGTTCTCTGGTTGAGACCCATTGTCCAGATGGAAACAGTTCTTGTTGTAGCAAAGCGCCTTGCAACTTTACGGATCATCTCCGGCGTGATGTTTCCACCACAGATCTGGGCAGCATACTCAGGTGTGTATTTCTGGAGGAACTTCTTATACTCTTCAAAGGAAACTTCGTGTCCAATAAGAGGAACTTTATCCTTACCCTTTGTAAAGATATGGAAGGAACAGTACTTGCTCACAAACTCCTTATCGTAAAGTCCCTCGTTAACAATTACGTGGGCGATAGCGTTAAGAAGAGCAAGGTCTGTTCCCGGCTTAAACTGCATATGAATGTCTGCAATCTTTGATGTAGGAGATACCCTGGGGTCAACGTTAATTACCATGTAACCGCCGGGATTCTTGAGCTTGTTGTGCATGATACGACGGTAGAGGATCGGGTGACACTCAGCAGTGTTTGAACCGATGATGAACACTGTTTGGGCTTTATCAAAGTCTGCGTATCCACCAGCTGGTTCGTCTGTTCCGTAGGATGTGAGGTATCCGCCAACTGCAGATGCCATACAGAGCCTTGGGTTACCCTCAACGTGGTTTGTTCCGATACACCTGAAGAGCTTCTGGAAGAGGTATGTCTCCTCTGTTAGAGCCTGTCCGGAACCGTAGTAGGCAATTCCAGACCATCCAAACGGTGTCCACTCACCCTTCTTAATAGCTTTGATCATCTCATCAGCAATAATCTCATAGGCCTTCTCCCAGGAAATTGGCTTGAAAGGCTCTTTCTTGCTCTTCCTGTAGAGAGGCTGTGTAAGCCTGTCTGGGTGCCTGAAGATCTTGTAAAAGAGCATTCCTTTCATACAGAGAAAACCAAAGTTGATGGCAGAATTTTTCTCACCCCTTATAACTGCAGGCTTACCATCTTTAAAACCAAGCCAGACCTTACAACCTGTTCCGCAGAAACGGCATACACCCCTTACCCAGGTATATCCCCCTTCCTTCTTAAAAGCGGGAGACTTCTTAACCTCTTCAGGTATTCTCATAAGGTTTTCGCCTGCAGATGCAGACTCTCCAAGGGTTACTCCGTCTCCTTTTATCTTAAGGTTAATCCCCACAAGAGATGCTGCTGTTAGAGCAGCACTCTTTTTGAGGAATTCTCTCCTTCCAATTCCCATCGTGCCCTCCTTAATTAATACTGTTGTGGGTTAAAGTCCTTAGCTGACTTAATGTTCTTCACACCGTTACCATGGAACTCAAAGATGTGAGCTTCGTGGCAATCCCAGCACTTAAAGCCTGGTTTCTTCTTCTGCATGGTTACAACTTCTTGATAGTGGCAGGCCATACACTTCTTTATAGGTGGAGTCTTATGGAAGTTCCCAAGTGTTCCATGACACTGGAAACAGCGAACGTTTGCTATAGCGTGTTTTGAATGGGCCCACTGCTCGTAAACTTTTGGTGTTGTCTGCTGATGACAGGCTCTACATTGCTGCTGTTGAGGGGGTAATTTTTGAATGACGCTGGGTGGAACTGGGTGCTGGTCTGCCATTGCCAGCCCGCTTCCGGCTATCATCAGGCCGGCAAGCAGCAATAACGTTTTCACTTTCACTTTGCACCTCCCCTATAAGTGTTCTATTCGTGCCCTTCTCCTTCAGATTTTACCTCTTTCTTGCCAAAAAATTCTTTTAATTTCCCTTCAAAGTCAAACCCGTGACCAACATACCAGTGGCAGGTAAGACAGTCCCCCTTAATTTCTCCCGACTTGAGTTTTTCATGCATAACATTGTCAGGAAGGTTTGTATGACACCTCTCGCAGTTGGAAACAAAGACGTAGTGGTCTCTTTCCTTTCTCTTCTCAATCCAGTGGTCAAGATCGTCGGCATAACCACCTTTAAAGAAGTGTGCAATAGCATCGTTCGTTCCAAACTTTGTCTTATTAAGTAAATATGCTACCACACTGGTATGGGGCAAGTGGCAATCAGCACAACCAGCTCTGATAGCCCCTCTCTTGTTACCAAGTGGACCATGAGGACCTGACTCCCAAGCCTCAAACATAGGTTTCATCTCATGGCATGAACCGCAGAACTCAGGCTCTGCCGTGTTCTCGATCATTTGAGCAGAAATCAGGGCTCCAACTCCTGCAATAACGATACCAACAATACCACCTACTATAAATGCCTTTCTCTTCTCCGTCACTTCCACCCCCTTTTATTAGAGTCTATAAGTAATTTCTTATGAAGCAATAAAATTTTACCAGAAATCTATTCAGTTTTCAATAGTTATCATCCTCGAAGTAAACTCTAAGTTCTTTTACTTCTTTCCCATCTGGATTTATAGAAACCATACCTGAGTAACACTTAAAAGCACTGTCAAAGTCCCCTTTTTCTATATACTTCCTGGCAGCACGGTAGTAGAGTTTATATGCTTTACTTTTATTTTCATTTATGTCTGCAAGAACTGCTTTCATGTAGATAAGACGGGGATCATCTGGAGAGCAGTATTTTTCTGCCTCTTTTATCTCTTCAGCTGCTCCAGGATAATCTGAAGCTGTAATATACTGATCCGCAAAGAGTATATGGCGAGTGCAGAGGTCAAGTTTTTCAGGGTTAATGGGGGAAGAAACGGGGAGCTCCTGTGGTCCCCCACCTGAAATCTTCCTGTCTAAAGGTGATGGTTGAGAGGTAAGAAGAGGTTTTATAGAAACTCTCTGCTGGGTTCCCCCACAGGATATGAAAAAGAGAGAAACAAGTAAAGGCAGAACAAACCTAAGCATCCCTTCCGCTCTTCTCTTTCAACTTTTTAAGGTATTCGGAATTGGGATTCAAGATCTTTAACTTTTTAACAACTTCCCTGTATCCAGCCATATCCCCCTGCTCTTTTAAGAGAACAGCAGCTCTGTAGTATGCTTCCTCAGCGGCAGGGGAATCCTGAGGCATTCCTTCACTTAAAACGCCACTGTAAAGATTACCTAACTGATAGTAAGCCATAGCGTTGTTAGGATCTATCTTTACAGCCTCCTGGAACTCTTTTACAGCCTTTTGCATGTATGAGAATCTCTCTTTCTCCAGCCTGTTAGACTCTTTCTGAGCATCAACCATAAGTCTATCCAAATCACTTTCTTTTAGCCCCATTTTCTTTAAAAGCTCAGAATACTTCTTCTCATCCTGCTTTGAAAATTCCTCAGGAAACAGTTTTTTCTTACTGTATAAATTCATGAGTTCACTTATCTGAAAGAAATCAAATCCCTTCTTTTCAAGTTTTGAGAAGAAATCAGCATAAATTTTTTTTACTGAAGAGTTATCCATATTAACAGACTTCTTGAAATAAAGCATTCCCAAAAGCAGGTGGAGGTCTGAAGCAACAGACTTTACGTGGGGATCTCTCAATTTTGCGTTCTTCTGAACAGCATTCGGAACCATCCCGTCTGGATTTTCCTTTAGAAGAGGTTCTATTTCTTTTAGTGCTTTTTTTGCTTTTTCTATACCTTCATCATATTTGTGATTGTGGTAGTCTCTATAAATACAGTAAAAATAAACCGGAGGATTGTTTAAGAAACTTGCAGGACATGTAATTTTCTTCTCAATTTTTTTTGCAAATTCTGCCTCTTTTGCTTTTAAAGAGGGAGAAACAGAAAGGGCAGCTATTAGAAGGGCAATTAAGGTTTTTCTCAAAATAACCTCCAGGAGGGAAGAATTAAAAAGGGGGAGACGGAGCTCCCCCTGAAATGATAGCAAAATTACTGAGCAGTCTGTCCGTAACGCTTCATGTAAAACTCAGCAATCCTCCTGAGCTCAGACTTTGGCATACCTTTGAACCACTTGTGCTCAGGTTTGCTGAAGAGCTGCTTCTTGAACTCAGCCCAGGCTTTCTTATCAGCCCTGGAACCCTTCTCCTTAACGATCTCATCAGCTTCAGGGATAAGTTCAAAGTAGAACCTTTCAGCAACTTCAAAAAGACCATGCCAGTGTGTCCAGTCGGGAGCCATCATAGAAGCACCGTGACGTGCCCTACGTCCTTCGTGGTGCCAGAGGAGGAAGTATGTCCACTCGATCTTCTCGTTGAATGGTGTTGGATCGATGAGCTTCCTGCTCTTAAGGAACTTCATAATCTTGTTAGCAGGAATTGCAAACTTGGTGTTGTAGAGGTTTACGAGGTTGTCAAACTGGTAGTAGAAACCTTCTACCCATACCCTCTGGTGGCAAGCAGCACAAACCTTCTTCATCTCAGCACGCTTAGCTTGCCAGTTAGGCTTGTGCTTGGAGATTGGCGGACGGAGTGTCCAGGAGAGCCTTGCTCCAACATCGTGAGTAGCCTTAGCACCTGTTACAGAAGCTCCCATATGACATGTTACACAGTTTGGTGCCTGGTAGTAGTCCTCTCCGAGAACCCACTTAGCCCTGTCAAGTGTTTGCTCAATTTCAGACTTGTGAGCCTTGTAAGCGATACCGTGCTTAGAGAGAGACCAGATTTCAATCTGTGGATGGTCGGGACCCTGGTGACACTTACCACACATGTCGGGCTCACGAACCTGCTTGAGGCTGAAGCTGTGCCTGTAGTGGCAAGCAGCACAGTTACCCTTGGAGCCGTCTGGGTTAACCCTACCTACACCTTCATTAGGCCATGGACCAAGAACGGGCATTCCGTTCTTAACAGGAATTGTTCTACCGTGACACTGCGCACAACCAAGGTTGAAGAGAGGCTCACCCTCAACGATTCTTCCGAGAACGTTGTCAAGAGAACCTACGAACTGAGCAGCCTTTGCATGGTGGGATTCTGTAACCTCTTTCTCTTCTTTGGGGTGACATTTTCCACAGTCGAGAGGAGATACGATTGTGGAGATTGTAAATCCAAAGTGCTGGAAGGCGTCTTTGTCGCCCTTGTTGGCCATGTGACACTCGTAACAGCCAACTCCAGCCTCAGCGTGCTTGCTGACACCCCACTGCTGAACGAGAGCAGGGTTCATTCCTTTGTGACAGCCAAGGCACGCTTGAGACTCTTTGGAGATGTTTCTCAGGGCTGCTTGAGAATCGGTAGTATTAAGACCAATCACTGCTGCTGCAGCGAAGGTTACAGCAAGCAGCCCTGTGCGAAGCTTGCTGAGCTTCCCCTTCATGTTTCCCTCCTTCATAAGAGTGGTATTCTATTCAGAAATAGATTTTAGCCTCTAATATTTTACATGTCAACCCAATTGTTTGTTTGAAATATTAAGGTTTTCTTATCGTGCCAGAAACATCCGAAGACCTCGAATCAAGCCGTAACGTTATATCCCCTACAGTAAGGTTTAGAAAACCCAACTGTATACATGGTTTATTCTTTCCATGGAAATCTGAACCACCAGTTGTACAAAGGGAAATTTCCTCCGCCAGCTCTATCAGTATTCTAACATCTGAAGGTTTATGCCTATAATGGTAAACTTCTACACCTTCAAGTCCTTCCTCTTTTGCTTTTCTAAGAAAATAGTAGAGCTCCCCATACTCAATCTTCATGCTTACAGGATGAGCCACTACCGGAATACCTCCTGCTTCCCTTATCAGGGAGAAAATCTCACGGTAGTCCATCTTCTCCCTCTTTACCCCCAGAGAAGAGAGGAAGTCTATGGCAGTTTCCCGGTCTGAGTAGTATCCGGAATCAATCAAAACCCTTGCTATGTTGGGCTTCCCAAAGTTCTCCCCATAGCGGTTAACCATCTCATCATAGCTTACAGGGTAACCAAGCTCTTCAAGTCTTCCGCAGAGCTCCTTATTCCTTTTTATCCGAGAATTTCTGAAAAATTCCGTCAATTGCCTCATAGCATCAGAGTCGGGATCAAAGTGGTAACCAAGGATGTGGAGCTCCCTCTTCCCCTCCCCCAAAAACGAGGTATCGGCAGTAACCTCTATCCCGGGAATAACGTTTACACCTAATTTTTTTCCCTTTGAGATGGCCTCATCTAAACCGCTAACTGTGTCGTGGTCTGTAAGTGCTATGTGGGAAATGCCTTTTTCTGATGCAAGCTCAACCAACTCTGAAGGAGTTAGAGTCCCGTCTGAAGCCGTTGAGTGGCAGTGGAGATCTACTTTCTGCACAAGAAAGCTATCCATTCTCCTTCTCCTCTCTCAGAAACCGGTTTAAACCCCGCCCTCTCAAGCTCCTTCAAGAACTCCTCCCTCTGGCTCTTAAGTATCCCTGAGAAAACAGCAGTTTCTTTTGTCTTCCTGTAAATTTCCCCAAGAAGCGGCGTAAGTAGGTGCTTTTCTATGTTTGCAACAACAACGTCAAAGGTTCCGTTTACCCTGTCAACGCTCCCCTGAACAAACTCTATTCCGGAAACTCCGCTCAGCTCAGCGTTCCTCTCAACCTCTTCATCAATCCCTTCTTGAATGTCGCAGGCAACAATCTTTTCGGCTCCAAGTTTTTTGGCGAGAATTGAGAGGATTCCGCTTCCCGTTCCAACGTCCAAGAACGAAACTCCTAGCCTTAAAACTTCCTCTAAAAATCTCATAACTAAACGGGTCGTTTCGTGGGTTCCCGTTCCAAAACCCCTTCCCGGGTAGATGTAGATAACTATCGCTCCTTCAGGCTCTTTAAACGTTCCCTTTTCCCAAGAGGGGACTACCCATATCTTCTCAGAAACCTTTACTGGTTTGTAGTACTTCTTCCACTCCGAGTTCCAGTCCCTTTCCTCAAGCTCCGTTTCAGACAGAACAAATCCTTTCAAATCCTGAGGAACTGTGAAATTGACTGGAGCGTAAACCTTAAATAGAACTTCCTTCCCTTCCTCTAAAACCTCCGTTCCCAGAGCTCCCTTTTCAAAGAGCCTGTCAACAACTAAGTCAAACTGTTCCTGCGGAACTTTCAGCGTTACACTTTTGTAGTCCAAAGTAGACCCTCTCAACCCTCGGGCTTATTGAACACATGAGCTCGTAGGGAATTTTACCCGTCTTTTCAGCAACGGACTTAAAGGTAATGTCCTCTCCGTAAAGAGTTGCAATATCTCCTTTTTCTACATCAATTCTTTCAACTGAAACAACAGTCATATCCATACAGACTCTACCCCTTACAGGGCACATTTTTCCCTTTATCAGAACCTTTCCTCTGTTTGAGAACTCCCTGGGGTAGCCGTCTGCATATCCAAAGCTGATAACTGCAACTCTTTCTCTACCCTTTGTTCTGTAGGTTTTTGAGTAGGAAACAGGATAGTTCGGCGGGAGCTCCTTTACAGTCAGAACTTTTGCCTTCACCTCCATAACCTGACGGAGCTCCGGATACCCCTCTTCAGGGGGAACGCCGTAGAGCGCAAGGCCAACTCTACAGTGGGTTAAAAGGTTGTTGAACCTGTAGAGGGCTGCTGCGCTGTTCTCTGCGTGGACTTCTATGTTTGGAAATTCCTTTTTCAGAGTGGATACAAACTTTTCAAATTTTTTAAGCTGAAAGAGTGTAAACTCCTCATCTTCGTCGGCCGAAGAAAAGTGGGTCATAACGCCGGAAACGGGAAGACCTTTAAGTTCTGAAAGGAGCTCCCCCCATTCCTCCTCCAAAAACCCCAACCTTCCCATTCCCGTATCAACCTTTAAGTGGAAAGGAACGTTTAACTCTTTTGCAAGACGGAGCTCCGTAAAGTCGTAAACAACGGGAGTGAGGTCGTAATCTTTCAGGAACTCCCTTCCCTCCTCAAGGGTTGAAGACATAACTAAAATCGGCCTCTTAACGCCTGCTTCCCTTAAACAGGCTCCTTCCTCATACGTGGCAACGGCAAAGCCGTAAACGTCTGTATTTTTCTCAAGGAATGAAGCAACCTCTCTGCTTCCGTGACCGTAAGCGTTTGCCTTTACAACAGCGTAAACCTGCTTCTGGCATAAGTTTTTAACTGTTCTGTAGTTTGAAAGGAGCCTTTCAAGGTGAACTTCAGCCCACCTAAGCATCTGCCACCTTTTTAACTATCAGCTTGTTTCCCTTTATTCCAGCAACCTTAACCCTGTCGCCGTAGCGGAGCTCTTCCTCTGAATATGCGTTCCACACCTCCTCTCCAGCAGCTCCTAAGGGAAACCGGACTTCGTAGGTAAAGTCATCAATCTTCTTTATAACCACCCCTTCCTGAGAGGAGAGCTCCTCTAAGATATCCCGGGTTCCCTTTATCCTCTTTATATACCTAAAGGAAACCCAGTAGAAAAAGGCACAGACAACTACAAAGGTTAAAAGTGAAACCCAGAGAGAGGGATAAATCAAATAGACAAACCCTGCAGCTATGAGGCCAATACCTATAGGAAAGATGTAAGAGGTAAAGGCGAAAGCCTCTACAACGAGGAGAAGAACGCCGGCGATTACAGAGAGAGCTCCCGGGTTAAGACTCACGCTTCCTCCCAAGGAGCTCCAACAAACTCTCAACAGACGGCGGCAGGAGAACCACCTTGCTGTT
>JALUGO010000006.1 GCA_027051905.1 Desulfurobacteriaceae bacterium | reverse complement strand
CAGGCCGCGCCTCTCCAGCAGCTTCCTCAGCTTCCCCGGCTCGTGGACCTTGGCTCTCAAAACTGCTGGCTACAGATTATAGCGAGCTTGGGGACACGGACCCGGATGACCTCATAAGGCATGCGCCCGAATCGCTCCCACCAGGGCTCTTCTCCCCGAGAGACCTCGAGGAACTTAGAATCCTCGCCAGGCTCGCTTCGGAGATAGCTGATAAGGAGGAGTCCAAGGTAAGGGCTCTCCGCGACATAGTGGCGCGGCATATACAGCGCGGAGAGAGAATTGTAGTATTCACCGAGTACAGGGACACTGTTGAGTACCTCTACGACCGGCTCAAGGACATGAGTATAGATGGCCGTAGGGTGCGGGTAGCGTGTGTAAGCGGCTCGCAGGCCGGGCCCTGTTCGAGGGAGGGTGTCGAGGAGCTTAAGCAGCGCCTAGAGGTAGGTGACGTAGACCTCGTTCTAGCGACTGATGTTGTGGCGGAGGGCCTCAACCTTCAGGCCGCTAGTGTGCTGGTGCATTACGATGTGCCGTGGAGCCCCGTTAAGCTTGAACAGCGTATAGGCCGCGTGTGGAGGCTTGGCCAGAAGAACCCAGTGATAATCTACACGCTCTTCTGCAACACCGGGGCCGATCTCGCTCTCGTAGAGCGCCTCTACACGAAGATACTCGCAATAAAGAAGGCCATGGGCACCGCTAGGCCCATGATAGGGGAGAGCGCCGAGGTGTATGCTGAGGGAGAGTTTGTCAGCACTGAGAAGCTCTACATGGGCGGGGCTCCCGGCGCATCGGATGCTGTAGCTGACGCGCTAGGTGATGTTGGCGAGCTAGAGATAGCGAGGGCCCTAATAGAGGGGCGGCTTGACGAGATAGCGATAAGGATAATAGATAGAATAAATAAACTTAGATACGAGATAAGTAGCAAGAGGATATACCCCACGGGTCAAGACCCGCATGAACTCAGCGAAAGAGCAAAAGAATTACTTGGAGTAGAGGGCCCCGCGTCAGCAAAGATAATGGAGCAAGCCGCTAAGATAAGCCGGCTCACCGGAGGCCCCCCTCCAAGGGATGAGTTGGAAGCTATAATCGCCTACCGTAGCCTCATGGCACTCCTAGCGAGGATTGCCGGCAAGAAGGAACCCGCCGCAGGCACCTATCGCAGCCCCGCTCTGAGCAAGGACGAGAAACTCATAGTTGTACCCATAAGGATTGAACATAACGGTAAGGTTATGCACGAGGAGCCAGTGGGTATTCTCTTCAAAGATAGTGCGAGGCCCCGCGTGCTTCTGGGCCCCTTCCTCCTTGATAAGCTCCTAGAGATTGCTGAGAAGGGCGCAGAAAAAGTCTCAGACACGCCAAGCCTCACTGCGAGAGAGAAGATACTCACTAAAGTAACCGCGAAAAAGGTTATCACGGAAAGGTACAGCCATGTCGAAAAGCTATACCGTCAGCTAATTGACGTTATAGCCGATGCTTACGGAAAACAGGTTGACCCCTCAGGAGGCATATTAGATGTCTCAATCGCGTCAAGTAATATCAAGGAGTACATAGTGGTCGAAGGCGGCTCTTCCTGTAGATCGCCTCAACTAGGCATGCATAGAGCAGAGGAGGAGCCGCTGGAAAAGCCTAGCTCCAGAGCAGTAACCGCACAGACATATAGAGGAATAGACTACGAGAGCGAAGACATTTTGAAAAAGAGGCTGTCTATCGAGGCCAGGGCGCTCATGCTGGTTAAGCAATACGAAATAGCTCATGGCAGGGACCCGGTAGATGTGCATATGGAGCGTAGCTATGATATTGAGTCACGTAACCCCTTCACGCTTGAAGTCGAGCGTTACATAGAGGTGAAGGCCCATCGCGGCATGGACGGAACAATAGAGTTGACTGAGAAGGAGTACGAGTTTGCACTAAAGCATAGGGACAAGTACTGGCTCTACCTGGTAGTGGGCCTCGACACTGACAAACCGAAGATAATAACAATACATGACCCTATAGGCAAGCTTAACCTTAAACCGGTAAAGAAGAAGCAAGTAGTCGAGAAAGAAGAGACACGATATGTAGCTGAGGTTAACATTGATGAATACCTAGCGAAAGATGGGCAGGGTTAGCCATCTACTTCTGCTCCGACGCATCATATTTGTTATCCTTGTTGTTGTTTCTTACAAGTAATTCAACTTCAAAGGCAACATAATCCTTCTGTTCGTCCAGGAGCCCGTATGCTATGTATTCTTCACCATTTATCCTCAAAATCATTCTGGCTGGTTTCACCTTACCCCTAATAACTGCATTCTGTGACAAGGCAGGGCCTCCCAGCCACAACTACTGAGCACAGCACCACATACCCCGAGAGGCATGATGATACATGCTATAATCTCAAAACATAATGAAAACAAGTTATATATTATTTTAATATTTAAAAGATATCTGAATTCTAGTACACCACGTAGCTCTCAGCCTAGCTCCGCGAGCACCTTATCATACATACAGCCCGAGCCCACATTAGGAACAACCCCGTTACAATCTAGCTTGGTCCTTCAGCTGAACAATAAGGCCAAGGATACATCGTCACTTTTGATTATATTCTTCTAAAAATCTCAGATAAGTTTAATTATTCCCTTGCGCCTTAGCACAAGCGTTTATCCACCTATACTGCCAATGTAAAATATCGAAACAGTAAACACGAATACATTACACACAATTTTGATGCCCTAAGTAAGGAAAGCTAAAATATTATAGACGCGCTTGATAAACTACAAAAAGAGTAACTATGATATAGTAATAACCTTGTTAGAAGACTTCCTACATGGAGGCAACTACCATGGATAAAGAGTTCATAAATGCCTTAATTTATGGCTTCCTAGGCGCTCTAGGGTTTACGCTCCTAAATACACAGCCTTCAACCGTAGCATTATCGCCAACTTGGGTAGGCATGATACTATTAGTGTGGGGCATAGCTACGCTATTGTTCACGCTACTTGAGGAGGAGAGTGCTGGCGCCGAGCATCAATTAGAGATCACTACGATTTTGTTCTTGATTATGATAGGGTATGTAATGTTGAGAAATGGCATAGACATGCCTAAGATAATGAGTACAATATTATTATCAATAGCGATAGGAAGAGCTTTAGGATTACTGTTCAATTCAATACAGTATAATTTAAATCATATATAGTGGACCTATGCTTATATATTCGTTTATTTTTAGTAAGTATTCCTGCTGTAGATTCTCATCTTGTAGCCCTAAGAGTACTTGCACGTATCTTACGTATACTCAATTTTTTCAATATAAAATATAATATACGATATATAATACTTAGATTAAAATATTATCAATTATAGGGCTTAAGACGAAACACCTTTTCACTCAACACAACAGTTGATTTACTGAAATGTAACAGACCATAACCCGCAGGCTAAGGAACAATAGCCGAGATTTGACTAGTGAGTTGTCTTTGGAAATTTGCCGCTGAATCCTCGTCTTCACATATATTTGTTGATATTATCAGCACGGGTTGCCTTGCTTCCGTTAGGAGCAGGCCTATGCCGGCTAGTAACTTCTCAATGCCCCGGTATTCTCCACATAGATCCGGGGTAATATGTAGGTGCAGCGCTACGTGATTTATATTACCTGATCTAATCAAGTAAGTTACTCTATGTACTTTCTCCCTAAACGTGTTAATATATTCATCTATGTTTCCTAGTTTCTGAAGCCTCTTAACTTCCACGAGTATCATTATTTTCGTTTTATAAGTATCGATTAAGGCGTAGTCGTAGGTTACGGTGTACGTGCTGAGTATTCGAGGCTCTATGACAAAAGCCAAACCATGCCGTTTAAGGAGGTCTCTTAGCACGTAGTATGTAGCGGTACTGAACAAGTATGTTGAAGAGGTCTCGTTCTTGAGCCTATTCTTATCCCGGAAGCCGAGGGTCTTTGCAATACGCCTAGCAGCGCCTGCCAGACCCCGGTGAGGCTTCTTTGTCGTCAAATCATATTGCGCTATCCGGAGCAGCTCTCCGATGTCTACAGTACCGTCATCAAGTGCTTTAATCAGTCGCTCTACGTGCCTTCTACGCTGATTACTCGGTACGACTTGTAGGTCTTTGGATAGTTTGATGGGGTTCCACAGGAGAGCCAATACTCATATCATCCTCTCTTTCCGAAGATATTCGTCAATGCTTGTACCCATATACTTGAGCTTCTTTTGCGGCGTAAGATTCAGCATCTTGAGCACCTTCTTCTCTAGCTGGGTCGGAGTTAAACCACCATACTCTTTAATAATTAAGTCTATTTTCTCTTTTAGCTGCGGCGGCAGCCTAACCTTCCCACTGCTAAAGAAAAGCCTCCTTGGATAGTAAATGTAAATCACCTTGGGATAGCCATCATCCTCGTAGAGGGGTAAAGGTACGTCCAGCTCGTTCACCCTCACGTAGGCATCTGAGCCCATTACCTTCTCTACAACTAGACCTTTGTCAACTAGCTCCTCAAGGTCCTGGTAGACCTCCTCGGAGAAGGGACCATAGAGCCATATCTTGAATCGATACCCTGTGATACCCCTTGAGGGCACAATTCTGCCCGTATTTGGATCTAGGTGCTCTACTAGAAAGAGTAGCTTCTGTAGCTTCTTACGCCCATAGAGTTTGCCGTAGTGACTATGGTACCTCTGGATGAAGTATAGTAGTACGTCGCTGCGCTTCAAGGTACGCCACCAGCACACCGTCTATGATTTGTCGACTCCTCTTACCTCCTGAGCTGAATACACGGCCGGAAAAATGCAGAGAAATCCTATTTCTCCAATTGCTCTTTTCCGCCTCGCGCCCGAAAAAGATTTTTATGTATGCTTCTTGTTCTTATCGCTAATATACTATCAATAGGAAAAATTATTAGTAACAATATTATTCTAAATATTTATGTAGGTGTTCCTTTACGCTTTAAAGGAGCGTGCCCTGCTGCTTCGTGGAGGCCTCTCAGCGAATCTCGGCACGAGGAGGAGTTGTTGGAGGGGTTGGTGCGGCGGCCGGGATTTGAACCCGGGATCACCGGCTTGGAAGGCCGGCGTCCTAGTCCAGGCTAGACGACCGCCGCGCCCTCGGCGAGGCCCGCCGGGGCTCCGGGC
>JALUGO010000005.1 GCA_027051905.1 Desulfurobacteriaceae bacterium | reverse complement strand
GAGGTTAGTTATGGACTGGGGGAAAGTGGGAACGGCGTTTTTCATAATGATGTCTCTAACAACAACTGTAGGGTTCGTTGTTGACAGAGACCCTTACGAGCTGATAGCCTCTGTTACGTTTAACTTGATCGCAACACTTTTAAAGGTTGGAAGCAAGAAGACCCTGAGCGCAGAGCTCCTTGCAACCAGCCTTGCAGCAGACCTCCACCTGATACCGGCCTTAATCTTCTACGAAATGGGCTCAAGGAGCTCTTTAATTGAAGCCCTTGCCTGGGGAGCTCTGGTTGCAAACGTCTTTTCGGTTATTCTCCTCATAACAGAAACGGTAATTGAGTCAAAAGAGGAGGAGTGGTGGAGCTAAATCTCCACCACCCTTAAGTAAACTCTCCTGTTGGCTGGGTTTTCAGGGAGAACCTGGACAACCTTTCCTTTGAGGAAGAGTCCCTCATCCATCAGGGGAGCCACAAGGTCTGAAATCTCCCGCCTCATGTATCCAATTTTCCTGCCGTCTTTTGTTAAAAACTTAACGGCAAGCCTGTGGTTTGGGTTCTCTTCCCGAACGACAAAAACGGGCTCGCCAGCAGAAATCTCTTCAGGTTCAACCTCTCCGTGGCTGTCTCCGGCAACCCGTGTGTAGTAGCCAGTTTTAAGGAGTTTTCTTAAATCAATCTCCCTCTCTTTAAGAACCCTCTCAAACTCTTCCCTTAAAACTCCTTCGTATTCAAAGGCTTTGGCTCCCTCTAAAGAGAGGTTAAGGGCTCTTTCCTCAGAAATAAGCTCAGAAACGGCAAAAATTCCAAGTCTTACAGCAACAACTCCCATTTCAGAGAGAATAACCGCAGCTTCAAGGGGAGCTCCGCCAGAAACAAGCCCAACAGCCCTTGCAACTGTTAGAATAAGGGCGTAGTTCCTCTGGCTCTCGGAGAAAACAGCCGTTTTACAGATTCCGACCTTAACGGGAGCTCCCAGAACTTCCATCTCCTGGTAAACGTCGGCCGTTCCGCTTCCAGAGGAAGAGAGAGCTCCCAAAGGCTCGGTTTCAGAAAGAAAAATCTCCCTCTCTCCAAGTTTCAAGCTGTAAATCACGGCTTACCTCAAAAACGGTTAACCAGAAAACTTAGAAGTTCTGAAACCTAACGGTTAGAAATTTGCTTCAGCTTTTTGCGAAAACGCTATAATTGAAAACCGACCAAAGAGAAGGAGGAGGCCATGCTGACAGGGAAGTTCCCGGAGCTCCGCTTAAGGAGGCTCAGGAAGAACGAGAACATAAGGAGAATGGTAAGAGAAACTGTTTTGACTCCCAACGACTTCATATACCCGATTTTCGTTGTTGAGGGAGAAAACGTTAAAGAGGAAATCCCGTCAATGCCGGGGCAGTTCAGGTATTCAGTAGACAGACTTCCAGAGATAGGAGAGGAAGTTTTAAAGCTTGGAATTCCCGCAGTAATCCTCTTTGGAATCCCTGAGCACAAGGACGAGCTGGGTTCAGACTCATACTCTGAAGAGGGAATAATCCAGAGGGCGGTAAGGAAGCTGAAAAAGGAACTGCCGGAGCTCTACGTAATCACGGACGTCTGCTTCTGCGAGTACACGTCCCACGGCCACTGCGGGTATCTGGCCTGCTCAGGAGAGATCTGCGACGTTGACAACGATAAAACCTTGGAGCTCCTCAAGAAACAGGTTGTCTCCCACGCCTCAGCCGGAGCCGACATGGTAGCTCCCTCTGGAATGATGGACGGAATGATAAAGGCCATAAGGGAAGGGCTTGACGCTGCAGGGTTTACAGACATTCCAATAATGTCTTACGCCGCCAAGTACGCATCAGCTTACTACGGACCCTTTAGAGACGCCGCCGAATCTGCTCCTGCCTTTGGAGACAGGAGAACATACCAGATGGATCCTGCAAACTTCAACGAGGCCTTAAGGGAAGTTGCTTTAGACATCCAGGAAGGAGCAGATATTGTCATGGTTAAGCCTGCACTTGCTTATATGGATGTAATCAAAGCTGTGAAAGAGACTTTTAAGTATCCAACTGCAGCTTATAACGTGAGTGGTGAATACTCTATGGTAAAAGCTGCAGCCATGAAGGGATGGATAGATGAAAAGAGAATTGTTCTCGAAACTTTAACAGCAATGAAGAGAGCCGGTGCGGATCTTATACTGACCTACCACGCTCTTGATGCTGCTAAATGGCTGAAGGAGGAATAGAACTTCTGTTAAAGATCTTCTATTTTTTCCGATAACTTTAAATAGATTGTTGTTTTGACTGTTTTGGAGGATTAATGGAAAAGGTTTCTGTCATTGTATGCTCAACAGAGCTTCCTGAGGAAAAGTTTTTTGAAGGGTTGGAAGAGAACGCTTCTTATATCCGAGAGGTGGTAATTCCTTTTGAGCTTAAGGTAGATACGGGTATCCATACCCTCTGCTTGCAGGAAGAATTAAAAGGTAAAAGTTTAACGAAGTCTGAGTTAAGGAACGAGCTAACCTCTAGGGCTTCTTCAGAGAATATACTCTACCTTAGTAGCTCGACTATTCTTGAAGAGGACTTTATAGCGGAGCTTTTAGAAGAAAGAAACGCAACATCTGCTGATATAGTGTTTGCCAATCCAATATACTCTTTTGAAGGAAAAGAAGAAGTGAAGAATTTAGAGCAAACATTTGGAAATGAAAAGGCGTTGTTGTCAAGTCTGGCTGTTGAAGATCATATTCCTGAGTGGGGAATTTTAACTACAAAATCTGTTATAGAAAGGGGAGGAGGATTTGATCCATTTCTTGAGGATTATGAGTTCTATGATTTTATCTATAGAAACATTTCATGGTTAAAACTCCGATTGTCTGAACTCACATATTTTACCCAGGAAATAAAAGAAACATTTATTGATACTGCTTGGAGAAGCTATGTGTTGAGGAAAATGCTTAAAAATTTCGATTGGAAAGAAGATATTTTTCCCTATCTTTCCTGGGATGAAAAACCTGAAGTTGCTAAAGCTACTGCTTTAACCCTGATAGGAGATAGACTTTCCAGCTATTTTGATTTTCTAAATGCCTCAAACTGTTATAGAGAAGCCCTTTTACATTTTCATAATCAGGAAACTTTAAGAAGGCTTGTTGATTCTTTTAAAAATATGGGTTTTTTTGATAAGGCAAGAGAAATTCTCTCTCCAGAGCAGGGTATTTCGAAGGATGTGTTAGAACGTGAACTAGAGCTGGTAAATAATCTTGAAAAAGCTATACGGGAGCTTGAGCAGGCAGTTGAGGAAGGAAAGGTTGTGGAAGCTCTTGCTGCTGCCACAGAGTTTGCTGAGGTATACAGTGGAGCTCCTATCTACAATATTTTTGGAGTAATTAACTGGATAAAAAAAGATATGGAAAATGCTTATCAATTTTTCTATAAAGCCGTTACGATGAATCCTTTAAACAAGGATTTCTGTTTTAATCTTACCAGCGTTGCTAGAGATTTAGGAAAAGAGAAGAATGTGGAAAAATTATATTCCATCTTGCTTTCATCGTAGGGAGAGTTAATCTTGAAGGCGATAATTTTAGCCGCTGGAGTAGGTAGAAGGTTAAAAACTCCAATACCTAAAACCCTGATAGAAGTCAAAACCGGGCAAACCTTTATTTCAAATATTCTAGAGATTCTTAGATCGGAGGGTATAAGAGAGATAGTATGTGTAGTAGGTTATAAAAAAGAATTGATCATGGAGAAACATCCCGATTTACTTTATGTATATAATCCACGGTTTGCTTTTACAAATACAGGTGTAAGTTTACACTTGGCTCTAAACTCTATAGAACCTGACGATTTGTTGATAATAAATGGAGACGTTTATTTCAGAAAGGCTGCCTGGTTTAATAAACTGATCACTACAGACGCTAATATTATAGCAGCAAAGAAAGTAGTATGTGGTGATGAAGAGGTTAAAGTTCAACTGGATGAAAATGGAAGGGTTGTTGATATCTCGAAAAATATTCTTCCTGAAAAAGCTTACGGTGAGGCAGTAGGTGTTTATAAGATAAAAAAGTCCTGTTTTCCCGTTCTTAACAAGTTTACTTCCCTATTAAACGATGATGATTTTTATGAAAAAGCATTTTCTCTTATGATTGAAAATGGGGAAGAGTTTAGACTCTTAGACATTGACTCATCTTTTTGTATTGAAGTTGATTTTCCTGAAGATCTTGAAATTTTGAAGAAAAAGGCATGAATATCTACATTTTCAACAGAGAGGATGCGTTTTTTGTAGATAATTCCAAGTATTGTTTCTTAAGTTTACTAAGAGAAAGTTCGAGCTGGAATATCCACTATTTAATTAGTGACAAATATAAGCCTTTCTTGAGCAACGATGGATTCTTAGAATTTAAGGAAAAATTTTTGACATACAGTGATGGATTTTATGGATATCCTAAGGCAGATTTAATTATTATTGACAACTGGCTTTCGGAATGTAGTTCTAGGATATTCCAGATTCTTAAAACTGAGGAAACAGTAACTCTTCAGCTATGGCATGGGGTTCCTATAAAGAATGTGGCTTTAGTGAAAAACTTTCAGGAACCAAAATATACAAATTTTGCAGTTTCGACTTCGGAAAACCTTATTTCGGTGTTTTCTTCTTTTCTAAACGCAGGTGAGTTTGTTATCTCTAACTACTATCGAAATCTATGTTTTCTTGATTACAGGAGTGAGTTTCTTTTAGGAACTGATGAAAAATGTTTAGACTTTATAGAGGGAGCCAGAGAAGATGGTAAAAAAATAATATTCTATATGCCTACTTTTAGGTGGAGTCAGCACGACTATTCAGAAGTATTTGAGTTTATGAAACTTTTGGAAAAGATAGCTTTAAAGTATGAAGCGGTATTCATTGTCAAATTACATCCAATACTTTCAGGCTTGTTTCAGTCTTTTGAGGATGAATTTAAACGATCTGGTGTTTGTTTTTACAAAAGCTATCTTGATGTATATCCTGCATTAAGATTTGCAGATCTGTTAATAACTGACTATTCTTCGATTGTTTTTGACTTTCTCTATTTGGAGAAACCTGTAATTTTTTATTTCCCGGATTTTGATTTAAGAGGGAAAGAGTTGCTACCTAATGCTAGCAGAGTATATGAATTATTCCCGCTGGCTAAAAATCAGGCGGAATTCGTAAGGTTAATAAAGAGTTATCTGAAGAATAGGCTTTTTGTAGATTTAAACCTTATCAGAAATTTAAGAAAAGAATTTTTCTCAACAGATGAAGTGTTAGATGTTTGTGATCTTATGGGGAAGGAATGAAGCTGTCGGCGTGCATAATCGCTAAAGATGAAGAGAAAAACATTCGTAGGCTTTTGAAGTCTTTAAACGGTAAGTTCGATGAGATTATTCTTGTTGATACAGGCTCTAAAGACAGAACTAAAGATATTGCCAGGGAGTTTGGATGTAAAGTAATAGAACATACCTGGAATGGCTTTGCGGATGCTAGAAACAGGGCTGTAAGAGAGGCCTCTGGGGACTGGTTGTGGCACTTTGATGCTGATTTTGAGCTGGAAGAGGAGGAGTTTAGGAAGGCACTTTTGTATTTAAAAAATCTTCCTGAAGATGTAGACGGTATTCTGATAGGAGTAAAAAACTTAGATAAAAGTGGAAAAGTAAAGAGTATCTCTTCTCAAATTTTTTTACATAGAAAAAAAGATGGAATTCTCTGGAAAGGTAGAATTCATGAAACCGTTAATGCAAAATTGGTTATTGGTTTGCCTATTTACGTTAAACACTACGGTTATGCTGACTATGAAACTCAGATTAAAAAAGCATATCGAAACTTAGAGCTTCTAGAAGAAGAAATTAGGAATCTTGATCCTTACTCAAGGGAGTATAAGATAAAACTTTTCTATCTGGTTCAAACTTATGCGATATTGTCTTATGAGAATAAGGAAAATTTAGAAAAAACAAAACTCAAAGCCCTTGAGTTTCTGGAAGCTGTAAGAGGAGAGGAAGATAAGTTAAGGTTTTTCTCTATTTATGTTTACAACTATCTTCTGAATGCTCTGGAAATGTTGGGAGAAGAGGAACTTTATGAAAAACATCTTGAAGAGATTCTCTTAAAAGAACCGCAGATTCCAGATTTTTATTTGCGGGCTTTTTCTTTTTATAAGGTAAGAAAAGAGTTTGATAAAGCATGTGAATACTTATTTTTAGCGGCACAGACTCTAGATGAGATAGAGAAGTATCCGTTTAAAAATGGCATGGCGTGTGCCAGTGATAAGTTGCTGGAGTTTTATACTGTTTTACGCTCGGAAGATATAAGGGAAGTTTTAGAAAGTATTCCTATTTTCAAAGAAAAACTGGAAAATGAATGGAGGAAAAGTAAGGGTAAGTATCTGGGTCTTCTTCTAGCAGTTCTGTATGATGGTGAAAAGAAAACAAGATTCTTGAGGAAACTTGCTTTAAGATACAAAAACGATGAAATGGTTGTGGCGATTTTCCTTGACCATTTAAAACAGAAGGATATTTCAATACTTAGGAATGATTTAGATAAGTTTTCGGATGTTCCCGTTTCATTGGCCTTTAAGGCTTTTCTCCTAGAAAAAGAGGGAAAGCAAGAAGAGGCTTTGAGGTTTTACTCTGAGTATTTGGATAGAACGAATGATCCTTTTGTCGCTAAATATTTAATCTCCAGGTATCCTGAAATTGGGGAGAAATTTAGAGGTGTGACTAAAAACTCTCAATCTACCTCCGATAATAGGAAATAGAAAAACTAACTTGCGGAGGTAGGTCATGGCGCTGAGGATTAACTACAACTACCAGGCAGATTTTACCCACTTTAATCTCCTGCAGACAGAATACAACATGAATAAAGCTCTTGAAAGGCTTGCAACAGGTTACAGGATCAACAGAGCTGCTGATGATGCTGCAGGACTTTACATTGCTGATCAGCTTAAAACTTACGCAATCTCTCTGGAGCAGGCTACAAGAAACTCTCAGGATGGTATTTCTATAGCTCAAATTGCCCAGTCAGCTCTTACAAACGTTTACAACATTCTCAACGACATCAAGAGTAAAGCTATTGAAGCTGCAAACGACTCTCAGGATAATGCAACAAGAAAGATTATTCAACAGGATATTAACAAGCTTGTTGATGTTATAGGAAAGATCTTTAAAGATACAGAATTTAACGGTATTAATCTTTTTAGCTCTGGAACAGCAGTTAGCTTTACAATTCACTACGGTGGAAGAACAGAACAAACTCTTGTTATGCAGGGAGCGACAGCTGCGGCTGCTGCTGCAGCAGATACTAATGCCCCTTCAACAATTACACTTGGAACTACAGCCTACACGTTAGACGTTACAAGCCAGACAAAGGCGGAAGCTACAATCAGCACTGTTGATGCGCTCATTAAAGAGATTGATAAACTTAATGCCAAGTTCGGTTCCTACCAGATTGAGCTTGAGAAGATAATTACAAACAATGAAAGCCAGAGAATTAACGTTCAGGAAGCTGAGTCCAGAATCAGGAACGTTGACTTTGCTAAGGAGATGTCTGAGTTTACAAGGAATCAGATTCTCATGCAGTCTGGAACCGCTATGCTTGCCCAGGCCAACCAGCTTCCTCAGCTTGTTCTTCAGCTTCTCAGGTAATTTGGTATAAATTACAGGGATGGGAGAGGTTAGCCTCTCCCATCTTTTAACTTTTGGCGGGGTAGAAAATGGATGTTAAGTCGATTTCTAACGTTCAGTCTTCAATCGAGATGAATGTTCAGAATATGCATGGTATCCAGGGGTTGAAGTATGATAAGTCTGAAAGAGTTTTACAACATGGAAGAAATGAAAAGGATAACATGAAAGATATTTCTCCTAAAATGCTTGAAGAGTTGATAAAAGAGCTAGAGAAGAAATTAACTATGTTAAACACTCAACTCAAGATATCAATCGATAAAGATACAGATATGGTTGTAGTAAAAGTTATAGATAAGGAAACAAAAAAAGTTATAAGACAAATACCTCCTGAGTATGTTTTGAAGATTGCTAAGTATTTAGACGAAATAGCGGGGTTACTTTACAATAACAAGGTTTGATAGGTAGAAAAATGGCAGGAGAAATCTATATAAGTAATTTAGGAAGTTTTGACTACCGGAATATTCTTGAAATGTATTATCGGGCTAATAGTTTGCCTATTCAACTTCTTCAATCTCAAGAGTCAGAGATTGACAGTAAGATTAAATCATATCAGGACTTTGAATCAAAAATTGAAAACTTTTATAGTGCTTTTAACAGTTTAATTTCTGCTCCCGTAGAGGGAAAGAGTGTAAGTTCTTCAGATGAGAATATACTGTCTGTTAATATAACCGATGAACTTAAGGCTATTCCTGGAAGTTATACTGTTGAGGTTGAGCAGCTTGCAAAAAATGATATCTGGCTGTCTCAGAACGGAAAATCAACGGATGAGGCTGTAGCTTCTGCTTCCGGGACTCTTCAGATAAGCTACGCAGGAGAGGTTGTTGCCACTATAGACTACGATACTGATGTAGATGATTCTTCAAAACCTTCGACTCTTGAGGAGATTGTTAGTGCAATTAATTCAGCTCAGGATAAGGTTAGAGCTTCGATGGTTTTTGATGGGAGCTCCTATTACCTTCTTCTGATGGGTAAAGACACTGGTGCAGCTAATAGTATAGAGCTTCAAGAAGTTGGAGATGGTGATCTTCTTGATCAACTTCAAATAGGGAGCGATTATTCAGATAGTCACGTTCAAACCGCTTCTGACGCACAAATAAACCTTTTTGATAAAACTCTGACAAGTCCTGATAATACCTTTTCTGAGGCCATTCCAGGAGTTTCTTTTACGGTTAAGAGGATCGGGACTGCTGTTGTAAACGTTTCTGAAGATACTTCTAAATTTGAGAATGCTCTTCATAGTTTTATACAGGCATACAACGATATAGTTGATTTCGTCCAGAAGGAAGGTGGTAAAGACGGGGTTCTATCAGGGGATTTTACACTTCAGATGATTAGGTCTTCTATTCTCTCGAAACTACAACCTCTGTTTAATTTAAATCTCCTTGAGATTGATAAAGATACTGGCCATATTTCTATTAAGTCTGATAAGTTAACTTCTCTTGAAAAGGAATCCCCTGAAGTTTTGGAATCAGCCATGCAGGACTTAAAAGCATCTCTTTACGATTATCTGATCTATCTTAAAAGCCCTGACAGCCCTGTTGAGTTAAGTATAGATAACCTTAACGATAGGAAAAATTCTCTGGAAGATCAAATAGCCCTTATGAATAAGCTTTTGAATGAAAGGATTGAAACTTTAAAGCAGCAACTTATTCAGCTTCAGCTGTTTCAGCAGCAAATGGAAGAGATAAGGGCTAAACTTTCAGCGACTTTTGGCCAGGTTTCCCTTCTTCCTTCAAACGGCACAAATTCTTAACATTTGGAGTTCAGAATGGAAAATCCTTATCTAAAGATGCAGGTTGAAGTTGCATCTCCGGTAGAAAGAGTTGTAATGCTATACGATAAGGTAATTCTTCTTCTTAAAGAGGCTCTTGAGTCTATGGATAGAGATGACGTGGTTGGTAAAGTTAACGCAATAGCCAGAGCTGATAAGATTATTCGTGTATTAAATGCCTCTCTTGATATGGAAAATGGTGGAGAGGTAGCTAAAGCTCTTAGGCAGTTTTATGATTACCTCCTTGATATGCTGATCATAGCAAATGGAC
This sequence comes from Desulfurobacteriaceae bacterium, assembly GCA_027051905.1. Taxonomy (GTDB): domain Bacteria; phylum Aquificota; class Aquificia; order Desulfurobacteriales; family Desulfurobacteriaceae; genus Balnearium. The sequence goes on along the minus strand of JALUGO010000005.1, from coordinate 169,410 downwards.
GGAACGATAGGACGCTCCTTGAGACGGCTATAGAAATGCTTGAGACGGTGAAATCGGCTTGGGAAGAGATAAAGTAGAAGGTAAGCTTAAAGAGATATCTTTTCTTCTTGAAACCGAAAGATTTTCTGAAGCCTCATCTTTGATTCAGGATCTCTCAGAAAACGTTGCTGGTTTTTCCGAAGAAGATAAGAAAAAAATTCTATCGTTTCTGGAATTTTATACTGAAAGGATTAAGAAACTTGAGCATTACATTCATTGTGAGATGGCAAATAAACTTAAAGTCAGGAAGAGCTACCTAAAATGAGGGGTATTTTTGTTACAGGAACAGATACGGGAGTTGGAAAGACCTTTTTTTCCAGCTGTTTGGTTAAATTTTTGAGAAAAAGGGGAGTTGGGGTTTTAGGTTTTAAACCTGTTGAGACTGGTTGTTCTCCTACGTGTGAGGATGCAGAGAAACTGTCAAAGGCTTCTGGCTGCAGTTTAAAACCGGTTTACTCCTTTAGAGAGCCGCTTGCTCCGTCTGTGGCAGCAGAAGTAGAGGGAGTTGAGATTGATAAAAACAGGATAATTGAAGCCTGCAGGGAGCTCCTCTCCCGATCCCCTGCAATTATAGAAGGTGCTGGCGGAATTATGGTTCCGATAACCTGGGAGTTCTCGTTTCTTGATCTTGCCGTAGAGCTTTCGTTGCCCGTTGTTGTTGTGGCTTTAAACAAGCTGGGGGTTATAAACCATACTCTCCTTACTGTAAATGTGTGTCAGAGCGCCGGTTTGAAGATCCTAGGAGTTGTTTTAAACAGCTACAAGCGCTTTGACGAGAGCTTTCAGACCAATCTTCAGAGCCTTAAGCGCCTTCTTACAGTTCCTGTGGTTCCCTTTAGCTTCTGTCAGGATGTATCAAGAGTTTCAGACGAGTTAGGGCTACTTGAAATCTTTTTGCAATAGCCTAATTTTTAAATTAAGGTTGAAACCGTATTTTTCGAAGGAGGGAGTTATGAGAAAGGCTCTTATAATGCTTTCTGCCGTTTTAATTTCAGCAACAGGAGCAAAAGCCGGGGTCTGGGAGACTAACTGCTCAGGATGTCATAACGGAGTGGTTGCCCCAACGAAAGAGAAACTTTTAAAAACTTTCCACTCAAAGGGAGCTTTTCTGAGTAAAGTCAAGGAGGTAGTCTCTAAAGGAAAAATGCCAGCTGGTCTTCCCTATGAAAAGGCTGCAGAGGAGCTTTATGGAGTTTCCACCCATCACGTTTCCAGAAAAAGCGTAAAGAAATCCGGCTCCAGAGCAGTTTCAGAAGCTGACCCTTACGCTAAATACAAACGCTTTTTCAAACCTCTCCCAGCACTGCCTCCAGTTCCGGCAGATAACCCACTAACGCCGGAAAAGGTAAAGCTCGGAAAGATGCTCTACTACGATCCTCGTCTTTCAAGGAGCAAGATTATCTCGTGTAATACCTGCCACAACCTTTCTTTAGGCGGAGATGACAACGTTAAAACTTCCCTTGGAGATCACTGGAAAACGGGAGGAAGGAACGCTCCCACAACTTTGAACTCCGGCTTTTTAAAGGTTCAGTTCTGGGATGGCAGGGCTCCCACTTTAGAGGAGCAGGCAAAAGGTCCTATTCAGGCACATGTGGAGATGAACGCTACTCCTGAGCTGGTTATCCGCAGGCTCAAGGCAATTCCTGAGTATGTTGAGCTCTTTAAGAAGGCGTTTCCGGGAGAGAAGGATCCTGTTACTTTTAAAAACATTGTAAAGGCCATAGCTGCATTTGAGAGGACTCTTAACACTCCAAATTCTCCGTTCCAGAGATACCTTCTTGGAGAAACAAATGCCCTTACAAAAGAGCAGAAGGAGGGTATGGCCCTTTTTGTTAGGTATGGTTGCACAGCCTGCCACAACGGCCCTGTTCTTTCCGATGGTCAGTTCCACAAGTTCAAGTGGAACAACGACCTTGGCCGTTATAAGGTAACGAAGAACCCGGCAGACAAGTATAAGTTTAGAACTCCTCAGCTTCTGAACGTTGCAGTTACCGCTCCCTACTTCCACGACGGTTCTATAAACAGCCTCGAAGAAGCCGTTAAAATAATGGCAGAGAAGGAGCTTGGTAAAAGGCTCTCAGACGCAGAGGCTAAGAAGATTGCTGCGTTTCTCCGTTCTCTCACAGGAAAAGTTCCTCTTGAAGCAAGAATACTTCCTCAGCTTCCCGGCAACAATCCTGAATAATCTAAAGGCCTGCTCTGTGCAGGCCTTTATATAATTCATTTCCATGAAGTTCTTTATTTCTGATACCCATTTTTTTCACAGAAATATCCTCAGGCTCTGTCCCCTGAAGAGAAAACCGGGGTTTGAGCAGGTTATACTGGAAAACCTGAGACGTCAGTTAAAACCGGGGGATGTTCTATACCACCTGGGAGATTTTTCCTGGGAAAATTCTGAGGAACTTTTGAAAAGGTGGAGGGAGCTCCCCGGCCGAAAAGTCCTGATAAAGGGAAATCACGATTGGCACTTTAAGAATTTAGAGCTCTACTTCGATGAGATTGTTGAGTTTTCAACCTCTATCTATATCGGTTCGAAAAAAGTTCTTCTCTGCCATTTTCCTTCCAGAGATTTGAGGACCTATAGATACAGGGAGCTCCAGGAAAGGGTAACAGAAATTTACAAAAAGGAGAACTGTTCACTTTTAATCCATGGTCACGTTCACTGGAACCCTTACGGGGTTTTCTGCGGATGCCATCTAAATGGTGTAAAATGCTTTAACGTAAATGTTGAATTTGCCGGTCATAGAGCGGTTTCAGAGGAGGAGCTTCCTCTGTGGTAAAAGTCCTTCGATGCCATTGATTCAGACTTTCGAGAAGCCTGCAAAAAGGAGGGCATTGCCCTCGTTGATACACCTGAAAGGTTGAGGGAGATCCTAGGCAGCGGGGGATTTGAATGGTAAAAGTCCTATTTCTTGATGTTGACGGAGTTTTGACCGATGGAACCATAACTTACGACGTTTACGGTAGAGAGGTAAAAAGGTTTAACGTTAAAGATGGCTATGGAATCGTTAAAGCCCTGAACAGTGGTATGGAGGTTGTTGTTCTATCGGGGCGTTTTTCCTCTCAAGTTGAAAAGAGATGTAGAGAGCTTGGAGTAGAGCATATTTATCAGGGAGTTTCAGATAAGCTCTCTCTTGCAGAGGAATTTTTAAAAAATCGCTCCCTCGATTTTTCTGAGACTGCTGCGATGGGAGATGACCTGCCGGATCTGCCTCTTTTGAAAAAGGTGGGGTTGAGTGGAGCTCCCTCTGATGCAGTTCCTGAAGTTAAAGTTCTTGTAAATTTCGTTTCCCGATCTCCTGGAGGGATGGGAGCAGTTAGAGAGTTTGTGGAGTTTATTCTGAAAGAGAAAATCTAATGAGAGAGAAGCTTTACAGATTAGCACTAACTATGGCGGTTATTTCATTTTTGCCATTTTTAGTATTTGTTTCAAGAAAAGAAGCTCCCCCTGAAAAGATAAAAGTACCTCAACATAAAACTCAAACAGTAGAAAAATTTAAACTTGAAGCAACAGGGAAGAATAAATGGGAATTGATTGCTCCAAAAGCCACCTTTGTGGGTAAAAATATTATCAAACTAAATAATCCAGTTTTAACTATTTACTTAAAGAACAGAGTAATAATAGAATCCTCCAGAGCAATTCTTCATAGAGATAAAGGAATAGTTTATCTGGATAATGTTACACTATTTGATGAAAACTTTAAAGCAGATTCAAAAGGTGGAATTTATGATCTCAGAAGACAGCTTTTCAAAACAGATAAAGGCTGTAGGGCAGTTTATAATAATGTTAACTCTTCAAAGGGGAAAATTTGTAAAATAGACGTAAGTGAAGATAAGATTGTAATTCTGAAACATGTTAAAACCGTGATTAGAGAGGTTTCAAAGTGAGAAGAGATTTTCTAATCCTACTAATTCTTACAGTTGTTTTGGGAATTTCGCCAATTACTTTAGCTTCTGAAAAGACTGTTCCAGTTGTTATTGAAGCTCAGAAATTAACTTACAGTGATAAGAAGAAAATAGCTTACTACGTAGGTAACGTGATTGCTCAGCATGGGAACACTGTAATAAAGGGTGATAAACTTACAATCTATTTTGATTCTACAGGTAAACATATAAGAAAGATCATTGTAGAAGGCAACGTTTATATAAAGGATCCCAGAGGAGAGGGATGGTGTAAGAAACTTTTTTACTACCCTGCTCAGGAAAAAGTTGTTCTTATAGGAAATGCAAAACTTAAGCAAGAGGACAACGTGATAATAGGAGACAAAATAATAGCCTACAAAAATGGCGAAGTTAAAGTTGAAGGGGTAGAGCAGAGGGTAAAAACAGTGATTTACCCTGAGGAGAATAAAGGTGGATCAGGTAGCTGATTTAAATTTTTTGAAAGCGGAAAATATAACAAAGAAGTTTGGGCGTAGGACCGTTGTTGAGAATGTCACTGTGGAGGTTCAAGAAGGAGAAGTTGTAGGACTCTTAGGACCTAACGGTGCAGGAAAAACAACCACTTTTTACTGCATTGTTGGTCTTGTTAAACCAGATGGTGGTAGAGTTCTAATAGGAGAAGAAGACGTTACAAACGATCCAACGTATATGAGGGCTAGAAAGGGACTTTCTTATTTACCTCAGGAACCGTCAATCTTTAGAAAACTAACAGTTGAAGAAAACCTTAGAGCTGTTCTGGAAATGCACGGTTACACTGAGGGGGAAATACGCGAAAAAGTGGAGTGGCTGCTTGATAAGTTTGGTATTGTCCATCTTAAAGACCAGAAGGCCTCTTCTCTTTCAGGAGGCGAGAGGAGACGTTTAGAAATAGCCAGGGCTCTTACGATTGATCCTAAGTTTTTGCTTCTTGACGAACCTTTTGCCGGGATAGATCCTATTGCCGTATCAGATATTCAGAGCTTGGTGCTTGAACTAAAAAGTATGGATATAGGCGTTTTGATAACAGACCATAACGTTAGAGAGACGTTAAGGATTGTTGATAGAGCTTATGTTATTGCTAAGGGTAGAATTATTGCAGAAGGTGAGCCAAAAGATATAGTAAATATGGATCTTGTTAAGAAAATTTACCTTGGTGAGAGCTTTGAATTTGAAACTCACTCTACTTTGTAAACAAAGTCAACAACAGATTTTTCTTTAGTTTTTGAATTAATTGTTTCAACTTCTATCGAGTATATTTTGGATCCATCTGGTAAAGTCAAAATATTTAAAACTTTAGCTGTCGTTCTATAATTCCCAATTGAAGATAAGCTTCCTAAATCTATTGTTGAATTAGCGGAACATTTTCTATCAGGAGTGTTGCATTCCAGACTTCCATTAAGGATATTTTGAATTATATAATTTGCAACTCCTTTGTTTACCTCTAATGAGGAAGTGTATTTTTTTTCGGATCCTGCTATAAATATACTTGATTTTAACATAAATATTAAAGTCAAGGATAGGAGTAAAACTATCAAACTTAACACGACGGCAGTGATTAAAGCAACTCCCTGTCTCATTTTAACTCCATAGGAACTACGGTTAACTTGATTATCTTCCATCTATAGTGAACATAATCAGGAGGTAACTGCAATGTTATATTGTCAATAGTTGTGTTGCCGTTAAAAAAGAATTCAGGATCTTCTTTTCCTTCCTGAACAAGCAGATATATGTTTATCTGTTTTAATCTTGGACAATCTGTTGAGTTACAGGAAAATGTAGATAAAAGCTGATTTCTTTCAGAATTTGACAGAATACCGTCTCCGTTTGAATCGTAGTCAAAAGTTGTGACAAAGTCAGCTATACAGTCTATTACAGGATATCCATTACTTCTTCCAACGGCTCTTAGTAAGTTGTGCGTGTAAGGATTGCATGTCTGAAGAGGTTGGTCTGAACTTAATTTATAGGTTATTTTGTAGCAAAACTGTTTGGAGCAGCCTGATGTTCCTGAAGAGTAAGGAAATGCCAGAAGAATGTCGTTAGTAGGACAGCTACTAAGGGTTCCATTTGCTATAAAAGTTCTGTCTGTTGTTAGATAAACAACATGAGTTGATGAAGATAAGTTTCCTCCTGAGGCTGCTATAAGCGGAATTCCAGAGGAACAATCAACAAGAGCCCAGCTTTGAGTAACTTTGTTGGTGTTGTTAAGAACAGATCTTATAGTAAGAGATTTTGTGGAGTTATCCCATTCAATAATATTTGAAGATTCATCCTTTGCTATTCCATAACCAGCATGTTCAAGATCGAGTCGTAGTAGCTCTATACCCGTAAGTGTTTCTAACTGAGTTTTAATAGAAGAACTTTCTTGGGTTGTTCTTTTAACAAGTTTAGAATATGAAAAGTATATAACAGTTATTAGTATAATTGTTATAAGCACAGCAATCAGTAGCTCAGCTACTGTCAATCCTTTTCTCATAGTGCACCTTTACTTATAATTGTTGTTATCACATAGTTATGATTTTTCCCTTGGTATTCCCAGCACACTGTTAATTTTACTTCCTTAATGTTAGGGCTTAATTGTCTTACCTCGTAATATTTTCCGTAAGAAATAGTAAGATTCCTAATTTGCCTTTTTATGCTGGCATCTGGGTTGGACGGATCGCAGCTTGAAAGACCTGGAGGATTAAGATATGAATTTGTAACATTATCAAACTGCAAAGTTCTTACTTTGTTAATCTCTTGTTGAGCTACCTTTACTGCTTCGCTCATAATAATGTTTGATATGTTGGTCTTGTATAACAGGTTAAGAGTGGAGAAAATTCCTAATATGGCAACCAGAAAAACAAATAATGCAATAAGACTTTCTATTAAGGAGAAACCTTTCTTCAATCTACTGAGGTACACATTTTCTTCCATTCCAGCTACCCAACCTAAGGCTGTTAATAGTTACCGTTAAACAGTTTGGGGTTGCATTAACATTGGAAGCAATGCGTATGGATGTATTTGGATAGAATGTCCCTCTTTTACTGACTTTTATGGAGAAACTACTACTGTTACTGGAGTTGAGAACAGAGTGTTTAAGTTCAAGCTCTTCCAGAGTATCGTTTGTGCTTGGATTTTTCACTTCAATTTGATTTCTATTGACTTCAATTTCGATGTCAGATTTTCTAGTAAAAGCATAATTTCTATATTTCTCCAGTAGAGAATAGATCGTTCTCGTTTCAGACTTTACACTGTATTTCTCCCTCCAAATTTGCAAGCGTGGAATTGCTATGACTGTTAATAGTCCTACAATAACCACTATTATGATTACTTCTAGTAATGTAAACCCATTTATTTCTCTAGCCATAGTAAAAGCTCTCCATGTATTCCACCGGGAGTAATAAGAGGTGTTGAGGTTTCAGGGGCAATACCCGTATACCAGCTTGTAGTCCGGTTGTTGTTTTCAGTGAATCCTGAAGATAGGTTTATTGGATATATGTTCCCATTAGATAGTTGTAAGAAAAGAACTCCTTTTGGTTTTTTCTGTATGTTAAACTGCTTAGTTGTTCCTTCAGGGCATGAGTAATCTATAGATGTTCCTAATGCACAGTTAAGTCCCCATAATCTACTTTTGCCACCAAAGCTACAGGCATCTCTTGTGGGTTTAATCGTTGTAAAGATTATTACGTTCTGGTCAGAAGGTGTAGGATCAGAAATATCTTTTTCTCTTAAAAAATTTTCATCGGATGATTCTAACTGGAGATACCAGCCATCTAATTGTTTGTTCGCTGCATCCTGACATATGTTTGTTGCTTCTTGTTGGTTAGAAACATCTACAAACGTTTGAGGGAATGTTATATAGTCGAAATTATTGTAGTTACCACTTCCTGTAGAAGAGTGAGGGATGAGGGGAATTCCGAATAAATAGTTATCGTTTTCTTCCCAGTTATCATTTTTGGTGAACCATCTGCCTGTTCCAAAGTAAATATACCAGTTGTTAAAGCACTTCATGGCTTCAATTTTTGAAGTGACTGGTGGAATTGTAACGCTTCCAAGTTGTGAAAATGTCTTTATTTTCCATTGTTCCAATGGGTATTTACTGAGTGGGTATAATTCTAAGTTGTATCCTATGTCACCTACTAATACTGCTATTCCGCCTGAGAATTGCTTGGAGTTATCCTGTTTGGTGAATCCCAGGAAGACATAATCGGTATTCCCATCGTTATCAAGATCGACTCCGGTTGTAAAAAGTCTTCCTGAGAAAGCAGGGTAGATATCGGTTTCTATTATTCTTTTGATTGAACCTGTTAGGAGATCTATTATTACTAAGTTGAGAGTGTCTTCTGTATTAGAAGATGAGTATTCTCCGGAATAGTTTATGGGTCCTGTAGCTATAACCAGATAGTATTTTCCGTCTTCTTCTATAATCGCGGGTCCTGAATAGGAGAAGTTCAAGTTAACCATGGATGAACCGAAACTAAAGGAGATTCCGCTGGAGAAGTTGTGGGACGGGAATTCCCATAGTAACTTAGGATTCTCTGGGTCGGTAACATCTATTGCAAAGTAGGAAGATAATCCAATGCAGTTGCTGTAATCCACCGGAGCGTCAAATAGATCGCATATTGAAAAACCTAAAGAAACAGGAAAGAGATTCATGCAAGACTCACAATAAGTTTTAATTATAGAGAAAAGAGAGGCAGGGCAGGCGTAATCGGGAGGGTTAATAGCTATGTCATCGTGAGATTCTGTAGCTCCACCCAGTCTAAGGCCGCCTATTAAGATTATTTTCTCTTTGTCTCTATCTTTAATTCGGACGACATAGGGTCTAAGGTCAACCGTATATATGTGTTTGTAGTTTGGGTCTGCAAGAAAAGCCAGGTAAGGTAGAACGTTTTGGGGTATGTATGCCCAGAGTTCCTTTCCAAGTTCTGAAGTTGACTCATCTTGCTTTTCGTTCTGTATTTTTACTGGATTGTTAGGGTCTCCAGTTGCTTTGGTATATCCTGTTTTAAAGGCATGTAACATTCCATCGTTTGCTCCAACGAAAGTGACAGTGTAGTTGTCATAACTAACAGATATTGGGGATGAATAGATAATGTCTCCTAGCTTCCAGACGTTTATATCGCTGCCTTCAGTATCTACAACAGGTTCAGATGTTCTACGGGATCTAAAATCTGGATAGTCAACTCCTCTTACCCATTTTATTAGTTTTTCATAGTAGTCTGGGTCGTTTTCACTCATACATGCAATCATTTTGTCGAACATACAGAATGATATTCTAGTTGCATTTGTTGAGTTACTGGAGCAATCACTTAAGAATTGACAGTAGTTGAAGCACTCTGCAGGTATGCCAAGTATCGGTAATTTAAAAGTATTCGACTCATAGGAGGTTTCTAATATAAATCTGGATGCGTTTGAGGGTTTAAACTCGATAAAATTTTTGCCATCCAGAGTTGTATATATGTGTCTACTGTTAGCTGAAGTTGATAGGAGTTTTTCTCCTATACTGTATATTGGGGAAGTTTCATTGAAAGAGGAATACTGTTCTGTTAGGTTGTCTGATTTCTCTCCTGATTCATAGCTTTTATAAGCTGAAATGATAAGCTGATCATTGTCAAGTTCCCACTCCAGGATGTAGTCTTTTAGGACATTTAGAGTATAGTGATCTGCATTATCCTCCCTCAGGTTAAAAATATTTCCTCTATTGAAAAGCCACCAAGTGTAAATGTCGCCGGTCCAGAAAATAGCGTTTTGACTGTATAACTTTTCCGGATAGAATATAGCTTGTAGAGCAAGGTTTTTATGCTTGCCGCTTTTCATGGGTATTGATAGTGCTGATCCAGAGGATGCTCTGTTAAGTATCTGTTGAAATACGGAATTTAAAGCTTCTGTAAGTTTATCTTCGTTTCCAGCTTCAAAATAATTGTCAGGAATTTCATCTTTATCTTTGTCCCATTCACTTTGGAGATCTGGAACGCCGTTGTTGTTTAGGTCTATGAAACCTCCATATTTAGCGGCCATTTTGAGTAATTTGCTTCCACTTTTTCCATAAGTGTATATAACAAACAGGTTGAGATTTTGTTTTCCCGGAAGATCTTCTCTTAGATCAGATACGTGGGCGTAATATGCAGTTCCTTCAAGATAGTATGTTCCATTTGAACCTCTTTCCTTATCGTATTCTGATTGGGTTTCTTCATTATTGGCGATTGCATCCATCCAGTCTTTTATGTTGAAGTTAGGATCTTCAACACTTTCAGTTTTTCCTTCAAAAGCTGTTCCTGGAACATTTTTATCCATAGTTGATTCACCGTCTGTTACGAGTATTACGTAGTTTTGCTGACATCTGAGTTGAATAGGATCGTGATTTTTGTAATTAACGCCTTCATTGTAGGCAGATTCCTGGGCACGGAAATATCTTATAGCTTCATAGTAAGTCTCTGCTAAAGGTGTCCACATATGTGGGTATAAAGTGCTAGTTGTTTTTTTATCTATATCCTGAAAGAGTGTTAAGATTTCAGTGTTATTGTCTGCTATGTAACTTACAACTTTTCCCCCATCTTTGTCTTTTCCTGTCTCGTAATAGCTTCCTTTGTTAAAATTCATAAGCCCCATTCTTACTTTAGGAAGATACTTTTGAATGATACCTTCGGGTTCCTTTGATATTCGAACTCTTATAGCAAACTTTTTTCCTTTTACTCCTTTTTTTCTTTTTACTTCAAAACAGAACCGGTCGGTTCTTGTTGCGTTTTTTCCATCACAATCTACACCTACTGTTATTTCTTTTCCTTTAAATCTTTTTGGTAAGTAATTTTTACAGAAATTTTTGGAGCACTTCTTCTTAAACTCGTAGTCATAATATTCCTCTTCTGTTATGTTTAATCCTCTTAAATAAAGCTTACCGTTTTTTCTCTCAATATTTCCACCAATAAGTGCTTTGAGTAGAGTGTCGTATCTTCTTGTCGTAAGCCAGTTTAAAAAGTTTCCACTCCAGTCGCCTTGGCTGTCTGGGTAGAAGGCTTTTTCAGCGTAAGAGTAGCTGTATCTTGCTTTTGGGTTAAAAATGCCGGTATATGTTCTATCTGGGTTAAAAGAAGTATCAGTTTTACTTTTGCTATTAGGCCAGTATGCAGGAAACTTCATACTACCTGAATTGTCAAGAATTATAAGGACGTTAGGTTTAACGTTTCCACCAAGGAATGGAGGAATGGCAAAATAATCGTTGGTTTTGGCTTTAATCTGGGAACTGCTAAAGAAGAGGATTATTATAGAAAGGATGAAAAATTTAAGGAGTTTCATGATTAGACTCCTTAACATTCAGGTTTAAGCATCTCAATTTTAATATAATCTTTGAGAATTTCAGGCACAATTACACTTCCATCCTTCTGCTGGAACTGCTCAAGGATAGCTATTACTGTTCTTCCAACGGCGAGGCCTGAACCATTGAGGGTATGGACTAAACGGGTTTTTCCTTCTCTGTCTCTGAACCTTATCTTGGCTCTTCTTGCCTGGAAGTCTTCGCAGTTTGAACAGGAGGAGATTTCTCTGTAGCGGTTCTGAGAGGGTATCCAGACTTCTATGTCGTAGGTTTTGGCAGCAGAGAACCCCAAGTCTCCGGTGCAGAGCTCCACAACCCTGTAGTGGAGTCCTAAGAGCTGGAGGACTTTTTCAGCTTCCCTTACCAGTTTCTCAAGTTCTTCATAAGACTTTTCCGGGTGAACAATCTTTACAAGCTCTACCTTGTTGAACTGGTGGAGCCTCATTATTCCACGAACGTCTCTTCCGTGGGCTCCCGCTTCTCTCCTGAAGCAGGGGGTGTATGCAGTGTAGTATTTGGGGAGCTCTTTTTCAGGCAGTATTTCTCCAGCGTGGAGGTTTGTCAGGGGAACCTCGGCTGTTGGTATGAGCCATAAGTCTTCGTCCTCTACTTTGTAGAGGTCTTCCTCAAACTTTGGGAGCTGGCCGGTTCCCGTCATCGTTTTTGTGTTGACTAAAAACGGCGGGATTACCTCTTCGTAGCCATGCTCCTGTGTGTGGAGGTCTAACATGAAGTTTATGAGAGCTCTCTCAAGCTTTGCTCCCCACTTCCTGTAAACAACGAATCGGGAGCCTGCAAGTTTTGCCGCCCTTTCAAAGTCAAGTATTCCCAGCTTTTCAGCTATTTCCCAGTGGGGAACGGGTTCAAAGTCGAATTCCGGCTTTTCTCCCCAGTATCTGACAACTACGTTATCGTTTTCATCTTCTCCTACTGGGACAGAAGGGTGGGGAATGTTGGGAATTGAAAGAATAAGTTTCTGGAACCTCTCTTCAACGTCTTTCAGTTCTCTTTCAAGCTGTTTGGCTTTCTCGGAAATTTCTTCTACTTCTGCTTTTATCTTGAGAGCTTCTTCTCTCTTTCCCTTTTTAAAGAGTTTTCCAATTTCTTTGGAGAGCTTGTTTCTCTTAGCCTTTAGCTGCTCCATTTCCGTAAGTAGAGTTCGCCTTTCCCTGTCAACTGTAAGGAGTTCGTCTATCCTTTCTGCGTAAATGGGGTCTCTGCGGGAGAGGAGTTCCTTAACCCTTTCCGGTTCCTTTCTGACCAGTTTTATGTCAATCATGCCTCCTCCTCCTGCTTGACCTTTGAAACAGAAACTACGGCATCGTCTTCAGAGATTCTCTGTATCCTAACTCCCCTTGTGTGTCTGCCGTAAATGGGAATGTCTGCGCTGTTTACTCTTATTAGCTTGCCCTTTCTTGAGACAAGGATTATCGGCTCTTCATCTTTGAGGGTTGTAGCATCAGCTACTTTGCCGGTTTTTTCAGAGAGTTTGCTTGCGATTAGTCCTTTGCCTCCACGTCTCTGGAGGTGGAACTCTGAAAGGAGAACCCTTTTACCGTAGCCCTTTTCCGTAACTATTAGCAGGTATTTATCGTCTGGTTCTACAACTGTGGCTGCGACCACGGCATCGTTGGAATCTAAAAGCATTCCCCTGACGCCCCTTGCACTTCTTCCCATCTGGCGGACGTCCTGAACAGGGAATTTTATAGCCCTTCCGTTTCTTGAGATAAGCATGATGTTGTCTTTATCGCCTACAAGACCTACGTAAACCAGCCTGTCTCCAGGTTCAAGGTTTATGGCGTTGATTCCCGTTGACCTGGGGTTGGAGAACTCTTTGAGGGGCGTTCTTTTTACGTATCCCCTCTGGGTGACGAAGAAAACGTCTTTGTTTATGGAGAAGTCTTTTACCGGGATAATTCTTGAGACGAGCTCGTTTCCGGCCATTCCCGGCAGGAGGTTTCTTATGGACTGCCCCCTTGATGGCCTTTCCATTTTCGGTAGCTCGTAAGCTTTCAACCAGTAAACCTTTCCCTGGTTTGTGAAGATTAACAGGTAGTCTTTGGAGAACGCTGTTATTACGTCTTTAACGAAGTCACCTTCTCTTGTCTTTATTCCCCTGACTCCTGTTCCGCTTCTGCCCTGTGTTCTGTAAGAACTTGCGGAAACCCTGGCTACAAATCCTTTATGGGTGAGGAATATTACAACCTCTTCCTCTTCTATCATCGACTCAACGTCTATTTCGCTCTCTTTTGAGACTACTGCTGTTCTCCTTTCGTCGCCAAAGAGGGAGATGATCTCGTCCATGTCCTCTTTGATGAGTCGTTTCTGCTCTTCTGAGCTTTCAAGAACTTTCCTGTAGTAGCTGGCCTCTTCCTGGAGTTTTTTATACTCGTTTTCCAGTTTCTCCCTCTCAAGACCTGTGAGCCTCTGGAGTTTCATGTCGAGAATGGCTTTTGTCTGTTTTTCTGTGAGGCTGAACTCCTCTGTTAGCTTTTCCTGTGCTGTCTGTGGGCTTTCAGCGGTTTTTACGATTTCGACTACCTTGTCTATGTTCTCGAGGGCAACCTTCAACCCTTCTAAGATGTGGAGCCTCTCTTCTGCCTTCCTCAGGAGGAACGCTGTTCTTCGGAGGATGACTTCGCGTCTGAAGTTTATGAACTCCTGGAGGTATCCTTTGAGGTTCAGGAGTTTGGGTTCTCCGTTAACCAGGGCTATCATGTTGAAGTTGAAGTTTGTCTGGAGGGGAGTGAACTTGTAGAGCTTGTTGAGGACTACCTGGGGAGTGGCGTCTCTTTTGAGCTCAATTACAACTCTGATACCCTCTCTGTCTGACTCGTCTCTTATATCGGAAATTCCCTCTATCTTTTTGTCTTTAACAAGGTCTGCAATTTTTCTTATGAGGTCGGCTTTGTTTACCTGGTAGGGGAGCTCCGTTATCACTATGGCCGTTTTTTTCCTTACTTCCTCTATTCTGTGTTTAGCCCTTATTGTTACGCTTCCCCTTCCGCTCTTGTAGATCTTTAAAAGGTCTTCAGGGTTAATTATCTCTGCTCCTGTGGGGAAGTCGGGGCCTTTTACGAACTGGAGGAGCTCCTCCGTTGTTGCCTCCGGATGCTCAACCAAATACTTAACGGCCTGGCAAACTTCCTTCATGTTGTGTGGAGGTATGTTTGTTGCCATTCCAACAGCGATTCCTGCCGCTCCGTTTACCAGGAGGTTGGGGAACCTTGCCGGTAGGACTTCTGGTTCAAGGAGTGATTCGTCAAAGTTTGGCTTAAAGTCTACAGTATCTTTTTCTATGTCTTTGAGGAGCTCCATTGCAACTTTCGAGAGCCTTGCCTCTGTATACCTCATTGCAGCTGCTGAGTCACCATCTACGGAGCCGAAGTTACCCTGGCCGTCTATGAGGGGGTAGCGCATTGAGAAGTCCTGAGCCATTCTGACGAGGGCGTCGTAAACGGCAGTATCTCCGTGAGGGTGGAACTTACCCAGAGTCTCGCCAACGATTCTTGCACTTTTCTTGTAGGGTTTGTCGGGGTAAAGTCCCAACTGATACATTGAGTAGAGAATTCTTCTGTGAACCGGCTTCAGGCCGTCTCTGACGTCTGGCAGTGCCCTACCTACGATTACGCTCATGGCGTAATCGAGGTAAGACTGTTTCATCTCATCTTCTATCGGAACTAGAATTACTCTCTCCAACCTCTTCCTCCTTGGAGCTGGTCTCTTCTCCTAACTGGTTTATCAGCTGGTCGTAGTAAAGCTCCTCCATCTCTTTTTCTGGAAAGTGAGTAGGTGGAGGATAGCTTTTAACTATCTCCTCGTAAGGGGGAACAAATTTGCTGCAGCTGAACTTTTCACATAGTTTCAGTGCAATTTTACCCCAGGGAGGAGCTGATACACCCCCTCCTGTGGCTCCTCTCCACATCGTTTTGTAACTGTCCCTCCCGAACCAGACGCTCATAACGAACGAAGTTGTAAAACCGGTAAAGTAGGTATCTCTGTAATCGTTTGTTGTTCCAGTTTTTCCGGCCACGTCGAACCGGTCTGTCAGGTATGAAATTGACGCAGCAGTTCCATTTTTTACCACGTCCTGCATAATGGAACGCAAAATGAATACAGATTCAGGGTCTGACACCTTTTTGAGCCGCGGGTAGCCGATGTAAACCGTTTTCTCGTATCGGTTTTTGACTTTAAGAACGGAATATGGCTCTTTTAAGATTCCTCCACTCTGGAAAGCCGTATATGCCCTTACCACTCTGTATAGGTTAGACGGGAAACTTCCCAGAACGTAAGATAGGTCAAATGGGGAGTCTGGTGAAATGAGTTCAAACTTTATAAGGTTTTCTCTTATTTTCCGGGGGAAGTTCATTGCAAGATGAAGGGTTGCTACGTTAACAGAGTTCATGAGTGCCTGTCTCAGCGTCATAAAGGGAGAGAACTTCTTGCCGTAGTTTTCAGGTTTCCACCAGAGCCTTTTTCCCGTTCTCGGGTCAAACTTATCCATGGGCATTTCTATTGGCTGGTTCGGTATAAAGTCCAGAGGTGACCAGCCGTTTTGAAAGGCTGTAAGGTATGTAAATGGCTTTGCAGTGGAACCTATGGGTCTCTGAACCTGAAAAGCCCTGTTGAGTTTTGTTTGGGAGTAGTCACTTCCTCCAACTACAAAAATGACCTTTCCGTCTTTATCGACGGCAAATCCGGCACACTGCAGGTCTTCCAGCTTATGGGCTTTACTGTAGGCTTCGTTAAACTGTTTAAGGACGTTTTGAGCGTATTTTTCAATTTCCGGGTCTATTGATGTGTAGATTGAGTAACCTCCTGAATAGAGCTGTCTGGTTGTTAGTATTCCCTTTTTCAGGATCTCAAACTTTACAAAGTCCAGATCGTAACCTGCGGTTCTCGGTCTGTTGGGGGTCTTTAAAGGTGTTAGAGGTTCATTTACTGCTTGGTTATACTCTTCTTTTGAGATGTAGCCCTTATCTAACATTTTCTTAAGTATGAGGTTTCTTCTTTTCAGTGCCCTCTGGGGATGTTTAAATGGGTTATAGTATTCGGGACCTCTTATTATTCCTGCAATTAGTGCACACTGGGCGGGAGTGAGCTGGTTCAGGTTTTCTCCAAAGAGAACCCAGGCGGCAGCTCTAACGCCGTAAGCTCCGTTTGAGAGGTAAACGTAGTTAAGGTAGAGCTCCAGTATCTCCTCTTTCGTAAGGTTCTCTTCCAGTTTTTTGGCGAGTTCAATTTCCTTCAGTTTTCTCTCTATGGTTCTCTTTGGAGAGAGGAAGACCATTTTTGCAAGCTGCTGGGTTATTGTGCTTCCACCCTGAACGATTTTTCCCCTTGAGATGTCTGTTATCGCTGCCCTTACAATGCCGATCGGGTCTATCCCGCTGTGCTTGAAGAACCTTTCGTCTTCAGCTGTTATTACTGCGTAAATTAGGGTTTTTGGGATTTTGCTGTAGGGAGCATAGAGTCTGAACTTTCCTGTGTAGAAAAAACCTATGGGCTTTCCATTGTTTCCGTAAACTGTTGACGCAAACGGGGGCATAAGTTTGTTTTTATAAGCTGTTGAACCGAATGAGGGTATTGTAGCTGAAATTAAAATTAGTAAAGCGATTAGAAGCCTTAACATTTAAGACCACCTCGTATTATATTTCTGTTCATGAATGTGAAAATTTATTCTACTCTCTCTGCTATTGCCAAATACCTGTTAAAGGAATGGCTCTTTTTCGTCTCCCGCTTCCTCTTGCTCTTTTCCTCTCTCTATTTAAAGAGAATTCCACATTTCAGCGGGGATGAGATTAAGACCCTCTTTACTCTCTGGGTTTTCCTCTCTCTCCTTGAGGCTTTAAGGGAGGAGAGGGTTTTCCGATTTATCGTTTCCCGGTTCCTTTCAGGAAGATACGCTATAGCGAAATTAGTTGCTGCTGCCGGTATTCTTTCGGTTTTTATCACAAACGATGTTGCCCTCTTTGTTACCGTTCCTCTAACTCTTCTAATTAACTCCCGATTTATTGAAGAAGCGATTATTTTAGAAGTCCTTGTGGTTAACGGTCTCTCTGCTGTTAGTCCTATTGGAAACCCTCAGAACCTCTACATCTTTTACCACTACTCTCCCGGTGTTCTGGATTTTGTTAAAACAGTTCTGCCGTTAGGGTTATTTGTATTTTTCTTTGTTCTTTTAAGGGGCTTTTCCCTTAAGTCTGAAGCGGTAGAAAAGGTTGAGTTTGAGCTGGGGAAGGGAGCTCCCCTCTTCCTCGTTCTCTTTTTCTTCTTTATCCTGTCTGCTTTAGGTTTTCTTTCCATCTGGTTAGGAGTTTTCGTTGTTACCGCCGTTCTTCTCTTTCACGGAAGAGCTTTCCTTAAGGTTGACTACTTTCTCCTTGGAACCTTTTTCTGTTTCTTCGGGTTTACAGATAACCTCTCATCTTACTTGAGGGTTGGGGAGCTCTCCGGAGAAAAACTTTTCTGGATTTCTGCAGCTTTAAGCCAGTTTATGAGTAACGTTCCGTCTGCCCTTTTGCTCTCAGACTTTACGTCAGACTGGAAAACCCTCCTCTGGGGAGTGAGTGTTGGCGGTTTTGGAACCCTCGTTGCTTCTATGGCCAACCTTATAGCCTACAGGCTCTACGTAAGGGAAATTAATAATCAAGGTAAAGCTATTGTTGTTAAGTTTCATATTTATGGCTTTTTAGCCTTTCTGACTGGAGTTTTAACGTATTTCCTTTTTGCTACTTAAAATGCACGTGGAAGGACATCAACGTAAAAGAAAAATAGGTGGACAAAGAAGAAAAAGAGCATGGAAATGATGACCTGTTTTTTCCTGTCGGTTGAGTACATCTTGTAAAGGAAGAGAGACGATAAAATAAGAATGAAAGAGAGGGGAACAGTTAAGAGCACAGGCCGATATCTGTAGGGCAGGTTTACCAGGATTATATCCAAATCGTGAGGTGTCAACCGGTTGAGTTTGTAGAGGATTTCTACAGCTAAAGTGTATATAGTGAACCAGAAGAGGCCAGCCGAAAGTATTGTAGTTAAAGTTATCTGAATTTCGCTGGGAGATTGCCTGTCCATTGTTATTGAACTTAACCACTGAGAGTTTTAAGAATGAGCTTTTTCAGCTCCGATTTAAACCTTTTTGAGAGGCCGGTAACTGTGTAGTAGTAGATCAGGGAAACTACGGCTACGGCTATTCCAAGCGCTGTAGCTTCAAGGGCAAATGCAATTCCTCTGCTGACAGCTGCTATGTCTGAAACTCCCTTTTCTGCCATTGTGTTAAAGGAGTTCATTATTCCGAGGACTGTTCCAAGAAGACCTATAAGCGGAGAAGCGGTAATTGTGAACATTAGAAGTCCCTTACCTCTTTCAAGCCTTCCAGAGTAAGAGGTATAGAGAAGTTCAACTCCCCTCTCTCCTGTTTTTTCAGCTTCCTTTATGACCAGCTTTTTCTCTGCGGGAAAGGTAAAGAAAAAATAGAGAAGTCTCTCTATGAAAACAGCTGTAGAAAGGAAGAAGAGGAAGTAGAGGCCGTAAAAAATAGTTTTATGGGCAAACTCCAGGTCGAAGCTCAAGGCAACCTCCGAAATAAATGTGTAATAATTGTATAACAATCTCAATTTCAAGGAGAGGAAATGTTCCTCTTTAGAGACAGTGAATGTGAGGAAAAACCTGAACTTATTATTGTTCCAATGGTTGACGTTATGCTCTTTCTTCTTGCCTTTTTTGTTCTTATAGCTGGAAGTATCATTCCCGGGCTTGCAATGAAAACAAACCCTCCTGAAACGGTTCAGAAGAGTTCTTTTAAACCGAAGAGGAAAGTTGTTACCGTTGTTATAAAGAGGAATGGGGCTATCTACTACGGGGATACGAAGATGAACTTTGATGAGCTCGTAAGGCTTTTTAAAAGCTTTAAAAAAGAAGACCTCCTGGTTTCTCTGGTTGTTGATGCCGATAGGGGAGCTCCCGTTCAGTCGCTGGTAAACGTTATGGATGCTGCCCAGAAGGCCGGAATAAACTCGATAGGGCTGCTGGCAAAGGAAAAAAATGAGAACAGGCGTTAGACTGATTATCTCTGTTACGGCAGCCGCCCTGATAGAATTTCTCTTTTTTGAGCTTACAGTTTCTGTTCTTCAGCCCCCTAAATTGGAGATTAAGGAAGTGATAAAAATTTCCCTTGTTCGCCCGGAACGACAGGTTGAAAGAGTAAGCGTAGAGAGGAGTTCAGGGAAAAGTAAAGAGGAAGAGCGGAAGGTTGAGGAGGTTCCTGAATCGAAGCTGGAAAGTAAGGAAGCAGAGAAAAGAATTTCCGAGAGAAGCCTGAAGGAGGAAAGGAAAAAGGGAGGCAGTCTAAGATCCCTTCAGGGAAACCTTCCTCTCAGCTACCTGGATGCTGTAAGGAGAGCGATAGAGGAGACCATTTTCTATCCTCTTGAAGCCATAGAAAAGGGTGTTGAAGGAGCTGTAACTGTTCAGTTTTCTGTTGACAGAAGCGGGAGGGCGGTGGAGTGCAGGGGGATGGAGGGAGCTCCCATACTCACGGAGGCTACCTGTATAGCCATAAAGCAGGCCAGATTCCCTCCTATTCCCTCTTCAATAAAGAACGACAAACTCACTTTTCAGCTTCAGATTGAGTTCAACCTGAAGAGAGCTCTGGGGAACTAGAGGTCAAAAATTTTTCCTGGGTTCAGTATGTTGTTTGGGTCAAGGGCTTTCTTTACCGCCTTCATCTTTTCCAGAGCTTTTCCAACCTCTAACGGGAGGAACTCCTTTTTCATCCAGCCTATTCCGTGCTCCCCGGAGATTGAACCCTCAAGGGAAATCGTAAACTCAAAAACTTCCCTTACAGCCCTGTGGACTCTCTCTTCCTCGTGGGGCTCATACATAAAGTTTACGTGGATGTTTCCGTCTCCTGCGTGGCCAAAGTTCACAACCATAAGGTCGAACTTCTCTGCAATTTTATAAACGCCCTTAATCAGCTCAGGAATTCTGCTCCTTGGAACAACAACGTCTTCGTTGATCTTTTTAGGCTTCAGCTGAACAATTGCAGGTGAAACGGCTCTCCTTGCCATCCAGATGGCTTCCCTCTCGCTCTCGTCCGAAGCCGTTCTAATCTCTGTAGCTCCGGCCTTTTTGCAGACCTGAACTGCCCTGTTTATCAGCTCGTCAACAACGGCTTCGTATCCGTCAACTTCAATTACAAGGAGTCCCTCTGCATAAGTTGGAAGTCCTATCTTTGCATAGTTCTCAACGGCAACTATGGAGTTTCTATCAAGAAATTCGCAGGCGGTTGGAATGACTTTGGCCTTAAACATGTCGGCAACTGCCTGAGCTGCCTGTTCAACTTTGGGGAAGATGGCCATTGCCGTCCTTACGGCTTCAGGTTTTGGAATCAGCTTCAGGTATGCCTTTGTTATGAACGCAAGAGTTCCTTCTGAACCCACTATCAGGTCTTTCAGGTTGTAACCGGCAACAGACTTAACAGCCTTAGAGCCTACCTTAGAGACAGTTCCGTCTGCAAAGACAACTTCTAACTGCATTACGTAGTCTTTCGTTACGCCGTATTTAACGCACCTTGGGCCGCCAGCGTTTTCAGCTATGTTTCCGCCAATTGTTGAGTACTTGTAACTTGAAGGGTCTGGCGGGTAGAAAAGGCCTTTTTTCTCAACCTCTTTCTGAATGTCGTAGGTTACAACTCCAGGTTCAGTAAGAACTCCAAGGTTGTCTTCGTCTATCTTTAAGATCTTGTTCATCTTTTCTGTGGAAACGACAATTCCCCCTTCAAGTGGAGCTGCTCCGCCGGTAAGCCCTGAACCTGCTCCCCTCGGGTAAACAGGAATACCCCTTTCGTTGGCATAAGAAAGGATCTTTGCTACGTCTTCCACTGTTTCAGGAAAGACAACGGCGTCCGGAACTCCTTTGTAGCCGGTGGGAGTGCCGTCGTAAGCGTAAGAGAGCCTCCAGCTTGTAGATGTTCTTACCTTTTCTTTCCCTAAGAGTTTTTCAAGGTCTTTTCCGATTGCTTCCGTAGATAGCAAAGGCCGCCTCCTGACATGGTGTTAGACCTTAAATATAGTGCAGGAGGCGGCCTTTTTGACTAACCTTCCGTGTGGGCTCTGTGGCACTCAATCAGGTTGTCTATGTCTGTGTCAAGGACATAAACGTTGAGGTAACCTAAGGCCATTAAGAGGCCTGCAACCCTGTTTGCAAGCCTTGTTTTCTTACAGCCAACAATTACAGGATGGTTTTTGGGCTTTGGAAGGCGGTCAAGCTGTGCGGGGAGCTCCGGGTATGGAATGTAAATGGCTCCCGGAATTCCAGCCTCTTCAGCGTTTTCATGCTCAACGTGGGCAGGTGGCCGAACGTCTAAAACGTAGGCTCCAAGGTCTCTTATGAGCTCCCTTGCCCTTCTAACGTTTACGTGGCCGAACTCCTCCTTCTCAAGGTCGGCCTTTATGGCCTCTTTCAGGTTTTCTGTAAGAACGTCAATGCTCATCTCTCCCTCCTTTTTCTAGTTTCAATAATAATTTAGATTTTCTAACTAAACTTTACAATTTTCAAATTCACCCTCTACGATAACATCTCCAGTCATTTCAGGCGGTGTCTCCTCTCCTAAAATGTGAAGTATCGTTGGAGCAATGTCTCCAAGTATTCCAACAACGGGAATGCCGGCGAACTCTTCGGGGAGCTCCACGTCTTTTTTACTTCTCCTCTTAACTTTGTAGCTTCCGCAGGTTCCCTTAACAACCACAAAGGGAACAGGGTTTGTTGTGTGGGCAGTCCAGGGGCCTCCGGTTTCAGGGTCTATCATCTGCTCTGAGTTTCCGTGGTCGGCAGTAACTATGCAGACGCCATCCATCTCAAGGGTTGTCTTAACAACCTGCTTAAGGCACTTGTCAATAGTCTCAATCGCCTTTATCGTTGCCTCAAGGTTTCCTGTGTGGCCAACCATGTCAGGGTTTGCGTAGTTGAGGACTATCAACTTATACTCCCCGCTCTTTATCCTCTCAACAACTTTCTCTGTAACTTCCGGTGCACTCATTTCAGGCTTGAGATCGTAGGTGGCAACTTTTGGGGAGGGAACCAGTATCCTGTCCTCTCCCGGGAATGGCTCCTCCCTTCCACCGTTGAAGAAGTAGGTAACGTGAGCGTATTTCTCAGTTTCAGCAATTCTCAGCTGTTTATATCCCAGTTTAGAGATAACCTCTCCTAAAACGTTTTTTAGCTCCTGAGGAGGGAATGCAACGTCAAATGGAAAGGTCTCGTCGTAGAGGGTCATCGTTGCAACGTAAGAGGGCTTAACGACCTTTTTCCTTTCAAAACCGTTGAAGTTTTCAAGGCCAATAGCGGAAACTATCTGTCTCATTCTGTCTGCCCTGAAGTTGAAGAAGAAGACAACGTCTCCGTCTTCTATTAAGCATTCAGGGTTTATCACGTAAGGCTTAATGAACTCGTCGGTCTCCCCTCTGCTATAGGCGTCGTGGAGGGCTTTTATCGGGTCTGTGCACCTGTATCCCTCACCTAAAACCATTGCATTGTAGGCTTTTTCCGTTCTATCCCATCTCTTATCCCTGTCCATGTAGTAGTAACGGCCTCCCATCGTTCCTATGGAGCCGACTCCGAGCTCTTTCAGCTTCTCAATCAGCTGTTTCAGGTAGATTTCTGCGCTCTTTGGAGGGGTGTCTCTACCGTCTAAGATCGGGTGAACACAAACATTCTCAAGTCCCTTTTTCTTTGCAAACTCTAAAAGGCCAAAGAGGTGTTTTATGTGGCTGTGAACTCCTCCGTCTGAGAGAAGACCAATAAAGTGAAGTTTCACCCTTTTTTCCTTTGCAGTTTCAATGGCTTTATTTAGAACGGAGTTGTTCTCAATTTCGCCGCTCTCTATGGCCTTTGTGATTCTAACTATTTCCTGCCAGACGATTCTTCCGGCGCCTATGTTCATGTGGCCTACTTCGGAATTCCCCATCTGCCCTTCGGGAAGCCCAACAGCCTCGCCAGAGGCTTTTAAAAGGCCTTTTGGGTAGGTGCTCCAGAGGTAGTCCCAGAAAGGCGTATTTGCAAGGGCTATTGCGTTCCCATCTTTTTTCGGGCTGTATCCAAAACCGTCTAAGATTACAAGTGTTACAAACTTTGCCATCTCCAGCTCCTTCTAATTGAAAATTGTTATCAGTAAGGATAGTCGTCGTAGTAGACCTTTTCAAGGTAGAGGCCATCGGGAGGTGCAAGGTAGGGGGCAAAGGAGCGGTCTTTGGCTTCTAAAATCTCCTTAACGGCGGATTGGGGGAGCTCCCCCTTCCCAACCTCTACCAGCGTTGCAACCATAACCCTCACCATGTGCCTCAGGAACGAGCGGCCGTAGAAGACAAACTCAACCAGGTGGCCGTTTCTCTCTATCCGAATTTCGTTAACTTCCCTTACGGTGTTAACTTCCTTTTTCTTGTCTTTTTTGTAAAAAGAGGAGAAGTCGTGGATTCCTACGAGGTATCTGGAGGCTTCCCTCATTGAGTTAATGTTCAGCTTAAAGGGTATAAACCAGCTTCTTCTGTACTCAAAAGGGCTTGGAACGGGGCGGTTAAAAATCCTGTATCTGTATCTTTTTCCTCTTGCGCTTCTCCTTGCGTCAAACTCTTCGGGAACTTCCTCTATGTCAACGACTTTAATGTCTGGAGGGAGAAGACCGTTGAGGGCCCTCTGGAGGCGGGGGAGCTCCATCTCACTCTCTGTTTTAAAGTTTGCAATCTGACCCAGGGCGTGGACACCGGCGTCTGTTCTGCTTGCCCCTGTCAGTTTAACGGGATGTCTTAAAACCGTTTCAAGGGCTTCCTTAACTTTACCCTGAACCGTTGGTTTTCCCGGTATAAACTGCCAGCCGTAGTAGTTGGTTCCAAGGTATTCAAGCGTAAGTTTTATGTTTCTCATAACTCCGAACGCTCCTTTTTGGTAATCTTTTCCCTCCAGAAGGGGGTAGCAGTGAAACTTCAGACAGAGAGTTTAATTGTAAGCGTTCTCATAATCTTAGCCGGAATTGGAGCTTTAGAGTTAGGCTTTTCATCCTCAATTTTTGAGATTTTAGGGGGGGGTTTCGCCTCAAACGTTTTGAAGCTTGGGGAGCTCCACTGGATAGACTTCCTCTCCAACTTAGGCCTTTTGGGGCTTATGTTCTTTGCCGGCCTTGAAACAGACCCGGAGCTGATGAAAAGGCACTTTCTGAAGAGCCTCTTTATAGGTTTTTCATCGTTCTTCTTCCCCCTCGTTAGCGTTTTCTACTTTTCCCACTACGTTCTACACTACTCGTTTGAGGCCTCTCTGCTGATTGGAATTGCTCTCTCAACAACGTCTTTAGCCCTTGTTTATCCACTTTTAAAAGAGAAGGGACTTTTAAAACACACGGCAGGGCAGGTTCTCCTTGCAGCGGCAATGGTTGTGGACATATCGAGTATGATGACGATGAGTTTTCTCTTTGAGGGTATAAACATCTACAACTTGCTGTTTGCCGTTGCACTTGTTCTACTCCTTGTAAAGCTTCCAAAGTGGGGAGAACAGCTCTTTGAGAGGTATACCGGGAACCAGATAGAGTTCAAAACCCGGTTTATACTGTTAGTCCTTGTGGCTTTAGGGTTTCTGTCTGATACGGTTCACATAAACGAAGCGGTTCTTGCCTTTACAACGGGAATTTTCTTTGCAGAGCTCTTCAGGAAAGACCACGTAATCGAAAAGAAAATCAGGGCGATAATCTTCGGGTTTCTGGCTCCCTTTTTCTTCTTTAAGGCCGGTTATTCTGTGGAGCTCTCCGTTGTGAGCTGGAAGGTTCTCTTCCTGGCGCTCTTCCTTGGAAGTATCGCCTTTATTACAAAATACATAGGAACCATATACGCAACAGCAAACCTCTTTAAGGGAGCCGTTTACAAGCTGGCAGGGCTGTTTTTCAACATGAGGCTAACGTTTGGAATCGTTGCATCAGTTTTCGGACTCAAATCGGGAATAATAGATGAGGAGACCTACGTAGCCCTCCTGCTGGTAATTGTCTCTACCTCCCTGATAGCCTCCATAATCTCAAACAGGCTCCCCCACGAGGTTGAAGAGGACATTCTCGAAGATATCTTTAAGATTTAAACCTCTTTGAGGAAGTCGTGAAGTTTAACCCGTCTAAACCGTTTACAGTTGGCATCGAGCTTGAGGTTCAGCTGATTGACCCGGAAACCCTTAACCTGAAAAGGGCTTCCCACTTAATCTTTGAAAACCTACCGACTCCGCTGGTTCAGAAAGAGTTTCTACAGTCTATGGTTGAGTTTGTAACGGGAGTTCACGAAGAGCCTGAGTCGGCGGTCTCCGAGCTCCACTCAGCCGTTGAAAAGGTCTGTGCCCTTGGAGAAGAAAAGGGGTTTTTGCTCTCTGCCTCCGGAATCCATCCAACGGCAGAGCCTGAAAAGGTAAAGGTTACCGAGAACGAACGCTACCTGAGGCTCCTGGAAGAGTTTCAGGAAGTCCTGAGGAACTTCCTTATCTACGGCCTCCACATTCACGTTGGCTTCTCCGACGAGGAGAGCATGATGAACGCCTACAACGCCTTTGTGAAATACTCCCCTCTCTTCTTAGCCCTTTCAGCCTCTTCCCCCTTTTTCAGAGGGAAAAATACAGGAATCCTCTCTTACAGGAGTAAACTCTTTGAGCAACTGCCAAGGGCGGGGACTCCCCAGCACTTTAAAAACTTTGAAGAGTTCTTAGAGCTTTACGGGAGACTGAAAGAGGCAGGAGTGGTAGAGAGCCTCAAGGACATCTGGTGGGACGTCAGGCCAAGGCCGGACTTTGGAACAGTTGAACTGAGGATATGCGACTCCGTGGCAGACTTTAAGAGGTTAGAAGGGCTTGTTTCCCTCGCCGTTATGGTTGGAGAGCTCTTTGCCGAAACGGGGGTTAACCCCGACTTCCATCAGGTAAACCTCCAGAACAGGTGGAGTGCAGCAAGGCACGGCCTTTCAGGAACGTTTATCACAGAAAGGGGAAGGTCGGTAGTTGGGAGGGAGCTCCACCGCCTCGTTAACCTCTACGGGAAACGTTTTGGAAAGAAGAAAGAGGCATCGAAACTGCTTTTAGACCTTATAACAGAGCCGACACAAGCTGAGGAACAGCTTGACGCAGTTAAAAAAACCGGAGATACTTCAGCAGCTGTTAAGGTATCACTCCTCAACCGGAGGCTCTGTTGAAAGGAGTTGTGGCGGCCGGAGACAGACTTACGGCAGAGGCCGGAGCTGAAGTTCTGAGGGCAGGGGGAAACGCCTTCGACGCGGCAGTTGCCGCCTGCTTTGCAGCTCCTATGGCCGAGCCGGCACTGACGTCGGCAGGGGGAGGAGGTTTTCTACTCTCCGTCTCCCCGGGGGAAGAGCCGCTCCTCTACGACTTTTTTGTTGACGTTCCTCCCAAAAGGGTGGAAAACCCCGACTTCTACCCGGTAGAGGTGGACTTTGGAGACACAAAACAGGTTTTCCACATAGGGGCAGGTTCCGTTGCCGTTCCGGGATTTGTTGCAGGTCTTCTCAGAGTCCACACAGAGAGGGGAAAACTACCTTTAAGAGAAGTTCTCTCTCCGGCCATCTGCTACGCAAAAGAGGGAGTAAGGCTTTCAAAGCTTCAGGCCTCTTTCGTAAAACTCCTCTCTCCCATATTCACGGCAACTGAAGAGTCTAAAAAGGTTTACGCCCCTGGTGGAAAACTGATAGATGAGAACACCCTGTTTAAAAACCCGGACTACGCAAACTTCCTGGAGCTCCTGATAGATGAAGGGCAGTGGGCTTTCTACGAAGGGGAGATTGCAGACAGAATAGAGAGGATTTCTGCTGAAAGGGGTGGGCTTCTAAGAAAGGAAGATCTTGCAAGGTATAAGGTTTATGAAAGAAAGCCCCTGAGGGTTCCGTTTAAAGAGTTCACAATTTTTACAAACCCTCCTCCCTCCTCCGGTGGAATCCTGATAGGTTTTACGGCGGAGCTCCTTTCGGAGGCTGACCTTGGAAGCTGGGGAGGTGTAAGCCACGCAGGAGCCCTCATTGAGGCCATGAGGACGACAGAGAAGTTCAGGAAGGATTTTGTCAACCAGAACCTCCACAGTGAAGAGGTAGAAAAGCTGCTGAGGGATGAGGAGATACTCAACTCCTACAAAGCCCTGTTTAAGAATAAGCTCAACCTGTGGGGAAACACAACCCACATAAGCGTTTTCGACTCAGAAGGAAACGGGGTTTCCGTAACCACGACAAACGGGGAGGGTTCAGGAGTTATTATTCCCGGAACAGGAGTTATGCTCAACAACATGCTGGGAGAGGAAGATCTGAACCCACTTGGGTTCTTTAAGTGGCCTGCCTACGTGAGGCTTCCGTCGATGATGTCTCCAACGGCAGTCTTTGAGGGAGAAAGGCCTCTGCTCCTCCTTGGAAGCGCCGGAAGCAACAGGATAAGGAGCGCAATTCTCCAGACGATCCTCAACAGCCTCATCTTTAAAATGGAGCCGGAGGAAAGCGTGGGAGCTCCCCGCCTCCACTATGAAGCCGGAGAGGTATTCATGGAGCCGGGATTCCCAGAAGAGACAGTTAACGAAGTCAAGAGACATTACAGAACAACTGTTTTCAAAGAGCAGAGCCTCTTTTTCGGCGGAGTCCAGCTTGTTACCTCAAACTTTACAGGGGCGGGAGACCCAAGGAGGGGAGGAGCGGTAGTTACTGTTTAATCAAGCGCCTCCCTTATTCTCTTCTTTATCATCTCCAGGCGCTGTGAATCTTCAATTTTCCTGTAATCCATGTCTGTAATGTAGAAACTGTCTATAACCCGGTTTCCCTCGGTGGTTATTATCGCCCTCCTCAAACGGGTTCCAAGGTCTAAGAGAACCTTTGTTATCGTGTAGAGGACTCCCAGCCTGTCGGCAGTGGATACCTCAACAACGGTAAACTTTTCCGACGTTTCGTTGTCTATTTTCACTTTTGTTTCAGGAAGGGGGATGTTCCTCCTGAAGGTTTTGGGTTTGAGGAGCTCCCCAAGCTCTTCAACCCTTACCCTGCCGGCGTAGAGGTCTGAAACCATCTTCTCAATCTCTTCAACCTTTTCACACGGCAGGGCTTCCCCGGCAACGGTAGAAACCTGGATGGTGTAGACCATACACTCACAGTCGTCTTCAATAGCTTTGTTTATGTTGGCTCCCTTGATGTTCACTCCCAGGTAAGAGAGGATTCCAGCTATCTTGTTGAAGAGCCCCCGCCTGTATTTTGTAACTATTGTGAGTTCCGTAAAGCCTATGTCCAGAAAGCTCTCATGGGCTATCTCATATTCCTTGTCTTCCTGCTTTATTCTCTTCATCATAAGAAGGTGCTTTGCTATTTTTGAG
Organism: Desulfurobacteriaceae bacterium; assembly: GCA_027051905.1. Taxonomy (GTDB): domain Bacteria; phylum Aquificota; class Aquificia; order Desulfurobacteriales; family Desulfurobacteriaceae; genus Balnearium. Next base: position 140,791 of record JALUGO010000005.1, on the reverse strand, counting down.
GAAGGGTAGGTTATAAGGTAGTCTCTATCGGCGTTCTCAAAGAAACGGTCTACCGACTCAGGCCTGATTTTGCCGGAGAGGAACTCCTTTACCTTCTCCCTTCTGCGCTTCAGTTTCTCCTTTATCAGCTCCTCGGCACTTCTGTTCTCAGTGAGCAAGGAAAGGGTTGTGTTGTAGAGCTGCCACAGGAGGGAGCTCTTCCAGTTGTCCCAGGCTCCGGGGCCAACTGCCTTAATGTCTGCATACGTTAGAAGAAACAGTTTCTTCAACCTCTCTTCTGTTCCACACTCCTCCTTAAATTGCTGAATCAACTGAGGATCCGTTATGTCCCTTCTAAAAGCAAGATGGGACATTAAAAGGTGATTCCTCACCAGCCAGGCTACTTCCTCAATCTCCTCTCCGGGAAATCCCATAGCTCCAAGGTAACGCCTGGCTATTCCTGCTCCGACAATTTCGTGTTTTCCTCTCTTTCCCTTGCCTATATCGTGGAGAAGAGCTGCCAGGTAGAGAATGTGGGGCGTTTCAAGATCTTGGAGGATCTGAGAAAGTTTCTGTTTCTCTTTTACAGGGGTTTCGCTGGTTCCCCTCTCCTCAAGTTTCTCAAGCTCTCTAACGGTTAGTATAGAGTGAATATCCGTTGTGAACTTGTGATACGTATCGTATTGAAAGTGGCCTCTGAGCCGCTCAAAGTCGGGGAGGAGAGCTCCCAGGACTTTTGTATCGTGCATAATTTCGAGGAGGTAAGAAAGCCTTTTGAGTTTTCTTAGCATACGGCCGAATCTCTTTAAAATCTCCTTCTTCCTGAACGCCTCCTTTTTTGTTTCGGCTGCTATCTTGAACAAGGAAAAGGCTGTTGATGAGAGCTCCAGTCCCATATCCTGAAGGAGTTCCAAACCTTTAAGAACAAGTTTGGGTTCTTTTACAACTTTTCCTTCGCTCTCTTCCTTCACGTATAGCGTATTTCTCTCAACGTAAAACTCCCCGAAATCTTTTACTGTTCTTCCCTGAAGAAGGTTTAAAACAGAAGAGCTTTTACCAGAAAGTTCTTCGAGAGCTCCCTTTATTATTTCCCCCGTTATTACAGAAAGGTCTATTGCTGAGTTAAAGTAGTTTTTCATAAAGAGCTCAACGCCCCTTCTCTCCCTTGAAAAGCCAAAGTATGAGGCAATTTCTTTCTGCATTTCAAAGGATAGAATGTCACTTTTTCTTCCAGATATCAGATGAAGATGGTTCCTCACTTTAAGTAGGAAGTCATAGGCAGATATAACTTCTCTAAAGTTCTGCCTATCCAGTATTTTTTTATCTAAAAACCCGGAGTAGCTGTCAATTTTGTATACAATCTTGGATATCCAGAATGCTTCATGTAAATCTCTAAGCCCTCCTTTACTTTCCTTAACGTTTGGTTCCTGATAGTAAACGGTTCCGTAAAATCTTCTATACCTTTCTTTTCTGGATGCAAGTATCTCTTCTACAAGGTTTTTTCTGTTTCTTTCTACAAAATCCTCGAACAATCTGGTGAAGACTTTATTTACCTTTTCGCTTCCAGAGAGAAGTCTTCTCTGAAGGAGATTTGTGAAGACAGAAAGGTCTTTCTGAGAAAGCTCCATAGCCTCCTCAAGGCTTCTTGGTGCAAACCCCAGGTCGTAATTGAGGGAGAGGAGGAAGTAGTAAAAGGCTTCTACATCTTCAAGGTGGTTTTCTGTCAGATTCCCCTCGTAAATGAGGTTTATATCTATGTCTGAATGGAAGTTGAGCTCTCCTCTTCCGTATCCTCCAAGTGCATAAAATGCAACTGGAACATCCCATTTTCCGAAGAAGTGTTTAAATGCCGGTTTCAAAAGGGCGTCAAGGGTTTTCCTGAGTTTTTCTGCTACTTCAAATCCGGGTTCCTTATTTCTGTGGGCTTCTTTTGCCTTTTCTACACTTAGGAAGAACTTTTCCTTTAGAGCTTCAAGGTTCAATTTGTCAGCTCCGCCAGTTTCCACAACTTGTTAAAGTTTTTCTGATACATCTCAATGAGATGCCTATCGTTCTTTATGATAACTAAGTTTTCATCGTTTCTCTTGTTGGCGTTTGAAGTCCAGTTGAAACTTCCCGTTGAAAGAACTTTTCCATCGTAGATTGCATACTTGTTGTGCATCAGCCCGCCACCGCTTCCCCTCTTATAGCGAACCGGTATTCCTGCCTTCTCAAGGAGTGGACCGACGCAGTAGCGGGACTTTCCGTTGCCGTAGTCAATTATTACTCTAACTTTTACTCCCCTTTGAAAGGCGTCTATCAGGGCCCTTGCGATTTTCCTGTCTGTAAAGGAGTAGATGGCTACGTCTATAGATTTTCTTGATCTGTTTATCAGGTCTATTATTGCCTCTTTACACCCTCCTCTTGGAGAGAAGTAGGCTGAGGTTTCTATCTTTTCGTTCTGAACCTGCTGCTGAGGAGTTTTGCAGCTGAAGAGGAAAATGGACGGAATTAGTATAAGAGTTATCAGCTTCAGTCTGGGCATTTCTCTACTCTTTCTTCTTATCAGTTACTACCTTTTCAACAACTGATGACTGGCCGATGAACTTTGAGCCGACTACTGAAATGAGTAGAGAGTTCAGTAGAAAGAGAGCTCCAAGGATGGCCGTTGTTTTCGTTAGAACTGATCCGGTTTCTGCTCCAAAGGCGGAACCGGTAGCGCTTCCCCCCATCATTGCAACTCCGCCCTCACTCTGGCCAGGCTGGATTATGACCACAAGAATAAGGAGAAGCGCAAGGATGGCGTGAATTATGAGAAGAAGCGTAAACATTTACTCCTCCCTGTCAAACTTTACAATTTTTGAAAAACTCTCTGCCTTCAGACTCGCACCTCCAACGAGGGCTCCGTCTATATCCGGCATCTCAAGAAGGCCTTTAGCGTTTTCCGGTTTAACGCTCCCGCCGTAGAGAATCCTGGTCTTTTCTGCCTTCTCTTTTCCAAAGAGCTCCGAAAGGATTTCCCTTATAAACCCGTGAACCTCCTGGGCAAGCTCTGGGGTTGCAGTTTCCCCGGTTCCAATAGCCCAGACTGGCTCGTATGCTATAACAAATTCATTTTCAGGGTTAAAACCTCTAAGACCTTCTTTTACCTGCCTCTCAACAACTTTTTCAGTCTCTCCCGATTCCCTCTCCTCTATCTTCTCTCCCACGCAGAGAATTGGAGTAAGGCCGTGTTCAGTGGCGGAGAGGACTTTCCTGTTTATGAGATCGTCTGTTTCCCCGAAGATATGGCGTCTTTCTGAGTGGCCTAAAATAACATAAGAGCAGCCAACATCTTTGAGCATAATCGGGGAGATTTCCCCGGTAAAAGCTCCCTGCTCCTCGTAGAACATGTTCTGGCCGCCAAGGGCTATGTTGGTTCCCTCAAGCTCCCTCCTAACCGGGTATAGAGCTGTAAACGGCGGACATACCAGGATGTCTCTGTCGTCAACGTCTGCAGTAAGCTCTTTAAGTTCCCTTACGAGTTCAATAGCTTCAGGAACGGTTTTGTGCATCTTCCAGTTTCCAGCAATGAGAAGCCTTCTCAACCCACTCCCCCTTTAAGAAGCCTTTACCAGCTCATACTTTGGTTTTCCGCTCTTCACAGCGTCAGCGTCAATTATAACCTTCTTTATGTCTTTACGGGTTGGCACTTCAAACATTACGTCTGTCATCAGTTTCTCCATTATAGCCCTGAGACCTCTTGCTCCCGTCTTCCTCCTTATAGCCTCTCTTGCAATCTCCCTAAGGGCGTCTTCTGTAAACTCAAGCTCAACCCCTTCAAGCTCAAGCATCTTCTTATACTGTTTGACAAGGGCGTTTTTGGGCTCTGTAAGGACTCTTATGAGGTCTTCCTCGGAGAGCTCCTTCAGCGTTGCAACAACCGGAAGCCTTCCGATAAGCTCCGGGATGAGGCCGAACTTAACGAGGTCGTCGGGCTCAACGTGTTTGAGGAGCTCATCCCTTTCCATCTTCTTCTTATCGACGTCGGCGGTAAAGCCCATTGCCCCTTTACCGATTCTCCTCGCAATAATGTCCTCAAGGCCAACAAAGGCTCCACCACAGATAAAGAGGATGTTTGAAGTATCTATCTGGATATATTGCTGGTGCGGGTGTTTTCTTCCCCCCTGAGGAGGAACGTTGGCGATTGTTCCCTCAAGGATTTTAAGGAGCGCCTGCTGAACCCCCTCTCCGGAAACATCCCTCGTTATTGAGGGGTTCTCGCTCTTCCTTGCTATCTTGTCTATCTCGTCTATGTAGATGATTCCTCTCTCTGCCTTTTCTATGTCGTAGTCGGCTGCCTGAATGAGCCTTAAAAGGATATTCTCTACGTCTTCCCCAACGTATCCCGCTTCTGTAAGTGTTGTTGCGTCGGCAATGGCAAATGGAACGTCTAAGAGTTTCGCTAGAGACCTTGCGAGGAGAGTTTTTCCGGAACCTGTTGGTCCTATCAGGAGAATGTTGCTCTTCTCAAGCTCAACATCGTCAACGGTTCCCCCCGACATTATCCTCTTGTAGTGGTTGTAAACGGCAACGGAGAGAACCTTCTTGGCCTCCTCCTGACCAACTACATACTGGTCTAAGAACTCCTTTATCTCTTTAGGAGTTGGGAGTTTATCTACTTTAACGGGAACTCCCTTTTTCTTCTTTTCCTCTTCGTGAAGCATCTTATAACATTCGTCAACGCATAGGTCGCAGATGGCTACTCCATTGGGGCCTGTTATTAAAGCTCCTACTTCAGACTGTCCTTTCCCGCAGAATGAGCATCTTCTTTCAGGAATTTTTGTTTCAAACATTACCGCTCCTTAATCTGGATTTTTGACAGATTCAAATATAGGAACATTTGAGCTGCTCTTACAATTCAGGCTTCGAAGTTTGCTGTTCTATAATCATCATTGTTTTCAAGATTTTAAAGTAAGGAGGAAGCCTTGGTAAAGGTAAAAATCTGTGGACTTACAAACCTGCAGGATGCATTCCATGCCTGTTACTCAGGTGCTGATGCTTTGGGTTTTATTCTTTACCCAAAGAGTAAACGTTTTATAAAGGCAAAAGAGGTAAGGAAAATAACTTCTCAGCTTCCACCTTTTGTGGCCAAAGTGGGTGTTTTTGTAAATGAAGACCCAAGAGACGTTCTGGAGATACTGAGCTACGCTCATCTGGACTTTGCCCAGCTACACGGAGATGAAACTCCAGAGGAATGCGAATACGTTGGAGCTAACAGAGTCATTAAAGTTTTTCGATTAAAGAGTTCTGATGAAGTTGAGAAAATAAGACCTTACATAGGAAAAGTAAGAGCAATTCTTTTAGACACTTACGATTCAAAAGTTTATGGAGGAACGGGTAAACCCTTCAACTGGGAAATTGCTCTTAAAGTCAAAAGTGAATTTCCGGAAGTTCCTCTGATACTTTCGGGAGGGTTAAACCCTGAAAACGTAAAGAGAGCTGTTGAAACAGTAAATCCTTATGGGGTTGACGTAAGCAGCGGAGTTGAAGCTGAGCCAGGGCTTAAAGATAGGGAAAAGGTTGAAAAGTTTGTTTTCGGAGCAAAATGCGGTCGAATTGCAAAATAGTTGCATATGCTATAACTTTCTAAGTGTAGAACTCTACCTGGAGGGAACCATGGGAACAAAAGCGAGGGAACTTGTAGGGGAACACGCTGACAGAATCGTTGAGCTTTTAAACAAAGCTCTGGCAGACGAGTGGCTGGCTTACTATCAATACTGGATAGGAGCAAAGGTTGTTAAGGGACCAATGAAGTCTGCCGTTGCAACGGAACTTATTGAGCACGCTCAGGACGAGCTTCGCCACGCGGACATGTTGGCAATGAGGATTTTAGAGCTTGGAGGAACGCCGGTTTTAACGCCGAAACTCTGGTTTGACCTTACAAACTGTGGATACGACGCCCCGGAAAACCCTTTTGTTAAGAACATTTTAGAGCAGAACATAAAAGGAGAACGTTGCGCTATTGACGTTTACCACAAGATTATTGACTACACAAAGGAGATTGACCCGGTTACCTACAACATAGCTCTTCAAATTATGACAGACGAAATGGAGCACGAGGAAGACCTTCAGGGACTCCTTGAAGACCTCATGAACCTTGAGTTTTTAAAGTAGGGGGAGAGCTCCCCCTAACCTTCTTCTTTCTCTTCCTGCGGAAGTTTAACCGCTATGTGGAGTTCCTCAAGCTGCTGTGGCCTTACTGTGTCGGGAGCTCCCGTCAAGAGGCACTGACCTCTCTGGGTTTTGGGGAAGGCGATAACGTCTCTGATAGACTCCTCTCCTCTCATAATTGCACAGAGCCTGTCTAAGCCGAAGGCCATTCCGCCGTGGGGGGGAGCTCCGAACTTCAAGGCCTCTAAGAGGAATCCAAACCTCTCTTTTGCCTCTTCGTCTGAAAGGCCTATAACCTTAAAGACCTTCTCCTGAATGTCCTCCCTGTGGATACGGATACTTCCCCCGCCTATCTCAACGCCGTTTAACACCATGTCGTAAGCCCTTGCCCTGACGCTTCCCGGATCTTCAAGAATCTTCTCAACGTCTTCCTCTTTAGGGCTTGTAAACGGATGGTGGAGCGCTTCCCATCTGCTTTCGTCCTCGTTCCATTCAAACAACGGAAAGTCAACAACCCACAGAACGTTTACCTTGTTCTCGTCTATAAGGTCTGCCATTTTCCCGAGCTTCAGCCTGAGGTTAGAAAGTGCTGCGTTAACAACGTCTGGCTTATCTGCAACGAAGAAGAGGATGTCTCCCGGCTCAGCCTCAAGCCTTTCAAGAATTCTTTTCATCTCTCCTTCAGAGAAGAACTTAACGATGGGAGACTGAAGACCTTCTGGAAGAACCTTTATCCAGGCAAGGCCTTTTGCACCGTAAATCCCCACAAACTTAGTCAGGTCGTCTATCTCTTTCCTTGAGAGCTTTGCTCCGCCCTTAAAGTTTATGGCCTTTACAATTCCCCCTTTCTCTGCAACAGTTCTGAAAACTTTAAACTGGCACTCTTTTGCTATGTCTGTTATCTCTCTAAGCTCAAGGCCGAAGCGGGTATCGGGTCTGTCTGTTCCGAACCGCGCCATAGCCTCGTCGTAGGTCATAACGGGAATTTCGCCTATTTCAACGCCTAAGAGCTCCCTGTAGAGCTCCCTCAAAACCTTTTCAGCAATATCCATTACATCTCTTTCTGTAACAAAAGACATCTCAAAGTCTATCTGGGTAAACTCCGGCTGCCTATCTGCCCTCAGGTCTTCGTCTCTGAAGCACCTTGCAATCTGATAGTAGCGGTCAAAACCTGAAACCATCAGAATCTGCTTAAAGAGCTGAGGAGACTGGGGAAGCGCGTAGAACTTACCGGGATAGATACGGCTGGGAACTAAAAAGTCCCTTGCCCCTTCAGGAGTGCTCTTTGTAAGGTATGGGGTCTCTATCTCTATAAAGCCTTCCTCGTTGAAAACTCTCCTTACCGTCTGGTAGAGCTTGTGGCGGAAGATGATGTTCTCCATCATTTTTTTACGCCTTAAGTCCAAAAAGCGGAACTTGAGTCTCGTCTCCTCTCCAACTTTAACCTCGTCTTCAATTGGGAACGGAAGAGGCAGGGATCTGTTGAGTATCTGGAGCTTCTCTGCGTATATCTCAACCTCTCCGGTTTTCAGCTTTGGGTTCTCCGTTCCCGGTGGTCTTCTGCGAACCTCTCCCTCAACTGCTATTACATATTCGTGTTTTAACTTTTTAGCCTTCTCAACCAGTTCCTCTGAAATTTCAGGAGAGAAAACTATCTGAACCTTACCCGTTCTGTCCCTTAAGTCTGTAAATACAACCCCACCGTGGTCTCTCGTCGTATCAACCCAGCCTGCAACCCTTACCTTCTTTCCTATATCTTCTGTTGAAACCTCTCCGCAGTAGTGAGTTCTTCTGAAACTTCCAAGGTGTTCAAGCATTTTCAGACCTCTCTAACTGTATGTTCTCTTTAGTCTGGGGAATTTTATGATAAATTCCTGAAAGGAACCAGAGAAGTCGGTCCTGAGTATGGAACTTGAAGGGGGAAAAGATTTTGATATTTAAGAATTTTCTAAAATAGCGTGGTTACATTTTTGCGTAACTTGTTGTCTTTTAATGTTCCTTGAGGGTACTTTTGGAACCTCCTAAAAAGCGGAAAGATTTTGAATCATTTTTCCTTGCTGACTGTCAGAAAATTTCTCTCTCCTGTGTTTTAGGAAGATGAGTGCTTGAGTGAGAAGAGAGAATTGTTTACACTAATACCAGTTGTTCTTGCTGCCGTAGCCGTCATCGGCAAACTTTAGAGGAAGATTAGATGGTTAATACAGATAAGCTTTATAGATTCCAGGATGACGTTCTGTTACACCTTTCCAATTTTGTTTCAGCAGGTAACAGTTTCCCCTTTTTCCTGACATCTGACAGGAGGAACAGCTCTTGTTAGATTCCACTTGAGAAATTCCTATAGGATTTCGTACGACCTTGACTTTTTCTCGACAAAAGGCATATCAGAAGAAGATGTAGAACCTATTATTACCTTTCTGTCTGGGAAATTTGAGGTAGGTTTAATTGCTAGAAATAATAAGAGCGGATTATTCATTTACGAAATAAAGGGAATGGATGTTTCAATAAAGCTGGACTTTGTAAACGACCCGTTTCTTCAGATATTTGAACCTCAGAAGTTGGAAGGAACGGAGCTTTTAATAGACTCTATTCAGGCTATCTACTTCCGGAAGGTTTATGCTTTAATTGATTTGTATATTAACGAAAGGCCTATTGAAAGAGTAAAAGACATACTTGATCTAATGGAGCTAAGTAAACACTACAAGCCGCTTCCCGACTTTATCAGGGAGTTTGTTGAGGTATGGCGTCAGAACTTTGAATCTAGAATAGAGGCTGGATTGGTAGCGGGAGTTCTAAGGGAGATCTTTAATTTGCTTCCCTATCATAAAGAGAAAATTGAAGTTCTCCTGAGTGAGATATATTATAGTAGCGTAGGGTATGCGGAGATTGAAAAATGGGTAAGCGAGCAGATGAGACTGTTGAAAAGTTCGATGTAAGAAGTATCGTTACGGTTTTCCTGTGGGACATGCCTGCTTTAGTTGAAAATCCTGAAAAGTTTTTGCAGGTATTAAACAGGTTCAGAGCAGGAGACTTACACCCGGAGGATAAAATAATAATATTTACGTTGAGAGATAGAATTTTAAAAACAGAAGGGGGGAGCGCTATCTACGAAAGGATTTTTAAAAAAGAGGTTACAGACTCCTGTAAAAATTGGTTCACGTCTCCCGATGAACTATGTGCCAAACTTAAGGAAAAGCTTGGAAGTTCCACTGTTTAGGATTTATTGACTTCATTAATTTGATTTAGTCCTGAATTTTTTCAGTCGAATGTCAACGAGTCTGTTTCTGAAGAGAAGTTTCCTTGTAGCGGGGAAGACGTAGTTGGCTTCTAAAACGCTGTTTCTGTATTTCTGACCCTCCGTTGAAATGAAGTGGAAGGAGTTAAGTTTCCAGCCGGGGAGCTCCACCTTAACTCCAGAAACCATAGTGGGATGAATTAGAGAAATAAAAGCTAGACATACGGGAGGGAGAAAAGAATAGACTGGCCTTGTAAAGAGGGAGAGGAAAAGCATCAGTAGCATAGTGGTTCCAGCAACCCATAGAGGAGCTTCATAGTGGGTCAAACTCCATTTTGTTAATTCGAAGAGGTAGTGAGAAGAGCGGATGAACTGATATCCCAAAAACTCAGTGATCTGGTTTATTAAAAGAACTTTTTCAAGTGTAACCTGTGTAAGAAATGCTCCTATAAGAAACGGAGTGAAAAGGATTCCAGCAAGCAAAGTTGTGAGCCAACTCATCGGGTTAAATGTTCCGAAAACGTTAAGAACTATCGGGAGGGTAAATAACATTGGAGCAAAAGAAGCCTTTATGGTTTTTGAAAGTTTTCCTCCTTCCCCTTCGATTGCGACTAAAATTCCTCCAACGGCGCTGAAAGAGAGTGCTGCCGAGAGGTTGAACTTTCCCGTAAGAACGGTAAAAAGCATCACTATTCCCAGCAGGTAAAGAGGCGTTATCTTCCTGAAGCTTTCTAACCCAACGGCTAAAAGGAGCATAAAAAGGTAAGACCTTAAAGCGGAAGGAGGCAGGCCTGTCAGAGGCATAAGGGGAAGTATAGATATTGAGGCAGCCGTAAGCGGTTTTTTTAGTTTTAGAGCTTTAAATAAGAGGGCAATGGCACCTACAACAATACCTACGTGAAGTCCGGAAATGGCAAGGAAATGGTAGATCCCTGAGAGAGCAAAGTATCCCTTTACAGAAGCTGGAAGCTCATACCTGAAACCTAAGGTCGTTGCTCCGATGAGGGCTGAAATAGGGTAATCTATACTTTCTTCAATTCTTCTATAGAGCCGATAACGGAGTTTTTCGAGGGAAAAGTTTGGGTTTTTTACCACTTTTCCTTCCAAATCTACGTAGTCTCCTGGTTCTGCTTCTTCCTTCAGTTTTACGTATTTCCATCCTTCAAGAATTGCCGCTTTATAGTTGTCCCTGTATTCCTTGATCCATAAGACTTTTTTTGCATTTCTGATTTCTTCATCTTCAGAGGGTGTAAACTGGCTGGAAATGGCAAGTAACAGAGTTAAAACTATAGTTCCGGGAATAAGCTCTCTGACCTTAAACCGAAGAGCGTAGTTCAAAAAAAGAATCAGGGTTGCGGTCAGGAGGTAGGGGAAGTAGGGAGTTCCGTAGTTTTTTACCGAGAGGGCAAGGAAAGAGAGAAAGAAGATATAAATAACGTGTTTTTGCAGCTTTGCCCTCCCTTCTGTGTAAAAGACTTAACAATTTGTAGTTTCAGCATATAATTATACCCGCCTATTGGGGAGGAGTCCCCTAACCCCTAATAGAGGAGGAAGAAAAATGGCCAAGACCCTCGGCGTCCACATCGTTGCCGACCTTTACGGGTGCGACCCGGAACTTCTCAAGTCTGCCAAGATGATGGCAGACATCTTTGAGGGGGCTGTTAAGCATGCCAACCTCAACAAGCTCTCAGCCTACTACCATCAGTTTGAGCCCTACGGAGCGACGGGGGTTGTAGTTATTTCGGAATCCCATCTCTCTTTCCACACGTGGCCAGAGCACGGTTACGTTGCCATCGATGTTTACACATGTGGAGACCACGAGAACGCCTTTAAGGCTTTTGACTATATAGTTGAAAAACTCAGCCCTGAAAGGGTTGAGAAGGACGTTCACTTCAGGGGAGTTGTTAACGAAGAGGAAGAAGTAACATTTTGTGCAAGCGTAGGCTGAGTGCTTGTTAGAGGGGGCGTCAGCCCCCCTTTAACTACTCCTCTCCAAATTTTCTCTCAACCTTCTCCTGTTCCAGCTTACACTTTATACACAGTTCAGCCACAGGTCGTAGCTTGAGCCTTTCATACTTTATGCAGGCCCCGCAGTTTTCACAGATTCCGTAGGTTCCCTCTTCTATTTTACGGAGAGCTTTTTCTATCTTTTTGAGGTATTTGGCTTCCCTGTCTCTTATTCTCATTTCGAAAGTTCTGAGGATTTCGTCGGTAGACATGTCTACAAGGTCTCCAACTTCCCTTTCAGAGTGGGCAGTCTCTTCAAGTCCTCTTTTTATGTCCTCAAGAACTTCTTTCCTCTTTTGCTCGAGGATCTCTTTTAGCTCTTTTATCTGCTCAGCTGTAAGGCATCTGTTTCCTTTCATGGTCTCCTCCTGCCTTTGTTGGTTGGGAAAGGTAATTGATAGGTTGTAAAATGTCAACGACAATTTTTTGGGGGTTGAGATGACACTGTCAAGGAGAGTTCTCAATATGTCCCCTTCTCCGACAATGGCCATAACCAGCAAGGCCAAGGAGCTGAGGGCAAAGGGAGTAGACGTTATAGGGTTTGGAGCCGGAGAGCCAGACTTTGACACTCCAGAGCACGTAAAGGAGGCAGCAAAAGAAGCTATCGATATGGGATTCACGAAGTATACCCCTCCTGCGGGGATACCGGAGCTCCGCCAGGCTGTAGCAAGAAAACTCAGGGATGAAAACGGAATAGACTATGAACCTGAAGAGATTGTAATAACTGATGGAGCAAAACAGGCGCTTTTTAACCTCATGCTCTCTGTAGTTGATGAAGGGGATGAGGTGATAATCCCTGCCCCCTACTGGGTAACCTACCCGGAACAGGTGAAGTTCGCCGGCGGTAAACCGGTGTTCGTTGAAACCAAAGAGGTAAAGAACTTTACGCTGACCCTTGAGGATATAGAGCCTGCAGTTACGGAGAGGACAAAACTCCTAATTCTCTGCACCCCACACAACCCAACCGGTGCCGTAATACCGAAGGAAGAGCTTGAGAGAATAGGGAGATTCTGTGCAGAAAGAGGAATTCTCATAGCTTCAGACGAGTGTTACGAGAAGCTAACCTACGACGGGTTTAAACATACAAGCATTGCATCCCTTTCAGAGGAGATAAAGGCGGTTACGGTAACGATTAATGCACTCTCTAAAACCTTTGCGATGACAGGCTGGAGGGTTGGCTACGCGGCAGGGCCAAAGGAAATTATTGACGCAATGATGAAGATAAACTCTCAGTCTATCTCCAATGTTAACTCAATTGCCCAGAAGGCGGCAGTTGCAGCTCTCGTTAAGCCTAAAGACTTTTTAAACGAGTGGCTTGAGGCTTATGACGAGAGGCGCCGCTACATGGTTGAGAAGCTCAACGAGATTCCGGGTGTTTCCTGCATAATGCCAAGGGGAGCCTTTTACGCTTTTCCCAACGTTAAGGAGCTGATAGAAAAAGGCGGGTTTAAAGATGACTTTGACCTTGCAGACTTTCTCCTTGAGAAGGCTAAAATTGCCGTTGTTCCGGGAACGGCCTTCGGCTACCCTGGATACCTGAGGCTCTCTTACGCAACCTCTATGGAGAACATCGTTGAGGGACTCAAAAGGTTTAAGGAAGCAGTTGTTGAGAGGTTGAATGGATAAGAAGGTTTTTAGGTCTGATGGATTGACCCTTCTGGCATACGGCTTACTGGTGATAGCCTACGTTCTCTTCTTTGGAGCTTTAATAGTGAAGGCTGGGCGTTTTTCCCCCGGCCTTTTGATATTTGCCATTCTGATACTTCCTGTTGTTGCTTATTTTCTTTTTCTCCTAAAAAAGAAAGTTATAGTTTCAAATGAAGGAATAGAAGTTTTTGGCCTTACAGGAAAGAAATTTATAAAGTGGAACGAGATTTCCGAAATATCTCTAACTCCAGGGAGGAGATATTTTCTCTTTATAGCAGATAAAGAGGGGAAACTGGCAGTTATTGACGATTCTTTTGCCGGTTTTGAGGAGCTTCTTAGAGAGATAAAAAGAAGAGTTCCATCTAAAATTCCTGAAGATTACGATAAAGTAGCCTCAGGATATCGTCGTTCATACACTTCAAATGCAATTTTAATTGTTGCCGCCATTGTTCTTCTATTTATCCTGTTTAACTCCCTGCTTTGAAGCGGGTTTAACCTGTTCTATCTTTACAGAAGGTATTCTTAGTTTCTGGAGCTTTTCCTCAACGGCTGAGAGACGGGAAGATAGATCGTTTAACCGGGACTCAATCTCTGAAATCCTTTTATCTTCCCTCTGGCAGCATTCCTTCAAGTTGCCAACATCCTTCTGAAGATCTGATACTCTGTTTTTCAGGTCAGAAGTTTCTGCTTTAACCTTTTTCAGCTTTTCTTCAAGGGTTAAAACTGTTTTAAATGAAGAGTTTTTGGTGGAAAGGAGAGCTCTGCTCAGCTCTATCTGTTTTGCCTCCTGTTTCAGCTGTCTGGATTCTATGTTACCGATGGCTGTTTTGAGTTTTGTAATTTCTTCCCGGAGCTGCTGGAGCTCCCGCTCCTTCTCAGAAAGCTCCTTTTGGAGTCCTCTGTTTTCCACTTCTAAAACCTGAACCTTTGCCCTCAGAGCGTTCAGTTCCTGATTTCCGGAAGTCACGCAGCCTGCTGTAAAAATTAGAGGAAAGACAAAGAAAAGCTTCCTCATGGCTCCCTCCGCTGCTTGAAAATTCTACCAGCTAAAAATTAGATTTCTACTGAACTGACATGTCAGTTCAGGGGGAGTTGTGAAAAAGAGGGAAGAGGAGATATTGAGGAGAGCGAAGAAACTGTTTTCAGAAAAGGGTTTTCATTCACTAACGGTTTCAGATATTGTTGATTCTCTGGGAATAGCGAGGGGAACGTTTTACCTCTACTTCAAAAACAAAGATGACATCTACAAAAGGGTTTTGGAAGAGCTTGTTGATGAAATCTCTTCAAGGCTTAAACTCCTGCCAAGGGATAACCCTATTGGACAGTTGAGGGAGAACCTTCGGGAAATCCTGAGTCTGTTTGTTGAAGACAGAGAGCTGGCAAAGTTAGTCCTTTACCATCCTTACAGACTGAATCCGGAGTTTGATGAGATTCTGGAGGGTTTTTTTGAAGAGGTTAAAGGGCTTATTGAAGGGGCTCTTTTCAGAGGAATGGAGATGGGGATTGTGAGGGAATGCAACGTTAACGTTGTTTCTGCCGCTGTTTTAGGAGCATTCATTGAAGTTGGGAAGGAGCTCCTTGAAGAAAAAATCCCGGATGTTGAGAGTGTTGTTGAGGAGCTCCTTGAGCTTTCATTGAATGGTCTTCTGGAGGGGTAATGTTTAAAGCAGGAATAGATGTTGGTTCAACGACGGTAAAAGGTGTTCTTTTAGATAAAGATAACAACATTGTATTCAGTCACTACGAAAGACACGAGGCAAAACAGCCAGAGAAAGTTTTAAAACTCCTTAAAAGTTTTGAGGAGATAGCTGGAAAAGACTTCCAGCTCTTTATGACGGGAAGTGGCGGAGGAGACATAGCAAGGGCTTTAGGGGTGAAGTTCGTTCAGGAGGTTAACGCCGTAAGCCTTGCAGTTGAGACCATCCACCCGGAGGTTAACTCAGTTGTTGAGCTTGGTGGACAGGACGCAAAGATGATTTTCTGGATAGAAGCCGGCGGAGTAAGGAGAAAGGTAACCACCATGAACGACAAGTGCGCCGGCGGAACGGGAGCAACGATAGACAGGATAGTCTCAAAGCTGAAACTTCCGTTAGACGTTGCGACGACTATCCACTTTGACCCCTCTAAAGTCCACCCGGTTGCGGCAAAGTGTGGGGTTTTTGCTGAAACTGACATAAACAGCCTCCAGAAGGCCGGCGTTCCTGCCGACGAGCTTCTCATATCCCTATTTAACGCAATTGTCGTTCAGAACCTTGCGGTTTTGACGAGGGGATACACTCTAAGGCCTGTGGTTCTCCTCCTTGGGGGCCCAAACACCTACTTCCCCGCCCTTGTTGAGGCCTGGAGATACCATCTTGAAAAGCTCTGGGAAGAGAAGGGAATTGAGTATAGCGAAGATTCCCTTTTACTTCCTGAGAACTCTCACCTCTACGCAGCCCTTGGTTCTGCTCTCTTTTCTCAATTTGAAGAGAGCCCCTACATGGGAGCCGATGGTCTTAAGGAGTTCAGAAAGAACTTAATCTACCTGAAGGCCAAAACCGGAGAGAGGGGACTCTTAAAGCCCGGTGAGAATTTGGAGGAGTTTAAGGAAAAGTATGGGGTTAAACCTTTTAAGCCACGGGAGTTTAGGAAGGGAGAAAAGGTTAGGGCGTTTTTAGGAATAGACGGAGGTTCAACCTCGACCAAGGCGGTTTTGATAGACGAGAGTGGAGAGCTCCTCGCAACTGCCTACACCCTCTCTAAGGGGAATCCGCTGCAGGATACGCAAGAGGTTGTAAGGAGATTGAAGGAACAGGTTGAGGGGAGCGGAGCTGAACTCAAGATACTCTCAGTTGGAACCACAGGATACGCCAAAGAAATGTTAAAAGAGACCATTGGAGCGGACGTTGCAGTTGTTGAGACCGTTGCCCACACAATCTCTGCAAAACACTTCTTCAAAGATGTTGACGTTATTGTTGACGTTGGCGGGCAGGACATAAAGGTAATGATGCTGAAAAACGGTGAGGTTAAAGACTTTAAGCTAAACACCCAGTGCTCTGCCGGTAACGGCTACTTCCTACAGTCAACTGCGGAGAAGTTCGGATACAGGGTTGAGGAGTTTGCGGATGTTGCCTTTAGGGCTGAATACGCTCCAAGGTTTAACTTCGGCTGTGCAGTCTTTTTGGAGCAAGACATCGTCAACTTCCAGAGACTCGGCTGGGAACCCCACGAGATAATGGCAGGGCTTGCGAAGGTTCTTCCCAAAAACGTCTGGCTCTACGTTGTTAAGGAACCCAACCTGAGGAAGCTTGGAAGACGTTTTCTCCTTCAGGGGGGAACACAGAGGAATCTTGCAGCTGTTAAAGCTCAGTATGACTTTATAAAGGAACGCGTTCCAGATGCAGAGATTTTTGTTCATCCGATAACAGGAGAAGCAGGAGCTTTTGGTGCTGCTGTTGAGGCTATGAAAAATTATACTGGCAGGACGAACTTTATAGGTCTTGATGAACTTCTTTCTCTGGATTTTTCTGTAAAAAGTGATGAAACAACAAGGTGTCATTTCTGCACAAACAGGTGTCAGAGAACCTTTGTAAAAGTCAACACAAAAAGGGGAGAGAGACTCTACATAATAGCTCCCTGCGAGAAAGGAACTGTTTTAGACGTTGAAGATGTAAAAGGGGTTGTTAAGAAGCTCCAGAGGATTAAGGAGGAGAACCCGAACCTTCAAGAGATTTCAGCCAGGAAAGTTTTTGAGAGTTACTCTGTCGATAAGGTTTATCAGGAAAGGGTTTTCGGAATATTCACGAGGAAGAGCGTTATTGAGAGGAGAAAGAGGTTAAAGGCTGGAATTCCGAGGGTTCTGAACTTCTACGCTTTAGCTCCCTTCTTCAGAGGTTACCTTGAAGCCCTTGGCGTTGAGAACTTTATCTTCTCAGATTACACAAGTGAGAAGATGGTAAGGGAGGAACTCCGGGGAGGAGCCATAGACCCGTGCTTCCCCAGTAAAGTTGCCCTTGCCCACGTAAGGAACCTGTTAAAGAAAAAGCCCGACTTTATCCTCTTTCCAAAGGTTGCAACCCTTAAAACTCTTTTTAAGGATGCAGAGGGTTCCCACGCCTGCCCCACGGTTACTGCAACCCCCATCTCTGTAAAGTCTGTCCTTACAAAGGAGGAAGACATTTTCAAAAAGTCTGGAGTTGAATTTGTTGATCCCATTCTCCACTTTGACGACGAGGAGCTCCTTAAGTGGGAGATGTTTGAGACATTTAAAAACCTGCTCTCTCTGACCAGAAGGGAGAGCGATAGAGCCGTTGAGGAAGGGTTTAAGGCACTTGAGGCTTACCAGTCTGAGATAAGAAAGTGGGGGGAGAAGATTTTAAGGAAAGTGGAGCTTGAGGGGAGAATGGCCATTTTAGTCCTTGGAAGACCCTACCACAACGACCCTGGAATAAACCACGGAATAACAGAGGAGCTCCAAAAACTTGGCTACCCAATTCTAACGATAGACTCACTCCCTCTTACAGAGGAGTTTTTGAGAAAGGTCTTTCCCGACAGAGACCCGTTTAAGATAAGGGACATCTGGCCAAAGGCTTACAGTGAAAACAGCACGAGGAAGGTGTGGGGAGCTCTCTACGGTTCCCGCCATCCTAATATTGCTCTCTTGGATCTCTCATCCTTCCGGTGTGGTCATGATGCTCCAATTTATTCAGTTATTGAGGAGATAGTTGAAGAAAGCGGAGCTCCCTACTTCACCTTCCACGAGATAGATGAAAACAGGCCTTCAGGATCAATAAAGATAAGGGTTGAAACGATAGACTACTTCCTGAAAGAGAGGGTGAAGGAAATGGCAAAAGGAGAGGAAAAGACCGGTTAGTTAAGGGGAAGTTTCCTCTCAACCTGCGAAATTGCGGCGGTATCAATGTTTCCGGAAATAACTCCTTCAGAGTCTCCTGCTTCTGAGATAACTCTTCCCCACGGATCAACGATGAGGGAGCTCCCCGCCATCTCTTTGCCGGTTCCGTTTGCTGCCACGAAGAACCGCTGGAGCTCAACAGCCCTCGTCTTAACAAAGAGTTCCCAGTGAAACTTCCTAGCCCTTCCCCACTGGGCTGAAACGGTGAAAACCTCCCCTCCTAAAGACTTTAACCTTTCTAAAACCGGGTAGAACCTAAGCTCAAAGCAGATTACTGGAGCGGTAACTCCCAGTGAGGTTTCTGCAACCTTTAAATCGCCGAAACTCCCCGGCGTGAAGTAGTCGGTTTCACCGGTTGGCGGAAAGAGTTTAACTTTTGGTCTTGAGAGAACTTCCCTTCCCCTGTCAAAGACCTTCACGGAGTTAAAAAGTTTTCCGTTAATTCTCTCAAAAACTGTAAAGACCAGAGTAATCTTAAGTCCTTTTGAGAAGGAGAGGAGCTCCCTGCAGATCTTTTCAGAGAACTTTACTGCTTCATCAACTTTTTCGTAACAGAAACCTGTCGGAAAAACTTCTGGAGCAACAACTAAAGAATTCTTCTCACAGAAGTTTAAAAGAGAGAGGAACCGGGAGTAGTTCCTCTCAAAGTCACACTCTACTGTTTCAAATTGAACTGCATGGGCTTTAAAGTTTCTCCTCAAGGAGTCTCCTTCCTCCTTTTCTATCCCAAACTATTTCGCAGAACTTCTTCCTTCCGCTTCCCTCTTTGTAGTAGAAGTAGTGCATCGGGTTCTTCTCAAAGTATCTTCTGTGATATTCCTCGGCCGGATAGAAGTTTTTAAAAGGCTCAACGGAAACTGCTATCAGTTCGGAAAAGAGGGAACTCTCTTCAAGGATTTTAAGAGCTTTCTCTGCTAACTCTTTTTGCTCTTCATCGTGGTAGAAGATTACAGGTCTGTATTGGCTTCCCCTGTCTGCAAACTGACCTCCTGAGTCTGTAGGGTCAATGGAGGTTAAGAACGTTATCAGGAGATCCCTGTAAGAAACCTTTCCAGGGTCATACTTAACCTGAACTGCTTCAACGTGGCCTGTTTTACCTATGCAAACTTCCTCGTAAGAGGGGTTTTCAACGTTCCCTCCGGCATAGCCAGGAACCGCCTCTAAAACACCTTCAACGCCGCTGAAGGCCTCCTCTATACACCAGAAACAGCCTCCTCCGAAGGTCGCTACCTTAACCATTTTCAATAACCCTCACCGCTTCTGCTGCTCTTTTTGCCTTTTCCCTTGCCTCCTCTACAGTTTTTCCTCTTGCAACGGCAACTCCCATTCTCCTTCTGGGTCTTGTTGTTGGCTTCCCGAATATTCTCACCCAAACGTTTGGTTCTTTTAACGCCTTTTCCAAGCCTTCGTATTCAGGTGCTACTGAATGGGTTTGAGCGTGGAAGCAGTAGGATGCTCCGGGTGATATGAGCTCAATGTGAATGGGAAGACCTAAGATTGCCCTAAGGTGAATTTCAAACTCACTTATGTTCTGACTTGCCATTGTAACCATGCCTGTGTCGTGGGGTCTTGGAGAAACCTCGCTGAACCAGACGGTATCTCCTTTTATAAAGAACTCACACCCAAATATTCCATAACCACCAAGGGCGTCTGTTACGGCTTTGGCCATTTCCTGAGCTTTCTTAAGGGCAGTTTCGCTCATCTCCTGGGGTTGCCAGCTTTCGTGGTAGTCTCCCTCCACCTGTCTGTGGCCTATCGGCGGACAGAAGAGTGTTCCCTGATTTTTAGTTCTGACTGTTAGGAGGGTTATCTCAAAGTCAAAGTCTATGAACTCCTCGATTATGAGGGCGTTTCCCTTACCCCTTGCGTTTTCTTTTGCGTAGTAGAACGCTTTTTCTATCTCATCTGGCCTTTTAACAACGCTCTGTCCTTTTCCTGAGGAACTCATTACAGGTTTCACAACAACGGGAAGTCCCAATTCTTCAACAGCCTTTTTATACTCGTCCAGAGTTTCGGCAAATCTGTATCCTGAAGTTTTCAGTCCAAGTTCCTCTGCTGCAAGTCTTCTAATTCCTATCCTGTCCATTGTGAGTTTAACGGCTTTTCCACTTGGGACGACGTTGAAACCCTCCTTTTCGAGTTCTAAAAGCATATCTGTATCTATGGCTTCAATTTCCGGGACGATAAAATCGGGTTTTTCCCTGTAAACGATGTTCCTTATCTGGTTCCCGTCTCTCATGTCTATCACGTAGTAGCGGTGAGCAACCTGCTGGGCTGGAGCAAACTGGTAGGAATCGACGGCAACAACTTCTATTCCAAGTCTCATTGCTTCGATAACAAACTCTTTACCAAGCTCTCCGCTTCCAAGAAGAAGAACCTTCGTTGCATTGTGTGAGAGGGGCGTTCCTACTCTCATCTTACCTCCTGCTTGCAGTTTATTAGAACAGATGCCTTCATCTCCATGTTCTGGTTACTCTGTGGAGGTTTAGGAGATTTTAAGGATTCAGCCTTTATGGCTTCATACGGAGTAGGGAATCTTCTGATGGAGAGATCCACCTTTTCAAGGTTGCACTTTGAGCGGAGCTCCCTTCCAAAGAGCAAAGCTTCCAGTTTTGCCTCTTTTAGGGCTTCAATTTTTAACTCCTGCTGAACTTTACGCATCAATGGTTTTGAGATACACCACCCGACAGAGGAAATTGTGTAGTTAACTGGAACTCTTCTTTTTACCTCTTCAAGTGCTTTGATTATCTCCTCCTGCTGAGAGGGTTTTTTAAGAGTGAACCGGTAATTTATTCTGCCTACAAAACCTACTATGCGGTATTTTCTCTCTTCAGGAATCCACTCTCTGCTGGGGAAGACTGTAAATTTACCTCCAGTGTAGGTTAAGTTTAGAGCCCTTATATGGGCGTCTGTTTCAGAAAGTGCTTGAAGAACAGTTGATTCGCTGTCTCCTCTGGAAGAAACGCTCAGAGAAACGCAGTAGATATCGGGCTTTATCTCTTTAGATACAACTATGGTATCTCTTATTTCTGTTGATATGCCAACAGAAGGAACCAGAAGTGCCAAGATACCCAGCAGAAGATTTCTCATAGCAACCTCACTATAGGCTTTTTGCAATTTTACCGTGTTTTATCCCGTGAACATTTTAAGCAAGATCAGATAGAGTGGAAAGAAAAGAGTTGAGACAAAGATAATTGAGGCAGCTATCTGTGGAGAGGAATTAAACTTTTCGCAGAGAACAAAGTTGAGGATAGCTGAAGGGAGTGAGGACTGAACGATAAGAATTTTCTGTAAAAATGTAGGGCAACCAAGGATTTTGGAGAAAAAGAGAGCGGAGGTAGTGCCACCTAAAAATCTTACAGCTGTTCCCAGAATGCTTAGTTTAACTTCCGAAAATTTAATCTGCGAAAGACTTATGCCAATTGAAAACAGCATGAGAGGTAGTGTTGCATCTCCCGACAGCTTAATCATCTTTTCAATTCCTGGGGGAATGTTTACCTCTTTAAGGGTGAATGACAGGATAAGAGCGTAGATTAGCGGAATTTTCAGGGCAGAGGCGATACCTTCCTTTAAACTTCCTTTTAAAACTACAATTCCCAGCGTAAAATGGTAAACCGCCATAACCACCATGTAGGTTATTGCAACAGGGAGAGCATCCTCTCCAAACATAAGGAGAATTAAAGGAATTCCCATGTAACCTGCATTCATAACTGTTGATGAAAGCTCAAAGGCCGGGTTCCTCTCTTTTATGAAAAGGAGTTCTGACAGGATTGAGATGAAATAAACGCCCAAAAATACACCAAGGGCTGTTAGTGATATACAGGAGATGTTTGAAAAGTTTAGAGAAAGCTCCCTGAAAGAGGAGAAGATGAGGGCAGGGGCAAAGAAGTAGAGGACAATCATTGAGATAGTTTTCGTTTCAAGGTCTTTCCAGATTTTTCCCGACAGAAATCCAAGGCCGATGAGGAGGTAAACAGGAAGAATAACGTTTAGAAGGAGCTCCCCCACTAAAGGTTCCTCCCTCTTACTCTCTCGTTTCCTCTCCTCTCTGTAAGTCCTAATAAGTCAAGGTATTCAAGGATGGGAATTGCAAATTTCCTGCTGACCCCTATGTGGTCTTTAAACTCTGAAACGGAGAGGGTTTCATTCTTCCCGAAGTGCTCTTTCAGAATCTCCTTTATCTTTTCAAAACTTTCGGGGGAAAAGAGGAAGTCTCCAATCTTGTGGTATCTCTTTTCTCTGACAAGATAAGAGGCGGCCATGTAAACCTTCTCCTCTGGAATCCCTTCAGACTTAGAGAACTCCTTGAGGGACGGAGGAGTAAACCTCCCTTCCCTTGAGGCCGTTTCAAGTTTTTCCACTATATCCTTAAACTCTCCTTCCGCCTTTGGTTTAAAGCCTGAGAGTTTAAGGTAGGAGTTCTCTTCCTCTAAAATCCCTTCCTCTATGAGGCCTTCAACTACGGAGTTAAAGAGTTCCCCCGCAAGTTTCAGGGAGCTCCTCAAAGACTCCCTGTTTATACCCGGAGAAACGGGAAACTTCCTGTGGTAGTCCTCAACTGCCTTTAGTAGGTTTTGGCGGATCTCATTCAGGTAGTCTGGCGGGTAGAATCTGCCTTCAAACTTCAGGAGTTTCCCCTCCTTAACAGCTTCCTCAACGAGTTCCTTTGCCTTCTGAGGAGTAAGGCCAAGCCTCTGGATTAAGTCTTTCTCCGTTAAGAGGCCGGGGAAGTGGGAGACGAGGTGAATGAGCTGTTTCTCTTTATCTCCGTCAATCAGGGGTTTCAGAAAGGAGAGGTAACTTTTCCTGAAACGCTTCCTGAACTTCCTCTCCGGCAGCGGGTTTACCACCCAGCCTCCGCCGATAACCCTTGCCGGGGAGTAGTTCCTCACAACAAACCTGTCTCCGTAAACGGGAACGACCGGGTCTCTTAGCCTTATCTGGACGAGAGCACTTTCGCCGGGAAGGAGTTCCTCCCTGTCTATCAGGTAAACCTCCCCTTCAGTTTCAGAGGTTAAGTGGTGGAAGTGGACTTTAAAACCGCTCTCAACTATTACGCTGGCGTTCTTTGAGAGCTCTAAAACGGCGTCAACCATTTTTGTTGGTTTCAGGTAGCCGGGAGTGGCCAGCAGGTCTCCCCTTTTAACCTCCTCTTTAGAGACAGAAGCGAGATTTAGGGCAGTCCTCTGGCCTGCAAAGGCCGTATCAACTGGCTTTCCGTGAACCTGAACTCCGCGAACTTTTGTCTTTAGACCTGCCGGGAGTATCTCAACTTCGTCTCCGGCGCTCACCCTACCTGAAAGGAGTGTTCCCGTTACGACTGTTCCAAAACCCTTTACCGTGAAAGACCTGTCAACGGGAAGCCTCAAAATACCTTCAGAGCTCCTTGGTTCTATCTCTTCAGAGAGTTTTTCCAGGGCTTTAAGGAGCTCCCCTATTCCCTCGCCTGTTTTTGCCGAAACGGGAATGACGGGAGCTCCCTCTAAAAACGTTCCCTTCGTAAACTCTTTTACCTCTTCCTTTACAAGTTCCAGCCAATCCTCATCAACCAAATCTTTTTTTGTTAAAACAACAATCCCATTCTTGGTTCCAAGAACCTGACAGACTGTTAAGTGTTCCTCCGTCTGGGGCATTATCCCCTCGTCTGCTGCGATGACGAAGAGAACCAGGTCTAAACCGTGAGCTCCGGCCAGCATGTTCTTTATGAACTTTTCGTGGCCGGGAACGTCAACGATGCCGGCCAGGGTGCCATTGGGGAGCTCCAGGTGAGCAAACCCCAGGTCAATGGTCATTCCCCGCTTCTTTTCCTCTTCCCAGCGGTCTGTGTCTATACCGGTAAGGGCTTTAATGAGTGTTGTTTTCCCGTGGTCTATGTGGCCTGCCGTTCCAACAACTAAGAACTTCTTACTTTGCATAGTCCACAGCCCTCGTTTCCCTTATAACGGTGATCTTAATCTGGCCGGGGTATTGAACTTCCTCCTCAATCTTCTTAGAGATCTGATGGGCTAAAAACGCAGCTTCCTCGTCTGTAATCTTGTCGGGCTCAACCATTATCCTCACTTCCCTTCCGGCCTGAATCGCAAATGCCTTCATAACGCCGGGGAAGGATTCAGCTATGCTCTCAAGCTTTTCAATCCTCTTTATGTAGGCCTCTAAGCTCTCCCTTCTTGCTCCAGGTCTTGCAGCAGAAAGAGCATCTGCAGTTGCGGCACATACAGACTCAACGGTTGTGAACTCAACCTCTCCGTGGTGGGCGGCAGCTGCGTTTACAACGGCCTCAGGCTCTCCGTATTTCTTCAGAATGTCCGCACCGATTATTGCGTGGGAGCCTTCCACTTCGTGGGTTACAGCCTTTCCGATGTCGTGGAACAGCCCTGCCCGTTTGGCAAGCTGAACGTCTGCTCCAATCTCGGCTGCTATCATTCCGGCAAGGTATGCAACTTCCTTAACGTGCTGAAGAACGTTCTGGCCGTAGCTAGTTCTGAACTTAAGTCTTCCTAGGAGCTTTTTAAGTTCTGGGTGAACGTTGTCTATTCCAAGCTCAAAGAGAACTTCTTCTGCAGCGCTCAGCATTTCCTGTTCAATCTCTTGCTTAACCTTCTCAACAACCTCTTCAATCCTTGCAGGATGGATGCGGCCGTCGGCAACTAATCTCTCAAGGGCTATCCTTGCAATTTCCCTTCTAACCGGGTCAAAGCAGGAGATGGTTACGGCTTCAGGGGTGTCGTCAATTATCAGGTCAACTCCTGTTGCAAGCTCAAAGGCTCTAATGTTTCTACCCTCTCTACCGATTATCCTTCCCTTCATCTCGTTGTTTGGTAGGTCAACAACCGAGACGGTTGTCTCTGCAACAATATCTGTTGCAAGCCGTTGAATGGTGGTTGCAAGTATCTTCCGAGCCTTTCTTTCCGCTGTTTGTTCAAACTCCTCTTCGATCTTCTTATACTTAATGGCAAGGTCTTTTCTAACCTCTTCTTCCATGCGTCTTATGAGCTCCTCAACGGCTTCGTCCCTTGTCATTCCGGAGATCTCTTCAAGTTTCTTCAGCTCTTCGTCTAAAAGCTGGCTCAGTTTTACCTCTTTCTCGAGAAGCTCCGCCTCAAGTTTTTCTACTTCAGCCCTTTTTTCCTCAAGTTCCGCTTCGAGTTTATCCAGAAATTCGGCTCTTCTGTCTAAATTTTCCTCTCTCTTGTCGAGAGTAGATTCTCTTTTATCTAAATATTCCTCACGACGTAAAAGCCTCTTCTCAAGCTCTGCAAGTTCTCTTCTTTTTTCCTTCAGCTCCTCTTCTATACGTTCTCTCTCTTTAAGAACTTCCTCTTTAGCTTCTAAAAGCGCCTTTTTACGAAGTTCCTCATACTTCTCTTCAGCCTCTTTTTCGAACTTTTCGGCCTTCTTTTTTATCTCTTCTGCTTCTTCCTGAGCCCTTTTGATTATTCTTTCGGCTTCAGTTTTTGCTTCTTCTCTTATTTTTCTTTCGATTTCTTCACGAGCTACCTGCCCCTTTTTACTGCCAACCACATAACCACCGGCAAGTCCTGATACTATTGCCAGTATGGCAACAAGGATTGATTCCATTTTTTCCTCCTTATCCAGAATTTCTCTGTAGTAATGTAGTCAACTGGAATGTCAAATGGATTGTGGGGAACTTTTTCAAAGAGCTGGAATGAGAAACAGACTCCAACTTTGGCCTTTACGGTAAAGGATTTAAGAAATCGATCGTAGTAGCCTCCTCCATAACCAACTCTGAATCCCGAAATATCAAAAGCAAGACCGGGAACGAAAACAACGTCTGCACTCTTTAGAACCCGCCTGAAATCCGAAGGAGGTTCAGGAATTCCGAACTTTCCTGGAGAGAGTTCCTTTACGGAGTTTACCACTATGGGGGTAATCTCCTTGCCGTTTATTTTGGGAAATGCGACTGTTTTTCCATTCTTAAGAAGCTCTTCTGCTAAAAGGATTAAATCGGGTTCTTTCTTGATCGGGTAAAAGAACAGGAAGCTTTCTACATAAGGGAGGGTATTTAAGAACGATTTTACGTTCTCAACGATCTTTTTACTTAAAGACTTCCACTCGCTCTCCGTAAGGAGATTTCTCCTCTGGCGGATAAAACTCCGCAGGGCTTCTTTTGACGGCAACATCAACCCCTAAAATGAAGTTGGGGCCAAGGGAAGATTAAGGAGCTATTTTGTTGTTGGGCTTTATAAGGAGTTTTGCACCTTCTTCCAGTCTCTTTATCTCTTCACCGAGTTCAAATATCTGCTTTTTTAGGGATTCATTCTCATCCAACAGATAAAAACAGGCTACAACCATGGCTTTGTCGAATGTGATCCGGCTGTTGCCCGACTTGATTTTCTCAATCATCTCTTCAAGTTTTTGAGCGAGTTTTCTGACGTAATCAGGATCCCGGTCGGTTTTTATATTAAACTTCCTGCCTAGAATTACAACTTCAACCGTTTGCGGTAAGCTCACTTCTCTTCCTCTTAGCCCCTTAAATTAGCTCCTATTTTAGCAAGTGAGTCAATTATAGCACTTAAAATTTTGTTAATCTCGTCATCTGAAAGGGTTTTGTCGGGTGTTCTGAATGTAAGTGAAAATGCTACGCTTTTCTTTCCTTCTGGAATTCCTTTACCTTCATAAACATCAAAAAGGGTAAGCTTCTCAAGGAACTTTGCGTTTTCTCTTATTACCTTTTCAACCTCCGCAACGGGAGTTTCTCTGTCAACTAAAACGGCGATATCCCTCATAACCGGCGGGAACTTCGGTATCGGTTTAAACTCAGTCTTCACTTCATTTGAGGCTTTAAGGAGCTCCTCCAGGTCAACTTCTCCTACGAAAATCTCTTCTTTAATGTCAAAGGCCTCGTTTACGTCTGGGTGGAGTTTCCCGACGAAACCAACCGGCTTTCCGCCGAGGAGAACTTCTGCAGACTGTCCCGGATGGAGGAACCTATAGGAGTCTGTTGCTTTGAACTCTAAAGGAACTTTCAGGAGCTCAGAGAGGGTCTCAACAATTCCCTTCAGATCGTAAAAGTCTACTTTTCTCCAGCTCCACAGGCCTTCTGGAATTTTTCCGGTGATAAGGAATCCTAACTTGAGTTTCTCTGTGGGGAGCTCCCCGTTTTCTGGAATAAAGACCTTTGCAACCTCAAAGAGGAAAACGTCCTTCTCGTTCCTGTTTATGTTGTTAACGGCATTTTGAACCAGGCTCGGGAAGATGTAATTCCTCATGTAGACCCACTCTTCAGAGAGTGGGTTCTTTATCTTCACGAGTTTCTCAACGGGAAGTCCAAACTTTGAGTAGAGTTTTTCCCCTATAAAACTGTAGTTTATTGCCTCGTTCAGTCCTAAGTCGGAAAGGACTTCTTTTACCCTCTCAACCCTGAAGTAGCCGAAGTTCCTCTCAACCTCTGAGTGCATCAGAGGGTAGGTGCTTACAACGTTTTTCATTCCGTAGATTCTTACAACTTCTTCAATGAGGTCAACTTCTCTGCTTACGTCGTACTTTCTCCAGGAGGGGACTTTAACGACTAAGTAGTCCTGCTCCTTCTTAACTGTGAAGCCGAGATTTGTAAGGATTTCAGCACTCTTCCTTGCAGGTATGTGAACCCCTAAGAGCTTAACGGCCTTTTCGGGTGAAAAGACTATGACCTTTGGAGTGTAGGGTTTGGGGTAGAAGGAGAGGTTCCCTTTTGCAACTTTTCCGCCGGTGAGTTTCTGGATGAGGTGGAGAGCTCTCTCTGCTGCAAATGTGCAGGCTTCTATATCTGCTCCTCTCTCAAACCTGTAGGAGGAGTCTGTTGAAAGGCCAAGCCTCTTGGAAGTTTTCCTTACGGTCATCGGGTCGAAGTGGGCAGACTCTAAAAAGAGGTTAACCGTGTTAAAGTCCGTTCCGCTCCCCTCTCCCCCCATAACTCCGGCAATTGCCACAGGTTTTTCAGCGTCTGCTATTACAAGATCATCTTTAGAGAGCTCTCTCTCAACGCCGTCTAAAGTGACTATCTTCTCTCCATTTTTTGCACGGCGGACAACAACCTCTCTACCCTTTAGCTTATCAAGGTCAAAGGCGTGAAGCGGCTGGCCGAGTTCATACATGACGTAGTTTGTAACGTCAACAACTGCGTTTATTGGCCTTAATCCAACAAGGTAGAGGCGAACCTTCATCCAGAGGGGAGACTCTCTGTTTTCAATTCCTTTAACCACAAACCCTTCATACCTGGGGCAGGCTGCAGGGTCTAAAACCTCTAAGGAGGCCTCGTCTTTTGCCTCAAAATCTCCCGTTTCGTAAGATGTTTCAGGGAGTTTAATGTTCCTTCCAAGGGCAGCGCGGAGCTCCCTGGCGATTCCTAAAACAGACAGTGCATCGGGTCTGTTTGTCGTTATCTCGTATTCAATGACCCAGTCGTCTAACCCTAAAACTTCCTTGATGTCTTTCCCTATCGGAGTGTCTTCCGGAAGAATCATTATCCCTGAGGAACTCTCAGAGAGTCCAAGCTCTTCCTCAGAGCAAAGCATTCCGTTTGAGACAACGCCCCTCAGCTTGCTCTTCTTTATCCTTACCCCTATGGGGAGCTTTGAGCCGTGGAGTGCAACAGGAACGACGGCTCCCTCGTAAACGTTGTCTGCTCCGGTAACTATCTGAAGAACGGTGTCTCCTACATCAACCTGGCAAATCCTTAGCCTGTCGGCGTTGGGGTGCTTCGTTATCTCGATAATCTTTCCGGTTACAACCTTCTCAAGGTTTTCGGCGGCATATCGAACAGAGTCAACCTCTATTCCAACGTCTGTGAGAATATCCGCAACCTCTTGAGGTGATAGATCATCTATATCAATAAACTCCTTCAGCCAGTTGTAGGTTATCTTCATATTACCTCTCCTGGTAGGTTTCTGCTTTCCAAGGCTTTTCTTAATACATCTCTAAACTTTTTGTCACTCGCAGGATTCTTTAGATAGTAAAGGTCTATACCTTCTAGGCATTCTCGTGCTCCATCTACAATAGCAGGTCTGTTATGAACTATCAAAGCAATTACTAATTGATCTCTTAAAATTCTATCCCATTCACTGTTGTAGTAATTCCTAAAGCTTCTTATCAAGGTTCTTAACTGCCTTTTTGCTTTATCAATTCCTCTTAGTTGCCTGCTCACTTTAAGTTCTACAATAGCAATAATCAAACGAAAATGTAAATTACAGGAAGTGTAAACAACAACACAATCGTCCGTTCTTACCTCATCGCTTCCAATATTTAAATGTCTAATCAGGTTTTCAGTAATTTTGACCATACAGGCGGTCTCATTGTGCCTAATAGCTAATGACAATCTACCATCATTATCTTCACACCTGCAACCTTGTTGAATATTACCTAAGGACAGGATATCTTTAACTATGTTTTCCATATTTCTTTTCTTTTAGCTCCTCTATTTTCCAGAATTTTTCAGGAATTAACTGAGAAACATCAGAAAATGTTTGCAGATCAATAGTTAAATTCTTTTCATCAAAGACGGAAACAACTTTTCCTTCAGGTGTAAATTGATAGACAGAAAGCTTTTCTGGAGGAAGCAAAGCACCTTCACCCCCAACTTCAAAGAGATTAGATAACTTCCCTTTCAGCTCAGGATTCTCCTTTGCGGTCTTAGAAGCTTCAAGCATTACCTCAAGGTACTCTAAAAAATAGGGAGCGTGGGTTGTTATGAGAACACAGTTTCTATCCCTTTCTTCAAGTCCATTTGCTATGGCAACCAGCGTTTCCAGTAACTGTAGCTGAGCTTTGGGGTGCAAATTCATTTCTGGTTCATCCATAACTATAAAATCTTTTCCTGATGCTACTTTTTCTAAATAAAGCTGGATCGGTATCAGCGATTTTACGAGGGAAGATGTTATATGAAAGGGAAGTCTAGTATGATCGTTTTTTCTTGGAACGAAAAATATTTGTTGCTCATCATTAACAACAACCTGACCACCTAAGATTGAAGATAAACGTTTAGAAAGTTGATAATAATGGCTTCCCATCTCTGTTTTACTTTTCTTTGCTTCTTCCATGAACGATATAAAGCTTTCAATAATTTTATTAGATATAATCTTACTCTTGAGTAATGCCCGTGAGAGCATATCAAGGAATTCTTCAGGTGATTCTTCTGTCTTTCTCAAAAAGTCAAGAATCAAGGAGTTAAGATTAGACAAATTCTCTTCTATTAGAGTGGAACCTTTGCGTTCTGCTGGCAATATCACTAATTTAGAAAAAATCAAACTAGTAAAAATATTTATAAGCTCTCTAGTTATCATAAATCTAATTAAATCTTTTGGAAAACTTCTGAGTTCCTTACCTTCTATAATAAGGGATTTGCCGCTTTTAAAGAAATATAGAGATGTGGCTGTAGCCAGCATTGTTCTATTTGGTAAATTTTCAAATTCGGAAGTTATTGTTTCTAGCAAATTCTCTGAAATTTGTATCTCTATTCTAAACTTCTTAAAAAGTTCTTTCCCAGTTGAGAAGAAATCAGGAGCTTGGATGGAGAAAAATTCTGAAATAGAATTAAGGAATAGATTTAGATTATCTTTTACAAACTTAGGAAAGTTCTCTATCTCCTTATATCCCTTTTCAATTACTTCTTCTACTATAGAAAAAATAATTTCTCTTAAATAAACATCCCCATTTTCTGTTTTTTTTATGAAATATCCTGTAGTTAAAAGATGTTGACGTAAAGACAAAACTCCGAAAATAGAATACGCTAACCAGCTTTTATTGGTGTTGTTCTCTCCTATGAATACCGTAAATGGTCTTAGATTGATGTCAGCTTCCTTTATAATCCCAAGGTTCTCTACATGAACATTAATCATTATATACCTCTAAACTGTTTTAAGAATCTCAGGTCGTTCTCAAAGAAGAGCCTGAGGTCGTCTATTCCGTATTTAAGCATTGCGATTCTCTCAACTCCCATTCCGAAAGCAAATCCCTGGTAAACCTCTGGGTTTATTTCAACGGCCTTGAAAACTGCCGGGTCAACCATTCCGCAGCCCAAAATCTCAAGCCATCCCGTTCCCTTGCATACCTTACACCCTTTACCGCCGCAGATTACACAGCCGATATCAACCTCTGCGCTGGGCTCTGTAAATGGGAAGTAAGATGGACGGAACCTTACCTTTGTGTCCGAACCAAATATCTCTTTAAGGAAAACCTCAAGAACACCTTTCAGGTCTGCAAAGGTAACTTTTTCGTCTACCATTAAACCTTCAACCTGGTGAAACATTGGTGTGTGTGTAACGTCTGCGTCCTTCCTGTAAACCTTTCCCGGTGCAATTATCTGAATTGGCGGCTGGTGTTTCTCCATTACCCGAACCTGAACGGGAGACGTGTGGGTTCTTAAGACAACGTCGTCTGAGATGTAGAAGGTATCCTGCATCTCTCTGGCCGGGTGGCCTTTGGGAATGTTCAGGGCTTCAAAGTTGTAAAAGTCTGTTTCTATCTCAGGCCCTTCTGCAACTGTGAATCCCATAGATGTAAATATCTTTACTATCTCTTTCAGTGTTTTCGTTACAGGGTGGAGGGCTCCTAATCCCCTTTTTCTTCCGGGGAGAGTTACGTCTATTCTCTCTTTTTTAAGCTTTTCCTGTTTTTCTTTTTCTTTAAGCTCGTTCAGTTTTTTCTTTATGATTTCTTCTATTTCACTCTTCAGGATGTTACAGGCTTTTCCGAACTCCTTTCGTTCTTCAGGTGGAAGGTTTGGAATCTCCTTCAAGAGCTGGGTAATTTTTCCTTTTCTTCCTAAGAATTCCACTCTTAACTTTTCTAAATCTTCTATTCTTGAAACTGTTTCCAGTTTACTGATAAACTCTTCCTTGAGATGAGAGATCTTTTCGGTTCCAGCCATATTCCTGCTCCTTCTGTTAGTGCAATGGGAATTATAAAACAACGGAGGGGAATTCACCTTGGAAAAGTTCCACCTTCTTATTGAAATTCTGAAGGCTCTTATAAAAGCCAATAAACCCCTTGAAACTGGGGAGCTTCATCAGGAACTTGTGAGAGTTGGACTTATGGAGGATCCTAAAAGCCGGGTTGAGAGGAGAAAACTCTTAAGAGCCCTCTCTACCCTGGAGTCGTTTGGATATGTTGAATCTGTTGAAGCAGGTGGTAGAAAACCTTTTAGCTGGAGCTTAAATCATAATAAGTTTAGATTTTTAACCTCTTATTCGCTTGAAGAGCTAATTTCGATTGCTGTTCTCTTTTCTTTTTTTCCAAGGCATTACAGGCATCTTCCCTTCTTTCAGAAGGCGTTCAACGTGATTGAACGGTTTGAAAGAGAGCTGTCTGAAGAAGAAAAGAGGCTTCTCAGGTTCTCGTTTGAGAGAATTCCCATACCTAATGAACGGTTTGTAAAACTCGAACCTGCAGTTGTTGAGAAGCTTATAATAGCCCTTTTAGAGAACAGGAAAATTTATTTCGTATACAGGGATAGATCTTTTCGAGTTTTTCCTGTTAAGCTGTTTACGTATAACGGTATGTTTTACCTTGGGGCTCTGGATGGAAACTTATACAGGAATTTCCTGGTAAGTAGAATCAAAAATGTCGAGCTTTTGAATGAGAGAATATCCCTTGAAGAGAAAAGTTCTCTGGTTGAGCAGACTTTTAAAATACCGGATGAAGAGCCATTCCTGTTTGGAGTTAAATTTCCCGAAAGTTATGCGACAGAGGAAGAGATCAGGAATGGAATTCAGTTTTTTCCAACTCAGTTTCATGCCAGGGTAGTTGCTGATGGAATAGAGGTTTACCTTGTAGGCTTTACTGGGAAGAGATTTGTTAGCTGGTTTTTAGTAGAAAAAGCTCTGTCTCTCATCCCACCAAATAGAGAGATCCTTGAAATTGCTAAAAAGGTCAGGGTAAAAGAGCGTGAACCGAATGTGAGTTATAGTTTGAAAACGAACCTGGAAAGGTTTGAGCGTTTTAAGGAAAAGGGATTGGAGATTTTACATCTGAGGATGGCTACTTTTGAGTCAAGTTTTGACTAACTTGCTGTTTATTATATTAGGCAGTCAATCAAAAAGGGGAAGGAGTGGGGAAGCTTGCCGGGGGGTTCCCCGGCATTTACTTTAGCTGAATAGTCTTTTGCAGTTTCTATACCAGTTGAGATAGTTTTCAGCGGCTTTTAAAAGGTTTTTTCCTGCGCAGCGCAGTTCTTTTTTGAAGCGCCTCCTTTCGCGCTTTGTTCCGTTGAATGCCAGAATCTGTGGAGATTTTTTAAACTCCTGAGAGATCTTTTCAAATATTGCTTTTAAAGAACCCTGAAGTTTGATGGTTTCGCCGTTAGCTCTTACCCAGAGCTCCATGGCTAACCTCCTTCAGGATTTTTGAGTTTGGTTAAATTAATTTATTCTTCCCATCTGAAGGGTCAATTATCCGGGTTAAAAGTTATTTAGAATGGGAAAACCTGCCGGCCTGAGGCCGGCAGAGGTTTGTTTACTGGGCGTAACTGTGGAGTCCTGGAATGATAAGGTTAACGCCGTAATAAGTAAATATAACGCTCAGAAAACCTACAATGGTAAAGTATGCGAGGGGTTTGCCTCTAAGGTTTTTGATGTAGCGAGCATGCAGGTAGGCTGCATAAACCAGCCATGTGATAAGTGACCAGGTTTCCTTTGGATCCCAGGACCAGTAACCACCCCAGGCGTACTTAGCCCAGACAGCTCCCAGAATGATTCCTATAGTAAGGAAAACAAAGCCTACTGCAACTGACTGATACATTATCTGTTCCATGGCTTCGACTGTTGGAAGAACTTTTGCAATTCCCGTCTTCTTGATGAGATAGAGGAAAAGACAGAAAACTGCAGCTGCAACAGCTGATACTCCCAGGTAAAGGATTATGTTCTCTCTAAATGCAGAGTAGATGATGAAGAAGAATATAAACCAGGTTGTAACGAAAATTACAGCCCAGTCTTTTTTTGTTGTGTCTTCCCTGCGGGCAAAGTATGCATAGGCTACTCCTGCACTAACGGCAGCAGCTGCATAACCTATAAAGGTTGTAACAACGTGGAAGAGCAACCAGTTGCTCTGAAGTGCAGGAACCAATGGTTGGGCTTCTTCGTTAAATCCGAGTATCTGAGTGGAGAGCTCCCCAACCAGCGCCAGAGGAATGACGAACATTCCAAAGGCTTTGTTTTTATACTTCCATTCGAAGATCAGGTAGATGAGCACGGCCATCCATCCAAAGAGCATGAGAGACTCATACATATTTGTAAAGGGGGCATACTTGTAAAAGGCCATCCAGTCTGAAACCATGTTAACTCTGGCCTTCTCTATTCCCCTGACGATAAACCCGGCTCCCTGAAGAACCACTCCCAGCCAGGCAAATGAAGTTGCCAGCCTTGAAGACCAGCTGCTCTTTGAGAAAGTAAAGATTGTGTAGAACAGAAACGCCAGAAAATAGGCTACCATTCCGGCGTTAAAGAGTGTTACTGAGTGAATCATGACTCTTCCTCCTTAGGGGTATTCTGACAGTATGAAGACTTGAGCACCCCTAAGACCTCCTCCAGCTCAGTGGCAAGGCCTTCAGTTCCCTTGTTTGCAAGCCCCCCTATAACGAGCCTTGCCCTGTTTTCTCCCTTTTTCTCAATCCTTGCCCAGATCCTCCTGTGAGGGATAAAGAAGGCTACAATAAGACCGGCTATTAGAATGATGCTTCCTACCCACACTATCCAGGTTCCCGGGTCTTTAGATACCTGAAGTCCTGTGTAGAAAACAGGCTTAAAATCAACCATTGCAAAGGACTTGTCTGTTCCCGGAACTTTGTAAAGAATGAAGGGCTTTATAACCCCCTCCTGCACCTTTCCGTTCTGGATGAATTCGATACCTATGCTCATTGTGTTTCCATCAAGGCTCACAATAC
Organism: Desulfurobacteriaceae bacterium; assembly: GCA_027051905.1. Taxonomy (GTDB): domain Bacteria; phylum Aquificota; class Aquificia; order Desulfurobacteriales; family Desulfurobacteriaceae; genus Balnearium. The sequence continues at coordinate 106,030 of JALUGO010000005.1, read as the reverse complement.
GCAGGTAGGTGTTTTCCCCTAACTTTACTGGCTGGCCAAACGCAACTCCTACAATCTCCTCTCCCTTGGGAGAGACTATCCTTAAAAAGGCCTCTCCCTGACCGTAGCTTGCCTGGTAGAAGTAGATTCCCCGATACTTGAGAGGATGGTTAACCTCAATACTCTTCCTGAGAACTTCTTTTCCGTCTTCAATGATGGAGAGGTCAGAAATGTAAGCCTTTGGCATTCCGGAGGGGTAGAAATCGATTTTGAACTTGTTGCACTTAACGTAGAAAGGGAGCTCCACTATCTTCGGCCCTGAGAAGAAGCTGACCAGGTTGCTGGAAGTCCCCTCGGCAAGGTTCATATAACCTCTGTAACCAAAAATTGCCGTTACAAGACCGCCTATAAGGACAATTAAAACGCCAAGGTGAACGATATAAACTCCAAACCTGGCATAGACATTCTTATCTGCAAAAAGGTGAACCTCTTCTTCCGTTTCTTTTGAAACTTCTGCTTTGTAGCGTTTATTCCTTAGGGTTTCAAGGAGTTTTTCCTTTACCTCGTTAAGAGAGGCCTGAAGAGTGATGGCGTTTGACACTGCCAGCCCCTTTTCATAACCCGGCGGCAGCGTCTTTCGGGGCTCCATTGCAATTTTCCAGATCTTCGGAAGGCGCTTGATGGAGCAGACGATTAGGTTTAAAGCCAGTAGAGTTAAGAGAGCTATATACCACCAGGAGTGGTAAACGTCAGTGAATCCCAGAAATTTGAGGATTTTGTAGGTTGTTTCCCCGTATTCCCGCAGATACTTTTCGGGATCCTGCTGCTGCTCAACTATGGTTCCAACAATGGAAGTCACAGCAAGGGTAAGGAGAAGAACTATGGCAAGTTTTACAGAGCTGAAGATGTCGTAGAGAACTTTAAACATTGCGGCTCCTTTGCTGTCTGTGTTTTTCGCACTCCACTAATTAAATCAAAGGGACTGTGTATAGTCAAGAATTTTAAACTCTTTTCCCTTAAGAAGGGCGGTATAAGGGTCTTCTTCTACACTCTCTAAAGGGAGAAACGTAAAAAGAGCTTCTCTGCCGTAATCTTTGATAGAAAGGGTTTTTGCAGCAGAGGTTGTTATGTGGGGAAGGAACTCCCTTACCCTAACCTTTCCCTCAAGGGCGTAGTAAACTGTCCTGAGTTCGTCTACAACGGAGAGGCTGACGTTTGAGCTGAGACCATCTGTTGCAAGGGCTAACCTTTCGTAGCCTATCAGATGCTCAACGTTGGGGAAGCCCGTTTTCAGGTGAACGTTGCTCCTGGGGCAGAGAACAACGGCAGCCCCGGCTTCCATAAGAGCATCAAGCTCTTTCCCCGAAAGGTTTGTGCAGTGAACAGCTATAAGGTTCTCGTTAAGAGCTCCTGCTTTCCGCAGGTAATCGATCAGGTTCTCTGAACAAACTCTTTCGTAGCGTTTTCTGCCTATAGACGGATAGATAATCTTTTCAAAGAGATTCTCTTCACATTTCACAAAGAACTGCTCCTCGTAGGTCTCCCCAACGTGAATCTGGAAAGGATATCCCCTTTCCAGACTGTCTTTAGCAATTGATTTGAGGGCATCAAAGGAAACCGAGTAGACCGAATGGGCGGAAACAGGGGGAGGAAACTTCTCAGGGTTAAAGTCCTTTCCTATAAACTCCCTGAAAGCCTTTACCCTTAACCTTTTGAACCGATAAGACGGAGATAGACCGAAGGAAGAGATGTCTCCAACGTAAACCACTCCTGCGGATTCAAGCTCTCTCTCTGCCAGCTCAAGGGCTTTCAACAGCTCAACTTCCGTAAAAAGTTCTCTTTTGCCGATTATGTAGAGGAGCCAGTCGAAGAACGAGGAGAACGTATCGGGGTTGAAGGGAAGTAAGGAAAGCTCCATGTGCGTATGGGCATTCACAAAGGGCGGGTAAAGGTAGCCCTTCAGGGAGATGACTTCCTGAAACTCTCCCTGTGGGAGCCTGGTGTAGTAGCCTGAAATACGGCCGTTTTCAACAACAACCCAGCCGTTTTTTATAACCTCTCCGTCGGGTTTTACAACGTAGCTACTGTTTATCAGTATCCTCACAGCTGAACCCTTTAACTGCCTTAACGGCTTCTTCCCTGGTTTTTACCTTTCCAAGTGCCTGAAGTTCAAGGAGCTTTTCCTTAAACACTCCAACACACTTTCCCGGTTTATCCAGCCCTAATATCTCCATTATCTCACGGCCGCTCAGAAGGGGTTTGAGGTTCTCAAGTCTATCTTCATAAAAGGAGATGAGTTCTTTCAGGAAAGACTCGTATAGGGGGAGCTCTCCTCTATATTCCTCAGACGTTGCTCCAAAATCTGCAACCGAAAGGAGAAGAACGTGAAAGGCGTAGTTGCCAGCATCTCTGAAAAACCTGTAAATCGCTCTGTCTGTAAGCTCTCCCTTCTGGTAGAGCTGGTAGAGGAAGAAGGGTCTTAAATGGAGCTTCACACAGGTATAGGCCAGCTTTGCAGCCTTTTTGCCGAAGGAGAGCCTTAAAAGAGCCTCCTTTGCAATTTCAGCTCCAACCTTATCGTGGCTGTAGAATGTTAAACGCCCGTCCTTTTCCGCCACCGTGTGGGGCTTGCCAGCGTCGTGATAGAGGGCAACTAATTTCAGACACTCTCTGTCTGTAAAGCCGGGGAAGAGCTCGGAGCTCCCTAAAGTTTTCCCGTATCTGCCAAGAACTCTCTCCCTCTCAGGTAAAACGTAGGTCTCAAGGAGTTCCACACATTTCAGCGTGTGCTCCTTCAGGTTAAACTGGTGAACCCCTGAGGGAGGGATCTTTTCAATACCCTGAAGCTCTTTAAAAACAGGGTAGAGAGCCCCAAGGCCGTCTATATCCCTGAGGAACTTGAAAAAGTCATCTCTCTTTAGAACCTTAACTAACTCATCCCTTATCCTTTCTGAAGGGGAATTCTGAAGGAGGGGAGCTCCCGTCTCAGCCTGAGAAACGAAAGAGCTGTGGTAGTCAAAGCCAAGCTCCAGTTTAAACCGCACTCCCCTCAAAATTCTCACAGGATCATCTGATATGGCACTTTCGTAAACCGGCCTGATTAGTCCCCTTTGAAGGTCCTCAAATCCTCCCGTCGGATCTATCAGAACAGCATCGTCGTTAAAAGGAAGGAAGAGCTCCCTCATATCAACGGCAATGGCGTTGATCGTAAAGTCCCTTTTCTTAAGGTCTTCCTCTATCGTGTCTCCTAAAATTCCAGAGATGTCTAAACGGAAACACTCTGAAACAAAGGAATAGACCCTCTTTACCTTTTCAAAGGAAAAGGGTTTGAGAGAGAGTTCCCTCTCAACGCACCTGGCAAAACTGTCAGGGTCTGGAACGGCAACGTCTATGTCAACACACTCTTTACGCACACCCAAAAGCCTGTCCCTTACAAATCCCCCCACCAGGTAGGTGGTTTCAACGCAGCCGGCAATCTTTTCGAGTTTTGGATGGTAAAACGTTAGCCTGTGAACCCTTTTTTCCATAATTTTTACTCCTCAGGAGGTGGCAGTTGGAACTTTTGAGAGCCGAAGAGCTCGTTAAAGTTTACAAAACAGAAAGCGACGAGGTTGTAGCCCTTAAAGGAGTTAACCTTTCCCTCAGAGAGGGAGAATTCTCCCTGCTCATGGGAGCCTCAGGTTCAGGAAAATCAACCCTCCTCCACATTTTGGGAACACTGGACAGACCAACTTCCGGCAGGGTTCTATACAGAGGAAAAGACCTGTTTGAGCTTAACGACAGAGAGCTGGCGCTCTTCAGAAACAGGAAAGTGGGCTTTGTGTTCCAGTTTCACTACCTGATAAACGAGCTTACAGTCCTTGAAAACGTTATGGTTCCTCTTCTTGTGGCGGGAGTTTCTGAAAAGGCAGCAAGGGAACGGGCAAAAGAGGTGTTGAAATCTGTTGATCTTGATCATAGATTATCTCACAGACCTTTTGAGATTTCAGGAGGAGAGAGGCAGAGAACGGCAGTAGCCCGTGCTCTCGTTAACGAACCTGAAATCGTTCTGGCTGATGAACCAACAGGAAATCTGGACTCTCAGAATGCCCACTCTGTCATCTCAACCATGAAGCAGCTCAACAGAGAAACCGGAACCACATTCCTGATAGCCACCCATAACCCTGAGCTGGAAAGTTATGCAGATAACGTATACTTTATAAAAGATGGAGTTATCGTTAACAAAACCCAATAGAAGGAGCGTGTATGTTTGAAAGGTTCACTCAAAAAGCAAGACAGATAATCATAAAGGCCAAAGAACAGGCCGTAGCTTTAAGGTGTGAAAAGTTAGGAACGGAGCATATTCTCCTTTCACTCCTCAAAGATGACGAAATTACAAATCAGATTCTTGCAAAATACAACATTTCCAAACCGAGAATTCAGGAAATAATCATTTCTCAGGTTCAACCTGCTCCTTACGAAGTGGATATAAACACAATTACGTTCTCCACAGAGGCAAGGAGGGTTTTAGAACACGCACTTGAGGAGTCAAAAATCTTAGGCCACGCATACGTAGGACCTGAACATCTATTCATAGCTCTGGCAAAGGAGAAGTTGGGGCTTGCAGGAAGAATCCTGAGGAGCTACGGTTTAGACCACTACACCCTGAGGAGAGAAGTTGCAAACCTCCTCAAGGGCATTCAGCGGGAAAAGAGGGGAACGAAGAAGAGCTCTACCCCAAACCTTGACAAGTTTGGCCGCGACCTTACCGAGCTTGCAAGGGAAGGAAAGTTAGACCCCGTTATTGGAAGGGAGAAGGAGATAGAAAGGGTTACCCACATCCTTGCAAGGCGCAGGAAGAACAATCCGGTTCTGATAGGAGAACCGGGAGTTGGTAAAACGGCCATAGTTGAGGGGCTTGCCCTCAAAATTGCAAAAGGCGACGTTCCGGAAAAGCTGAAGGACAAGAGAATCGTTTCCCTCGACATGGCCTCTCTCATTGCGGGAACAAAATACAGGGGTCAGTTTGAGGAAAGGTTAAAGGCCATCGTCAAGGAGCTTGAGAACAACAAGGACGTAATTCTGTTTATCGATGAGATCCACACGCTGGTTGGAGCCGGGGCTGCCGAAGGCTCAATGGACGCCTCAAACATTCTAAAACCCTCTCTTTCAAGGGGAGAGATTCAGGTAATTGGTGCCACAACGATAGACGAATACAGGAAGTATATAGAGAAGGATGGCGCCCTTGAGAGGAGATTCCAGCCGGTAATGGTTGAAGAGCCCTCAATCGAGGACACGATAGAGATACTTAAAGGGCTCAAGGGCAAGTTTGAGGAATTCCACAACGTCGTTATAACCAACGAGGCAATAGAGAGAGCCGTAAAGCTGGCGGTAAGGTATATAAACGACAGGAAACTGCCAGATAAGGCAATAGACATAATAGACGAAGCCGGAGCTAAGGCTCAACTTCAAACAACGGCGAAGGATGAAAGGATAAGGGAAATTGAGGAAGAGATTGAGAAAGTTAAGGCTATGAAAGAAGAAGCCCTTGCCATGGCTGAGTATGAGAAAGCCCACGAGTATAAGCAGAAGGAGTTGAGGTTACTGACGGAACTTGAGGAACTCCGCCGCCAGCAGAAGGTTAAGCAGTCTTCTGAGAAGGTTGTCATAGATGAGAAAAGGGTTGAGGAAATTGTCGCCCTCTGGACTGGCATCCCCGTTCAGCAGCTCCAGGAGAAAGAAGCGGAAAAACTCCTGAGGCTTGAGGAGGAACTCCACAGAAGGGTTGTAGGTCAGGAAGAGGCAGTTAAAGCCGTTGCAAAAGCAATTAAACGCTCAAGGCTCGGTATAAGAGCCAACGCCAACAGGCCAATAGGAAGCTTCCTCTTCCTAGGGCCAACGGGAGTTGGTAAGACCGAGCTTGCCAAAGCACTGGCCGAGTATCTCTTCGGCGATGAGAAGGCCATGGTAAGGCTGGACATGTCTGAGTATATGGAGAAGCACACCGTTTCAAGGCTCATCGGAGCTCCCCCCGGCTATGTCGGATACGAAGAGGGCGGTCAGCTTACAGAAGCTGTAAGGAGAAGACCTTACACTGTAATCCTCCTCGACGAGATAGAAAAAGCCCATCCAGACGTTCTGAACATTCTCCTCCAGATAATGGAAGATGGAAGGCTTACAGACGGGCTTGGAAGAACCGTATCCTTCACAAACACCATCCTCATAATGACCAGCAACCTTGGAGCCAAACACCTGCTCTCTGCCCAGAGGGGAATGGGATTTGAGGTTGAGGACGGCAAAGAGGAAGAGCGTTCATTTGAGAGGATGAAATCTCACGTTCTTGAAGAGGTTAAGAAGTTCTTTAAACCGGAGTTCCTTAACAGATTAGACGGAATCATCGTCTTCCATCCTCTCACAAAAGAGGACGTTAAGGAGATAGTCAGAAAGCAGGTAGAAAAGCTTAACCAGGAGCTTGCAGAGAGGAACCTCAAAGTTCACGTTACGAACAGATTCGTTGAATACGTTGTAGAGAAAGAATTCAGGAAAGAATACGGAGCAAGAACAATAAGGAGAGCCCTCCAGAACCTGATAGAGGACAGGCTTACGGATGAGATACTAATGGGACGTTTTGCTGAAGGCGGAGAAGTGGTGTTTGACGTCACTCCCAAAGGAAGAATCTCCGTTCGTGAAAAGAAGAAGAGGAGGAAGGAGACAACTGGAGTTAAGTAGATGAGACGTTTCAAAATAGACGGCGTGAAAAATGGCGAGGCCTTCCTGAGGGGTCAGGAGGCCCGCCACGCCCTTAAAGTTTTAAGACTAAAGAAAGGGGATGAAATTATCGTTTTCGATGGGGAAGGTAAGGAATACCTTGCGGTTATAGATGCTGCATCTCCAACTTCTGTAAGAGTTAAAATTGTTGAAGAAACAAACGTAAACAGAGATAGTCATCTACGCTCAACGCTTTTTATGGGAATGACAAACAAACTTCAAAAGTTTGAATTAGCCCTTCAGAAGGCTACAGAGCTTGGAGTTACAGAGGTTGTTCCTGTTGTATGTAACAGATCTTCAAACGCTCAGCTTATAAAAAACTGGGAAGGAAAACTGAGAAGGTGGAGGGAAATAGCCGTTAACGCAGCAAAGCAGTGCGGAAGAAATATTCTTCCTGAAATCAGAGAACCCGTTAGACTTCCGGAGATTGAAACGGACGCAGACCTCTCCTTCGTTCTGTGGGAAAAAGGAGGGAAATCCCTGAAAGACTACCAGAGCTATTCTGCAAATTCGGTTTCGTTCCTGGTTGGTCCCGAAGGTGGGCTTGAAAGGGAAGAGATTGAGCTCCTGAAGGAGAAAGGATTCAAGGCCATATACCTGGGCAAGAGAATCCTCAGAGCCGAAACGGCAGCAATAGCCGGAATGGCCCTCATCCAGTTTATATGGGGAGATCTGGGGTAAAATAGATCTCCGGGAGGAAGACCCGGAGATAGGGGGAGGTGCCGACTTAGGTCTTACTAAGAAATCTATTCCTTCCCAAACCATCAGTCAAGGAGAGGAAGTGAAAGTCCTTGCAGAGAAAGAAGTTAATGGTAAATGGGTAAAGGTTATTTTAGGGGATATTACAGAGGAAGAGACAGAAGCCATTGTAAATGCTGCCAACAGCCTCCTCAAGCACGGTGGAGGCGTGGCTGGAGCAATAGTAAAGAAGGGCGGAAGAATTATACAGGAAGAGAGCAATAGAATAGTGAAGGAACGAGGAGCTATTTCCACAGGTAGTGCAGTTTACACTTCAGGAGGTAATCTGAAGGCAAAGTTTGTGATCCACACAGTTGGACCTGTATGGGGAGAGGGAGACGAGGAGAGGAAACTGAGAAGAGCTGTTAGATCGGCTCTCAAAGTTGCTGAAGAGTTAGGCGTAAGGTCTGTTGCGTTGCCTGCAATAAGCACAGGGATTTTTGGATATCCGAAGAAAGAAGGAACAAAGGTTATTGTTGAAGAGGTTGTTAAATACCTGAATGAAAATTCCTCTATTGAAGAAGTTCACTTAACTGCCATAGACAGAAAAACAGCGGAGCTGTTTAGAGAACATCTCCAAAGAGTTGGTTGAGGGATACTATGGTTACACTCGTTACCGGTGGAGCAGGGTTTATAGGTTCCCATCTTGTTGAGGAGCTCCTTTCACAGGGCAGAGAGGTAGTTGTGTTAGACGACCTCTCAACGGGAAAGATTGAAAACCTGCCGGAGAGCGATAATTTAACCTTTATAGAAGGGTCGATAACAGACAGGGAGCTCCTTGTAAACCTCTTCGACTCATACAGATTTGATACCGTTTTCCATCTTGCGGCGATAGCTTCTGTCTTTAAATCTGTTGAGGAGCCTGTTGAAACTCACAGGGTGAACTTCGACGGAACCCTATATCTCCTGGAGGAGGCAAAAAGAGCAGGAGTGAACAAGTTCGTTTTTGCCTCCTCTGCTGCTGTTTATGGTGATCTGCCAGAGCTTCCTAAAAGAGAAGACATGCCGGTAAAACCGTTAACTCCTTACGGAGTAGACAAATACGCTTCTGAACGCTATGTTGTTAACAGTTTTTCACTCTACGGCTTAAAGGCAACAGCCCTCAGGTTCTTCAACGTTTACGGAGAGAGACAGGATCCTTCGTCTCCCTATTCGGGGGTAATTTCGATATTTATAAACAGAACCATCAGATACCTGAATGGGGAAAAAATCTCCATAGATATCTATGGAGACGGTAAACAGACAAGGGATTTTATTTACGTAAAAGACGTGGTTAATGCCATTCTCATTGCAGAAAATGATGAAAGAACCAATAGAGAAGTGTTTAATGTGGGAACAGGTAAAGAAACCTCTCTATTACAGATTATTGAAACATTGAAGGAAATAGCAGGTTCAGTTCCTCCTGTTCGTTTTCTTCCACCAAGAGAGGGAGATATTAAGCACTCTGTTGCTGATATTAGGAAACTGAAGCAGCTGGGATTCAGTCCTTCCTATACTCTAAAGGAAGGACTTGAGAGAACTTTTAACTGGGAAAAAGCTAAAACTTAGTTCTTCTGGCTACCCAGGGAGGAACGTATCCCGTCCTTTTATGAGCATCAAAGAATGCTTCGTCTATATATGCATATAAAGCATTGAGTCTGAGCAAGAAACCATATATGGGATATAGAATTGTATAGGGAAGAAGTTTAATATCCCACTTTTTCCTTTCTGAAACGACAACTACGAAAAACAGCATAAGGACGAATGTATGGATAGCATATATGAGATAAATAAATGTAACTATAGCGGAAACCTCTATAACAGAAAACTTTAGAAATAACTTTATGTAGTAGAGGATAACAAATACGGGAATGAGGAACTGCTGGAAGAAAGTTGCGTAATATAGATAAAATGCTTCCTTCCATCCCGTAATAAGTGGATTAAATACGAATGTATGCTTTTTAAAGAACAGGTAAACCAAATCACCATCCCATCTCTGCCTTTGTTTTAAGATTCCTTTCCAGGTTTCAGGACCGTCAGTTAAGCCTATTGCATCTTCAGCAAATCCGAATCTTACCTGGAGATAAACTGACTTATACTTTTTTATTCTCAGGGTAAGATCTAAATCTTCAGCAGTTCCTGCATCCCATCCACCTATGGATTTGAGGAAATCCGTTCTAAAAATTCCAAAGGCACCTGAAACGTTATTAAGAAGACCGAATGCATCTAGGAATTGCTTTGCCATGTAGATCGATATAGAGTATTCTATGGCCTGAAAACGGGTAACAAGAGTTTTATCCCAGTTCCTTATTCTAAGGTTTCCAGAAACAGCTACAACGTTTTTATCCCAGAAATGTGAAACGGCTTTTCTTACCATATCTACGTCGTAAGAGGTATCTCCGTCGAGAGCCATAGTTATCTCGCCGGATGCATACTTTAGGCCAAGATTTAGAGATGATGCCCTACCGCCTCTTTCCCATTTAGGAATTACTAAAACTTTTCTCTTTCTTTCTGGGTAAATACCTTCGTAACTTTTCGCAAACTCGTAAGTTTCTTTATTACGTTTGGCTCCATCAACAACAACTATTATCTCTATTTCTCCTGGATAATCTTGATTAAGGATACTTTCTATTGACTTTCTGACCTCTTTCCCTTCTGAATAGGCAGTTATAATAGTGGTTACATGGGGAATGTAATTGGCCTTTCTTTTCCTGAAAAAGCCGAAGTAGTATTTTAATGTTAAAACAATGATCATTCCTACTGCAAAGGGAAAATCAAATAATAGATAAGGGAGTATTAAAATTACTTTTTCTAAAAGCGTTGTATTATGAATAATGTTGGAAAAATAAACATAAACAGCGTGAAAGTACGAAAGTATTGCCTCCAAGATCTAGCTCCTTAGTTTGTCTATAATCGCTTTTATAAGTTCCTGAGAGGTTGAGAATTTATCTGTAGAAGGGGAGCATTCCAGAGCTATTCTAAACTTTATGAAATCTGTAAGTTTATTTTTTACGAGTAGTTTATTTATGCGGCTTTGTATCCTTTCATAAACTCTGATTCCTCCCTCTTTAGGTGTTTCTGGAAGAAGGATAAACAGATATTTGTCTTCTGAAGCACTTAAAATGTCTGAGCTTCGTATGTTGTCTTTAATAATAGATATCAAATCCTTCAGAAAAGTCCTTATTTTTAGGGGAACTTCCGCAAAAGCTTCTTCAACTATAGAAAAGTAGATTCCGATAACACAGAATTTTCTCTCCGGGTATCTTTCAGATATACGAATAAATTTGTCAAGAATGTATGAAAAGGCACTATAATTAATGACTCCAAGAGAGACAGAAACTTCTTCAAATATGTTTATGGGTAACTTCCCTTCAAAAGCTACCATTTTCCCAAAAGGTGTTAGGAAATACTTGTTAATAAATTCAGACTCAACATCTTCAGGTTTGAATTTTTTCTTGCAGTTTGCACATAAGACATCTATGTCTGGTTCCAAAAAGCGTGCGCCACAATCATCACAAATATATTTCTCTAATGGTTTATCGTAATCAACACCTATATGTTTCAGTTCTTCATGGCACTTAGGACAAACTAAACGATCTCCCTTAATAAATTCGTCAACTGGGCCAATGTAGCCGCAGGAGTAGTGATGGATAAATTCAACTATTTTTATTCTAACAGAACCACAGGATGGACAAACTTCCCGGAATATTAGAGTATAATATTTACAAAATGGGCATAGGGAAGTCTTATTCACAATTTCCGATTCCAGAATTTTGTGCATTTTAAGGTTTTCTAGTTCATCAAGTTCTTCTCCTTTCTCTTTTGATGAGAATATATAGTAGGCTCGTGGATAAAAGAAACCTTTTATAGAATCTTTTTGAAGAACGGGTTTTTCTTCTTCCAGTTTTCTTGAAGTCAGAAATCTTATGTAAGAAATCCTTTTATTTTCTGGTAGAGAGGCTGCGTAAGGGTTGGGATCGAACTTTGAAAGTATTTCCCAGATTTCAGAGGCCTTCGATATCATATTCTCTGAAAAACTTTTGAAAACCCCGTCTGTTACGTCGATTATATTCGTGTATAAATTCATACTTATGAATAAAGGTGAAAGAGCAGTTTCGTGATGCCTTCTTAAGCATATTACCTGGTCTTCTATAAATTTCTCTTTATCAGAGAACACATAAAACAGGTGAGGGTCTGTAAAAAGACCCTTTTCATCCATTACTGTTATTGCTTCTTCAGCTGTTGGAGAGAAATAGACAGTTTCGAAATAGTTGAGGAATCCTGATATTTCTATAGGTATCTGTATTCCCAGCTCTTCTCTTGCTATGTTTGAACGGAACTTTATAAAACTTGGAACAGACTCAAAAATTATTACAGGAATCATTCTTTATACCCCTGCTTTTATTTTATTAGGTAATTTTTTACGGAAATTGCTCTTAGTTTTGCGAGTTCCTTATTTGAAGAGACCTTCGATCTTACGATTTTGGAATTATCGGCATAACCGATTACTGTAACTTTGCAAAAGTTAACTAAATTTTTGATGCCGTCCAGAGTATATTTAGCTTTAGCATCAAGGGAGAAAGAGCCAGGCTGGAAAAATATAGGAATAGTGAAATCCAAGCTTTCTTTTTTTGAATTCTCACTCTTTTTTCCATCTCTTGTGATGAAGACTTTGGGAGATGTTACTCTTACGTTATCTGATTTATCTATTATTTTATAAGACAGTCTGTAGATATAGTCAGGAGAGAGGTTTTGAAATTCTAATTTCCCATCTTTGAATGAGGCACCTTCTGAAGAAATAACATCTCCTGATAGTGGATCAACTTTCTCCAATTTCCCATTTCCTATTCTTTGTCCATTTTTTGTTGATTGATAGACGCTGATACCATTTCCGCGGAAAGAAATAACTAGATTAACCCCATCGCTGCATCTTTTAGCAGTTAAAACAAAATCTTCCGGTTTGTTTTTGCAATATAAGTTGCAGGAAACTTTTACATCGGCTCTTCTGGCGAAAACACCTTTAACAGGTAGAACTTTGTAATCAATTTCAATTTCGGATGAGTAAGCACTACCTATTAAAAACAATAGTAACAGGCATATTCTCATAAACAATTTTTCTAACCTCCCTATTTTCTTCGAGGATTTTTATCCTAACAGGTAGAACAAGAGATCTCTTTTCAAGTGGACCAACTAAGACCGCCGGTTTTAGAACCAGTGATGGTTCAAATCCTTCAACAATTCCTTCTAATTTCTTCTTATTTGGTAGAACTATATCAACTTTTTCTCCTACGTATATGTTTTTAGCTTTATCTGGTGGAACGTAAGCAATGACATAGTATTTCTGTAAATTGTAAACAGAAAGCAATTGTGTTCCTTTAACAACCCGTGTTCCAGAAGGAAGAATGCTTGCAACTTTGATCTTATAGGGGAATGATATAAACTCTCCTGATACTTTTGATTCTAAAACTTCAAGTCTGGATTTTATAGAACTGATTTCACTATCTATGGAAGCTATGCTGGGTAGAAGCGGGTTTGTCCCTGTAGTTTCTTTAAGTTTTTGAGCTATCTGTTTAAATTCTTTCGCCTTCTTAAGCTTCTCTTTGAGAATGGCTATTTTTGCGTTTACTGTTGATAGTTGTGATTCAAGTCTAATCAATTTATCCCTTATAGACTCTAATTCTAATTCAGTTGCTGCTCCTACTTCAATGAGTTTTTTGATCTGACTTTTCTTTTTTGAAAGGTCAACTTTGGTTTTAATCAGAAGCGCTCTTTCCTGATAAAGGTCATTTAGTTCTTTACGTAGTGTTTCAGGGGCCAGGAATCTTGTAGATTCGGATAGTTCATTAAGATTATAGTTTAATTCTAACTGCTTCTTTCTTAATAGGTTTTCCTCTTCTAGTTTGTTTCTCCAGTTTAAAAGAAGATTTAATGTGCTTTTAAGGGATTTTATTTCAGACTCGATTTCAGGGTTATAGACTTTCCCTACTATTTTGCCGGGGTCTAATTCGTCTCCAACTGAGGCAAAAGCAATAAAGGTTCCATCGGTGTTTGATTGAACTACTATTTTTTCTGGTTTGACTAGTCCTTTTACCTTAACAAAGAGTATATCTTTGAAGACGAAGTATACTAAACCGATTAAGATTAGAAGAATAGTTCCTCTTAGAAGCCATTTTCTAAGAATGGGTTCTTTTTCTCTTCCAGGCCTTTCAATATCAGTTGGAAGAGGTGCAGAAGCCTTCTTTTTAAATCTTTCAGAAAGAGAGAATCTTTTCATTTCACCACCACTTCTTTTGGAATTGAGGATTTATCTGTAAATACTATCTCGAATTTTAAGTTATGCCTGTTCTGATAAGAGCTAGCTTTTGTAAGTAACGGCCTGTGTTCAAGTGATTGTTTGTTCTGGAAAAACTGATTAACAGGATTGCCTCCCATGTAATTAACTAATCCGGTGTAATCCTGAAAAGCTACAGAATCTATTCCTGAAGATTCAATAACTTTAAGAGCCTTGAAAAAGAAATCCTTTGGTCTTCTGAAAAAGGTTTCTAAATCGGAAAGGTTTTCTTCTACAGATAAAGATATAGTTATAGGTTTCCCGTAGGTTGAGGCCAGATGGGAGAAATTTTCACAAATTCGTTTAAGGTAGGAGAGATCTGTAGTGTAAGCCATAACGTTAACACCGTCTACTACAGAAAAGATTTTGTCTGCGAGGCTATAGCCTTGGAATTCAACCTTCAGGTAGACTGGAGAAATGTCAACAATTACTGGTTTATTTGAGATTCTCTTAACTTCAGAAAGTGTTTCTAAGTAAAACTGCTCTAATTTTGCTTTTTCGAACTTCCACTGAGTAAGTGAGTGAGGTTCAATATCAAGGTGTAAACCGTCGAAACCATTATTGCCTGCAATGTTGTTGAATCTGTTAAATAATTTTACTATGGCTAAAAGTTTTTCTCTGTTATTAGGATAAATCCAACTGTTTTCTCCCAGTAAGAGTTGGACAGAAAGACCTCTTGACTTTGCGAGGGAAATGAATTTCATTAATTTTTGATTTCCTGCAAAGTTTCCTAAGAATTCTCTTATCTGTTCACCATTAAGAGACAGGTAAATACCATTTAATCCTAAGGAGTTACAGCTTTTTATAAATTCAATTTCGAGAGAAGGATTTCCAAGAAAGTCTTCACTGTTCCATGCGTATGCAAAGAGAAGGAGGTTCAACTCTGGAGAGCGGATTCTTTCAGGTTTAGAGGTAGTTAGAACAGGTGAAGTAAAAGAATGAGGAGTCGAGCGGACAATCCAGGGAAGTTCTCTTACTCCTATAGCCTTTAGAAGGGAGAAGTACTGTATTAACATGTTTTTAAGATTTAACATCATTAGTTGATAACTTCCTATTTCTTGGTTAACGAGAGAAGCCAATCTTATCAGACCATCGCCACCACCATATAGCCCAGCGTTTAATCTTTTTTCGAATAGTAATCTATTTTGTCTAACTGATTCGTATTCTTTTTTAAAGGCTAAATACTTGTTCCTGTAAATCTCAAAGTTACTAACAGCATTCTGGACGTCCGTAGTTAAATTATTTTCTTCAAGTTTCTTCCTGATTAGTTCCCTTTGGGCTCTTAGTGTTCTCTCAGCTTTGAGAGCTTTTTCAGCTTTACTTTTGTGCCAGGGTAATGTAAAGTCGAGGGAGATTCCCATTCCTGAATCTACTCTGTCCCAGTCATAGGAAGTTACTGTTCCAATTACACTAACCCATGCTTTAGGATAAGTATTTCCATATTCATCTGCTGCTTTTGAAAGTAGAGTGTAGGCTTTCTTTATAAATTCTAGGTCCTTCCTGTGTTCCCTTGCAAATTCTGCAAGTTCATTTGCAGGGGGAAGATAGAGGAAAGTAAGACGGGAATTGTAATCGAGCTGGGGATAAAATTCTGGTAGATACGGATCTGCAACTAGTGCTCTGATTTTTGCGAGGCTTTTAAGTCTGTTTTCGTAGACAGTTGAGAGGGATGTTCTGAGTTTTGTTATTAGAGTATCAACGGTTAGAACATCTGTCCAGAGGGAGAGTTTCATTCTGTAACGTTGCTTAAGGCGCAGTTCTATATCCTGTAGCTCAAAAATGGCATTCTTTAGTTCGCTCTCGACCAGGAAACTATAATAGTAGTCGACATAGGCACTTCTTAGGTCATATAGAAGTTTATTTTTGAGCTTTTCCAATTCAGCTTTTTTGATGTAGATTAGAGATTTAAGTTGCAGTTCTTTGTATTTAATATCCCCATATTCTCCTAAAAGGGGATATCTCCATCTACCAGAAACTCCGTATGTGTATCCGACTATGTGTTCTGCATAGTAAGAAGAGGGATAGTAAGAGAGTCCAAACGTTAGATCTCCTTTGTTTTCTCCTTTAAAGTTGCTCAGACTTTTATTTAATATATCTATTTCTACCTGCTTATCTTTGATCAGTGGATTTTCCTGCAGTAACCTTTGCTCTAAATAATAGAGCGATACCATGTTGTGTTGAGCAATTGTAGGATAGCGATAGTTGGCATCTGGGAAATTGAAAGTGAACGCGTGCTGAGGAATTAAGAAAGTCCAAAGCAAAGCTACTAGAAACCTTTTCAAGAAACGCATGATAATTTTAGTTCCCCCCTTATGATCTATCCTGGAAATTATAACAATTTCGTTAAGAGGAGTATTGATGTCTGTCAAATATATCCTGATTGTTTGAATTTGTGTTTTAAAAAAATTAAACCTGTTCTAAGGAGCTTTAAACTTTTAGAGCTCTCATGTTTGTGCAGGGATTGAAATTTAACATATTTGTTTGTTATGAATGCTTTTACAGATGTGCTGGGAATAATTGACTTGACGCCGTTGGGGTAAAAAGCAGTTTAAAATTTGATGTCTCATTCCCCTCTAAAACTGAAGTTTCTAAGGGGAACCGGCTGCCTGGATTATTTTCCTGAAGCTTACATAAGAAAGGTTACCGAGAGACTGTGTGGCGTAATGTTGGTTTGTGCCTGTAGATGTTCTTTTGAAAGTTTAATTCCAGGCCGGGATGGGAAAGGACTTTAGAGGTAAAAGCAGGAAGAGTTCTGTAGGGATGTGGAGGCTTTAGTATTTACGGTTGGGGAAGCATTACAAGAGGAGTGGGAGGCAGTCTTTTAGGAAAGGATGACCTCCACATGGAACTGCGGCTGTTTAAAGGCTTCTGGGGAGAGCGGATACAGACGCTGGTTTTAACCCATAAGCTCAAGGGCAAGTTTTACAGCTTTTTTAAAGCTACCTGTCTCTGCAACTCCTTTTCCGGCAATGTCGTAGGCTGTTCCGTGGTCAGCAGAGGTTCGAACAATGGGCAGTCCCAGAGTAACGTTTACGCTCCTTCCAAAACCTGTAAGTTTAACGGGTATAAGCCCCTGGTCGTGATACATTGCAAGAACAACGTCAAACTCTCCAGAGAAAGCCCGGAGGAAAATAGTATCTGAAGGAAACGGGCCGTAAGCGTTTATACCCTGAGCTCTGGCTTCTTCAACTGCAGGAGCTATCTCCTCTATCTCCTCTTTTCCGAAAAGCCCTCCCTCTCCGGCGTGGGGGTTTAAGCCACAGACGGCAATTCTCTTCCCTGGGAAAGTTCTGTCTATCAGCCTCAGTTTACTCAGAATAGCTTCTTTCTTTACCTTTTCAGGAACGTCCTTCAGGGGAAGGTGGGTTGTGAGGAGGACAACTTTCAGTTTATCGTTTGCAAGCATCATTCCAAACTCTTTGACGCCAAAGGAGTGGGCGAGGAACTCGGTATGGCCTGGAAAGAGAAAGCCAGCAAGCCTTATAGCTTCTTTGTTTATGGGGAGAGTAATAATGGCTCCAATAGCGCCCCTTTTGGCGTCCTTTACCGCATCCCTCAAGAATCTGAACTGAGCCTCTCCGGAAGGTTTTGAGATTTTCCCCAAGCTGAAATCGACTTCTGGAACAACGTCTTTCAGATAAACGCCAGGATCTTCCGGAATGTCTGAAACAGCGGGGATTTTATAGGGGAGCTTGAGGAGCTCCCCATAAAACCTCAAAACTCTTTGAGAACCGTAAACGACAAATACCCTGTTAAGGGAGTTAAGAAACGGAAGAGTTTTGAGAAGAATCTCAGGGCCTATTCCAGCTGGATCGCCTAATGTTATGCCTACTGCTGCTCTTCCTGTTTCCTTAATTCCTCAACCCCCTGAAGGGCAGACTCTGCCCTCTTTAAAAACTCAGAAGCGATTCTCTCGCTGAGGCTCTTCAAGTCGTTACTGAGCTGTCTCAGCTTATACTTAAGTTCAATGTTCTCCTGTTCAAGCTCCTCGATTCTCTGTTCAAGCTGAGCAACCTTTTCCTCATATTCCTTGACCGTCTCTTCAAAAAGAGAGCTTATCTGGGCGGTAAGGTTAATTACTCTATCCCTCAGCTCCTCAGGAAGCTGGAATTCCTTAATTTCCATCGTTACCCTCCAGATCTATCAGATGACCTAGTTTCTCTTTTTTTGTTTTCAGGTAGCCAATATTATACTCACAAACGCCTGTAATGATTGGAACTCTTTCAACGATTTCAAGGCCGTAACCTTCAAGACCAATGAGCTTTTTGGGATTGTTGGTCATCAGGCGCATCTTTCTCACACCGAGGTCTCTAAGTATCTGAGCTCCAATTCCAAAATCCCTCATGTCGGCGGGGAAACCGAGTTTCTCGTTTGCCTCAACCGTGTCAAAGCCGTGATCCTGAAGATGGTAAGCTTTGATTTTGTTCACAAGACCTATACCTCTTCCCTCCTGTCGGAGGTAAACAATAACTCCCTTACCCTCTTCCGCTATCATCTCCATAGCTCTGTGGAGCTGTGAACGGCAGTCGCATTTGAGAGAGCCGAAAACGTCACCGGTCAAACACTCCGAGTGGACTCGAACCAGAACGGGCTCGTTCTCGTCTATCTCCCCCATAACGAGGGCTACGTGCTCCCTGTTATCAACGAGGGAGGTATAGGCGTAGATCTTCCACGTTCCGTAAACGGTTGGAAGGTTTGCTACAGCCTCCCTCCTTATCAGGCTCTCACTTTTCATTCTGTATTCAATCAGGTCGGCAATGCTGATTATCTTCAGGCCGTGCTTTTTAGCATAGTCAAGGAGTTTCGGGAGGCGCATCATCGTTCCGTCTTCATCCATAATCTCGCAGATAACCCCGGCCGGATACAGGCCTGCAAGCCTTGCAAGGTCAACAGCTGCTTCTGTGTGGCCAGACCTTTTTAGAACGCCCCCCTTTCTTGCCCTCAGGGGAAAAACGTGACCTGGCTTTATAAAGTCTTCAGGCTTTGCATCAGGGGAAACTGCTCTCTTTATCGTAATAGCCCTATCGTAGGCTGAAATCCCCGTTGTTGTTCCAAACTTTGGATGGGCATCGATGGAAACGCAGAAGGCTGTTTCTTTAGGGTCTGAAGGTTTTGGAGTCATGGGCTCAAAGCCAAGCTCATCGCAGCGCTCTTCTGGAAGGGCTAAGCAGATGAGCCCTCTTCCGTAAGTGGCCATAAAGTTGATGGCCTCAGGAGTTACCTTTTCGGCAGCTATAACAAGGTCCCCCTCATTTTCTCTGTTGGGATCATCTACAACTACAACCATCCTCCCCTGTTTTATGTCCTCTATTGCCTCTTCTACCCTGTTAAGGGGGAACCTGCCCTTTACCAACTTAACTGTTCCTCCTTGTAAGGACTTTGTCTATAAGACCGTATTCTTTTGCTTCTTCAGCGCTCATGAAGAAGTCCCTGTCTGTGTCCTGCTCAATTTTCTCAAGTGGTTGCCCCGTGTGTTTGGAAAGTATTTCGTTGAGCATTTTCTTGAGTCTGAGTATCTCTCTGGCGTGAATTTCTATGTCTGTGGCCTGACCCTGAAAGCCACCAAGGGGCTGGTGGATCATTATCCGGGCGTGGGGAAGGGCGAAGCGTTTGCCGGGGGCTCCCGCCGCTAAAAGAACCGCCCCCATACTTGCAGCCTGCCCCATGCAGATTGTCACAACGTCTGGCTTTATATACTGCATGGTGTCGTATATGGCAAGGCCGGCCGTAACAACTCCTCCGGGGCTGTTTATGTAGAGGTATATGTCCTTTTCAGGGTCTTCAGCCTCTAAAAAGAGGAGCTGGGCAACTATGAGGTTTGCAACGTGGTCGTCTATGGGAGTTCCGAGCATTACGATTCGGTCTTTCAGGAGCCTTGAGTAGATGTCGTAGGCTCTCTCTTCCCTTCCTGTCTGCTCAATAACTATAGGAACGAACTGATTGAGAATCTCTTCCATTTAGTTCCTCCTGTATGTGTTTAGGAATAAGATATGCCTAACCGGCGATTTGTTTTACCCTTTCCCTCTGTATTCTTTTTGCAGCAATTACTCCCTTTATCCCTCTTATAGTGTTGAGGAGTTTCTGGAGCTCCTCTCTACTCCTTACCTCAACCACAAAGTCCAGAACTGCCCTTCCGTTAACCGAACGGGTTGTTACAGACTTTATGTTTATGTTCTCCCTGGAGATGGCAGCTGAGATTTCTGCAAGCATTCCAGGCCTGTCTTCTGCTGAAACCCTTATCTTTGCAGGGTAAACCCTGTCTGAGGGGATAAATTCAACCTTTACCAGCTTTCCGGGGGAACTCTCCCTTATCTGGTTTACAACAATGCAGTTTGCCGCATGAATCACAACTCCCCTGCCGGAACTTATAACCCCTATCACCTTGTCTCCCGGAAGTGGATGGCAGCAGGTAGCAAGGGAAACGGCAATGTTGTCTATACCGTCAACGGTTATAGAGACCCCCTTTGACCGGGAAACTCCCTTTTTCTTCTTTCTCTTCGTCTCAACGGGAAGACCTAAAAGTCTTCTTGCAGCAACGTCGGGGTCTAACTTGCCAAATCCAACATCAATCAAGAGTGAGTCTAGCTTGGAATAGCCAAGTCCCTTTATTCTTTCAAGTGCTTCCTCGCTCTCTTCAACAGCTCCCAGCGTTGAGTTGTGTTTTCTCAGGGCTTTGTCTAAAAGGCTCTCTCCTATCTTCTTAGCCCTTTCGTTTTCTTCTTTTCTGAGGAAACTCTTTATGGCCTGACGGGCCTTTGAGGTTTTCACAAAGTTGAGCCAGTCCCTGTTGGGTCTCTCCTCGTTTCCCGTGATTATCTCTACCCTGTCTCCGCTCTTTAAAACGTAGTTAAGAGGAACTAACTTCCCGTTAACCTTTGCAGCCCTGCATCTATGCCCTACAGAAGTGTGAACGGCATAGGCAAAGTCAACTGGAGTTGCCCCAACTGGAAGGGTCTTTATGTCTCCCTTTGGAGTGAACACGTAGATGTCTTCGTTGTAGAGGTCTTTTCTCACAGAGTCTATAAACTCTCCGGGGTCTTTCTCCTCCTTTACCCACTCAAGGAGGTTCCTGAGCCACAGAAACCTTTCCTTTTCAGACTCCGAAAGGGCTCCGCCTCCTTCCTTATACTTCCAGTGGGCGGCAATACCAAGCTCTGCAACCTGATGCATCTCGTAAGTTCTTATCTGAAACTCTATGAACTGCCCCTTAGGCCCCACAACCGTTGTATGGAGAGATTGATACATGTTGGGCTTTGGAACCGCTATGTAGTCCTTTATCCTGCCGGGAACGGGAGTCCAGAGGCCGTGGATTATTCCCAGAACCTGGTAGCAGTTGCCAACGGTATCGGTAATTACCCTTATTCCGGCTACGTCGTAAACCTCTTCAAAAGGAATACCTTTGGTTACCATCTTCCTGTAAATACCGTATATGTGCTTGATTCTCCACTGGATGTTTCCCTCTATGCCGTTTTTACGGAGCTCCCTCTTTACAGTCTCAATAATCTCCTCTAAATAGGGAAGAATCTTCTTCTTTTTCTCCCTTACTTTTTTCTCTATGGAGTAGTAGGCTTCCGGGTCTAAGTATTTCAGCGATAAGTCTTCAAGCTCGTTTTTCAGCCTGTACATACCGAGGCGGTTGGCAAGGGGGGCGTAGATTGTAAGGGTCTCCTTGGCGTTTCTCAGCTGACTCTCCCTTTTCATGTAGTGGAGAGTTCTCATGTTGTGGAGCCTGTCGGCAAGTTTCACGATGAGAACCCTTATGTCTTCGGCAAGGGAGATGAGAAGGTTCCTGAAGCTCTCAGCTTCCTTTTCCTCTTTACTCTGAAAGGAGTAGCCCTCAAGTTTCGTTACTCCTTTTACTATAAAGGCCACTTCACTGCCAAACTCCCGCTCTATCTCCTCAATGGTTGTGTCTGTATCCTCAACAGTATCGTGCAGAAGGCCTGCAACGATTGTTGGAGTGTCCATCCGGAGCTCCGCAAGTATGTAAGCAACCTCAGCAGGATGGGTAAAGTAAGGATCGCCAGACTTTCTGAACTGTCCCTCGTGCTTTTCTCTGGCAAAGTCGTAGGCCTTTCTTATGAGTTCTTCGTCAAAGTTGCTTCTGTATTCCTTTACTTTGTCTATAATTTCCTGGCAACTTCTCATAAACTTCACCTTGAAGAAAAAAATTTGCCTAACTCACTTAAATTAAGTAAACATTACCTGGAGATGCAATGCCAGACAGCCCTATAGGGATATTTGACTCCGGAGTTGGTGGCCTTACCGTTCTGAAGGCTTTGAGGGAGCTCCTTCCCGGCGAAAACCTCATCTACTTCGGGGATACAGCCAGAGTTCCTTATGGAACAAAATCCCACAGAACAATAATCAGATACAGCCTCCAGAACACAAAGCTCCTCCATCGATTCAGGGTGAAAATGGTCGTTGTGGCCTGTAACACCTCCTCTGCCCATGCTCTGGAAATTTTGAAAGAAGAGTTCCCCTTTCCGGTGGTTGGAGTAGTTGAACCGGGAGCCAGAGAGGCCGTAAGGACGAGCAAATCCGGAAAGATAGGGGTTATAGGAACAGAGGCTACCGTTAAGAGTGGGGCTTACAGGAAGGCAATTGTCTCTCTGGATCCGTTCTGTCAGGTGTATCAGAAGGCCTGTCCCCTCTTTGTTCCCCTTATAGAGGAAGGCTGGCTTAACGATGAGATAACCAGAAAAGTGGCCGAGAGGTATCTGGGAGAGCTCCTTGAAAAAGGTATTGACACTCTGGTTTTAGGATGCACACACTACCCGCTGATAAAGAACGTTTTAAGTCAGGTATGTAGAGGAGTGAAACTGGTTGACTCTGCCAACGCTGTGGCAAAGGAGGTAGAGAGGCTGCTGCCTGCCAGAAACAGGAGCAGAAGAGGAAGCGTTAGAATCCTTGTAAGCGATAAAACGGAAAGGTTTGAAAGAATAGCGAATATGATTATGGAAGAGGAGATAGAGATAGAGGAGGTAGAAATTGACAAGGAGTGATGGGAGAGCTCCCGACCAGCTCAGGGAAGTGAAGATAACCCTTGACTTCATAAAACACGCAGAGGGTTCCTGCCTCATCGAGTTTGGAGATACAAAGGTCATCTGCACGGCTTCCGTTGAAGAGAAGGTTCCTCCGTTTTTAAAGGGAACCGGCCAGGGCTGGATAACCGCTGAATACTCCATGCTTCCAAGGGCAACCGCCCAGAGAACAGTGAGGGAAGCGGCAAAGGGAAAGTTAACGGGAAGAACACAAGAGATACAGAGGCTTATAGGGAGGTCTCTAAGGAGCGCCGTTGACCTCACAACGCTGGGAGAGAAAACCCTCTGGATAGACTGCGACGTTATTCAGGCAGACGGAGGAACGAGAACGGCCTCTATAACCGGAGCTTTCGTAGCCCTATACAGAGCCCTTGAGAGGATAGAGAAACTTGAAGCCGTAAAGAGTTTTGTAGCAGCGGTAAGCGTTGGAATAGTTGATGGAATGTTCCTCTTAGACCTCAACTACACAGAGGACTCTATGGCAGAAGTTGATATGAACGTTGTAATGAACGATAAAGGGCTCTTTGTGGAAGTTCAGGGAACGGCAGAAGGGGAACCCTTTTCAAGGGATGCCCTCAACAGGTTGTTAGACCTGGGAGAAAAGGGAATCAGAGAGCTCATCTCAATTCAGAAAAGGGCTTTAGGAGTTGAGTGATGAGAATAGTTTTTGCAACGAAAAACAGGGGCAAGGTAAGGGAAGCAGGTGAAAAACTGAAAGAGTTTGGAGTGGAGATTATTCCCCTCGATGAAATCGCTGAAGTTGAAGCTCCTGAGGAGACGGGGGAAACATTCTGCGAGAACGCATACCAGAAGGCGACATACTACGCCCGAAAACTCAAACTGCCGGTATTGGCAGAGGATGCAGGCCTTGAGGTGGAGACACTAAAAGGAAGACCGGGGGTTTACTCCTCGAGGTTTGCAGGGGAAAACGCAACGGACGAGGAAAACAACAGAAAACTGATAGAGGAACTTAAAAAGAGGGGGGTTGACTCTTCTCCTGCAAGGTATGTCTCTTTCTTCTTTTTGGCTTTTCCAGAAGGAATGGGTCTCTGGAGCGAGGGAGAGGTAAGGGGAAAAGTTATAACAGAGCCAAGAGGAAGCGGCGGCTTCGGTTACGACCCGCTGTTCATTCCTGAAGGTTATACAAAAACTATGGCGGAGCTCCCTTTAGAGGAAAAGAACCGAATCAGCCATAGAGGAAAAGCTGTTGAGAAACTCGTTTGGCTTATAGAAAAAGTGAAGGGGTTTTAAAAAAACTTACTCATTCAGCTAACTTTTGTTGTTATAATCTTACACCGTATCAAAGAGCTTAAGAGGTAACAATGAAAAACGAAAAAAGGAGAAGACTCACTCCCCAGGAGATAAAAAACCAGGAGTTCAGCAAAAAACTCTTTGGCTACGACCCTGACGAAGTGGAACTGTTCCTTGCAACCGTTGCCGGGGCATATGAGGAGCTCCTTAAAGAAGTTGAGCGCCTCAGGGCAAAGACTCCGGAGTATAAAGCTGAACAGATAATGGAGAAGACTAAAAAGGAGATAGAAAAGATAGTTGAGGCCAAGAAAAGACAGCTTCAGGAAATCGAAAAGAGGAAAGAAGAAGTTGAGCTTGAGATAGAGAAACTCCTGTTCACTCAGAAGAAAATGGCTAACAGGATGAAGCTTGCCATTTTAGAGATGACCAAAATACTTAAGGAGCTTGAAGGGGATGTTAAGGGTAAGAGAGAAAGGGGAAGCTCTGGAGATAGAGATAAAGGTTCAACCCAAAGCCTCCCGGAACAGGATAGAGAAAGTGGAGGAGGGGAGGCTGAAGATAAAGGTAACAGTCCCTCCTGAAGGAGGGAAGGCCAACAAGGTTGTGGTGGAGTTGCTCTCTAAAGCTCTGAAAGTTCCAAAAAGCTCAATAGAGATAGTGAGAGGGGAGAGTAGCCGATTAAAAACCGTTAGAATAGAGGGGATTGATTTGGCAAAATTGCAAGAAAAACTTGGAGTAGAAGGGGTAGAGAACTCTTGACAATTAAGTTGAATAATAGTATTTTCATTCTAAAGCCTTGGAATACTTGGCTTAAACAAACTCAATTAAAGGAGGGAGCGGCATGACAAAGAGTGATCTCGTAGCCGCAATTGCTGAGAAGGCGGGAATAAGGAAGAAGGATGCGGAAGCAGCCCTCAACGCCTTCATCGGAGTGGTAACAGAAGCCCTCAAGAAGGGAGACAAGGTTGAGATTAGGGGCTTCGGAACGTTCCTTATGAAAGAAAGGGCTGCAAGAGTTGCTAGGAATCCTAAGACTGGAGAAAAAGTTGAGGTTCCTCCAAAACTCGTTCCTGCCTTCAAGCCTGGAAAAGACCTCAGAGAAGCTACAGAGAAGGAACTCAAGAAGAGGAAGAGGAAGTAATAGCTCCGGGGGAGGATATCCTCCCCCTCTTGGTCAGTTTATCAGTTTAAACATCCTCCCAAAGCGCGGAAGGTGCTTCTCAGAATCCCAGGAGAAGAAGATAATTCTGGCGATTCCGACGATCTTATCCCTGTCAACAAATCCCCAGTAACGGCTGTCGTAGCTGTTGTTCCTGTTGTCTCCCATCATGAAATACTTCCCCTTTGGAACTGTAAAAACCTCAGTGTTGTCTCCCTGAATACCGGTCTTTAAAACAAAGTGTTTCTTGAATTCTTCCTTTTTTCTGGGCAGGAATTCGTAGTAGAGCTCCCCGGTGTGGAACTCTCCCTTTTCGTAGTAGGTGTATTTACCAAGGGGCTGGTATCTGCATGGTTTGCCGTTAACGTATAAAACTCCATCTTTAACCTGAATCCTGTCTCCGGGAATGCCCACGATTCTCTTTATGTAGTAAACATCTTCGTTCAGTGGAAAGTGAAAAACGACGACATCTCCTCTTTCAGGGGGTCGGAAGCGGTAGGTAACTTTATCTACAAGGATGAAATCTCCAACAAGAAGTGTTGGTATCATAGAGCCAGAGGGAATGTGGAACGATTGAACTATGAATGTTCTTATGATCAGGGCAAGAACGAGCGCTACAGCCAGAGATTTAAGGTTTTCGACAAGTTTTTCTTCCATTAAACTGCTCCTTAGTAAAGTTTGCCAAATTATACTCTTGAGGAGATTGGTTTTTGCAGGAGAAACTCGCGATTTATGAAACTGTAAGAATTCTTTTCGAGACAGGAACAAAGAGGGAGTTGATTACCTATGGGGATTTCCTTAGAAGTGTCAATAGAGCACTGGTAGGTTCTGTTTTTCCGGAAAAGGGGAGAGGTATAGGTGTTGCTGTCTCTATGCTTATTCACCCGGTTTGCAAATACTTTTACAGGCATTTTGGCGTTTTACCGGGGTCAGTAGTAGTCTCGAAAAAGGACAGAATGCCTTCTGGTGGCTATTTTAAGTTTTTAGAATCCCTGGGCTTCAGGGTTGAAGAGAGGAGCTCCCTCTGGCGGGAGCTCCTTGAGAACTTTTACGCTTTCTGTGAGGTTTACAGTGGGAGTAATGGGGTTTCTTATCCTCTTCCTGATACTTATTCTGGTTGTATTTCCTCTTATTGCGAAAAGGGGAAAGGTCTCAAGGGGAACAGCGGTAGAAGTTAAAGGGCTCGACGGTTCAACCCTCGTCTTTTCAGAAGAGGGAATCTCCATCTTCAAAGAGGGAGAGTTCAGGTTCTTCAGAAAGGAAGAGATTTCAGAACTCTCCATAAAGAGAGAGGATGATGTTTTTAAAGTTAAGCTGAGGGCAGGAAACGAAACGGTAGAGGTTCCCGTCTCACAGAGCGAAGTCCGGGAACTCTTTATAAAGAACGGCAGTGAATACATTCCTGCCGTTTCGTGGCTTCCGCTGATTGCGGGAACCGTTCTCCCTCTGCTTATTTTTGAGGCTTTGGAGGAACCCCGCAGGGAGTTTGACTTGGGAAATCCTCCTGAGAGTGAACACGACTACTTTGATACCGGAGAGTGGTTTGACGATGATTTTGAGCAGTAGAGTTTTTGACGAAAAGACTTTGAGGGAGCTTTACAGTGTAAAGAAGCCGGCTTCCTACCTGCCGCTGGAGCTGAACCTGAGAGCTCCATCTTTTTCCGAAAGGGAGGTCAGATTTGTTCTTTCCTACCCAGACCTCTACGAGGTCGGCTCCTCCCACATTGGAGGGAAGATCCTTTACCACGTAATAAACAACCTGACTGACTTCGCCCTTATGCACAGAGCTTACCTCCCAAGACCCGACATGCAGCTCTTCATGAAAAAGAGGAACATCCCTCTCTACACAATTGAGGAGCAGCGGCCTGTAAGGAATTACGACCTGTGGGGGATGTCCTTCTCTTCAGAGCTTACCTATACCAACTCACTGAAACTCCTGGAACTGGCAGGTCTGCCTCTCCTTTCAGAGGAGAGGATAGAGAAGGAGGGGCTCCCCATCGTCTTCGCCGGAGGTCCCTGCGTTTACAACCCCGTTCCTCTTTCTCCCTTTATCGATTTTTTCTCAATCGGGGACGGAGAAGAGACACTGTTAAAAATTGCAGAAGTTTACAGAGAGGTAAAGAGAGAGGGGGGAAGGAAGATTGATTTTCTCTCAGAGATAAGGAATGTTGAGGGAATCTGGGTTCCTCTGTTTGGGAAGTATCCCGTCAAGAGGGCAGTTTTTGTAAAGGTTCCAGAAGGGTATTTTCCTACATCTCTCCCCGTTCCGGTTGTAGAAACTGCCCAGGACAGAATAGCAGTTGAAGCTGCAAGGGGCTGTTTAAGAGGGTGTCGGTTCTGTCAGGCAGGCTACATCTACAGACCTTACAGGGAAAGGAGTGAAGAGTTAATAAAGAGGCTGGTTGAAGAGAGTTTCAGGAACACAGGCTACGAAGAGACCTCCCTCTCTTCCCTCTCAATATCAGACCACAGCAGGTTCAACAGGCTGGTTCCAGAAGTTATGGAGGTGTGCCACAGAGAACTGATCTCACTTTCCCTACCGTCTATGAGGGTAAAAGGTTTCAACCCAGACCTTGCTTCCCAGATAATGCAGGTTAAAAAAACAGGATTTACCCTTGCTCCAGAGGTGGGCTCTGACAGACTTAGGCGGATAATAAACAAAGACCTTACAAACGAAGACCTCTTCAAAGCTGTTGAAGGGCTGTTTGAAAGGGGCTGGAACAGACTGAAGCTCTACTTCATGATAGGCCTGCCCTTTGAACTACCTGAAGACATAGATGCCCTTGTAGATATGCTCTGGACTGTTCACAGAATAGGGAGAAAATACAGGGGAAGGAAACACCTTGCCGCCGGTATTTCCATTTTTGTTCCCAAGCCCTTTACGCCTTTCCAATGGGAGTCTTTTGCAGGAGAGGGAGAGGTAAAGGAGAAGGTCGATTACATAAAGAGGAAATCTCCAAAGAGCTTCAAGCTCAGGTTCCACGACTACAGACAGTCTTTAATAGAAGCCCTGTTGACCCGTGGAGACGAAAAGGTTTCAGAAGTTCTCCTGTGGGCTTACAGGGAGGGGTGCCAGCTTGACGGGTGGGACGAGTTCTTCAACTACGAGGGCTGGCTGAAAGCCTTTGAAAAGAGCGGAATAGACCTGGAAAGAGCCCTCGGAAGGAGGGATTTGGAAGAGGAGCTCCCCTGGGACTTTATAAAGGGGACGGTAACGAAGGAGTTCCTTTTGAGGGAGCTCCGGAAGGCAAAAGAGGAACAGTGGACGCCGGACTGCCGGATAGTGGGCTGCCACGCCTGCGGAGTCTGCACGCCACAGCAGATAAAGGAGCTCAAAGATTACCCGATACCTGAGAAAATCGAGTTTGAAGTTCCCCCAAGGCCAAAAAGAGAGTTTCCCCTGAAGAGGAAAGTTGCTCTCATATTTAAAAAAGTTGGCTACGCAAGGTTTCTCTCTCTCTTAGACCTCACAAGGGCGTTTACGCGAACCTTCAGAAAGTTTGGTGTCCCGCTGAGATACTCTCAGGGATTCAACCCACACCCTAAGATCAACGTAGTTCTGGGGTTGCCGGTGGGAGTTGAGGGGCTTGGAGAAGTGGTTGAAGTGGAACTTTCAGAGGAAAAGTTTGACTTTGACAGGTTTATAGAGGAGTCTAAAGAGTTCCTGCCGGAAGGGCTTGAGTTTACAGGCTGGATTGAACTTGACCTGAAGGAGAAGGTAATCGACAGGATCGATTCGGTAACTTACAGGATAAAACCGGCTAAAGACTACTCCCTTGACGTTCTGAAAGAAGAGACAGCGATAGATAGAAAGGGAAGGGAGATAAACCTTAAGGAAGAGATACTTGACTTAAAGGAGGAAAGCGGAGAAGTTATACTTACTTTAAAAGTAAGGAACGGAAAGGTTTTAAACGTTGGAGACATACTCAGCTGGATGGGAATTGGACTTGAAAGCGCAGATGCAGTCAGAGAAGAGCTCATCGGGTAAAAAGCAGATCCTCATAAACGCCCTCACTAAAGAGGTAAGGATTGCCGTTTTAGAAGAGGGAGAGCTTGTTGAGTTTTACGTTGAGAGGAAGGAGAACAGAGGACTGGTCGGCAACATCTACAAGGGGAAAGTCTTAAAGATCGTTCCTGCCGTTCAGGCTGCCTTTGTTGATATAGGAGAGGAGAGGAAGGCTTTTCTCTACGTTAGAGACGCTGTAAATCTTGAGTTTGACGAGGATGAATTCTTAGACGAGGAACCGCCGGAGGTGGAGCTCCCCCCTATCGAGGAAGTCCTCTCAGAGGGTCAGGAGGTTCTGGTTCAGGTTGCAAAGGAACCCATAGGGACAAAGGGGCCCCGTGTAACGACAAACCTCACAATCCCCGGCCACTACCTGGTTCTACTGCCAACGATAAACAAAGTTGGCCTCTCAAGGCGGATAACAGACCCCGAGGAGAGGGAACGGCTGAAGGAGATAGCCAGGAGGATAAAGCCGGAGCACTACGGAATAATTGTCAGAACGGCTGCTGAGGGAGCAGGAGAGGAAGAGCTGAAAAGGGATTTAGACTACCTTCTGAAAGTGTGGGAGGGTTTAACCGAAAAGGCGGAGAAAAAACCGCCTCCGTCGTGCCTCTACAGAGACCTCGAGATAGTTCCAAAAACCCTCAGAGACCTGCTTACAGACGACGTTTCAGAAGTCCTCATAGACTCACAGCGGGAGTTTGAAAGGGCTGTCTCTTTTGCAAGGGCTTTTATCCCAAAGCTCGTTCCACGGATAAAGCTCTATAAACAGGAGATTCCCCTCTTTGAGAAGTTCCAGGTTGAAAGGTCTATTGAGAAAGCCCTCTCAAGGAAAGTTTACCTGCCGGGAGGGGGCTACATCGTAATAGACGAAACGGAAGCGCTGGTCTCGATAGACGTTAACAGCGGAAAGTTTAAGAAGGCAAAGACGCTGGAGGAGACTGCCCTGGAGATCAACCTGAAGGCAGCCAAAGAGATAGCCCGCCAGCTGAGGCTTAGGGACATCGGAGGGATAATCGTAATTGACTTTATAGATATGAAGGAGAAGGAAAACAAGCGAAAACTCCTTGAAACTTTAGAAAAGGAACTGAAGAAGGACAGGGCTAAAACTAAGGTTGTAAGTATGTCTGACTTGGGGCTTGTTGAGATGACGAGGAAACGGGTAAAAATGAGCCTGGGGAAGACGCTAACTATGACCTGTCCATACTGTGAGGGAAGGGGAAGGGTAAAGTCCCCCGAAACCGTTGCCTTTGAGATAGAGAGAGAGGTAATAGCGAACCTGCGGAAACAAAAGGTAAAGACCGTAAGAGTTTACGCCAACCCTCTGGTTGCCAATAAGCTGAAAAATGAAGAGAAAGAGGTGATAGGCAGAATTTCCCAGACCTTTGGTGTTGAGATCAAAGTCATTCCAGTTGAGGATTATCACGTTGAGAAGTTCACACTTTCCCACGGCTGATATAATCGGTCTATCCAATCGGGAGGAGTTATGAAGAAATTACTTGTAGCCGTTTCTCTGGTTCTGATTGTGACCTCCTGCGAGAGGATACCGCAGACAGCCCAGGAGCAGTATAGAAAGGGAATTGAAGCTGCTGTTGAGGGAGACTGGGGAAAGAGCTCCTTTCTCCTGAGCAAAGCCCTAGAAGGAGAACTCTCTCCAAAAGAGCAGGAGATAGCAAAAATAACCCTTGCAGATGCCTACTTTAACGACGGAAACTACGAGGATGCAGCCCTCAACTACGAAGAGTTCCTGGAGCTCTATCCGGCATCTCCAAAAGCCAGAGATGCCCTCTTCAGGCTGGGAATCTGTTACCTAAACCTTACAAAGGGTCCCGAGTGGGATGTAACGTTTGCCAGGAAGGCATACCAAAACTTTTCTGAGTTCGTAAAGCGCTTTCCAGACGACCCCAGGGTAGATAAGGCAAAGGAATTCATGAAAATCGCCAGAAAAATCATGGCAGAGCACGAAGTTTACATAGCCGGCACATACGACATGCTGAGGAAATTCACAGCCTCCATCCACCGGTATAAAGACATTATGGAAAAATACTCAGATGTTGAGCCTCAGGACAGAATGAAGTATCTCCTTGGAAGAGCTTACTACTACACGCCGATTCAGTCAGAAGACGAGATAGATAGGTTGAAGAGGGAACTCTCTAAGGAAAAAGAGAGATTAAATTCTGAAAACCCTGAAGAGAGAAAAGTGGCAGAGAACAGAATAGCTCTCATCAATTCCGACATAGAGAAGTGGAAGAAGATTGGAAAGAAGAACAGGGAAATCGGGAAGAAAATCCTTGAAGAAGTTGCTCAGAAGTATCCCCACTCAACATACGGGAAAAAGGCCAGAGAGATACTCAGAGGAGAGAAACACCTTGAGGTTGAGCCGGTAGTGAACCCCATTAAACGCTCCCTCTGGTGGAAAATCAAAGAAACCCTTTAGGAGGATGCTCTTGGAGAGCAGTGAAAAACTTAAAATTGTCCTGAAGTCTGCGCTGGACAAGAAGGCTGAAGAGCCTGTTGTTTTAGATTTAAGGGGGTTAACGTCCTTGGCAGACTTTTTCGTAATACTTACCGCCACATCAGAAACCCACGCCCGCACAATAGCTGATGAGATAAAGAAAAAGCTGAAGGAGAAGAACGTTCTTCCCGTAAGCACAGAAGGCTATGACTCTGCCGGATGGATACTCCTGGATTACGGCGACGTGATCGTCCACGTCTTCAAACCGGAAGTGAGGGAGCTCTACAACCTGGAATCCCTCTGGATGGACGCTCCAAGGCTCGACGTTGAAGAGATAGTTAAAGAAACCGTTCAATGAAGCTGAAAGTTATTGCAGTAGGCAGAATTGCCCCCCACTTCAGGGAAGCACAGGACTACTACCTGAAGAGGATAAGAAACTTAGAGGTTGTTGAGGTAAAGAAGGGAAAATCCCTGAAGGAAGAAGGGGAACGAATTCTTTCAAAACTTAAAGGATTTGCGGTTGTTTTAGATGAGAGGGGGAGGGAGCTCCATTCCCGCGAGTTTGCTTCATTAATTTCAAAACACCCAAATGTAACCTTTGTAATAGGAGGAGCAGACGGTCTCAGCGAAGAGGTAAAGGAGAGGGGAAATTTCCTCCTTTCACTCTCAAAGATGACCCTTCAGCACGACGTTGCAAGAATTGTTCTTTTAGAGCAGATATTCAGAGCACAGGAAATTCTAAGGGGTTCTCCCTATCACAGGGATTAGTTGAAGAGTCCTGGGAAAACTGTTTTTGTGGGATTTGCTGAAGGGTTATTAAAATGGCGGGGACGACGGGACTCGAACCCGCGACCTCCGGCGTGACAGGCCGGCGTTCTAACCAGAACTGAACTACGTCCCCGTAAGTGGTGGGCGGAACAGGGATCGAACCTGTGACCTCCAGCTTGTAAGGCTGGCGCTCTCCCAGCTGAGCTATCCGCCCAACCTGACGGTTGGAAATATAGGAAATGAAGAGATTCTTGTCAACACTTTGCACGAGTTCAATACATGGTGGTGTTTTATTTGGTTTTCTCGGTTTGAATGAATGTTGAACTGTTCCTGATAGTTGTTAAGTGTTAAACTTACACTGTTGTCTGACAATAGCTAAAACGCCGTGAGTGGAACTGTGGAGGGATTTTGGTTGTTTATGGTAAGAATGCTGTTGTTGAAGCAGTGAAGGCCGGGAAAAGAATAGAGAAGGTTTATCTGCAGTATGGTAAGCCTTTTGAACCTGAGTTTCTCTCCTTTTTAGAAGAGAGTGGAATCAAATTTCAGTGGGCTAAGAGGAAACAGCTTAAAAAACTTGCAGGAACGGAGAAACATCAGGGGATTGTTGCTCTGATTTCTCCGGTTGAATATGTCAACTTCAGCGAGTTTCTTGAGGAGGTTTTCCGTAGAGGAGGTTTTTTCGTTGCTCTAGACGGTGTAACAGAGCCTCAGAACCTGGGAACCGTTGCCAGAACTGTGGAGTCTTTTGGTGGTGTTGGAATTCTGCTGCCGGAAAAAGGGGGAGCTCCCCTTAACCATGTGGCTGTTAAAGCCTCTTCGGGAGCTCTCTTTCACCTAAAAGTGTGCAGGATTAAAGATCTGTCTGAAGCTCTTTCAGAGTTTAAAAGAAAAGGTGGAACCGTTTACGCTGTTGAAACCGGAGGGGAAGATATAAGAGAAGCCAAGTTTGACTTTCCCTTAGTCCTTGTTCTTGGCTCTGAGGGAAGAGGAATAAGCAGGGAGCTCCTTTCAATTTCCGATGCCATTTTAACAATTCCGACTGTTGGGAAAACGCCCTCTCTGAACGTTTCAGTCTCCTGCGGAATTGCCGTCTGGGAGGTTTTTAAGAGTTTCAGCAACCGTTTTTAAAATCTCGAGGGCAACTTTTTCTTTTTTCCCTGAAATTTCCAACTGCTTCCCGTTTTTATCTATCAGGTAAACTCTGTTCTCGTCTGAGCCGAAAACTCCTCCTTTGACGTCGTTTGCCGCTATAAAGTCAAGGTTTTTCTTCTTCAGCTTTTCAACGGCGTTTTCAACTAGATTTTCGGTTTCTGCCGCAAATCCTACAATAATCTGATTTTCTCTCTTTTTCCTCCCTACAATTTTTAAGATGTCAGGAGTCCTTTTAAGATCCAAAGTTAGTATTTCTTCTCCTTTCTTTATTTTTTCACTGCTCTTTTTAACAGGCGTGTAGTCTCCGATTGCTGCGGCAGATATGTAAATGTCTGCAGAGTTAAACTCTTTTAAAACGGCATCCTTCATCTCCTCAACTGTTTCAACAACAACAGTTTTAACCCCGTAGGGAGGTTTTAAACAGGTTTTCCCAGAAATCAGAACGACTTCTGCCCCCATTCCCTTTGCAACCTTTGCCAGTGCGTATCCCATCTTTCCGCTTGATGGGTTGGAGATAAACCGGACTGGGTCGATGTATTCCCTGGTTGCTCCTGCTGTTATTACGACCTTTTTCCCCTTCAGCAGTTTTGGGGTGAACCAGTAGCCGACTGCATCGATGATGTCTGAAATCTCTGCAAGTTTTCCCTTACCAGCCTCTCTACAGGCAAGATAGCCGCACTCAGGCTCAACAGTTTCCCAGCCTGAAGATTTAAGTCTTTGCAGGTTTTCCTGAGTTATCGGGTTTTCGAACATCCGGACGTTCATAGCCGGGCAGATGATTCCTCTACCGAAACAGAGGGCTAAATCTGTTACAGGAGTGTCGGCTATTCCGTAGGCGATTTTTGCTATCGTGTTTGCCGTTGCAGGGGCGATGAGGAGGAGTTCCCCCCACCTTGCAAGTTCAGTATGGAGTATCTCTGTTCCCCTGTCGGGGACGTTTTCGTCGTAAACGGGGTAGCCGGAGAGGGTTTCAAGGGTTAGCAAGGTTATGAACTTTTTTCCGGCAGGGGTTATGGCTACCCTTACCTCGGCTCCTCTTTTCTGGAGTTCCCTCAAAATCTCAACAGCCTTGTATGCGGCAATACTTCCCGTTATCCCAAGAACTACTTTCTTCCCTTCTAAAAAACTCACTCCTTCTTCCTCATCATCATGGGCTTGAGCTTGATTTCCTGTCCTAAGTAAAGGCTGAAACCGAAACTTGTTGTGTAGCTGGTTATTATTGCCGCCGTCATGGGAATTACAACGTCGGCGTGGGTCATCTCTGTAATCATAACTATTGCAGCCAGTGGAGTTTTAGCTCCAGCAGCAAGGGCTGCTCCCATTCCCGCAAGGGTAAAGGTAACCATCTGATGGGGAAATATATGTCCAAAAATATTTCCAACAGCAGCTCCTATTAGAAGGTTTGGAAGGACCAGTCCGCCGGGAATACCAAAGCTCAGTGTGGAGCTTGTAACGAGGATAACGCAGAGAACAATCATAACGTCAACCCATACCGGAAACAGGTTCTGTGCCAGTTTTGAGACGATTCCCATGTGGGCTGGGGCTGAGAGGAAATCGACGTCTTGAGTTACAACGTAAAGGAGCAGGAGAAACGGCAGCGCTAGCGCAGTTCCAACTACGGGTCGGATTTTCGGTTCAAAGAATTTTGATGTGCAGACGGAGGTATGGAAAACGAACGTATAGACGTAGATGATGAGACTTATAACAAGTCCCATTACAACTATGTAGGGAATTGTTTGAAGGTTCCATTCAGGGGCTCTGGAAAGTTGGATAAAAGCACTCTCTCCCCTAAAGAAGGAAAATGTTAAATAGCTAACTATAGAAGCAATTATCATCGGAACAAATGGGCGGTAGTCGAGGTTATACATCTCCTCAAGTTCCATGGCGAATATGGCGCTTCCAAGGGGGGCTTTGAGGAGAGCTCCGGTAAATGCGCCGCCGCCTATCAACCCTAAAAGCTGTTTATAGCGTTTACCAAGGCCGTATGCCCTTCCAAACCACTCCCCTATGGCCACGCCGATGAAAAACGAAGGCCCTTCCCTTCCCGCTATGAAACCACCGGAGAGAGTAAAGGTTGATGTCAGGAGCTTTAAAAGGACTGTTTTTGCCTTCAGATAGCTCTTTGTCTTCAGGTGGAGTATTGCGTATCCGATGCCGGGGCCACCAATTGTGGGATCTATTTTGAGGGCATATCCGACGAAAATCGATATAAGAAGCGGATACAGCAGGATGAGGGCTGTATTCTGGGCAAGGATTTTGTTGAGGTTTACGATTAAAACGTCCATAAAAGAGGCAACTGTGCCGGTGGTTATTCCCACGGCAAAGGCAAAGGGAATCCACCGGCCGAAGAAGACAGATATGGTTGTAAGGTCAAAGCGGTGGATGAGGTTTGTTCTGGCACATCCATTCAGGTATTCTTTAAAAAACCTCCACCGCTCTCTGTCCATTTACCCTTTATCCCGCATATCTCCAGTAGATCTCCCTGATTCTACCAAAGAGGCGTTTTGCCAGTTCTAACAATCTTACAATTCTCTTTTCTGTTGGCGGGTGTGTTGAGAAGAGGGAAGCAAGAGCATCCCCTTTAAGTGGGTTTACTATGAAAAGGTGGCTTGTGGCAGGGTTTACCTCTCCCTTAACCAGTTCAGAAGGGATTCTCTGTGCATACTCTTCTAGCTTTTTAAGAGCACTTGCAAGAGCTTCAGGCTTACCTGAGATAATTCCTCCAGTTTCATCTGCCTTATATTCCCTTGCCCTTGAGATGGCCATCTGGATGAGTGCTGCTGCTATTGGAGCTAAGACTACCATCAGGATAAGCCCTATAAGCTCAGCCCAACCTCCTCCTTCCTCTTCATCTCTTATTCCTCCGAAAAAGAGGAACCACTGCGCCATGTTTGCCAGCATTGTGATTGCACCGGCTATTGTTGCTGCTACTGCCTGAATCAGGGTATCCCTGTTCTTTATGTGGGAAATTTCGTGGGCTAACACTCCTTCAAGTTCGTCTTCATTAAGGAGCTCCACAATCTTTGGAGTAACGACAACAACCCCGTGTTTAGGACTTCTTCCTGTTGCAAATGCATTTGGAACGTCCATTGGGGCTATTCCAACTTTGGGTTTGGGAATTCCGGCCTTCTTTGCCAGTTTCTCCACTGTCTGGTGAAGCCACGGAGCTTCCTCTTCAGACAGGAGCCTTACTCCATACATTGACAGAACGATTTTGTCTGAGAAGAACCAGCTTCCGAAGTTCATAAGGGCAGCCATAAAGAGGGCTACGACCATTCCTGCGTTTCCACCCAATAACTTTCCGAACAGAAGCAGCAGTCCTGTAAGAAAACCGAGGAGTAAGGCGGTTTTTATGCTGTTCCAATTCATCAGTTTCCTCCTGATAAGAGAAATTTAATTAAAAATGTTGCTGTTATTAAAATTAAGACCGGGTTCAAGTCCTTCCACTTGCCCGATAGCAACTTAACGGCGGTATAGGTGATAAATCCCAGCCCTAATCCGTCTGAAATGCTAAATGTAAACGGGATTCCTGCAAACGTTACAAAGGCCGGGATGGCTTCTGTAATTTCGTTCCAGTTAATTTTTTTCAATGATTCCATCATAAAATAGCCAACGAAAATAAGGACTGCTGAAGTTACAAATGTTGGTATTACCGCTATTAACGGATAGAGAAACAGAGAGAGGAAAAAAAGGGCAGAAACCGTTACGGCTGTAAGTCCTGTTTTCCCTCCAGCTGCAACTCCACTTGCACTCTCCACGTAAGTTGTTACCGTTGAGGTTCCAAGGAGAGCTCCAGCAGTCGTTCCCACAGCGTCGCACGTGAGGGCTTTTCCTACTTTGTCGTCTTTTAGAGGAATTCCCAGCCTTGTGCAGAGAGCAGATAGTGTTCCAACGGTATCAAATACATCTACCAGCAGGAAAGCAACAACTATAGGGACAATCGAAATTGAAAATATGTGTGAAAAGTCCAGCTGGAATGCTGCTACTGGATGGGGAATTCCTACAATTGAATGTGGTTTTTTAGTAAGCCCGAAGGGAATGGAAAGGAGGACTGCCAGTATGATTCCTAAAAGAAGACTTCCTTTTATTCTTTTCTTTTCAAGAATCGTTATGAAGATCAGAGTTATTAAGGTTATGAGGGCCTGAGGGGAGGTCAGATCCCCCAACTTTACCAGTGTTTCTTTAGAGGGTATTACAATTTTTGCGTTTTTCAGTCCTATCAGGGCTATAAAAAGACCTATACCTGCCGAAATTCCGTATGCGAGTGAAGCCGGAATGGCTCTAAATATTGCTCTCCTTGCTCCAAATAGAGCTGCAATGAGGAAAATTACTCCTTCTATAAAAACAGCTGTTAGGGCAGTCCTCCAGTCTACGCCCATCTGACCGCAAACTGTATAGGCAAAGTAAGCGTTGAGCCCCATTCCCGGAGCAAGGGCGAAGGGAAGTCCGGCATAGACTCCCATCAGGAATGTGGCAAGGGTTGAAGCTACGGCAGTTGCAAAAATGGCTCCCTCTTTTGGAATTCCAGCGTCTGAGAGAATTGCGGGGTTAACGATCAGTATGTAGGACATTGTGAGGAAGGTTGTAAAGCCGGCAAGGAACTCCCTTTTTACCTCTTCCCTCAACTCACTCTCCTGTGGGGTTTAGAAGATTCTACCAGCTGAGTTTTCCGATTTTTCTCCCTATCTGGGAGTAGATTTTCTGCTTCTTTAACCTGTAGTAGATGGGTCTTCCGTGAGGGCAGGTTTCTCTGTTCCTGCACCTTAGGAACCGCTCGAACAGTTTTTCTAAATCCTCAAAATCTACCGGAGAGTATCCCGACTTTACTGCCCTTTTACAGGCTATCTCTGCTACCGATTCAACTGTTTCACTTTCAACCTTTTTGATGTCTTCAGGGGTAAGTATTTCAGGAATTTCAGTGATAATGGCTTTTCCGTCTTCTACTCTAAAGGTTACCCCTATGTGTTTCAGCTTTTCGGCGGTTTCGGCGGGGAGCTCCATCTCCCTCAGCAGTTTAACAGTGGGAATTTCTCCCCTTTTCAGCTTTTCAAGCAGTTCCTCGTAATTTACCCTTTCATGGATAAGGTGAATGTCGAAGAAGTAGTAGTATTCGGGATCGTGTCCTATAACGAGAGTTCCGTCTGAACCGATAATTTTAACCGGGGTGGAGTATTCGATTTCCCTGTTTTCTTTTAAAACTTGAATACGCGGAAGGTGGATTTTGGAGGAGAGGCCTTCGGATAGTTCACTTAAAAATCGGTTGTCTTCTATGTAGATTCTTTCTTTGGTTGGCGTAACGTTCGGGTCGATGTTTTCCGGGGGAATATTTAAGAAAAGAACGTAGCTCTTTACTCCCATCTCTTCCAGTAGCTTTTCAGCTTCAGGGAGCTCTACGGGTCTTCTGTTTACAAAAATAAACCTGAACCCCTTCTTTTCTTTTGAAAACAGCAGGTGGGAACTGTTCCCTTTTACTTCCAGGAGCTCCCATTCTCTACCGAAGAGCTGAGCTATTCTCTCCTTTAGAGAGGCGGCAGGAATTACTTTTCCGTTGAACCTGAAGGTTACATTAGGGTTTGCTAAAGCGTAGGTCTTTACCACTTTGAAAAGGGAGCTTTTTTCTTTTCTGCTGACAGACTTTCTTCTAACCGGTGCGTTGAAAAAGAGATCTTCAACGGTAACAGAGGTTCCTTTTCTGTAGGGAATTGGACGGTATTCTTCGATTTTTCCTCCTTTTACCGTTAGCTTTCCTCCTGTTCCTCCTGTTTTTGAGCTCTTAATTGTTAACCTTGACAGCTGGCCTATAGCGTATAGGGCTTCCCCCCTGAAGCCGTAAGTTCTTAACCTTTTCAGGTCGTTAAACTCTTTTATTTTGCTTGTTGCAAAGCGTTCGACGGAAAGGGGGAGCTCCTTGTAGTCTATACCACAACCGTTATCAACAACCTTAAAATTGAAAGGAGTTTCAATTCTGACGGTTATCTCGGTTGCTCCTGCGTCAAGGGAGTTTTCTATGAGCTCTTTTAAAACTGCCTTCGGAGAGGAGGCTATCTGACCGGAAGCTATTTTCCTTATAACTTCGCTGGGGAGTTTCTCAATCAACGTCTTCTCCTTGCCCTGTTATGGTGGAAATATATGAAATTTCCTTGAAGTTTTTAGCTGTAAAATTTTAAAATGTTTACTGAGGATGAATAGAGCTTTTCTATAGATGGAGGGAGTGATGGAAAAAAAGAGACTGGTTCTCTGGCTTGAAGAAGTTGGAATTAAAGATGTTCAGCTGGTCGGTGGTAAGAATGCGTCCCTTGGGGAGATGATAAGAAATCTGTCTCCAAAGGGAGTGAATATCCCTGAGGGGTTTGTGGTTACTGCAAATGCTTACAGGTATTTTATTGAGTATAACGGTCTGCGGGAGAAGATAAGGGAAATCCTCAGGGGGCTCGACGTAAACGATGTAGATGACCTTCACCGGAGAGGAGAAAAAATTAGAGAACTTATAAGAAGCGGGAGGTTCCCTGAAGATTTGAAAGAGTTGATTGTTGAATATTACCGGGAGCTCTCCCGGAAGTTTGACGTAGAGGCTGTTGATGTTGCCGTTCGTTCCTCTGCAACCGCGGAAGACCTTCCAAACGCCTCGTTTGCAGGTCAGCAGGACACCTACCTTAACGTTAAAGGTGTTGAGAACCTCCTTAACGCGATAAAGAAGTGTTTTGCTTCTCTCTTTACAGACAGGGCTATCTCTTATAGGGAGTCTTTTGGTTTTGACCACTTCAAGGTTGCTCTGGCAGTTGGTGTTCAGAAGATGGTTCGTTCAGACCTTGCCTCATCGGGGGTAGGCTTTTCCCTCGACACAGAAAGTGGTTTTAAAGATGTTGTTCTGATTACTGGTTCTTATGGTCTTGGAGAGATGGTTGTTAAGGGAGCAATAACACCGGACGAGTGGCTCGTGTTTAAGCCAGCTCTTAAAAAAGGTTACAGAGCAATAATTGAGAAAAAGCTGGG
The DNA here is from genome assembly GCA_027051905.1 of Desulfurobacteriaceae bacterium. Lineage (GTDB taxonomy): Bacteria > Aquificota > Aquificia > Desulfurobacteriales > Desulfurobacteriaceae > Balnearium. The sequence continues at coordinate 65,428 of JALUGO010000005.1, read as the reverse complement.
CAATAAACAACAGAAAATGATTTATGGAGACAGTGAAAAAGAGCCTGTAAAGGTTGTTCCCGTTCCTCTTGCCGACAGAGAGCGGTTCTGCCTTTCAGACGAAGAAGTTCTTACGCTGGCCAGATGGATATGTGAGATTGAAGACTACTACTCAGGCAAAAACAACCGCTGGACACCTATGGATGTTGAGTGGGCAAAGGATGGTTTGACAGGAAGACTCTACATCGTTCAGGCAAGGCCTGAGACTGTCCACTCCAGAAAAGACTATTCGAAAATAACAGTTTACCGGATTACGGAACCTCCAGAGGAGCGGAAGAAAAAAGTTCTTGTTAAGGGAATTGCCGTTGGAAGGAAGGTTGCAGAGGGGAGGGTAAAGGGTCTCATGTCTGTTGAGGAAGCTGATAGATTTGAGAGAGGGGACGTTCTGGTTACCGACATGACCGATCCCGACTGGGAACCAATAATGAAAAAAGCTTCCGCTATAGTTACAAACAGGGGAGGCAGAACCTGCCACGCTGCCATAGTTGCAAGAGAGCTTGGTGTTCCGGCAGTTGTGGGAACTGGAAACGCCACAGAGGTTCTAAAAGAGGGTCAGCAGGTAACAGTTTCCTGTGCGGAAGGGGCTGTTGGTTACGTTTACGATGGTCATATCGATTACGAAGTTGAAGAAGTTGATCTTAATAAACTTCCTAAACCTAAGACTCCCATAATGTTTAACGTTGCAACGCCTGAAGGGGCATTTGACCTTTCATTCCTTCCCAACGCCGGTGTGGGGCTTGCCAGAGAAGAGTTCATAATCAACAACTATATCGGTATCCATCCAAATGCCCTTATAGAGTTTGAGAAATTGAAAGAAAAGGATCCTGAACTTGTCAGAGAAATAGAAGAAAGGACAAAAGGTTATGGGGATAAAAAGCAGTTTTACGTTGATAAGCTGGCTTTTGGAATTGCAAGGATAGCTGCAGCATTCTACCCTAAGCCCGTTATCGTCAGGTTTTCCGATTTTAAGTCCAACGAGTATGCAAATCTTTTAGGTGGCAGGTATTTTGAGCCGAAAGAGGAGAATCCAATGCTGGGCTGGAGGGGAGCTTCCCGTTACTACTCTCCACAGTTTAAGGAAGCATTCGGTCTTGAGTGTCTTGCCGTGAAGAAGGTGAGAGAAGAGATGGGACTTGATAACGTGATAGTTATGGTTCCGTTCTGTAGAACTCCAGAAGAGGGAGAAAAGGTTTTAAAGGTGATGGAAGAGTTTGGTTTGAAAAGAGGAGAGAATGGGCTACAGGTTTACGTAATGTGTGAAATTCCTTCGAACGTTATACTCTTTCGGGAATTTGCAGAACACTTTGACGGCTTCTCCATAGGTTCAAACGATCTTACGCAGCTTACTCTCGGAGTTGACAGAGATTCGAGCCTTGTTTCTCACATCTACGACGAGAGGAGTGAGGCTGTTAAGTGGATGGTTGCCCATGCCATTGAGAACGGTAAAAAATACCATAGGAAGGTCGGTATCTGCGGTCAGGCTCCTTCGGATCACCCCGATTTCGCCCAGTTCCTTGTAGAGAAGGGAATAGACACAATTTCAATTAACCCTGACTCTATACTGGAAGTGATTAAAGCCATTTACGAGATAGAGAGGAAAATGGGTCTTCAGTAAGAATAGGGCTGGCAGTTTGGGTTAAAGGGGGAGTTCCCCTTTTCCCTAAAACTTCAAATTTTCGGCAGAATAAAAAAATCAAACTTCAACAACCTTTATAATACCTGAGAGAAAAATTTCCGGGTAGGCAAAATTAATCTAAAAGGTATGGGGAATGTGTAATGAAAATCTTCTTTGAAGATTCAGGCTTTCACTCTTCTGAATACGATAGGTTACTTAAAAGTGTCGACTGGAAATCTCTTCTTTCACCATCTGTTATGCCTTTTGTGGAGCTCCCATCTGCTGACCAGATAAACTCTATAAAAAAAACTGCCTTGAGGCTAAGTGACAGTTTTTCTACCCTTGTTGTCGTTGGTATGGGGGGATCTTCCAGAGGAGCGAAGGCTTTACATCAGGCGGTAGGGAAAGGAAACGCCAGGCTTGTTTTCCTTGATAACATAGATCCAGATCTTCTACTGGAAACCCTCAATAAGATAGACTGGAAAAGAACAGCTTTTGTGTTTATCAGTAAATCCGGTAGAACCCTTGAAACAGTCGCTCTTATGAACGTCATTTTCAGCGAGCTTAAGAAAAGAAAACTCTTTAGTGGAAACCGTCTGGTTTTTATCGGGGATGAAGGTAACTCCTTTCAAAAACTTTCCAGCACTTTGAACGCTAGTTTCCTTAGTATACCTAAGGCTATAGGGGGTAGGTTCTCAGTTTTTACAGCTGTTGGCCTTTTCCCTATTTGCTTTGCCGGTTACAGTTTGGATGAGTTTTTAGAAGGAGCTTATGACCTTTTAGATTCACCTCTTCCTGCCTTTTACCTTGCTGCATCCAAGTATCTTCACTACAAGGCTGGAAGGAACATTTCTGTTGTTATGCCTTATTCTTCCTACATGACAGAATTCACTGAATGGTATGCCCAGCTCTGGGCTGAGTCGTTGGGTAAAGATGGCAAAGGACAAACACCTCTGAAGGCTGTGGGAACGGCATCTCAACACTCTATTCTCCAGCTGTTCATAGATGGTCCTGACGATAAGTTCTATCAGCTTTTCTACGTTAATAACAGGAGTTCAGATTTGAAAATTCCGCAGGGAGCTAAAATCCTGCCTTATCTTTCCGGTAAAAATTTGGGAGAGGTTATGCGGGCAGAATTTGAAGGAACGCTTTTTTCCCTTAAACAAAAGGGAAGACCGGTAGTTCGTTTTGAACTTAGCCGGCTTTCAGAGTATCAGATGGGTTATCTCTTCATGACCTATATGGTCGCTGTTGTTGTTGTGGCGAGGCTTATGGGAGTGAATCCTTACGGTCAGCCTGCTGTTGAAGTGGGCAAGTGTTATGCAAGGGAACTTCTGGAGAAGGGGGAAAATTAGGAGGTTTTTGTGAATGTAGGAAATTTTCCTATGGAAGCAATCAATTTAGTTTTTAACTCAGCTTTAGGTTCAGCGCTTGGCACAGCTTTTATAACCTCTATAGCTAAACTGACCTGGGATTTCATTAAGAAGCTGGAGAAGAGGTTTGAAGAGCAGGCTAGTGTTTTTGTATTCGAGAAACCAATTCCCCTTGGTCTTTGTGAGGAAGTTCTGAATTACGGGAAGTTTTATTATTTGCTGATACGTTACGGAACAGATCAATATATAAGGGATATGGCAAGTGATGAAGAAAGATGGATAGGAAGGTTGAGAAATGAAATTTATGCGTTAAAAGCTGAGGAGGGATCTTCAGGTCAGATTGTGCTGAATTTAAAGTTAAAAGTTCACCGCAGATTGGGAACGCAATTTAAGGTCTTTTTTGAGCTGGATTCTCGACATGAAGATAAACTGGATAGAGTAGAGGCTGCTTTTTCTGAATCGGGTTTGGAATACTCTTTTGCTTCTTCTCCGGCCGGTAAACACAGGATCTTTTTTATCCTCAAGGATTTTGGAACAGTTACAACAGTAGATGGTTTGAAAAACAATATGTGTTTTCCAATTTAATGAAAAGTTTAGCTTATGGGTCTGGGAATTGACATAGGAGGAACCTTCGTAAAGTTCACAGACGGAGAGAGGAGGTGGAAGGAGAGGACGCCTGGAACGGCCTGGGAGCTCCTCTCTCTTATCTCCTCAACGATTCTGAAACTGAGGCCTAAAAAAGCAGGAATTGCCGTTGCAGGGCTTGTCAACACGATAGAGGGAGTGGTAACAGACTCTCCGAACCTTAAGTTCCTGAAAGGGGTTCCACTGAAACGGGAGATAGAGAAAAGAACGGGTGTGGAAGCCTTCATGGTTAACGACGCAACGGCGGCGGCTTATGGGGAGTATCGGCTTGGCGTAGGGAGGGGGAGCTCCCCCTTCATCTGCCTCACCCTGGGAACAGGCCTTGGGGGTGGAGCTGTTGTTGACGGAAAACCCCTCCTTGGAGCTTCAGGCTCGGCAATGGAAGTGGGACACGTGGTCGTTGAGAAGAACGGCTGGATCTGCCACTGCGGTAGGAGAGGTTGCCTTGAGGCCTACGTCTCCTCTTACGGCCTTGAGCGGTTTTACCATATGGAGACTGGAGAGAGCGTCTCCTCATTTGAGGTGATAGAGAGAGCAAAGAACGGAGAGGAGGCAGCGGTAAGAGCCCTTGCCGGAATGGCCTCCTACCTTTCTCTCGGCCTTATGAACCTGATTCACCTCTTTAACCCTCAGATCGTTGCCCTTTCAGGTGGAATTCCTGCACACTACCCTGAGTTTATAGAGATGGTTGAAAAGAAGACAAAAGAGATCTCCTTTTCTCAGCCTGCTAAAGACTTTTCACTAAAGCGCGCCTTTCTGGGTGAGTTTAGCGGTGCGATGGGAGCTTTTCTCCTATCAGAAGAGGCATAGGCTGATATACTTTTAAAAAAACCGGAGGTTCTTTAATGGCGGTGGCTTTTGTCTTTCCAGGTCAGGGTTCCCAGTATCCGGGAATGGGAAAGGAGGTTTACGAGGCCTTCCCCGAGGCCAGAGAGGTTTTTGAAGAGGCTTCAGAGGGAACGGAAGTTGACCTAAAAAAACTCTGTTTTGACTCCTCAGAGGAAGAGCTCACCCTTACCTACAACGCCCAGCCGGCCATCTTTACCGTCAGTATGGCCGTTTTGAAAGTTCTTGAAAACGCCGGTATAAAGGAGAAGCCCGTAGTTGTTGCAGGCCACTCGCTCGGTGAGTTCTCGGCAGCCGGCGCTTCAAAAGTTTTTTCCGTTTCAGAGGGAGCTCTCCTCGTAAGGAAGAGGGGAGAGTTTATGCAGGAAGCCGTTCCTCCCGGTGAGGGAGGGATGACTGCAGTTATAGGAATTCCTGCTGAAGTGGTAGACGAGGTTCTGAAAACAGTAAAGAGCGGTTTTGTTCAGGTTGCCAACTACAACACCCCCGAACAGACCGTAATCTCAGGGGAGATTAAAGCCCTTGAAGAGGCCGAGGAGAAACTCAGAGAAGCAGGTGCAAAAAGGATTGTCAGGCTTGCCGTTTCTGCTCCTTTCCACTCAAAGCTTATGAAACCAGCTGCAGAGAGGCTAAGGGAGCTGATGGATGAAATGGCTTTCAGGGATGCTGAAGTTCCCATTCTCAACAACGCAGACGTTAAACTGATAAAAGCCCCTGAAGAGGTAAAGGACTCCTTCTACAGGCAGGTCTTCTCACCTGTAAGGTGGGTTGAAGACGTGAGAAAGTTCTCTGAAATGGGAGTTGACAGAGTCTACGAGATCGGTCCCAAGAACGTCTTGAGGGGTCTTATAAGGAAGATAGACAAAAGCATAAAAGTTTTGAGCGTGGAAAAACCCAAAGATATTGAGAAGCTGATAGGGGAGCTCTCTTAATGCTAAGGCACAGCCAGACCGCTTTAGAGATACTGAAAGCCCGCTACCTGAGGCCAGGGGAGACGCCGGAGGAGCTCTTTGAGAGAGTTGCAAGGGGGGTTGCCCAGGCGGAGCTCCTCTACGGCCCCGTCTCAAAGGTCAGGGAGTGGGAAGAGAAGTTCCACTCCGTTATGGAAAACCTTGACTTTCTTCCCAACTCCCCTACCCTTATGAACGCCGGAACAGAGCTTGGTCAGCTTGCAGCCTGCTTCGTTCTCCCCGTTGAAGACTCCATAGAGGCCATCTTTGATACCCTCTCCCTCATGGCGAAAATCCAGAAGACGGGAGGAGGAACAGGTTTTTCATTCTCCCACCTGCGACCGAAGGGAGACATTGTTCAAACTACTAACGGAAAAGCTTCCGGCCCCGTCTCTTTCATGAGGGTTTTTGACTGCACAACCGATTCTATAAAACAGGGTGGAAAAAGGAGGGGAGCCAACATGGGAGTCCTCTCCTACAACCACCCCGACGTTGAGGAGTTTATAACCGCCAAGCTCGATAAAAAGAGCTTTCAGAACTTCAACATCTCAGTTGCCTGTGAAGATGCCTTCTTTGAGAAGTTAAGGGTCGGAGGAGACATAGAACTTGTAAACCCTAGGGATGGAAAGGTCTGGAAGAAGATAAAGGCACAAGAGCTCTTTGACCTTATGGCAAAATCGGCCTGGGAGTGTGGAGACCCTGGAATTCTCTACATAGACGAGATAAATCGCCACAACCCCACCCCTCAGCTGGGAAAGATAGAGGCTACCAACCCGTGCGGTGAAGTTCCGCTTTTACCCTACGAGGAGTGCAACCTCGGCTCTATCAACCTCTCCCACTTTGAGAAGAATGGCTCTGTAGACTGGGAAAGACTTGGAAAAACCGTAGAGGTGGCCGTCAGGTTCTTAGACTGCGTTATTGACGTTAATAGGTACCCCGATGAGAGAATAGAGAGAATGGCAAAGGGGAACAGGAAGATAGGTTTGGGCGTTATGGGCTGGGCGGAGCTCCTCATAAAACTGAAAATCCCCTATAACTCCGAAGATGCCCTAAAACTTGCAGACAGACTCATGGCCTTCATAAACAGAAAGGCCTTTGAAACTTCGGTTAAGCTGGCAGAAGAAAAGGGTAGTTTCCCAAACATAGAAAAGAGCATCTATAGGGGAAAGAGAGTAAGAAACGCCACGAGAACAAGCATCGCTCCAACGGGAACCATTAGCATGATAGCCGGAACCACCCCAAGTATAGAGCCACTCTTTGCTGTAGCCTACGTAAAGAGAATTTTAGGAGGAAAGCCGGCAGTTTATGTTGAACCGCTCTTTTTAAAATACGCAGGGGACATCCTCTCTGAGGAGCAGCTTTTGGAAGTTCTTAAAACCGGAAGTATTCAAAACCTTCCCGGTATTCCGGAAGAGGTTAAGAGGGTGTTTGTAACAGCACTTGATATCTCTCCGGAGTGGCACGTTAGAGTTCAGGCCACGTTCCAGAGACACGTTGATAACGCAGTTTCAAAAACCGTAAACCTGAGGGAAGAGGCAACCGTTGAGGATGTGAAAAAAGTCTTTATGCTTGGTTACAAGCTGAAAGTAAAGGGGATTACTGTTTTCCGTCAGGGTTCAAAGAGGGGAGTTGTAGAGTTTGGTCTTGATTCACTGAAGGGGATAAAACCTGGAGATCTGATTAAGTATCAGCCGTGTAGCTGTCAGCTTTAGGGGGAGAAGATGAAATTGCGATTTATCTTCCTGTTCCTTTTGCTCTTCCTTTCAGCCTGCGGTGGTGGTGGTGGTGGTGATATAGGTGTTTCTGTATCCGGTCAGTTTGTCTCCAGCTATGTGAAGGGGTTAAAGGTATGTGACGATAGAGGACACTGCACTTATACAGATTCGTATGGAAGGTTCTATTTAGCAGACTCCTCTCTTCCTGTAAACCTTTCGTTCTTCGTAGATAACCTTAGAGTGGGAAGTTACCTTCTGAAAGAAAACGGAGAGGTTGTGAACCCTTTTAAAATTGCTGGGAATTGGGCTGCCGGGGATCTCCTTGCAAAGTTCATCCACGGAATGGCTGGAGATGTAAATGGGACGGAGGAGTTTATTGACCTTTCCGGGGTAACGGTTGTTGATTCTTCTCTTCCAGAAGAGACATCACTGAAAAACGCCCTTTCCGAAAATGTGACGGTTGCCCTGGAGCTCCGCACAGAAAACGGAGATCTCTTCTCTGTCAGATACACTCCCGGTGAAGGGGTGGAGCTCTGTAAAGGAGATTTGTGTTACCCCGTAAACTACCGTCGGTGGCTGGTTCTTGTCTACATGGCGGCTGATAATAACCTTAACAACTATGCTTTTAAAGACCTCAACGAGATGGCTTCCGTTAACTTTACCCCTCAGGTGAAGTTGGTTGCCCTTACAGACTTTAACACTGTGGCAGACAGGATCTCTGAAAGTGATGAGTTTACCGGTAAACTGGTATCCCACGATCTTGATGAAGTTAACTCCGGTAACTATACAACCCTTGAGAACTTCATCAGAACTTACTACAACAAATACCCCGCAGAGAAGGTTGCTCTCATTCTGTGGGATCATGGTGATGGCTGGAGAGCAACCCGTATGGCAGCTTTAGACGATACCAGCAACAACATTCTTACCATGTTCCAGCTTCAAAAGGTGCTATCAGATCTAAGCAGTGAGGGCATTAACATTGACCTCATAGGTTTTGATGAGTGCCTCATGGGTATGGAAGAGGTTCTGTTTGATATCAAGGATTTTTCAGACTACTTTGTTGTTTCAGAAGGTTACGAGCCGGCAGATGGATGGAACTATAAGAGGGTGTTGACCTATCTTGTTTCAAATCCTGGGGTTTCTGTGGAGTCTTTTGGAAGAGCGATTGTTGATGCCTACCGGGATAGTTACTCTTCCTTAGACACTTCTTACACCCTTACCTTAACTCTCTTCAGCAGAGCAGATGTTGAGAAGATAACTTCCAACCTTGAAACTCTGTCTTCCTACTTTCTTGATGAGAACGCAACAGATACTCTGATTGGTGACTTTATAAGTGCCAGGAATTCAGCTGAAACTATAGCTGATGCGCCGGGCTATGTGGATCTCTACTCCTTTGCCCTTAACCTTGCGGAAGACTACGTGGAAGCAAAAGAGGTCGTTGAAACAATAGACTCCCTTTACAAAGTTGTAATAAGAGGAAGTAATGACGGTGCACTTCACGGTCTTTCGATTTACTTCCCCTCTGACAGTAAAGAAGCAGACACTACAGGATTTGACTGTTACGTTCTCGAAACCCCTGGCATCTGTGATTTTGGTGGTATAGAAGTTTCCGGATACTATAATCCTTTTGCTAGCGGAACAAGCTGGGATGAGTTCCTGTCAAAATACCTATCTCTGGAGTAGTGATGTTGAGGGTGTGTATGCTGCTATCTCTTCTCTTTATCTCCTCCTGTGCCTCACTCCAGGTTAACGGTGAGGCAAGGTTCAGGCTTCTTACAGCTGGTGCCGTTTTAAAGAGCTGTTCTTCTTTGGCTGGGAAAGTGGTAGCTGTTGAGGGAACTTACATGGGGTGGAACTGTTCCAAGGAATGCCGCCATCCTGGCGTTACCAGGTCTGACTCCTGCATCGTTGACTCTACAGGCTGCATTTATATTTCAGGAACTGGAGGGCTTGACCCGGTTATAGATAGGGGAAAGCGAGTAAGGGTTGAAGGGATTGTATCCCTCAACAGAGGAGTTTGCTACTTAAAGCCAGTGAGGGTTGATGAGCTTAGGTGAGTTTGAGCTTATAAACAGGCTTTCTGCTCTTTTAAAAAAAACATCTTCTGTTGACCTTAGTATAGGGGACGATACAGCAGTTGTTCCGTCAACTTCTGGAAAACTTCTTCTTACCTGTGATGCTCTGGTGGAAGATTCTCACTTTTTGTTAGAGTGGAAGGAATTGGTGAGAGATTTCTTTTTCCTTTTGGGAAGGAAACTGGTGTCTGTCTCTGTCAGTGATGTTGCCTCTATGGGGGGAGCTCCCCTTTACTCCCTTATAACCATTGGAGTAAACGAAACTTTGGATCTTGGAGACTTAGAATTCTTCTACCGTGGAATTGAGTCAGCCCTTGAGTTTTACGGCCTTTCCCTTGTTGGTGGTGATACCGTTAGAAGTAAAAACGTTTTCTTCGACCTTTTTCTTGTTGGTGGGGTTTCTAACAGATTCATGACAAGAGACGGTGCAAGGCCTGGAGATCTGGTTTTCGTTACGGGAACTTTTGGAGATGCAAGAGCAGGCCTTGAACAGCTGTTAAAGGGCAGAGTTGTTGATACTTACCTTGTGGAGAGGTTTTTAAATCCCCAGGCACGCCTTGAAGAGGGGCAGGCTGCCCTTTCGGCAGGTGTTAGGTGCGGAACTGACGTAAGTGACGGTCTTGTTTTCAACCTCTACACCGTTGCAGACTCCTCGAATGTAAAGATTGAAATTGACATTCAATCGATTCCTCTTTCTCAAAACCTCATTTCATACTGTGGAATAGAAAAAGCCCTCTCTTACGCGCTCTTTGGTGGAGAGGATTACGAGCTTATAATTACTGCTCCGCCTGAAAAGGAAAGTGAGCTCCGGGAAGCAGGCTTCAAACCGATAGGTAAGGTTGTAAAGGGTAGAGGAGTTTATGGCGATGGAGAGCTTCTTCCCAGATCTGGTTACGACCACCTGAAGGGAGGAGGAGTTGACACTTACTGATTCAGTTGTGTTGGGAGTTGTTGAGGGACTTACCGAGTTTCTCCCAGTTTCCTCAACCGGTCACCTCATACTTGCTTCTCATCTCCTTGGTCTTAAACAGACCCAATTTGAGAAAACCTTTGAGATAGCCATCCAGTTGGGAGCCATACTTGCCGTGGTTTTCATCTACAAAGAAAAGCTGATAAAAAACATTGAGCTCTGGAAAAAGCTCATTGCAGCTTTTATCCCCACTGGAATTTTAGGACTTCTACTTCACGGCTACGTAGAAAAACTCTTTGATTACAGAGTTGTTTCTTTCATGCTGATAGTTTGGGGGGTGATTTTTATTCTTGTGGAGCTCCTACACAGCGAAAAGGAACATCACATTTCAAAACCTGAAGAAGTAAGCTACTTAAAGGCTATAGGTATAGGAATTTTCCAGTCTCTGGCAATGGTTCCGGGGACTTCCCGTTCCGGAGCCACAATCATAGGAGGAATGCTCCTTGGAATGAAAAGGCCTGCAGCTACAGAATTTTCATTCCTCCTTGCCATACCTACCATGCTTGCTGCAACGGGCTTTGAGTTGATGAAGAACGTAAGTTTTTTAACTCTGGAAAACCTACAGCTTCTTGCGGTGGGATTTACCGTAGCGTTCGTTTCAGCTTTTCTTGCAGTGAAGTGGCTTCTCAGTTACGTTAAGCATCACAGTTTTATCCCGTTTGGAGTTTACAGAATTGTTGCAGGTCTTATCTTTTTAGCTGTTTTGTTATAATGTGGCAGGGGTGGTCATGCGAAACAGTGTGACAATGCTGGATCTCCTTAAAGAGGTTCTTGAGAGGAAGGGTTCTGATCTTCACCTGGCTCCGGGAAGTCCTCCAAGAGTAAGAATTCTGGGAGATCTTGTTCCTCTAAGCGAGTATGGAGTTCTTACGCCTGCTGATACAAAACGCTTAATATACAGCGTGCTAACAGACTTTCAGAAGAAGAAGCTTGAAGAAGAGTGGGAACTGGACTTTTCTTTTGGAATAAAAGGTGTTGCCCGTTTTAGGGGAAATGCTTACTTCCAGAGGCAATCCCTTGCAGCGGCATTCAGGTTAATACCCTTTGATATACCCAGCTTTGATAAGCTAGGATTACCAAAGATTATAGAGAGCTTTGCACATAAAGACAAAGGGCTTGTTCTGGTAACCGGGCCAACAGGTTCGGGTAAGTCAACGACCCTGGCTTCTCTTTTAAAAATAATTAACGACACCTATCCTTACCACATTATAACCATTGAAGATCCTATTGAATTTGTCTATGAGCACAGTAAAGCCCTCGTTACTCAGAGGGAGCTCGGCAACGACACAAAGAGTTTTGCCAGGGCACTCCGTGCAGCTCTCCGTGAAGACCCAGACGTAATCCTGGTAGGAGAGATGAGAGACCCAGAAACTATAGAAGCGGCCCTTACGGCTGCAGAAACAGGACATCTCGTCTTCTCAACTCTCCATACCAACTCCACTGTTGAAACTATTAACCGTATAGTGGATGTTTTTCCAGCAGAAAAGCAGGCACAGATAAGGACACAGCTCTCCTTTGTCTTAGTTGGAACTGTAGCCCAAAAGCTCTTAAAGAGAAAGGATGGAAAAGGAAGAGTTGCAGCGGTAGAGGTGTTCATCCCGACGCCTGCGATCAGAAATCTTATTAGAGAGAACAAACTCCACCAGATATATTCAATGATGCAAACCGGTCAGGCTGCTACGGGAATGATTACTCTGAATCAGCACCTTGCCCAGCTCTATGTTGATGGTGTTATCGATCTTGAAGAAGCTAAAAGGGTTTCTCCAGACCTTAAAGAACTTGAATCGCTTATTAAATCAATTTCCAAAGGTATTTAGATGGCAGTTTACAGGTTTGTTGGCAGGGACGTTTTAAACCGGAGAAAGAGAGGTCTTGTAGAGGCTGATAGCGTAGATGCCGCTAAAGAGGCTCTTCTAAGCAGAGGAATTGTAGTTATTGAAAAGATTTCAGAAGATAAGTCCATTTTTCAGACTACAATAGATTTCTCTTTCCTCAACAGAGTCTCTTTAAAAGACCTTCTCGTTTTTACGCGTCAGCTTTATGCAATGGTTCATGCAGGAATACCCCTTGTCCAGTCTTTGCGTATCATAAAAGATCAGGTTCCAAATAAACGTCTTCGTCAGATAATAGAGGATATAGCCACCTACATAGAAGAGGGTGGAAAGTTCTCTACAGCCCTTTCCCGCTACAGAGATGTTTTTGGAGATCTTTACATTTCCATGATTAGAGCTGCTGAGGAAGCAGGAACACTGGAAGAGACCCTCAAAAGGCTTGCTGAATACCTTGAAAAGATAGAAAAACTCAGAGGAAAAATTAAAAGTGCTCTGTTTTACCCAATTTTTGTTTTAATAATTGCTACCGTCATTGTGGCGGGAATACTGATATTCGTTATACCTACGTTCAAACAGCTTTATGCCGATTTAGGAGGAACGTTACCCTTCCTGACACAGATAGTAATAGATGCCAGCAACTGGCTCAGGGACTATATCGGCTGGTTCGTTCTGGCAATTGTTACGGTAATTGTTTTGTTCTTCCAGCTTCGCAGGTTTTCCCGCAGGTTCAAGTTCATTACTGATCTGGCATTTCTTAAACTTCCGGTTTTTGGAGAGCTCCTTTTAAAGTCAAGTATTGCTGGCTTTGCCAGAACGTTTTCTTCAATGCTTTCAAGTGGAATTAACATTCTTGAAGCTCTGAGAATTTCTGCCGAAACTTCGAATAACGAGGTAATTAAAGAAGCTATACTGAAAGTGCGCGATCAGATAGAAAAAGGGGTGAGTCTTTCACTTGCTATGTCAAGAATTTCAATTTTTCCTCCGATGGTCGTTAACATGGCAGCAATAGGAGAACAGACCGGAAACTTAGACGAAATGATGACAAAAGTTGCCGACTTCTACGAAGAAGAAGTAGACCGTGCAGTTGACGGCTTAACCTCCCTCATTGAACCCTTGATGATCGTCTTCATCGGCTCTATAATTGGCTTTATTATTGTTGCCATGTATCTACCAATCTTCAAAATCGGCGAGCTTATTAAGTAACTTCTGTATTTTCTTAAATAGTGGAGTCTAAATTATATAGATAGATTTTTGGCCATAGCTGTAAAGTATGCTATTGGAGCAGGGGAGGAAAACCTGAAAATTTACAAAGATAAAAATTTTCAGGTTAGCAGGAAGGAAGATAAATCTCCCATTACATTGGCAGATAAAAAAGCGCATCAAGTAATCAAAGAGTTTCTCTCCGAATACGGCTTACCAATCCTTTCTGAGGAAGGAAAGACTATTTCCTACCAGGAAAGGTTTGGAAACTTTCTGGATGATAGGTCTTCTTGACGGAACGGAGGAATTTATGGACTGTAACATCAAGATAAAGGTTCCCAATGTGCTCTTGAGACTATGGACGGAGTTCTAATATATCTCCTTGTCGAAGAGGCGAAAAAAGACGCTATTCCAGCACCTGAAAAAATGAAGTGTTACGAAGTTCTCATAGAGAACTACTTCAAGAAGAATAGAATTCACTTAAGCGAACTTCCAGCTCTAATGCACTACGCAGGCCCCAGAGAAGCCGTTCACCATATGATTATGCGTAAAAACTACGGTTATACTCACATGATAATTGGTAGAGGTCATGCCGGCGTCGGGAATTACTACGGAACTTACGAAGCTCGAGAATTCGTTGGCCAGTTCGTTGACGAACTCGGTATCAGGCTGCTGAAATTTGAACACGCTTTCTACTGCACAAAGTGCGAAAACATGGCAACTTCAGAAACCTGTTCCCATTCAAAGGAAGATCACATCCACCTGAGCGGAACTAAAGTCAAAGCCGTGCTCAGGGAAGACGAAAGATTTCTTAAAGAATTCTCAAGACCAGAAGTTGCGGATATATTAATAGAGTGGGCAACTGATAAATAGCTAAATTAAGCTTCAGGAGGTTAAGTATGTAGTTGATCGAAAAAACTAGATCTTGAGGTATTACCAGAAGAAGCAAAGAGGGAACTAATAGATTTTTATAATTTTCTTCATCAAAATAGAGTAAAAGAACGGAAACTTAAAGTATTACCCAGATGGTTCTGTTCTCCTGTGAAGATAACATCTTACTCAAGAGTAGCTCGAAAAGAGGATATTTATGAAAGATAGGGGATTTGTGAATACTAGAGAAAGTAGAGTGGAGGATGACAAAAAGAAGAGGGAGATTTCATTGCCCTTACTTGAAGGTATGGTAGCACAAGAAAAAATCATTTACACTTCAATACAGGTAATAAATGAATGCCATTGGAACTTTATTAGAAGATTCAACTTATCAGATGCGACAGCTACTGGAATAATTCAGGAAAACATAATAGCAATTTCCAAAATAGCAACTGTAACTTTGAATACCTGTTTACTGTCTAATCCGATAAGAGAACTATATGGCCTGTCCTTTTGGGATAGCCTGGTAGTTGCTTTCGCTTTAGAAAATCAATGTTCTGTACACAGAAGATATGCAAAACGGACAGATAATTGAGAATAAACTCAGAATCGTGACCCCATTCATAACTTAATGAGTAATAGGAAATATGATTGCAACTTTTAAAGCTAAGCTTCAAAGTAAAATTGCTAACGATAAACACTTTGTCGAACTTATAATCTAAGATAATTACAGACTGTATTTGTTGCAGGATCATTTGGAGAAAGATATTTTACTCGTAGTAAGTTGTATTTGAAACTTGTTAATTTAGATATTCTAAGCTAAGGGCATTTAATGTGAGGAAGGTTTTAAATGGAAAACTTAATGCTGAAAAAAGACGCTTGTTAGAGAACTTTCTATTACTTTCAGTTCTACAAGGTTTTAATTACGTTCTCCCTCTTATTACTCTACCTTATCTTGTTAGAGTTTTAGGACCTGAAAAGTACGGGCTTATTGCATTTGCTCAAGCGTTTATGCAATATTTTAATATCTTAACAGATTATGGATTTAATCTATCTGCTACTAGGGAAATTTCAATGTATAGAGAGAATAAGAAAAAAATCTCTGAAATTTTTAATTCAGTAATGCTCGTAAAACTCGGTTTGCTTATATTATCTTTTATGATTATGACAATTATTGTTTTTTCTTTTGAGAAATTTAGGAAGGATTGGTTGGTCTACTACCTGACTTTTGGAATGGTAATCGGGCAAACTATGTTTCCTGTGTGGTTTTTTCAGGGAATGGAAAGAATGAAATATATAACCATAATTGAGATAGGTATTAAATTTTTCTTTCTGATATTAATTCTTCTATTTATCCATAATGCGAGCGACTATTGGAAAGTTCCATTGCTGAATGCAGTAGGTATGATAATTGGGGGAATCGTTTCGCTTCTTGTAGTACTCAAGCATTTTGATATAAAATGTTATATACCTGATCTAAAGATTCCCTTTCAATATTTAAGGACTTCAACTTCGTTATTTCTATCTCAAGTTTCTATTTCACTCTTCAATCAAGCTAACACATTTATTGGCGGGTTAATTTTTGATTATACTTTAATAGGATACTATAATGCTGCGGAAAAGCTGTTTGTTGCTTTTAGGAACATTTTTAGTATAATGTTTAGAGTTTTATACCCTTATTTTTCAAGGAATAGAAGGAGTTTTACACCTTTATACTATCGAATTATCGTTACTAGTAGCACTTTAATGTCTATTCTTTTTTTCTCAAATGCGGATTTTCTTGTAAATTTTCTGTATGGTGAGGGGTTTCAGTTGACAGCAAATATTTTAAAGATCTTCTCAATTGCTCTTTTCTTTTCTGGAATAAATATAATGTTGTTTACTTTGTGGTTTTTGTCAAATGGATTCAATAAATTTTTCTTTTGGATAACCACCTTTGCTGGTTTTTTCAATGTAGTGTCCTTATTGTTTCTTAGCAAAATAAAAGTGGTAGGGATTCTATCCATACCTCTTTCTGCTGTTATTACAGAAATTGTTTTATTGTGTTCATATTTCCTTGTTAAAAGAAAGTTGGGAGATATAGATGTTTAAGAAGAAAGAGTTATTGCTTAGAAAAGCGTTAAAGAAACTTTACTTCTCACTAGTAATAAAACTTATAAATGTTTCTTCTTCCATTTTTACAAAAATTTCAGAAAGAAAGGATGTTGCATTTATCCGTATGGATATTTTAGGAGATAACTTTATCTTCCTTCCTTTTCTGCTCAAATATAAGAGCTTATATCCTGATGCTTTATGGATAGTTAACAGTTCTGTTGCTCCTTTATATTCCCTTTTAAATTTAAATTACATTAAAGTTAATCAAAGAAAATTCAGAAGTGTTCCTACTTATAGATTTAAAGTGCTAAGAAAAATTCTTTCAATGTCATTTGAATTAGCTGTTAACCTTGTTCCACATAGGGCTCAGATAGAAGGGGATGAAATACTTAAACTCTTAAGAGCTGAAAGAAAAATATGTTATGGTAATGATTTTATTAAATGGTTACAATTTAACAATAGGATATGCAATGAACTTATTACTTATGATTATAACATGGAAGAAAAAAGTAAGCCCTATGTCCATATTTTTGAGCACGAAAAGAACTTTTTTGAGAAACTTACAGGGAAAGATATAAATGAAAATGTAAAACAACTGTATAGAGCAGCTTTTGAGGAGATAAAAAATACAATTGTTTGTAAGCCCTCGTTTTCAAAGTATGTTGTGGTTTTACCAGACGCTTCGAGCCAGTTTAGAAAATTTCCTCTGAAAAATTGGCAAAAACTTTTAAATTCACTACCCAAAAACTTGAAATTAGTTCAACTTGGGCTTAATAAATTTCCACTTAAGCACCCTAATTTTATAGATTTAACAGGGAAAACCTCCATAGAAGAAGCTATGTCTATAGTGATGAATGCATCTTTAGTAATAGGAAATGAAACAGGACTTACACATCTTGCTTATCTTTCAGGAGTTCCAACTGTGTGTATTCTTGGTGGTGGACACTTTGGGAGATTCCTTCCGTGGCCAGAGTTTGATGATGTCGTGAAATGCGTTTATAAACCTATGGACTGTTTCCAATGTGGATGGAAATGTAAGTATGTAAACTTACAGAAAGGAGAAGTTCCTCCTTGTATATCGCAAATTTCGCCTGAAAGTGTTTTAGAAGCTATTGAAGAGTTGAACGAGAAATATAGAATTATTCTGTGATACTTACAATAAGGCTTTAACAAAAGAAAAATTATAATCAGATGCTACAGCCTTCTAAACACTAGATGCGAGAGTGTTTGAAAATTGCCAAACCAAATAAAAAAGCCTATCCTCCCCGGCATGAGAGCAAAAACACTCAACTTCAACAAAGTCCTCAAACTCACCAAACGCTACATGCACCGGAGAGGACAGGCTCTACTTAAATATTTATATCCCCTCAAAACCAAAAGAGGAAGACCCAGGAAATACAACGACGAGATAATCCTTACCCTCCTTTTCCTTCAGGTAGCCTGGAAACTCTCATTCAGAGAACTCGAATTCATGTCAGTCCAGGTATTTGGAAAAGAAACCACTCCAGACTTCTCAACTTACTACTACAGGTTCAAAAAGCTCCCACCCTACCTCCTCATTGACTTCCTCAACTTCATCTCAAGAATGCTTTTAGGTAAGTATCACAAAGAAGTAAAGCTCCTCATAATTGACGGAACCGGGTTTAAGTATGACGAGCTTTATCCCCTTAAAATTTTGAGAGGAATTGAGATAAAGAGAGTCAAAAGTCACGTTAAAACAGTAGTTCTGAGGTTCACCTTGAAAGTGGCAAACAATTTGTTCTGACGGTTCTACCAGAGCAAAGCTATGCCTCTGAGGTTAAGGTTGGAGAGAGGATAATCTGCTGGCTCGGTCGTAGAGGATTTATCCTGAATGTATTGAGGAAGAAACCGCTTTTAGGAGACAAGGCCTATGATAGTGTTAAGTTTATTGAACTCCTTGAAAACGTTGGTCCTTGGATCCTACATCAAGGTTAAGGAAACTTTCAGGAGAGGTATTAAGTCTGAGGTAAGGTTAAGGGCTTAAAAGCTTATTGAATCCAATAGTCTCTATCGATTCAGAGGGCTTATAGAGGGCATATTTGATGAGATTAAGCAGGATGTTGGGAGTTGTGAGAGAACTAAGAGTTTTCATCTAGCTCAGCTGTTTGTCTTAGCTAAGTTTTGCCTCTTCAATCTGTGGGTTCTTCTCTTTGTCTTCTGGATTTTTCAAACAGCCTCACACTAGATGCCTGATAGAAGAGATTGATCAATCATCATACAGAGAGTTGTAGCAGGTGATTGAGAAAATTATAAGAGATTTGGAGAGTTGAATAGCTTCTCATTTCTAAAAAGTTGAACAGAAGTGAGTAGTTATTAGGAAAAGTGAAGTTTATTGCTAGCAAAACAAAGATAGTGTAGGATATTTTGTGTAAGCTTGGAAATTGGAATAACCTCCTGGGAACAATCGCATAAACCCCAAATCCCCAGGAGGTCAAAAATGGAACTACAGAAGATTCTACTAGACCTCATTAAAGAAGTATTAAAGCAAACGCTGGAATCTATCATGTTAGCTGAAAGGGACGTGTTCATCAAAGAGCACGGAGGAACAAAGAACAGCTTTTACGTGAGGAACCTGGACACAACCATCGGAAAGCTTGAGAACCTGAAAATCCCGAGAGAGGGAAAGTTCAGAACGAAGCTGATAGAGCCATACTAGAGAAGAGACATTAGCCTTGGAAACTTAATCCTTGGAATGTTTGCTTCAGGAATGAGTGCAATGTTAGTAGCTCAAGCCTTTAAGATTATATTTGAGCTTAAATACTTCCCATCAACGATAATAGGAGAATACTGTGAATGTTTGTACTGTCATAGTTACATATGGAAATAGATTTAGATTTCTAAGTCAGGTTGTAAGAGCTTGCTTAAGAGAATGTGTTAAGAAGATCATTGTTGTTGACAACAATTCCGTTTTAGAAAGTCGAGAAAGACTGAAGAAACTGGAGCAAGAAGAAGAAAGACTCCAAGTCATTTATTTAAGTGAAAATATAGGTTCGGCTGGTGGGTATAAAAGGGGACTTCAGGAAGCTGTTAAGTGTGAAGATTGCGAATTTATATGGCTTTTGGATGATGATAATATGCCAAAAGAAGGAGCTTTAAAAGAGTTGCTGAAGTTTTGGAATAATTTAAAAGAAAGAGGAGAACGAGAAAAAGTGGCTCTTTTGTCGTTTAGGCCTGACAGAAATATATATAAAGAAGCAATCTTAGAGAATAAGCCTTACTTACTTCTTGGAAGAAGAAATAGTTTTCTGGGTTTTCATTTTATGGATTTACCTCACAAGTTGTGGAAGAGAATGAGAATGCCTTTTCTCCAGAAAAACCGCGTTGTGAAATCGGGAGTTGTGCCTGTTGCTCCTTATGGTGGTCTTTTTTTTCACAAAGATCTATTAAAAGTTATTGGTTTTCCGAGAGAGGAATTCTTTCTTTATGTTGATGATCATGAGTGGACGTATAGGATTACCAAATCTGGTGGAAAAATTTTTATTGTTTTTAACAGTATCGTTGAGGATATTGATATATCATGGCACTTAAAGAGGAAAGAAAAGTTCGGCTTTTTAAATTTTCTTTCTGCGGGATCAAAGATGAGGATTTATTATAATGTAAGAAATAGAATCATTTTTGAAAGGCAAAATCTTGTGACTGCTCCGTTAATTTACTATTTTAATATCTTTTTCTATAGACTTATATTGAGAGCTTCTAAGTATATACGTGGAGGAAATTGGGATTCTGCTAGTAAAAATTTAGAGGTGTTCGATAGGGCTGTAAAGGATGGTTTAAAGGGAGTTGTTGGCAAAAATGAAAGTTTTGATATTTAATTCTTTATATTATCCTAATATAATAGGTGGAGCAGAGAGATCAGTACAAATTCTGGCTGAAGGTTTGCTAGAGTGGGATATAGCTCCTGTTATAGTGACTACCTCAGATAGAGATTTTGTAGATTATGTTAATAACGTTAAGGTTTATTATATAAATGCTCCTAATTTGTATTGGATGAAAACTTCTAAGGAGCAACCTAAGTGGAAAAAGCCATTTTGGCATTTATTTGATATGTATAACCCATTTGTAAATAAGAAAATAAGTATTATTCTTCAGGAAGAAAATCCTGATATTATTCATACAAATAATCTTGCTGGTTTTTCAGTGGCGGTTTGGAGGTTAGCTAAGAAGTTTAAACTTCCAATTCTTCATACTATTAGGGATTATTACCTTCTTTGTCCTTCATCTACAATGTTTAGTAATGGTAGAAATTGTGGATCACAATGTAAAATATGTAAAATGTATTCATTGGTTAAGAAAATTTTTTCTAATACATATATTGATGGTGTAATAGGTATTAGTAAATTTATCTTAAATAGACATTTAAATTTTGGTTACTTCAAAAATTGCAAAATAAAGACTTTTATATATAACCCAATAAGACTACTTGACCGATTAAGTCTGAGAAAAGAAAGAAATGAAATAGTATTAGGTCTTATTGGTGTGATGTCTACTACTAAAGGAACAGAGTTTGTTCTGAGATGCTTTAAGGAACTAGATTTACCGAATGTAAAACTTTTAGTTTATGGTAGAGGTATAAATAAAGATTATGAGAAGAAATTAAAAGCAGAATATGCTTCATGTAACATAATCTTTAAAGGGTTTGAAGAACCGGAAAAAATATACAATAATTTAGATGTAACTATAATACCATCCCTTTGGCATGAACCTTTTTCCAGGGTTCTTATAGAATCTTATTCTTATGGTGTTCCGGTTTTAGCATCAAACAGAGGGGGTATTCCCGAGAATGTGATTGAAGGGAAGACAGGGTTTATTTTTGATCCTGACAAAAAAGAAGATTTTAAGAAAAAGCTAAAATTGACTGTTTCTTATGTTCTTGGTGATAAGTTTTCTTACAAAGAAATTATAAAGTTCTCAAAGAAATTCCAAGATAGTTTAATAATAAAAAACTATATTAGCCAATATAAGAAATTAATAGGTGCTAATGTTCGAGTTTAATTATGATTCTAAAATAAACTTTATTGATGGTTTCTTAATCTCAATTGGGTTTATTTTTTTTCTTTCTGAGGTATTAGCTGGTGTGATCCGTTATTACTTTTATACTTTAGGGATAAGTTACTGTGTATACTTGCCTAAGTTATTTCTAATTTTTTCTGTATTTACTGTAACTTTTAGGGGATTCTTTAAGAAGAAATTAGGAAGGCCTTTTGCTTTACTTTTTTGGGTCTTAGTTTATTCTTTTTTAATAGCTAATTTTTATATTAGAAATGTTCTACAAATGTTGTTTGGTTTATGGGTAATAGTTCCATTCGTTTATGGAGTTCTTATTGGTCCAATTGTCATTAAGAACCTTAATGGATTTAGGAAATATATACTGTTTTTATGGATTATAGCTGTAACAGGAATATTTGCAAATTTGTTTTACAAATGGCCATGGATTGGTTTCAGTTATGAGATTGCTAACATAACAGTGGAAGGAACAAGAGAATGGTTTACGGGTGGTTTTGAAAGATTGCCAGGTTTTGCTCGAATTTCAGCTGCAGCAGCGGGGCAAATATTGATGTTGGGATTACTTCTAATTTTTTCTTATAAAAGTTCCCTTGTTAAGACTTTTATTTGGTTAGCTACAGGAGTAGCAATACTTCTGACGACAACAAAAACGACTGTTGGAATATGGATAATTTTGACGATTTTATTTTTGTTTTCTAAAACTCCTCTTTTTAAATTTTTAAGGTTTTTGCCCTTTTTATTGAGTCTTGTCGTAATTATGTTACCATTTTCAACCTTAATTATCGATTATAATCTGAATATCCAGAGCTTTTACACTCATTTACTTTTAGCATCTTTTGAAGAACGTTTAACTTTTACGTGGCCTTGGACAATAAATATGGTATTACATCATGGCTCTTTTATTTCAGGGAGAGGGATAGGTGGAATAGGAGCATCTCAAGCCTACTTTGAAAAACAACTATATTCTCCAGCAGATAATTTGTCTCTATATCTATTTGGTTTATTTGGAGTATTTGGGCTGACTATGTTAATTGTTATAGGACTATTAATTACTCTAAATATTGATAATACAAAGCTTGGTAGATTAATTTTTTATTTGGCCATCGCTTGTTTTCTGGAAGGTTTATCTTTAAACGTTGTAGAAGAACCTTTTTTTGCCACTTGTTTGGGAGTTGTTTTTTGGGCTGCGTTTCATAAACCTTATAAAAGGAAGTTCTGAGTTTTTGTGAGATGGAATGTAGATAATGAAGATTGAACTCTGTATTAATGTAAGGATGGTAAGTGTATTAGAAGTAGGTAAACGTATGAAAGGAATTTTGTCAATTTCAATGAAAGAGTTCGAGGCTATTTTATTATAATGTATAGGAGAACTTAAAATTTTTCCTATTTCAAAGGATGTATAACTTTTACCAATCAGAGCTGGGAGAAGAATGGTAACTGTTTGCGGTATGTATCATTTAGCTTCTAAGTATACTTTGTTTTTACTTCGAATGATTTATGCTAAGTTTATGTTTAACCAAGTATTTTTACCTACAATTGGCAATTGTATTTCTTATGCTAGGGCTGTAAGGTTTTGTGAGAATTTATTTAGATCAATAAAAGTTTTTCTAAATAACTTCTTTCCATTAGTATTTCTCTGTTGCTAGATTTGAAATTTAACTGGAGGTGTTGTGAGAGAGAAAGTTAGTGTTGTAATGCTTAAACTTGGGGGATTGGGTGATCTGTTAATGCTTACTCCTGCAATTAGAGCCTATAAAAAGAGTTTCCCGGAAGTAGAAATAAATTTTATTATTGGAAAATCAAATGAACAGGTTTTAAGAAATAATCCTTATGTGGATAAACTGTATGTTGTTGATGATTTTAAAATTTTCAGGGGTAACTTAGCGGCAAAATTTTCTGAAGCATTCAATCTGATAAGAATTATAAGAGATATATCTCCAAATAAAATTTTTATACTTCATAGAGATTGGAGATGGAATTTTATTTCATTCCTTGCAGGAGTGAAAGAGCGGTATGGTTTTAAAAGAGACTTAAGAGGATTGTTTCTAACCCATACAGTGGAAACATCTCAAGAAGAGCATGAAATAATAAAATATTTAAAAATATTTAGTATGCAAAAGGGATTTAAAGAGGATGGTATAACTATGGATATTTTTCCATCTGAACAAGACCAAGAAACTTTAAGGGATATCTTAGGAAATTTCTTTGAAAAAGAAGACATAATTGCAATATCTCCAGGAGGTGCAGCCAATGCAAAAGAAGAAATGGACATTAAAAGATGGCCAATTGAATATTATTTACTTTTGGTGGAAAAGATATTGAGGGAAACTAATTATAGAATACTTCTTATAGGTGGAAAAAACGATATTAGATTTACAAAAAAATTGCTTGTGAATGATCAAAGAATTTTGGATTTAGCAGGAAAAACAAATATACAACAGACATATTTAGTCCTAAAGCAATGTAAAGCATTAGTAGCTCATGACAGTGGTCCTATGCACATAGGAGCTGCAGCTGCTATTCCTGTAGTAAGCTTATTTGGTCCTACTTACCCGAAAGAATATCATCCAATTACGAATCCTAAAAGTATATTTATATGGAAAGGGGAGAAACTTCCCTGTTCTCCTTGCTATAAGAATGGAAAATTTCCAAATTGTAAAAGTAAGGAGTGTATGCATAGAATAACTGTAGATGAGGTATTTAATACATTAATGGAGATAATGAAATGAAGGATGATAACCGAGGAATATCTTAATATAAGCCTACAACTCGAGTTTATTCTCTTTGGCAAGTAAGGAACATGTTCAATGTAGTTAAGCTATTAGCCCTCTGAGGTTTGCCCTGTACATAGATAGCAGGGGAGTAACGTTGGTAGAGTAGAACATAGTCTTACAGTGAAACGGGGAGCTTCTTATTTTAGTGAAGAAAAAATCATGACTGGAAATGCTGGTAAAAGAATATGTTTAAATTTTGAAAAAGATAGAGGTTGTCTTTAGGTGAACGTGAAATACAATAGTGAAAGAGGTAGTGATATTTTAAGATTTTTAGATAGGTATCTTGGTATTCCGATAGTAACTACATTAGGATTTTTTAAGAAAAAAAGAGAGAGACCTCAATTAATTGAAAAAATAGCTTTATTGAAAACAGCTGCTATAGGCGATACTGTTTTATTGAGTGCCGTGGTGAGAGATATAAAAGAAAAATTGCCTAATTCTGAAATATTCTTTTTTACAGGATCTAGTAACTATGAGATTGCGAAGATAATATCCGGGGAATTCAGCAATGTAAATGTTATAAAATTACCCATTAAAAACCCATTTAGAGCTATATCTATAATTAGGCAATATGAGTTTGATGTCTGGCTTGATTTTGGAGCATGGCCAAGACTAAATGCTTTATTTTCATACTTCTCTAATGCTAAGTTTAAAGTAGGATTCAAGACAAAAAATCAGTATAGACATTACATTTACGATGTTACTGTAGAGCATGATAATAGAATTCACGAAGTGTTTAATTACAAAAAGATCCTCGAGCAAATTTGTATAAAGGGAAATAACCTACCACAGATAAATGTAGATACTGATGTTGAGAAAGATAAAAATTTGATTGTTATCCATATGTTTCCCGGAGGTTCCAGAAGTTATTTAAAGGAATGGCCTGAAACTTATTGGGTAAGGTTAATAGATTATCTAACGAATAAAGGATATTCTATAGCTTTAACTGGGGCAAAAGCAGATAGAGATCGTGCTTTGCGTGTTTATAATCAATGTAAAAGAAAGAATCTCATAAGCGTTGTTGCCGGCGAGTTTTCATTAAGAGAGGTGATCCTTTTGCTAAGAAAGAGTTTTTTAGTTATTAGCGTAAACACTGGTATCATGCATTTAGCTTCTGCTTTGGGATGTAATCTTGTAGCACTACATGGTCCTACTTCTCCAAATAGATGGGGACCCTTGAATGAAAATTCTATTATCATTCAAAGTCCTCTTGAATGTTCTCCTTGTTTGAATTTAGGATTTGAGTATGGTTGTAATGAAAACAAGTGTATGAAAGAAATTACATTGAAAGCGGTCATTGATGCAGTAGATAGTTTTCTTAGAGAGACATAACACTTCTTAAAGGAGGTTATTTTGAAGGCTATCATACTTGCAGGAGGTAGTGGAACAAGACTTTATCCTGTTACGTTAACAGTAAATAAGCATTTGTTGCCGATCTATAACAAACCAATGATTTACTATCCTTTATCTTTAGTTATGCTTCTTGGGATAAAAGATGTCCTATTTGTTGTGAATCCTGCTGACAGAAGCAGTTTTGAAAAGCTTTTTGGAGATGGTTCGAAGCTTGGAATAAATATTAAATATCAGATTCAAGAAAAGCCGAACGGTCTTGCAGAAGGGCTTATACTGGCTGAAGATTTTATAGGTGATGATAGTGTGTGTTATATACTGGGAGATAATATATTTTTTGGTCATGATCTTATAAAAATCATGGAAGAAGCTAAAAAAGATGTTGAAAAAGATGGTGGAGCTTATGTTTTTGGTTATTCGGTTAGAGATCCTGAGAGGTTTGGTGTAGTTGAATTCGATAAGAATGGTAATGTGATTTCAATAGAGGAGAAACCGAAGAATCCTAAATCTAACTATGCAGTGGTTGGGATGTACTTTTATGATGACGAAGCTGTAGAGATTGCTAAAAGAGTTAAGCCTTCAGATAGAGGAGAGTTGGAAATTACTTCTGTTAACGGGGAGTATCTGAGACGTGGTAAGTTGAAGGTTAAGCTTCTCGGTAGAGGATTTGCCTGGTTTGATGCTGGCACACACGAGAGTTTCCTTGAGGCGGGAGAGTTTGTTGCTACTATAGAAAAGAAAACAGGTCTTATGATCGGATGCATAGAGGAAATTGCCTATAGAAATGGATGGATTGATAGAGAACAGCTTTTGGAACTGGCTAAACCTCTTGCGAAAACGGATTATGGAAAGTATTTGATGGAACTGGCGGAAGGAGAGGATTAAATGCCTTTTGAGTTTATAAATACAGCTATACCTGATGTGATTTTAGTGAAGCCTAAAGTGTTTAGTGATAAGCGTGGTTTTTTTATGGAAACTTATAAAAAATCAGATTTTAAATTGGCCGGTATAGACACTGATTTTGTTCAGGATAACCACTCTAAGTCGGTAAAGGGGGTGTTGAGAGGCCTTCACTTTCAGAGAGATCCTTTTGCACAGGGTAAGTTGGTTAGATGTATAAGAGGGAAGATATTTGACGTTGCTGTTGATATAAGAAAGGGAAGTCCTACTTTTGGAAAATGGGTTGGATATGAGTTGTCTGAGGAAAACAGATTAATGCTGTGGATTCCAAAGGGATTTGCTCATGGATTTCTGACGTTATCTGATGAAGCTGAAGTTGTATACAAGGTAAGCGGTGGAGAATATAATCCTAACTACGATGCCGGGATAAGGTGGGATGATCCTGACATAGGTATAGACTGGCCTGTGGAATCGGTGGAAGAAATTCTCCTCTCGGAGAAGGACAGGAATTTACCCTTCTTAAAAGATGTTGATATAAACTTTGTTTACGGGAGGTAGTTTTTTGAAACTGCTGGTAACCGGTGGAGCAGGTTTTATAGGAAGTGAGTTTGTCAGACAGGCTGTTGATTTAGGAATTGAAACGGTAGTTGTGGATAAGCTTACATATGCAGGGGATTTAGAAAGATTAAAGGATGTTAAAAATAAGGTAAAGTTTTACAAAGCAGACATTCAGAATAGAGAGTTTATGGAATACATTTTTAAACAGGAACAGCCTGATACAGTGGTTCATTGGGCTGCAGAGAGCCATGTTGATAGGAGTATTTTGGATGCTTCCCCATTTATAGATACGAACGTGAAAGGAACTCAGGTTTTGTTGGATGTGGCAAGAAGCAGTAATGTAGAGCTTTTTGTGAATATAGCAACGGATGAAGTTTATGGGGAACTGGGGGAAGAAGGTCAGTTTTATGAGGATACTCCTTTAAACCCTAATTCGCCTTATTCTGTAAGCAAAGCTTCGGCGGATATGTTGGGAAGAGCTTATTTTAGAACCTATGGTCTGCCTGTGATAACAGTTAGGCCGTCTAACAACTATGGTTGGTGGCAGTATCCGGAGAAGTTGATTCCTGTGGTTATTTTGAAGGCCTTACATGATGAACCAATTCCGGTTTACGGAACTGGAGAAAACGTGAGAGAGTGGCTTTTTGTTTCTGACTGTGCGGAAGCTGTTTTTAGGATTATAGAGAAGGGGAAACCCGGAGAAATATATAATGTGGGAAGCGGTGAGGAGAGGAGAAATATAGATGTTGTAAGAGCTGTGCTTGATGTTTTAGGAAAATCTGAAGATTTGATTGAGTTTGTGCAAGATAGGCCAGGGCATGACTTTAGGTATTCTTTAAATACTCAAAAGATAGAGAGGGAAATTGGCTGGAAAGCTAAAGTAAAGTTCGAGGAAGGAATAGAAGAGACAGTTAAATGGTATATGGAAAACGTAGATTGGGCTTTAAGGAAACTTGATTATTTAAGAGATTACTGGAAAAAGGTTTATAAGAAATGAAATATCTGATATTCGGGAAAAATGGCCAGTTAGGTTTTGCTTTTTGTAAATACCTGGATTCTAAGGGAAAGGAGTTTTTAGCACTTTCAAAGCAAGAGTGCGATATATGTGATTTGAAAGCTGTTTTAGAGGTATTTGAAAGTTATAGACCTAATGTTGTTATAAATTGTGCAGCCTACAACTATGTAGATAAAGCAGAATCTGAGTTTTTTAATGCATATAGAGTGAATGCTTTTGGTGTCAGGAATTTAGCTTTTGCATCTAGTAGATTTAACTGTTACCTTATTACCTACTCAACAGATTACGTTTTTGATGGGACGAAAGAGAACGGTTTTTATACAGAAGAAGATTTACCAAACCCTTTAAATGAGTATGGTAAGAGTAAGTTGACAGGAGAGAAGTGGTTATTGGAAGAAGGGATTAAAAACTATTTGATATTTAGGACGAGCTGGGTTTATGGAAGGGGGAAGCAGAATTTTATTTATAAACTTACGCGGTGGATAAGGGAAAAGGACTGTTTAAGAGTAGCTTATGATGAAGTGTCGGTTCCGACTTCTACTGATATACTGGTTTTTTTTACTTTGAAGGCTGTTGAACAAGGATTGGTAGGTTTGTATCATTTGGTCAACTCTGGTTGTGCATCAAGGTATGAATGGGCGAAGAAAGTTTTTGAGTTAATGGGAGTTAGGAAATTTATTTATCCCGTTTCTAAAGAGGTGTTTGATTTGCCTGCAGAAAGGCCTAAGTTTTCAGCGATGAGTAACGTTAAGTTGGAAAAGGAGCTTTGTGTTGAAATAAGGCACTGGGAAGAGGAGCTTGAAAGGTTTTTGTTGAATAAAGCCTAAGGGAGGTAAGAGAAATAGGCATTACGGAGGATAAGGAAGAAAAGGATTTAAATAATATACCCTGGTGGAAAAGGCCTTTTGACTTGGTATTTTCGGTTTTTGCCATTCTGGTTTCTCTCCCTCTTATGGTTCCTATTGCTGTAGCTATTAAACTGACAGATGGCGGTCCTGTTTTTTTCCGTCATGAAAGGGTAGGTTATAGGGGTAAGAAGTTTAAAGTTCTAAAGTTTAGAAGTATGTATGTTGATGCAGAGGAAAGGTTAAAAGAGATTCTTTCGAAGGATCCTGAAGCTAGAAGAGAGTGGGAAAGAACGTTTAAGTTGAAAAAGGATCCAAGGGTTACTTCCATTGGTAAATTTCTCAGAAAAACTTCTCTGGATGAGTTACCTCAGTTTTTCAACGTTCTGAAAGGTGATATGAGCGTAGTTGGTCCAAGGCCTGTTGTTGAGGATGAACTGAAAAAATTTTATAGAGACAAAGCTGTTTTATACAAATCGGTGAGACCGGGAGTGACCGGTTACTGGCAGGTAGAAGGAAGAAGTGATGTTGACAACTATGAGGAAAGAATCAGGATGGATGAGTGGTATATTCAAAATCAATCTTTGCTTCTTGATTTAAAAATAATATTGAAAACGATTAAAGTTATGCTTACAGGAAAGGGAGCCTATTGAGCGGGAGGTTTCTTTGAAGGTTTTGATTACAGGTGGAGCAGGGTATATTGGGAGTCATGTTATTAAAGCTTTAGGTGAATTAGGGTATGAAGTATTGGTTGTTGATAATTTAATCAAAGGGCATAAAGAGGCCGTTTTGTTTGGGAAATTAGAAGTTCTGGATATTGGCGATAAAGATTCTATGACGGAAGTTCTGGAGCAGTTTAAACCGGATGCTGTTATGCACTTTGCGGCATTTATAGAGGTAGGGGAATCTGTAAAAAATCCGAGGAAGTACTATGAGAATAACACTGTTAAAACTTTATCCTTACTTGATGCAATGCTTGAATGTGATGTAAAGAATTTTATTTTCTCGTCAACTGCTGCTGTTTACGGAAATTCTGAAAAAGTTCCCATTCCGGAAACAGAGACTGTGAAACCGATTAACCCTTACGGTCAGTCAAAAGCCTGTGTTGAGAAGATTTTATCTGATTACAGTAAGGCTTACGGTCTAAAATTTGTTTCTTTGAGGTATTTCAACGCTGCTGGAGCTGATCCTGAAGGTAGAATAGGAGAAAGTCATAATCCTGAAACGCATTTGATCCCGTTGATTTTGAAAACTGCTAAAGGAGAAAGGGAAAGTATCAAGATTTTTGGAACAGATTATCCTACCCCTGATGGAACTTGTATAAGGGATTATATACATGTGGATGATTTGGCAGAGGCTCATATTTTGGCTTTGAAGTATCTTTTAGACGGTGGAAAAAGTGAGGTTTTTAACTGCGGCTACGGCTATGGATACTCTGTTAAAGAAGTTATAGAAACGGCAAAGAGAGTAACTGGTGTAGATTTCAAGGTTGAAGAAGCTGATAGAAGGCCTGGAGATCCGGCTATTTTGGTAGCGGATAGTTCTAAACTTAAATCTAAACTTGGCTGGGAACCTAAGTTTGATAATCTTGAATATATTGTTAAGACTGCCTGGAATTGGGAATTGAATAGAAGATTCTAAAAACTGAATAATTGGTTGTTGCGATTTCTTTGTTTGAAAGGTAGATTTAGGTTGAGTAACCTTTTTTTCTGGAGGACGGTAGATGCCTGATTTAACAGATAGGATAGATAGGCTAGAAAAGGCTATTATGGAGCTTGTTTATGTTCAGCATAAGACAGAGATGGAGATACAGAATCTCAAGAGAGAGATGAAGGAATTTAAAGATGCTATTCAAAAAGATACGGAGAACTTGAAAGAAGAGTTTAAAGAGTTCAAAAATGAGATGAGGGAGTTTAAAAATGAAATGAAAGAGTTTAAGAATAGAATGGATAAGGAAGTTAAACGGATGAATAAGCAGTGGGGAGAGCTTGCCAATAAGATGGGAACAATTGTTGAGGATATTATTTTCCCTGCTACAAGGCCTGTGATAAGGAAGTATTTTAGGTGTGATCCAATTGACTTAATGATGAATGTTGAGAGAAAGAGGGACAGTAGGAGAGAGGAGTTTGATGTAGTGGCTGTTTGTGAGGATAAGGTTTTTCTGATCGAAGTTAAGAGTACTCTCAGACAGGAGCATATAGGTCAGGTGAAAGAGAATGCTGAGAGGTTTAAAGAACTGTTCCCAGAGTATAAGGATAAAGAACTAATATTAATTCTTGGAACTTTGAGCATAAAAAGGGAGCTCTTCAACCAGCTAACGAAAGAGGGTATTTACGGAATGGCCTATAGAGAGTGGAAGTATATGGATATTCTGAACTTTGAGGAGCTCCACAGGAAAAACAGAAAAGACCACTGAACCTGAAGAGGGTTTGGGTTATAGGGGGAGCTCCACCACGAAGGTGTTCCTGTCAACGGTGTAGATTCTGCCGCCGTGGTCTTCCACTATCTTTTTGACTATTGAGAGCCCCAAGCCCCAGCCGTCTTCCTTTGTAGAGACGTAGGGGGAGAAGATCTTGTCAGCTATCTCTTCCGGTATTCCGGGGCCGTTGTCCCTGAATACTATGTAGACTTTGCCCTCTTTTTCGGTTGTTGAAACCTTTACCTCTGTTGCTCCGGCGGAGATGCTGTTGTCTATGAGGTTTATGAGGACTTCCCTTATCAAACTTCTGTCTAATGGAACTTTGGGTATTCTCTCGAAGTCGTAAATTACTTTTACCCTGTTCTCGTAGGGTTCAAGTGTGCTCCTTATCAGCTCGTTCAGGTCTGTGAGGCGCTTTTCAGGTAGCGGGAGCCTTGCAAATTTCCTGAACTCGTCTATAAGACGTTTTATTACCTCAACCTCGTCTAAGATGGAATTGATAGCCCTTGAGAGGTTCTCGTCGTTTAGCTTGCCTTTTGAAAAGAGCCTTTTTATTCTCTCTGCGTTTAAGGTTATGGGAGTGAGGGGATTCTTTATTTCGTGAGCTATTCTCTGGGCTACCTCCCTCCAGGCTTCCGACTTTTTGGCTCTGACGAGGTCTGTAACGTCTTCAACTATGAGTATTCTGTCTCCCACTTCCGGTGAGGTGATTACCTCAACGGAGAGGAACTTCTCCCTTCCGTCTATCTCCTCTCTTACCTCTCCCCGGGTTCTGTTACTCTCTATGAGCTCTTCTACTACCTTTTTGAAGTTGGGATATCTTGAAAGGAGTTCCCATATAGATTTTCCTTTTGCGTTCTCCGTCAGCTTGAAGAGCTTTTTGGCCTCTTTATTGCAGGAGATTACTCTGCCTGAGAAGTCGAAGGTTATTATTGCCGGTGAGATGGCGTTGAGGACGTCTTCAAGGTATTTCCTGTTTTCCTCAAGGTTTTTCTGGAGAGCTTTCAGCTGTTCAACCATCGAGTTGAAAGCGTGAATTACGTGTTTGAGTTCGTCTGTTGCCTCCTCTTCCGGTATCCTTACAGAAAGGTCTCCAGACGATATTCTCTCTGTTGCCCTGTATAGGGCTTCTATAGGAATGGATATTCTCCTCTCAAAGTAGCGGGCAAACCAGAGGGCTCCGAACAGAACAGCTACTCCCATTATTCCGAATGTGACTGTGTAAACGGCCTTTATGGGGGTTTTAAAGGCAACTAGGGTCTGGTAGTTGGAGTGGAGGCTCTCTACCATGGTAACTTTCTCTTTCAGGGTTTCGGGGAGCTCCTTTGAAACGCAGACAAAGTTTCCTCCGAACCGACGGCAGACCACTACCTGGCCGGAAGACCTGTCGAAGAAGGAATACCGGTTGAGCTGTTTAAGCTGGTTAACCTCTTCACGGGATAGGGGAAACTTGCCGACCTCTTCTAAGTTTTTCCCCCTTTCCCGGAAGAAACCGTCTATACCGTAGGCTTTGAGTGTGTAAGGGTAAACTTTCCTTACAGAGAGCTGTTTAACTTTTCTTTCTAGGTCTTTCTCTATGAAAGAGAGGAACTCTCTAGTTGTGTCGTAGGAGGTTTCTACGATCCGTTTTACCTGTATCCTCAGGAGCCTGTCGAGTCCCTGGTTTATCACTCCTGAAGCCAGGAATATAGAGAAAAGGGCGGGGCCCAGAACCAGCAGCAGGAACGCTGTAAATATCTTTACCCTGAGGTTTGTTTTGAAGTGGGGGAAGAAGAAGAGGGCTAAATTCCTCACGAAGAGGATAAACAGAACTGTAATTACTATCAGTATCAGCGCCATAAAGAGGTGAAAGTAGGGATTGTTGAGGTAAAACTCCCCTGAAAAGGAGGAAAGGGTAGAAACTCCGAAATATCCTACGATAAAAATTCCAACGAGTAAGAGGAGAGCAAGCCCTAACTTCCTATACAACTCACTATCTCTCTCAATTCCGTTACGAATGGGGAAACAGTTTTAACAGGGTTTTTCTCTGCTTCCTTCACTCTTTTGATGGCTTCAGGCAGGTTCTCTATTAAGTCACAGGCTTTTAAAGCTTCCTGAGAGAGCTTTTTAGCCGCTATGTCTCCTGCCAGTGAGTGGAGGAATACTCCGAACTTTGCTGCATCTTCCTCTTCTATTCCCATTCCCAGTAGAGCTCCAACAACGCCGGCAAGGACGTCTCCCGTTCCGGCCGTGGCCATTCCAGGATTTCCTATGACGTTTACGTAAACCTTTCCGCTTTTTGTTGCCACAACGGTTCTTCCACTCTTAAGGACTACTGTTACTCCAAAGTGCTCAGCAAACTCTGCTGCTGTGTCGTATGGAGCGGAAAGTATCTCTTCCTTCGTTTTCCCTGAAAGCCTTGAGAACTCCCCAACGTGGGGGGTAATTACTACGGGAGTCTCCTTGATTTTAAGGATTTCAGGGCTTTCTGAAAGAGCGTTGATTCCGTCTGCGTCGATTACCATTGGCAGGTTGCACTGCTTTATAAACTCCCTTGCAAACTCGTAGGTGTCCGGGTTGTTCCCCAGCCCCATTCCAAAGACAACGGCGGAGAATTTTCCTTTCTCAACGGTTTCTAAGACTGTATCCAGCTCTTCTATTCCGAAGTAGCCCTTCCCGTCGTCTTTTACAGGGATTGACATTACTTCTGTAAGTTTTGTTTCAAAGATGGCGTTGAGAGATGAGGGAACGATTACCGTTGAGAGACCTCCTCCAGTTCTGAGAACGGCCTCTGCTGCCATGGAGGGAGCTCCCGTCTTCCCTGTTGAACCTCCAATAACGGCAACGTGGCCAAATGTGTATTTGTGTGCCATTATCTCCCGTGGAGGGAATGTGAAGAGAACTTCATCTGCCGTCAACAGGTATCTTTCGGGGCCTATCAAAAATGGGACGTCTTCAGGGATGGATATGTCGACAACGAACACTTTTCCGCAGCTTTCACATGCTGGAGGGAAGACGTGGGCGATTTTTGGAAAAGCAAAGGTTACGGTGTAGTCGGCAACGACGTGTTTTCCTATCTCTTTACCGGTGTCTGCAGAGAGACCTGATGGGATATCTACTGAAACTACAGTTCTGTTTGACCTGTTGATAAGATCAACAACATCAGCGTAGAATCCCTCTAACGGCTTTGATAGTCCCGTTCCAAAGAGAGCATCCACAACTATCTCATTCTCTTTTAGGAGCTCGTAGAGCTCTATTAGTCTCTCTTCTCTATCTATTACGTGAACGGGAATAGGCAGTTTGGAGAGTATCTCGTAGTTCTTCTTTGCATCCCCTTTAAGTGATTCTGGCTGTGCCGTTATAACGACTTCAACTTCGTAACCGAGGTTGTAAAGGTGCCTTGCAGCTGCAAGGCCGTCTCCTCCGTTGTTCCCCCTGCCACACACAACAAGAACACTGTTTCCCTTAACGTGTCTGTAAATAACTTCGGCAACGCCTCGGGATGCGTTTTCCATGAGGACGATGCCGGGAATACCAACGGTTTCTATCGTCTCTCTGTCTATCTGGGCCATTTCTTTGGCCTTCAACAGCTTCATTTCTCCCTCCCCTTACCTATTTTGAACCAATTCCTTTTCATATTTTCTCTTGAGCTTTCTGTATTTCTCAAGGGCTAAACGCTTCTGGAGGGGAGACAGCCTGTCTATAAAGACGATGCCGTTAAGATGGTCTATCTCGTGCTGGAGGGCTCTTGCAAGGAGTCCTTCTCCCTCTATTTCAAACTCTTCCCCTTCAAGGTTTTGTGCCTTTACCTTGACGTAGGCTGCTCTTTTAACCTTCCTGTAAAGGCCAGGAAGTGAAAGGCATCCTTCCTCCTTTACCACTTCCCCTTCCTGAGTAACTATTTCAGGGTTTATCAGAACTATCTGTTCCTTTCCCTCCTTCTCGGTTCTTGAGTGGAGGTCTATGACAACAACTCTCTTTAGAACTCCCACCTGGTTGGCGGCAAGCCCCACGCCGCCCCTTTTATACATCGTGTCGAACATATCTTCCACGAGTTTTTTTATCTCTTCGTTGAACTCTTTAACCTCTTCTGCCCTTGTTTTCAGGACGTCGGCAGGGTAGATGACAATTTCTCTTTCCATTTAAAGTTCCTCCTCAAGTAATCAAAGCTTTTTAAAACGTTTTCGTAGCTTTTGTTTTCAAGGTTTAAAATATAGTCTTGTTTAAGGTTTTCTATCTCTTTGAAAATTTCCTGAAAGTTTATTTTTCCCTCTCCCATGGGCAGGTGTCTGTCGGCCAGGCCGCAGTTGTCGTGGAGGTGAAATTCGTATATTCTTTCTCCCAGAGACTCAAACCACGCCGGGATGGAAACGTCTGAAAAGAGGTTCATGTGCCCAACATCTAGGCAGACTCCTACGTTTTCGGGGAGGTTTTCTATAAGCATTTTCAGATTCTCAGGAGTTCTGTCAAAAACGTTTTCCAGGGCTATTTTCCCTCGCCACTCTTTTGATACCTCTTTAAAAGTTTCAACTGCCCTTTCAAACCATGTGTTGTAGATTGGGTCTATTTTCTGGGGGTGGTAGCCCGTGTGGAAGACGATAACCTCTGCGTCTAAAACCCTTGCAGTAGCTGTTGTTTCAAAGAACCTGTTTCTTGTTGCCTCTAAAACATAGGAGTCGAGAGCTCCGGGGTTCATATCTATAAACGGAGCGTGGACGGTTATGGGAGCTCCCCCTGCCATCTTCCTCAGCTTCCCGAACTCCTTCAGGGTCAGGCTGTCTAAAACTTCTGCTGTGAGCTGGAGCTCCACTCCAAAGCCGGCCTCTGCAAACCTCTTTATCAGCTCAGGATTTTTAAGTATCTCCTTTCCTGGAACGTGGGCGACAACTTTCATATTTCCGCCTTTATCGTAGAATTTGAATAATCTGAATTAAAGTAAGCTGGAGGGAGCGTGAAATCAACTGCAACAGCACTTCTTTTTTTTCTTCTCTCAGCTCCTGCCTTCTCTTTTCAGCTCTCCGGGGAAACAGGTGTTTATACGGTGAACCTCAAAGGAGATTACGACAGGGAGACGGGTTTAGAGAAGTGGAAGGGGAGAAAATCGGGCTACTACTACCGGCTGGAGTTAGGGAGAAGTTTTACCTTGAGCAAAGGGACAGAGTTTAAGTTCTCTATGACAACCGGAACGACAAAGGTTCCCTACGTTAACCTCTTTACGTCAGATAAAGATTCCCTTTTTTCTGGAGGAGTAAAAACCTTTAACGTTAAGGAGCTCTACCTGAGGAAGAGGGGATTTCTCTTTAAGAACCTGACTCTAAAGGTGGGAAAGCAGCTTTTTGAGGTTCCGGGGCTTTTTAAGGATTACCTGTGGGGAGGCTCTTTTACCTACAGCGCCGGAGATTTTAAGCTCTTCTGGAACCAGATTGCCGGCTATGAGGGGAGGTATCTTCTTGAAAGGAGGAGCAGCGAGGACGATGTTGACATAGCGATTTTGGGCTTTGGTTACAGGTGGGTTTCGGCAGGCGTTTATAGGATTATGGACGCGAAGGGAGTTGAGAATGCAGAGTTTAAAAGTGGCCTCTTTTTGAAAGTAAAGGGCAGCAAAGGTTCAGTCTCTCTGGTTTCGCAGAACGGAAAGGCAGGTGGTTGGGGGGAGCTCCACCTGAGCCCTCTAACACTGAAAGTGGGTTACTGGCAGAAGGGAATAACAACCTACGGCTACGCAGAAGACCTCAAAAGTGAAGGGCTCATTTTCAGGCCTTCCATTGGAGGTCTTCGTTTTGGAAAGGTTTCCCTCTCTTTCAGCCTTTTAGACGTTCCCGTTACCCTTCACGGGGCAAGGTTTGAAACCTCTTCCGGAAAGCTGATAGGCAACGAGGCGGGAGGAGAGGTGGACTACCCCTTTTATGGAGGGACTCTCTTTTTAAGGGGAAGCGCCGGCACCGGTGGAGCTTACGCCCTCTTTGCCGGGTATAAGTGGGGAATGAAGATTCCAGAATCTTACGGCGGTTTTAGTTTGAAGCTGAAAAACTACTTTTCAACTTCCGGAGAGTATGCAGACTTCCCGGAAAAAACCTACACTCCTCAGCTTGAATACGAGGGATGGTCAAAGTTTAGCCACGTAGGTTACTGGCACTCCACTTATAAGCTTACAGCCTATAGTGAAAAGTTCCGGTTTAAGGTTTCCACCGGGAAGAATATGAAGTTAGACTACATCGTCTGGGGAAATACGGCAGACAACTTCCTCTACCAGAAGGGGCACGAGAAACTGTGGCACCTTGAGGAGCTGAGCCTTTCGGAAAATGGGTTCACAGCAGGTCTTCAGCCCGTTTCAGTTGAGCCTCTCTTTTCCGACTACCTGCCCGGAATCTCTTACGCTACCGAGGATTTTAAAGCTGGCGTTTTCTACAACAAGTTTAACAGCGGAAGAGGTAGCGATGACCACGCTGTGGCTCTTCTCTCCTTTAAGGGGCTCTCCTACGTTGCAGTTTCAAATGGAAGCTCTTCCCGTTCAGCCCTTTCTTTTTATAAAGATACAGGCGTGATAACCGTTGGAGCTTTAAAGGAATGGGGACACGGCCACAGCGGAGACTGGGGAGCGGTTGTTGGCGTTAAGGGAGAATTACTTAAAACAACTTTATCTGTGAGCTATCGGGTTTTCTCAAACTCTGTTTCAACCTTCAATCTCAGGGAATTTTACAGAGATGTGGGGCTTGCTTTAAGGCCGGGAGAGAGGGGAGTGAGGTATTTAACAGCTTCTGCCCTGAGGCCTTTAAACGTTTTGGGGCTTTCACGATTTAAAACGAAATTCCGCCTCCTCTACAACAGGTTTTACAGCTTTTCAGGCAGGTTTCTGGTTCAGGAGTTTGGAATGGGGATCCTCCTTAAGCCGGGTAGAAGGTGTTCTCTGGAGCTTTCAGGAGCCCTTGGTAGTTCTTCACTCAGCTACACGGGGTTGAAGTTTTCTCTCAGCTGGTAGAATTAACATCTCATAAACTCTACGGAGACAGAGTTGAAGGTAAACAGGGAGCTCCTTTCACAGGTTGATTTTGAAAAAGGCGGAGGCCTTGTCCCCGTTGTGGTTCAGGATGCCAATACAAAGGCCGTTCTGATGGTTGCCTA
This sequence comes from Desulfurobacteriaceae bacterium, assembly GCA_027051905.1. Classification (GTDB taxonomy): domain Bacteria; phylum Aquificota; class Aquificia; order Desulfurobacteriales; family Desulfurobacteriaceae; genus Balnearium. The sequence goes on along the minus strand of JALUGO010000005.1, from coordinate 27,217 downwards.
TGCAAACAGAGAAGCCCTCGAGAAAACCCTTGAGACCGGCTACGCCCACTACTATTCCCGCTCAAGGGGAAAACTCTGGAAGAAAGGGGAGACTTCGGGAAACCTTCAGCTGATTAAAGAGGTTCTTTTAGACTGCGACGGCGATACTCTCCTCTACATTGTTGAGCAGAAAGGGGTTGCCTGTCATACCGGGGAGTATACCTGTTTCTTCAGGAAACTTGCGGAGGAGTGATGGATATAGGAGAAGTTCTTGAAAAGCTCTACGAAGTTGTTGAGGAGAGGAAGAGGGAGCTCCCCGAAGGCTCCTACACAACTTCCCTCTTTAAAGCCGGTGAAAACAGGATACTCCAGAAGGTTGGTGAGGAGGCGATAGAGACCATTTTAGCCCTTAAATCGGGGAAGGAAGAGGAGGCCGTTTACGAGGTTTCCGACCTTTTATACCATCTTGTGGTTGCCCTTGTTAACAGGGAGATAACGTTAGACCAGATTGCTCATGAGCTTAAAAGGCGGATGAAATAGTGAAGGTAGAAAAGTTAGAGAAGTTTTTCGCTCCTGAAGAGCTTGGAAGGCTCCTTCAGAACTTTGTTTCCCACCTTGGAGCCTCCTCCATGGTGTGGGATGAGAGGGGAGAGCTCCGCTTTGCTGACTTTATGACCCCCTTCTGTGAAGCCATTTACTCCAGAGTTCCAGAAAAGTGTGAGGCCGACAGAAAACTTCGCTTTGAAAAAGCTAAGAAGAGATCAAAACCTTTTCTCCATACCTGCTTTGCCGGAAAGCTGAATTTTGTTATTCCTCTGAAGTTTTACTCCGGCAAGGAAGAGTTTTTCATTGGAGTTGCCGGCGGCTGACAGGGGTTAGGCAGACTCTCCCGTGAGGAGGTAAATAGAATTAAGAAACTTGCTGGTGAAATAGGGATTGACAGAAATGAGCTTCTGCGGCTGGCGGAGGAGGACTATCAGTTTGGCTGCCAGAGATTGGGGTTTCCTGTTCCGAAAGTCGGAAGGAAGTTATCTCTCATCTTCCAGTCCAACATGTTTTTAAAGGCTTTCCGCCGTAGAATTTCTCTTCCAGAAAACTACCCGCAGGAACTCCTCTCTGTTCTTAACAGGGTAGAAGAACTAATAGGGTGGAACTTTGTAAAGCGATTGCCCTCTGGGGAGGCTGCCCTTTCCCGTCCCATTCTTGAAGCTCTGAACGACCTGACAGATTCCGTAGAGTTTCTGGTAAGGAGGGTTGTTCCCAGAAGGGTGAGCTACTACGCCTTTAGGGATCCTTTGACAGAAGTTTTCAACCGTTACTTTCTTCAGGAGCAGATTCACTTTTTTGCAAGGAACAGAGAAAACTTCCCCATAGGCGTTATCTACCTTGACCTTAACAACTTGAAAACGGTGAACGATAGGTTTGGCCATAAGGTTGGAGACCTTTACATCCAGCGATTCGCCTCGGTTCTAAGGTCTTCTGTGAGAAAGGGAGACCTCGTTGTCAGGATAGGAGGAGACGAGTTCCTGATTGTTGTTCCCAGAGCTACGGAAAAAATTATTGAAGAGATAGTTCGTCGAATAAGAAACAACGTAGATCTTATTAATATGGAAGGGACACTTCCTGTTCCCCTTTCCTTCTCGGCAGGGTGGAGTTTATGGACTTCCCCGGAGGAACCCTTCGAGGAAGTCCTTGAAAGGGCTGACAGAGTTATGTATATAAATAAATTCCTAGGGAAATCTTAACGGCAGACCATTGGGCCAAGATGGGCTCCTCCTAACAGGTGAAAGTGGAGGTGGTATATCTCCTGGCCTCCATCCCTGTTACAGTTGACAAGAACTCTGTAGCCGCTTTCGGCAATGCCCATTTCCTGAGCTATCTGCCTGATTACTGTAAAGATGTGGCCTATCAGTTCTTTATGCTCCTCCGTCAGGTCGTTTAGGGTTGGTATGTGCTCCTTTGGAATTACCAGAATGTGAACGGGAGCCTGGGGGTTGATGTCGTGGAATGCCATTACTCTGTCGTCTTCGTAGACAACTTTAGCCGGAATTTCCTTCTTCACTATCTTGCAGAACACGCACATCTCTTCCCTCCTTTGCCAGCCTTTCCTGAAGTTTAACAAAATCGGCGGCTGCAACTGCTGCTATTTCGTAGCCCGATATGTAGTAGAGCCAGTTGTTTACAGCAACAGAGGAGACCGCAACGGTTCTTCCGCCGTAGCTGAAAAACCCTGTAAACCACTCACATCTTCCTTCAGGGTAGCTTCTTTCCGTGAGGGTTCCCGTTTTACCCCCTACCGTTAAGCTGCTGTATCTGCTGAGCTTTTTGAAGTATCTCTTACCTGCCACTGTTCCTACTTTAACTGTTAGAACCATCATCTTTTTGATTTCGTCTGCCGTTTCCTTTTTCATTACCCTCTGAAAAGGTGAAGGTTTAAGCAGATACTCCCTTCCGGTTTTCAGGTCTACAACTTTTTCCACTATGAAAGGTTTCATCATTACTCCGCCGTTAACAACTGCCTGAGCCATAAGGGCTTCGTGAAACGGGCTGGCGGTTGTATCTCCAAGACCTGCTGCTGTTAGTGCCAGTTCGTAGTCGTCTAACGGTTCTCTAACTATGCCCCAGGGGAAGTTGTAGCCCTTTCTGTTGAACCCAAAGCGGTGGGCATACTCCATCAGGGTTTCCTTCCCCATCAGCCTTCCTAGGTTCCCAAAGAAAGGGTTTGCAGAGGTTGCAAAGGCCTGGGAAAACCTCCTCTTTACCCTGTATGAGCTGTTGAGCCAGACAGAGGGAGAGCAGGAGTCTCCTACGCCTCCGCAGGTAAGCTCTGTATCCGGTTTAGCAATTCCCGTGTCGAGAGCTGCTGCTGCCGTTACTATCTTAAAGGTTGAGGCCGTTGGGAATGAGCGTTTAAGGAGAAGATCCGGGTAGCTGAGGCTCGATACGGCTGCTAAAACTTTTCCAGTAGCCGGGTCAACTGCTACAAACGCTCCATACTTAACCTTGAACCTATCAAACTCCTTTTCAACAGCCTGCTGGAACCGGGGATCTACGGTAAAGACTATCCTGTAATCTCCAGTGTTGTAAACGAATCTGCCGTTTTCCAGAAAGGCCTTTTTAAAGAGGCTATACTGGAGTTTGAAGTCGCTTCTAAGCTCTTTTACTAAGGTTGGGATTTCTTCTTTCTTAACGGCGGTTCTGTCTGTGTTGGGTGTTTTCTCTTTTACCGAGAAACTTGAGTTGACAAATCCTGTTAAGAGCCAGAAGAGAAGAAAAGAAAGAACTGGTATCACTATTAGTTTTAGCTTTCTCTCCATAGTTCCTCCACAACTGCATATAATATAGGCAAATTCTGGAGGTTATAAGGCTTGACCATTAAGGGTATTCTGGTCGAAGTTGCCTATAAGAGGCTTGGAAGTATTTCACCCTCCCCCGATGGTCTTGAGAAGGTAAGGGAAAAGGTGGCTGAGTTGTGGAGGGGAGAGCTCCCCCCTCCTTCCGCTCCCTCCTCTGCTGCCGCCGTTGACGGTAGCAGAAACAGAAAGGACTTTGCCGGATATGTTGTTTACGCCCTCGGAGCTGCTTCAATAGTTTTCCAGGGAGGAGAGCCCGGAAGGCTTTATATAGATGCCGATGTTGACCTTTTAAAACCCTACGAGTATTCAGACTCTCGCCTCAGAACCCTTATGGGAATTCTGGAGTTCAAAAGAGCCCTTTCGGTTCTTTCAGAGGTTGACCTTCTCCTGTTAGACGGTTCTGTTATTGGAGCTCTTTTAAGGCCTGCTGCCTTTTTCCACGAGATTGACAGGAACAGCAGCTTGAGAAAAAAAGCGCTGACTCTATTTGAAGAGTTAAAGGATGTCTATTCGACCGGGAGAATTAATTCGAAAGAGTTTTACAGGAAGGTGACTGAGGAGTTTTCCGGAAGGGAATACGCTGTCGTTTCCGGCTACCTCGAATACCTTGAGTATCTCTATACCATCTACCTTCTCCTTGAAAGGGCGAAAAGTGATGGGAAGGCGGTTATTTCCGTCTCAAAACGGTCTGACTCCCGCCACTACGAACTTGACAACCTGCTTCCAGACATTGCCGTTTTAAACCTTTTAAACCTGCCTTCCGGCTATTCAGAGCCTGTTTTACTTTCACTTACGGAGGAAGAGAAGTTCTACTACCCCGGTGAATTTGAGGAACTCCTCAGGAATTTTGAGTTTACAGTCTCTTTTGTAAAGCCCGGAGACTGGGTTTACAAAGTGGAGGTTTTCGGAGATATAGACTTTGCTTCAGTCCTGAGCTACCTGAACTACTACTCCGTTTCCGGTTATCCCTTTCCCCTTGCCGAAGTCCACAGGAGTGTGAAAATTACCTCGGCAGACCTTGAAGAGGTTTTGAGAATATTGAAGCTGAGGGGCGTTACGGGCAGGGAGGGACTGGGTGAGTAATCCCTTTTCCGGAAAAGTTGCCGAGAATTACGACCACTTTTTTGAAACCCCACACGGAAAAGTGATTTTCAGGCTTGAGGGGAAGCTCCTCCTTAACGCCCTTTCTGCCTTTAAAAGAGCAGCGACTCTGGAGGTGGGCTGCGGAACGGGCATCTGGATGGACTTTTTAAAGAAAAACGGTTTTGGTGAACCTGTCGGCCTCGACCTCTCCTTTGACATGCTCCTTCAGGCAAGGAGGAAGGGGTTGAGGAAACTTGTAAACGGAACGGCTCTCTCACTGCCGTTTCCCGACGATTCTTTTGACCTTTCCTGCTTTATTACCAGCCTTGAGTTTATTACAGACAGGAGAAGGGCCTTCTTCGAGGCCGTTAGGGTTTCAAGGAGGGCTGTTCTTGTTGCATTCCTCAACAGATTTTCACTTTTGAACCTTTACAGGGAACTGAAGGTTCTGTTTGGGGGGAGTTCCGTCTATTCCTCTTCCAGCTTTTTGACGAAGAGAGAGCTTGAGGAGATAGCCCGCTACGTCAGGGAGGTTGGCAGGAAAAGGGTTAAGCTGGAAAAGTTCCTCACAACGCTTAATTTAACCATCGGCAGTTTTGTAAATGAGAGTTTAGAGAGAAAGCTTGGTTTCAACCTTCCAGTAGGGGCTTTTGCGGTTGCCCTTTTCAGGGTGGAGAGATGGAGTTAGTTAGAGAGATAACTGTAGAAGAAGCCCTAAACAAGGGTTACAGGTTTATAGATACCAGAACTCCTGAGGAGTTTGAGGAGTTTCACATCCCTGGTGCCTACAACGTTCCGCTCTTTTCCGCTGAAGAGAGGAAGAAGGTCTCTCAGGTTTACTACGAGAAGGGGGAGAAGGAGGCAAGGCTTTACGCCCTTGAGATAGTTGGTCCGAAGCTCCACAAGATAGTGAGACAGATAAAAGAGATAAAAGATAGGGAAGGGAAAGTGGTTGTTTACTGCTGGCGGGGAGGGATGAGGAGTCTTGCAGTTGCAGCCATCTGCACGCTGGCTGGCGTAAGCGTTCCAAGGCTTGAAGGGGGGTATAGGGCTTTCAGGAAATACATTCTGAACAGGATGGCAGAGGTTCTGAAGGATAAAAAGCTGATAGTTCTTTATGGCCCCACAGGTTCTGGAAAGACGCGGATAATTAGAGCTCTGAAGGAGAAAGGTTATCCCGTCATAGACCTTGAAGGGCTTGCAGGCCATAGGGGGTCGGTTTTCGGAGGGATAGGGCTTGATCAACCGTCCCAGAAGATGTTTGATGCCCTTTTATGGCAGGAGGTTGAGAGGTTGAAAGATGCCCCCTGCATTTTGATTGAAGGGGAGAGCAGGAAGATAGGAAGACTCTTTATTCCTGAACCCTTCTGGAAGGCCATGGAAAGGGGAGAGAAGATTTACGTGGAGCTCCCCCTTGAAGAAAGGGTAAAGATCTCAATGGAAGACTACGGGGTAGACCGTTTCCCTTCTACGGTTTACCTTGAAGCCCTTTCGAGAATCAGGAAGATTTTGGGCGATGAAAAATTCAGAGAGATAGAAGGGCTCATAAGGGAAAAGAGATATACTGAAGCAGTTTCAGAGCTTATGATTAACTACTACGACAAGCTCTACGCCCGTTCAACGCCCGATAGCGTAAAGCCTTACAGAGTGGCAAACCTTGAAGAGGCAATTTCAACTGTGGAGTACTACCTCTCTTCTGTTTGCGGGTAAATCCACCTTTTAGGTCTATAGGCGCAGATTCTTAAGAAGATCTTTCCCTGAATTCGCTCTTTTACCTTTTCTGCCAGTATTTTTCCTTCCCTATGCGTTCTGCTGAATCCGATTCTCAGGGTGTAAAACCTTCCCACTTTTTCTACTCTAACGAACGGTAGGTCTTCAAGCTTTTTGGCCAGGGGTATTAGTCTATCTGGTAGAGTATCTGATGCTACCTGAACACAGTAGTAGTTTCTTTTTGGAGAGAGTTTAATTGTAGAATCTTTGGACTTTTCTTCTTTCCGTAAATTTTCAGGGTATTTAACTTCCTGAATAGAGTTCGTTTCCTTTGAAGTTACTGACTTTTCCGTAGTTTGTTGGGGTTTTGTAGTTTGGTTGTTGTCTTTTGATATCGGGTTTTCCGGCTGGGTGTTTTCTTTTTCAGGAATGGGTGGGTATTTGAAAGAGTTCTTTTCAAAATTTTCACTTCTCTCAGAATATTTGATTGATATTGATAAGGGTTTTGGTTCTTCTTTGAGAAAGCTACTTGCTGTTAAAGTTAGAAGACTGCCTACGAACATTAGAACAGCTACAAGCAGGATTTTATGTATTTTATCTTTAAGGGATAGATCTCTTTGCAGTATTAAAAGTTCCTCTCTTACTTTCTTGTCTTGGGTGTAATTCATAAACTCACTGGGAATAGAGATAATTCTTTTCCACAGGTGTTCTCTGATTATGAACCTGATAAGGTCTTCCTGTTCCTTTGAAGGATCTATAAATTGACAGTATAGTTTCCCGTTCGCTTCCTTGCATTTGATCTTCAGTTTTGGAATGATTAACTCGTTGTAGGCATCATATGGAAATATGAACTCTACTGTGATTATTTCTTCTAGCGGTATTTCTGGTTTGTTTTCGAGAATAAGCCCGTTTGCTCCGAGTTTTATTACCCTGAGTTTTTTATTTCCTGTTCTAATGTAGGCAGGAATATCGAACAGGTTTTCGCTTTCCCCCATCATGTCTCCTTTTCTGTTTGTTCATTTATTTAACATTTTATAACTGTTTTTGCAGAAAAGACTTAAATTGAATTAAGGAGAAGGGAATTCTATCTGTCAGGAGGGAGAAATGCCGAAAACGGTAGCCAGGTATTGGGAGCCACTGGAAGGGGGAAAAGTAAAGTGCACGCTCTGTCCCAGGGAGTGTGTAATTCCAGATGGGGGAAGGGGTTTCTGCCTTGTTCGGGTTAATGAAAGTGGGAAGCTCTACACTACTGTTTACTCTGAGATAACCTCTGCGAACTACGATCCCATAGAGAAAAAGCCTCTGTATCACTTCTACCCCGGTTCCGTTATCTTCTCCATTGGAACCAACGGCTGCAACCTAGACTGTAAGTCCTGTCAGAACTGGGAGATTTCCCGCCGGGATACCCCCCACCTGAGGCAGGTATTTACCCCGGAAATGGCCGTTGAATACGCAAGGCGCTACGGCTCCATAGGGATTGCCTATACCTACAACGATCCGATTATCTGGTTTGAATATGTGAAGGATACGGCCGAGAAGATAAAAGAGGCCGGTTTGAAGAACGTGATGGTGACCAACGGGAACATCAACATGGAGGCTTTGAGGGAGCTCCTCCCCCTCATCGACGCTTTTAACGTTGACCTTAAAGGGATGGACAGGGACTACTACCTGAAGTTCTCTGCCTTTCCCAACCCCAACGTCTGGCAGGTGTGTGAGGAGATAAAAAAGGCCGGTAAACATTTAGAGCTTACGAAACTCATAGTTCCTGGTTTTGAGGAGTTTACTCCTGAAAACTTCGAACGCTATGCAAAGTGGATTGCAGAAAACCTTGGGAAAGACGTTCCTATCCACTACTCAAGGTTTTTCCCTGCCTACAAACTGATGGATACGCCTCCCACTCCCGTTGAGGTTATCGATATGGCCTACGAGGTAAGCAGGGAATACCTGTGGTATGTCTACGTTGGGAACGTTATCGAGCCGGAGAGGGAGTCCACATACTGCCCCCAGTGTGGGGAGCTCCTGGTCAGGCGGGCAGGTTATAGCGTTGAGATTCTGTTCACGCCAGACGGCAGGTGCCCCAGATGTGGAAGGCCTGTTGACTTCGTTTTTTAACAAAGTGGTAAACTAAAAGAGAACCGTGTAGGAGGGAGAGATGAGACTGTTCAGTCCCGCTTTCGGAAACGGGGAGTATGTCCCAGTCAAATATACCTGCGACGGAGAGGATATTTCCCCTCCTCTTCTCTTTCTTGAACCCCCTGAGGATACGAGGAGCTTTGCCATCCTTGTAGATGATCCGGATGCCCCCGGTGGAGTCTTTACCCACTGGATAATCTACGACATCCCTGCCACCTTTGAAGGGCTTCCGGAAGACGTTCCTCCTGTTTCCGAGCTTGAGTATGGAATTAAACAGGGATTGAACGACTTTGGAAGAGTGGGCTATGGAGGTCCTTGTCCTCCTCCTGGGAATCCCCACAGGTATTTCTTCGTTATTTTCGCTTTAGACGTTCCATCCCTCGGTTTACCCCCGGGAGTGGAGAAGGCACAGTTCCTTGAGGCTTTAGAGGGGCACGTTCTGGCTCAGGATGAGCTTGTAGGTCTTTACGGCAGGTAATAAATTCCCTGTTTATGGAAAATCTCTTTATACCCATTGGCGGCGGAAACGAAATAGGAGCGAGCTGTTATCTCTACATAGTTTCCGGGAAGAGGATACTCGTTGACTCCGGGATAAGGTTCTCAAAGCAGGAGCCTTACCCGGACTTTGACTTCCTCAAAGCTCTTGCCCCGGAGCTTGATGCCATAGTCATAACCCATGCCCACGTGGACCACTGCGGCAGCATCCATCTCCTTTCTGCCCTTTACCCAGAAACTCCCATCTATACAACCCACGAAACTGCTCAACTCCTTTCCCTCATGGTTGAGGACGCCATAAAGGTTCGCCACATAGCCGACAGGAACTCTGAGGAAGAGTGGAAGGAATACCGGATGCTGGATGAAGCCCTCTCAAGAGTTGAGAGGAGGGAATTTTTCGACAGGATAGAGGTAGGAGATGTTGAAGTTGTTCTCTACCCGGCCGGCCACGTTCTGGGTGCTGCCTCTGTCGGAATCTACTACGGAGATAGCTCTCTGGCCTTTCACTCGGGAGATATTTCCCTTTCCAGTCAGAGAAGTGTTGGGAGGGCGGAGCTCCCCTCCCACAAGGCAGACTTTTTAGTCCTTGAGAGCACATACTTCTACTCAGACAGGCGGTTTAAGAGAGAAGAGGATGAGAGGGAACTCCTTGAGACCGTTAAAAAAACGGTTGAGAGGGGAGGAAAGGTGCTCATCCCCGCCTTTGCCCTTGGAAGGGCCCAGGAGATTCTACTGCTCCTCTCTGAGGGGATGAGGAGAGGTGAAATTCCCCCAATTACAGTTTACGTTGACGGCCTTGCCAGAGATGTTTCAACCATCTACGAGAACCTCTTAAACAGAACCCTTTTCAACTACTACGTTCAGCCTGCCCCCGTTTACCAGGGGCTATCATTTGAAGAGGCGTGCAGGGAGAACCTCAGGGAGGCAGACTGCATACTTGCAACCTCCGGAATGCTGGTTGAGGGAACTCCCTCCTTTATTTACAGTAAGCTCCTTTCCAGAAACAGGAAGAGCTCCATCGTCTTCAGCGGATACATGGCAGAGGAGAGCTTTGGATACAGACTTCTCTCCAGCAGGGAACTCCTTTCTGTCTTTAAGTGTCAGATAGAGAGGCATCATCTCTCTGCCCACTCCGACAGAGAGGAGTTAGAGGTTATCCTTGATACCCTGACTCCGGTAAAAACGGCTTTTGTTCACGGCTACCCCACTGGAGAAGAGATGAAACATCACGCCTTTAATAGAGAGGTTGTGCGGTTTTGAGGGTTTACCTGGGCTATCCGCTCTCTTACCACAGCGGTGGAAGTTTTAAACTCAAAGACAACTTCCTTTCAGAAATAGGGATTGATTACTCTTCCGTTCCAGTTGAGGTAAAGAAGAAACTCCTCTCCCTTTTAGAAAACATCGATAAGAAGGACTACCTGTTTATAGGAGATGTTTTCTACGACGGTATAGATATTCTGGAGTTTGCCCTTTTTTCCCTTGAGCCCCATTCCTTTGAGGAGGTTGTTCTTCCGGGCTACGTTTACGGGAAATCGACCTTTTTGATAAGGAATCTCTTTAAAAATTCCTTTGGAAGGAGAGTTTCTATCTACTACGACTTTAACTTCTTCAGCTCTAAAACCGTTGTTGTAAACGTTGGTTACGGGAAGACTTCCCTCTCTTTGGGAGGTAGAGTTCTCTTCAACCTGCCCTTTGGAGAGTTCCACTTAATCGATACGCTGGGGAACTATCTGTTTAACCGGTTTTTGGGGGAGACCGGAGTTTCAAACGCCTATTTGAGGAAGGAGGGGCTGAGGGGGGAGCTCTTAGACCTGTGCAGGAGCTCCGCTGCTAGGATTCTTTTTGGAAGGTCTGATAGGGTGGAGGTTCCTTGCTTTAACTACAGCCGCTTTGTCTCCTCCCGTGAGGTGGAGCTTGCCCTTACGCCCGTTGTTGGAAATGCCCGATTCGGGGAGTTTGTGAAAAGCTCCTCAGACTTCTCCTCCTCTTTGGTTCTTTCTCTATACTCTTACGAGGAGCTCTTCAGGGATAGGCTGAAGGTTGAGAGAGTTGTTGTGGTTGGCAGGCTAAGACATCCGTTTGTAAAGGCTCTCTCAGAGGTCTTTCCCGTTCCCGTTGAGGAGTTTTCCGGAGAGGAGTTCCTCTCTATGGAACCGGTAAACAGGAACTTCAAGCTGCCGGTGAGGAACTTCTCTCAGGAGCGTTCCGTTGTGAGGGCTTTCTCTGTTGACGGCGAGCCAGAGGAGGTTTCTGTTGAGGCTCTCAGGAGATACTTCAACAGTAGAGACCCTAAAGGCGTTCGGGTAATAGAGGAACTTTTGAAGTTGGGGCTTGAGGGAAAAAAGCTAATGTCTTTCATATACGAGCTCCTTACGATAATGAGGCGGAGCTCCCGCAGAAGCGCCGTTGAAATGGCCTATCTGAATAGCGCAATTTCAGCCCTTAGCCAGCTTGAGATTCCCGATGAGCTCTTTGAGAAGGTGGAGAGGGAACTCTCAGAGAAGGCTTTTAACTGGAATCTTCCCTTTGAAACCAAGCTCAACATACTCTACTTTTGCCACAGGTTCAGAGAAAAACTTCAGGACTCAAAGCTTGCCGTCTTTCCTCCCCTGATGCTCAGCTACATAAGGGAAAGGAGAGTTTCTGAAGGGGAAAAAAACTTTGTGAGAACGGTTGCTGAGGGGTTTTTTACTTCCCGAACCTAACCTTTATCGTTATGTATGCGGTGAGGGCTACCATTACAACCGAGGTTGCCGTTGAGGAGATGCAGGGTGGGAGGAACAGGGAACTCCCAGTTTTCAGGTAGAGGAGGGAGAAGAATATTCCCGCCAGCGGAAACGGAAGAAGCTCTTTAAACTTTCCCTTTTCTACTGTGAAAAAGAGAACTCCGGAGAGTCCGTTCAGTATGAGGCATCTCAGCGACAGGATTTTCAGCTGGAGGTTCGGAAGGACTCTAAAGTAGAAGAAAGGAGTTAGGGCGATCAGGAGTATGAAAAACAGGGTTATGGCTATCTGGAGTCTATACTTCTCAATTAACTGAGGGAGCTCCCTCTTCTCCAAAGGCCAGTCTCCTCTCTCTTTCCTCTGCTCCCTCTTCCACTTCTACCAGCTCGTAGAGCTTCTCTCCGTATATCCTCTTAACCAGCGCTGCGTTGAGGGCGTGCCCGGTTCTGAAGGCTGTTATCTTTGCAAGGAGCGGGTATCCTAGAATGTAGAGGTCTCCTACGAGGTCGAGAGTTTTGTGGGCAACAAACTCGTTCTCTAACCTCAGCCCTCCCTCGTTGAGGATACCGTAGTCGTCTATAACTATGGCGTTTTCAAGGCTTCCGCCCTTTGCAAGACCTGCTGCTCTCAGGGCTTCAACCTCCTGGTAGAAACAGAAAGTTCTTGCCTTTGCTATCTCTTTAAAGTTCTCTAGTGTATGAACGTAAACGAGCCTCTGGTGGCGAACCTTTTTGTATGTGTGGTCAAAGGAGATTGTGTTGTCTATCTCAAGTCTGTCTGAGGGTTCTGCCAGTATTCTCTTTCCCTCAAACTCTACAAGGACTTCCTTTTTCAGAACGGCGTATTTCCTCTTTTTTGTGAGTTCTTTTACCCCTGTCTCCTCAAAGAGGTAGATGTAAGGGGCGGAGCTCCCGTCAAGTATCGGCAGTTCTTCAGAGTCAAGGTAAACAAACAGGTTGTCTATTCCAAAGGCAGACAGCGCTGCCATCAGGTGTTCAACGGTTTGAACGCTTATGTTACCGTCTGAGAGGTTTGTTGCGTAGAAGAGCCTGCTAAGGTATTTGGGAGATGCTTTTATGGAGGGAGAGCCTTTTATATCTGTTCTTATGAAAACTATTCCCGAGTTGGCAGGAGCCGGAACGAGCCGAACGATGACTTTCTTTCCCGTGTGGAGTCCTATTCCGCTGAATACGACCTCTTTTGCAAGGGTTCTCTGATAAACCTGCATTGGCTCTCCTGTTTAGGTTTCACTAACCGGAATTATATTCTGAATATCCGTTCTTTTCCTTCAAAAACTGGTAGCCTGTTTGCAAAATTGCATCAGGTTTTGACAGTTTCTGTTTTGAGGGGGCTCCCGCATAGACCACACACTTTACATCCCGGAAAGCAGGTAGGGGTCGATCTCCTCTCGTAAGTGAGCCTGTATTCCCGCCACAGGTATTCCCTGTTTATTCCGCTGTCAACAACGTCCCACGGGAACAGTTCTTCCTTTTCCCTCTCTCTGGTGTAGAGCTCCTCAAAGGGGAGTCCCATCTCTTTTAAAACTTTTCTAAATGGGACTTTTTCCACTGCACTTATAACAGCTGCCTCTCCTACTCTCGTGTCTCCCCTCGATACAATTGCCTGAAGAACTGCATCCCGAACGTTTTCGTGGGTAAGCCTTACTCCTTTGATTTTTCTGACTTCTTTCTGAAGGAGCCTCAGCTTTTTCTCTATCTGGGATTTTGGATTCAGCCCGAACCACTGAAACGGCGTAAAGGGTTTTGCAATTACGGGGTTAACGCTCAGATGAATCTCTCCCTTTACTCCCCTTTCTCTCCAGTAGCTTCTGGCTATTTCTGTGAATTTCCTTGTCATTTCTGCGATGGCTCTTATATCCTCTTCCGTCTCTCCGGGAAGACCTATCAGAAAGTAGAGCTTGATGTTCTCCGCTCCGCTTTCCAGGGCTTTTTCTGCAAAAGAGAAGTATTTCTCGTCTGGAACCTTTTTGTTGATGGCAAACCGGAGCTCCTCACTTCCGGCTTCCGGGGCTATCGTTACAGTTTTCTGCTGAGATTCCCTGATGATTTCGAAAATTTCAGGAGAGGGTGAGGAGGCTTTCAGGGAAGAAAAGGAGGCTTTGACGCCGTATTTTTTGAGGATGTGGTGGAGCTCCGCCATCTTCGAGTAGTCGGTTACTCCCGCCCCTATCAGTCCAACCCTGTCTACATATTTTGAAGCAATGGCTATCTCCTTTTCAACAACATCTATCTCCTTTTCCCTGTATGGAAGCCCCATGTAGGTTGCAACACAGAAACGGCACTTCTCTATGCAACCTCTGTTCAGCTCGATGAGGAACATGTCTTTAAATGCCGTGTCCCCCGTGAGGAAACAGGAATGGGACGGAACTACAGGGAAGAGTTTTGACCTGTATATCCTTTTCTTCTCTCCGGAAATTTCTTCAACAATTAATCCGCTGTATCTAAACGAGTAGTTCCTGCTGACTATTACGTTGTCAAACTCTTCTAACGTCTCAACAGAGGGGTTTTGCCGCAGAGCTCCAAAAACCTCTTCAATTCTTCCTTCAGCTTCCCCAAGGTAAACGGCATCGAAAATGGGAAGAAACGGGGCAGGGTTGTAGTAGAGGCCTATTCCCCCTCCAAGTATCAAGGGAGAGTCTGTTCTTCTCTCCCTTAAAGGTTCTATTCCCCAGTTAGAGAGGAGCTCTGCGGCTTTGAAGATGTGATTCTCGTAAGTTATTGAAAAAGCGATAACATCAAACTCTCCGGGAGGTAGTCCCAGGAAGTAGGAGCACTCCAGCCCTTCAAATATCAGGTCGCAGCTTACTCCCTTTATACTGTTCAACAAGGAGTAAATTCTGTGAACGGCGAGGCTTGAAAGCCCTACCTTTTCTTTTCCCGGGTAAACCAGTAAAACCTTCAGGTCTTCGGGGTTCAGCTCTAAATGGCAACATTCCCTTATTACGACAAGTTCAGACATTCGCCTCCTTGCTGTAAGTAGAAATGGTTCTCAATAAATATTGTTCAGGAGCAATTCCTGTCAAAATTTTTCAAAATTTCTAACTGAAGACCGACATATTTTCTGGTTCATGGAAACTTTGAGTCTCAAGAATTAAATTATGTTTTTTAACGAACGGATATTTGGAGGTTGGTATGGTTCCGCAGGAACTCCTTGAGATTCTGGTATGTCCAAAATGCAAAGGAGATCTTGAGTATAGAGAGAAGGAGCAGAAACTGTTGTGTCACAAATGTAAATTAGCTTATCCCGTAGTTGATGACATTCCTGTAATGCTTGTGGAAGAGGCCGAAGAGATAGATGGGTAAGATAAATTTCCTGCTCTCTCTTTTCATAACGTTTGTCTTTATAGGCTCAACTGTTTACGGTATCTACAGAACCTATAAGAGGAGAGGGAATGGTTGAGATAAAAAACCTCAACATGGATGAGCTGAAGGAGTTCGTTAAAGAGTTGGGATTTGAACCCTACAGGGCAAAGCAGATTGCTCAGTGGCTCTACAAGAAGAGGGTTAAGAGCTTTGATGAGATGACAAATCTCAGCAAAAGGGCCAGGGAACTCCTTTCCCGAAAAGCCAGAATAGACGTTCTGAAAACCGTTAAAGTTGAAGAGTCTTCGGATGGAACCAGGAAATACCTTTTTGAGCTTTCAGACGGAAACAGAATTGAGTCTGTCTTCATTCCAGAGAAAGACTGGAATACCCTGTGCGTTTCAACTCAGGTAGGTTGCCCCGCCGGTTGTAAGTTCTGTTTAACTGCAAAAGACGGCTTCACAAGGAACCTTACGGCGGCAGAGATTGTTGACCAATACATTCACGTTCAGAGAGACGTTGGAGAGGAGAGGAGAATTTCAAACGTCGTTTTCATGGGAATGGGAGAGCCACTTTTAAACTTTGACAATGTTAAAAAGGCCGTTGAGATAATGACCCACAGAGACATGTTAGACCTTTCAACCCGTAAAGTTACCGTTTCAACAGTTGGCGTTGTTCCCGGAATAGATAGAATGGCAAAAGAGATGAACAAAGTAAAACTTGCCGTTTCGCTTCACGCAACAACAGACGAGCAGAGGGAAAAGATTGTTCCTTTAAATAGAAAGTGGCCTATCGGTGAGATAATGAGGGCTTTAAGGCGCTACCCTGCAGACAACAACAGGAGAATAATGATTGAATACGTTATGCTCAAAGGGGTAAATGACTCTTTAGAAGACGCAAGAAGGCTGGTTAAACTGATTAAAGGAATTCCTGTTAAAGTAAACCTGATACCCTTTAACTCCTACCCGGGAGCTCCCTTTCAACCAACCCCAAGGGAAGATATAGAGAAGTTCCAGAAGGTCCTGTGGGATCACAACATAGCCGCCTTTATAAGGGATTCCCGCGGTCAGGACATCTCTGCAGCCTGCGGAATGCTGAGAACGAAGGAGAAAAAATCTGCATAAAGGGAGGGAAAGATGGCTCTACCCCTTACTGCCTATCTCTTTCAGAAGAAAGAGGGAAACCCCAACGTAACAGACGAGCTCATTCTCTTAATCAACGAGATTGCTGCTGCCTGTAAGGAGATTGCCGGTAAGGTCAGGAAAGCCGGCCTTCTGGGAGTTCTTGGAAGTGCCGGAAAGGTAAACGTTCAGGGAGAAGAGGTTCAAAAACTTGACGAACTTGCAAACGAGATATTCCTTGAAAGCCTTAAGAACTGCGGAAAAGCATGCCAGATTACATCAGAGGAAATAGAAGACGCCCTCATCGTTTCAGAATCTGGCTACGCCGTTGCCTTTGACCCCCTTGACGGTTCCTCAAACATAGACGTTAACGTAAGCATCGGAACAATCTTCTCAATCCATAAAGACACGGTTATGCAGCCTGGAAAAGAGCAGATAGCCGCAGGTTATGTTATCTACGGCCCCTCAACAATGCTCGTTATGAGCCTTGGAGATGGAGTTGTAGGTTTCACTTTAGACCCTGAGTCTGGAAACTTCCTCCTCTCTCACCCTAAAATAGAGCTCCCTGAAAAGGGAAAGATCTACTCAATCAACGAGGCCAACAGGAACAAGTGGACAAGTGAGGGTTTGAGGAGATTCATTGATTTCCTTAAAGAGGAGAAATATACCCAGAGATATGTTGGCTCAATGGTTGCAGACGTTCACAGAACCCTTCTTAAGGGAGGAATTTTCATCTATCCTGCCGATAAGAAGAACACAAACGGAAAGCTGAGGCTTCTCTACGAGGCCAAGCCCATGGCCTTCCTGATAGAACAGGCGGGAGGCCTCTCTTCCGACGGAAACAGATCTCTTCTTGACATAGTTCCAGAAGATTTACATCAGCGTGTTCCCGTTATTATCGGTAGCCGTTGGGAAGTTGAGAAGTGTTTAGAATTTATGAAAGAGAACGGTTAAGCCGTTTGAGGAGGGAGAGATGGAGCACTACGACGTTGTGGTTGTTGGAGGAGGCCCTGCTGGTTTTAACGCTGTGAAAACTGTAAGGGAGCTCCACCCCAAGAGGAGTGTTCTCCTCGTTAACGACAGGGAAGACCTGCAGATACCCTGTGCACTTCCCTATGTCGTTTCAGGAATCCTTCCCCCTGAAAAGAACCGTTACCCCCTTCAAAAAGTTAAGGAGATGGGAGCCTCTTTCCTTATAGACAGGGTTGTCTCCCTAAACCCTTCAGATTCTTCTCTCTTTACCGCCGGCGGAAAAGCTATCTCTTACGAAAGGCTCATACTTGCAACGGGCTGGGTTCCAAGGCGGCTTCAGGTTCCGGGAAAGGAACTCCAGAACATCCACTACATAGACACGGCAACTTCTTCTGTTGAGGAGTTTGTCAGAAAAGTTAAAGAGGCTGAAAGAATAGTTCTTATAGGTGGAGGTTTCATTTCTGTTGGCTTTGCAGACCTCATCAGCCGGAACATGCCCGGCAAAAAACTCACAGTTGTTGAGGCTTCCCCGAGAATCGCTTCGGGAGTTTTCTCTTCCCAGACCCTTAAAGAGATGGAGGAGACCCTCAGAAAACAGGGAGTTGAGATACTGAAAGGCGAAAGGGTTGTCGGTTTTGAAGGCAGAGAGTCTGTAGAGAGGGTGGTTCTCAGTTCAGGGAAGCTGGATGCAGACCTCGTTTTTGTCTTTATCGGCTTCCTTCCAAACACAAAACTTGCTGTAGATGCCGGAATCGCAACAGAGAGAGACTTTATAAAGGTTGACAGGTTCTTGAGAACTTCTGCAGACAACGTTCTGGCCGCAGGAAACTGCATCTACCACACAAGTGCTATAGACGGAGACTTTACTCCGGGAATGGTTGCTTCAGTTTCTGCAAGGGATGGACGAATTGCCGGAGCCAACGTTTCAGGCCCTCAGATTGAAGACACCGGAATAGTTCCCTCAGGAGTTACGGAGGTAGGAGGGAGGTTCTACGGTTTTGCAGGCTACACAGAGGAGCTCCTTAAGAGAAAGGAGTTCTCCTTTAGAGAGGTAACGGTTACTTCTACCGACGCCTACCCTATGGCTCTAAACGCCAGCCCTTTAACTTTAAGGCTCTACTTCCTCAAAAACGGAAGACTTGCTGGTGGAGAGGTTATCGGAGAGACCAAAATTGTCTCTTCAACGGTTGATCTCATCTCCAATCTCATAGCCGCCGGGAAGAAGGCCGATGAGCTCTTATCACTTGTAACGGTTGCGTTTCCTCCTGTAACTCCGCCGCCACTTCTTCAGCCGGTTCAGGAGGGAGCTCTCCTCTTCCTCAGGGAGGTATCTTGAAGAAAGTTGCCGTAGTTGACATAGGCTCAAACACCGTAAAGCTCTTTTTCTACGAGGTAAAGGGAAAGAAGATAAAGAAGCTCTTTTCAGAGTCCATCTACTTAAGGCTCCTCAACCACCTGAAAGATGGAAAACTGACAGAGGAGGGAATTGAGGAACTCCTCCTCACTCTAAAGAGCTTTAAACGGCAGGTAGAGGAGTTTAAGCCAGACTGCACCTTTGCCGTTGCAACCTACGTTCTAAGGGTTGCAGAGAACAGAGATGAGATTTTAAAGAGAGTCAGAGAGTTCTTTGACGTTATCCTCCTTTCAGGAGAGGAGGAGGCCTACTACTCCGCCTTAGGAGCCCTCTTAGACGTAAAAGCAGACAACTGCCTCCTCTTTGACATCGGCGGAGGTAGCTTAGAAGTCTGCGAGATTTTAGAGAGGGAGCCTAAAAAGTGCAGGAGCTACCCTTTAGGAACCCTTGAGTTTAAAGAGGCTGTAGAAGACGGAGTTGTAAAAAACGTAAGACAGATAAGGTGGAAAGTCCGCCACTACATTAACCCTTACGACTTTGACCTTTCTGAAAGTGAAATCTTGGTTGGTGTCGGCGGAAGTATTCGTGCGTTAAGGAAAGTTCACGGTAAGAGACGGATAAAGAAAAAAGCTTTAAAGTCCATCGTTGAGAAACTCCTTAAAATGGCTCCTGAAGAGCTCTCTCGCCTCTACAACATCTCAATAAGCCGTGCCCAGACAGTTACGGTTGCTGCCGTAGTAGCCCTTGAGCTTATGGATATATTTAAGTGTAAAGAGCTTGTAATCTCCCGCAATGGCTTAAGAGAAGGCCTTATCTACAAAAAGGTAGTGGTAGATGGAGAGTGTTAACCTTAAAGACCCGAAACTTTACATAAACAGGGAGCTCTCCTGGCTTGAATTCAACAGGCGGGTTTTAGAAGAGGCGGAAGACGAAACAAACCCCCTCCTTGAGCGTCTGAAATTCATTGCCATCTTTTTCACAAACCTTGACGAGTTCTTCATGATAAGGGTTGCCGGCCTGAAGAAACAGGTTGCTGCTGGGGTGAATAGACCCTCCTTTGACGGCCTAACTCCAAAGGAACAGCTGAAGAAGATCTCTAAAAAGACCAGGGAGCTCCTCAAAACCACCGAAAAAGACTACAAAAATCTTATAAAACTTCTAAAAGACGAGGGGATAAAACTATACACCTACTCAGAACTTCCAAAGAAACTGAAGAAAAAGGCCAATAAATACTTTAAAGAGCTTGTCTTCCCAGTTCTAACCCCTTTAGCCGTTGACCTTACCCACCCGTTTCCCCACCTTCCCTCACTATCCTTTAACATCATCGTTGAAATGCTTTCAGAGGAGCTCCGCTTTGGTCTCGTTCCCGTTCCAAAGGTCCTTCCCCGGTTCGTAAAACTTGACGAGGGAACTTACATTTACTTAGAGGAGCTGATACTTGAGCACCTGAACGAACTCTTCCCCAACCAGAAGATAAGGAGCGTTGCCACCTTCAGGGTAACCAGAGACGCCGACATAGTTATTCAGGAAGACGAAGCCGACGACCTTTTGGAGGAAGTAGAGAAAGGCTTACGTAAAAGACGTTTCGGCCAGCCGGTTCGCCTTGAGATAAACGGCGGCTCAGAGATGATACTCTCCTTTTTAAAAGATGAGTTAGAGCTCTCCGACGACGACATCTACAGACTAAAAATCCCCTTAAACCTTTCAGACCTCTGGAGCCTCTACAGGGAGATAGAGAGACCAGACCTCAAGTTTCCCCCTTACATTCCCTACTACCCTCCCCAGTTTGAGGTAGGCGTCTTCACGGCTCTAAAAAAAGGAGAGGCCGTTCTCTTCCACCCCTACGAGTCCTTTGACCCTATAGTTGAACTTGTTGAAGAAGCTGCCGAAGACCCAAACGTCCTTGCCATAAAGCAGACCCTCTACAGAGTGGGTAAAAATTCCCCCATAGTTGAAGCCCTCAGCAGAGCTGCCCAGAACGGGAAAGAGGTAACAGCAGTAGTTGAGCTGAAAGCCCGTTTTGACGAGGAGAGCAACATAGTCTGGGCTAAAAAGCTTGAAGAAGATGGAGTCCACGTTGTCTACGGGGTTCCCGGCCTCAAAACCCACGCAAAGCTCCTCATGATAGTGAGAAAAGAAGAAAACGGAATAAAACGCTACCTCCACCTTGGAACCGGAAACTACAACGTAGAGACCGCCAAAATCTACTCAGACGTCAGCTTCCTCACATCAGACGACGACCTTGGAGAGGATGTTTCAAGAATCTTCAACGTCATAACCGGCTACTTCCACCCTCCAAAGCTCAAAGAGATATTCATTTCTCCTGTGAACCTGAAACAGAAAATCCTTGAGCTGATAGAGGCAGAAATCTCCCTTGGTAAAAAGGGACGGATAGTTGCAAAGATGAACTCCCTCGTTGACCCTGAGGTCATTGAAGCCCTTTACAGGACTTCTCAAAAGGGAGT
This sequence comes from Desulfurobacteriaceae bacterium, assembly GCA_027051905.1. Taxonomy (GTDB): domain Bacteria; phylum Aquificota; class Aquificia; order Desulfurobacteriales; family Desulfurobacteriaceae; genus Balnearium. The sequence goes on along the minus strand of JALUGO010000005.1, from coordinate 6,502 downwards.
GAAAATAGACCTGATAGTCAGAGGAATCTGCTGCCTAAGGCCGGGAATTCCCGGAGTGAGCGAGAACATTAGAGTCATAAGCATCGTTGGAAAGTACTTAGAACACGCCCGTATCTTTTACTTTGGAAAAAATGATGCGGTCTTCATAAGTAGCGCTGACTGGATGCCCCGGAACTTCCACAGGCGGGTTGAGACGCTGGTTCCCGTAAAGAACGAAAAGCTCAAGGAGAAGCTGAAAAAAATACTGGAAATTCAGCTGAAAGACACTGCAAAGGCCAGAATCCTCAAGAGCGACGGAACCTACACGAGGCCGGAAAAGAGAGACTTCAACTCACAGGAGTTCTTTGAAAAATGGGTAAGAGAGTTTTCCTTGTAAGGCACGCAAAGGCCTTAAAGAGAGAGGAGTGGAGCGGAGACGACTGCCTCCGCCCTTTAACAGAGAAAGGCGTTGAGGAGTTTAAGAGATTCCTTGACTGGCTGGAGCCAGTTCTACCGAAAAAGGCCTTGGTGGTCTCCTCTCCCTGTGAGAGAGCTCTCCACACGGCAAAACTAATAGCAGAGAAGATAAAAGGGGATTTAAAGGTTGAGGAGTTCCTCTCCCCCGACGCCGAGCCAGAAGACTACGAAAAAGTTTTAAAGAAATACAAAATAAAACAGAATCTTATCCTTGTTGGTCACGAACCCGACCTATCCCTCTTCCTCAACCACCTCACCTGTCTGAGCCCTTCAAAACTCGCCTTCAAAAAAGGAGCTGTGGCGGAGCTCAGGAAAAAGGGTTCTACTTATAGGCTTTTTGCTTTTTACAATCCAAATGTTCTTTCTGCTTAGTCGGTTTTCTCTGAACCTGGGTTAGATATAATTCTCCCCCTTAACCAAAAGGGGGAGATTCTGTTATGGAAATACTGATTCTTGGACCAGTAAAGGAGAACGTTGAAAGATTCAAAGGACTTGTTGAAGTTTCCCAGCCAGATATAGTTATAACCATTGGTCCTCATCAGTTTAAGAGCCTTATTCGTTTAGATAAGACCTGGTTTTATTGTCGAGGAAAGTCTGAGAATTTAGAGATCTTAAAGAAAAGTTCGGGTTCTGATCTTCTTTCTCGCCTTTTTAAAACTAAAGATGGTTTGACTTTCAGTGGTATTAGTGGAGTTTATAATCCATCAACTGCAAAATTTACTAGGGATGAATGGATAAAGATTAGGGGAAAAATAGAAAAAGCCAAGCAAAATGCTATTTTCAGGGAAGATATCCTCTTACTAATTGAGCTTTTTAAACGTTCTGGGCTTGATAGACTGGATTTCCTTGTAATTGGAGATTCTCCACAAAAGCCAATATTCAATGAGATTATAAAAGTTACCAGACCACGTTATCTTTTTTACCCCTCTGGCACGTATAAAAAGGAAAAAATAGGAGATACGATTTTTGTGGGTCTTGAAGATGTTAATTCTCCCAGAGGTAAATACATTTTCCGCTTTGATAGAATTGATTCTCAATAAATCAGCTTTAAGAGAGGAGAGACAATGGCTTATAGGCACAAAGATTCCTGCGGAGTTGGTTTTATAGCTTCGGTTAACGGAGAGAAGAGCTACGAGATAATAGATAAAGGGTTAAAAGCTGTTGCCAACCTCACCCACAGGGGTGCTGCTTTAGCAGACGGTAGAACAGGAGACGGTTCGGGAATTCTCTTTCAGGTTCCCCACTCCTTTTTTATTAAAGAGGCCAAGAGGATAAGGGGAGATTTTGACGCTGAGAAAGTAGCAGTTGGAACCTTTTTCCTTAAAGGGAACGTTGACGGAGCTCTCTCCCTCATAGAGAACGAAGTTAAAGAAACCCTCGGAGATGCCGTTTTAAGGGAAGTTCCCGTTGATACAACCCAGTGCGGTGAGATTGCTAAACGCTCAATGCCGGCCTTCTACCAGGTAATTGCTCCAGCGGGAGACAGGGTTGAGACCTATCTATTAAGGAGAAAGCTTGAGAGGAGACTGGCGGAGCTCCACCCTGAAAACTACGTCGTCTCCCTCTCTTCAGACCTTGTAGCCTACAAGGGAATGCTCTTAGCTCCAGACCTTAAAAACTTCTTCTTAGACCTTCAAAACGAAGAGTTCTCCTCGTCAATCGCCATCTTCCACCAGCGCTACTCAACAAACACAAACCCTGAGTGGAGACTTGCACAGCCTTTAAGGCTCATAGCCCACAACGGAGAGATAAACACAATTACGGCAAACAGGAACTTCATTAAGGCCATTGAGCCTATACTTTCCTCTCCCGTCCTTGGGGAGAGGATAAAAGAGATTCTTCCCTTAGTTGACTTCAATGAAAGCGATTCAGCCTCTTTAGACAGGGTTTTTGAGCTTTTAGTTGTCTGCGGCGTTGACCCTGCAACTGCAATAACCCTCTTAGTTCCGCCGGCCTACGAGCTCTTAGACCACATAACAGACGAAGAGAGGGCTTTCTTCCAGTATGCCTCACTCCTTATGAAGCCCTGGGACGGCCCTGCGGCAATAGCTTTTACAGACGGAAAAGTTGTTGGCGGAAAGCTTGACAGGAACGGCCTTCGCCCAGCCAGATACGTTGTTACAGAGAGCGGTTTAGTGGTTTTCGGCTCAGAAGTTGGAATGGTTGACATTCCAGATAGTGAAGTTTCCCGCTTCGGACGCCTTATGCCAGGTGAAATTTTCGTTGTTGATACGGAAAACGGCGAAATTAAGGAAAACGCAGAGGTTCTAAGGGAAATTGCCGATAAGTTCTTAGTTGAAAAGGAAGTTCGCAGGAAACTCTACAGGCTGAAGCGAGAAAACTACGTTGAGCCAAAGCCTTCAGATGACCTTTCTAAAGAGCTTGTTAAGTTCTGCTACTCAACTGAAGACCTTGAAGAAGTTGTTGAATACATGGCCGAAATGGGTAAAGAGCCGGTCTTCTCAATGGGAGACGACACTCCCCTTCCAAACCTTTTAGACAGGCCTTATCTCCTCTTTCGCCATTTCAAGCAGAGGTTTGCTCAGGTTACAAACCCGCCTATTGACCCGATAAGGGAAAAGGCTGTAATGAGCCTTAAGCTGAGGCTCGGCTCAAAGGTTAACTTCCTTGACCTTTCCGGAAAGCTCAGACGGAGAATAGAGATAGACTCTCCACTCCTCACTCCTACAGAGTTTGAAGAGATTAAGAACACCTCTTTCGTTCGTGTTAAAACCTTTAAGATGGAGTTTGAAAACTCCCTCAAAGAGGGGCTTGAGAACCTCTTTAACTCTGTAAAGAGGGCGATAGAGGAAGAAGACGTTGAGATAGTGATTCTTTCAGACAGGGGTGTTACGTACCCGATTTCCTCTCTCCTTGCAGTTTCAGGCCTCTGCGCCTTTTTAGAAAGGGAAAAGCTCCTCCACAGAGTTTCAATAATCGTTGAAACCGGAGAGGTGAGAGATACCCACCAGACTGCTGCACTTGTGGCCTTTGGGGCTTCAGGTGTTTACCCTTACCTTGTTTTTGAATACTTAAAGGCTAACGAGGTAGAGCTCAACAAACCTTACAAGGAGCTTGAAAGGAACTACAAAGAAGCGATAAACGCAGGCCTTTTAAAGATTATGTCTAAGATGGGAATTTCAGTTATTTCCTCCTACCACCGCTCACACCTCTTTGACATTGTAGGGATTGGAAAAGAGGTTGTTGACGAATACTTCCCTCATACGGCTTCTCCAATAGGCGGAATTGGGCTTGAGGAGATTGAGGCTGTTGTAAGGGAAAGGGTTAAGCTGGCAGAAGAAAAGGCAGAACCTGAGCCTTCCGGGGAGCTCCGCTTCCGCCCCGGCGGTATCTACCACTCCTGGAACCCGAAAGTTGTTCGCGGAATCTTTAAAGCGGCAAAGAGCGGAAAGTATGAAGACTTTAAGGAAGTTATTGATGCCGTTAATGAAAGACCTGTTTACATAAGGGATTTACTGAAGATTAAGTCCGATAGGAAACCGATACCAATTGAAGAGGTTGAGCCTGTTGAGTCAATCGTTAAAAGGCTCATGGTTCCGGGAATGTCTGTGGGAGCTCTCTCTAAAATCGCTCACGAGGTTATAGCCGAGGCAATGAACATCTTGGGAAGCAAGAGCTGTTCCGGAGAGGGCGGAGAAGACCCTGAAAGGTATGGAACAATCAGGAACAGCAAAATTAAGCAGGTTGCTTCAGGCCGTTTTGGTGTAACTCCTGCCTACCTTGCATCTGCCGAGGAGATAGAGATAAAAATCGCCCAGGGAGCAAAGCCCGGAGAGGGCGGCCACCTTCCCGGCCATAAAGTTACTCCCTATATCGCTTCTTTAAGGTTCTCAGTTCCCGGCGTTGCCCTCATCTCACCTCCTCCCCACCACGACATCTACTCTATAGAAGACCTTGCCCAGCTCATCTACGACCTAAAACTCGCTAATCCAAAGGCGAGAATTGCCGTTAAGTTAGTTTCTGAGGTTGGCGTTGGAACCGTTGCCTGCGGAGTTGCAAAAGCCAAGGCAGACATCGTTCAGGTAAGCGGAGCTTCCGGCGGAACGGGAGCCTCTCCACTCTCTTCCATAAAGGGAGCAGGACTTCCCTGGGAGATTGGCCTTTCTGAAACCCAGAGGGAGCTTATAAACAACGAGCTGAGGGAAAACGTAGCCTTAAGGGTAGACGGCGGGTTTAAAGTTGGAAGAGACGTTGTTATTGCTGCCCTTATGGGGGCAGAGGAGTTTGGATTTGGAACCGCCGCAATGATTGCCGAAGGCTGCGTCATGGATAGAGACTGCCACACGAACCGCTGCCCCGTTGGAATAGCAACCCAGGACGAAAACAGAATCAAGAGGTTCAGAGGAGCCGTTGAGACGGTAGTCAACTACTTCAAGCTCCTTGCCGAGGATATAAGGAGAATCCTTGCCCAGATGGGATACAGGAGTTTAGACGAGATAATCGGCCGTTACGATTTGCTTGAGGAGAACAGGGAGCTCCTTCAAAAATACCCACTTGCGAAGAAGTTAGACCTTTCAGCCATAGTTAAGAACCCTGTTTTCAGGCTCAAGAGAAAAGAGTTACCCTACAATCCGGTTGAGTCTAAACTCAACGACCGTATAGTTAAAGACGTTCTTCCACACCTTAAAAAAGGAGAGAAGTTCTTTAAAGAATACCCGATTAAGAACACAGACAGGAGCGTTGGAGTTTCACTTGCCTACCACATAGTCAACCTCTTCGGGAAAGACGGGCTTCCTGAAAACCTTGTTCACCTGAGGTTTAAAGGAGTTGCCGGCCAGAGCTTTGGAGCCTTCATACCAAGAGGCGTTCTCTTAGAGGTTGTTGGAGAGGCCAACGACTACGTTGGTAAAGGATTAGGCGGTGGAACGATAGTTCTAAGGTTTCCTGAGGAGTTTAGAGGAAAGCCTACAGAAAACGTTATAGCCGGAAACACCATACTTTACGGAGCTACAGGGGGAGCTCTCTTTGCCAGCGGAGTAGTGGGAGAGAGGTTTGCAGTAAGGAACAGTGGAGCTATAGCCGTTGTGGAAGGAGCCGGACAGCACGCCTGCGAATATATGGTTAGGGGAATCGTTGTAATCCTTGGAAGCGTTGGAAAGAACTTCGGAGCAGGAATGACCGGAGGAACAGCCTTCGTTTTAGACCCTGAGATAGAAGAGAAGATAAACAAAGACTACGTGGAGATAAGACGCCTTGAGCCGAGAGACTACGACGTTCTAAAATCTCTCCTTGCAAAGCACTACAAATTTACAAAAAGCCAGACAGCAGCACGGGTTCTTGAAGACAGAGCTCTCTTAGAATCTTTTAGAAAAATTGTTCCAATTGGAGTGAAAGAGCTTGAGCTGAAACTTTCAGGGATGGATAAGCTACCAGATTAACCCTTTTAGCTTTCCCTCTCGTTTGAGAGGGGGAGTAACTATAACTAAAAAATCTTCCAAGTTTATTTTGAGCCTGGTAGAATGCAGTTAGTTTTAAGAAATCCATCTAAACTTTTCCAATACAGGTTCTTGACTTCTTCCAGCTTTTTAAAATTTAAAAGGTTAAGTGGCCAATTAATGGAAATTTTCTGATATATTGCTGTTGTAATCTGGGAATTTAAGGAAATTTTCCTGAAAATTTGAAAAAGTTAGTATTTGCTAAACCACTCATTATTTGTAATAGCAAACATTATTAGTATTTTAAAATTAAAACTGCTGTTTTTCAGAAATACTCAAATTCAGGTTAGCTATATTTTGTAGCCCATTGAAGTTTCAGCACGTAAGTTAGAGGTAACCTTTAAATTGATTTTAAGTTGCTAAGGATTTGTCGAAATATTGCTGGAGTTATAGGACAGATTATTAATAATAACCTGAAGATATCTCCTGAAGAAGGATTATATAGGCTATTATTAGCAATTTAATTTATGGTTTTTACTTTCTATTCTTCTGAAATTCAAAGTTGATGTTGGGAATTTCCTCATTAAGAGGAGTGAAATCTTTTTGGATGTTGCATTCCAATTCTGTAGATGTTTTCTGGACTGTTACTT
>JALUGO010000004.1 GCA_027051905.1 Desulfurobacteriaceae bacterium | reverse complement strand
CCGGCGAGAAGGTTGCAGCTGTAAGGATTATCTCTTTAGTCGCTCCAAAGAGGGAAGTTGATGAGGCCGTAAGGATAGCGGGGAACGGAATAATGAGGGTCATCCCGTTTACAGAGAAGAAGGCCGGAATGATAATAACCGGGAACGAGGTCTACTCCGGGAGGATTAAGGACAAGTTCTACGACAGGTTAAGGCCGAAGCTTGAGTTTTTCAAGTGCTCTGTTGAGGAGAAGATTATTTTGCCAGACGATAAGGAGAGGATAAGGCAGAAGATTGAGGAGTTTGCAGACAAATACGATATAGTGGTTCTAACCGGCGGAACCTCTGTTGACCCGGACGACGTTACCTACAGGGCAATTAAAGAGGCTGGGGCTGAGAACTTCATAAGGGGGAACCCGATCCAGCCGGGGAATATGCTAACAATGGGATGGGTAAAGGGAAAGCCTGTCGTTGCCGTTCCGGCAGCTGCACTCTTTTTCAAGGCAACCTCCTTTGACATCTGGCTTCCAAGGCTTTTAGTTGGAGACGTCATCACAAAAGAGGAAGTTGCAATGAAAGGCTACGGTGGTTTGTGCCACAACTGTCCGGTTTGTGTATTTCCAATCTGTCCGTTCGGGAGACCGTAATGAAAGTGAAGTGGGAAGAAGCCAAGAGAATAATCTCAGAGAACACAGAAACTGTTAAAGAGACCGAGCTGGTAGTTCTGGAAGAAGCGAAGGGGAGGGTTCTGGCAGAAAGCGTGGTTTCGCCGATAGACGTTCCAGACGTAAACAAGTCTGCAATAGACGGGTTTGCATTTAGGAGCTCCTCCCTTAAAGAGCTCCCTGCAGAGCTGAAGGTTGTCGGAGAGACGGCAGCCGGAGACACGAAGAGAAAACAGGTTAAAGAGGGAGAGGCCGTTTTCGTAATGACAGGCGGGGAGATACCAGAGGGAGCAGACGCGGCAGTAAGGGTTGAAGACGTAAAGGTAGAGGGAGACAAGGTAATTGTTGACTTTCCCGTAGAGCCGGGAACTCTTGTAAACTTTAAGGGAAGCGAGATAAGGAAGGGAGAGGTTCTCTTAAAAAGAGGGGAGCTCCTTAACTTCTTAAAGATTTCTCTCCTTGCCTACGTTGGTGTTTACGCCGTTAAGGTCTTCAGGAAGCCGAAAGTTGGAATTCTAACGACGGGAAACGAAATCTTTGAACCCTGGGAGAGCTTTAAAAGAGGGTATGCTTACAACTCAAACTACTACTTCCTCAAAAGCCTTGTGGAAAGGGCTGGAGGTGAAGCTGTAAGGCTTGGAAGGGCTGAAGATGAGCCTGAAGCTCTGCTGAAAGCCATTGAAGATGGGCTGAACCACGTTGACATTCTTATAACAACTGGCGGAGTTTCAAAGGGTAAGTATGACTTTGTGAAGGAAGTTGTCCACAGGGCTGGAGTGGAGGTCTTCTTCAAGCAAACGAACATAAGGCCGGGAAGGCCTCTAGTCTTCGGAAGGAAGGGCAAAAAGCTCTTCTTTGGACTGCCGGGATACCCGGCTGCAGCAGCAGTTAATGCCTTAGAGTTCCTCATACCGGCAGTTAGAAAGATGGCCGGAATTGAAAGCTACGAGAACAGATACGTTGAAGCCGTTGCAGAAGAAAGGTTAAAGTCAAGGCCTCACAGGGTTGACTTCATAAGAGTAAAAGTTAGGGAAGAAAACGGCTGCCTGAAGGTGAAGAGTGCAGGAAGCCAGCAGACCTCTGTTTTCAGGAGTTTTGTAGAATCGGACGGCCTTGCCGTCGTTCCGGAGGGTAAAGGTCCCGTTGAGGCGGGAGAGACTGTAAAGGTTCTCCTGCTCAAGGAGTTTTTGTAAAATTATTGATAGGCTATTTCGGATAGAGATAAGATAAAAATTTGCGAATGTTTTATAAAGCTTGACAGGAAATTGAAAGGTTTTGTAATATTCTGCAATACAGCTCCAGCAGAGAGGGATAAACGTGGGGATAGAGAGATTAGCAATAACGGTGGGACTGGGGATAGGTCTCCTCACTGCTCAGTCTCTGGCAGCTGTTACCGTTCCCGGGTTTGAAGGAGAACTTAAAACCCAGCTAGAGTTCAGAGAGGATGTTTACGACAGAGATTCCATACCTTTCGATAACTACCTGAAACTTGATGTTAGAGACCTGAAAGGGGATTCAGAGCTCCACTTCTACGGTAAACTCTGGAAAGACCTCGGATACGGAACCGACTGGGATGTAGATCTTTATCAGCTATACGTTGAGGTTCCTCTTAAGAAGAACAGGAGCTCCATCCTTTCTGTTGGTAGACAGTTCATATCTGAAGGCTTTGAAACCTACGTTGCAGATGCTGTTAAACTTGATATAAGCCTGAAGAATAACCTCAGATACACAGTTTACCTCGGAAAACCGCGCTTTTTCGAACCCAACACCTCTTCAGGAGATGATCTCCTTTTAGGATTCAAAGTTGACTTCAAAGGTTACTATTTGAGTTTTGAACACCTGAGAGACGACGGTAAAGTTAAGAAAAGTTCTTTTGCTGCCGGGAATTACAGATACATCACGGAAAACTTAGCTCAATACAGTAGGTTGGAGATTGACACTGCACACGGAAAGCTCTTAGATGCCAATCTGGGTTTCAACTACTTCCCCTCACGTAAGCTGAGGCTCAATACAGAAATTGAATACTACGACGGCTCTTACACATACGACGGAGGTTTCAGAGAAGACAGAATATTCTTCCTCTTCTCCCCAAGGGGCAGGGAACTCCGCTTCACTCAGAGCGCCTACTACGACATCACAAAACACTGGCAGATTTTCGGAAACATAACCCTGACAGACGTTCAGAGAAACGGTAAAGATAACGGATACCTGGTAAAAGCTGGTGTTGTAAGGGATACCTGGTTTGAAAACGGACTGAGGGCTTACGGAGCTCTCCTCTACCAGAACAGCTGGATTGGGATAATGAGGGGAGTTGAGCTGGGATTCACCAAATACGTATGCAAAAAACTTACTATAAATGGAACAGCCGATATTGCCCGCTACGACAAAATAACCTACGGGAAACAGTGGGCAACAGCCTACTATCTCAGGGGAACTTACCAGACATCAGAGTTCTCTAACTTAGAACTTGGAGTTGACTACAGGAACAATGAAGATTTTGACCACGATTTGAGATTCATCTTGAGGTATAACCTCCTATTCTGGGGCGGAACAGGAGAAAAAAGGACAGAGGATAGGAAATGAGAAAGGGACTTAGGCTCTCTATTTTGATAGCGGTAGCTCTGATAGTCGGCTCCTGCGGTAAGGGAAACGTCAACTACAAAGAAGAGCTTGGAGCAACTGCCAAGTTCCACCACAGAGAACACAAAGAGTTTATAGATAGACACGGCTGTATACCGTGTCATAAGATGAATGTTGAAATGTCCTGGGCTGACATAGAAGCAGCTGAAAGAGGTTCAAAGAAGATAATCATGCCCTCTAAAGTAACCTGCCACTACTGCCACAACAATCCAGGTAAATCTCCTGCTCCAAACGCTCCGACTCAGTGTTACATCTGCCATTTCAACATGAAAGAGATTGAACCGGCCGACCACAAAACCGCCAACTGGATGAAAACACACCGGTTTGCATACCAGGCCAAACCCCAGAAGTGTTCAGAGTGTCACAGACAAAGGTTCTGTATAGAGTGCCACCAGAGAAGAGACACCATCCAGCATAAAGTTCACCCAAGGAACTACGAATACACCCACAGCATAGAAGCAGCGGCAGACCCGGCAAAGTGTAGCAGATGCCACAGGGTTGGTTTCTGTATGGAATGCCACACAAAGGGGAACTGGACGAGATGAGAAAGGGACTGATTGGACTGGTAATTGCAGGTATTGTCTTAAGCGGAAACGCACTGGCAGGTGAGTGTGGCGGTAAAGGATACACAGGAAGAGATACTGGATTCTGTCTGAAATGCCACACTTCAGGCTGCCCGGTTCTTCACCCGGTTGACGTGAAGATAAGAGATACTGAGTGTATAAGAGTTCCCGCTTCATTCCCCAGAACGTGGGATGGAAAACTGACCTGCACAACGTGCCACGATATGACCGGTTCAAACGAGAACTTCCTTAGAACCAAGAAGCCCATAAAAGAGAGATACGACTTCTGCTTCCAGTGCCACAATCCAGAGTGCTACAAGAAGTTTAACCCTCACGAAACTATATCCTCCGACCTCTCCTGGGATAAGAGGAAGAAAGCGTGCATCTACTGTCATGGATTTGGAGCCAAACTTGAAGCCTACAAAGCCTGCGTGGGATGTCATACAAAAACGCCTCACGTGGGAGCTCCCGAACATCTCATGGCAAAACCGGAAAAAGTTAAAAAGTTAACTAAAGGGAAATCTGAAGTCGTTGAAATAACCTCAATGAAAGACCTGAAACCGGAATTGGATGAGAAAACCCTCAAAAACAGGAAACCTAAAGTTATACTGGTCAAAGGACGGATTGAGTGTATAACCTGCCACAACCCCCACCCACAGATAGCCATTCCGGCACCTCCTGAAAGCAGTGAATGGGCAAAAGTTGAAAAAGCAGACCTCGACTACAAACTCAGGAAACTCAACATGGAACTCAACAGATTTAAACTCAATACAAAAGGCGTGAAACTTATGGCCAAAAATCTCAAAGACGGCAAACTCTGCCAGGTTTGCCACTCCATCAACTCGCTTAAGTAGGGGGTAGAGAGTGAAAGCCTTCATATTAGGACTAACAGGGGCAATAGCAATTACGGGAACAGCCCTCGGAGTAGGAATAACAGACGATGGATGTCTGAAGTGTCACAGGCTCAAAGGGCTTTCTATCGTTGATAAAGAGAACAGAGTGAAAGACTGCAGCATCTCAGATGCCCTCTTTGCCCACTCTATCCACAGGAACGTAGGGTGTTCTGAGTGTCACAACAAAATAGAACAATACCCCCACAAACCGGAGAATGCGAAAGTTAACTGTGCCACAAAGTGTCACGTAGTTGATCCATCAACCAAGAAACCATTCTCTCACGAGAAGATCTACGAAACCTGGAAGGAGAGCGTTCACGGTAAGAACTACGAAAAAGCTCCAGACCTTTACCCTTACTGTTCATACTGCCACACAAACGATCTACTGGTTGATGTTACAAAACTGGAATCTATGAAGATGAGTTTTGATAGATGTTCTCTCTGTCACGAAAACAGAGAGTGGATCAGAGACAGGCTTTCACACGTTGCAAGCAGGGAACCAATTCCTGTTATCAAGAACGGATTCACACACCAGTTTATAAAGACAAGGCGTGATGGTTGGGAAATCGTGGAGCTCTGTGCTTCCTGTCATGAAGACGAAAAAAAGATGGAAAAAGCACTTGATATCGAGGGAATACACGACAAGTTCGAAAGAGAACACGTTTTAACAGCAGTTGAATCTTACAAAGTAACGATGCACTCCAAAATGCTCTACCTGGATAGAAACGACACAAGAGCTGCCGACTGTTTAGATTGCCATACAAACAAAGATGGCAACTTCCACGATATATTCCACAAAGATGATCCAAGATCTTCAATTAACGTTAAGAATATTGAGTTAACATGCGGCCGTTCTACAGAGTGTCATCCTCTCGCTCCCCAGAAGCATATGAAGAACTTTGCCACAACCAAGTGGGTTCACATGCACCCAATTCCAGATTCTTTAGGGCAGAAAATAGTCAAAATAATCGAAGAGTTTATGTTCTGGCTTACAACGGGAACACTGCTGTTTGCCGTAACCATTGTTGGACTTGACCTTCTTAAAAACCTGAGGAGGAAACACTAATGGGACTCTGGGAAGCGTTTAAAAGAAGATTCAGGATAAGAGCAGAGCAGGACAAGCTTCTCATCGTAGATGGTGAGAAGATAATGATACAGAAGTTTACACTCTTCCAGAGACTTCTTCACGTTGGTATGTTCTCGACCTTTATCTGGCAGATACTTACAGGTTACCCACTGAAGTTTTACAACACAGAGTGGGCAAAGCCTCTGATCTCTCTATGGGGCGGTATAGCTGGTGAGATGACAATTCACAGAATTTCAGGTTTCATAATGTTCTCAGACTTTTTACTGACCGTTCTATACTGTATTCTTATCCTTATAGCCAACTGGGATCTTGCTAAGAAAGACTTCTTCGGTTACTTCAAAATTGTTCCCGGCCCAACGGACGTTACGTTTGTCCACTATGTCAAATATCTGCTAGGATTAAGAAAAGTTCCTCCAGACTGGGATGAATACATCTGGGTCGATAAGTTTGACTTCTGGGGTGTTGGTTGGGGTATGTTTGCAATCGGTATCACAGGATGGATGCTCTGGCTTCCAGAACTTTTCACAGGATACCTTCACATGCCTCCGGAAACTATCCAGATAGCCTACCTCATGCACTCCGATGAAGCTGTTCTAGCCCTTGGATGGATCGCCCTCGTTCACATGTATATAGTTCACTACGGTCCAAACAAATTCCCCATGGACTGGATATGGCTTACAGGAACAGCATCTGAAGTTGAGTGGATAGAGGAAAGACCAAGAAGCTACAGAAGAATTATTAAGGCAGTTGCCGAAAATGAGCCCCATCTCCTTGAAAAGTATCCATTTTTAAAAGAGAGATACCAGTTCGTTCTTGAGGTTGAGAAACTTCCTGAGGAAGAAATGATAGAGAAGATGCATGAGTATGCCCATCATCTTCTTGAGAAGGAAGCTGAAGGGAGGAACGGATAATGAGAAAGTTGCTGATAGCAGCCCTGTTAATACCCGCAGCAGCTGTGGCCGTTGAAAACCCATTGCTCTCAGCTCCTGCAAACAATGTTGGCAAGTGGGAGCAGAAGCTAAAAGAGTTCGAAAGGCCGGAGCTCCCGAATTTGAAGGAGTATCCCAAACCGTTCCACTCTCCCAACTACTACAAATACCAGTTAAACGACGTTTGCAGTGCATGCCACACTTTCGCAGCCCACAAAAAGGATGAGAAGTTCTCTCCCTTCTACAATGCCCACGGAACGTTCATGAGCTGCAACACATGCCACTTTGTCAAGCCAGGAGTAACTTACAGCTGGGCTGAAATAAAAGACGGAAAAGTTATACTGCTCAAATCCGGAGACTTTTACGGCCTTAAATACGTAAAAGTTGGCGACAGAGTAATGCTTTCAGGAGAGGAGAGCTCCGCCAAAATAGTTCCCGTTCTCAACGGAAAACCTGTGGAGCTCCCTTTAAAAGGAAACGAAAACCTCCTAAAAGATACAAAAGCAGTAGCCAGCATGCACAATGCTCTCACAGACCATCCGTTGAAGTGTGAGGACTGCCACAAGGTAAACGGCAAACTCGATTTTAAATCTCTTGGATTCAGCGAAGAAAGGGTAAAAGACCTTGAGCACAACGAGATAGTAAAGGGACTCAAAGAATACGAAACCATTCATTTCCCCAAATTTATCTGGTAAGGGGTGAAGGTAATGAAGAAACTTGTAATAGCCGCTCTTTTCCTGGTATCAGCGATAACGGGAGCTTTAGCCGGAGAGATAAAGGGAGACTGGAAATTTCCCTCTGACATAGCTATCTCTAACGGCAAGCTTTACGTTGTAGATGGCCTTAACAACAGAATAGCTGTTTATGACCTTTACGGCCAGCATTTGACAGACATAAAACTGGATTCCCCTTTTGGAATCACAGTCAAAGACGGAGTCCTCTACGTAACAAGCCAGAAAGGAATGTTATACGTAATGGATGAAACCGGAAACGTTGAAAAGAGTTTCATGCTTAGAGGTCGTCCCATCGATGTCGTCAGGATTAAAGACAGACTCCTGGTGACAAACGGAAAAGATGAAACGATAGATATCTATACACTCGACGGAAAGCTGGTAAAGAGTGTAGGAGGAAAAGGTACCGAGCCTGGAAAGTTTGTAGGAATATTCATGATAGATAGCTCTCCAAAACTTTCGTTCGTTGTTGACTCTGTTAACGCCAGGATTCAGGAGTTCGACAAAGAGGGAAATTACGTTAACAGCTTTGGAATATTCGGAATAGAAGAAGGAGACTTCTTCAGACCAAAAGGAATAGCTTACTGTGGAAAGGGAACTATAGCCGTCTCCGACGCCATTACAGGAGCTGTTCAGCTTTTTGACACTTACGGCGGTTTTGAAAAAGTTGTGGCCAGGGGACTCTACTATCCAACAGCTGTAGCGTGCTACGAGGGAGAGATTTTTGTTTTAGAACCTCTTAAAAACAGAGTCCTTACATTTAAGATCCAAGGGGTCAAGTAATGAGGAAATCGCTTCTCGTTCTTTTAACCGTTTTGGTTGTTCCAGGGATTTCAGAGGCAAAGCTCAAAAAGAGCATGAAGAAAGAGTGTCTGGTCTGCCACGAAAACTGGCTCCTTGAAGCAAAGTTTAAATCTCCAAAGCTCTTAACTAAAGAGTCTTTCGACGCTGCCAACAGGTTGATGTGTCTATCGTGTCACGATGGCTCAATGGCAGACGATAGGTTAACATTTTTAGGCTTTAAACACTTCTCCCACCCAGTAGATAAGAAAGTTCCCGAAGATTTCAAGATGCCTAAGGGCTTTCCCCTTCTTGACGGGAAGCTCTACTGTGGAACATGTCATACACCCCACACGAAAACAGGTAGTGAGAAAAAGCTGGACTATACATTTATGAGAGAACCCAACGTAAATTCAGCCCTCTGTATAAAGTGTCACAGGGAAAACTCGGAACATGGTCTGAACCACCCCATACTGGAAGACACAGAAAACAAGCTAAAGATTGAGTATACGGAAAAGATTAAGAAACTTGGTGGTAAGGTAACGAAAAACAATGAAGTTCAGTGTGAATCCTGTCACTCCGCCCACAGAGGAAGGGCAAAGAAGGCTCTTGTAGAAACAGCCGAGAAATCTCAGCTCTGTATTGTGTGCCACGTAGAAAACCTGAACTCTAAAGAGCACCCCAACTTCAGGAACCATCCAATCCACAAAAAATTCCCGAAAGGAGCAGACCTTTCCCTCTTTGAGGAGAAAAAGGCCATTACATTTTCCGTTGAGTGTATGACGTGCCACAGGGTTCACAAGGAGGAGAATAAGCATCTTTTAGTGGCAGAGGAGAAAAAGCTCTGTATTCTCTGTCACGTTCAGGAAAAGGCCGTTCTCAGAACAAAACACAACGTTGGTGGTAACTCCTGTAAAACGTGCCACGTAGCCCATAAGGCAAAGGGAAGAAAACTCTGGAGCAGACCAATTCCTGAGGATGCCTTTGACTACGCTTCCCTGATAGATGCTAAGGGTAAAACAGATATACTCTGTCTCTCCTGCCACTATACGGGAAATGTTATTGACGGAAAAGAGGTGGAAACCGTTGGAACTCTTACCCATCCAACGGGAGTAAAACTGAAGGAGAAAATATCCCTCAAACTGCCTCTTCCAGACAGAAAGCTTGCATGCACAACCTGCCACGATCCACACCACTCTTTTGACAACAATCCCAAAGGAAAGTTCCTCAGAGCTCCGAGGTTAAAGCTCTGCTACACTTGCCATAGAGAAGAAGCCAATGTTAAAAGAGGAGCCCACGGAGAGATAGACAAAAAGAAGTGGAAGAAGGGAGACTGTGCCGCCTGCCACAACGTCCATAAAGCTAAGGGCGGTTACTTATCAAGGGTAGTTTACGGAGAGATCTCTCCAATGGAACCGCCTGTTGACGGGTTCTGCCTGGCGTGCCACGATCCTGAAGGAATGGCAAAACATAAGGTTAAGCAAAGCGTATTCAACGAACACCCGGTTGGAGTTGACAATCCTACCGACAAACTTCCAGGGAAAAAGGTTTCCTGTGCAACCTGCCACGATCCTCATACCCACACAGATGAACTCCTGAGAATACCGGTAAGGGAGAACTCTGAACTCTGCCTCACCTGTCATACTGATCAGAACCTAAAGGGAACTCCCCACGATATTCTCCACAACCCTGACGTTAAGCTCAGCGATAAAGAAAGGGAGAAACTCATTAAGAGTGGAGCCTGCTCGGCCTGCCACACACCACACAACCCTGAGTTTAAAGTCCTGTGGAACAGGAAACCTGGAGAGGGTAAAACAATCGGCGAGAAACTCTGTGCAGCATGTCATGCAGAAGGAAAACTTGCTGAAGATAAAACTGTTGGCAAGTTTACCCACCCAATGGGAAGAGATGTTACAGAGAAAAACCTCAAGATGATAAAGGATTCCCGTCTGCCTTTAATTAACCAGATGACCGGTCATCCCGCCAGAAAAGGCGAAATCGGCATAATGGACTGCACAACCTGCCACGAGCCGCACAACGGAGCCGACAGAAAGAGGTTGATCAGGTATACACTGGAAGGAGACAGTGCCCTTTGCACGGCCTGCCACGTGAAAGAGGCTGCGGTAATTGGAACCGACCACGACATGAGAGTTGTTAAAGAAAACTTTAAGAACGCTCTGGGTAAAGAAGTTCTCAAAGATGGGGTATGCTCTTCATGTCACGTTCCCCACAGGGCAAAAGATGAGCTCCTCTGGGCTACAGAGGTTAAGAAGATAACAGACAACAGGATGTCAAACTACTGCTTGACCTGTCATACCAAAGACGGAGTAGGGCGCAAGAAGGTAGTGAAATACTACTACCATCCAAGTAAAGACGTTGTTGTCAGGAACTTTGACAGACCTGGAAGGGAAGGAAACTGGCCTATATTTACAAAAGATGGTAGAAGAGTCCACGCTGGTGGAGAAATTGCTTGTGAAACCTGCCACGACCCACACGTGTGGAGCAAGTGGTCGAAAACTTCTCCAGGAAAACCGGTTGAAGGAAACGCACTTAACAGCTTCTTGAGGAACAAAGACCTTAAAGGAAGCATCTGTGTAGACTGTCACGGCCTTGATGCCCTATACAGGTATAAACTATTCCACAGTAAGAAAGCCCATCAGGAAAAGCCCTCTTACAGGTAAGGAGGTAAAGAATGGCAAGAGAGGTAAGTTCAAGGGATATAGAGAAGGAAGCGTGGATTGTTCTGATAGCTGTGCTCTGTATTCTCCTTCTTCCGATTCTTGGAGTCTGGTTTGTTAAGTTCGTTCACTGGTATTCTCAGTCTATATTCATGTGGCTATAATGGAGGTAAGTTATGGCCAGTAAAGCCCTTAAAACGGTGTTTGGTTTCAGAAAGTGGATAGCTTCTGTTGAGATCATTCTCTACATATTTATGTTCATAACTCTTATTGTGACAGCCTATCATCACCTGCTGGGAGGCGGCCACTAATTGCCGAGACCTTCCTGGGATGAGTATTTTATGTCAATTGCTCAAATGGTTTCGACGAGATCCACCTGTCTCAGAAGAAAGGTTGGAGCTGTTCTTGTAAAAGATAAACGGATAATATCAACCGGTTATAATGGTCCTCCCAGTGGGTTGAAACACCCCGAAGAGGTTGGTTGTCTGAGAGAAAAGCTGGGAATCCCCAGTGGAGAACGGCACGAGCTCTGTAGGGGGCTTCATGCTGAGCAGAATGCGATAATTCAAGCTGCCCTCCACGGTGTTTCAACCAAGGGATCTGTTCTCTACTGCACCCACTGTCCATGTTCCCTCTGCGTGAAGATGCTGATAAACGCAGGAATAACCAAGGTTATCTACAGAGAAGGGTATCCGGACTGGCTGGCAAAGGAGATTGCTAAAGAGGCAGGGCTTCCTCTGATACAGTTCAACGAGAACAACAAAGATTTATAATTAGTTCTCCACAATTTCACCGGAGGTTTCCCCTTGAAGATTTTTCTGATCTCTTATAACCTTCCAGAGCTTTCTGAAAAGAAGGAACTCCTCCGCCATTCAACTTTTACATTTCTGGTTGATGGAATTTCAAGGGCATGTTCTCACCAGCTGGTAAGACACAGACCGGCCTCTTACAGCCAGCAGTCTCAGCGATACGTAAGTATGAAGAACTTTCCATACGTTGAGCCGGAAAGCCTGAAAGGGAAGAGAGTTGTAATAGATGGAAAAGAGCACTCCTTTAAAGACATTATGGAGTTTATAGGTATAGCCTACGAAGAGTTCGTAGAAGCGGGAGCTCCCAAAGAAGACGCCCGTTTTGTTTTACCCAACGCCTGTGCGACCCGAATCGTCTTTACGATGAACGGAGAGGAGCTGGTTCACTTCCTGAGACTCAGAACCTGCACGAGAGCACAGTGGGAGATAAGAGAGATGGCTATCGAAATGTTGAAACTGCTGAGGAGGAACTTTCCGGAGCTCTTCAGCAACGTTGGTCCAAACTGCTACTACCTTGGATACTGCACGGAAGGGAAAAAGAGCTGCGGCAGACCTCAGGAGGTAAGGGAGTATTTCAGAAAGCTGGAGGGAACGGATGTTTAAGATAATAGAAAGAACTGCAAGCTACCTGAAGAAGCTGGGCGTTGAAAACTACGACATATACGCCGTTGAGGGAGAGGGAACCAGCGTTGAGGTAAAGGAAAGAGAGGTTGACAAAATAAAAACCTCTCAGACGAAGGGAGTTGCTGTAAGGGTTGTTGTTGAAGGGAGGCTCGGTTTTGCCTATACCAACGACGTTTCAGACGACGGCATAAGAATAGCTATAGAGTGTGCCAGGGAGAGTGCGAAGAGTTCCGAGCCGGACGATTACAGCTTCTCGATGCCGGAAAAAAGCACTTTTGACCTGAAACTCGACGATGACGGTTTTGACTCCATACCGGTTGAGAGGAAAGTAGAGCTGGCTAAAGAGATTGAATCCATAGCCCTGGAGTTAGACAGCAGGGTTAAGAGGATAAGGAAAGCCTCATACGGAGACTCCAAAACGACCGTTTACTACTTTAATTCTAACGACCACAGTTTCAGCTATACGGCAACAAATTTCAGCCTCAGCATACTGTTAGCAGCCGAGGAAAACGGAGATTCACAGACGGGATGGGACTACCAGTCGTCAAGGTTCTTCCACGAACTAAACCCGAAGCTCGTTGCCGTTAACGCAGTCCAGAGTGCAACGGAGCTTTTAGGTGCAAAACCCATGAAGACGAAAAAGATACCTGTTATCTTCAAAAACACTGTTTTTGCCGAACTGATAGAGACGCTTTCAGCTGCTTTCCTGGGGAACAACGTCCTCAGGAAGAAGTCTCTTTTTGCAGAGAAATTGAGCCACGAAATAGCAAGCCATACCCTTACCATATATGACGATCCCCACCATCCGGAGGGGAGCGGGAGCTCCCCCTACGACGACGAAGGAGTCGTTACCAGGAAGAAGGCGGTTGTAGAAAGGGGCGTTCTGAAGAACTTTTTAGTTGACATCTACTCGGCAAAAAAGCTGGGGCTTAAACCGACGGGAAACGGCATAAGGCCTTCAATTGCTTCCCTTCCAACGTCGGGGATAACAAACCTCATAGTTGAGAGGGGAGCATTAGGGCTTGAAGAGATGGTCAAGACCCCTGAAGAGGTAATAGTTGTAACCGATGCAATGGGAATTCACACGGTTAACCCCATATCGGGGGAGTTCTCAATAGGAATAAGTGGAATCTACTACGTAGACGGAAAGAGAATTGCACCAGTTACTGGAATGACGGTTGCCGGAAACATGAAGGAGCTCCTCAAAAACATTACAGAAGTTGGAGCAGACCAGAAGTGGCTGGGAAACGTGTGCAGCCCATCTGTTCTGGTTAAAGAACTCACTGTAAGCGGAGAGTAGATGGCAAAGTATAGAAAAGAGAGGCTTAAATCACAGCTGTTAAGGGAGATTTCAGACATTGTAAGAAGGGAGATAGACCTGCCGGAGAACCTGTTCATAACGGTAAAACGCGTGGAGCTTTCAAAAGACGGGTCAAAGGCCGATGTCTTTATTTCCGGATTGAAGAAAGAAGACGTTCTGCTGGCAGTTGAAAGGCTCAACAGGGCTGCCGGCTACATTCAGCATCTCTTGGGGAAACGGCTGAAAATCAGAACGGTTCCAAGACCACAATTCCTTGTTGACCCAGAGGTTGAGCTATGAGATTGAACAGAAAAGAGGTGGCGGAGCTCCTCAAAAACGTTCAGGGGAAGATCCTGATAACAACCCACAAGAACCCCGACGGCGATGCTGTGGGGAGCTCCCTCGGCTGGTTCAACTTCTTGAAGAAGATGGGAAAAGAGGTAAGGATAATTTACAGAGACAGGGTTCCCTTCTTTTTCGACTTCCTTCCGGGAATTGGAAATGTTGAGGTTTTAGAAGAGATAAAGGAAAAGTTCGACTGGGTAATAATCACAGACGTCTCAGACCCTAAAAGAACAGGGTTTTCCGAAATCCTGGCTGAGAAGTCACTGGTTATAGACCACCACATAACGGCAGAACCGTTTACCGACTACGCAATCGTTGAGCCCGAAATCTCAAGCACCTGCGAGCTCTCCTACCACATCATGAAACTGATAGATGAAAACCTGATAGATATGTCTGTTGCCCTACCGATTTACACCGGGATACTAACCGATACCGGGGGATTTAACTACTCAAACACGTCTCCGGAAACCCACACTGTTGCTGCGGAGCTCCTGAAGAAGGGGGTTAACCCATACGAGGTCTATACGAACATCTTTGAGAGGAACAGAATAAACAAGCTCAAACTTTTAGAGCTGGTTCTCAGAACCCTCTCTTTCGAGCTCAACCAGAAGGTAGCCCATATCACGCTGTTTAAGAGGTTCTTAGAGGAAACGGGCGCCTACCCCGAGGAGTCGGAAGGGTTCATCAACTACCCCAGGTCGATTGCAGGGGTTGAAGTTGCCGTTTTCTTTAAGGAGATTGAGGGGAACAGCTGGAAAGTCTCCATGAGGTCTAAGGGAAGGGTAAACGTTGCGGAAGTTGCAAAGTCTATGGGAGGAGGCGGCCACAGGATGGCTGCCGGATTTGAAGCGGAGGGAAGTTTGGAGGAGATTAAGAGGGAACTCCTCAAAAAACTGGAAGTTGCCCTTGAAAAAGCCCACTACGAAAACCTTTAAAACGGAAAGCCGAAGGAGATGTGGAACCTGCCCCTTCCCTGCCCCGGAACTGTTTTGAGCTTGTAGCCGTAATCTATCCTCAGGGGGCCTATGGGAGTTAGGTATCTGAGCCCAAGGCCAACCGATGAATACCAGCCGGAGAGGGAAAAGTCTGAGGGTTTCCTGAAGACTCTTCCGGAGTCGTAAAAGAGAGCTCCCTCTACCTGTCCGTAAAGCCTGTGGCGGAGTTCCACGCTGAAGAGCCCATAAGCTCTTCCGCCAACGTAGTTGCCCTTATTGTCTACCGGAGAGATGGTTCCATACTTATAGCCCCTTACGCTCTCAGCTCCCCCTAAGAAGAACCTGTCCTGGAGGGGAACGGTAGAACCCCTTAAAGTTGAGATGAAACCGGCTCCAAACCTTACGGCCGACGTGATTCCCATAAAAGTCTTCAGATAGAGCAATTTCTCTTCAAAAGAGAAGTAGTCAGCATCTCCTCCAAGGAACAGACCCGACAGGGAGAGTTCTGTGTAGGAGAGATACCCCTTTTTAGGTTCAGAGATGCTGTCTCGCCTGTCGTAGGTCTGAATATAGGCCAGTCTCCTCTCAAGGCTGTGGCGTTCAGCAGAGATTGAAGTGTCTTTAACTTTTTCCCTTGAAACTTCAAACTTAAAGGTTTGGGAAAAAGATTTCGTCTTCTTCCGCTCAAGGGAGAAGCTGTAAAGAATTCTGTCGGACTTAAAGCTTTCGTAAATCTGTTCCTTTTTGACAATAGAGTATCCTAAATTCCAGTTCTTGAATGGGAATGCCGGTTTCAGGACTTTAAATACCGCATCGTAGCCCTCTTTCTGGCGAAACCTACCAAAGAGAAAGAACTTCAATCCCAATCCTAAAGGAGAGGTCATACTGAGAAAACCGTTTGTAACAGCTCCGTAGTCGGAACCATATCCCACAAATCCTTTTGCGTTTAGGGAACTTCCCTCCTGAAGGTCGATTACCTCTGAAACCGTGGCATCTGACCTTACCTCATCAACGTTTATTGAGGAGAAGAGTTTACTGTCGAGGAGCTTTGAATACTGTTTAACAACCTTTTCCCTTGAATAGATCTGACCGGGGGAGATAAGAAGGAGATTCTTTATAAAGGGGAGCTTTGTCCGCCGTAAACCTTTAACCACCACGTAGCCGAACCTGTATTGGCGGCCGCTCTCTACTTTCACCTTGAGCTCAAGCTTAACTTCAGAGGAGCTCCGAGAGAGAAAGAGAGGAGAAACCTCAACCTTTACATCGGGATATCCTCTTGAGGCATAACAGTCTGAAACTCTTCCCACAAGCTCCCCAACTCTGGAGTCGGTGTAGGGAAACGGAAGTTTCACTTTCTTAAGGCAGTTCTCTTTATCTCCAGAGGGCTTAACAGAGACCACTTTATACAGGGGGCCCCTTTTGACCTTTACCGTAAGCGTTCCAGGGAGTTCCACTCTATAAACGGCCTTTGCGTCCCTGTATCCTTCTGATTTCAGCTCTGCAACTATCGACGTTATAAGAGACTTAACCTTTTTCTCACAGAAAGGCTTATTCAGGAAGTCGGGAAAGTCCTTTTTATCCGGTTTCCATCCCTCAAACTTCAGCTTCTTTACAACAATGTATGTTCCCTCGTCGATATCAAATTCCACAACGATAAATTTCTCTTTCTCCTCAGTGGAAGCAGAAACCTTAACAAAGGGAAAGCCGTTGTTGCGGTAAAACTCCGAAATCTTCTTCCTGGAATTCTCTATCTCAAACTCGTCAACAGAACGAGCCGAGGGGAACGTGATTAACTTTTTCAGCTCTTTTTCAGGAAAGTGTTTGTTCCCTTTGAAAACAACTCTGTATGGTTTCCCCGGCTTTACAACAACCTGGAGCTCCACCCCTCCATCTAAGGGAAGCGTTTTAAACAATACGCTGGAGTTGTAGTATCCCTGTTCTATCAAAAATTCTTCTAGTTTTTCCTTGAGGTTGAGAACTTCTTGATAGTTAAAGGGTTTTCCCTTAGCTACTGAGAAGAGCTCCAAAGCTTTCTTTTTAAAAGGAGAGGGGGATTCAACTGAGATTTTTTTTATGATGAGAGGAGCTCCCTTCTCAACAGAGACAACCGCCCTGTAACCGCAACTTCCCCTTTTCAGCTCTATTGAAACTCTGGCATTAGAAAAGCCCAGGGTTTTTAGCTTTAATAGTATTAACTGTCTGGCACTCTCAAGGTTTGAACTGCTTGCAGGCTTTCCTTTAAGGAGAAACCGGACGACCTTTTCAACATCTTTAAATCCGGAAAGCCCTGAAAACTCAACAGACTCAACAACTGTATAGTCTTTGATAAAGAGGGTATCTCCCTTTAAATCAACAGAGTAGCCCATATTTCTCAATAGGTCTGAAGCAACGCTCATGCAGTCTGTAAAGGAGCAAACAGTCTGAGACTCCTCTTTTATCTGCCTGAGGAGCTCCCCATCAACACAAGCTCCCTCTTCAA
This sequence comes from Desulfurobacteriaceae bacterium, assembly GCA_027051905.1. Classification (GTDB taxonomy): domain Bacteria; phylum Aquificota; class Aquificia; order Desulfurobacteriales; family Desulfurobacteriaceae; genus Balnearium. The sequence goes on along the minus strand of JALUGO010000004.1, from coordinate 37,904 downwards.
CCTTAACAGTAAAGGCAAAACCTCTTGAAAAGAGGGATAGAACCAGAAAAATCAGGAAGAAATACCCTTTACGTATGGCTCCCCTCCGTAGAGAACTTCCTTAACCTTTCCCTCTTTTTTCAGCTCTTCGACTGCCTTCTCGACCTCTTCGTTTAAAGCCCCAAGAGCGTCTGCAATTTCTTCAACGGGACACGGACGGCGAACAACAATGTTGTAAATCTCTTCCTTCAACTGGGGAATGGAAAACTTACGTTTTTTGACCTTTGAGTGGGCAACAATCTCCGTTGCCGGATAGCCCACCCTTTCGGCTATCTGCTGGAGCTCCCCGTAGGAGAGCCCCTCAACCCCGTAGGCTGGAGGTCTTACAACGGTATTAAGCTGCCACTTATGGGGAGATAGCATGTGAATTACCCTGCCTATTCTGTCAACTTCCTCAGGGGAATCGTTAACGCCCTTTACAAATAGCGTTTCTACCCACACTTTACACTGAGTCTCTTTCAGAAGCTTCTCTATTCCCCTGATAATATTTTCAACTTTTAAGCCCTCAACCGGTCTGTTGAGCTTTTCAAAAACCGTCTGAGAGGCAGCATCGAGGGAGGGAAGAACAACGTCTATTCCGCTGACTTCTTCTAAAACGTTGTCCCTCTCAAGGAGAGAGGCGTTTGTCAGAAGGGCAAGCCTGTAATTTGGGTATTTCTCCTTCAGCCATCCGACAAGTTCCCCTAACTTTGAGAAAAGAGTGGGCTCTCCGTATCCGGAAAAGGTTATGTAATCAACTTCCGGAGAAGAAGAGAGAAAGTCTGAGAGCTCCCTTTTTACTCCCTCAAGGGGCACGTATTCAGCTCTTTCAAGTGTCTTTTCAGTCGTTTCACCAACCTCACAGTAAAGACAGTCCATACTGCAGACCTTGTATGGAACCAGATCAACTCCCAGGGAAAACCCGAGGCGACGGGAGAAAACGGGACCGAAAATATACTTCATCGGGAAAGAACCTCCGTATTTTAAAATTAGCCAGACACTCAATTTATACAAAATAGGGGGAAAGAATGGCTCAACTGAGGGAGCACTGGGGATCGAGGCTGGGACTCATCCTGGCAATGGCCGGGAACGCCGTAGGACTTGGGAACTTCCTCAGGTTCCCCACTCAGGCGGCTGAAAACGGCGGCGGAGCGTTCATGATCCCCTACATGATAGCGATGCTCATAATTGCCATACCGCTCATGTGGACAGAATGGGCAATAGGAAGATATGGAGGTTCCAAAGGACACGGGACAACTCCAGCCATATTCAGGCTACTGTGGAACAACCCGATATCAAAATACGTGGGAGCTCTGGGACTGTTCGTTCCCTTTGTTGTCCTCTGCTACTACATATACATAGAATCCTGGACACTGGGCTACTCTTTCTTCTCAATAGCAGGTCTGCTGCCCCATCCAGACCCTTCACTACCCCAGAGCGAATACCTAAAACCATTTAAAGAGTTCCTGTCAGCCTACACAGCCCCCTCCATAACGGCATACCTCTTCTTCCTCCTTACAGTTGCTTTCAACGCTTACATCCTCTATAGAGGAATACGAGGGGGTATAGAGAAGTTTGCAAAGTTGGCGATGCCTACTCTTTTCATTCTTGCCCTCATCCTGATGGTAAGGGTAATCCTGATAGAGACTCCCCACGGAACAGCCGTTCAGGGACTGGACTTCCTCTGGCACCCTGACTTCTCACAGCTTTCAAACCCAAAAGTGTGGCTTGCAGCAGCAGGTCAGGTCTTCTTCACCCTGAGTTTGGGATTCGGAGCAATAATCACATACGCCTCTTACATAAGAAAGGATGATGACATAGTGGCTTCAGGTCTTTCTGCCGCTTCCCTTAACGAGCTTGCAGAGGTAATCCTCGGAGGTTCAATAGCCATTCCGGCAGCAGTAGCGTTCTTCGGAGTTATGAACGCTCAGGCCGTTGCCGAAAGCGGAGCATTCAACCTGGCCTTTGTAACGCTACCTGCCCTCTTTTCCCACTTGACGGGAGGGGACTTCATAGGTTTCATCTGGTTTTTCCTCCTCTTCTTTGCAGGAGCTACCTCATCGGTAGCGATAACTATGCCGGTAGTGGCATTCCTGGAGGATGAGTTTGGCTTTTCAAGGAAGGTTGCGGTAACTGTAACCATCATTTTCACATTCCTGGTAGCTCAGATTCCAATCTTTATGCCAAAGGCCTTAGACGAGATGGACTTCTGGGCTGGAACGTTCTTCGTCGTCCTCTTTGCCCTCCTTGAAGTAATCATCTTCTTCTGGCTGTTTGGAAGCTCAAAAGCCTGGGAGGAGATTAACAAGGGAGCTCTCTTTAAAGTTCCAAAAGTCTACTTCTACATACTGAAATACGTTACTCCCCTTGCCCTCTTCGTAATTCTTGCCACCTGGACTGTAAGCCAACTTCCCCAGAAACTTGCTTCAACGGATCCCCAGGTCTGGGTAGCCCGTTTCGTGATGATATTCATCATCTCGGTGCAGTTCTTCATGGTTTACCTGGCAGACAGGAAGAGGAGGATGAGAGATGAAGGGTAGCTCTCTGCTGTTTATGGTCTTCTCATGGATGACCGTTTTTGGCTTTGTCGTTTTCTGTTTCACAGTTATATTAAGGGAAAGTGAGAAAAAGCGTGCAAAAGCGGTTGAGCTGGAGCTCTTTGAGGAGAGAGAGGAAATTACATGATAAAGCTCAGGAAGCTAACACTTGAGAACTTCCTCTCCCACAGAGAAACAGAGATAGAGTTTGGAGATGAAACCTACGTAATACTGGGAGATAACGCCTCTGGAAAAACCTCCATTCTGAGGGGTATCTTCTTCGCAATCTTTGGGGAGGATTTAAAGGAGAAAACCAGCAGGGAACAGCTGATAAACAGACGGGCAAACGCCTCAAAACTGTCCCTTGAGTTTGTTCACAGGGGAAGCCTTTATAGGGTTGAGAGGGAGCTCTCCAGAAAGAGAAACAGTGCAAAGCTGGAAAAAGACGGGAAGCTAATTGCCAGAGGTATAAGAGAGGTAAAGAGCTTTATCTCCGAGAGCCTTGGTTTTTCCCCCGAAATGTTTAAAAACACCGTTTTCGTTCCCCAGGGGGAGATTGTGGAGCTCCTCAAAGGGAGACCCCAGGAGAGGAGAAAGATTCTCAACAGGCTTTTAGGTCTTGAGGAGTTTGGAAGAAAGCACGAGGAACTCAAAGAAGAGATAAAGAGGCTGAAGGGCTTTGAGAACTTCCTCGTGACGAAGTTTTCGGCACTGGAGGGAACGGGAAGGGAGATTGAGGAGCAGAAGCTAAAGAGAGAGAAACTGAAGGGGGAAATAAGAGCCCTCGAGGAAGAGGTTTCAGAGCTTACGGAAAAGCTGAACAGAGGAAAGAGGGATTTTGAGGAGCTTCGAAAAGTTAAGGAAGAGTTTGAAAGGCTTAAACGGGAAATTGAAGGGCTTAGAAGCAGTAGAGGAAAAGCTGAAAGAAGGGCTGAGGAGCTTGAGAGAAGGCTAAAAGAAATTGACGAAAAGAAGAGAAAACTTCCTGCCCTGAAAGAGGAGCTGAGACTCCTCAAACCGTGTGAAAAGCTTTACTCCCTAACCCAGGAGCTTAAGCCGATAATTGTTGAGAAGGAAAAGCTTGAAAGGGAGCTCCAGAAGTTAAAAGAAGGAGCGGAACTGAGAAAGAAATTAGAAACGGAAATTCCAGGGCTTAGAAAAGAGCTCTCTCAAATTGAGAAAGAGATAAGAAAACTTACAGAAGAGAGGAAACGGGTTGAAGAGGAGGTCAGCAGGTTAAAGAATGCAGAGAGAACACACAGGGAACTCTCTGTAAAGAGCTCCTCCCTGAAGGAGAGACTGGAGAGGATAAAGCGGGAGCTCCCCGCCGTTAGCAGGGAAAAGGTTGAGAGGGTCAAAAGAGAGTCTGAGAGGTTAGAGAGGGAATCAGAAAACTTGAGGGCAAAGAGGGAAAGGCTCCTGAAGGAGCTGACCGACGTTGAGGAGAGGTTAAAACTCCTCAAAAGGGAAACCACTGAGTGCCCCGTGTGTGGAGAAGAGCTTCCTCCCGAAAAGAGGGAGCTCCTTCTAAATGAATCTGAAAGGGAGCTTTTGAGGATAAGGGAAGAGCTAAAGAAAACCGAAAAGAGGCTGGAGGAGCTTAAAGGGGAAATTGAAAATCTGAAACCCTGGCTGGAGAAACTGAAGGAGCTGCTGATAGAGAGGGAAAAGGGAGAAAAGGAGATTGAACGGATTGAGGAGGAGCTCCGCTCAATCAGGCTTCCCGACTTTAAAGAGGAAGAGTTGAGGGAAAAGGAGAAACTCCTTGAGAAGAAAAGAGAGGAGATAGCCCGGCTGGAGAGGGAAAAGGTCCGGGTTGAGACAAAACTCTCAGAGGCTGAAAAACAGGTTGAGAAACTTCCCGGAGAAGAGGAACTCAAAGCTGCTGAGAAGAGGATGGAGGAGCTCCTAGAGAGTGAAAGGGACATAAGAGCCAGGATAAGGGAGATTAAAGAGAGGGCAGGGCTTACGGTCAGCAGTTTCAGTCAGCTTAAACAGCTCATAGAGGAACTGAGAGAGAAACAGAAAGCACTCAAGGAGATTGAGGGAGAGTTAAAGAGTGAAAGAGAGTTCAGGAAGCTCCTTTCAGAGACCGGAAGGGAGTTGGAGGAGCTCAAGAGGAGAGAAACGGAAGTGGAAGAGGAACTGAGAAAGCTGAACTTCAGTGAGTCCATCTACACGGCAGCTGAAAATTCCCTGAAGCTAATAGAGGGCGAGCTGAAGAAAAAATCTGAAAGGCTCAACAGACTGTTTGGAGAGCTCAAGGGAACTGAGGAAAACCTGAAAAGGCTTGAAGAGAAAAAGGGTGAGCTTGAAAAGGTTAGAAGAAACCTTGCAAAAGTCAGAGACAGCCTCTTTATTCTCCAGAAGGTTCAGGAGAGCGTCCACCCGGAAAGGGGTTTCCTGAAAGACGTTAGAACGATGCTTCTTCCCAGGATTGCCCACTACTGCAAGGAGTTCTTCGAGGCTTTCGACTTTGAGTTTGGGGACCTCTTCATATCGGAAGATCTCTCCGTTGAGTTCGGTATGCCGGGACAGGGAACTATGCTAATAGAAGACCTCTCCGGAGGTCAGCAGGTTGCGTTCGCCCTTGCCCTGAGGTTTGCAATGGCAAGGAATTTCTCACAATCGATGGAGCTCTTGGTTTTAGATGAGCCGACAGTCCACTTAGACGCCCAGAGGAGAATGGGACTTACGGAGCTCCTTTTAAAGCTCAAATCCCGAATTCCCCAGATGCTCATAGTTACCCACGACCCTGAGCTGGAAGTGGCAGGAGACAGGGTAATAAGGGTAAAGAACCACGGAGGCTACTCGGTTGTTGAGTCAGGAGTTTAAACTCTACCTGCCGTTCATCCTCTTCTTTGCCGTTGTAGCCCTCTCCCTCCTTTTAGAGCTTATCCTTAGAAGGGTTTTAAGGGAAAAACTGGAAGAAACCATTGCAGATACGGTATTCCTTACACTTACCTCTGTCCTCATCTTTGCCATCGGCTGGGTTCTCTCCGATCAGGTTTCCCTGTGGAGCTACAGGGAGCTCCTCAAAAACCTCTCTATCTTCACTTCGGCAGTTTACATCACGAGGGCTGCCCATCTGATAACCAGCAGGCAGAAGTTGCGGTTCCTGCCCTACATATGCTTCTTCCTTGCATTTACCGCTTCTGTTCTCTTCCTCTTCTTCCCTTTTGAGGACTACCGCATTCTCAAAGGCCTGACTGTTACCAAGAAGTTCTTCATATTCCTGGGTTCCCTCCTGGTGGTATGGGAGCTGAGCTCTGCAATCAGCAGAGAGGTAATCGCAAAAACAGTAAGGGCAACGGGAACCATCATCCTGACCGTTCTCTTTGTCCTGTGGGAGCTGGAGTATCTCAAGTTCGACTTCAGAACTCTCTTTGGTATTGCTCTAATCGTTTTCCTGACGGCAGTTCTAACGGTTTTCAACTCAAAACTGCTTCCATTCCTGAAGGAGAAACTGAAGGGGGAGCTCCCCCAGAAAGACCTAGATTCCCTGGAACAGAACCTGAAAATTCTCCTCTCAACCCTCTACCTTGTGGGTTTGGTGGGAATTCTCAAGGGATTTTCAAACTTTGGAGTTCTCCTGGAAAAACTCCAGAGCCTCTACATCATCAACACAGAGCTTGTAAAAATATCGGTGGGAAACCTTATCAACTCTTTGTTTTTGGCAGTATTCCTCTTCTCTGCCCTCAATGTAGGAAAGAAACTGATAAAGCTCTCCTTTTCAAAAGAAAGGAGGGAAGTTGAAGGGGGCTCCGCCGAGGCTCTGATATTTAACCTCGGAGTTCTCTTCAACGTTATCGTTCTCCTCTCAAGCCTTGGAATAACCTGGAAAGTTCTACTTCCCATAGCAGGAACCCTCGGCGTTGGTATAGGTTTTGGACTCCAGACGATAATGAACAACTACGTAAGCGGTTTTATCCTCCTCTTCAGCAAAAAGCTAAAAGTTGGAGACATTCTAGAGATACCCTCAATCTCAATCACAACCCTTGGAGAAACCTCCCCCAGCGTCTTCGGAAAAGTTGAGGACATCGGGATACTTTCAACCATAATCAAAACAAACGACGGCGTTGAAATATCTATACCAAACTCCTCGTTTATAAGCTCTCCCATCGTTAACTTCTCCTACAAAGACCCCTATATTCGGTTGAAGGTTCCTGTGGGAGTTGCCTACTCGTCAGACCCTAACCGGGTAAGGGAGATACTCCTTTCGGTAATTGAGGAGCTCCCCTACACGGTCAAGTTCCTGCCAAAAACCGTGAGATTTGAAGAGTTAGGAGACAGCGCCCTCATCTTCAGAGCAATCTTCTGGATAGACGTCCGGAAGAACCTGTGGGTAAAGAACATTATCAGCGATTTCTATTACAAAGCCTGGTATAAACTGAAAGAGGCCGGCATTGAGATTCCGTTCCCTCAGAACGACATCTGGTTCAGGAATAGTTTAAAAGTTGAAATAGAAAAACCTGCAAACGGAGGAATGGTTGATAAAGGTAATTCTGGAGCTTGAACCTGAAGACTTCTACACAATTGTAGGACATCACGAAGAGAATCTGAGGAAACTTGCCCAGATACTGGGAGTGAAGATGGGCTCCCGGGGAAACGAGATAATGATAAACGGGAGCTCCGAAAACGAAGAGAAAGCCAGGCAGTTCCTGAAAGACCTTGAAGGGCTTGTAAAGTCCGGCCATAAACTCACAAAAGCAGACGTGGACATGTATCTAACGCAGCTTTCGGCAAGGAAGAAGTCAAAGGTCAAAGAATCTACCGGAGACGTGATAGTCACAACCTACAGGGGGAAAAAGATAATAGCCAAAACCCCCACTCAGAAGAGGTATTACGAGGCCATAAGGAATAACGACATCGTTTTCGGCGTTGGCCCTGCCGGAACAGGAAAGACCTACTTGGCAGTAGCTGCCGCCGTTTCCTACTTTAAAAAGGGGCTTGTGAACAGGCTCATCCTAACCCGTCCGGCCGTTGAGGCTGGGGAGAAATTGGGCTTTCTTCCGGGAACTCTCCAGGAGAAGATAGACCCCTACCTGAAGCCCCTCTACGACGCTCTCTTTGAGATGATAGAGCCGGAAAAGGTCAACTCCTACCTCGAAAGGAACATCTTTGAGATTGCCCCCCTTGCCTACATGAGGGGAAGAACCCTTAACGACGCGTTCATAATCCTTGACGAAGCCCAGAACACAACGAGGGAACAGATGAAGATGTTCCTCACAAGGTTAGGATTCGGTTCGAAGGTTGTCATAACGGGAGATGTGACTCAAATTGACCTGCCGTCAAGTAAAGTCTCCGGCCTTGTGGAGGCCACAAAGATACTCAGAGGTATAGAGGGCATTGAGATAGTAGAATTCACACGGGAAGACGTAGTAAGGCACAGACTGGTTCAGGAGATAATAAAGGCTTATGAAGAGTATGAAAGAGCGAAGGAAAACTGATTTTATAGTTTACTCAGTCCTGCTTATCTCCGGAGTCCTGGTAACCCTCTTTCTCCTCCCGCTGAACATAGTCAACGTTCCTCTCCTTAAACCGGGAGAGGTTAGCCCCGTTGATGTAAGATCTCCCGTCTCTATAACCGTTATAAACAGGGAGAAGACCGAGGAGCTCCGAAAAAAGGCAAGGAGAGAGGTCGTTCCCCTCTTCTACGTCAGCCCCACTGCTGAAGAGGAGACCCTCAAACAGGTAGAAAACCTCAACTTCCTCTCTGAGAAGGAACGGGAGCTGATAAAAAAACTCCTGAAGTCCTACTACGCCAGGGGAATCGTATCCGAGGTTCCCGAAGGTTATAAAACCATCAGAATTGTTTCTCATGAAGGGGAGAAAAGCGCTCCCGTCGGGGAATTCCTCACCCGGGAACAGGTAGAGAAGCAGCTGAAGAAAGACCTGAAAGAGCTACTCAAGAACGGGGAAAAGGCAGAGAGAACCTACCGGGAGCTGAAAGTAGAGCCCAACCTCATCTACAACAGGGAGAAGACCGAGGAGCTGTGGAAAGAGAAGGAAGCAGAGGTCAAACCGGTCTTCATAACCCTAAAAAAAGGAGAGATCGTAGTAAAGAAGGGGGAGAAGGTATCTCCTGAAGCGGCAGAGAAGTTAAAAGCGCTGCGGGAGAATTACTCAAGGGGAAAAGGGCTGAACAAATACCTCACCCTGTTCATTCTCTCCTTAGCCCTCTACTTCTCCGTTGTTCGGCTATACAGGATTTTAAGCCCGTCTGCCTACGAGCTCAAGAACCTCCTCTTTTCTTTCACAGTAATTACTTTAGACATTTTCCTCATAAAGTTCTTTACATTCCTGTCGAAGCTCATAGTTGAAACCCTGAACCTGCCGGTAAACGAAACCCTGCTATACGTTCCCGTAGCCACGTCTGTAATTTTCGCCTCAATGTTTGTAAACAAAAAGGTGGCCGTAATTCACATTCTTCCCGTTGCGCTGCTTTCAGGCTTTATACTCTCAAGGCCGGAGTTTCTGATAATACCCATAACTGTTGGGGCGATATTCTCGGCCTTTGACTCAAGGAGGCTGAAGAGCAGAAACGTTATCTACAGGAGCGCACTTAGGGGAGCTCTCCTCACAGCCCTCTCCCAGCTCCTCATACTCCTCTTCTACTACGGCTTTACCGCCAACGCCCTCTTCTGGTTTGAGCCACTGCTAACGCTGGCTGGAGGAGTAATAACGGCCGTTGCCGTTAACGGGTTGAGCCCCATACTGACAAACTTGTTCAACTTCACAACAGAGATCGTCTATATGGAACTGATAAACCTCAACCACCCGCTTTTGAGGAAGTTGGTTCTGAAGGCTCCGGGAACTTACAGCCACTCAGTAATGGTTGCAACACTTGCCGAAGCTGCAGCAGAGGCAATAGGGGCAAACGCTCTTCTTGCAAAGGCTGGAGGGCTATTCCACGACATAGGAAAACTGAAGAATCCTCAGGCGTTCATAGAGAACCAGTTAGACGGGGTGAACATCCACGACAAACTCCCACCGGAGAAGAGCGCTGCAATACTGCGTTCCCACGTTGAATACGGGGAGGAGCTTGGTAGGAAGTATAAACTGCCGGAGAAGATAATAGACATCATAAAGCAGCACCACGGAACAAAACTGATGAAATACTTCTACCACAAGGCTAAAGAGCTTTACGGAGACAAAGTTGACGAAAAGGTTTACAGATACCCGGGGCCCAAACCCCAGTTCAAGGAATCGGGACTTGTAATGCTTGCAGATACCGTCGAAGCAGCAACAAGGTCTATGAAGGATAAGGAGTTCGATCTCGATTCTTTCATCCATAAGCTTATATGGGAAACCGTTGAAGAGGGACAGCTCAACCAGAGCGGACTATCTTTGAAAGAGATAGAGACCACAGAGAAAGTGTTTAAGAAGGTTCTCTCAGGTATTTACCACAACAGGATAGAGTATCCGGAAGATGATAAAAACAGTAAAAGGAGTCCTTAAAGGGTTGGGCTACGCTGCCGAGGGTTATGCAGGAGCCTTTCGGGAAGATGTCCACTTCAGGATAAACTTCACGCTGAGTCTCCTCGGAACAGTCCTCTCCCTGATATTTCTAAATGGATGTCTGAAGCTGACTGTTGCCCTTGTAAACTGGCTCGTTCTGGCCTTTGAGCTCATCAACACAGCAGTTGAGAGGGCGGTGGATACGGCTACCCGGGAGATCAGCTCTACTGCAAAACTGTCGAAGGACGCCTCTGCAGCTGCAGTTCTGACTGTGGGGATCTTTGCCCTCTTATGCGATCTGTTTATACTTCTACCGGAAATCCTCAGGAGGCTGTAATGGTTGATGAAGCCGGTAAGATGCTTATCTACTTCGGGCTCTTTTTATTGGCTCTGGGAATTCTGTTGATTCTCTTGTCAAAAGCGGGGAGCTCCCTCCCCATTGGAAGACTCCCCGGAGACATCTACATAAAGAGAGACAACTTCGTCTTCTACTTTCCCCTGGGAACGAGCATTCTGATAAGTCTGCTGCTAACGGGGCTTTCATTCTTAATAATGCTGCTTATGAGAAAGCAATGAGGAAAGTTCTTACGGCACTGATAGTTGTTTTTATCTTCTGTGGGGGAGCGGTGGGAGCCCCCGTCAAAGAGATTGAAATTAAGGGCTTAAAGTGGACGAAGAAGAGGTTTGTTCTGAGGGAGCTCCTTTTCAAGCCGGGAGACCAGTTCTCCGAGGAGAAGCTAAAGGAATCTGTAAGGAACCTACTTAACACCCACCTCTTCTACAGAGTAGAGCCAGAAGTGGTAAAAACGGAAGGTGGAGTGAAAATTGTTTTAAAAGTAAAGGAGAAGTTCCCCATCGTTCCCCTTCCGAAACTCCGCTTAAAAAGCTCTGGAAGTTACAGGACAGGGCTGGAGGTAAGGGACTACAACCTCCTTGGGATGGGGCATAGACTCTTTGCCGGCTACGTTAAGTGGTTTAACACAGACGATGAGAGCTACAGCTACTATACCTATTTCAACCTCTACCGAATTATAAAGAACAGGCTTAACCTCTACGGAGGTATAAGCTACGGTTCAGATAGAGAGGATTACATAAAGAATTCCAGAAAGCTGGGGGATTACAGGGTCAAAAGAAGATCTCTACTCATTGGAACGAAAATCTACCTCGATAGGAGAAAGGTTAACCAGGTAAACATCGGACTCCGACCAGTTTTCACAGACTACTCAGGTATTCTGGAAGACAAGAAGATCTACTACTGGGAGTTTTCATTCACCAGAGACCTTTCAACAGACATGGTTTACTACCAGAAGGGAAGCCTGTTTACCGTTTCACTCTCACAGGCAGTTCCGGGAGTTTCTGACCTCTCAACGGGAGCCGTAAACCTCAGATACACAAACTCGATAAACTACGGCAAACTCAGAACGAGAATATACAGCTTTGGAGCCGGAACGAAAGTGGGATACTCCGGCGGAGGATACCAGCTAAACGCTCCGATTCCCGGATACAGAGAGGAGCGAATAACCGGAAAGCGATACCTGTTTACCAGCTTCAGTGTAAGAAGACCGATAATCGGGAAATCCGTTTACCTGAAACCCTCCGTTGTTGTTGGGGACGCCTTTAGATGGGGCCCCGACGACCTTTTAGTATCTCCGGGAGTCGAAATAACGGCGTTCTGGGAAAAGATAGCCGATGGTATCATAAGGTTTAAGCTCTTCAGGGGTATTGGAAGGGGAGCCGATACACAGAGCTCCTTCAAACTTACCTTCAGGTGGTAGAGATGAGAGTAGCCGTTGCCCAGTTCAGCTCAAAACTTGGAGACTTTGAATCGAACCTTGAAAAGACCCTGCAGTTCTGCAGTGAGGCGAAAGATCAGGGAGCAAAGGTCTGTGTTTTTCCGGAGCTCAACCTTACAGGCTACAACGTGTGGGACATAACCTTTGAGGTTGCCCTTCCCTTAGACAGCCCGAAACTCTCACCCCTCCTTGAAATGAGCCGGGAGATAGACATTGTAGTAGGGCTGGTTGAGGAGAGTCCGGAGCACGTCTTCTACAACAGTGCCGTCTACGTAAGTGGCGGCAGAATAAAGCACGTCCACAGAAAGGTTTACCTGCCAACGTATGGGATGTTTGACGAGGGAAGGTTCTTCGGCCACGGCAACAGAGTTGAAACCTTTGAGTCGGCCTTTGGTAAGAGTTCCATCCTCATCTGCGAAGACCTCTGGCACATGTCAACGGTCTACCTCTCCTTTGTTCAGGGAGCAAAGTTCCTTTTTGCCCTCTCCTCAAGCCCCGGAAGGGGATACAGGGAGACGGGAATGTTTGGAAACGCAGAGGTTTGGATGAACATGGGGGAGTTCTACGCCAGAATGACAGGGAGTTACTTCATCTACGCAAACAGAGTTGGCTGTGAAGACGGTTTTGTCTTCTCCGGTAAATCTTTCATTGCCAATCCTTACGGGGAGATAGTGGCAGAGGCATCTCCCTTTGATGAGGAGCTTCTGATTGCCGACCTCAGTGAGGAGCTCGTCAGGTCTGCAAGGATAAGCCTGCCCCTTTTAAGGGACGAAAGGGTAGAGACAACCTTTAACAACCTGAGGAGAGTTTTAGATGAGGGATAAGCTGGAGAGGGAGCTCCACATTAAAGACAGGAAGTTCATAAAGAACGTTCTCACCCACTTCATAAGGGAAGAGGTTCAGAAGGCCGGTTTTGAAAAGGTAGTTGTGGGTATTTCAGGAGGAGTAGACTCCGCCCTCACGGCATTCCTCTCGGCTGAAGCGCTGGGAAGAGAAAACGTAATAGGTATCTCCATGCCATACAGAACCTCCTCTCCCCAATCTGTTGAAGATGCGAGGCTTGTAGCAGAAACCCTGAAAATAGAGTTCCACGAAATCGACATAACCCCACAGGTAGATGCCTATTACAGCCTCTTCCCCGACGCAGACAACGTTCGACGGGGAAACAAGATGGCAAGGGAGAGGATGAGCATCCTCTACGACTTTGCCCACTGGAAGAGAGCCCTAGTTATAGGAACCAGCAATAAGAGCGAACTCCTCATAGGCTACTCCACCCGTTGGGGAGACAGCGCCCACGACATAAACCCGCTTGGAGACCTGTATAAAACGCAGGTCTGGGAAATGGCTGAGTTTGTAGGGGTTCCGGAGCGGATAGTGAAGAAAAAGCCCTCTGCTGACCTCTGGCCAGGCCAGACAGATGAAGGGGAGATAGGGCTCTCCTACAGAACCCTCGACCTTATCCTTGTGGGCTACGTTGACCTGAGGCTTAAAAGGGAAGACCTGATAAAGGCTGGCTTTGAAGAGAAATTGGTTGACAGGGTTCTCTCTATGGTGAGGAGCTCCCAGTATAAAAGGAAGCTCCCCATTATTTGTAAAATTGCCCAGCGCACAGTTGATAAAGATTTCCTCTACCTCAGAGATTGGGGGCTGTAGATGGTTTACGACTTCAAAGAGTTAGGAATCTTCGGAGCAAAAGAGCTTAAAAAGAGAGGAGCCGACTTTGGAGACCTCTTCTTTGAAAGGAGACTCTCCTTTACCGGAAAATGTGAGGAGAACAGAATAGAAAACCTCAGCTGTGGAATAGAAATTGGCGTTGGTATAAGGTTTGTAAAGAACTTCAAAACGTTCTACGGCTACACAAACAGACTCACAGAAAACTCCATAAAGGAGGTAATTGAGAGGCTCTCTGCCGCAGCTGAGGCTGGAGAGGAAGTAGTTTTGGACTTTACTGAAAAGGAACCCCGTTACCAGGAGATTGTAGAAGGAACAGAGCTTGGAGTTTCCGTTGAGGAGAAGGTAGAACTCCTCAAAAGGGCAAACGAAAAAGCAAGGAGTTACGGAGACAGGATAAAGCAGGTAACGGTAGTTCTGAGAGACCAGCTCCAGGAAGTCTGCATAGTCAACACAGACGGAAGAATCGTTGAAGATGTAAGGCCGAGAGTCGTTTTCTACACTCTGGTTGTAGCCTCAGACGGAGTGGAACTCCAGACCGGTTACGAGCCAGTCGGCCACCTGGGAGATTACTCTCTCTTTAGTGAGATACCCCCTGAGGAAATTGCTGCAAAAGCAGCAGAGAGAGCCCTGAAGATGCTGAAGGCAAAACCTGCACCTGCTGGAACATTCACAGTTGTAATAAGCTCAGAAGCCGGCGGAACAATGATTCACGAGGCCGTCGGCCACGGCCTTGAAGCAGACCTTGCAAACCAGGGGCTCTCTGTCTACTCAGGCAAACTTGGAGAGAAAGTTGCATCGGAGCTTATCACGGTGGTTGATGACGGGTTTATGAAAGGGAAATACGGGAGCTCCGGATACGACGACGAGGGAACTCCAACCGGCAAAAACGTTCTGATAGAGAAGGGTATCCTCAAAGGTTACATGTTCGACCTCATGGAGGCCATGAAGAGTGGAAACGGGCTTCCAACAGGGAACGGAAGAAGACAGTCCTACAAACACGTTCCCATCCCCAGAATGACAAACACCTACATAGCCTCTGGGGAAACAGACCCGGAAGAGATAATCGAGGACACAAAAGAGGGAATTCTTGTCGTAAAGATGGGAGGAGGTCAGGTAAACACCGTGAACGGTGACTTCATCTTTGAAGTTTCAGAAGGTTATCTCATAGAAAATGGAAAAGTTACAGAACCCATAAGGGGAGTTTCACTCATAGGAAACGGCCCAAAGGTTCTTCAGGAGATAGATGCAGTCGGGAACGATATTGGATTCTCAATAGGAACCTGCGGCAAAGACGGTCAGGGGGTTCCCGTTTCAGACGGGCTGCCAACGATAAGAATACCGAGGATAACCGTTGGAGGAACAAAGTGAAGTTAGTTGTCCTGAAAAATATTGACATAGAAGACCTTGGAACGTTCAAAGAGGCCTTTGAAAGGAGAGGCGTTGAGGTAGAGGAGCTGAAAGCCTTTGAAGGGGAGATACCGGAAACGGAGAAGTTTGACATTTTAGTCCTCCTTGGCGGTCCCATGGGGGTTTACGAAGAGGAGAAATACCCGTTCCTGAAGGAAGAGAAAGAGCTCATAAGGAAGTCCATCTCTGAAGGTAAAAAGGTTTTAGGAATATGCCTTGGAGCACAGCTTATAGCAGACGCCCTTGGAGGAAAGGTCTACAGAGGCGAATGGGGAAAGGAGATAGGCTGGAAATCCATCTACCCTCAGGATCACCTTGAAATCCTATACAGGGATGAGCTGACAGTCTTTCACTGGCACGGAGACACATTCGAGCTTCCAGAAGGGGCTGTAAGGATGGCTTCATCGGCGATGTATAAAAACCAGGCGTTCAGAATCGGCAATCAGGCCGTGGGGCTTCAGTTCCACCTTGAGGTTGAACCGGAAGGAATAGAGAAGTGGATAGACGCTTACAGAGAGGAGCTCCTATCTGAAAACATTTCCCCCGAGGAGATAAGATCAAAGCCTGAGAACTGGAAGAAGCTGAAAGTTTACGGGGACGTCTTCGTTGAGTATTTTCTGAGACTATAATCTACTGGTTGACATCATAGTAAATTCTAATAAGATAATGAAAGCTAAACTCAGAGGAGAGGTTGACTATGGCAAAAAGGGCTGTTTTAGCTCTAACTCTTTTACTCCTTACAGCTTCCTGCGGAACGGAAGAAAAGGCAGAACCTTTAAAGGTTAAAACGGTTTCCGGGGTTAAGGTAGAAGCCGTTAGGGTTGTTCCGTTCACAAGGAGCTCTACCTTTTCAGGAACAGTCATTCCAGACAAGGAAATCTACCTCTCTCCAAAGGTTGTTGGATACCTGATAGAAGTTAAAACAGAAGCTGGAGAAAAGGTTAGAAAAGGTCAGGTTTTAGCCCTGACAGACAGCTCAGACATAAAGCCAGACGTTGAAAAGGCAAAAGCAGGATTAAAGGAGATTGACGCAGCTCTTAAAGAGCTTGAGAGAGCTCTCCAGGAGGTAAAGGCCAGAAAGAAGGCAGCTGAAGCAAACTACCAGCTGGCAGAGAAAACTTATAACAGGTTCAGGAAACTCTTTGAAGCTGAGGCTGTATCAAAGCAGAAGTTTGACGAAGTGGAAGCTCAGTTTAAGGCTGCAAAGGCCAACCTTGAGGCTGTAAATGCAAAAGAGGCACAGATACTGGCAAAGAAGAAAGTTCTCCTTGCAAAGAAGCAGCAGGTTGAGGCCTCTCTGAAGAAGGCTAAAGCTTACCTCTCATACACGGAGCTCCGCTCCCCCGCGAACGGAGTCGTCCTCCAGAAGCTCATGGATAAAGGAAATCTTGTATCTCCTCAAACTCCCGTCTTCAAAATCGGCTCTTTCCCCCTCAAAGTAAGGGCATACATAGATGACATCTACTCAGGAAAGGTAACCGTCGGAACGAATGTAAAAGTAAAGGTTCAAGGAAGGGAATTTACCGGAAAGGTTGTTGAGGTTGACGGGAGTTCCGACCCCGTAACCCACAAGTTCGGAGTAAAAATCCTCGTAGAAAACCTCAACGCAATTCCGGGAACATACGCGGTTGTTGAAATCCCCTCCCTCAAGGGAGAAGCAGTTGCCGTTCCGAAGTCTGCCATCTACAGGGTTGGAGCTGTTGAATACGTTTTCGTAGTAGAGGACGGCATTGCACACCTGAGGATTATCAAGACGGGAGAAGAAGTTGGAAACAGCGTAATCGTTCTCTCCGGCCTCCATCCAGGAGAGAAGATAGCTGTTTCCAAAGTTGAAGAATTAGTAGACGGAGCAAAGGTAGAGGGGTAACGATGAAAAACGTCAATCTTGGAATAGCAGGAAACATAGCAAAGAGCTTCATAACCTCGAAGATAACACCGCTTCTCCTCGTAGCCTCTCTGCTTATAGGCGTGGCAGCGGCCATTTTCACACCGAAGGAAGAAGACCCTCAGATTGTCGTTCCTATGGTTGACATATTTATTCCCTATCCCGGAACTCCCGCCAAAGAGGTAGAGAGAAAAGTTACAACACGTTTTGAAAAGCTCATCTGGGAGATAAAGGGAATCGACTACGTTTACTCCGTTACAAAGCCGGGAATGTCCCTCATCATCGCCCGATTCAAAGTAGGCGAGGATATGGAAGATTCCCTTGTCAAGCTATACAACAAGCTTATGTCCAACATGGACAAACTTCCGCCGGGAGCTCTTCAGCCTCTGGTTAAGCCTAAAGATATCAACGACGTTCCGATAGTAACCCTAACCCTCTGGAGCGAGGATAAAACCCCGTATGAGCTCAGAAAGGTTGCAAAGGAGCTCTGTCTTCAGCTAAAACAGGTTGAAGACGTTTCAAAGACCTGGATTATCGGAGGAGACCCGAGAAGATTCAAAGTAATAGTAGATAGAGACAAACTCAAAAACTACCACCTGTCTCTTCTTCAGGTTGTTCAGGCTATCAAGTCTGCAAACGTCAAACTCAATGCAGGAAAGATTACGGAAAACAACACAGAGTTTCCCGTTGAAGCAGGAGAGTTCATAAAGACAATAAACGACCTCAAAAACATCGTTGTAGGCGTTTACAGAGGCAAGCCCATATACCTCAAAAACGTAGCTGAGGTTACAGACGCTCCGATAGACCCAGAAAACTACGTTTACATAGGTTTCGGTTCCCATTCAGAGGAGAAAGGCGTGACCAAGGAGTTTATAGAGAAGCACGGAAACCAGTTCCCGGCTGTAACCGTTGCAATTGCCAAAAAGAAAGGAACAAACGCCGTTGTAGTTGCTGACCAGATACTCAAAAAGCTCGATGAAATTAAAGCCCACATGCTACCTAAAGACGTCCACGTAACCGTAACCAGAAACTACGGAAAGACTGCTGAAGACAAGTTTGATGAGTTAATGTTCCACCTTGGAGTGGCAATCTTTGCCGTTGTTATCTTCATCGGTTTAACCCTTGGAGCCAGAGAGGCTCTCGTTGTATCCCTTGCAATCCCCACAACGTTAGCCCTCACGCTCTTCATTGACCTCCTGACCGGATACACACTCAACAGGGTTACGCTCTTTGCCCTCATCTTCACCCTGGGACTCCTTGTTGACGACGCCATCGTTGTCGTTGAAAACATCCACAGACACCTGAAACTCAAAGAGATGCCGCCGCTTCAGGCAGCCATCTACGCTGTTGCAGAGGTTGGGAACCCCACAATACTTGCAACGTTCACAGTTATAGCTGCCCTCCTCCCAATGGCTTTCGTTAGAGGCCTCATGGGACCATACATGAGGCCAATTCCTGTCAACTCCTCCATTGCAATGTTCTTTTCCCTGCTGGTTGCTTTTATCATCTCCCCGTGGGCAGCATACTACCTGCTTAGAAAAGAGGCTGAAAAAGAAGAGAGGAAAATCGTTTTAGAGGAAACGAGAACTTACAAACTTTACAACAAGCTGATAAGGCCTCTTCTTGATTCTGCTGTAAAGAGATGGGCTTTCCTTGGAGTCGTTATCCTTCTGATGGCCGGTTCCGTAGCCCTCTTCTTCACGAAAACCGTTGTGGTCAAGCTCCTTCCCTTTGACAACAAGAGCGAGTTTCAGGTTGTTGTAGATATGCCCGAAGGAACCTCTCTGGAAGAGACTGCAAGGGTTGTAAAGGCAATTACAAACTACATACAGACAATACCGGAAGTTACAGACTACGAAGCATACATAGGAACTGCCTCTCCCTTTGACTTTAACGGCCTTGTAAGGCACTACTACCTGAGAGAGGGCGGAAACGTAGCAGACATCAGGATCAACCTGATAGATAAACATAAGAGAAAACGGCAGTCCCACGACATAGCAAAAGAGGAAAGAGAGAAGATACAGGCAGCTGCAAAAGCTGTTAACCCTGAAGCCAACGTTAAAATTGTTGAAGTTCCTCCAGGTCCTCCCGTTCTGGCTACACTGGTTGCGGAAATTTACGGAAAGGACGACAGCATAAGGCGCAGAATCGCAAAAGAGGTAGAGGAGGTCTTTAAGAAGACGCCGGGAGTTGTTGACGTAGACACCCTTGTAGATGCAGACCACTACAAGTATGAGATAAAGGTTAAGAGGAGAAAGGCAAGGGAATCTGGAGTAACGGAAGCTCAGGTAGCTCAAACTGTCAGAATAGCCCTGAACGGAGCAACGGTATCAGAGGCGCATACGCTCTACGATTCAGATCCAGTTTCAATCTTTGTTCGTCTTCCAAGAACCCAGAGAGACGATATCAATAAGCTCTTAGATCTTACTGTAATGAACAGAGAGGGAAAGCTCATTCCCCTCAGGGAGCTTGTTGAGGTTAAAAAAGTTCTTGCAGATAAAACTATTTACCACAAGAACCTCCATCCGGTTTCTTATGTGATTGGAGAAGTAGCTGGTAAATACGAAGCTCCTATCTACCCAATACTTGCTATAAACGACTACCTGAAGAACCATCCCCTTCCCGACGGTTACAAGCTGGAATACACTTTCATACCGCCGTCAATTCCTGAGAGTGACTTTAAGCCGATGATGAAGTGGGACGGTGAGTGGCAAATTACTTATGAAACCTTCAGGGATATGGGAGCTGCATTTATCGTTGCCCTTATCCTCATCTACCTGCTGATAGTCGGGCAGTTTCAGTCCTTCATTATCCCGATGATAATAATGGCTCCGATTCCCCTTACGATGATAGGAATAATCCCCGGTCACTGGGTAATGAGCAAGATTATCGGAAAGACAGCCTACTTTACGGCAACGTCAATGATTGGATTTATCGCTCTTGCTGGTATTGTCGTAAGGAATTCCATCATCCTTGTTGACTTTATTCTGATGAGGAAGAGGGAGGGAGCTCCCCTCAAAGACTCCATAATCGAGGCCGGTGCAGTAAGAATGAGACCCATAGTCCTTACTGCCGCAGCGGCTATGGTTGGTTCGGCAGTAATCCTTTTGGATCCCATATTCCAGGGGCTTGCGATATCCATACTCTTTGGCGTTTTTGCCTCTACAACGTTAACTCTTGGTGTGATTCCGGTTCTATATTACATGTTTGAGAAGAGGAATTGGGAGAAAGTTTAGTTAATGAAACTTTAAATCTAAAAATAGTAAAATAGGTTAAAATTGAGTTAACGAGGATAAGGGAGGTTAAAATGAAGAATAAACTTCTTGTAGTGTTATCTGTGGGGATACTTACGTATGGCGGTGTTTCTTTCGCCGGAATGTGCTCAACAAAGCCGGAGGCTGAATCTGTTAAGAACCCTCTTCCTGTCAAGTATAAGCAGTTAAAGGCAGAAAATGAAGAGCTTAAAAATGAACTTGAGGCCTGCAGAAGCCATAAGGAAGAGCTTAATAGCAAGATAGCCAATCTGAAATCTCAGATATCTCAGCTTGAGGCTGAAAAAGCGCAACTTCAGTCAAGACTAAACTCTCTTCCCAGTAAAGAGAGTTTACAGCTGCAGATAAAAGAGCTTGAAAACAGGTTGGGGAGGTAAGATATGAGAAAATTAATAGCAGCTTTTTCTATAGCTGTTTTAGGGGGATTGGGCATAGCTCAGGCTGGCTGTCCATCACCAAAAGAGTCTTACGTTTTATATGCTCCAGATTTTGCTTTTTACCCTGAATCTCTTATAAAAGCTTACCAGGAAGCTAAAAAAGAGAATGAAGAGCTTAAAACGAAACTTGAAAAGTGTCAGAAAGAACTCGCTCTTCTTAAGGCTAAAGAAGCTGAGTTGAGAGCTCGCTATGGGGAGCTCTCCCAGGAAGTTCAGAGGTTAAGAGAGCAGATAGCAGAGATAGAGGCTCTTCAGAGAAGACTAGCTGAGCTTAAAGCACAGGCTGAAAGCAGACTATCTCAGTGTAAAGAAATGCTGAAAAGATGGCAATCCCTTCCAAAGAGCTATACTGTTAAAAGAGGAGATACTCTGTGGGGTATCTCAGCAAAAGATTACATCTACGGAGATCCATGGCAGTGGCCTCTCATCTATAAAGCTAACAGAGACAAAATAAAGAACCCTCACCTTATCTATCCAAAGCAGGTTCTTAAAATACCAAGGGATATAACTTGCAAAGATATTATTGAGGCTAGGAAGAAGGCCCTCAGAACTCCGCCACCTCCAGGGGTAAAACCCAGGAAGGTAGGGCCTGTTAAAGCTGAAGACGTTCCAAAGACAGCAACCGACTACTTCCTTTGCACTAACTGTGTAAAATAACAGCCTTTATTTTAAGGGGGTTGCCGTCTGCAACCCCTTTCTCTTTTATATTTCTGAAACCTTTTTAAACTCAAAAATAAAAATTTAACTTTATCCAGGAGGGAGAGATGAGAGTAAAAGAGAGTCATGAACTGCGACTTCAAAAAGTAGTTACAAAAAGCGGAGTAGAGCTATTAAGAATAGTTGTAGCTCCTAATCATTTCTTTTTAGAGCAAAATCCCAATAAACCGAGCAAATATGGAGTGGCCTACAAACAGTTAAAACAAGTTTATCCCGACTTTTACATGTTCTGGGAAATAAAAAACGATGAATATACCGGAAGGCTTCTAATGGGAACATTCCTGGATAGAGATGATATCGATAAATTTATTGATTCTATTCTCAAAAATGAGGAATATAAAACTTATGAAGATGTTAGAGATGAAATTGGCTAATCTATAATATCTCTGTTCTTTCCTAGTTTCTTAGCTTTATAAAGTCTTTGGTCTGCAATTTCTATTAGTTTTTCTAAGTCACCAGGGCTATCTATATCTGAAGGAAAACCGGATAGTCCAGAGCTGAATGTTACAGGTCTGCCTATTCCAAAATTTTCCTTTATTAATTGCTCTCTAATTCTTTTAATGGCTGTTAAAGCCTGTTCTTTAGTAGGGGAGGGAAATATTATGAGAACCTCTTCTCCACCGAAACGGATAGGTATGTCGCTGTTTCTGATTGTTTTCCTGATTATTTGTCCAAATTTCTTGAGGACTTCATCTCCTTTCATATGTCCGTAAATATCATTTATGGATTTGAAGTTATCTATATCTAGAATAGCCACAGTTAAGGGAAATTTCCTTCTCTTCCAAAGAGGAATGTAGCTTGTCTTTATGAACATGTTGATGTAGTTTCTATTGAAAAGTCCTGTAAGAGGGTCAGTTATGGCAAGCTTTTTTATACGATCGTTTAACTTTGATATCTTTTCTGTGAGTTTTAGTATAAGTTCTGCTGTTCTTCTAATTTCTTCTACCTTAAAATCGTTGATATTCATGTCGCTTTGTTTGATGTTGCTTTTAAGTTCAGATATGAATTTTCTTAGTTTGTTAAAGTCCACATTGACGTCTATCCATATTGATACTATTACCAGTATGCCAGTGATTAAGAAAAACATAGAAATTAATATGCCCGTTAGTATCCAAAAGTTTTTGAATTGATTTATATGTTTATTGTTAAAAACTGCAACAAAGTAACCCTCTTTTTTCTTTTCAAGGAATTGAGTTGCATATTCTTCATATATTGGTATGCATATATATATATTATCTTCAGAAAGTTGCGCTATTTCGTATTCTTTTTTGCATCTAACTTTGCCTATCAGGTGTTTCGGATAGCAGAATTCTTTACTCTCGTTAAGAAAGCATATACCATCTAAAGCGGGAATTTCGTTTACGACTTTTTTCATTGTCTCTTTGATCAGGTATTTGTTGGGGTATAGCTCCGTTATCAGTTTAATGTTCTTTGCAAGAATTGTGGAAATTTGACTCAAATGCTTTTTCTCATAGATAGAGGCGAGTTTCAATATTGATATTCCTGAAAAGGTAATAAATGTCAGAATGCCTACGATCAGGATTGCTACCTGTAGGGCTAAAAGTCTTCTAAAGCTTTTCATTCCTCTTTACAGGGACAAGGTAGTATTCTTTTTCCTGAATCGTTTTCTACCAAGAAAACCAATTCCTCAGCTAATTTTTCATAGTCTATTTTATCAACGTAGTCAAGGTCAAATTTTGATAAATCACCTAGCCCTGAAAAGATGATTAAGTTGTTGTCTTTGCAAAAGTTTACTAAGTTCGTAATGTTTACGAGTTTTAGAATCTTA
The DNA here is from genome assembly GCA_027051905.1 of Desulfurobacteriaceae bacterium. Classification (GTDB taxonomy): domain Bacteria; phylum Aquificota; class Aquificia; order Desulfurobacteriales; family Desulfurobacteriaceae; genus Balnearium. The sequence continues at coordinate 14,914 of JALUGO010000004.1, read as the reverse complement.
GGATCTGGGAATATATAAACGTATTTATATTTAAGTAGAGAACCAAAGATTTCCATTGGTGAGTTGTTGAAAGGTATGATTGAAAATGTATCCTCAGGAAGATATATTTTTGCAATTGATATCATGCTATCACTAATAGGTACTGCCACTTTTTTCTTTTCAAGATATAATTTCCTTATCAGTCTTTTATAAGTTTTTTCCGGTAGAGGAAATACTCTAACTCCATAAAAATTTTTTTCCTTTTCTAAGCCAAACTTTTCAGGGAATAGAACAAAGGAGTAAACTTTTTTGTATGCGCTTGATTTTTTAAGTTCTTCTACTATTGCAGGTGTTCCTATCAGAATTTTCACCCTACAGTTTCTGTTTACAATTCTGTGACCGTGTTTTTTCAGGATTTCTTGAACTCTTGTTTCAACCCTTCTGGCTGGAGGTATGGAATAACTGTTAACTATGCAAACATCAGCGGCGTGAGAAGATACTTCAAATGCAAAGACTAGTAGGAAAATTGCCAGCTTAACCATAAAGTTCTCTCTTCTCCTGGAATTCTGTTTTCATAGTAAATCTTTTTATTAAGCAGATTTTTAACAGATATGGATAGATTTTGCCTTTCAGTTAATTTAACTAGGATATTAAAATCCATTCTGTTAAAGCTGGGGATTTGGGAGGAGGCCTTTGAGTAAGCAAGAAATAGGGAATTAACGGTAACTTTGCTATTGTAGTAAGTAATTCCTAAAGTTAGCTTTTTCTTTGGATATTCGAAATAGTCACATGATAAGCCGCTTATACTGAAAATTCTTTCTCCTGTCACTTCTAACTCGTAATTGTTGAAAAGTCTTTTTTTGATCGATAGAGAGATTCCTTTTGTTTTGACGGTTGAAGATGCATTGTTCCACTGATATGTGGTGTTGGAGATTTTCTGTTTGTATATAAAATTTCTGAACCAATAAAAGTAAACTAAACCGGAAATTGACAGATTGTTCTTTCTGTATTCAAGAGAGGGCATGAGTGAGTCAGCTTTTTCTACTTTTAGATTGGGGTTTCCTTTAAGTATTGGATTGTTTTTAATATACATTTCTTCGAATGAAGGGATTCTTATAGCTCTACCTGTGTTTAATTTCAGGTTGAAATTTTTTATTTTCCTTAAAATAGAAAGGGAATAACTCCAATGGGTTCCTGTATCGTTGGTCTTGTTCCACCTTCCGTTTAATAGGATAGAATAATTTCCATTTCTGAATAAGTATTGTATGTATGGTGAAAATGTGGATCTAAGATGAGGTGTCAGGATTTTCTCGCTTTCCGGCAAGTTTACCACTTTGTTATATACAATTGTTTTAGATAAATTTGAAAGATTTACAGATGATGGTAGAAAGTTTGCGTAGAGTTCTGTTTTGTAAAGTTTGGCTTCTCTGTAGTTTGTGCCTACGAACAGTTTTCCATAAGACTCAAAGTCTTTAATAAGAAGAAAACCAATTCCAGGGTTTTTTACGTATCTTTTCTCCACTGCTATGGGTTCATTTCCATTTAAAATAGGAATGTTTCTACAGATGCTATGATTGAATGGGCAGAAGTTGTAGCCACGCTCAAGATAGAATTGGTTGTAATCTAGAAAAAAATTCAGTTTTAAACTATTACTTTTCTTTTCAAATCCGATCCTATTTATGAATCCACTTCTATCTGTGTAAGAATTATCTGTGGATATCATTTTTGAAAGGGTTAAAGGAAAGTTATCGTCTCTATCAATTCCATAACTCTTTAAGTAAATTCCCGATGAGTGGTTGATTTTGAAGTAATAAGAAAAGTTCTTTCTAAAAGAAGCGTAAGAAGAAGAGGTGCCTAAAAAGTCTGTGTATGTTCTGTGGGGAGATCTCTCCTCTATGTAGTTCACAGCAATTATTCCAGAAGTTTTACCTGATGTGAAACTTTTAAGAAAAGACAGATAAGAGTCGTGACCGGAACTGAAGGAAGATTCAATGTTCAGAATTTTTTCTTGGGGTTTGTAAGTTACCAGATTGATGACAGCTAAAGAGGCGTTGAATCCGTAAAGAGAGGTCATAGGGCCATAAATTATTTCTACCTGTTTAACGTTTGCAAGGGAAAATATGTCGTTAACACTGAATGAGGAGCCGTTGGAGGGATCCATAACAGGTAAGCCATCTATTAAAACCTGGATCTTTTCTGAAAAGTAGCTCTGCCTTAAACCGAAGGCACCTACGGCTTTAAGTCCAAAATAACTTCTCCAGTAGTAAAATTCAGGAAGCCTATCTAACAGTTCAAAAAGATTTTTGACTCCCCATCTTTCTATTTCTTTTTTTGTGATTATTCTTGTGTATCTTGGAACATCAGAGTAGGGAATGCCTTCTTTTGTTGCGGAGAGAACCTGAAGTTCTTGAGAAAGTAAGTAATAAGAGTAGAGTTCCTGTGAGAATGTTTGGGAAAAGAACGAAAGAAATATTATCAACCATACAAAGGGTCTCATTATGGCTCCAGATTCAGGAGATGGCTGGCTATTATTGGAATTTCCTTTTCGAAGACAGTAAACATGTCAATCAGGTAACTTTTGTCTTTTATTCTTCCAACGACTGGTGGGTATAGGTTCCTCATTTTTCTGTCAATTTCATGGGCGGAAAGTCCCTTCACCTCTACTCTCACACAGTAAGTTGGAAGTGTTTGTAGGGGAAGTGCTCCTCCACCTATTTCGCTTCTATCTTTAAAAATTTTAACATTTCCTGGAAAACCCTCGTTTTCTAGGATCTTTACCAGTTTTTTAGCTTTGAATTTTACTTCTTCAGGTTTTTGTGAAAGAAGTTTCCAGACAGGGATTTCTTTAATTGCCAGGGTTTCATTTAGGTAGTAGATAAGAGTTGCTTCAAGAACTGCAAGGGTCATTTTGTCTATTCTGAGGGCTCTGTTGAGAGGGTGTTTCTTTATTTTCTGGAGGAGCTCCTTCTTCCCCAGTATTATCCCGGCCTGGGCACCCCCAAGGAGTTTATCGCCGCTGAAAGAGACAACGTCAACGCCGCTCTTTAAAACGTCCTGAACTGTGGGCTCGTAGGAAAGTCCTAACTTTGTAACGTCTATGAAGCTACCGCTTCCAAGGTCTTCATAAACAGGGATTCCGTATTTACGGCCAATCTCAACGAGCTCTTTTGTTGATACAGACTCTGTAAAGCCTAAAATCCTGTAGTTGCTGGTGTGAACTTTCATAAGGAGGGCTGTGTTCTCGTTTATGGCGTTTTCGTAGTCCCATGGATGGGTTTTGTTGGTGGTTCCAACCTCTTTCAGGAGAGCTCCGCTCTGTTCCATAACGTCTGGAATTCTGAAAGAGCCCCCTATCTCTATGAGCTCTCCTCTTGAAACTATTACTTCTTTTCCCTTTGCAAGGGCTGAGAGGACAAGGAGAACTGCACCGGCATTGTTGTTTACAACGCAAACGTCTTCAGCTCCTGTAAGCTCTCTCAGTATCCACTCAAGGTTTCTGTAGCGAAGCCCCCGTTTTCCCTTTTCAAGGTCGTACTCAAGGTTTGAGTAGCCTGTGATTATCTCTTTCAGGTGTTCTGCAACCGAGGGAGAGATGGGAGCTCTCCCTAAATTTGTATGGAGAACAACGCCGGTTGCATTTATAACTTTGTGGAGTTTAGGCCTGAGGAGCGAGAGGAGCTCTCTTTTTACCTCCTCTTTTAACTCCTCGTAGGAGAAGTCCTCCACCTCTCCCGTTGCAATTTTCTCCCTTAAACGGGTTAAAACCGCATCAACTGCCTTTTTCAGAAAGAAGGGAGGTTTCCCGTCAAGGATTTCAAGGAGCTCTTCATCCTGAAGGAATCTGTCAACTTTAGGGATTTTGCGGTAGAGCTCCCTCAAATTATCCCCCTGAGGAAGGAGCTGAGGGCAAAGATTGAAGCCTGAGAGATGAGCTCAGGAAAGAGGCCAAAGATTATCAGGAAAAGAACAGTAACGGCAACGGCTCCAAGCTCAAAGGGCTCAACAGGAGGAAGAACAGCCTCACCCTTCCTCATAAAGGCGTAGACAACAGGTCTTAGGTAGAAGTAGAGGGAGATGACACTGGCAACAAGTATGGCAACAGCAATTCCCACCTTTCCTACCTTAACAAGGGCAACAAGGATGTAGAACTTAGCCCAGAAGCCAAAGAGAGGTGGAATTCCGGCCAGAGACATGAAGATAACGACCAGCGATAAGGCAAGAAACGGAGACTTCCCGTAGAGGTTCCTCCAATCTGAGAGGTTCTCTCCTTTAAAGCCATTTTCCGTTAAAAGGGAGACGAAACCGAAGGCCGCAACTGTCATAAAAGCGTAGGCAAATAAGTAGAAGAGAACTGAGAAAACTGCAACAGCAGGAACGGAAACAAGGGCTGTTAGAACAACGCCGGTATGGGAAATTGCAGAGTAGGCAAGCATTCTCTTAACATTTTCCTGGCGGAGCGCCATGAGAGCTCCAGCAAAGGCGGAAACAACGCCTATAACAGCAAAGACCTCTCCCCACTCAGAGACAAGCGGAAGGAAAACCGGATAGAAGAGCTTAAGAAGAGCAACAAAGGCAGCAATTTTGACAACAGCTCCCATAAAGAGGGTTACGGGAGTGGGAGCTCCGTGGTAAACGTCTGGCGTCCAGCCGTGGAATGGAACTGCCCCAAGTTTAAAGAGAAATCCCGAAATGACAAGGGCTAAAGAGAGGAGAACGGGAAAAGAGAGCGTAGAAATTGCTCTACCAACCTCTCCGTAAAGTGTTGAACCTGAAAGACCGTAAAGGAGTGCAAAGCCATAGACGATAACGGCAGCTCCCACAGAACCCATTATGAAGTATTTAAGAGCTGCCTCCTTACCTCTGTAGTCTTTCCTGAAAAGGGCTGAAAGGATGTAGACAGAGATGGACATAACCTCTAAAGAAACAAAAAGAGTTGCAAGTTCGTTAGCAGAAACCATTAACATTGCACCAAAAACGGCAAAGAGGAGCGTATAGTAGAACTCACCTACGTAGTCTGTATCAAACTTCTTCAGAAAGCCGTAGCTGACAAAAACGGCAATCAGAGAGGAAAAGAGTATAAGAACCTGTGAAAGGCCGGTTAAAAGGTCTTTCTTCACAAAGCCGTTGAAGGCCTCTTCTGGAACAAAGGGTGATGAGAAGAGAACGAGGAAGACACAGATAAACAGGACAAAAACCGAAAACGTGGCGAAGAAACCGTTCTTCATCCTCTTTGGAAGAAGAAGGTCAATTAGTATCCCCACAACGGCAGCCGTTAGAACGAAAAACTCAGGAAAGAGCAGCTTTACGTTAAGCTCCATTTAAACTCCCCCAAGAAGCGAAGCTGTGTAGCCGTGAATAAACTTCATAATAAACTCAGGGTTAAACCCCCACCAGATAACGAGAAGGGCTATAAATCCAAGGGCTAAAAACTCCCTCAGGTCAAGGTCTTTGAAGGAGAGAACTTTAGGTTCAAGGAAGAAAACGTTTCTATACATGTAGAGCATGTAGGCAGCACCGAAGATAACCCCAAGAGCCATAAGGTAACCGACCCAGTGGGCAGCTCTGTAACCGCCAAGAATAGTAAGGAACTCACCTATGAAGGAGCTTGTTCCTGGAAGACCTACAGAAGCCATAGTAAATAGCATTGCAAGGGCTGCAAGTTTAGGAGCAAAGGAAGCAAGTCCTCCCATTTTCTCAACTTTCCTTGTATGAAGTCTTTCATAGATAGCTCCAACGATGAAGAAGAGGGCAGCTGAAACAAGGCCGTGGTTGAGCATCTGGAAGATTGCCCCCTCAATTCCCTGAACGTTCAGTGAGAAAAGGCCTATCATCACAAATCCCATGTGGGAAACGGAGCTGTAGGCAACAATCTTCTTAACATCTTCCTGAACGAGGGCAACAAGGGCTGTGTAGATGATGGCAATAATTCCCAGAATAAAGATAACGGGAGCGTAGAGCCTGTAAGCATCAGGGAAGAAGGGAAGTGAAAACCTTAAAAAGCCGTAGGTTCCCATTTTAAGGAGAACTCCGGCAAGGATGACACTGCCGGGAGTTGGCGCCTCAACGTGGGCATCTGGAAGCCATGTATGGAAGGGAAAGACAGGAACTTTAACGGCAAAGGCGATGAAAAATGCCCAGAAGAGCCACTTCTGAAGCTCAAGTGGAAGTTTAAAGTGGGATAGCTGGAGAATATCAAAGGTGAAGTTGCCGGTAACGGAGCCGTAAACAATTACAAGGACAACCATTCCAACAAGAAGGAAGATACTTCCCGCAAAGGTGTAGATGAAGAACTTTAAGGCGGAGTAGATTCTCCTTTCTCCTCCCCAAACACCGATTATAAGGCTCATAGGGATGAGCATCGCTTCCCAGAAGATGTAAAAGAGGAGAAGATCTAAGGAGACAAAAACTCCAATCATTGCTGTTTCAAGAAGAAGGAGAAGGCCGTAAAAGAGCTTCTTCCTCCGGTCTATATACCTCCAGGCAGAAGGAACGGCAATAAAAGAGATGAGAGTTGTCATTATGAGCATTATGAGGCTGAGGCCGTCAACACCAACTTTATACTTTATTGAAAACGTAGGAAGCCAGGAGCCGTAGTCTATAAACTGGAAACCACCTTTGGAGATATCGTAGTTAAAGAGAACGTATAGTGAAAGGAGGAAGGTTAAACCGGTTGTAAAAAGGGCTATCCACTTAACCCTCTCCTCGCTCCTGCAGAGAGCCACAAAGAGAGCTCCCAAAAGCGGCAGCAGCAGTATAACGCTAACCATCTAAACACCCCTAAACAAGCAGTAAAAGTAAGATAACCGTAACAACACCTATACCAAAATAGGCAACGTAGTTGTTAACAACTCCGGTCTGGGTAAGCCTTAAAACCTCTCCACACCAGGAGGTAAAGTAAGCAACGCCGTTAACAATTCCGTCTATTACGTATTTGTCAAAGAAGGCGTAAATCTTCCCAAGGCCAAAACCGGTTCCCCTTACAAAGAGGAGGCTGTATATCTCGTCAAAGTAATACTTGTTGTAAAGAAGCAGATAAATCGGTCTGAGAACCGGATTCTCTGTGAAAACCTCCGGAGAGATCTTCCTCCAGTAGTAGATAACTGCAGCGATGAGAAGACCTAAAAGTGCAAGTGAAACTGTTATTGTGATGAGGAGGAGCTCCGTTGAGTGGGAGAGCTCCCTCACGTGGTTGGGAACGGAACTTTTCAGAAACTTCTCAAACCAGCCACCCAAAAAGCCTGCAAAAATTGAGGGAACTGCAAGGAAGATAAGAGGAACGGTCATAACGGCCGGAGATTCGTGGAGGTGTTTCATCTCTCTGGCATCAAATCTCTCCTCACCGAAAAAAACCATAAAGACCAGCCTTCCCATGTAGAGGGCTGTGAGGAGAGCTCCCATCACTAAGAAGAACCAGAAGATTAAATGACCGTTGGCAAAAGCAGCTGAAATAATCTTATCCTTACTGAAGAACCCTGCAAAGGGTGGAATTCCCACAAGAGCAAGGGTTCCAATTATGAAGCAGGTAGCGGTTATCTTCATATACTTGTAGAGACCTCCCATCTTCCTTATGTCCTGTTCGCCGCTCATTGCGTGGATAACGTTTCCGGAGCCCAAAAAGAGAAGGGCTTTAAAGAAGGCGTGGGTAAAGAGGTGGAACATGGCGTAAACGTAAGCCCCAACCCCAAGGGCTGCAAACATGTATCCAAGTTGAGAGAGGGTTGAGTAGGCAAGAACCCTTTTGATGTCAAACTGGGTAAGACCTATAGTTGCAGCACCGAAAGCGGTTATAACTCCGATCACTCCGACAATCGGGAGAACATAGCTTCCGTCAAAAATTGGAGCACACCTTGCAACCATAAAAACACCGGCAGCAACCATTGTGGCAGCGTGAATTAAAGCAGAAATTGGAGTTGGGCCTTCCATGGCATCTGGCAGCCAGGTGTGAAGTGGAAACTGGGCAGACTTACCTATAGCACCACCAAGCAGGAGAAAACTTATCAAGGAAAGGGTTGCGGCGCTTACAGCTCCAGCCTGAGAGAAGACTTTGTGGAAGTCAAGGCTTCCAAAGACCCAGAATACGGCAACAACTCCCAATATAAAGAGGAAATCACCGACTCTGTTCATTATGAATGCCTTTATTGCAGCATCGGCAGCCCTTTTCCTCTTAAACCAGAAGCCTATAAGGAGGTAAGAAGAAAGCCCTACGGCTTCCCAGCCGAAAAAGAGTTGGAGGAAGTTGGGAGAGAGGACAAGAACCAGCATTGAGAATGTAAAGAGTCCTAAGTAGGCAAAGAATCTGTCATATCCAGGGTCGTCGTGCATGTAGCCTATTGAATACATGTGAACGAAGAATGAAACGAAGGTTACAACAACAAGCATTATGGCAGTTAGCGAGTCTATGGAGGCTCCAAAGCAAGCTGAGAGACCGCCAGATATTATCCAGTTAAACCACTTCTCACTGAAAACTGCTCCCTTCATTACTTTAAAAAGGACGTAGAAGGAGAGGATGAGAGATATTCCAACGGTAACAAGGCCAAAGTAGTGGGAACGGCGCTTAAAAGATTTCCAGCCAAAAAGAACACCAAAACCGGCAAGGAGAAAAGAGATCAAGGGTAAAACGGCTATTAAAAATCCCACTCCCATACTACCACCTCAAAATGGAGAAATCTTCAGTATTAACGCTCTTTCTGTATCTGTAAAGGGCAACAACAACGGCAAGGCCAACTGCGGCTTCGGCTGCTGCAACGGCCAGAACGAAGAAGACGAAAACCTCTCCAAACAGATTACCCTGTAGCTTGGAGAAACCTACAAGGAGAACGTTTGCACTGTTGAGAAGAAGTTCCAGAGAGAAAAAGAGAGAGATAACGTTTCTCCTGACTATCACTCCAAAAAGCCCAACGGCAAACAGGAGCCCGCTTAAAACGAAAAAATCAAAAGTTGTCATTCCTCCCTCCTACCAACAGCTACTGCTCCAACAGTTGCAACAAGGAGCAGAACAGATACAACTTCAAAGGGCAGAAGGAACCTGTAAAAGAGCGGTAGAGCTATCTCCTTAGCTCCCGAAATTCCGGCCGTAACCACACCACCGTAAAACTTATACCCTGCGTAGAGAACGGAAACTAAAAGAACGAGCGAAACAGCTCCGCCTACGGCTACAGAAAGGGTTTTCAGTGGTTCCTTTCCGAAACTCTTTAAATCCATGGTCATAAGGGCGAAGAGGTAGAGAACAACAATTGCTCCACCGTAAACTATAACCTGAACGATTCCAATAAACTCAGCTCCAGCAGTGAAATAGACAGCTCCGAGAGAAACAAATGAAGCAAGAAGGGCAATCCCTCCCTTTACAACGTTTCTATGGGTAACCGAGATAACTGCAAAGGCGACCGAGAGAAAAGCAAACAGGTAGAAGAAAATTTCCCTCATTTTCTCTTCCTCTCCCACTCCTGATAGTAACGCCCCAGCTCCATTAAGTCTTCCTTGTGGAGGATAAGTTTATCAACGACATACTGGGAAAACTCGTAAATGTCTGTCATAACTATCGCATCTCTCGGGCAGGCCTCAACACAGAGACCGCAGAAGAGGCATCTTGTGAGGTCTACCGTAAAGTCAACAAGTTCCTTTTTCCCATCCTTTCCTTCGGTCATCTCCATGTCTATAACGTTGCTGGGACACATTTCGGCACAGAGGTAACAGGCCTCGCACCTGTAGGAACCGTCCGGGTTGAGTTTAAGTGCATGAATACCTCTAAAACGCTCCCTTGGAGGAACCTTTTCAAAAGGGTAGTGGACGGTAACAGTGGGTTTAAACATGGTTTTCAGTGTTATTGACATACCCTTTAAAAGGTCAATAAGAGCAACCTTTTTGACAACGTTCATCACCTACCCCACAAACAGAGCTTCTGCTGCCGCAATAAAGAGGTTAAGGATTGATATGGGCAGCAGAATCTTCCACATGATTGAGAGCATTTGATCAAACCTATACCTTGGAAAGGTTGCCCTGAGCCAGAAGGTCAGGAAGATGAAAAAGGCAGCCTTACCAAGATGGTAGAGAACTCCTAAAGCCGGATACTTATCGGCAAGTGGACCGCTCCACCCTCCAAGGAAGAGAAGAGAAACCACTAAAGAAAGGACGATAATGTTTATATACTCGCCGAAGAAGAACGCAGCAAATCTCATTCCTGAGTATTCTGTATGGAAACCTCCAACGAGTTCACTTTCGCCCTCTGGAAGGTCAAAAGGGGGTCTTCCTACTTCGGCAACCATTACGAAGAGGAAAAGTAGAAATGCGATGGGCTGGTAAAAAATTCCCCAGCCGTGTTGAGACTGCCACTTAACGATCTCGTTAAAGTCAAAGCTTCCGTAAAGGATAACTGCAGCCATTACGGCAAAACCCATTGGAAGCTCGTAGCCTAGAACCTGAGCTGCAGCTCTCATTCCAGCAAGGAATGAATACTTATCGTTTGAGGAGTAGCCGGCAAGTATTAGAGCGTAGATGGAGATGGCACTCATTGCCATAACGAAGAGAAGTGCCGACTTCATAGGAACGGCCTGGATAAATCCGATAGGGACAACGGAAGCAGCAAGGAGAGCAGCAAAGACGCTGAAGGAGGGAGCAAACATAAAGAGGAGCTTATCTGCTCCCTTCGGGATAATGTCTTCCTTGAAAATGAGCTTTATAGCATCTGCTAAAGGCTGAAGTATTCCATGGAAACCGACAACCATAGGTCCTGGACGCTGCTGCATATGTCCAAGCACTTTACGTTCAAGGTAGGTTATTGGCGGAACGGCGACAAGCATTAAGCCCACTATAAAGGCCATACTGAGAAGGTTGTTTATCACTTCTTGGGACCTCCCCAGATAAAGCAGGTTGTATCGACGAACTTTTTATTCATCTCTTTGAGCCTTTCGGATATGACTTTTGCAAGGGATTCAAGCAGTTTAATTGCTAACTGAGGGTCTTCTTCCTTGAGTTTTTCATAACCTTCACGTGTAAGTATGAGAGCGTGGGTTTCCTTCTGGGCCACTCCTTTGGAGGAGTGGAAGTGGTTACTGAAGAATGAGAGCTCCCCTAGCGGTGTTCCCTCTTCGCTGACTGCCACCTTAACAGGATTGCCAAAAGGGTCTGGGCGATACAGACCAACCCTTCCTTTAACGATGAAGAATATCTTATCCCCGGGATCTCCCTCTTCAAAAAGAACTTCCTCTTTGGGGTAAACCACGTAATCCAGATATTGAGCTATCTCCTGAAGCTCCTTTTCGCTGAAGTTTTCAAAGAGTGGAAACTGCTTTGCAAGTTCTACCTTTACCATTTTAAGCCTCCGCTATCTGACACCTTATTCCTGTAAGGTTTGGAAACTGCCCTTTGAGGAGCTCCGAAATATCCCTTGTCAACCTCTCTACTCTCAAAACGGCGTGGCCTTTAGGAACAGAGGGATCTTTCCTAAAGGAATTGAGGAGTTCTCCGCTTCCAACCTTCAGCTTAACCATTTCAGAGTTTGGAGCATCTTCAGGATTCAGGAGCAGGACTCTCTCTCCGGCAACCCTTGCAACATTTTCAGAGTAGTAGCTTACAGAGTTCCAGCCGGTTCTGTTTGAAAGAACCGTTAAGAAGAGCTCCCCTTTCTCTCTTTCAAGAAGCCTCTGCCCCGGCTCGTCAACCCTTTCAACTGGAGTTTCTCTGCTTTCTTCAACCACTTTTCTGACGGGAAGCTGAGATAGGGTTTTAAGGAGTGAGAACTCTTTCTCAAGAATCGTTTTAACCTCAAGGGCTCCATCTACACCGTCAACAGTTCCTTCCTTCTCAAGCCACACCTCTACAGGGATAACAAGGTCTGCCAGGGAGACGTCTGGAGTGTAGAAAGGCGTAAAGAGAACGGTAAACTCAGCCTTTGGGAGCTCCACCCCGGGGAAGTCCCTCTCAAGCTCACCGTTTACAACAACGTTCACATCTCCATCAAGCTCTTCGGGGTGCTTCAGTTTAAAGAGGTTAACAACTTTAAGCGAGTTAGCCTTAGGCGGAACTGCAACAACTTTTCCGCCAACGACTCTGTCTGAAAGGTATGCAACGGTCTTCCCTATCTCCTCAGCCTCCGGAGAGAAGAAGACCGTTCCGGCTACAACAAAGGCAACCTTCTTACCCCTTAAAGACTTAATAAATGTGTCAACTTCTCTATTTCCCGATGAGTAGGAAGTGTCAATCATTCCAAGTATTACATGTTTAAGGGTGTCTATGATTTCTGTCTGGTCAACTAAGAGCTTGGAAAAGGCCACAGAGTCAAGCTTTTTAGATGGGAATACACCTACCCTCAGAAGCCTCTTCCCTCTCTGTAAAACTGCAAGCCTTAAGAGCATAGAGATAACAGGGTTAATCTCATCAATGAAGTCCCCGATAACAACAACAGCGTCGGCATCGTAGATAGAGGAGAACTTATCTGTTTCTCTCGTTCCTTTAACTTTCTCAAAACCCTTCAGGAAGTTGTAAAAGCCTAAAGAGTCTGAGGTTGCATTCTCCGTTCCGAAAACGGCAGCAATTCTCTCAAGCTCCTCGTTTGTGAGGGAGCTCTCAAGGAAAAGGTTAATTTTCTTGCCCTCTATTTTCTCTTTTAGAACTTTCAAGGCCTCTTCAAGGGAGACTTTGCGGAGCTCCCCGTCAACCCTCAAAAGGGGCTCTTTCAACCTTTTATCTGAGTAGATAACGTCCCAGCCCCACTTGCCTCTTACGCAGAGGTATCCTCTGTTGTGACCGTCGTTTATTCCTATTCTTCCAACAGCCCTCTTCACCTTTCCGTGGTAGGAGTCAACCTCCACCTTACAGCCTGAACCGCAGAAGAGACAGGTAGTCCAGGTCTTATCCATCCTCCAGGGGCGGTCTTTATACTTGAAAGCCCTGTCTAAAAGGGAACCAACAGGGCAAACGTCAACACAGCTCCCGCAGTGTTCACAGCCGCTCTCCATAAAGTCCCCGTTAAAGGGAGAGATGTAAGCCTTATAACCTCTGTTCAGAATTCCGAGGACTCTGTTTCCCATGTTCTCGCCGCACATCCTGATACAGCGGCGGCAGAGGATGCACCTGTCGTTGTCTATCTCAATGAGAGGCCCCTGGATGACAATGTCTTTCTCACGCCTTGGCTCCTTATACCTTGATTTTTTGGGGCCGTGGCGAAAGCCGGTCATCTGGAGTTCACACTCGCCAGACTTATCACAGATAGGGCACTCTAAAGTGTGGTTGTTGAGTATCAGCTCTATTACTCCAGCCCTTGCACGCCTTACCCTTTCAGTATCTGTCTTAACAACCATATCGGGCATTGCCTTTAGCGTGCAGGCGGTAACAAGGCGAGGAGCTCCCTCAACCTCAACCAAACACACCCTGCAGGCACCTTCAGGGCGGAGCTCCCTGTGGTAGCAGAAAACGGGAATCGTAATCCCGTTCCTTTCGGCAACCTCTAAAACGGTCTCTCCTGGGTATGCTTCACACTCCTTTCCATCTATAACAACCTTGAAACTCTCCATCTACCCTCTCCTGTAAGGGCATCTGCCAAGCTTAATGTGGGTGAGGAACTCCTCTCTGAACTTCCTGACAGAAGAGGCAACCGGGTTGTGGGCTGCCATTCCTAAACCGCAGAAGGAGTTTTCCATCGTCTCTGAAACAGAGAGGATAACGTCTAAATCTTCCTCTCTTCCTTCCCCTTCCTCAATCCTCCTCACAAGTCTTACAAGCCAATCCGTCCCTTCTCTGCAGGGAGTGCACTTGCCGCAGGACTCGTGCCTGAAGAACTCTATAAGCCTTAAGGCGGCCTTTACTATGCAGTCTGTCTCGTCAAGAACCATAATCGCACCGGAACCTAACATCGTTCCGGCCTTTGCAAGGGATGGAAAATCCATTGGAACATCTATCTCATCGGCAGTTAGGACTGAACTTGAAGCGCCACCGGGGAAAACGGCTTTCAGTTTCCTGTCCTGAACAATTCCCCCTGCGTGCTCGTAGATTATTTCAGATAGGGGCGTTCCCATAGGAAGCTCGTAAACTCCGGGTTTCTTAACCTTACCGCTGACAGGGTAGAGCTTTGGCCCCGGGCAGTCTGGAGAGCCTATTCCCGAATACCACTTTCCGCCTCTTTCAATAATGAGTGGAATGTTTGCAAGGGTTTCAACGTTGTTCACAACAGTAGGCTTCCACAGATACCCTGCGTTAACCGGGAAAGGTGGCTTAATCCGGGGCTCTCCCCTCTTTCCTTCTAAAGATTCTATAAGGGCAGTTTCTTCACCGCAGATGTAGGCACCTGCACCGCTGTGGACGTAGAGATCAAAGGAGAAATCTGTTCCAAGAATGTTCTCTCCAAGGAAGCCTTTCTCGTAGGCTTCTGCAATAGCCCTCTCTAAAATCTTCTTCCCTATTGGATACTCACCTCTCAGGTAGATGTAACCGTAGCGGCAGCCGGTTGCGTAGGCTCCTATCAGCATCCCCTCTATGAGGGCGTGAGGATCTTTCTCAATGATTACCCTGTCTTTAAAAGTGCAGGGTTCACCCTCATCTGCGTTGCAGACGAAGAACTTGGGCTCCTTAACGTCGGCGGCGGCAAACTCCCACTTTAACCCTGTAGGGAAGCCTGCCCCTCCACGCCCCCTGAGGCCGCTGAGCTTTACCTCCTCAACAACGTCCTCTGGGGACATCTCCTTTAAGGCTTTCTTCAAGGATTGGTAGCCGCCGTTTTTCAGGTAAACATCTATCGTGTGGGAGTTCTCTTTATCAATGTTTCTAAGGAGCAGTTTCTCCATCTTTACCCTTCCAGCCGTATTTCCTGAGAATTTGAGGGAGCTCCTCCACCTCAACGTTTGTGTACCTGTCTTCGTTTACTGTTACGGCGGGAGCTCCGTCACACAGTCCCATACACTCGTACTCCTCAACGGTAAAGAGTCCGTCGGGAGTTGTCTCTCCA
>JALUGO010000003.1 GCA_027051905.1 Desulfurobacteriaceae bacterium | reverse complement strand
AACTTGGGATCTGTCTCTCTATTTGGGAGAAAAGAGCGACAACTACGGAAGGCTAAAAAGAGTAGCGCTCCTCGGTATCCCTTTTTAACTGCAGAGACAAGTTCTTCTACGTGACGACGCCCTCTTTCCGTAGGGGCATCTGGGAAAAGACAAACCTCTCTCCTTACGAGGTTACAACCTTTCACTTCCAGAAGTAAATTTCCGTCTATCAGGAAGTCTATTCGACTTCTGCCGAAGCGGAACTCAGACTTTAACTCTTTTGGTTTAAAACCAAGAAGGCCTTCTTCTATAATCCTCCTTGCAATTAGTGAGTGAACAGAAGTGTTTAAGAGAACCCAATCTAGACCGCTTTTAACGGCTACAAACTTGTAGTCCAGTTTTCCTTTAGGATTTGGAGCGAGAAGGACGGGAGCTCCCTCCTTAAGGAGCTCCCCAAGCCTTCCGGTATCGCTTAGATGTGCTCTCTTCTCCTCTCCGTTAACTTCAACCAGAACGACAAACCGGTTCACCCGCTCGAGGAATTTTCCTTTTGTAAAACTACCAAAGTGAGACTTCAGGTTAACCAGAACCATTAGAGGGACTTCTGAACTTCAAAGTCTATATCCTTACCGAGGTGTCCTGTAGCGTTTGCAACGTGAACAACAACCTGACCTGTTTCAGGCTCGTACTCAAGAACGGTAATTCCGCAGTTGGCCTGTTTAAAGGCCCAGAACTTATTCAGATCTACCCCAAGTAGATGGCACATAAGAACCTTGTTTGTGGCATCGTGGCCTACAACAACAATAAGGTCTTCAGGAGAGAACTGAGAGACAACCTCTTCAAACGCCTTAACAGCTCTGTCGTAAACGTCTTTCAAACTCTCTCCTCCCGGCATTTTCACCTCTGCCGGCCTCGTCCTCCAGAGTTTAAGGAGCTCCGAGTATTTTTCCTCAACCTCAGAGGCCAGCATCCCTTCCCACTCTCCGTGGTCAATCTCCTTAAAACCTTCTTTGATTTGAACTTCAAGTCCGTGGTGTTTTGCAATTTCCTGAGCCGTATCTCTGCATCTTGAAAGTGGACTGGAAAAGACAGCTTTAACGGGAAAATCCTTGAGAGCTTCTCCAACCCTCTTTGCCTGCTCTTTTCCTTCTTCGTTAAGGGGAATGTCCATTTTCCCCTGATATCTTCCCTCTGCGTTCCACACTGTTTTACCGTGTCTAACTAAAATAACCTTAGGCATCTATACTCCTCCAGAAGTTTGGTTCGGAAATTATATAGTCAGGGTTTAAAAAAAACCCTAAAAGCAGGATTGTTCCAAACTTACTGTAGAGAGTACAGTTTTAGCCGTTAGCAGTTCACACCCTAAAAGAAAGACATAACGCTATTCTTTCCACCAATTGTCTCCCACCTCTTCTACAAACTCCATTTTATCAACGAAGTTCTTAAGGTATTCAACGGCCTTCATCGCATCGTCGAAGAAGTCGGGGGCTATCCAGAGCTCTATAAGTCCCTCTTTCGGATCTCTGGTTCTGACTGTTGCAACTTCATGGTACCACTCAAAAATGGCGTTTATAAACGCTATGTCTTTCGGGTTTACCCTGTAAACCAAATTTCGTCCTTTAATGAGAGGTCTCACA
>JALUGO010000002.1 GCA_027051905.1 Desulfurobacteriaceae bacterium | reverse complement strand
GAGTTAAAGGAAAGTTCTCATCTCTATCAACTGTATAGCTCTTAAGGTAGAAACCAGAGGAGTGTTTAACTTTCAAATAGAAAACGAAGTCCTTTCTCAATGAAGAAAAGTTCCTTGAAACTCCTAAAAAGTCTGTGTAACTCTTGTGAGGCGACCTTTCTTCAGAGTAGTTTACAGCAAAAGCGCCTTTAAAACCTCCTTTTTTAAAGCTCTTAAAAAGGGAAGTATAGGTATCTCCTCCGGTGCTTAAGGAAGATTCAATATTCAAAGACTTATCTGAAGGAGAGTAGGTAACAAGGTTTATTACAGCAAGTGAAGCGTTAAAGCCGTAAAGTGAAGTCATTGGACCGTAGATGATTTCAACCTGTTTCACGTTTGAGAGTGAGAATATGTCGTTAACGCTGAACGAGGAACCGTTTGAAGGGTCCGTTATTGGAAGGCCATCTATCAGAACTTGTATCTTCTCTGAATAATAACTTTGCCTAACTCCTAGAGCTCCAACAGCCTTTAGACCAAAGTAACTCTTCCAGCAGTAAAACTCCGGAAGCCTATCAAGGAGCTCAAAGAGGTTTCTTACTCCCCACCTGTCAATCTGTTCCCTGGTAATTACTCTAGTGTAACGGGGAACTTCCGAGTAGGGAAGGCTCTCCTTCGTGGCAGACAGAACTTTAAGCTCCTGAGAGAGGAGGTAGTAGGAGTAGAGCTCCTGAGAGATTGCCTCTGCAGGAAAGAGTATCAAAATAGCTATCAGAAGAAGAGGTACCATTTACGTCCCCAGTTTCAGTACGTGCTTCGCTATAACCGGAATCTCTGTCTCAAAAACTGTAAACATGTCAACGAGATAAGCGTCTTCTTTTATTCTACCAACAACCGGTGGGTAGAAACTTCTCATTTTCCTGTCTATTTCTAAAGCTGAAAGCCCTTCCAACTCCACTTTTACGCAGTAGGTTGGTAGAGTTTGAAGGGGGAGAGCCCCTCCTCCCACTTCCGTTCTATCTCTTACTATTTCAGCGGTACCTTTAAACCCTTCTCTGTTTAGAATCCTAACTAGCTCTTTCGCCTTAAACTCAACCTCATGGGGCTTCTGGGAGAGAAACTTCCAGACAGGCACCTCTTTAAGAGCGAGGGACTCGTCCAGGTAGTAAACGAGGGTGGCTTCAAGGACTGCCAGCGTCATCTTGTCTATACGGAGAGCTCTGTTTAAGGGGTGTCTCTTTATCTTCTTGAGAAGTTCCTTCTTCCCTAAAATTATCCCAGCCTGAGCGCCTCCCAGAAGCTTGTCTCCGCTGAAAGAGACAACGTCAACGCCACTTTTTAAAACGTCCTGAACTGTAGGCTCGTAAGAGAACCCGAGTTTTGTGACGTCTATAAAGCTACCACTTCCAAGGTCTTCATAAACAGGGATTCCGTACTTCCTGCCGAGGTTAACAAGCTCCTTTGTTGATACAGATTCTGTAAAGCCCAAAATCCTGTAGTTGCTTGTGTGAACTTTCATAAGAAGGGCTGTATTCTCGTTTATTGCGTTTTCGTAGTCCCATAGGTGGGTTTTGTTGGTGGTTCCAACTTCTCTGAGGAGAGCTCCGCTCTGCTCCATAACGTCTGGAATTCTGAAAGAGCCCCCTATCTCTATAAGTTCCCCCCTTGAAACTATTACCTCCTTTCCCTTTGCAAGGGCTGAAAGAACCAAAAGAACTGCAGCGGCGTTGTTGTTTACAAC
>JALUGO010000001.1 GCA_027051905.1 Desulfurobacteriaceae bacterium | reverse complement strand
AACCGGTACTATTGTAGATCTCTATAAAAAGAAAGGAAGAGTTGACATTCTAGCAAGCACTTACATTTCAGGTTACTACATATACATGAAAATAGAGGGAAGTTTCAACGACCTAACGATATACCTTTCTTCCGATCCACCGTTAACTAGAGAGCAAATACTGAATCTAATAATGACCGGCGCTTCGCCGGAGGAAATTGAGGCAAGTTCAGAGCTCTTCCCTGCTATTCAAGTAGCCTATTACGCCACTGCGTCGCTTTTTAAGCCTTTTGAAACGAAGTTTCAGGAAACTCTTAAACTAGAGAGTTTTTCCATCGAACCTTACATAACGAAGTACGGAGAAACTGTAGCGAAGCTTACGGTAGCAAAGAGAATAGCAAAGAGAATAAGACTAGTTGGTTACGGAACTACAGGGCAGAATCCTGAGTATGGAGGAAGTATCCAGATTTTCCTCAACAGAAACTACTACCTTGAGCTAAGATACAATAGCTACTACGGACCGGAAGCAGGTATAGGCCTTGAGGTAAATAGGAAGTGAAATTAGAGAGGGAGAAAACAGAAGCTTTAGTAAAGAAACTCAAGGAGAGAGGAGCAGAGGAGGAAAAACCTCCCCGTTATGCAGCCTACAGGCTGAAACTGAACGGCGGTGAACTGACGATTTACGAGTCTGGAAGTATTGTTTATTCCGGAAAGAAGAGAGAAAAGTTAAAGGAAGAGGTGGTTAAGGAGCTCCTCAAACTTGAGAGGAACTTGCCCAGGGTAGGGTGTGACGAGACGGGAAAGGGAGAGTTCTTCGGTCCCCTCGTTGTAGCTTGCGTGTGTGCAGATAGGAACTGTCTGAAGGAACTCCTTTTAATGGAGGTAAAGGACTCTAAAAAGGTTCCCTCTGAAAAGCTAATAGAGATTGCAGAGAAGATAAAGAAGAGCTGCAAAGGAGCGGTCCGAGTAGTTAAACCGGAGAGGTATAACAGAGAATACAAAAAGTTTAAAAACGTTAACCGTTATCTAGAACACCTATACATAAATCTCCTAGAAAAACTACTGGAGAGGTGTTCAGCAAAAGAGATCATAGTTGACAAGTTCAGCTCTAGGCTTGAGGAGGCTTTAAAAAAGCAGTTTAAAGAAGTAAAGATTACTGTGAGGGAAAAGGGAGAGTCTGATCCGGTAGTAGCTGCAGCCTCAATAGTTGCAAAGGCGGAAAGGTTAAAGGCTCTCAAGGAGCTCTCTGAGGAGCTAGGGTTTGAAGTTAAAGAGGGAAACGTAGGAAACAGAGAACTCCTAAAAAAGATTCCTAAGGGAGAGCTCCACAGGTTCGTAAAACTACACTTTAACGTCGGAGAGAGGTCATGAATAGGTATAAAACTTTTCTAATAGTCATTTTAGTCCTTATAGTTTCATCGTTTATCAGTTGGGGTATCTCCTCCATTCTCAAAAAGCCGGTAGATGGAATAGAGATAGGAAGGGGAAAAGTAGCGGTCATAAAGGTTGCTGGAGTAATAAGAGAGGCAGACGGCTACCTGGAGCTCTTAGATAGGGCTGAAAAGGAAAAGGAAGTAAAAGCTGTAATTCTAAGGGTCAACTCCCCCGGAGGAGTCGTCGGAGCGTGTCAGGAGATCCACGACAAGGTTGTTAAGCTGACAAGAGAAAAACCAGTAGTTGTCTCAATGGAGTCCGTTGCAGCATCTGGGGGACTCTACATCTCGGTAGGTGCAACAAAGATAGTCGCAAATCCAGGAACAATTA